>NZ_BSDI01000052.1 GCF_027923225.1 Phytohabitans aurantiacus
CGACGACAACGGCGGCGGAACCTTACGCTCGTCACCCTCCTTCGACGGCCAATGCTCCGTCGACTCGAACACCATCGACGACGACATGTACGTCACCTTCTGCAACCGGCCATCCCGATGCGCCGCGATCGCCGCATCACACGACGCCGCCATGATCCGCTCATTCGTCGCCAACAAGTCATACGCGTACGCGTGGAAATACGAGATCCCACCGATCATCGCCGCACCCGCGATGAAGTGATCACAATCCGAGAGCAACTCGGTCAGCAACGACACGTCCCGCGCGTCACCCTCCACGAAGTGGTAAGCCGGGTGACTGTCGTAACTGTGCGACACCGGACCATACTTCGAAAAGTTGTCCAGCCCGACCACCTCATGGCCACGGCCCAACAACTCCTCGACCACGTACCCGCCGATAAACCCGGCCGAACCGGTAACCAGGACCTTAGCCACTTACCTTGCTCTCCTTCTCAACCGAGTCCACGACAGGGTCTGCCGCGACCTGCGAAACAGTCAGCCTGCGACCAAACGCGAAAAAGTACCAACGCAGATATGAAGGCAGAAACCGGCCCACGTCGAAGCGGGACTCGCCGAGCTGCCGATCCAGCCAGATGGTGGGGATCTCGGCGACGGGCAGCCGCAGCCGGTTGGCCTTGGCGCTCAGCTCCAGGCCGATCTCGAACCCGGTGCGCGACTCGATCCCGACCTGCCGCACGAACGACGTGTCGTACGCCTTGAAGCTGTTCGTCGCGTCGCGGGTGCCGACCCGGGCGAACCAGTGCAGGGTGCGCCCCGCCCAGCGAGACAGCATGCGCTTGAACCGTGGCCCGCCGACCTGCTGCCCACCCGGCATGTACCGGGACGCGGCGGCCACCGCGACGCCGCGGTCGACCAGGCGGGCCAGTTCGTCGATCTGGCGCGGGTCGTCGGAGCCGTCGGCCATCGTGACGACCGCGACCGGAGCCCGTGCCTGGTCGATGCCGAACCGGATGGCGTTGGCGGGACCCCGCCCGTACGTGTTGAGCACCGTGCGCACGCGCGGGTCGGTGCGTGCGACCTCTTGGGCGTACGGGACGGTGGTGTCTTCGGGCATGTCGTGCACGACGAGGATCTCGGCGGGCAGCAGCACCTCGCGCCCGATCCGGTCGAGGCAACGCACGATCGCCTCGCCCTCGTTGTAGACCGGGATCACCACGGTCACCCGCGGAACAACCATCACACAAGCACCCCCTGCCCGGTCAGACCCCACATGTCGACCAGCGGCTTGTCGGTGGTCAAGTCGCGGTACTCGGGATGCGGGCTGGCGATCACCAGCAGGTCGGCGCGCTCCAGCACCTCGTCGAGCGGGGTGAAGCGCTCGTCCGAGATGTACGGGTCAGTGCACAGCGTTTCTCGCGCCTTCAGCAGGAGAATCTTGCGCAGCTTGTACGCCAACGACTCACGAGGATCGTCGCTGCCACCCTTGAACGCCATCCCCAGGATGCCGACGCTCATCGAAGACAGGTCGAAGCGCGACTCGAGCCGCGACACCAGATACAGCGGCAGACCCTCGTTGATGAGCATCGCCGAGTGCCCCAACACGAAGTTGTTCCGGTTGAACGCCGCCAACTGCATCGTGTCCTTGAACAAACACGGCCCCGCCGCGAACCCCGGCATCGGCAGATCCGCCGCCCGCGGGTAATCGAACGTGATCGCATGCCGGATCCGCGCGAAATCCAGACCGAAATCGTTCGCCATCATCCAGAACTGATTCGCCGTCGCGAACTTGATGTACCGCCACGTGTTCGTGAACAGCTTCGCCAGCTCCGCCTCCTCCGGCTCCAACGGCACGATCTGATCCGTCAGGTTGCGGAAGAGTTTTTCGGCGCGCTGCAGCGCCTGCGGGGTACGGGCGGCCACGATCTGCGGCAGCTCGAACAGCTCCGTCATGGCCTTGCCCTCGGCGATCCGCTCCGGGCAGAACGCCACGTCGACCGCCAAGCCCTTGCTCGACAGGAGCTTCTCGGTCAGCGCCGTCACACCCGGGTACACAGTGGACCGCAGCACGACGAGCT
Source organism: Phytohabitans aurantiacus (assembly GCF_027923225.1). Lineage (GTDB taxonomy): Bacteria > Actinomycetota > Actinomycetes > Mycobacteriales > Micromonosporaceae > Phytohabitans > Phytohabitans aurantiacus. The sequence goes on from NZ_BSDI01000052.1 coordinate 2,055, forward strand.
GGCCGTCGCGCAGGTGCTCGGCGCACCGGTCGAGCGCGCGCGGCACGGCGCCGAGGTCGGGGTTGAGGTGCTCGTCGACCGGGGTGCCCACGACGACGACCAGGTGCTCGGCCGACGCCACGCTCGCGGGGTCGGTCGAGGCGCGCAGGCGGCCGGCGGCCACCGCCTCGGCGAGCACGCTCGCGGCGCCGGCCTCGTCGAACGGCAACGTGCCAGCGTTGACGGTCTCCACCGCGGCGGCGTTGATGTCGTACAGCGTCACGCGCAGGCCACGCGAGGCGAGCGCGATGCCCAGCGGCAGGCCCACCCGGCCACAGCCGCCGACGATGCAGACGTCAGTCGAGAACCCAATGTCCGTGGAAGAACGCATCATGCTCCCCGTAGTACGGCGCCGACCCTTGTGGACGCCTCCGCCACCGCGGCGTCGCGCGCGGCGACGGCCTCCTGGGCGGTCAGGGTCCGGTCCGGCGCGCGGAACGTCAACTTGTACGCCAAAGACTTGCGGTCCGCACCGAGTTGCTCCGACGTGTACACGTCGAACAGGCGCACCGCCTCCAGCAGCTCCCCGGCACCGGCTACCAGCGCGCGCTCCACCTCGGCGGCGGCAACGCCCGCGTCGACCACCAGCGCCACGTCGATCAACGCGGGCGGGAATGTGGAGATCCGCGGGCCGGGCGTCACGTCGGCCACCGGTAGCGCGCCGAGGTCGAGCTCCATGGCCGAGGTACGCCGCGGCAGCTCCAGCCCGGCGACGGCGGCCGGGTGCAGCTCACCGGCGTGGCCCACGACCACGCCGTCGACCGCGATCTCGGCGCACCGGCCCGGGTGCCACGGCGCGTGCTCGGCGTTGCGGATCTGAACCCGGCCGGCCGGTACTCCCGCGGCGTCCAGGGCGATGCGGGCGGCCTCGACCGCGTCCGCCCAGCCCGCCGGGCGCCCCTCGCCCCACCAACCGGCCGCTTCGGCCTCACCGGCCAACACCACGGCCACGTGCCAGGGCTGCTCGGGAACGACCGCGTCGGCGGCGGCGAGCTGCTCGTCGGTCGGGCGCCGCTCGACGCCCATCTCCGGCGGCGCGCCCGCGCCCGGTCGCGGCTTGAAGATCAGCCCCATCTCGTACAGGGCGACGTCGCGCAGCCCGCGCCCCAGGTTGCGCCGCAGCGTGGCGAGCAGCGGGGGCAGCAGCGAGGTACGCAGCAGCGGCTCCTCGTCGGAGATCGGGTTCGCCAGGCGCACGGCCGGCTCGTCGATCCCCAGCGCCTCCAGCGCGGCCGGGCCCACGAACGGGTACGACAGCACCTCGACGTACCCGTTTTCGGCGAGCGCCCGGGCGACCGAGCGGCGGCGGCGCTGCTGCGCTGTCAGGCCGTTGCCGGGCGGCGCGATCGGCAGCACGCTGGGCACCTTGTCGTACCCGTCCAGCCGCGCCACCTCTTCGACCAGGTCAGCCGGGTCGGTGAGGTCGGGGCGCCAGGTCGGCGGCGTGACCGTCAGCACATCACCGCTGGCCGCCACGGTGCAGCCGACCTCGGTGAGCGTCTCAATCACCCGCTCGGTGGTGTAGGGCACGCCGATGTGGCGCGCCGGCAGGCCCGGGTCGAGGGTCACCGGCGTGGGCGGCTGGACGTGGTCGAGGTCGAGCACCGCGCCGTCGGTCGCGCCGCCGGCGTACTCGATGAGGAGCCGCACTGCCCGATCGAGGGCGACCAGCGGCAGCGCGGGGTCTACCCCGCGCTCCCAGCGCTTGGCCGCCTCGCTGAACAGCTTGTGGCGGCGGGCCGTGCGCCCGACCATGACCGGGTCCCAGTGCGCGGCCTCGAAGAGCACGTCGACGGTGTCCGGCGCGACCTCGCTGGTCTCACCGCCCATGACGGCCGCGAGCGAGATGGGTACGCCAACGCCGGAGCTTGCGACGGCCTCATCAAACCCGGTGTCGCAGATGACCATGTCTTCGGCGTCGAGCACCCGCGCGACACCGTCCAATGTGGTCAGCTTCTCGCCCTGGTGTGCGCGCCGGACCAGCAACGGGCCGCGCAGCTTGGCCAGGTCGAAGGCGTGCATCGGCTGGCCGTACTCGAGCATCAGGTAGTTGGTGATGTCGACGGCGAGGCCGAGCGTGCGGATGCCGGCCGCCGTCAGGCGCCGGGTCATCCACCCGGGCGACGGCGCGTGCGGGTCGATGCCGCGCACCGCCCGCGCCGCGAACCTGTCGCAGCCTACGGTGTCTTCGACGATCACCTGGTAGGCGGGGGTTTCGGTGGCGCCGGGCGCGTCGACCGCGCCCAGGTCGCGGAACGGCACGCCGAACGCGTGCGACAGCTCGCGACCGATGCCGCGCACCGACATCCCGTACCCGCGGTCGGGAGTGATCTCCAGCTCGAACAGCACGTCGTCGAGCCCGACCACCGGCCGCGCGTCGTCGCCCGGCTTGGCGGAGATGTCGGCCGGGAACACGATGATGCCGGCGTGCTCGTCGCTGATGCCCAGCTCGCGGGCCGAGCAGATCATGCCGTTGGAGATCCGCCCGTACGTCTTGCGGGAGCCGACCTCGAACCCGCCGGGCAGGACGCCGCCCGGAAGGATCACCGGCACCAGGTCACCCACCGCGAAGTTGGTGGCGCCGCAGATGACCTCCTGCGGCTCGGCGCGGCCGATGTCGAGCCGGCAGAACCGGATCGGCTTCTTGAACCCGGTCAGCTCCTCGATCTCCAGCACCCGGCCGACGACCAGGTCACCCTTGATCGTCTCGCGCTGGTCGACCACCCCGTCGACCTCGATGCCGAGCCCCACGAGCGCGGCCTCCACCTCAGCGCCGGTGACGCCGGCGGGCAGCTCGACGTACTCGCGCAGCCAGGACAGTCCGACCCGCATCCCTCAGACCTCCATACCGAACGCGCGGCTGAACCGGGCGTCGCCTTCAACGAGCTCGCGCATGTCGCCCACCCCGTGGCGGACCATCAGCGTACGTTCGATGCCCATCCCGAACGCGAAGCCCGAGTACCGGTCGGGGTCGATGCCGCAGGCCCGCAGTACGCGCGGGTTGACCATGCCGCAGCCGCCCCACTCCACCCACTGTGGACCGTCGCGGTGCGCCGGGAACCACACGTCGAACTCGGCCGACGGCTCGGTGAACGGGAAGTAGTGCGGCCGCCAGCGGGTGCGCGCCTCGGGCCCGAACATGGCCCGCGCGAAGTGGTCGAGCGTGCCGCGCAGGTGCGCCATCGTGATGCCCTCGTCGACCACCAGGCCCTCGACCTGGTGGAAGACGGGCGTGTGCGTCGCGTCCAGCTCGTCGGTGCGGTACACCCGGCCCGGCACTACGACGTAGATCGGCGGCTGGCGGGTCAGCATCGTGCGCGCCTGCACCGGCGAGGTGTGCGTGCGCAGCACCAGGCCGGGCTTGTCGACGTGGAACGTGTCCATCAGCCCGCGCGCCGGGTGGTCCGGCGGGATGTTGAGTGCGTCGAAGTTCGCCCACTCCAGCTCGACCTCGGGGCCTTCGGCGATCTCGTACCCCATGCCGACGAACAGGTCGCCGACGCGCTCCATCAGGGTGGTCAGCGGGTGCCGGGCGCCGCGCGGGCGGCGGCTCCACGGCAGGGTGACGTCGACCCGCTCCTCGGCCAGGATGCGCTGTGCCTGCTGTTTCTCCAGCTCCACGAGGCGGGTGTCGAACGACGACTGGATCGCGGCGCGCGCCTGGTTGACCCGCTTGCCGGCGTCGGCCTTGGCGGCCGGTGGCAACGCGCCGATCTCGCGGCGGGCCAGCGAGACCGGCGCCCGGTCGCCCAGGTGCAGGTGCTTGACCGAGGTCAGCTCGTCGGGGTCGGCCGCGGCACCGAACGCCTTTTCCGCCTGCGCGACGGCGTCATCCAGCGCCTCGGGATCGAGCAGCGCGACCTGCTTCGGGTCGTACGGATCGTTGCGGTACGTCACAGCCTTGAGAGTCTACGGCGTGCGTTTTCCGCCCCCCGCCCCCGCCTGTGATCGTCAGTGATGGGTGCCGTGCCGGCCGAGGGTCTCCACGGGGGTCGCGCCGGGGCGGGTCCATTGCGGCACCGGCCGGGTGCTCTCGCTCCAGCCGGCGTTCCCCTCCGCGTCCGAGCGCCAGTGCCAGCACGCGTGGTGCCCCTCGGGCCAGCCCTCGGGGTTCTCCTGCCACGCCTCGCGGCGGCCGTAGGGCGTCATGTCGAGCAGGGCGAAGGACCCGCTGTACGCCTCCGTACCGCGGCCCGTCGTGGAGTAGGTGAGGAAGGTACGGTCGCCGTCACGCAGGAAACAGGCGAGAACACCCATTTCGCCGCCGACCGGCTCCTCCACGTCGCGCACCGAGTACCACGGCTGGGTGTAGCCCATGAACTCGACGAAGGCGGCCACCTCGTCCCACCGGCCCGTGGTCACGATGGCGAAGGAGACGCCGCGGGCGTTGAGGTAGACGGCGTCCCTGAGGTGCCAGGCCGAGTACGTGCAGCCCTCGCACTGCCCCTGGTGTGGCGCGCCGTCGTGCCACATGTGCTTGTAGACCACGAGCTCGTCCCGGCCCTGGAACAGGTCCAGGAACGGCACCGGACCGTCGGGCCCGACGACCTCCACCGTCCCGTCGAACTCGACCATCGGCAGCCGGCGGCGGGCCGCCGCGATGGCGTCACCCTCGCGGGTGTGCGCCTTCTCCCGGACCAGGAGCTCGTCGCGGGCGGCCTGCCAGGTGGCCAGGTCGACGACGGGCGGGCGGCCGGGCAGCGCGGCGGTCGAATCGTTCTGCGTGATCGTCATGGCGTCCTCCGTGATGTCTCGTTCCGGACAGCGTCAAGCGCCGTCCTGCGACGGTCACCAGAACAGACGAACGGCGCGGCCGAAACTCATCGCTCACGCGTGTTTTCGGTGGGCGCGCCTCTTCAGTGGGCGCGCGTCTTTCGGTGGGCGCGCGCGGAGGCGTACAGGCAGACGGCCGCCGCCGCGGCCAGGTTCAGGCTCTCGGCGCGGCCGTGCAGCGGTACCCGCACCCGGGCGTCGGCCGCCTCGATCAGCTCGTCGGGCAGCCCGTGCGCCTCCGACCCGAACAGCCACGCGGTCGGCGCGGCCAGCCCGCCCTCGTCTGCGAGGTCGTCCAGGTCGATGTCGCCGTAGCCGGTCGCGGCCAGGATCCGCAGGCCGCTGGCCCTGAGCGCCGGGATCGCGGCGTCGGGCGAGCGCACCACGTCGACGTGGAACAGACTGCCGGCGGACGCCCGCACGCACTTGCCGTTGTAAGGGTCGACGGCGTCGCCGGCGAAGACCACAGCTCCGGCTCCCGCGGCGTCCGCGGTACGTAGCACGGTGCCCGCATTACCCGGATCACGGATCTCCGCGAGCACCGCGACAAGGCGCGGCGTCCGCGCGAGGGCATCCGGCACCGGTACGTCCACGTGGTCACACACCGCGATCAGCCCCTGCGGGCGCACCGTCTCGGCCAGGGCGGCCAGCCCCTCCTCGGTCACGACTGAGACGCGGTCACCGGCGGCGGTCGCGAGGTCCTCGTACCGGCTCAGCGCCTCCACCGTCGCGAACAGCTCGCGCACCGCCCGCGCTCGCAGTGCCTCTCGCACCGCCTGTGGGCCCTCGGCCAGGAAGCGGCCGGTCTCGTCACGCTCGGCGCGGCGCTGAAGCTTCCGAGCAGCGACGACCCGGGGGGTCCGTGCGGTGTACGGACCGTCCCCGGGTCGTGAAGGTGAACTGCTCACGCGGCCTGCGCGCCGCCGGTCCCCTCCGCCGCCACAGCGGCGCGAGCAACCTCGACGAGCGCGGCGAACGCCGGCGCGTCGTTGACTGCAAGGTCGGCAAGGATCTTGCGGTCGACCTCGACACCGGCCAGGCGCAGCCCCTGGATGAGCCGGTTGTAGGTCATGCCGTTGGCGCGAGCGCCAGCGTTGATCCGCGTGATCCACAGCTGCCGGAAGTCGCCCTTGCGGTCGCGGCGGTCACGGTACGCGTACTGCATCGAGTGCAGTACCTGCTCCTTGGCCTTGCGGTAAAGCCGCGAGCGCTGACCGCGGTAGCCGCTCGCCTCTTCCAGGATGGTGCGGCGCTTCTTCTGGGCGTTCACAGCCCGCTTGACGCGTGCCATCTCAACTCCTCCTTCGTGTCAAGTGGCGCGCGTCAGCGGCCGAGCAACTTGTTGACTCGCTTGGTGTCGGCCTTGGCCACCTCGACCGTGCCGGACAGCTTGCGGGTACGGGTGGAGGGCTTGCCCTCGAGGTTGTGGCGCATGCCCGCCTGCTGCTTGACGAGCTTGCCCTTGCCGGTCACCTTGACCCGCTTGCCCATCCCGGTGTGGCTCTTCATCTTCGGCATTGTGAACGTTTCTCCCCTGTTACTCGCCGGTCTCTCCGGCGGGCCCGGGCAGCTTGCGCTGCCCGGCGGTGCCTTCTGTCAGGCGCCGGACTCCGCGACGGGCTCCGCCGTGCTGGCCGGCGTCTCGGCACCGGACTCGGGATCGCGCTCGCGTTGAGCGCCACCCTTGGCCGCCGTGGCGGCCACTGCGGCCGCCTTGGTAGCGCGGTGCGGAGCCAAAACCATGATCATGTTGCGGCCGTCCTGCTTGGGAGCGGCCTCTACGTACCCCAGCTCCGAGATCTCGGACTCGAGCCGCCGCAGGAGCCGGTAACCCAGCTCCGGTCGGCTCTGCTCGCGACCCCGGAACATGATCGTCACCTTGACCTTGTCGCCCGCCTTGAGGAACCGGACCACGTGACCCTTCTTGGTCTCGTAGTCGTGCGGGTCGATCTTCGGACGGAGCTTCATCTCCTTGATGACGGTCTGCTGCTGGTTGCGCCGGGCTTCACGCGCCTTCAGTGCGCTCTCATACTTGAACTTCCCGAAGTCCATGAGCTTGCACACCGGGGGGCGCGCCATCGGCGCTACCTCGACCAGATCCAGATCGACGTCGGCGGCCAACTGGAGGGCCCGCTCAAGCGGGACGATGCCCACCTGCTCACCCTCGGGGCCGACGAGCCGGACCTCACGTGCCCGGATCTGCTCGTTGACGCGTGGTTCGACGCTGATGTGGCCTCCTCAATTGCTCTTTTCACCCGACCGCGGGTCACGGTCAGGCCCCCTGCCGACACAAAACGAAAACCCCCGGCATGGATGCCAGGGGCCCGCTCGACCGGTCAGGCGCGCGATACAACGCACCACCGCCGCTGAGGATTCCCCCAACGCCGGTTGACCGGACCCGGCCACCTCGGTGGGCAACTCGGGTGGGAGCAGGCGCTCCGCTTGCTTGCCGTCACTGTGGGGTGACAGCCTGGTCGACCCCGCAAGGCTACCAGCAACCCTCCACCCCCGCCCACCCACCCCCTGCCAGCCCCCTTCCCGCGCGCCCCGCGCGCCCCGCGCGCCGGCCGCACCCCGCCGCGCGGCCTGCGCGCGCCGCGCGCCCCGTGGTGCTGCGGGCACGATGCGCGACGGGTCCGCTGGGCGTGCGGGTCCGCGGTGGCGCCTGCACCGCGCGCTGGCGCGCCCCCTTCCGCCGATCAAGGGCGAACGCACGTGCGTTGATCTCCGATCCACCCGCGGGCGCCGCGCGGCGGGCGCGGTGCGGCGTGTCGCCACGCCGCCTGCGCCGATCAAGGGCGAACGCCCGCGGTTGGATCTCTGATCCCCCGCGCGGGCGCCGCGCGGCGGGCGCGGTGCGGCGTGTCGCCACGCCGCCTGCGCCGATCAAGGGCAAAGGCACGCGGTTGGATCTCTTTCCGCGTGCATTCGCCCTTGATCCATGAGGATGCCCTTGATCGGCGAGCGCCGGGCGCGGCGCGGCCGCCGACCGCGCCGCGCGGCAGCGCCGCCTCAGACCGAGCCGCGCGACGCCGCCTCAAACCGAGCCGCGCGACGCCGCCGCAGACCGCGCCGCGCGGCGATACCGCAGGCCGCGCCGCGCGGCGATACCGCAGACCCGCGCCGCGCCGGGCGGCGCGCCATCGAGGCGTTTCGCGCGTTTCGTCCGGTCGTCGGATCGGCGGCCGCGAGATGCACGGCGCGGCTCGCGCCGCCACCGCGGAGGCCGCGGCGGGCGGGTCAGGGTTGGTCGGGGGTGGCGGGCGCGGGGGTCGCGGCCGCGTGCAGCGCTCGCAGGGCACGGACACCGTTGACGGCGTACTGCTTGTCGGCGGCCTGCAGCGCCAGCATCGGTACCAGGTCTTCGTCGTGCAGTTCCAGGCTGGCCCATGGCGTGCCCCGGTTGAACCGCACCGCCCGCACGAGGTCCCACGACAGCTCGTACCCGCCGACGAGGTTGCGCACCCGGATGCCCGCCGCGTCCGCCTCGACGCGCGGCCGGGTGAACAGCAGGATGCCCAGCGCGAACAGCACCCCGAGCCCGATCATCGCGACCTGGTCGCCCCGCTGGAAGGTGCCGCCGCCGTCGCCGGTCGAGCCGCTCAGGCCGGTGCCGACCAGGGTGAACACCACGAACACGGCGGCCGCGAGGACCCAGCACACGATCCGGACGCGGCGCGGCCGCAGGACGACGTCAGGGGTACTCACGCCTACCGAGTCTGCCACCCCCGCCTGGTCACGCTCGCTCGGGGCGGGGGCTCAGGCGGTCTATCACCGCGTTGATGATCAGGAGCAGGACGAGGACGGCCACCGGTACCGCCAGGCCCCACCAGGCGCCGTAGATGATGCCGAGCACGATCGCGACCGGCAGCCCCAAGCCGATCGTGGCGCAGCCGGCCACCGCCAGCGCCGGCATGTCCTCTTCGACGTCGGCGTCGATGTCGGGCAGCTCGGGATGCGGCTCGGGCAGGTCGGCGAAGACCTGGAGCAGCTCGGCGCGGGTGCGTGCCTCTTGACAGGCGCCCAGGCGGCGCTGGTACTCGAGCTCGGTGAGCCGGTCGTCGGCCAGGTGGACGTCGAGGGCGCGGCGGGCCGCTTCCCGTTCGGGCGTGCCGATCAACCAGCCGGCGGTGCTCTCACTCACGCGCCACAGCGTAGGTGGCCGGCAGCGCGACGCCGGCGGGCGTCAGGGCGATACGGCGGCGGCCGGCGGCCGGCGGGTGCCGCGGCCGGCTACTGCCACAGCGGCCACCGTCAGTACGGCGCCGGCCAGGAGAGCCGGGCTGGCGCCGGGCGCGTCCGGGATCAGGATGTCGAGCAGGAGGGCGCCGGCGAGCTGGCCCGCCACGACCGCCAGACCGGTGCGCAGTACGCCGACCGCGCGCACGCCGACCAGCAGGGCGACCACGATGAACACGCCGATCGGGCCACCGGAGTACAGGTACCACTCGCTGGGCAGTCGGGAGGACCAGCCGGTGGCGAACGCGCCGAGCAGGGTCGCGGCGATCAGTACAGCCGGAGTGGCGACCGCGAAGTTGACGGCGGTACCGGCGGCGGTGGTCGAGGCGGCGGAGACCCGGCCGTTCAGGGCGGACTGCACGGCGACCGCCGCGCCGGCGATGACTCCGAGCAGCAGCGCGCCCACGGCCAGGTCGCCGATGGGGCGGCCGGCCTGCGCGAGGCCGACCGCCGCGATACCGAGCAGCGCACCGGCCACCCGCGGGCGCGTCAACGCCATCCGGCCGGCCGGTGCCAGTCCCGCCCTGTCGACGGCGAGGCCGCCGAGGCTGCCGCCGGTGACCTGGGCGATCGTGAAGATGGCCACGCCCACGACCGGTACGACGTAGGTCGCGATGGTGACGAAGGCGCCGCCGCAGAGGCCGCCCAGGTACACCCACCAGGGCAGGCGCGACCGGCGCAGCTTGCCGAGGCCGGCGCGCATCGACGGGAGCGCGACGAGTCCGGCCAGTACCAGCACGCCGCCGGTGGTGACGTTGACCGCCGCGCCGAACGAGGCGTTGCCGACCCGCTCGCCGAGTTCGGCGTTGGCGGCGCTCTGGCTGGCTGACGCCAGCCCGCCGGCGGCCGCCACCGACAGCGCCGCCCACGCCGGCAGCGCCCTCACTGTTGCCGTCGCGGAAGCAGAGCAAGGCAGCCCGCGCCGTGATCAGGGCGTCCCTCAAGTAACCCAAACCGGAATCCAGGTCGTTCGCCGTTGTTGGTCACCACGGCTCCCAGCAGGGTCCGAAGGTGACCCGGGATGACTTGAGGGACGCCCTGATCACGAAGGAACGGGGGAAAGGGCTCACAGGCGGCAGGCGTGGATGTCTGTTACCAGGATCGCGCGGGCGCCCAACTCGTACAGCTCGTCCATGATGCGGTGGACCTCGCCGCGCAGCACCATGGCCTCGACCGCCACCCAGCCCTCGCGGTGCAGCGGGGAGACGGTCGGCGACTCGATGCCGGGGGTCAGCGCGGTGGCCTCCTCCAGCAGGTCGGCGCGCACGTCGTAGGCGAGCATCACGTACCGCCGGGCCACCAGCACACCTTGGAGGCGGCGGACCAGCTGGCCGACCTGGCCGTTTTCCGGTGCGCCGGCGCGGCGGACCAGCAGCGCGGACGACTTCAGGATCGGCTCCCCGATCGTGACGAGGCCAGCCTGGCGGAGCGTGGCGCCGGTCTCCACCACGTCGGCGATCAGGTCGGCCACTCCGAGCCGGACTGCGTTTTCGACCGCGCCGTCGAGGCGGATCACGTCTGCCTTGAGGCCGCGCTCGGCGAGGTGCCGCTCGACCACACCCGGGTACGCGGTGGCCACCCGCCGGCCGCCGAGCTCGTCGACCGTGGTGAGCGTCTCGGGGCGGGCCGCGAACCAGAACGTCGCGCCCGCGAAGTCGAGGTCGAGCACCTCTTCGGCGGGGCTGCCGGCGTCGACGAGCAGGTCGCGGCCGGTGATGCCGAGGTCGAGGTCGCCGGAGCCGACGTACGTGGCGATGTCGCGGGGACGTAGGTAGAAGAACTCGACCGCGTTGGCGTCGTCACGGCAGACGAGGTCGCGGTCGTCGGTGCGCTGGCGGTATCCGGCCTCGCGCAGCATCTCGGAGGCCGGCTTGGAAAGGGTGCCCTTGTTGGGTACGGCGATACGAAGCATCTCTGACAGAGTCCTTTCGGGAGAAAATCCAAAACGAGGACAGGTCAGAGATGTCGGTACACGTCCTTGAGCTCGAGTCCGGTGGCGAGCATCAGCACCTGCGTCTGGTACAGGAGCTGGGAGATCTCCTCAGCAGCCCGCTCGGGGCCCTCATGCTCGGCCGCCATCCAGGCCTCGGCCGCCTCTTCGACGACCTTCTTGCCGATGGCGTGGACGCCCCGCTCCAGCGCCGCGACCGTACCCGACCCGGGGGTGCGGGCGGCCGCCTTGCTCTGCAGCTCAGCGAACAGCTCTTCGAAGGTCTTCACGAGCAGTGATTCTGTCACCCGCCCGCGTCAGCGCACCGTGACCACGTGGTCGTCCAGATGCTGGACGCTGCCGTCGGCGGCTGAGATCGTGTACGCCTCCAGCGTGTACTCGCCCGGCGCGAGCGTGAGTGTGAGCTTCGCCTCCCCGCGTGCCGGCGCGCCGATGCTCAGCGTCAGCACCCTCTCGTCGATGACGACGTCGCCCTGGCGCACCTTGAGGTGGGCGGTCGCCTCGAAGACCGCACCGGCGACGTGGAGCGAAACGTCGCGTGCGACCGTCTCGCCGTGCTGGGGGTTGATCAGCCAGAGGGCGGCCAGCGTGTCGAGGGCGGGCGCCTTGCGCAGCGTGGCGTACTGCGAGCCGTCGACGAGCAGCTTGACGGTCGGGTCGCCGCCGACGACCGCCGCGACGGTCCAGACGAGCTCCTGGCGGGCGATGGTGCTGGGCGGCGCCTTGGACAGGTTGACGGTGACCGTGCCGCCGCTGATCGAGACGTCGGTCACCCGCACGCCGGTGGGCCAGGCGCTGGCGTACTGCGGGTCGTGGGCGCTCTCGGGTCGCAGCATCTCCGTCACCGCGGTGCCGATCTTGGTGACCGTCGAGGTGTCGCGCATCGGGAGGTGGTGGAACTCCCGGTACAGCCGCTGGCGGCCCTGGTCGTCGCCGACGTAGTAGATCGCCAGGTTGGCTGTGCTAGTACCCGAAAAGGTGCTGGACCACGACGGTGTCGATGCCGTCCGCGGATCCGGTGGCGCGCTCTCCCGCGGTATCAGCGCGAAAGCGCCCACCACGGCGGCGGTCGCGGTCGCGGCTGTGAGCGCGACCGCGCCGAGCGAAAACCACCGTGGGCGCCGCTCGGTCCGCGCGCGGATCGAGCGCAGGGCGTCCGGGCTGACCTCGACCCTCGCGGCCTCGGCCTCCAAGATCCGCCGCAGTACGTCTTCGTCGCGGCTCATGACGCTCGCTCCAGGGTCTCGCGCAGGGCGGCCATGCCCCGCGAGCAGTGGCTCTTGACGGCGCCTCGGCTGCACCCCATGGTCTCGGCGATGTCCGCTTCGGACAGGTCGAGGTAGTACCGCAGGACCAGCGCCTCGCGCTGGCGGTTGGGCAGGCCTCGCAGCGCCGCGACGACGGCGGCGTGCTGCAGCAGGGCGAGCGCGCCGGCTTCGGCGCTGGGGGCGTCCGGCTCCGGACTGGACATCGCGAGGTGCCGGTCGACGACCTTGCGATGCCGCAGCGCGGAGCGGGACCGGTTGACGACGGTGGCGCGCAGGTACGCCAGGGCCTTGTCGGCGTCGCGCAGCCGCCGCCACCGGCCGTGCAGCGCCACGTAGGCGTCCTGCACGATCTCCTCGGCCGCACCCGACTCGTGGAGCAGCAGTGTGGCCAGCCGCACGAGCGGCCGGTAGTGGGCGGTGAACAAGTGCGTCACCGCCTCGTCGGCCGCCCACGTCTCCGCTCTAGGGGCCAGGGCCACCACGCTCCCCGCTGTCACGCTGCTACGACGCGCGAGCCCCGTCTTCGGTTTACTTTATGCTGTCGCCCATGGCGCGCTCTCTACTTTCCGCTGCGGCGTTGCTCCTCGTTTTGGCTGGTTGCGCACCCGCCGACGACAGCGACGCGACTCCAACGCCCGGCGCGACCGGGCTGACGTGCGGGAAGGACCAGCTTCAGACGAAGACCGCCGGCAAGCTGACGATCGCAACGGACAATCCGGCCTACGAGCCGTGGTTCAAGGACAACAAGCCCGAAAACGGGCAGGGCTTCGAGTCGGCCGTGGCCTATGCGGTGGCGGAGAAGCTCGGGTACGCCAAGAGCGACGTGACCTGGGTACGGGTGACGTTCAACAACGCGATCGCGCCCGGCCCGAAGCAGTTCGACTTCGACGTCAACCAGTTCTCGATCACCGAGGACCGGAAGAAGGCGGTCGACTTCTCCGCGCCGTACTACCTGGTGCGCCAGACGGTCATCGCGCTGAAGTCGTCGAAGATCGCGGGCGCCACGACGATGGCCGCGCTCAAGGACGCCAAGCTCGGCGCCCAGGTCGGCACCACCAGCTACCAGGCGATCACCGACCTGATCAAGCCGAGCACGCAGCCGCAGGTCTACAACAGCAACGACGACGCCAAGAAGGCGCTCCAGAACGGCCAGATCGACGGGCTCGTCGTCGACCTGCCCACCGCGTTCTTCATGACGGCCGCCGAGCTGGAAGGCGGCGTGATCGTCGGGCAGCTGCCGCAGGTCGGCGTGCCGGAGCAGTTCGGGCTGGTACTCGACAAGGGCTCCAGCCTCACCGGCTGCGTCACCCAGGCGGTCGACCAGCTGCGCGGCGCCGGCACCCTCACCACGCTGGAGAAGGAGTGGCTCACCAGCTCGGCGGGAGCCCGAGAGCTTACGTGAACCTCAGCCCCGCCCAGCTCGACCGCATCGCCTACCGCCGGCGTCAGACCGTCATCTCGGTACTGATCGCCGCGGCCTCCACCCTGGTCGTCGGCGTCCTGCTGGCCGTCGGGCTGACCGGCGCGCCGGGGTGGGACCGGGTCCGCGCGTCGTTCTTCGACCTCGACGTCGCGCGCGACGCCCTGCCCGACGTGGCAGCCGGACTGTGGCTCAACGTCCGGCTGCTGGTCTTCTGCGCCCTCGGCGCGCTGGCGCTCGGGCTGCTCATCGCGTTGCTGCGCACGCTGCGCGGTCCGGTGTTCTTCCCGGTACGGGCGCTCGCCACCGGATACACGTACACGTTCCGCGGGCTGCCGCTGATCATCGTGCTGTACGTGCTGACGCTCGGCGTGCCCGGGCTGCGCCTGCAAGGTATGCCGAGCGTGCTGGTGCTCGGCGGGATCGCGCTGGTGATCACGTACGCCGGTTACCTGGCCGAGGTGTTCCGCGCCGGCATCGAGTCGGTCCACCCCAGCCAGCTCGCCGCCGCCCGGTCGCTCGGGCTGACGTACCGCCAGACGATGCGGCACGTGGTGCTCCCGCAGGCGATCCGCCGGGTGGCTCCGCCGCTGCTCAACGACACCGTCGCGCTGCAGAAGGACGTGGGCCTGGTGTCGCTGGCCGGCCCGATCGACGCGGTGCGGGCCGCGCAGATCAGCACGGCCGAGACGTTCAACTACACGCCGTACATCGTGGCGGGAGTGCTGTTCGTGCTGCTCGCGATGCCGCTGATCGCGGTCACCGACTGGGTGACCCTGCGCGCCGCGCGGAGGCAGTCATGATCCTCTCCGTCCAGGGTGTGCGGAAGGTGTTCGGGTCCCAGGTCGTCCTCTCCTCTTTGGATCTCGACGTGGACGAGCATCAGGTCGTGGCGCTCATCGGGGCGTCCGGGTCGGGAAAATCGACCCTGCTGCGCTGCGTCAACCTGCTCGAAGAGATCGACGACGGCATGATCTGGCTCGACGGTTCGCATATCACCGACCCCCGCGTCAACCCGGACAAGGTGCGGCAGCGGATCGGGATCGTGTTCCAGTCGTACAACCTGTTTCCGCACATGACGGTGCTGGAAAACGTGATCCTGGCCCCGGTGCGGGTGCACGGGCGTTCTTCCAAGGAAGCCACCGACGCCGCCCGGGAGTGGCTCACCCGGGTCGGGCTCGGCGACAAGGCCGACGCGTACCCGGATCGCCTCTCGGGTGGTCAACAGCAACGGGTCGCGATCGTGCGCGCTCTGATCAACTCCCCGCGCCTGCTGCTGCTCGACGAGGTCACGTCGGCACTCGACCCGGAGTTGGTGGGCGAGGTGCTGTCGATGATCCGCGACCTCAAGGGCGAGGGCATGACGATGGTGCTGGCGACCCACGAGATGGGTTTCGCGCGCCAGGTCGCCGACCGGGTGTGCTTCCTCGACGGCGGCAAGGTCCTGGAGCAGGGCCCTCCGGAGCAGGTCTTCGGCGACCCCCGCGAACCCCGTACCCGCCAATTCCTAAGCCGCATAATCGAAGCCGGCCGCCTCTGACCCGCACCCACCCCAGCCATGATCAGGGCGTCCCTGAAGTCGTTAGGGCGACTTGAGGGACGCCCTGATCATGAGGTGACGCGGATCGCGAGGGCGGCGTCCAGGGCGGCCACGGTCGCGGACCAGCCCTTGTCTTCCGCGGAGTCGGCGAAGCCGGCCCGGGCCCGCGCCTGGTCGAGCGTGTTGACCGTCAGGACGCCGTGTGCGACCGGGGTCGACTCGTCGAGGGCGACCCGCGTCAGCCCCTCGGTCACGGATTTGCAGACGTAGTCGAAGTGGGCGGTCTCGCCGCGGATCACCACGCCCAGCGCCACCACCACGTCGCACCGCCGGGCCAGCGCCTGCGCCACCACCGGCAGCTCGACCGAGCCGGCCACCCGCGCCACCGTCACCTCGTGCACACCGCACGCCTTCGCCGCGTCGACCGCGCGGGCCAGCATGTGGTCGGTCAGGTCGCCGTGCCACCGGGCCGCGACCACGCCGACCGTCAGTCCGGTGGCGTCCACAGTGGACACGTCCGGCTCGCCGAAACCCGCCATCAGGCCAACTCCTCGAGGTTCAGGGTGTGCCCCATGCGGTCGCGCTTGGTCCGCAGGTAGCGCACGTTTTCCGGGTGTGGCGGCACGGCCAGGGGCTCCTGGCCGGCGACCGTCAGGCCGTACCCGGACAGCGCCGCCAGCTTCGCCGGGTTGTTGGTGAGCAACCGCATCGAGCGGACGCCCAGGTCGTACAGGATCTGCGCACCCGTGCCGTACTCCCGGGCGTCGGCGGGCAGGCCGAGTTCGAGGTTGGCGTCGACGGTGTCGCGTCCCTGGTCCTGGAGCTGGTAGGCGCGCAGCTTGTGCAGCAGCCCGATGCCCCGCCCCTCGTGGCCGCGCACGTACAGCACGACGCCCCGCCCCTCGGACGCCACCCGGGCCAGCGCCGCGTCCAGCTGCGGGCCGCAGTCGCAGCGCAGCGAGCCGAACACGTCGCCGGTGAGGCACTCGGAGTGCACCCGCACCAGTACGTCGCGGCCGTCGCCGAGGTCGCCGTAGACCAGCGCGACGTGCTCGACGCCGTCGACCTCGGCCCGGTACCCGACGGCCCGGAAGGCGCCGTGCCGGGTCGGGATGCGGGTCTCGACCTCGCGCTCGACCTGCTGCTCGGTGCGGCGGCGGTACGCGACCAGGTCGGCGATGCTGATCAGGGCGAGCTCGTGCTCGGCCGCGAACTTCTCCAGGTCGGGCAGGCGCATCATGGTGCCGTCGTCGTTGACCATCTCGCACAGCACCGCCGCGGGGCGCAGCCCGGCCAGTACCGCCAGGTCGACGGCCGCCTCGGTGTGGCCGGTGCGGCGCAGCACCCCGCCGGCGCGGGCGCGCAGCGGCACCACGTGGCCCGGCCGGGTCAGGTCGACGGGCCGGGTGGCCGGATCGGCGAGCAGGCGCAGGGTGTGCGCGCGGTCGGCGGCGGAGATACCCGTGGCGACGCCCGTGCGGGCATCGACCGTCACCGTGTACGCCGTGCCGCGCGGGTCCTGGTTGGTCCGGTACATGGGCGGCAGGTCGAGTCGGTCGCAGTCGTCTTCGGTCAGCGGCGCGCAGATGTACCCGGACGTGTACCGCACCATGAACGCCACCAGCTCCGGCGTCGCCATCTCGGCGGCGAAGATCAGGTCGCCCTCGTTTTCGCGGTTCTCGTCGTCGACCACCACGACCGGCCGGCCGGCGGCGATCTGCTCGACCGCTTCCTCAATGGAATTCATGCCCGGACCCCCACCATTTTCTCCACGTACTTTCCGATCACGTCGACCTCGAGATTGACGAGGTCGCCGACGCCCTTGCGGCCCAGCGTGGTCAGCTCGAGCGTGGTCGGGATCAGGCTCACCGCGAAGTCGCTGTCGGACACCGAGACCACGGTCAGGGATACCCCGTCGACGGTGATCGACCCTTTCTCGACGACGTACCGGGACATGCCCGGCGGCAGCGCGATGGTCACGTCGTCCCACCGCTCTCCCGGCGTGCGCGCCATGATCGTGCCGACCCCGTCGACGTGGCCCTGTACGAGGTGACCGCCCAGCCGCGTCTGCAGCGTCGCGGCGCGCTCCAGGTTGACCGGGTCGCCAGGCCTGAGCGATCCCAGCGCCGACCGGTCGAACGTCTCCTTCATCACGTCGACCGTGAACCCGTCGCCGTCGGCGATCACCACGGTCAGGCAGACGCCGTTGACCGCGATCGAGTCGCCGGGACGCGCGTCGGACGACACGAGCGGGCCGCGGATGGCCGCCACTCCCCCCTCGCCGTGCCAGTCCAACCGCAGGAACTCGCCCAGCTCCTCGACGATGCCCGTGAACATGCGGTCACCCCTTCATCTTCGGTACGGCTGTGAACCGCAGATCGGGGCCGACCTGCGTGACGTCCGTGAGTTCGAGCTCGATGGCCTCGGCGATGGTGCTGACGCCGGCGCCGGACAGCGCGGCGGGACCATCGCCGAGCAGCTTGGGCGCGACGTACCCGACGACCCTGTCGACGAGGCCCGCGGCCAGGAACGCGCCAGCGAGCACCGGCCCGCCCTCCAGCAGCGCGGCGCGGACGCCGCGCTGGTGCAGCGTCGCGAGCAGCGCGCTGAGGTCGACCCGGCCACGAGAATCGGCGCCGACGTCCGCGGCGGTGGCGATGAACGTCGGCGCCGCACTGTCGCGGACCTTGGCGTCCAAAGGTGTACGCCCAGCCGAGTCGACGACCACCCGTAGCGGCTGCCGGATGGCGAGGGTGCCGTCGCGCAGGTTGCGGGCGGTGAGCCGGGGGTCGTCGGCGAGCACGGTGCCGACCCCGACGATGACGGCGTCGACGGTGCCGCGCAGCTTGTGCACGTCCATCCGCGCGGCCTCGGAAGTGATCCACATGCTCGTGCCGTCGACCGCCGCCGACCGGCCGTCCAGGGTGGCCGCGTACTTCCAGATCAGGTACGGCCAGCCGCGGCGCATCGAGGTCAGCCAGGCGATGTTGCCGGCTTCCGCCTCGGCCTCCCGGGTGCCGGTCGCCACCTCGACGCCCGCCTCCCGCAGCGTGTGCGCACCGCCCCCGGCGATCGGGTTGGGATCGGGCACCCCGACGACGACGCGGCGGATGCCGGCGTTGATCAGGGCGCGCGTGCAGGGGCCGGTGCGGCCGGTGTGGTCACAGGGTTCCAGGGTCACGATCGCGGTGCCGCCGCGGGCGCGCTCACCCGCCTGGGCGAGCGCCACTATCTCGGCGTGCGGGCCGCCCGCGTACGCGTGGAATCCCTCACCGACGACGGCGCCGGACGTATCGAGAATGACGCAACCCACGACGGGGTTGGGACTGGTCGTGCCGAGACCTCTGGCCGCCAGCGCGATAGCGCGGCGCATCGCCTCGTCTTCGGAGACGCTCGCCATGGCCGGTCGTCAACTCCTCACGCGTATGCGCAGGCAAGCCGACCCCGGCAAAGGGGTGCGTCCGTCCCGCGCGCTGCCTCCCATCCGGACTTTGACCGTCGGCTCTGGTCTTGCACCAGATCCACCGGCCGTTGGATACGACCGGGTCGCGGGCTCTCCAGGGGTGTCTGACCCCGGATTACCGCCGGTTCGGAATTTCACCGAGCCCCGCCAGCGCGTGGTGGGTTAAACCCGAGTGTAACCGCGCGGAGCCGCACGGTTCACTGTGATCTGAGCTGCTGTCAGCTGTCCGCTTTACGCCTATCGATGGCGATATAGGACCCGGGTTGGGTCTTCGCGACCTTCTTCATCTCGGACGCGACCGCGATCACCTCACGCGGATCGGCGTACTTGCGGCCCGTCGCGGTCGACTGCGCCACCCCGATCGAGAGCGTCACCAGAGCGGCCCGTTGCAGCCGCCCCCGGCGGTCCGGCACCTCGATGTACCCCTGCCGGTTGTGCACCTCGTCGTACAACTCGTCGGCCGCCCGTTCGAAGTCTTCGACCGCCTTGCGGGTCAGCGGCAACATCTGCTCCGGGTCGCAGACGATCACGAAGTCGTCGCCGCCGATGTGTCCCAGGAACGCCGGGGGTAGGCCCGCCGCCACCGCGGCCCGGTGCAGGCTGCGCGCCAGGGCGGTGATGAACTCGTCGCCGCGCTCGAACCCGTACACGTCGTTGACGCTCTTGAACCGGTCGATGTCGATGTATCCGACGGCGTAGTCGGCGCCGTTGCGCATGCGGTCGAGGATCTCGCGCCGCACCCGGGTGTTGCCGGGCAGGCCGGTCAGCGGCGACACCTCGCGGAACTCCTGGTTACGCCGCAGCGTGGAGCGCACCCGCGCGATCAGCTCCAGCGTGTCGAACGGCTTGACCAGGTAGTCGTCGGCGCCCACGCTGAGGCCGACCACCTTGTCGACGGTCATACCCTTGGCCGTCAGCATGATCACCGGAAGCGCGGCGGTCATCGGGTTGGCCCGCAGCCGCCGCACCAGCTCCAGCCCGTCCATCCGGGGCATCATCAGATCGACCACAGCCAGGTCGGGCCGGGCCGCCTCGATGACCTCCAGTGCCTCTTCCCCGTCGCCAGCCAGTACCACGTCGAAGTTGTGCAGCCGCAGATTGACCTGCACGAACCGCGCGATGTCCGGATCGTCGTCGACGACGAGGATCAGGTCGGCCTTGTCAGCGTCGGGGTCAACACTCATGGTCATCACTCATGGCCGTCGAGCCAGCGTTTTCAGACGGCGGACGGCCTCGGCCGGGTCGGCGGCGCTGTAGACCGCGGTGCCCGCCACGAACGCGTCGGCGCCCGCCTCGGCCGCCTGCGCGATCGTGTCCTCGGCGATCCCACCGTCGACCTCGATCCGCAGCTCGAGGTGGCCGGCGTCGACGTGCCGCCGAGCCGCGGCCACCTTGTCGAGCATCGCCGGGATGAACTTCTGCCCGCCGAATCCCGCCTTGATCGTCATGATCAGCAGGGTGTCGAAGTGCGGCAGCAGCTCCAGGTACGGCTCGACGGGCGTGTCCCGATCGATCGCCAGTCCCGCCTTGGCACCCGCGGCGCGCAGGTCCTTGGCCAGCGACACCGGATTGTCCGACGCCTCGGCGTGGAAGGTGACGTTGTAGGCCCCGGCGTCGGCGTATCCGGGCGCCCAACGCCGCGGGTCGGCGATCATCAGGTGCACGTCGAACGGCAGGTCGGTCGCCGCTCGCAGGCTCGTCACCACGGGCAGGCCGATGGTGAGATTCGGTACGAAATGGTTGTCCATCACGTCGATGTGTAACCAGTCCGCGGCGCCCTCGACGGCGCGTGCTTCCTCGGCAAGGCGGGAGAAATCGGCGGCCAGGATGCTCGGCGCGACGACCGGCGGTGGTGCGCTCACTGCGCCAGTGTACGGAATTGTCGTATGCTCCTCGCCGCACCGGGCGTGAGACATTCTCGCGCGCCGCACGGGGAGGGCATGATGCGCCGCTGGGCGTTCGTGGTTGTGATGGTGCTGTTCGCGGCCGGCTGCGGCGGGCCCGCGGGCACCGACGGCTCGCTCGTCGACGACTGGTCCGCGCAGGCCGAGCCCAAGGTCTTCGTGCCCGCCGCGCAGACCTGCCACCCGACCAACGCGGCGGACTCGACGTCCTCGATGACGCTCTACAACCCGGTCGTCTGCGACAAGTCGCACGCCAGCGAGACGTTCCACGTCGGCCAGTTCGGCGGGGCGAACGCCAGCGGCTCCAAGCCCCCGGCCGCGGACAGCCCGGCGGCGCGCGTCGCGTGGGGTGAGTGCGACACGAAGGCCAGCGAGTACGTGGGCGCCCCGTGGCGCTCCGGTCGCCTCTACGTCACGGTGCTGCTCCCCACCGACGCGGCCTGGGCCGGCGGCGCGCGGTGGTTCCGCTGCGACCTGACCGAGACGTCCGATCTGGAGCTTCGCGCCGACGTGCGCCGCACCGCCAGCCTGCGCGACGCGATGAAGGCCGGATCGCCGCTGGCGCACGGCTGCTACCAGCCCATCATGAAGGGCGACGACGTCGACGTGATGAAGCCGGTCGACTGCGGGCAGGCGCACCGGGCGGAGTTCGTGGGAGTGTGGGCGGCGCCGGAGACCCCGTACGCCGACTTCGAGAAGAACGACGAACGCGCGCACCGCGGCTGCCTGATCGCCGTGGCGTCATACGCCAAGGTCCCGTTCGACGGCAACATGAAGTACCGCGCCGGCACGATCTTCTACTACCCGACCGAGTACGAGTGGGGCTGGGGCGACCGCGGGGTCAAGTGCTTCATGTGGAGCGACCGCGACCTGAAAAAGTCCATCAAGGCCGCAGGCCCCTCCGGCCTCCCCATCCGCTAACCCCCCACCTCGCCCCACGCACGCGGGGTGCGCCGCGTCCGCGCTCGCTGCCCGCGCCGCCGGTGCGCGCCGCGCGGGGCGCGCCGCGCGGGGCGCGCTCTCGCCGCCGATCAAGGGCGAATGCACGTGCTTTGATCTCAAAACCGCGTGCTTTTGCCCTTGATCGATGCGAATGCCCTTGATCGGCGGACGCTGAGAGACGGGAAGGGCGCGGGCCGTGCGCAGTGCGGGCCGAAGGCGGCGCGGATCGCGCACCTTCGAGCAAGCCGCGGCCTAAACCCGCGCGGAGGTCCCCGGGTGAGGCGCCGCGCCGTCATCGCCGGGACCAGCCGTCGCGGTTGAGGGTTGGCGCCGGCGTGTCGCCGCGCCTTGCGCGGCGCTCGGCGCGGGTGCGCGGCGCTCGGCGCGGGTGCGCGGCGCTCGGCGCGGGTGCGCGGCGCTCGGCGCGGGTGCGCGGCGCTCGGCTCGGGTGCGCGGCGCTCGGCGCTCGCCGATCAAGGCCATTCGCATCGATCAAGGGCGAATGCACGCCAAAAAGAGATCCAACCACGTGCATTCGCCCTTGATCGGCGCGCAGGGCGTGGCGACACGCCGCGCCCGGCCTGGGAGCGGACGCACGCGGAGGCGTGCGGGGCGTGGCGAAACGCTGGCACGGGCGGGTTTCGGCGCCGAGGAGAGGACGGGTGCGGGGGTGGGTTGCCCCTCTTTCAGCCGCCTGTGGGCGGCCGGCAGGGCCGGGGCTTCCAAGAGATGCTGGGCTACCGCGACGTCCGCGGCGCTCGATGCCCGTTGCTCCCGCGGCCTCGCCCGCCGCGGCCACACGACCCGCCCGCCCGTCTGCGGTGAGCGTGACTGGACGCGGAGGGTGAGGCCGCGGGAGCAACGGTCTGAGCCACGACGGGCATCGCGGTAGCTCGGATGGATTGTCTACGCGACGAGGTCGCGGAAGGCCTTTTCGTCGCCGTGGTCGGTGCCCAGGCCCTGGGCGACCAGCGCGGCCACCGCGCATCCCAGGGCTGCCGCCTCGACCGGCGTGCGGCCCAGCCAGATGCCCCTCAGGAAGCCGGCGGAGAAGGCGTCGCCGCAGCCGCTCGTGTCGACCACCGTGATCTCGTGCGCGGGCACCTTCGCGGCGCCGTTGGCGTCAACGACCAGGGCGCCCTCCGCCCCCGTCGTGGCGGCCACACAGAGGGCGCCCCGGTCCAGCAGGGCGCGGCAGCCGGTGGCCAGGTCCGTGGCGCCGGTGAAGCCGAGTACCTGCTCGTCGTTGGGCAGGAGGTAGTCCACGTATGGCAGGGCGGGCGCGATCCATTCGAGCAGTCCCGGGTCACCCGGCGCGAGGATGTCGACCGAGGTGACCGCGCCGTGTTCGCGGGCGTAGGACAGGATGCGCGCCGCCGCCTCCCCACCCATGAACTCGGGCCCGCCGAGGTGCACGTGTGTCGCCGCGGCGATGGCGGCCCACGGTGCCAGGTCCGGCCCGTACGCAGCGTTGGCCCCGATGACGTGGAACGCGGGCCGCGACCCGTCCGGGCGGATCGGCAGCACGCTGGCCGAGGTGGCGATCCCGTCGACGCGTACCAGGTGGGAGGTGTCCACGCCGGCCCGGTCGAGCAGCATGACGAGCATGTCACCGGCCGCGTCGGTGCCGACGGCTCCGGCGGTGTGCACCTGTGCGCCGAGCTTGGCCAGTACCAGCGCGGTGCCTCCGGCCGCACCGGCCGGACTGATTTTGATTTGCTCGACGAGCTGAGCGCCCTGACCGTCCGGGATCGACTCGACCGGCTGCGCGAGCACGTCCAGCACGTGGGTGCCGATGGTCACTGCCTCCATGGCGGATCACGGTAACCTTAATCTGAATCAAAGTCACGTTCAGGTTTTTGGTTGGGAGGGCTCGTGCTTCGCCGCACACCGCAACAGGCCCGCAGCAAGGCCCGGGTCGCGCTGCTGCTCGACGCCGCCGAGCGGGTGCTCGTCCGGGACGGCGTCGCCGCGCTCACCACCAGCCGGGTCGCCGCCGAGGCGGGGGTGTCGGTGGGCTCGCTGTACCAGTACCTGCCGGACCGGGGCGCCATCGTCGACGCGCTCGCCGCCACCTACCTGACCCGGCTGGAAGGGCTCATGGACGCGTACGTGCAGGCGGCGGCCGCCGAGCGCTGGAGCGACCCGGTCGGCGTGCTGATCGACGGCTTCGCCGAGATCTACCGCAGCGGCGACGGCTTCCGGGCGCTGTGGTTCGCCAGCGGGCTGACCGAGCAGACCCGGGCCGCCGACCGCGCCCACAAGCGCCGGATGGCCGACGGCGTCCGCCGCATCCTGCTCGTGCTGGACCTCGCGCGGGAAAACCCGGCCCTGACGGCGACGTGCGAAGCCGCCGTGCTCGCGGCGGACGCCGTGGTGCAGGAGGCGTTCCGCCGCGATCCCAACGGTGACCCGGACCTCCTGGCGGAGGCCAAGCGCATGCTCCGCGCCTACGTCACTCCGTGATCAGGGCTGTGAACAGTCCGAGTCGCATACGCCGTCGTGCGCCAGTGCCGCGCGGCGACTCGGACCGTTCATCCCTCAAGTCGTTAGGGCGACTTGAGGGACGCCCTGATCACGAGCGGGAGTGCTAGGCGCTGCGCTGAAGGAGCGCCAGGTACATCGCGTCGGTGCCGTGACGGTGCGGCCAGAGCTGCACCGTCGGGCCGGACCCCAACCCAGGCATGCCCGCCGGCAGCAGCGGCCGCGCGTCGACCAGGTCGACCGGGTACCCGGACCGGCGCGCCGACTCGGTGACCGTCACCTGGGTCTCGACCGGGTGCGGCGAGCAGGTCACGTACGCCACCACGCCGCCCGGGCGCACCACGCGCAGGGCGGCGCCCAGCAGCTCCCGCTGGAGCCGGGTCAGCGGTGGCAGATCGGAGGGCTGCCGGCGCCAGCGCGACTCGGGACGGCGGCGCAGCGAGCCGAGCCCCGTGCACGGTGCGTCGACCAGTACCCGGTCGAAGGTGCCCTCGACCGTGCGGCCGTCGGCGTGCTCGACCGTGACGGGCAGGCCACGGGTCGCCTGCTCGACCAGGACGGCGCGGTGCTCGGTGACCTCGACAGCGGTCACGTGGGCGCCGCGCTCCACGGCGAGCGCG
Organism: Phytohabitans aurantiacus; assembly: GCF_027923225.1. GTDB lineage: Bacteria > Actinomycetota > Actinomycetes > Mycobacteriales > Micromonosporaceae > Phytohabitans > Phytohabitans aurantiacus. The sequence goes on from NZ_BSDI01000052.1 coordinate 26,698, forward strand.
CCGAGCAGGCCAGCCTTGCCGCCGGGACCGGCGCACAGGTCGAGCCAGCGATCGTCCGGCCCGTCGAGCGGTGCCTGCGCCAGGGCGGCCGCGACCAGTTGGGAACCCTCGTCCTGCACGTGTGCGCGGCCGTCGAGGATCGCGTCCAGCTCTCCGGGCGCGCCGCCGGGCAGATACACCGCGTACGGGGAGAACGCCCCGGGCAGGCCGCCCACCTCCTCGGCCAGTTCGACGGCGTCGGCGCGGCCGGGACGGGCGCACAGGTGCACGGGCGGGCGCTCGTTGTCTTCGATCAGCGCGCGGGCGGTCTCGTCGAGGTCGCCGCCCAGCGCGTCCGCGAACGCCCGCACTATCCACTGTGGATGGCTGTGCGCCACGGCGAGGTACGCGACCGGGTCGTCGTCGTAGCCGGGAGCGATCTGCGCCACCCACGCGTCGTGGTCGCGGCTGGCGACCTCGCGCAGGACCGCGTTGGCGAAGCCGGTCGCGCCGGGCGCGACGGCCTTGACCAGATCGACGGTCGCGGACACCGCGGCATGTGCGGGCACGCGGGTGTGCAGCAGCTGGTACGCCCCCAGCCGCAGCGCGTCACGGGCCGGCGGATCGATGCGGGCCACCTCGCGGCCGGACGCCGCGGCGACGATCGCGTCGAGGGTGCCCTCCTGCCGGAGCGTGCCGTAGGTCAGCTCGGTGGCGAAGGCGGCATCACGACCGCGCAACCCCAGATCGCGCAGCACGCCAGGGAGTACCAGATTGGCGTACGCGCCATCGCGATGCACAGCGGCCACCGCCTCGTACGCGGCCCGCCGTGGCACGTCGACGGCGCTCCCGCGGCCCCGCGGCGGCCGACCGTCGCGGCCGCGGCCATCACGCCCGCTGAAACGCCCGCCGCCCTCACGCCCGCCATCAGAACGGCCGCCACCGGAACGCCGACCGCCCTCAAACGAGCCCGTCACGCGAAACGCTCCGAAGTGACGCGGACCCCGCGGGCCCAGTCGGTCGCGGACATCGCCTTCTTGCCGGCCGCGCGCACCTCGCCCAGCGCCACCGGCGTGGTGGCCGTGCCAACCAGCACCTGATGGCGCTCGACGAGCAGGTCACCGGGCTCCAGGTCGGGGCCGTTCGCGATCGGGCGGACCGGACCCAGCTTGACCCGATCGCCACGGAACGTCGTCCACGCGCCCGGCGCCGGCGTGCACGCCCGGATGCGCCGGTCGACCGCGAACGCCGGCTCGGTCCACCGCACCTCGGCGTCCTCCACGGTGATCTTCGGCGCCAGCGACACCCCGTCGGCCGGCTGCGGCTCGGCGCGGGCGGTGCCGGCCTCGATCGCGTCGAGCACCGCCACCAGCAGCCCCGCGCCGGAGCCGGCGAGCCGGTCGAGCAGGTCACCGGACGTGTCGGTGGGACGCACCTCGTCGGTCAGCGTCCCGTACACGGGCCCGGTGTCGAGGCCCCGCTCCAGCTGGAAGACGCTGGCGCCGGTGATGGCGTCGCCGTGCAGCACCGCGTGCTGTACGGGCGCCGCGCCCCGCCACGCGGGCAGCAGCGAGAAGTGCAGGTTGACCCAGCCGTGCTTGGGGATCTCCAGCGCCGCGGGCGGCACCAGCGCCCCGTAGGCGACCACCGGCACACAGTCGGGCGCGATGTCGCGCAGCCGAGCCAGGAACTCGGGCTCGCGCGGGCGCGCGGGCGTCAGCACCTCGATGCCGCGCTCGTCGGCCCAGGCGCCAGCCGGCGAGCGGACCAGATGCCTGCCGCGGCCGGCGGGGGCGTCGGGGCGGGTGACGACGGCGACCAGCTCATGCCCGGAGGCGGCGAGGGCGTCGAGGCTGGGCAGAGCGACAGCCGGCGTGCCGGCGAAGACAAGGCGCACCCGCCGTCACCGACCCAGACCGAAGGGGCTGGTGTGCGGGCTCACCTTGACCGCTGGCGGCGCGGCCGGGTCGTACCACTCGGCCTGCCGGATCGCCTTCATGGCCTCCTTGCGACGGCTCGCGTCGAGCCGGTCGAGGAAGAGCACCCCGTCGAGGTGGTCGGTCTCGTGCTGCACGCAGCGGGCCATCATGCCCGTGCCGACGATCTGCACCGGATCGCCGTACTCGTTGAAGCCCTTGGCGATCGCGTTCATGCGGCGCTTGGTGTCGAAGTACAGGCCGGGGATGGACAGGCAGCCCTCCTGGCCGTCCTGCTCCTCCTCGTCGGGAAACTCGAGCACCGGGTTGATCAGGTGCCCCAGTACGTCGTCGACGTCGAACGTGAACACGCGCAGGCCGACGCCCAGCTGCGGCGCCGCGAGACCCGCGCCGCTCTGCTCGCGCATGGTGTCGGTGAGGTCGGCGACGAGCTTGCGCAGCTCGACATCGAAGTCGACGACCGGCTCGGCGGGCGTGCGCAACACCGGATCTCCGAACAGTCGGATTGGCTGGACCGTCACGGAACTGGCTCCTTCTGATGGGGGAATCCGGTGACGTACCAGTCTACGGAGTGCGCATACCGGCCCGCCCGGGCAGTGCCCGGTGATACGTTCCGCTCGGGTTCGACTGGAGGTAACGCTATGGAGTTCATCCAGCTCATCGAGTACGAGACCGACAACGCCGACGAGATGCGGCGGATGGCCGAGGAGTGGCGGGCCAAGGGCCAGCCCAACGACGGAGGCCCGACCCGGATCACGGTCTGTCACGACCGGGAACGCCCCGGCCACTACGTGACCATCGCCGAGTTCCCGTCGTACGAGGTCGCGATGGCCAACAGCAACCGCCCCGAGACGCACGAATTCGCGACCCGGATGGCGGAGCTGTGCAAGGCCCCGCCGACATTCACCAACCTCGACCTGGAATCGCGCGAGGAGTTCTAGAAAAGATCGTGCGGGTCGACCTGGATCCGCACCGGCTGGGCCGCCTTGCGGGCGGTGCGCACTCCCGCTGCCTCGTGCAACGCTTGGGCCAGTGCCGCCGCCCGCCCCCGGCGCACCCGCACCAGCATGCGCTCCCCGTCGTCGACCGGCACCGGGCCGAGCAGCTCCGCGCCCTCCGGCAGGCGGGCGGCGGCGAGCAGGTCGGCCACCGCCTCCGGCGGCCCGGTCAGGCTCGCCATCCTCGCCGCCGGCGGAAAGCCCAGCTCGCGCCGCTCGGCGAGCTCGCGAGCCGCGTGCCAGGCGGCGTCCCAGCGCAGCAACGCCTGCACGACCGGCAACGCGCCGTCGGTGGCCACCACGACGCGACCACCGGGCCGGGCGAGGGCCGCCGCGTTCATCCAGCGCCGCAGCGCCTCTTCGGTGGCGCGCAAGTCGGCTCGGGTGAGCAACGCCCACGGATCGAGCAGCAACACCGCCCCGAAACCCCCCTCGGCAAGCGGCTCGGCGCCGGGCGTGGCCACCACGACCGCCGCCCCGCCGGGCACGGTCGACAGCACCTCTTCGCGGCCCGAGGTCCGCACGGGCACGCCGGGGAACGCGCGCCCAAGTTCTTCCGCTGTCCGTCGAGCACCGATCACCGCGGCACGCAGCCGCCGTCCACCACAGCTTGGGCAGCTGTACGCGGCCGCGACCCTGCCGCACCAATGGCAGGCTGGAGGGGCGTGCGAGGAGCGCAGCGCGAGCGGCCCCGAGCAGTGGGCACAGCGTGCCGGGGTGCGGCAGTCAGCACAGGCGACCGAGGGCAGATAACCTCGCCGGGGCACCTGCACGAGCACCGGCGCGTCATCTTTGAGCGCATGCCGGGCGGCCTCCCAAGCGACGCTGGGCAGCCGAGCGGTGGCCGCGGCGGGATCACGTGCCAGCTGCGCGTCATCGCCCGCGGGCACCACCTGAGGCGCCCGCGTCCGCAACGTCTCCCGGGGCGGCACAATCTCCTTGGCCCAGCCGGTCTCGACCAGCAGCTGCGCCTCGCCCGTGCGGGTGTACCCAGCCACGAGCGCACCGGCACCCGCGAGCTGCGCTCGGGTCAGCAACACTTCGCGAGCGTGCGGGTACGGCGAGCGGGGCTCGGAGTGCAGGTCGTCGCCGTCGTCCCAGATCGCCACCAGCCCCAAGTCGGCCACCGGGGCGAACATGGCCGCCCGGGTGCCCACCACGACAGGTACCCGCCCGCGGCTGGCAGCGAGAAACGCCCGGTACCGCTTGGCGGGCCCGAGCGCGGCGGACAGCGCGACATGCTTTCCTGGGCCGAGCGTGGCCGTGAGGGCGGCGTCGAGCCTCTCCAAATCCCGCGCGTCCGCGACAACGGCAACAGCACCCCGCCCCCCACTGACCGTGGCGCCGATGGCTTCGGCGATGCGGGCCGCCCAGTCCTCCGAAGGCATCGCCGACCACACGGCCCGCGGTGCGGCGCCATCGGCGAGCGCCCTGAGATACCCGCCGGCTCGATACGCCTCCCACCCAGCCGAACTGAACCGCGGCCCAGCCCCCTCAGCCGCGCCCCCCTCAGGCACGGCATCCCCCGGCACCGCGCTTCCCGGCACTGCGATCTCGGGCGCGGCGCTTCCTCGCACGGCGCTCTCGGGCACGGCGCTCTCGGGCACGGCGCTCTCGGCCCCGCTCCCCGGCACCGGCCCCTCGGGCACGGCATCGTCCGGCACCGCGCTTCCCGGCGCTGCGCTCTCCGGCATGGCGCTCTCGGACGCCGCGCTCCCGGGCGCCGCGCTCTCGGACGCCGCGCTCTCGGACGCCGCGCTCTCGGGTGGCTCGTCCGGCGTCGTGGGCGCGGCGAGTGCTGGCGTGGTTGCCTCGGGCGCGGCACCCGCGGGTCGCACGGCGAGCGCCGCCGACTCCTCCCCCTCGACCCGGGCGTGGCGCGGCGGGATCGCCAGCCGCAGGACATCGGCGAGGTTGCCGGCATAGCGGTCCGCCACGGCCCTGGCCAGTCGGGCCACCTCGGACGTCAGTACCACCTCTGCCGAGACCAGCCGTTCGATGTACGCCAGCTTGCCACCGTGGTCGGATGCCTCGACGCGCTCCAAAATCCAGCCATCGACGAGCTGGCGCGCGAACCGAACCCGCACCCGCGTGCCCGGCTGGGCCGTCTCGGCCATGTCGGCCGGCACAAGATAGTCGAACGGCCGATCGAGATGCGCGAGCGGCACGTCGACGCAGACCCGCGCCACCGGAAGGTGCTCGCACGGTTCGCGCGTCCTGGCTGCCACGCGCCTATCCTCCCGCGCCCCGCCGACCACGCGAGCGCCCCCACCCGCGCGTCGCGCCCCACCGGGCGTGTCGCCCACACCCGCCCCGCGCCCATCCCCGCCCGGCGCCCGACCCGTCGATCAAGGGCGAATGCACGTAGTTGGATCTCTTTCCGCGTGTGTTTGCCCTTGATCCGTGCAGATCTCCTTGATCGGCGCGTTGGGTTAGCGTTGCGGCGCTGAGTCAAGGCTCCGACGCGCACGACCCAGACCCTCGCGGCCCGCGCCACGACCGCCCGATTCCAGCTATGCCCGCCGACATCTTGAACAGTTATTGCTGCTCTGGCAGCAATAACTGTTCAAGATGTCGGCGAATGAACCACCCTTGACGGCGGTCCGGCTCGCTTAACTCAACGGCGTTGTCTCCTTGATCGGCGCCGGCCCCGGCGCCACTTGGCGCCGCCCACCAACCGGATTGTCCCGATCCGCGTAGCGGATCTCTCGAGCTGTGAACGTTTATGGCTGCTGGAGCAGCCATAAACGTTCACAGCTCGCCGTGGAACGGCGACCGCGACACCTGGCCCGCGCCCTCAACTCCAAGATCTGGCTCTCCACGCACGGGACCTACGCCCTGCGCCGCAAACAACGCCGCCTCATTCGCGATGCCGTCCCGGCACAGCGCCAAGCCACCGCCAACCGCGACGATCAAGGGCATTCCCAACGATCAAGGGCAAACACACGCGGTTTTGAGATCGAACCACGTGCATTTGCCCTTGATCGACGTGCAGAGGGCGCCCGTGGCGCCCGCAGCGCCCCGCGGCGCCCGCGGCGCCCGGCGGCGCGCCACGCGTGACGCGCCCCGCGGCGCCCGCAGCGCGCCACGCGCATGCGAGGCCCGCGTACGCGCCAAGCGCGACGCGCGCGCACGGTGCGGTGGGCGCTAGGCGCCGGCGGCGGACTTCAGGTCGGCGGCGCGGTCGGTGTTCTCCCAGGTCAGGTCCGGCAGCTCGCGGCCGAAGTGGCCGTACGCAGCCGTCTGCTGGTAGATCGGGCGCAGCAGGTCGAGGTCGCGGATGATCGCGGCCGGACGCAGGTCGAAGACCTCGCCGATCGCCTTCTCGATCCGGTCGACCGGCACGTTCTCGGTGCCGAACGTCTCGACGAACAGGCTCACCGGGTGCGCCTTGCCGATCGCGTACGCCACCTGGGTCTCGCAGCGCTCGGCCAGGCCGGCGGCCACGACGTTCTTGGCGACCCAGCGCATCGCGTACGCGGCCGAACGGTCGACCTTCGACGGGTCCTTGCCCGAGAAGGCGCCACCGCCGTGCCGGGCGTACCCGCCATAGGTGTCAACGATGATCTTGCGGCCGGTGAGGCCGGCGTCGCCCATCGGGCCGCCGATCTCGAAGCGACCGGTCGGGTTGACCAGGAGGCGGTAGCCCTCGGTGTCGAGGCCGAGGCCCTCGAGCTCCGGCGCGATCACGTGCTCGCGCACGTCGGGCGTGAGCAGCGACTCGAGCGAGATGTCGGCGGCGTGCTGGCTAGAGACCACCACGGTGTCGAGCCGCACGGGGCGCAGCCCGTCGTACTCGATGGTCACCTGGGTCTTGCCGTCCGGCCGCAGGTACGGAATCGTGCCGTCCTTGCGCGCGGCCGACAGCCGCCGGGCGAGCCGGTGCGCGAGTGCGATCGGCAGCGGCATCAGCTCGGGCGTCTCCTGGCACGCGAAGCCGAACATCATGCCCTGGTCGCCGGCGCCCTGCGAGTCGAGCGCGCTCTCCGAAGAGCCGCTGCGCAACTCGATGGCGCTGTCGACGCCCTGCGCGATGTCGGGCGACTGCGAGCCGATCGAGACACTCACGCCGCAGGACGCGCCGTCGAAGCCCTTCTTGGAAGAGTCGTACCCGATGCCGAGGATCGTCTCGCGGACGATCGACGGGATGTCCGCGTACGCCTTGGTGGTCACCTCGCCGGCCACGTGCACCTGGCCGGTGGTGATCAGCGTCTCTACCGCGACCCGGCTGCGCGGGTCCTGGGTGAGCAGCGCGTCGAGAATGCCGTCGCTGATCTGGTCAGCGATCTTATCCGGGTGACCCTCCGTGACCGACTCGGAGGTGAACAGGCGGCGTGCCACGGTGCTCCTTACATGTCGTCTATTTGTTCGGCGCAGTCTAGCCAGAGGTTGTTAAGCGGGTCGCCACCAGATTCAGTACGGCGTCGGCGACGGCGTCTTTGGGCTGCTCGGGAAGCTCTGTCACGGCGCCATCGACGTCCAGCACAGTAACGGAGTTGGCGTCGGCGCCGAAGACCCTGTCGACGCCAACCTGGTTGAGCACGATCAGGTCGGCACGTTTGCGTGCCAGCTTCGCGCGGGCGTTGGCCAGCGCCTCCGTGCCATCGGCCGTCTCGGCGGCGAAGACCACGAGCACCTGGCCGGGGCGCTTGCGCTCGCCGAGCTCGGCGGCGATGTCGGGATTGGTGGCCAGGGCGAGCACCGGGGCGGTGCCGTCGTCGGCCTTCTTGATTTTCGTGGACACGTACTCTGCCGGCCGGAAGTCTGCCGGTGCGGCGGCCATGACGACCGCGTCGGCGTCACCGGCCGCCTCGACGGTCGCTTTGCGCAACTCTTCGGTGCTGCCGACGCGTACCAGATCGACGCCCGCGGGATCCGGAAGGCCGACGTTGGCGCTGACGAGGGTGACCCGGGCGCCACGGGCGACTGCGGCACGCGCGAAGGCGTACCCCTGCTTGCCCGAGGAACGGTTCCCCAGGAACCGGACCGGGTCGAGCGGCTCGCGCGTGCCCCCGGCCGTGACCACGACGTGCCTGCCCGCGAGGTCCGGCGACGTGAGCCCGCGCGCCAGGATCCGCGACGCGAGCGCGAAAATCTCGGACGGCTCGGGGAGGCGGCCCTTGCCGGAGTCGGCGCCGGTGAGGCGCCCGACGGCGGGCTCGATGACGATCGCGCCGCGGGCCCGCAGCGTCGCGACGTTGGCCGCGGTGGCGGGGTTTTCCCACATCTCGGTGTGCATGGCCGGCGCGTACACGATCGGGCAGCGCGCGGTGAGCAGGGTATTGGTCAGCAGATCGTCGGCCAGACCGTGAGCGGCCTTGGCGAGCAGGTCAGCGGTGGCCGGCGCCACGACCACCAGGTCGGCGCTCTGGCCGATGCGCACGTGCGGCACCTCGTGGACCGCCGACCACACGTCGTCGGCGACCGGCTGGCCGGAGAGCGCAGCCCACGTCGGGGCGCCCACGAACCGCAGCGCGGACGCCGTGGGCACCACTCGGACGCGGTGGCCGGACTCGGTGAGCAGGCGCAGCAGTTCGCAGGCCTTGTAGGCGGCGATCCCGCCACCTACACCGAGGACGACCGTCGACACAAAATCAGGGGGCTTCGGACGGCTCGGCCGTGAGCAGGCCAGCGTTGATCTCGCGAAGCGCGATGGAGAGCGGCTTTTCCTGCGGGGTCGTCTCGACCAGCGGACCCACGTACTCCAGCAGGCCCTCACCGAGCTGGCTGTAGTAAGCGTTGACCTGGCGCGCCCGCTTGGCAGCGAAGATCACCAACGCGTACTTGGACGTGGTCTTCTCGAGAAGCTCGTCGATCGGCGGGTTGGTGATGCCTTCGGGATTGGCGACGGAACCCAACGTGAAGTCCTTAGTCAGCTCGTAGCGGGGTTAGAAATGATGAACCGAGCAAGCTTACCAGTTCGTCAGCGGCACGCTCGACGTAGTCGTTGACCACCGTCACATCGAACTCGCGCTCGGCGGCGAGCTCCTCGTCTGCGTGAGCCAACCGGCGGCGGATGGTCTCTTCGTCGTCGGTGCCGCGACCGACGAGGCGGCGCTTGAGCTCCTCGACGCTCGGCGGCGCGAGGAACACCAGCTGCGCCTCGGGCATCGCGGCACGGACCTGCCGGGCGCCCTGCAGGTCGATCTTGAGCAGGACAGGCTCGCCCTCGCGCAGCCGCGCCTCGACCGGCCCGCGTGGCGTGCCGTAGAGGTTGCCGGCGAACTCGGCCCACTCCAGCAGCTGACCGCTGGCGATCATCCGCTCGAATTCGGGCCGGTCGGCGAAGAAGTAGTGCACGCCGTCGACCTCGTAGTCACGCATCTTGCGGGTCGTGACCGAAACGGACAGCCACACCCACGGCGAGCGCGCCCGGATCAGCTCGATCACGCTGTCCTTGCCGACTCCAGAGGGGCCAGACAGGACGGTGAGGCGAGCTGCCGGGCGCGCGTCGTCTTCCATGCTCACTGCTTGTTTCTACACGGTGCAGTGGATCAGTTAGAAGCGAACTCCCCCAGCAACGCCTTACGCTGCTGTTCGCCGAGTCCGCGAAGGCGCCGGCTGTCGGCAATCTTGAGCTTCTCCATGATCTGGGTAGCCCGGATCTTGCCGATACCAGGGAGCGCCTGGAGCACAGCCGAGACCTTCAGCTTGCCGACGACATCATCGGACTCGGCCCGTTCGAGCACGGCGGCGAGGGTGGTCTTGCCCTGCTTGAGCTGATCCTTCAGCTCAGCGCGGGCCTTGCGGATCTCCGCGGCCTTTTCCAGCGCGGCTGCACGCTGTTCGGGGCTCAATGACGGGAGCGGCACCAGTTCTCCTCAGGTCCCTATCGCGACGGTGCACCACCGCCGCATCTGTGAAACATGGTGTGGCCCGGAACCAAAGGGGCATGTGATTCCCGGCGCCGGGAAAACTAGCGGGCAGCGACGTTTTCGGCAACGTCGGCGCGCCATGATCACGCAATCGTGACGCCGCCATCACCCACCGGCGCTGGCCAGCACGCCCCGGCACTCGGCCAGTACCCGGTCAACGGCGGTCCGCAAACGTTCGGTGTCCGGGCCACTACCGAGGACTTCCCGGGAGTACGACGGCAACACGGCCGAAACATTTTCGGGAAAGATTTCACGGAGATCATTTGCAGTCCCGCCCTGCGCTCCGAGACCCGGAGCGAGGATCGGTCCGCCCAGCTTCGACAGGTCCAAACCGGTCTTTCCGACCGTCGCGCCAATCACCACACCAAAGCTCCCAAGCGGCTTCACACCCCCGTTGAGCTGGGAAATCTCATCGATCACGGTCTGCGCGACCGTGCGACCGTCGCTCCCGACCGCGCGCTGGACCGACGCACCCTCCGGGTTCGAGGTGAGCGCGAGCACGAAGACGCCGGCCCCATGCTCGGCCGCCTTCTCGAACATCGGCGCCAGCGAACCTACTCCCAGGTAGGGGCTTGCCGTGACCGCGTCGACATACAAAGAGCTGGATGGTTCTAGGTACGCGTCGGCGTACGCGCGGACCGTGGAACCGATATCTCCGCGCTTCACGTCGAGCAAGACAAGACAACCGAAATTTTTAAACTGTCGGATAGTTGACTCAAGGATGGCGACCCCCCGCGAGCCGAATCGCTCGAAGAAGGCGGACTGCGGCTTCACCACCGCGACCCGGTCGGCGAACGCCTCGACGGTCACCTCGCAGAAGCGCGCGAGCCCGTCTGGGCTGTCCGGAAGACCCCACTTCTCCAGAAGTGCCGAGTGTGGGTCGATCCCCACGCACAGCGGTCCCCGCTCGTCCATGGCCCGCCGCAGCCGGGCGCCGAAGCTCTCCACCGTCATCCCTCTCTGGTCGCCGCGGCCACCCCACGGGCGATGCGCGCGAGATCGTCGTCGTCCGCCACATAGGGCGGCATCGTGTAGATCAGATCGCGGAACGGGCGCAGCCACACGCCCTCCCGCACAGCCGCCGCCGTAGCGGCCGCCATGTCGACCGGATGGTCCAACTGCACCACCCCGATCGCACCGAGCACCCGGACGTCCAGAACCCCCGGCGCGCCCGCCAGCGGCCCCAGGCCGGCCCGGAGCCCCGCCTCTATGCGCTTCACCTCACCCGCCCACCTTCCGTCGCTCAGAAGGCCAATGGAGGCGCTCGCGACGGCACACGCGAGCGGGTTCCCCATGAACGTGGGCCCGTGCGCCAAGACGGGCACCTCGCCACGCGAGATGCCGGCGGCGACCTCGGCGGTGCACAAGGCCGCGGCCAGGCTCAGGTAACCGCCGGTCAGAGCCTTGCCGACGCACATGATGTCCGGGGACACCGCGGCGTGGTCGGCAGCGAAAAACGCGCCGGTACGGCCGAAGCCGGTCGCGATCTCATCGAAAATCAGCAGGATGTCGTACTGGGTGGTGACCTCGCGCAGCACCCTCAGGTACCCCGGACTGTGAAACCGCATCCCGCCGGCCCCTTGCACGACCGGCTCGACGATCACGGCCGCGAGTTCGTGTGCGTGCGTTTCCAGCGCTCTGCGGACGTTTTCGACGTATTCGTCCTCCACCGGAGCGTCGAACCCGTCCGGCGGCGCCGGCGCGAACACCTGCCTCGGCAGCACATCGCTCCACAGATGGTGCATGCCACCGTCGGGGTCGCACACGCTCATGGGGTGGAAGGTGTCCCCGTGGTACCCGCCCCGCCAGGTGGCGAGACGATACTTTCCCGGCCGGCCGCGCGAGCGCTGGTACTGCAACGCCATCTTGACCGCGACCTCCACGCTCACCGAGCCTGAGTCGCAGAGGAACACGTGCTCCAACCCGGCCGGCGTGACGTCGACGAGCGTCTTGGCGAGCGCGACGGCGGGCTCGTGCGTGAGCCCACCGAACATGACATGACTCATCCGCCCGAGCTGGTCGGTGACGGCCGCGTCGAGCACCGGATGCCGGTACCCGTGGATGGCCGCCCACCACGACGACATCCCGTCGACGAGCTCCCGCCCGTCGGCAAGCCTGATCCGCACGCCGGCGGCACTATCGACGACCAGCGGCGCAACGATCCCCGGCATGGGCCCATAGGGATGCCAGACATGCGCAAGATCGAGCGCACCGATCTCCTCAGGCGTCACGCCACACCCCTCCCCGCCGTTCGCGCCCTCCCGGCCGCGCGGGCCCTCCCCGCCGATCAAGGGCGAATGCACGTGGTTGGATCTCTTTTCCGCGTGCATTTGCCCTTGATCGATGCGATTGGCCTTGATCGGCGGGAGCGGTCATGGGCCGGCTCTGACCATGTCTCTGGCCGCCGCCGCTCGGGCGATCGCCCGTACCAGTGCCGGCCCGCGATATATGAAGCCGGTGTAGAGCTGCACCAGGGCGGCCCCCGCGTCGAAGAGGCGTGCGGCGTCGTCCGGGTCCAGGATGCCGCCCACGCCGATCACCGGCAGGGCGCCGGCCGTCTCGCGGTGCACGAACGACACCACTTCGCGGGCTCTCGCGGTGAGCGGCCGCCCCGACAGTCCGCCCGCTTCGTCGCGGTGCTGCGTGCCCTCGGGTACCCCTTCTCGGGACAATGTCGTGTTGGTCGCGATGACACCGGCCGCACCACGCTCGGTGCAAACCTGCAGCACCTCCGCGATCGCCTGCTCGGTGAGATCTGGTGCGATCTTCACGAGAACGGGGGGCCCTCCCACGAGCGCTCCGAGGAGCGCGTCGAGGTGCTCTCGGTCCTGAAGCGCGCGCAATCCCGGTGTATTAGGTGACGACACGTTCACCGCAATGTAGGCCGCGTGCTCGCGCACGGCCTCGTACGACGCCACATAGTCGGCCACCGCCTCGTCCAGCGGAGTGACCTTCGACTTCCCCAACGAAATCCCGAGCGGCACGCCGACCGGCGCGAGCCGGGTCGCCAGCGCCGCCGCGCCCTCGTTGTTGAAGCCCATCCGGTTGATCACGGCTTCGCTGGCCGGGAGGCGGAAGAGGCGGGGCCGCGGGTTGCCCGGTTGGGGATGCGCGGTGACGGTGCCGACCTCGACGAACCCGAAGCCGAGCGCCGGCCACGCCGGTAAGGCGACACCGTTCTTGTCCATGCCGGCGGCCAGTCCGACCGGGTTCGGGAAGTCGACCCCGAAGACGCGCACGGGCGCCCGGACGGCGTAGCGCTTGCGCAGCCCGGCCAGCGCCCACCCCGGCAGGCCTGCGAGCCGCCGCAGCGTCCACTCGTGCGCCGACTCCGCGTCACCGCCCCCGACCCGGAACAGCGCCGCCCGCCCCAACCGATACCCGCTCACCGCGCCCACCCCACCAAATCGTGATCATTGCGTCGTTCAAGTCGTAAGGGTGACTTGAATGACGCAATGATCATGGGGACGGTGCTCACCGGGTGGGCCTCAAGGCGGCGTGGAGGTCTTGCAACGGGCGGACGGCCATGTCGCCGCGGATCACGGCCTCGATGCCCATCACCGCCGCCGTGACGCCCGGCACCGTCGTGATGCACGGGATGTCGGCGGTCACGGCGGCGCTGCGGATCTCGTACCCGTCCGAGCGGGCGCTCGCCCCTGAACCCTGCGGCGTGTTGATGACCAGCGCCATCTCCCCCGCCGCGATCAAGGACACCGCGTCGGTGCCGGCTGCCTCGTAGTGCTTGGGCACGATCCGGCACGCGATCCCGTACCGGCGCAGGACCTCGCCCGTGCCGGCGGTCGCCACGATCTCGAAACCGAGGTCGGCCAGCCGCTTGACCGGGAACACCATGGCGCGCTTGTCGCGATTCGCCACGGTCACCAGGATCGTGCCGGCGGTCGGCAGCGAACCGTAGGCCCCGGCCTGCGACTTCGCGAACGCCTGGCCGAAGCCGACGTCGATGCCCATCACCTCGCCGGTCGACTTCATCTCCGGGCCGAGCAGGTTGTCGACGCCCTTGCCGGCCGGGGTGCGGAACCGCTTGAACGGCAGCACCGCCTCCTTCACCGCGATGGGTGCCCCGTCGGGCGGGGCGGCGCCGTCGCCTTCGGACAGGAGCAGGCCCGACGATCGCAACGAAGCGATGGACGCACCGAGCATGATCTTGCTGGCCGCCTTCGCCAGCTGCACGGCCGTCGCCTTGGACACGAAGGGCACGGTCCGTGAGGCGCGCGGGTTTGCCTCGAGCACGTACAGGATGTCGTCCTTGAGGGCGTACTGAACATTCAGCAGCCCACGCACCCCAACGCCCCGAGCGATTGCCTCGGTGTATTTGCGTACTTGCGCTAGGTGCGATCCGGCGAGCGTGATCGGAGGAAGCACGCACGACGAGTCGCCGGAGTGGATGCCGGCCTCCTCGATGTGCTCCATGACACCGCCGATGTACACCTCACCATCAGCGTCGCAGAGCGCGTCGACATCGATCTCGATCGCGTCGTCGAGGAACCGGTCGACCAGCACCGGATGGTCCGGCGAGATGTCGGTGGCCCGCCCGATGTAGTCGCGCAGCGTCGGCTCGTCGTACACGATCTCCATGCCCCGCCCGCCGAGCACGTACGACGGCCGGACGAGGACCGGGTACCCGATCTCGTTGGCGATCGCGCGCGCCTCGTCGAACGACGTGGCCGTGCCATGCGCGGGCGCCCGGAGGCCGGCCTTGGCCAGGACGGCGCCGAACGCGCCGCGGTCCTCAGCCAGGTGGATGCTCTCCGGGCTGGTGCCGACGATCGGCACGCCGGCGTCCTTCAGGCGCTGCGCGAGCCCCAGCGGGGTCTGCCCGCCGAGCTGGACGACAACGCCGACCACGCCCGGGCCGCCCGCGGCGACGCCCGACGAGTGCTCGGCGTGCCACACCTCCAGCACGTCTTCGAACGTGAGCGGCTCAAAGTACAGCCGGTCGGCGGTGTCGTAGTCGGTGGAGACGGTCTCGGGGTTGCAGTTGATCATCACGGTCTCGTACTCGCCGCGCAGCGCCTGGACGGCGTGCACGCACGAGTAGTCGAACTCGATGCCCTGCCCGATCCGGTTCGGTCCTGAGCCGAGGATCAGCACCTTCGGCCGGTCGGACGGCGCGACCTCGGTCTCCTCGTCGTAAGAGGAGTAGTGATAAGGCGTCTTCGCCTCGAACTCGGCCGCGCACGTGTCGACGGTCTTGTAGACCGGACGCACCCCGAGCCGGTGGCGCAGGGTCCGCAGGCCACTCTCGCCGGCCAACTCGGGCCGCAGCGCCGCGACCTGCCGGTCGGACAGACCGGCACGCTTGGCGCGCCGCACAAGAGCTTCATCGAGTACTGGCGCAGCCTCGATCTCGCGGCGAAGCTCCACAAGGGACACGATCTGGTCCAGGAACCACGGGTCCATCCCGCCGCTCGCCTCGGCGACCTGCTCCACCGTCGCGCCGAGCCGCAGCGCCCGCTCGACCGTGTAGAGCCGGCCGTCGTGCGGCACGCGCAGCGCCGCGAGAGTGTCCTCAAGCGACTGATCGGGGTCAGGCACGGTCCAGAAACCGGCCGCCTTGGTCTCCATCGAGCGCATCGCCTTGTTGAGCGCCTCGGTGAAGTTGCGACCCAGCGCCATCGCCTCGCCGACCGACTTCATCGTCGTCGTCAGCTCCGGGTCGGCGCCCGGGAACTTCTCGAACGCGAACCGCGGGATCTTCACCACCACGTAGTCGAGCGTGGGCTCGAAGGCTGCTGGCGTCTCAAGGGTGATGTCGTTCGGGATCTCGTCCAATGTGTACCCGATGGCGAGCTTCGCGGCGATCTTGGCGATCGGGAAGCCGGTGGCCTTCGAGGCGAGCGCGGACGATCGCGACACCCGCGGGTTCATCTCGATGACGACGATCCGCCCCGTGGCCGGGTCGATCGCGAACTGGATGTTGCAGCCACCGGTGTCGACGCCCACCTGACGCAGCACGGCGATGCCCAGGTCGCGCATCCGCTGGTACTCACGGTCGGTCAGCGTCATCGCGGGCGCCACCGTCACGCTGTCGCCGGTGTGCACACCCATCGGGTCGACGTTTTCGATGGAGCAGATGACGACCACGTTGTCGTTGCGGTCGCGCATCAGCTCCAGCTCGTACTCTTTCCAGCCGAGCACGCTCTCCTCGATGAGTACCTCGTGCACAGGCGACGCGGCGAGCCCGGCGCCGGCGATCCGCTCCAGGTCCTCATCGGTGTGCGCCATGCCCGACCCGAGGCCGCCCATGGTGAACGACGGCCGGATCACGACGGGCAGTCCGAGCTCGGCGGCCGTCTCGCGCACCTCTTCCAGCGAATGGCACACGCGGCTGCGCGGCACCTCTCCCCCGGCCTGGGCCACGATCTCCTTGAACAGCTGCCGGTCCTCACCGCGCCGGATCGCGTCGATGTTCGCCCCGATCAGCTCCACGCCGTACTTGTCGAGCACGCCCGACTCGTACAGCGCCACCGCCGTGTTGAGCGCGGTCTGGCCGCCCAACGTCGGCAGGAGGGCATCGGGCCTTTCGCGAGCGATGACCAGCTCGACGAACTCCGGCGTGATCGGCTCGACGTACGTGGCGTCGGCGAACTCGGGGTCGGTCATGATGGTGGCCGGGTTCGAGTTGACCAGCGATACCCGCAGGCCCTCGGCGCGCAGCACGCGGCACGCCTGAGTGCCGGAATAGTCGAACTCGCACGCCTGGCCGATCACGATCGGGCCTGAGCCGATCACCAGTACGTGCTTGATGTCACTTCGCTTCGGCACGATCCACCAACTCCACGAACCTGTCGAACAAGTAGTCAGCGTCGTGCGTACCGGCCGCCGCCTCGGGGTGGTACTGCACGGTGAACGCGGGCACGTCCAGCGCCCGCAGCCCTTCGACCACGTTGTCGTTCAGGCAGACGTGGGAGACCTCCACGCGACCGAAGTCGGTGTCGACCACGCCCTCGTGAGGAGCGTCGACGGCGAAGCCGTGGTTGTGCGAGGTCACCTCGACCTTGCCGGTCGTCTTGTCGAACACCGGCTGGTTGATGCCGCGGTGCCCGTACTGGAGCTTGTAGGTGCCGAATCCCAGCGCCCGCCCCAGAATCTGGCTGCCGAAGCAGATGCCGAACAGCGGCACACCGCGCCGCATCACCTCGCGCGCCACCGCCACCGGGTGGTCGGCGGTCGCCGGGTCGCCCGGTCCGGGTGAGAAGAACACCGCGTCAGCGCCGACGCCGAGCAGATCCTCCACCGTGGACGTTGCCGGCATGACGTGCGTCGTGACACCGCGGGTGGCCAGGCGCCGCGGCACGTTGCGCTTGATTCCGAGGTCCAGCGCGGCGACCGTGAGCCGGTGTTCGCCGTCGGCTTGGACGACGTACGGGGACGGCGTGGTCACCTCGGCCGACAGGTCGGCGCCCACCATCTCAGGTGAGGCCAACACCCGCTCCCGCAACGCTTCCGGGTCGGTATCCACACTGGACACGCCGACCCGCATCGCCCCACGCTCGCGCAGGTGCCGGGTCAGCGCCCGGGTGTCGACGCCGCTGATGCCCACGACACCCTCGGCGGCGAGGCGCTCCTCCAGACCGCCGGTGGCGCGCCAGTTCGAGCCGATGCGGGCGGGGTCGCGCACCACGTAGCCGGCGACCCAGATCCGGCCGGACTCGTCGTCTTCGCCGTTGACCCCGGTGTTGCCGATGTGCGGGGCGGTCTGCACGACGACCTGACGGTGGTATGACGGGTCGGTCAGGGTCTCCTGATATCCGGTCATGCCGGTGGTGAAGACCGCCTCACCGAACGTCTCCCCGATCGCGCCGTACGCCTCGCCGTGAAACGTGCGCCCGTCTTCGAGTACGAGAATCGCTGGTTTTCGCATTTACTTAACGGCCTTTCCGTCGAGCACCGTGGGCGTACCGCGAAGGAACGTCGCGACGACCCTGCCAGGCAGAGTCATGCCCGCGTAAGGGGTGTTGCGGCTGCGGGAGGCCGACTCCGCCGGGTCGACGACGCGGCGGGCGGCCGGGTCGACCAGGGTGAGGTTCGCCGGCGCGCCCGGCACCGGGTCGTGGCCGTGCCCGTCCAGGCCGGCGATGCGCGCCGGAGCGCGCGACATCCGCTCGGCGATGAGGTCCCAGTCCTCACCCAGCACGCTCAGCGTGATCGACAGCGCCGTCTCCAGGCCGAGCATGCCCGGCCTGGCGTACGCCCACTCGCATTCCTTGTCTTCCACCGCGTGCGGGGCGTGGTCGGTGGCGACGATGTCGATGACGCCGTCTTTCAAAGCCTTCCGGAGAGCCTCCACATCGGACGCCGGGCGCAACGGCGGGTTCACCTTGAAGACCGGGTCGTAGCTGGTGGCCCGCTCGTCCGTCAGCAGAAGGTGATGCGGCGTGACCTCGGCCGTGACACGGACGCCGCGCGCCTTCGCGTGCCGCAGCACCTCGACGCTGCCCGCCGTCGACACATGGCACACGTGCAACCGGCTGCCGACGTGCTCGGCCAGCAGCACGTCGCGGGCGATGATGGCCTCCTCGGCTACCGCCGGCCAGCCGGTCAGGCCGAGCCGGGTGGCGACCTCGCCCTCGTGCATCTGGGCGCCCTCGGTCAGCCGGGGCTCCTCGGCGTGCTGCGCGATCACGCCGCCGAACGCCTTCACGTACTCCAGTGCCCGCCGCATCAGCTTCGGGTCGGACACGCAGTGCCCGTCGTCGGAGAAGATCCGCACCGCGGCGGCGGAGGTGGCCATCGCTCCCAACTCCGCGAGGCGCTCCCCGGCCAGCCCGACCGTGACCGCCCCGATCGGCTGCACGTCGACCAGCCCGGCCTCGCGGCCCAGCCGGTAGACCTGCTCCACCACGCCGGCCGTGTCGGCGACCGGCGACGTGTTCGCCATCGCGCACACGGCCGTGTACCCGCCGAGCGCCGCCGCCCGCGACCCGGACTCGACGGTCTCGGCGTCTTCGCGTCCCGGCTCCCGAAGGTGGGTGTGCAGGTCGACAAGGCCAGGCAGCGCGACAAGGCCGTCCGCGTCGACGACCTCGGCGCCCTTGGCGTCGCCTTCCGCGACGACCCCGTCTTGGATCAGCAGGTCGGTTTTCGGCCGGCCGAGGACCGAGACACCCTTGATCAGGTACTTGTGGGGTGCATTCATGACTTGCCTCCGAGCAGCAGATAGAGGACGGCCATCCGCACGGAGACACCGTTGGCGACCTGTTCGACGATGGTGGAGCGAGCCGAGTCGGCCACCTCCGGGGCGATCTCCATCCCCCGGTTCATGGGGCCGGGATGCATCACGATCGCGTGCTCGGGCAGCTTGCGCATCCGCGGCCCGTCCAGCCCGTACCGCCGCGCGTACTCGCGCTCCGACGGGAAGTACGAGTCGTTCATGCGCTCGCGCTGTACTCGGAGCATCATCACGACATCGGTGTCGGAGAGCACCGAGTCAAGGTCGTAGCAAACCTCGGTGCGCAGGTCGACCGGGATCAGTGTGGGCGGCCCGACAAGCGTGACCTTTGCACCGAGGGTGGCGAGCAATGCGACGTTCGAGCGGGCCACCCGGCTGTGCAGCACATCGCCGACGACCGCGACCTTGAGGCCGGCCAGCCGGCCCAGTCGGGAGCGCATCGTGTACGCGTCGAGCAGCGCCTGCGTCGGGTGCTCGTGAGTGCCGTCGCCAGCGTTCAGAACCGAGCCCTCGACCCAGGTCGCCAGCCGGTGCGGCGCGCCCGAAGCGGGGTGCCGGATCACCACGGCGTCGGCGCCCATCGCCTGGAGGGTGAGCGCGGTGTCCTTGAGGCTCTCGCCCTTCGAGACGCTGGAACCCTTGGCTGAGAAGTTGATCACATCGGCGGACAGCCGCTTGGCGGCCGCCTCGAACGAGATCCGGGTGCGCGTGGAGTCTTCGTAGAAGAGGTTCACCACGGTGCGCCCGCGCAGCGTGGGGAGTTTCTTGACCTCACGGCCGGCGAGGCTGGCCATCTCGGCCGCCGTGTCCAGGACCAGGGTGGCGGTGGCCGCGTCCAGATCCGCGGCGGAGAGCAGGTGCTTCATTGGGTACCCCCGAAGAGCTTGACCTCGTCGACGCCGTCGGTCTCGACCAGCGCGACCCGGACGCTCTCGGCGAGCGCCGTGGGGATGTTCTTGCCGACGTAGTCGGCGCGGATCGGCAGCTCGCGGTGGCCGCGGTCGACCAGCACCGCGAGCTGGACGCTGCGCGGGCGGCCGATGTCGCTGAGCGCGTCGAGAGCGGCCCGCACCGTGCGGCCGGAGAAGAGCACGTCGTCGACCAGGATCACCCGCCGGCCGTCGACTCCGCCCGGCGGCACCTCGGTGGGGCCGATCGCGCGGGTCGCCTGGCGGCGCAGATCGTCTCGGTAGAGAGTGATGTCCAACACTCCGACCGGTACATCGACGCCCTCAAAAGTGCGGATGCGGTCGGCGAGGCGGCGAGCGAGCGGGCCACCGCGGGTCGGAATGCCCATCAGGGCGGTGTCTGCCGCACCCTGAGTCTTTTCCAGAATCTGGTGGGCGATCCGGTCGACG
Source organism: Phytohabitans aurantiacus (assembly GCF_027923225.1). Taxonomy (GTDB): domain Bacteria; phylum Actinomycetota; class Actinomycetes; order Mycobacteriales; family Micromonosporaceae; genus Phytohabitans; species Phytohabitans aurantiacus. Next base: position 47,038 of record NZ_BSDI01000052.1, read on the forward strand.
ACCCGCTGAAGATCGGTGCTGGTCAGGATGGTTTTTGGCTGCGACTGCGCAGCCTCTGGCAACGCCACAGGCGCTCACTCCTTCCCCGCCTCACTGGACGGGACTTAAAGGGTGTCAGGCTGACGCTACGTTACCAGCGATCTCCAGTTGGCCTCGTTGTGCCCCATTGGCGGTTCACTGACCGACCGATCAGTAACTGGATGCGAGGAAAAATCGGACATTTCAGCGCGTTGGTATCGACTCGGGGGTAACTACTACTTGACCGCGTGTCGCAACCTGCGTACCGTCACGCTCCGTAGCGATCGCTGGGGAGAACCCCGGGCAAGAGCACTGGGAGTGTCCGTATGCCCTCTGAGTACGCCAAGTCGTTGGGCGCCCGCCTGCGCTCCATCCGCCAGCAGCAGGGTCTCTCCCTGCAGGGGGTGGAGGAGAAGTCGAACGGGCGCTGGAAGGCCGTCGTCGTCGGCTCGTATGAGCGTGGCGACCGTGCGGTCACCGTGTCTCGCCTCGCCGAGCTGGCGGACTTCTACCGGGTACCCGTCGCCGAACTGCTGCCCGACGGCAGCGGCGTCCGGCACGAACCCACCAACAAGATCGTTCTGGACCTGGAGCGGCTGTACGACGAGGCCTCCGAGGAACTCGCCTACGTCGCCCGCTACGCACGCGCTATCCAGCAGCAGCGTGGCGACTACAACGGCCGGGTCCTGTCGATCCGCGCGGACGACCTTCGGGCGCTCGCCATCGTGTACGACATCTCGCCTTCCGGCTTGATCGAGCGTCTCACCGAGGCTGGTGTCCTGGTCGCCGACCCGCGTGCCTTCTTCGCCTCCTGACCACCGACTTTCCGATCGAGGCGCTCCCTTCGGGGGGCGCCTCGTTCATTTGATCCGCCCGCCCATTTCCGCCCGTACCCTCATGCGTGAGCTACTGTCGCGCCGGCTACTGCGTGGCGACCCGCCCAGATGCGCCGCCTAATCGGCAAGCCGCCAATCTGACGGACTGCCATCGGACATGCTGCCGTCCCGAAAACGCTCGGTGCTCGGCCCAGGCCAACGGCCACCCGGAAACGCCTCCCCGTCGACCAACCGCTGATGCAGTGCGGACACGCTGTCGGTGACCCACTCGATCACGGCCGACAACGTGCCGGCCCCGGTCGCGATGCCGCCGCACAACGTCGCCATGCTGGCCACCGCCAGTACGACCGCCGCCGGCACACCCGCGCCCGTGCCGGCGGCCAGGGCGGCGGCCGTGAGTTGTACCGCCGCCGAGGCGAGCATGGCCGCCACCGCCGCCCACATGCCGCAGATCGCGAGCGCGAGCCGCCCCAACGCCAAGTCGATCTCGCCGGCGGCACCATGCAACGTCGCCAGCGCCCCACGCTGCCGGTCGGCAGCCGCCTCGTACGCCTCAGCGGCCCGCCCGTCCCACTCGTACCCGGCCGCGAGATGGTCAGGATGGATCTCGCCGACGTGCCGGCTCAACGGGCCACCGAACTCCGCGACCCACCGCCGGCCGGTCTCCCACAGTCGAACCGGCCGCCCCAGTGGATCACTCAGCCTTTCGATCAGCTCCACCAGCCGCCGTACGAGGTCGTCGAGCTTCCCGGCAAGCTGGACGAGCCGTACACCGACCGGCATTGGCAGCAGCCGCGCCACCGACAGCGCCCTTTCCACCACCCGCGCCGCCGACTCCCGCACCTCCTTGACGAGCCGCCGCACCCGCTCCAGGACCGAGTCGAAGTCGACCACCACAACCGGCACGGTCACGGTCACCACACCCCGAGCAGCCGATGCACGGCCGCACGCTCGTCCGCCTCGTACCCGTCGGCCGCACTAGTCAACGCGTCCGCGACCGCGACGAACTCCCGCGCCCCCGTCGCCGCCAACTCGACGGCCCGCCGCTGCACCGCCCTGTACAGCACCGGAAGCCCGACGATCTCGCTCAGCCCACACATCTCGTTGGCCGTGAGATCAAGATCACCCGCGACCCGCGCGGCCGCGTCAAGCCCATCAGCCCACCGCCGCCACTCCCGCGCGTCCCGCCGCAACGCCTCGACCGCCACCGCGACCGCGTCACCACCCGGCGCCATCCTCGCCCCCTCCCCTCGCACCACCACCGACCCACACTCCCGACCACCCCACCCCAGCAACGCCGCCACCCGCGGACGCCATCACACGGACGCCGTCACCCGCGCGCCGTCACGCGCGCGCCGCCATCACGCTCGGACGCCGTCACGCGTGGCGCCCGGTGTCGGCCGTGGCGTCCGCCACCGATCTGGTCGCGCCGTCGACGGACCCGACGCCGAACGCCTCCACCAGCGCGGCGAGCACTGCGGCGCCGATCTCCACCTCGTCTGCGACTCGCGCCCAACCCTCATCGAAGCGCAGCGCGGTCAACTCTCCCCCGCTGATCTCGGCGACCACCCGCCCGCTCGGATCGCGCCCGGCAGCGGCCCCGACGAGCGCCGCCGGCAGCGCACTCTCCGCAGTCCCGGCGTTCGTTCCCGCCGGCGGCGGCCCGTCATTGGTGTCTTCGCGGGCCGCGCGCCGTCGCGCCGCGACGTCATCGGCTGGCGCTTCGACCACCGGGTCCGGATCTGCCGTGGCGGTGGCCCACGCGCCGAGCCGGTCGAGCACCGCCGCGGACCACGCCTCCCGCACCGCGGCCGCCAAACCGCCGACCCCAACCGCGCCGCGCCAATCCGGCCGCAACCGCACGGCGTCCGGCCGGCCATCGGCGTCGAACACGATCTCGACTACGCCGGCCCGGTCCATACCTCTCCCGCTCGCGCGGACCGCAGCCACCTGCCGCGCCAACGCCAACGCGTCCGCACGCAGCCGGTTCAATTCATCGAGGAGTGTCACGGCGGCAGACAGTAGCCATCCGCACGCCACCCCTCAAGCGGTTGCCGGCATGTCGCGCGAACATCTCCGCCGCCCCGGCCGCCACGCCGAGAGACACCACGCCGCCCTCTCCGCCGATCAAGGCCGAACGCACGCGATTCGATCGCAAAACCGCGTGCATTCGCCCTTGGTCGATGGGGTTCTCCTTGATCGGCGCCAATCGGCGTCACCCGACATCCGGCGATCCGGCGCGGCGCGATACAAACCAGACATTCCAGCGGCGGCTGCGGGTTCACACGGCCGCGCCCGCGACGGTGGGTTCGCGCGGCGAGGCCGCGGCAGTGAGTTCGCGCGGCCGGGCCGCAGCAGTGGGTGGCGGCGCTCCGCGCCCTTGGTCATCGCGCGACCGGCGCTGCGTCGCTCGCGGTACGCGCGAAGAGCGCGAACCGCGGACGCCACTCACCGGCGGCGATCAAGGATGGCGCCGAAAGCGCTGTGATTTGACGCCAAGGTCGCGGTTCGCGACGAGCTGTGAACACTTGTGGCTGCTGGAGCAGCCACAAGTGTTCACAGCTCGCGACGTTCGCCGCGCAGATCAGAACAATTCGGTCGCGGGCGGCGCGTAGCGGCGCCGGGCCGGCCGCGGGGGTCGGGCTTGACCCCAGCGCGAGAGCCCGTAGCTCAACGGCCGTGATGAGGCGACAAACACGTGAGTTACGCAAGCCCGACTGCCGGCACGCCCCCGCCGCCGGCAGATCTTGTGCACTTGTTGCTGCCCCTGGCAGCAACAAGTGCACAAAGATCTATATGGCCAAGGTAGATATCGGGGCAATCCGCCAAGTGGTGGCGCTGGCAGCGCCGGGCGACGGGCTGCGCGTTGCCGGGACCGTGACAGATCGCCGCAACGTCCCCACTCGGCGGCGCCGATCAAGGAGATCTGCATGGATCAAGGGCGAATACACGCGGAAAAGAGATCCAACCACGTGCATTCGCCCTTGATCGACGCAAGGCGGTGCGGCGCGCTCCGCGCGCGCGGCGCGCTCCGCGCGCGCGGAGCGCGCCGCACCGCAAGGCCGCACCGCAAGGCAACGCCGACCGGAGCGGACGCGGGCTAGCGGGTGGCGTATTCGGCTATGCGGCCCAAGACGCCGTTCAGGAAGCGTGGCGAGTCGTCCGTCGACATCTGGCGGGCGAGCTCCACCGCCTCCGTGATCGCTACCGCGTCGTCGATCTCGTCCACGTACAGCAGTTCGTACACCGCGATCCGCGCCAGATTGCGGTCGACGACTGGCATGCGGTCGAGCGTCCAGCCCTCGGCGTAGCTCGCGATCAGCTCGTCGATGCGGTCGAGGTGCTCGGCCACGCCTTCGATCAGCCCGATCGCGTAGCCCAGGTGCTCGGGGCGCGGCTGCTCCAGCCGCTTGATGTACGACGCCAGCACGTCTGGCACCGGCATGTCTCGCAGGTCAGCCTCGAACAGCACGTCGAGTGCCCGCTTGCGCGCCTTGCGGCGAGCGGGCATCTGCGACTTCGGGGCCTCAGGCACGGCCGAGGTAGCGGCCGTCGCGCGTGTCGACCTTGATTTTCTCGCCGGTGGTGATGAACAGCGGCACCTGTACCGTCGCGCCGGTCTCGACCGTGGCGGGCTTGTTGCCGCCGGTCGAGCGGTCGCCCTGCAGGCCCGGCTCGGTGTACGTGATTTCGAGCACCACGCTGGTCGGCAGCTCGATGTACAGCGGCACGCCCTCGTGGGTCGCGACGGTCGCCTCGGCCTCGGGCAGCAGGTAGTTCGCCGCCTCACCGACGGTGCCGCCGGGCACGTGGATCTGGTCGAACGTCTCCAGGTCCATGAACACGTAGTCGTCGCCGTCGGCGTACAGGTACTGCATCGTCCGCTTGTCGACGGTGGCCGTTTCGACCTTGGTGCCCGCGTTGAACGTCTTGTCGACCACCTTGCCCGACAGCACGTTCTTGAGCGTGGTGCGCACGAACGCCCCGCCCTTGCCCGGCTTGACGTGCTGGAACTCCACAACGGCCCACAGCTCGCCGTCGAGGTTGAGGACCATTCCGTTCTTGAGGTCGTTCGTGGTGGCCATTGCCTGCCTTGATCTTCGTCTTGGATTTGTCCGTGGGGGTGACCTGGTAAGTCTACTGGCCACCCGAACGCAGGCGCAGACTGAGGTGAGCGAGCGCCAGCCGGTATCCGTCGACGCCAAGGCCGGCGATGACGCCGGTGGCGACCGCGGAGACGACCGAGTGGTGCCGGAACTCCTCGCGCGCGTGGATGTTCGAGATGTGCACCTCGACGAGCGGGGCCCGGAGCATGGCGCACGCGTCGCGGACCGCGTACGAGTAGTGCGACCACGCGCCGGGGTTGAGGACGACGGGTGCCCGCTCGTCGGCCGCAGCGTGGAGCCAGGCGAGCATCTCGTGCTCGGCGTCGGTCTGCCGCACCTCGACGTCGAGGCCCAGATCGTTGCCGGCCTTCTCGCACATGGTGACCAGATCCGCGTACGACGTTACGCCGTACACGTCGACCTGGCGGGTGCCGAGCCGACCCAGGTTAGGTCCATTGAGGACATAAACCTTCAGGATGCCACCTCCTGGTACGCGGAAAGCAACAGCTCGTCCGGCGGACCGTCCAGGATGGATGGTGTGGCCAGGCCGTCGAGCACGACGAAGCGTAGCGTCGCGCCCCGGGCCTTCTTGTCCACGCGCATCGTGGCGAGCAGGTCCGGCCAGGCGTCCGCCCGGTACGAGACCGGGAGCCCGAGCGCGGTCAGCACGGCGCGGTGCCGGGCGGCGGTGCCGGTGTCGAGGCGGCCGGCGAGGGCGCCCAGCGCGGCCGCGTACACGAGGCCCACCGAGACGGCGTGACCGTGCCGCCACGCGTACCCCTCGACCTTTTCGATCGCGTGCGCCAGCGTGTGCCCGTAGTTGAGGATCTCCCGCAGGCCGGATTCTCGCAGGTCGGCGGAGACGACCTGCGACTTGACCTTGATCGCGCGCTCGACAAGCTCGCGCAGCGCGGGCGTCGCGGGGTCGGCCGCCGCGGCCGGGTCGCGCTCGACCACGTCGAGGATCGCGGGGTCGGCGATGAACCCGCATTTGACCACCTCGGCCAGCCCCGCGACCAGGTCGGTCGGTGGCAGGCTGTCGAGCGTGGCCAGGTCGCAGAGCACCCCGGCGGGCGGGTGGAACGCGCCGACCAGATTCTTGCCGGCGGCGGTGTTGACCCCGGTTTTGCCGCCCACGGCGGCGTCGACCATGCCGAGCAGGCTGGTCGAGACCGGCACCCAGCGCACCCCGCGCAGCCAGCAGGCCGCGACGAAGCCGGCCAGGTCGGTGACCGCGCCGCCGCCGACACCGACGACCACGTCGGTGCGGGTGAAGCCGGCCGCGCCGAGCTGGTCCCAGCAGTGCGCGGCGACGTCCATGCTCTTGCCGGCCTCGGCGTCGGGCACGTCGACCAGCAGCGGCCGGACGCCCGCGGCGGCCAGGGTCTCGCCGACCGCGTCGGCGTGGGGCTTGAGCGGCGGCGCGTAGAGCACGGCGGCCCGGGCGGCGCCGTCGACCAGGCCGGGCAGCGTGCCCAGCAGGTCGCGGCCGACCAGGACCTCGTACGGGCGGTCGCCGCCGACCGGTATGCGCGTGGTCTCGTCCATCGAGCCTGAGCCTAGGGCATTGAGCTACCGCGACGTCCGCCGCGCGCAAGACCGCTGCTCCCGCGGCCTCGCTCACCGCGTCCCCATACCCCCACCAGCGTGATCAGGGCGTCCCTCACGTCGCTCTAACGACTTCAGGGACGCCCTGATCACGGCGGGGGGTTGTGAACCGCGAAGGGTGAGGCCGCGGGAGCGACGGTCTGGCGCACGACGGACATCGCGGTAGCTCGGATTCTGCTTCTCTCTAGTAGAACTGCTGGTGTGGACATCACGGGATTTGAGTTGCGGCGCATCGCGATGCCGCTGGTGGCGCCGTTCCGCACGTCGTTCGGCACGGAGACGGCGCGCGACGTGCTGCTGGTGCGGGTGGTGACGCCCGAGGCGGAGGGCTGGGGCGAGTGCGTCGCGATGTCCGAGCCGGTGTATTCGTCCGAGTACGTCGACGGCGCGGCGGAGGTGATCCGGCGGTTCCTGGCTCCCCCGTTGATGGCCGCGCGCGACGTGACAGCCTCTCGCGTGGCCCCGCTGCTGGCTCCGGTGCGCGGGCATCGCATGGCCAAGGCGGCGCTGGAGGCGGCGGTGCTCGACGCCGAGCTCAGGGCCCGGGGCGAGTCGTTCGGCGCCTTTCTGGGCGCCTCGCGTGACCGGGTGCCGGCCGGGGTGTCGGTGGGCATCATGGACTCGATTCCCGAATTGCTCGACGCGGTCGACGGGTACCTGGCCGAGGGGTACCTGCGGATCAAGCTGAAGATCGAGCCGGGCTGGGACGTGGCGGCGGTCCGCGCGGTGCGGGAGCGCTTCGGCGACATCCTGCTGCAGGTCGACGCGAACGCCGCCTACACGCTCGCGGACGCCCGGACCCTGCAGAAGCTGGACGACTTCGACCTGCTCCTGATCGAGCAGCCGCTCGCCGAAGACGACATCCGGCAGCACGGCGAGCTGGCCCGGCTGATCCGCACCCCCGTCTGCCTCGATGAGTCGATCGGCTCGGTGGAGGCGGCCGCCGACGCGATCGCGCTGCGGGCCGCCCGGGTCATCAACATCAAGCCCGGCCGGGTCGGCGGGTACCTGGAGGCGCGGCGCATCCACGACCTGTGCCGGGCGAACGGGATTCCGGTGTGGTGCGGCGGGATGCTGGAGACCGGTATCGGCAGGGCCGCCAACGTGGCCCTGGCCGCGCTGCCCGGCTTCACGCTGCCGGGCGACACGTCCGCGTCCAGCCGGTACTTCGCCCGCGACGTCACGCCACCGTTCGTCCTCGACGACGGTCACCTGCGCGTGCCGGAAGCCCCCGGCATCGGGGTGGATCCGTTGCCGGACGCCCTGGCGGAGTTCACCACGTCCTCGGAGTACCTGACGCCTGCCTAGGGTTTGCGGTCGGCCATCTTGGTCAGCTGGTGGGCGTAGTCGGCGACCGCCTGGCGCAGTTCGTCGGGGCGCACGACGGTGAACGGCCAGCCCAGTCCGGCCAGCATGTGCGCCATCCCGTCGAGCCGTTGGGCGCGGCAGCGCATCAGCACCCCGTCGGCCGACTCGCTCAGCTCGGCGACGCTCGCGGGCACCCGCTTGCGCGCCTGCACCATGTCGGTCTCCAGCAGCACCTCGACATCCCACGCGTACGGGACACCGGCCAGCGATCGCGTCACGTGCGCGACCGGGTCGAAGCCGTCCGGCACCTCGAAGGTCTCGTCGCCGACGTCGACCGCGCCGATGCGGTCCAGCCGGAACGTACGGATCTCGTCGCTGCGGTGGTCGAGCCCGGTCAGGTACCAGCGGCCGGCGTGGAAGACCAGCCCGTACGGGTCCAACTCGCGCAGCGACACCCCGCCGCGCCAGGACCGGTACGTGAGCGTGACCCGGCGGCGTTCGCGGGTGGCGGCGCCCAGCGACAGGAGTGTGGCGGTGGCTGGCCGGGCCGCCTCGGTGCGCGGCTTCATCGTGAACCCGAGCGTGTCCTGCACGGCGGCCAGGCGGTCGGCGAGCACCGACGGGAGTACCCTTTGGATCTTGGCGAGGGCGACTCCTGTTGCCGGGGCCTCGGTGGCCAGGCCCAAGTGCTCCGCGGCGACCAGGCCCAGTACGACGGCGACGGCCTCCTCGTCGGTGAGCATCAGCGGCGGCAGCTTGTACCCGGGTGCCAGCCGGTAACCGCCGTACCGGCCGCGGTACGCGGTGACGGGAATGCCCAGGTCGGCCAGCGTGCCGGCGTACCGCCGGACGGTGCGCTCGTCGACACCGAGGCGCGCGCCGAGGTCGGCGCCGGTGAGCCGGTGGTGGGTCTGCAGGAGTTCGAGCATGCCCAGCACCCGTGACGCAGGATGTGACACAGGCCACACTCCTTAATCGGGCGGAAGCTGTCCTGATTTGATCATAACCTCGATGCCATGACGACATTCGTACTGGTACCGGGGTTCTGGCTCGGGGCGTGGGCGTGGCAAGACGTGGCAACCGCACTGCGCGAAGCCGGCCACGACGTCCACCCCATCACCCTGACCGGAGTTGCCGAGCGCGCGCACCTCGCCACGCCGGAAGTGGATCTGGATACCCACACAGACGACGTGGTACGGCTGATCGAGGAGCGGGATCTGCACGATGTGGTACTGGTCGGTCACTCAGGTGGTGGCATGCCCGTCAGCCAAGCCGCCGACCGCATCCCGGAACGGATCGCCCAAGTGGTCTATGTGGACAGTGGGCCGCTTCCTGATGGTATGTCGCAGTTTGACACCAACGAGCCGGACGAGCGCGCGCGGTTGTTGAAGGTGATCGGCGACGGCCACCTGCTTCCGCCGCCGCCGTGGGACCCGGCCGCCGACCCGGTAAACCTGGCCGGCCTCGACGAGTCGGCGCTGGCGACGCTGCGCTCCCGGGCGACCCCGCACCCGCTCCGCGCCGCGACGCAGCCGGTGCAACGCAGGCGGCACGCGAAGGTACGCAACGCGCTTATCGCATGCGTGATCCCGCTCGACCAGGTGCGCGTGATGATCGCGCAGGGCCACCCGTTCTTCGCCGAGTTCCAGGACGGCGAGGTACGCGGCATCGCCACCGGCCACTGGCCCATGCTCAGCGAACCAGCCGCGTTGGCCGCGGTGCTCACCGAGCTGGCGGGCTAGCCCTTGAGGAGGGTGCGGATCTCGGCGGCCACGTCTTCGGCCGGGCGCCCGTCCGTCGCCACCGTGTGCGTCGCGACCTCCAGGTACAGGGGGCGGCGCTGGTCCATCAGGTGTTTCAGGGTGGCGCGCGGATTGATCGCCAGCAACGGACGCCCCGTGCCGAGCCCGACCCGCTTGACCGCGTCGGCCAGCTCCACCGACAGGAAAACCACGGTGTGACCCGCCAGCGCGGCCCGGGTCTCCTCAGCCAGGACCGCGCCGCCGCCCAGCGCCAGCACCCCGTCGAACGACGACAGGGCCGCCGCCACCGCCGCCCGCTCCAGATCCCGGAAGTGCGCCTCGCCATCCTGCACGAAGATGTCGGAGATCGGGCGGCCGGCGGCGGTCTCGATGTCGACGTCGGTGTCGCGGAACTCCACGCCCAGCTCGGCGGCCAGCAGCTCGCCCACGGTCGTCTTTCCGGCACCCATCACGCCGACGAGCACGCAGGCAGGCCCCATCAGCGGATCACCAGGTTTTCCAGGTATCCGTCGAGGTTGCGCCGGATCTCCGCCACCGAGTCACCGCCGAACTTCTCGGTGGCCGCCTCGGCCAGTACCAGCGCGACCATGGCCTCGGCGACGACCGCGGCGGCCGGGACCGCGCAGACGTCGGAGCGCTGGTTGATGGCGGTGGCCGGCTCGCCCGTCACGACGTCCACGGTGGACAGTGCGCGGTTGAGGGATGAGATCGGCTTCATGGCCGCCTTGACCCGCAGCGGCTCGCCGGTCGTGATGCCGCCCTCCAGGCCGCCGGCCCGGTCGGTGACCCGCTTGACACCGCTCGCCGTCGGGATGATCTCGTCGTGCGCCTGTGAACCGCGCGAACGCGCCTGCAGCCACGCGTCGCCGATCTCCACGCCCTTGATGGCCTGGATCGACATCAGCGCGGTCGCGAGCCGGGCGTCGAGCTTGCGGTCCCACTGGACGTGGCTGCCCAGGCCCGGCGGCACGCCGTAGGCGAGGACCTCGACGACGCCGCCCAGCGTGTCGGCGTCTTTCTTGGCGGCGTCGACCTCGGCGACCATGCGGGCGCTCGCCTCGGGGTCGAGGCAGCGCAGCGGGTCGGCGTCGACGCGTTCGGCGTCTTCGGGGCGGGGCTGGAGGCCGGGCTTGGCGGCCACCGAGCCCAGCTCCACGACGTGCGAGACGATCTCGATGCCGAGCGCCTGCTTGAGCAGCGCCTTGGCGACCGTACCCACGGCCACCCGCGCGGCGGTCTCGCGCGCGCTGGCCCGCTCCAGGATCGGTCGGGCGTCGGTGTGCCCGTACTTCTGCATGCCGGCCAGGTCGGCGTGGCCCGGGCGAGGCCGGGTCAGCGGGGCGTTGCGGGCCTGGCGAGCCAGCTCGTCAGGGTCGACCGGGTCGGCGGCCATCACCGTCTGCCACTTGGGCCACTCGGAGTTGCCCACGCGCACCGCCACCGGGCTGCCCAGCGTGAGGCCGTGCCGGATGCCGCCGATGATCTCGACGACGTCCTGCTCGAACGCCATGCGCGCACCGCGCCCATATCCCAGCCGGCGGCGTGCCAGCTCCCGGCCGATCTCGGCGCTCGTCACCTCGACCCCGGCGGGCACACCCTCCAGGACAGCAACCAGCGCGGGCCCATGCGACTCACCCGCGGTCAACCAACGCAACACGAGGAGAAGTGTCTCAGGCCGGCCGGCGAGCGGCGAACAGGGCCTCCCGCATCGCGGCGACCGGGGCCGCGCGCCCGGTGAACTGCTCGAACTGTCCCACCGCCTGAGCCAGCAGCAGATCGAGCCCGGAGACCACGCGGCAGCCCGCGGCGGCCGCGGCGGCGGCCAGCGGCGTCGGCCACGGGTCGTAGAGCGCGTCGAAGAAGACGGTGGCGGGCCGCCAGGCGATCACGCTGGCCAATGGGTCTGCCACACCCCGCGGCACGGTGGAGACCAGCACATCCGCCGCCGGCACCTCACCCCACGCGGCGGCTTCAAGGGGTACGCCGACAGCGGCGGCCACGGGACGCAGCTCGTCGATCGCCTCGGGGCGGCGGGCGACAACGGTCACGCCGGCGGCACCCACCTGGGCGGCGGCCGCGATCGCGGCGCGCGCCGTGCCACCGGCTCCCAGCAGCGTGAACCGCGCGCCCGCGGGTGTGCCGCCCAGCACCTCGACCATGCCCGGCACATCGGTGTTGTCACCGAACCATGAGCCGTCGTGCCGGCGTACCAGAGTATTCGCGGCACCGGTCGCGGCCGCGACCGGCGAGATCTCCGCGGCCACCGACAAGGCCACTTCCTTGAGCGGCATGGTCAGCGACAACCCGGCCCACTCCGGACCGAGCGCCGCGACGTGGTCGGCGAGCTCGACCTCCGCGCACTCCACCGCCGTGTACTCCCAGCCCGCGAGCCCCGCGGCGGCGTACCCGGCGTTGTGGATGACCGGCGAGAGCGAGTGTGCGATGGGCTTGCCGAGGACGGCGGCCCGGTGGATCTCGATCAAAGGACGCCGTTCTTTCGTGCTATCGCCTTGTTTGCCTCATGCTCCGCCGATGTCCTGGCGAACGCCGACTTGCCCGACTTGTCGATGGCGACGAAGTAGTAGATGTCGCCGCCGGTGGGCTTGATCGCGCCCTCCAGCGCCGCCTTGCCGGGGTTGTCGATCGGGGTGGGGATGAGGCCGCGCAGCTTGCGGTTGTACGGGTTCTTGGGGTCGTCGAGCTCGGCCACGGTCATGTTTTTGGACGCCTTGCGCGGCTTGCCGTTGAGCTCGAACCAGTAGTTGACCGTGACATCCATTTCGAGGCAATTGCAGGGGAAGTCTTTGTAGAGCCGGTTGTACGCGACGCGCGCCACCTTGGCGAGATCTTCCGTGATGCCCGCCTCGGCCTGTGCGAGCGAGGCGACGATGAGCGCCTCGTACGGACTGATGCTGAGCGGCTGCACAGCCTCGGCGAACTTCATGCCACCGGTCACCGTCAGGAACCGCTGCACCATCGCCCGGATGACCGTGTCAGCGGTGGCGTTGGCGTCGAACTCGTAGGTGTCCGGGAAGAGGAAGCCCTCGATCGACGGAGTGACCTTCTTGCCGTCGGTGCGCGTGAACCACCACTCCGGGATACCGAGCGCCAGCGGGTCCTTGGCCGCCTTCTCGAACTCGGCGGCCGGGATGCCGGTGTCCTTCTCCAACTCCTTGTAGGTCGCCTTCGCGGAGAGGCCCTCGGGGATGGTGTGGCCGTTGACCTGCCGGTTCTTCGGATCGAGGAGCAGGGCGAGTGCATCGGTGGCACGCATCTGCAGGCGCACCTTGTAGGTGCCGGGCTGGATGTTGGCGCTGCGCGAGTTTTCGTTGGCGGCGTTGACGAACGCCTTGGCGCTCTTGACCACGTCGGCTTGGACGAGAGTGTTGCCGATGTCGGTGGCGGTGTCGCCCTTCTTGACCTGAATTGTCACCTCGCCGGTGCCACCACCGCTGTAATCGGGGGTCGTGAAGAAGTTCTGCACGCGGTCAAAGCCATACCAGACGCCGGCTCCCAGCGCGCCGAGCAGGACCACGGACATCAGCAGCGCGACGATGCTCTTACCGGCACCTCCGCCTTTGCCCTTCTTGCGGTCGCTTGCCCGCCGGCGGCCCCGCCGATGTCGGCCTTTATCGCCGGGATCATCGAACGCGAGCTCAAGCTCGTCGATCATCACGTACGCCTCCGCTGCGCGTCTAGCCAGCCCTGCAGGATCTCTACGGCGGCAGCCTGATCGACGACCGCGCGCTGGCGCTTACCCCGCACGCCACGTTCGGCCAGCCTACGGGTTGCCGCAACCGTCGACATCCTCTCGTCGTACAGCCTCACAGGAACCGGACTGATCACTCTCGCAAGCCGGTCCGCATAGGCCCTGACCTGCACCGCAGCGGGCCCGTCCCGCCCGGCGAGGGTCACCGGCAAGCCGACGACGACCTCTACGCTTTGATACGCGTCTACGAGTTGTGCAAGTTCAACGATATCGGAAGCCTGAGCATCAATATCTACATTCGGGTCGCGGCGGAGCGTGACGACGGGCGTCGCGAGGATGCCGTCCGGGTCACTGACGGCCACTCCGACGCGTACCTGACCGACGTCCACGCCGATACGGACACCACGCACAAACTCCGCCATACCCTGCCTTCCAGGTTTTATTGATCAGGGCGTCCCTCAAGTCGCTCTAGCAACTTGAGGGACGCCCTGATCACGAAGAGGCTTGACTCCGGCTACGCGGCGGCTACCGCGGACTCGACGGCTGCGAGCAGCCTCGGTGCCTCCGCCGCCGGCAGACCACCACCCTGGGCCAGGTCGGCGTTACCGCCACCCCGCCCCGACAGCGCCCCCTTCACCAGGTCAGCCGCCGACAGGCCGCGCCCGCGCGCCGCCGCGTTCACCGCTACCACCAGCGACGCCTTGCCGTTGGCGCGAGCCGCCACGACCACCACCGCCGGCCGTGCCGCGTCGATCTTCCCGCGGATCTCCTGCGCCAGCGTCCGTACGTCGTTGCCGCCCGCACCCTCGGGCGCCTCGGCGGCCACGAAAGCCACGCCCCGCAGGTCGCGCGCCTCGGCTGCCAGCGCCGCCGCCCCGCCCAGTACGAGCTGGGCGCGCATCTTCTCGAGCTCCTTCTCGGCGTCGCGCAGCTGCGTGATCGTCTGCTCGACCCGGTCGGCGACCTGGTCGTGCGGAACCCGGTACAGCTCAGCGAGGCGGGACACGAGCAGGTGCTCCCGCGCCAGGAACCCGAACGCGTCGATGCCCACCAGCGCCTCGACCCGCCGCACCCCGGAGCCGATCGACGACTCCGACAGGATCTTGACGACGCCGAGCTGGCCGGAGCGGGCCACGTGGGTGCCACCGCACAGCTCCCGCGCGTAGTCGCCGACCTCGACGACCCGCACCTCGTCGCCGTACTTCTCGCCGAACAGCGCCATCGCCCCGAGCCGCCGCGCCTCCTCCTGCGAGGTGATGAACGCGCGCACCTCCAGGTCACCGAGCAGCACCTCGTTGACCTGCTGCTCCACGTCGTGCAGCACGCTCGCCGGCACCGCGCCGGGTGTGTTGAAGTCGAACCGCAGCCGCCCCGGCGCGTTCAGCGAACCGGCCTGCGTGGCCGACTCGCCCAGGAACTCGCGCATCGTCTGGTGCACCAGGTGCGTCGCCGTGTGCGACCGGGAGATCGCCTTGCGCCGGGTCACGTCGATCTCGGCGTACCCGCTCTCCCCCGACCGGACCTCGCCGCTCACCACGCGGGCCTTGTGCACGTACAGGCCGGGGATCGGCTGCTGTACGTCGTACACCTCGACCTTGCCGCTCCCGACGGTGATGACGCCGTGGTCGGGCTGCTGGCCACCGCCCTCGGCGTAGAACGGGGTGGAGTCGAGCACCAGCTCGATCTCGTCGCCCTCGCCGGCGGCCGTCAGCGCGCCGCCACCACCGATCAGCGCCCGCACCCGGGACTCGCGAGCCACCTCGCTGTACCCGGTGAACTCCACGGCCCCGCCCGCGTCGAGCGCGGAACGGTACGCGGACAGGTCGGCGTGGCCGGTCTTGCGCGCCTGCGCGTCGGCCTTGGCGCGCGTGCGCTGCTCGGACATGAGCCGGCGGAAGCCGGCCTCGTCGACGGACAGGCCCTGCTCAGCCGCGATCTCCAGCGTGAGGTCGATCGGGAAGCCGTAGGTGTCGTGGAGCTGGAACGCCTTCTCGCCCGACAGCGAGGAAGCGCCCGCCGAGCGAGCGTCAGAAAGCGCCGTGTCCAGGATCGTCGTGCCCGCACGCAGCGTCGACAGGAACGCGTCCTCCTCCGCGTACGCGTACTGCGAGATCCGCTCGAACTCCTGCGCCACCTCGGGGTACGAGGGCGACATGCAGTCGCGGGCCACCGGCAGCAGCTCCGGCAGCGCCGCCTCCTGCCAGCCGAGCAGCCGCATCGCCCGGATCGCCCGCCGCATGATCCGGCGCAGCACGTATCCGCGGCCCTCGTTCGACGGAGTCACACCGTCGCCGATCAGCATCAGCGAGGTGCGCACGTGGTCGGCGATCACGCGTAGGCGCACGTCGTCGGGGTGCGACTCGGAGGCCGCGTGGCCGCTGTGCACACCGTACTTCTTGCCGGTCAGCTCCGCGGCCCGCGCCAGGATCGGGCGCACCTCGTCGATCTCGTACAGGTTGTCGACGCCCTGCAGGATCGAGGCGATCCGCTCCAGGCCCATGCCGGTGTCGATGTTCTTGGCGGGCAGCTCACCGACGATGTCGAACTCTTCCTTCGACCGCACGTTGGTGATCTCGTACTGCATGAAGACGAGGTTCCAGAACTCCAGGTACCGGTCCTCGTCGACGTCCGGCCCACCGTCCGGCCCGTACGCGGGGCCCCGGTCGAGGTAGATCTCCGAGCACGGCCCGGCCGGACCGGGGATGCCCATCGACCAGTAGTTGTCCTTCTTGCCGCGCCGCACGATCCGATCCGCCGGCATGCCCACCGCACGCCACAACGCGATCGCCTCGTCGTCGTCGAGGTACACGGTCGCCCAGAGCTTGCCGGGGTCGAGCCCGAAGCCGCCATCGGCCTGCGACTTGGTGACCAGGTCCCACGCGAGCTGGATCGCGCCCTCTTTGAAGTAATCGCCGAACGAGAAGTTGCCGTTCATCTGGAAGAACGTGCCGTGGCGCGACGTCTTGCCGACCTCGTCGATGTCGGGCGTCCGGATGCACTTCTGCACGCTCGCGGCACGGGACCACTGCGGCGCCCGCTGCCCCAGGAAGTACGGGACGAACTGCACCATGCCGGCGTTGATGAACAGCAGGTTCGGGTCATCGATCGCCGGCAGCGGAGCGCTCGGCACCACGGCGTGGCCGTTGGCCTCAAAATGGGCCAGGTACCGTCGCTTGATCTCCGCCGTTCTCATCGATGCCCTTCCTCGTATTCTTCGTCAAAATCAAACTCCACGCCCTCAGCGATGGCAGCGTGGATCTCGTCTTCCCGCTCAGCCATGCCCAACCGGACGTCGTCCACGAAGCTACGCACGGACTCCACCAGGCCGCCAGCCGATTCCGACAGCGAGGTCGCGATGCCGGCGGGTGTGTAGGACTGGGCTCGTTGGCTCACCTTGCGGACGACCAGAGCGCCCACCGCCAGACCGATACCCAACCAGAGCAACCGCTTCATGGCACCATCCTCCTCCGAGCTCTCAGCGGCCCGCGCGGCGGGACACCCGCGCATCCTTGCGCCGCTGCTTCAGCGTGGCCCGCACCTCGCGGTCCTCGTCGGCGTGCCGGCGCGCGGCCGCCGCCTTGCGCACCCCGTATCCGAACGCGGCCACCTTGACCAGCGGGTTCGACGCCGCGGCCGCGACCACCGTGGTCAGGTTGGCGACGTTGGCGGTGACGCTCTGGATGTGGCCGGTCATCGTGTCGAGCTTGACGAGCTGCAGGTTCACGCCGTCGATCGTCGTGTGCACCTGCCCGAGCGCGGTGTTGACGTTTTCGATCGTCACCTTGGCGTTGTCGAGCAGGGGCGCCGTGCCCTCGTTCAGGTCGGTGATCGCCCGAGTGGCAGCGTCCACTGTGTGCCGTAGCCGCAGGATCGGCACAGCGAGCACGAGCACCAGCATCAGGAATGCCCCCGCCGCGACCAGACCCGCGACTTCACCAGCGCTCACAGTCTCCTCCTCCGCCGCCACTGTCTTACGCCAACGTGGAGACCCTACCGTCAGTGACGGCAGTCGGCCTCACGACGGTGACGGTGTCGGATCGTCGAGCGGATCGTCGGTGAAAATGGGGTCCGGGTCCACGCCGGTGAGCGACGGATCCGTACTCGGTTGCGGCCGCGTCCGGTCGTCGTCGATCGCGTTGCGCACCTTGATCGATACCGTGGCGCCGTTGCACTCCGGGGCCGTGGCCGGCGGCGACGCCGGCACGGTCGCGCCCGCGGCCTCCGCGACACACGACGGCGGCCGGACCCACAGGTCGAGCGTCAGCTCGTCCCGCTGCCAGCACGTGTACCGACCCTCGACCGGCTGCTCCGGGCACAACTCCGCCGGCGACCACCGCTGCCAGCCCTCCGCCGCGAGCGCCGACTCATACGCCTTCGCCGTCTCGTCCGGCGTCCCGTCCGACTGCACGGTCCGCTCCCGCAACCGGCAGTCGATCAGGCACCACCGGCTGCCGCTGACCGCGTCTTCGGTCTTGACCGCCGCCCAACCCGGCACGTCCAGCCCGTCGAGCGTGTTCAGCACCGGATCGCGCGTCGCCGCCCGGATCCCGAAATACAACGGCAGAGCCCCGAGCAGCACCAGGATCGCGAGCAAAATGGCGGCCATCCGCAGCCGGCGCAGGTCGCGCGCCTCCGCACGCGCCGTCGGCCGCCCACTCCCGTCCTGGTCCAGCTCGTCATCTGGTACGCCCAGCGGGGCGGCCGAAGGCACCGATGGCCGCGTGACCGGCCCGCCCGCCTCGACAGCGGCGCCCCCGACCACCGGCGCGTTCGCACTCCCCACCGCGGCGGTCCCAGCGGCCACGGACCCGGCCACACCAACCGACCCGACCGCCACACTGGCGGTCCCACGCCCACCAAGCCCGTCGGCCCCGCCCGCGCCTCCGGCGCCGCCGTGACCACCCACACCGCCCGGCCCGCCCGGCCTGCCCACGGCCCCCGGCCCACCGTGATCGCCCGCGGTGCCCGGCCCGCCTACGCCGCCCGGTCCACCGTGACCGCCCGGTCCGCCCACGCCGCCCGGACCACCCAGGCTGCCCGGCCCGCCTACGCCGCCCGGAGCGAGACCTGCGGCCGCTCGACCTTGCGGCCCACTAGCGGCGCCCCCAGGCCCGCCAAGGTTGCCGGCGCCGCCGGGACCATCAAGCCCACCCGCGCCTCCAGGACCGCCGCGACCGCCCGCGCTTCCGGGGCTGCCCGCGCTGCCCGGTGCGAGGCCCCCCCGACGACTCGGTCCGCTCGCTGAGCCGCCCGGGCCGCCAGCAGCGCCCACGCCACCTGGGCCGTCCGCGAGGCCAGCGGCTCCATGACCGCCCGGCACACCAGCCGAAGCACCCCCGGCACCCGGACCACCGGCAGGGCCACTGGCCCTCCGACCGCCCGGTGAACCACCTACGGCACCCAAATCACCCGCGAGGCCACCGGGCCCCCGACCGGCTGGAGCGCTACCCGCGGCGTCTGGACCGCGCGCAGGGGCACCCGCGTCCGCTCGTCCGCTCGACCCGCCGGGGCCGCTCGCCGATCCTGGGCGGCCTCGCACCACGGAGGCCGCGCCCGCGGCAGCGCCACGGACGCCAGCGCCACTCCCCGACCCGGGAACCGACGCCGAGCCGACCCCAGGCACCGACGCCGCACCGGCGACCGGGCCCGATCCGCTCCCCGGCACCGAAGCCGCTCCCGCCGCACCGGGCATGGGCACGCTGGCCCCGCCTCGTGCCGGCGCCACCGGACTACCGGGCGGCGCTACCGGACTGCCCGGCGGCGCGACACCGCCCCGGGGCAACGGCGGCGGCTCCGGGTATGCCCCGTGAGCCGGCCCACCGCGCTGCGGCCGGCCAAACTGCGCACCCGGCCCTTCGGGGCCAGCGCCGCGCGCCGACTCCGCGCCGGCTCGCCCAGCCACATCCCCGGTCGCCTCGCCAGCACCACGCCGCCTCGCTCCACCGGACCCACGCGGTCCACCAGAGCCGTCAAAGCCCTCAGCCCCCTCGGGCCCACCAAACCCGGCCCCGCCACGCCCACGCGGCCCTCCAGGACCGTCAAAGCCCCCAGTGCCGCCTGGTCCCTCTGGCAGGCCGCCGCGCGCCGGTGGCCTGCCCGGCCGACCAGCGGGCGCCTCGGGCCCAGGGCCAGGTACCGGCGGCGCGCCGGCCATGCCCATGCCCGCGACGGGGCCACCCGGCAGCTCCGGCCCGCCCCCACGCACTCGCGGTCCACCCCGTGGTTCCGGTGCACCGCCCCGCACGCGCGTACCGCCGGATCCGCCCGGACCACCCGGTGGCTCAGCTCCACGCGAACGCGGCCCAGGCGGCGACGACGGCTCACCCGGGAAGCGCGGACGATCGGGGCCGGCCGGACCGCCCGGCCCCGCGAACGGCGCTTCACCGTGCGGCGCACCGGGTGCCATGGGCGGCTCACCCGGCCGGCGCTGCGCCCCAGCGCCTCGTACGCGTGCCGCCCCACCCGGCGGTGGCACGGCGCCCTGCCGACCGGGCACCACCGGCGGCGCGGCGGCCGGCGGCGCGTCCATCGGACCAATCCCGGCGCGCCCACCAGGCACCCCCGGACGGCCGCCCGGCTCGTCCACCGGCCCGCGTCCCGGAGCCGGTCGACCGCGCCCGGCCAGCACATCGCCAGTACCGTGCCGGCCACCCGGCCCGTCAAACGGTGCGTCGCCACCATGCCGGCCGCCAGAGTCGACCGGCGGCGCGTCACCACCGCGCCGACCACGCCCGGCCAGTACGTCGCCCGTGCCATGCCGGCCACCCGGCGCCGCTACGTCTCCAGTCCCGTGCCGACCACCCGGCCCATCGAACTGCGTGTCGCCACCATGCCGCCCGCGACCAGCAAGAACATCGCCCGTGCTGTGCCTACCACCCGGCGGCACCTCACCGCCGCGCCTGCCAGCGGACGGCACTTCCCCACCCTGCTGGCCAGCCGGCGGCACGTCACCGCCATGCCTGCTGCCGGGCGGCACCTCACCGCCGTGCCGGCCACCGGGCGGCACCTCACCACCGCGCCTGCCAGCGGACGGCATCTCACCACCCTGCTGGCCAGCCGGCGGCACGTCACCACCATGCCTGCTGCCGGGCGGCACCTCACCGCCGTGCCTGCCACCGAGCGGCGCTTCACCACCGTGCCGGCCACGACCGGCTAGAACGTCACCCGTCCCGTGCCGGCCACCGGGCGGCATTTCCCCGCCCTGCCGGCCACGACCCGCGAGGACGTCCCCGGTGCCATGCCGGCCGCCAGGCCCCTCGAACTGCGCGTCACCATCGGACCGGCCGGCCGCGACATCACCCGTGCCATGCCGGCCAGCCGGCGGCACAGCTCCCTGCCGGCCACGCCCGGCCAGAACGTCACCAGTTCCGTGCCGCCCGCCCGGCGGCACGACCTCCCCGGTCCCGCGCCGGCCACCCGGCCCGTCGAACTGCGTGTCACCACCACGCGGACCACCACTGGCCATGACGTCGCCGGTCCCATGCCGACCCCCCGGCCCGTCACCACCGCGCGGGCCATCACCCATCACATCGCCAGTGCCATGCCGCCCGCCCGGGCCATCAGCACCGCGAGGACCACCGCCACCCATCACATCGCCAGTGCCACGGCGGCCACCCGGCCCATCAGCACCGCGCGGGCCATCACCCGTCACATCGCCAGTGCCACGGCGACCGCCCGGGCCATCCGCGCCGCCCAGCACATCGCCGGTGGCAAACCGGCCACTCGGGCCGCCGTCCCATGGGGCGTCGCGGCGGCCGGCGCGCGGGTCGTCCGGGGGCGGCGCGGCGCCCGCCCAAGGCACGTCCTGTTGGACCGGAGGCACTTCGTCACCGCGGCCACCGAACCGGCTTCGCGGACCCGTGCGCTCGCCCGCGACCGGGCTTTCGGGGGCTGCGCCACCACGGGCACCAGCGGGGCCACCTCGCGGCGGCAACGGCGGCGGAATCTCCGGGGCGTTGCCGGAAAGTGGCACCTCGGGAGCGTTGCCAGAGAGCGGCACCACCCGCTCGACCGGTCCAGCGATCGGCGGACCGATCGGGCCAGCCTGCGGCGGAACCGTACCGCGCGGCGCAGCCCCCCGACCCGGCGGCGGCTCGACCGGCAGCCGGCCGATCCCGGGGAACGATCCCTGTGGACCCGGCCTCGCCGGTGACTCAGCGTACGGGTCGGGCTGGCCGGAGCTTGGATGGCGAGGCGGCAGGTCGGTGGCCGCGTCGGCCGGTCCGGGTACGGCTGGGTCGCCGGAGCCAGCGAAGCGGCGCGGCGGGGCGGGAGCCCCGGAAGGCAGCGGAGGCGTTGGGGCGGCAGCGGGCGGACGCGGCTGGGTCACAGCCGAGCGGGTATCGGGACCCGGTGACTGCTGCGACGCGGGCGGACGCGGGGACTCCTCCTCCGGCGGCCGGCGGCCGGGCCAGGCCTCGCCTTCGGCCTCTTCGTCGCCAGTGGGCAGCTTCGAGTACGCGGACGAGCCGGACGCACCCACCGTCGCCGCGCCGATGGCCGAGCCATCCTGCTTGGCGGTACGCAGGTCGTCGATCCAGCCGAGCTCCTCGCCGGGTACCGCCTCTTCGGCGGGCGCCTCCGGTTTGCCTCGGCCCCAGCGGCGCCCCCGGCCACGCCGGTCGTCGCTCACTGTGCCTCCTGGTTCGCTCGGTCGGGCGGCGCCAGAGGGCGGCGCTTGGACCGCGCGCCGCGCAGCGACTTCGTCGGCGCGTCGCTCAGTCCAGGCGCCGCCGCGCCACCTACCTCGCTCACTGTGCCTCCTCGTCCTGGTTCGTCCGCTGGTTGGGCTCGGCACCGCGCACGATCCGGCGCAGCACGGGGAGGCGGGCGACGATGTCCCGCTCGGCTCCGTGCGAACTCGGTTCGTAGTAGTCGGCCCCGGCCAGGTCGTCCGGAGCGTACTGCTGCGTGACCACTCCGCGCGGATCGTCGTGCGGGTACCGGTACCCGATGCCGTGCCCGAGCCCGCGCGAGCCCTGGTAGTGGCTGTCGCGGAGGTGGCGCGGCACCCCGCCGCCCCGCCCCGCGCGGACGTCGGCCATGGCGGCGCCGATCGCGCGGGTGGCGGAGTTCGACTTCGGTGCCGTGGCGAGGTGGATCACGGCCTGGGCGAGGTTGAGCTGCGCTTCGGGCAGCCCGACGTATTCGACGGCGTGCGCCGCGGCGGTCGCCACCGACAGCGCGCTCGGGTCGGCCATCCCGACATCTTCACTGGCGAAGATCACCATGCGCCGCGCGATGAACCGGGCGTCCTCGCCCGCCACCAGCATCCGTGCCAGCCAATGCAGCGCCGCGTCGACGTCGGATCCGCGCATGCTCTTGATGAACGCGCTGGTCACGTCGTAGTGCGCGTCACCGTCACGGTCATAACGGACGGCCGCAACGTCGACCGCCTGCTCGGCGGTGGCCAGGTCGATCTCGGTGGACCCGAGCGCGACAGCCGACCCCGCGGCGGCTTCCAGTGCGGTGAGCGCCTTGCGCACGTCACCGCCGGCGAGGCGTACCAGATGATCCTCTGCCTCGGCGGCGAGGGTGACCTCGCCGCGCAGCCCTCGCTCGTCGGCGATCGCGCGCCGCACGAGGCCGCGCACCGCGTGGTCGTCGAGCGGCTGCAGCGTGAGCAGCACGCAGCGTGACAGCAACGGCGAGATGACCGAGAAGTACGGGTTTTCGGTGGTCGCGGCGAGCAGCGTGACGACGCGATCCTCGACGGCGGCGAGCAGCGAATCCTGCTGCGTCTTGCTGAACCGGTGCACCTCGTCGATGAACAGCACCGTCGGCCGCCCACCGGCCCGGCGCTCACGGCGAGCCGTGTCGATCACCGCGCGGACGTCCTTGACCCCCGCCGACAGCGCCGACAGCGCCACGAACCTGCGGTCGGTCGCGCCCGCCACCAGGTGCGCGATCGTGGTCTTACCGCTGCCGGGCGGTCCCCAAAGAATCACCGACATGGGCGACGCGCCGCTGACCAGCTGGCGCAGCGGCGCGCCGGGTGCGAGCAGGTGGTCCTGCCCGACCAGTTCGTCGATCGAGGCGGGGCGCATGCGCACCGGGAGCGGTGAGTCGGCGCGGGGAGGCGTGAAGCCGCCGACGTCACCGCCCCCGGCGGGTGCTGTGCGCACGCCGGTGTCGGCAATAGAGAACAGGCCGTCGGGCTCCATTACCGAAAGACACTACCGGCCGGATCTCCAACGCCCGAAATGTCGCGGACGCTATCCGCGACCCGGACGGCGTCCGCGATACCACCGGCCACCACCGCCGGTGCCAGGCCCACGGCCGACGCCCGCGAAGTACAGCGCGAGGGCGAACAGTCCGATGAGCACGAGGGTGTTCCAGTTGAACAGGTCCGGGGCGCCGAGATCCGAGTCGAGCAGGTCCAGCAGCAACGCGAACCCGAAGACTGCCGCCGCGATGATGGCGAGCATCGTGTCCTCCTATCCGGGGGATTCCTGCCGCCGTATGTACCCCTCGTCACACCCCGCCAAGCGTCCACCGTGGACATTTCTAGAGCCGGTCTCTTGTCGACGCTTCGTCACGGACGGTGACATTTCGTACACCGTCAACCGCCTCGCCGCTCGACCGCGCCGGCTCCGCGCGACCCTGCGCCGCTTCGCGCCGTCGTCCGCGCCTCACTACCGCGCGGCACTCCGCCACGGCCCGCCGCGGGCCGCCGCCGCGGGCCGTGGCGGGCCGCCGCCGGCGCGGGCCGGCGCGCGCCGCCCTTTTCCCGCCGATCAAGGGCGAATGCACGTGGTTGGATCTCTTTTCCGCGTGTGTTTGCCCTTGATCCATGCAGATCTCCTTGATCGGCGCCGCCGAGTGTGGGCATTCCGGCGATCTGTCACGGTCGCGGCTACGCGCGCTCCCAGCCAGGTCAAGCCCGTCCACCGCGGTCGATCCGGCGCCGCCAGGCGCCGCCCACCGACCAGATTGTCCGGATCGCGCCGCGGGCCTCCCGAGCCCTACGATCGCGGACGCCTACCGATCAAGAAGCCCTGGCCCTCCGGGCCACCCACAGCCGGCTGAAAGAGGGGCAAACCAGCCCGCGCCCGTCCTTTCTCCCGGCGCCGCCGCCCGTCCGTGACGGCGTGTCGACACGCCTTGCACGCCGATCAAGGCCGATTGCACGCCGATCAAGGCCGAATGCACGTACTTGGATCTCTCCTCCGCGCACGTCCACCCCCAGACCAGCCCAACACGGCGTGTCGCCACGCCGTGTGCGCCGATCGAGGGCAAATACACGCGATTGGATCTCATTTCCGCGTGCATACGCCCTTGATCGGTGCGAATGGCCTTGATCGACGCGCAGAGCGCGGCGGCACACCGCCGCCAACCGCTCAAACCCGGCGGCTAGCCCGGCCACCATGACCCGCCGCCTCACACCCCCGGGGACGTGTCAGGACGCCCACCGATCGCGGACACCCGCCGATCAAGGACATTCGCACCGATCAAGGCCGAATACACGCGGAAAAGAGATCCAACCACGTGCATTCGCCCTTGATCGGCGGAAACGGCGCCCAGGGCAGCGCCGCCAAGGCACCGCAAGGCGCGAAACGACACGGAACGGCGCGGAACGGGCGAGCGAGCGCCGCGGAACGGGCGAGCGAGCGCCGCGCCGAAGGCGCGAAAACGTGCGGATGGCTGGCGCGTTAGCTCGCGGGGTCGACCGGGGCGGCCGTGCCGGTCGTGCCCGGAGTGGGCGTGCCGGGCGCGGGCTTGGGCTTGGCGTCGACGCCCGCCTCCAACCGCTGCTGGGCGGTGATCGGTGTCGGGGCGCTGGTCAACGGGTCGTAGCCGCCGCGCGTCTTGGGGAACGCGATCACCTCGCGGATCGAGTCGGCGCCGGCGAGGAGCATGCAGACCCGGTCCCAGCCGAACGCGATGCCCGCGTGCGGCGGCGGGCCGTACTTGAACGCCTCCAGCAGGAAGCCGAACTTGTCGTTCGCCTCGTCGGGCGTGATGCCGAGCAGGTCGAAGACGCGCCGCTGTACGTCGCCGCGGTGGATACGGACGGAGCCGCCGCCGATCTCGTTGCCGTTGCAGACGATGTCGTACGCGTACGCCAGCGCCCGGTCGGGAGCCTGCTCGAACCCAGCCTCCCACTCGGCGTTCGGCGAGGTGAAGGGGTGGTGGACGGCGGTCCAGCCGGCTGCCTTGCCCTCCTGGGAGTCGGTGGCCTCGAACATCGGCGCGTCGACGACCCAGCAGAACGCCCACGCGTTCGCCCCTCCGTCGACGGAGTCGATGAGGCCCGCGCGACGAGCGATCTCGATGCGCGCGGCACCGAGCAGTTCCTGCGCCTCACGGGTGTTCGTCGAGGCGGCGAAGAAGATCGCGTCGCCGGGCTTGGCGCCGACCGTGTCGGCGAGCCCCGACAGGTGCGCCTCGTTGAGGTTCTTGGCGACCGGCCCGCGCGCCTCGCCGGTCTCGGCGTCCAGCACCACGTACGCCAGGCCGCGCGCGCCCCGAGCCTTGGCCCAGTCCTGCCAGCCGTCGAGCTCCTTGCGGCTCTGCCCGGCGCCACCCGGCATGACCACGGCGCCGACATAACCGCCGGCCTCGATCGCCCCCGCGAAGACCCGGAACTCGGTGCCGCGCAGGTAGTCGGTCAGCTCGGTCAGCTCGACCCCGTACCGCAGGTCGGGCTTGTCGGACCCGTACCGCGCCATCGCGTCGTGCCACGTGATCCGCGGGATCGGCCGGGTGACCTCGTACCCGATCGTCTCCTTCCACAGGGCCGCGACGATCGCCTCGCCCAGCTCGATCACGTCGTCCTGCGTGACGAACGACATCTCGATGTCGAGCTGCGTGAACTCGGGCTGCCGGTCGGCGCGGAAGTCCTCATCGCGGTAGCAGCGGGCGATCTGGTAGTACCGCTCCATGCCGCCGACCATCAGCAGCTGCTTGAACAGCTGCGGCGACTGCGGCAGGGCGTACCAGGTGCCGGGCTGGAGCCGCACGGGCACCAGGAAGTCGCGGGCGCCCTCGGGCGTCGACCGGGTCAGCGTCGGCGTCTCGATCTCGACGAAGTCACGCGCGTGCAGCACGGACCGGGCGACCTGGTTGACCTGGGAGCGCATCCGCAAGGCTCGCGCGGGGCCGCTGCGCCGCAGGTCCAGGTACCGGTACCGCAGGCGGATGTCGTCACCGGCGTCGACGTTGTCGTCGACCGGCACCGGCAGCGGCGCCGCCTCGGAGAGGATCTCCAGGACGCTCGCGGTGACCTCGATCTCGCCGGTGGGTAGCTCGGGGTTCTCGTTGCCGTCCGGGCGGCGCTCGACCGCACCGGTCACCTTGACGCAGTACTCGTTGCGCAGCGCGTGCGCGACCTGCATCTCTTCGCGGAAAACGACCTGCACGACGCCCGAAGCGTCGCGCAGGTCGACGAAGATCACTCCCCCGTGGTCGCGCCGGCGGGCCACCCACCCGGCGAGCGTCACCGTCGTGCCGGCGTCCGAGGCGCGCAGGCTGCCGGCGTCATGGGTACGGATCACGGGAGCTTCTCCTTAGCTAACGGGATTGCCCCGACATTCTGTCAGGCGTACCCGGTAGCGGCCGCGCCACCCGCCGTCAGCGTGGAATGTTCCACGCGGTCGCCTTGAGGGTGACCGCGCCGCCGTCCGCGACACCCGTGATCTCGACGAGGACCATACGTTGATCGTCGCCGCGCTCGTTGGCCGCGACGAACGAGGTGGTCAGGCACAGCACCACCCCCTTGCGCACGGGCACCTTGGCCTCGCCGAGCGGCGCGGTGCGGATCTGCTCCGCGCAGTCCTGCGGCGTCGAACCGGCGCTTCCCGATTCGCTGCCCTCCACGCCGTCGCCGAGGCGCAGATACAGCAGGTTGCCACTGCAGTCACCACTCAGCACCAGGTCATAGCCGGTCGAGGCGACGTTCGCCCGGGGCTCGTCCAGGTCGGCGTACATCGAGTGGTTGCACTCGCGAGCCTTCAAGGTCAAGGACTGCTTCTCGTACTTGGGCGTGTAGACGGTGCGCTCGTCCAGTGGAGCCGGTTCACCCGTCCCGGCGGGCTCGACCGGCTCCTCGGACGGCAGCGGCTCCGCAGCGGAAGAGGGCGAGGACGAAGGAGAAGCGGCCGCCGGTGCGACAGGCTCGGCGCGCCCCGCCAGCGCCACCTGCTTGGCGTCCTTGGCCTGGTCGATCGCCCGCCACGCGAACACCGCCGACCCGAGCGCCAGCAGCAGCGCCAGCCCCGCGACCGCGAGGGCGGCGACGCCGTACGGCAGCCGCTTGCCGGACACCGGACCGGCCGGTAGCGGAGGGCGGGGCGGCGGAATGACGACGTTGGGGTTCGGCGCGCTCACCACGCCACCTCCTCGTTTCGAACTGTTTCAAAGGGAACGCATTTATCGCACGACCGACTGCCGATCACTGTCACATATACGTCCACGATTGAGCGACTTCCACAATGGGCGGTGGCCCCGATAATGAGCGCCTGTCATTGGAGTCGAGCAGAATCGAGGCCGCACGGATGAGACGCGCCGAGAGGATCGGAATCGCGATCGGCGTGATCACGCTGGTCACCTCGTCGGCCATCGCGCTGGCCGCCTGGCGATGGCCACAGCCGGTCCCGGAGAAGCCGACGCCACCGCCGACGACAGGCGCGAAACCAGCACCGGTGAAAGTCGAAGACGCCACGTACCTCGACGCGCTCAGCCCCCAGTCCGGTGCCGCGAATTTGACGAAACTCCCCCGCGAACTCGCCGACGAATCCGGTTACGAGCACGCCATTGTCGTACGCTGTCCAACCAATCAGGCCAACGACAAGGTACGTTCGGTCAATTATCTCGTGCGCGGCCGGTATCTCGATTTCTCCGCCACGGTGCGCCCCTATTACGAAGCCGAAAAGGACGCCCGCACGTACGTCTACGCGCTGTCCGGCGTGAAGGAACGAGACGGCACGCTCACGCAGCGGACCCGCGGCACCCAGTTCGAGGCGACGATGACGCGCCCGGCGCGCCTCGACGCGGAGGTGGAGGGCGCCGAGGAGCTGACGATCCAGGTGCGGTGCGAGGCGCCGGAGGGCGTGATCGTTCTAGCGGGCGCGCGGCTCGTCAATTCCTGACGCACGCGCTGCGTAACATGTCGGCAACGCATGGGTGGCACGATCCGGCCCGGAGGTGTTCGAGTGTTTCTGACCCGCCATGAGCAGGACCGGTTACTGATCCACGTCGCCGCCGACGTGGCCCAGAAGCGTCGAGATCGCGGCCTCAAGCTCAACTATCCAGAGGCGACCGCGATCATCACGGCGTTCCTGCTGGAGGCGGCCCGCGATGGGCGCACCGTCAGCGAGCTCATGGAGGCGGGACGGCAGGTGTTGACCCGCGACGACGTGCTCGAAGGCGTGCCGGAGATGCTGGCCGAGGTGCAGGTCGAGGCGACGTTCCCGGATGGCACGAAGCTCGTCACCGTCCACGAGCCGATCCCATGATCCCCGGAGAGGTCATCCCCGGCGACGGCGACATCGAGATCAACGCCGGCCGGCCAGTGCTGTCGCTCGCGGTGGTCAACACCGGCGACCGGCCGATCCAGGTGGGCTCGCACTACCACTTCGCCGACGCCAACTCGGCGCTCGACTTCGACCGCGCGGCGGCACAGGGGCATCGGCTCGGGGTTCCCGCCGGCACGTCGGTCCGGTTCGAGCCCGGCGTGCCGCGCGACGTCGACCTGGTGCCCCTGGCCGGCCTCCGCGTGGTGCCGGGCCTGGTGAGGCGGGACGCATGAGGATCGATAGACGGCGATACATCAGCCTTTACGGGCCGACCACCGGCGACCGCATCCGGCTCGCCGACACCAACCTGCTGATCGAGGTCGAAGAGGACCGCAGCGCCGGCGGCGACGAGGCGGTGTTCGGCGGCGGCAAGGTGATCCGCGAGTCGATGGGCCAGTCGCGGGCGACGCGCGCCGAAGGCACCCCCGACACGGTGATCACCGGCGCGGTGGTGCTCGACCATTGGGGCATCGTCAAGGCCGACGTCGGCATCCGCGACGGGCGCATCGTGGCCCTGGGCAAGGCCGGCAACCCCGACACGATGGACGGGGTCCACCCCGACCTGGTCATCGGGCCGGGCACCGAGGTGATCGCCGGCAACGGAAAGATCCTGACCGCGGGCGCGATCGACAGCCACGTGCACCTGATCTGCCCCCAGATCCTCGAAGAGGCGCTCGCCAGCGGCATCACCACGATCCTGGGCGGCGGCACCGGTCCGGCCGAGGGCTCCAAGGCCACGACGGTCACCCCGAACGCGTGGCACCTGGCGCGGATGCTGGAGGCGCTCGACCCCTGGCCGGTCAACGTGATGCTGCTCGGCAAGGGCAACACGGTCAGCGAAGAGTCGATGTGGGAGCAGCTGCGCGCCGGCGCGGGCGGGTTCAAGCTGCACGAAGACTGGGGCACCACGCCGGCCGCGATCGACGCGTGCCTGCGGGTCGCCGACGCGTCGGGCGTCCAGGTCAACATCCACACCGACACGCTGAACGAGGCCGGTTTCGTCGAAGACACCCTGCGCGCGATCGGTGGCCGGGCGATCCACGCCTACCACACCGAGGGCGCTGGTGGCGGCCACGCGCCCGACATCATCACGGTCGTCGCCCACCCCAACGTGCTGCCGTCGTCGACCAACCCGACCCGGCCGTACACGCGCAACACGCTCGACGAGCACCTCGACATGCTGATGGTCTGCCACCACCTCAACCCGGCCGTGCCCGAAGACCTGGCGTTCGCGGAGAGCCGCATCCGGCCCAGCACGATGGCAGCCGAAGACGTCCTGCACGACCTCGGCGCGATCTCGATGATCGGCTCCGACTCGCAGGCGATGGGGCGCGTCGGCGAGGTCGTCCTGCGCACCTGGCAGACCGCGCACGTCATGAAGGAACGGCGGGGCGCGCTGCCCGGCGACGGCGCCGCCGACAACCATCGGGCCAGGCGGTACGTCGCCAAGTACACGATCTGCCCGGCGGTGGCGCACGGCATCGAGGGCGAGGTCGGGTCGGTCGAGCCGGGCAAGCTCGCCGACCTGGTCCTGTGGGATCCGGCGTTCTTCGGGGTGCGGCCGCACCTGGTCGTCAAGGGCGGCCTGATCGCGTGGGCGCAGATGGGCGACGCGAACGCCTCGATTCCCACGCCGCAGCCGGTGCTCCCCCGGCCGATGTTCGGCGCCTATGGCGCCGCGCCGGCGGCGACGAGCGTCGCCTTCGTAGCCCCGGCGGCGGTCGACGCGGGTCTTGCTGACCGCCTCGCGGTCGCGCGCCGTCTGGTGCCGGTGGCAGGTGTACGCGCACGCGGCAAAGCCGACATGCCGCTCAACGACGCGATGCCGCGGATCGAGGTGGAGCCCGACACGTTCACGGTGCGCGTCGACGGTGAGGTGATCGAGCCGAAACCGGTGATCGAGCTGCCGATGGCCCAGCGATACTTCCTGTTCTGATGTCGATCACCTCGCTGCTGCTGCTCGCCGACGGGCGGTTCCCGTCCGGCGGGCACGCGCACTCGGGCGGGCTGGAGGCGGCGGTGACCGCGCGCCGGGTCACCGGTGTCGACGACCTCGGCGCGTTCCTACGTGGACGGTTGGCCACCGCCGGCCTGGTATCGTCGGCCTTCGCTGCGGCGGCCTGCTACTCCACTGTGGACGCCTCCAGTTTGGACGCCGGGCTCGACGCGCGCACGCCCTCCCCCGCGCTCCGCCGCGCGTCGCGGGCACAGGGCCGGGCGTTGCTGCGCGCCGCACGCCAGATGTGGCCGCTGCCCCCGCTGCCGGCGAGCCCGCATCAGCCGGTCGCGCTCGGCGTGGTCGCTGCCGCCGCCGGCCTCGACCACACACAGGCGGCCCTGGCCGCCGCGTACGGCACGATCACCGGCCCCGCCAGCGCCGCCGTGCGCCTGCTCGGGCTTGATCCGTACCGGGTACACGCGCTACTCGCCGGCATGGCGACCGACTGTGAGACGGTGGCCGCACGGGCCGCCGCACACGCCGGTTCGCCGGTCGACGACCTGCCCGCCGCGTCAGCGCCGTTGCTGGACGCCGGTGCCGAGATCCACGCGCGCTGGGAGGTGCGTCTCTTTGCCAGTTAACGAAACGACGCAAGCTGAGCACATTCACCCCGACCCCCACGCCCCACTCGAAGCCGGCCAACGCGCTTTGCGGGTGGGCATCGGCGGCCCGGTCGGCTCGGGAAAGACGGCTTTGGTCGCCGCGCTGTGCCGCGCGCTCGCCAGCGAGCTGCGCCTGGCGGTGGTGACCAACGACATCTACACCACCGAAGACGCGGACTTCCTGCTGCGCAACGGCGTACTGCCGGCGGAGCGGATCAAGGCGGTGGAGACGGGTTGCTGCCCGCATACCGCGATCCGCGACGACATCTCCGCCAATCTCGACGCGGTCGAAGACCTCGAGGCCGAGCTGGGTCCGCTGGATCTGGTACTGGTGGAGAGCGGCGGCGACAACCTGACCGCGACGTTCAGCAAGGGGCTGGTCGACCAGCAGATCTTCGTCGTCGACGTGGCCGGCGGCGACAAGGTGCCGCGCAAGGGTGGTCCCGGCGTCACGTCGGCGGATCTGCTGGTGGTCAACAAGACCGACCTGGCACCGCTGGTCGGCGCCGACCTGTCCGTGATGGCCCGCGACGCCGAGGCCCGCCGGGGTGCGCTGCCAACGGTGTTCCTCTCGCTGGTCGAGGACCCGTCCGCCAAGCCCGTGGCCGACTGGGTCCGCGGTCTGATCCACGCGTGAGAGCGACCGCCCGGATCGTGGCGGTCGCGGGCCGAGGCGGCACGCGGCTGGTGACCATGCGGTCCGAGCCGCCGCTCGTGCTCCGCCGCACCGGTCCGGAGACGGCCCATCTCGTCGGCGGCGCGGCCGGCCCGCTGGGCGGTGACCGGCTGCGCGTCGAGGTCGAGGTGGGCCCGGGCGCGCGCCTCTGCCTGCGGGCCGTCGCCGCCTCACTGGCGCTGCCCGGTGCCAGCGGCGGGGCGTCACTGCTGGAGGTGGCCGCCACCGTGGCGGCCGGCGGGCACCTGCGGTGGCTGCCCGAGCCGCTGATCGCCGCCCGCGGCTGCGACCATGTTGGACAGTCTACAGTGGAGCTTGCCGAGGGCGCCGCGCTCGTGTGGCGCGAGGAACTGGTCTGCGGCCGCCACGGCGAGCAGCCCGGCGACGCGCGCCTTGAAACGACCGTGCGCTACGCGGGCGGTACCATCATGCGCCAGGAAGTGGCGGTCGGACCGCGCGCCGCGGGCTGGGACGGCCCGGCGGTGTTGGGCGGCGGCCGCGCCACCGGTTCGCTGCTGGTGGTCGATCCGGCCTGGGCCGACAAGCCACCGGAGCCCGCGGTGCTCGGGCCCAGCGCGGCGTGGATGCCGCTCGTGGGGCCGGCTGCCCTCGCGACCGCCACCGGCGCCGACCTCCGCGAGGTCCGCGCCGCTCTCGACGAGTGCCTACCCGACGACGTATGAGATCGCGTACTTCCCCTTGCCGGCCGAGCGCTTGAGGGTCTTTTCGATCGCGCGGACGTCGTCGTAGGGCCCCTGGATGAAGGTCGGCATGCCGTCCAACCCGAAGGTGATGTCGCTCGGCCCGGTCCACGGTCCAAGGAGATCCGCGACCGGCGCGTAGTCCGGGTGCGGCTCGAATCCGAGCCCGCGGGCGTAGTCGACGGCGCCGAAGACCACGTGCCGCGCCTGCTCCACCGGTATGGCGAGCGCTCCACCGTCATAGTTCGCGAAGTAGTTGGCGAGGAACTCGGGCAGCTCGCGCTCGTTCATCGCCGCGCCCAGGGCGTTCTTCACACCCAGGCAGTAGACGTCGATCAGGAAACCGGCGACCTGGAGCTTGGAGCTGTGCCTCGGCCGGCGGGCGACCATCACGGCCGCGAGCCCGCGAGTCGTCAGGCCGGGCATGTCGACGTCGACCCACTCGAGGTGGCCGTTGACGGTGAGCCCGTCGCTCCAGCCACCACTGATCCAGCACCCGGCCAGCTCCGATACCGGCGCCGGGACGTCGCCGCTCTCGGCGGCGGCCCGGATGAGGGGCGCCACCTCGGCCGGCGTCATGCCAAGCGCGCGGGCGATCACCTTGGGTGGTGCGCCCTTGGCGCGCATCTCGCGCACCCGTTCCAGGGTCTCGTGGTCGGCCACCGCGCCATCATGCCGCACGGTCGTTGATCTGACCCACGTTGGCGCGAACCTTCACGCATCTGATTGACATCTATATAGGAGGAGGTCGTTCTCACCCACGGGAGGATTCGATGAGAACACGCACCGCCGCGGCGGCCCTTGCCGCCCTCGGAGCCCTGGCGATCTTCGCCCCACCCGCCGCGGCCGCGCCGGCCGCCGGCGACAACGAGGTCCGGATCTACAGCCCGAACGGCGTGATCCTGGTGGACTGCGGCCCGTCCGGCCCGGGCCTGCCCACCCACCCGCACCAGAAAGAGGTCTGCTCGGAGATCAGCGACGCCAAGGGCGACATCAAGTCGATCCCGCCGCTGCCGGGGCAGGGCTGCACGGACGTGTGGGACCCGGTGCTGATCGGCGTGACCGGGCGCATGGACGGCAAGGAGATCCTGTTCAGCGAGTTCCAGCCGAACTCGGGCTGCGCGGCCATCTCGCACGGCCACGTGTTCCTGTACTAAGGGCGAGTCGGCACCCGCCGGGCGCGCCGCTCTGCCGGGCGCACCGCTTGCCGATCAAGGAGATTCGCATCGATCAAGGGCGAATGCACGCGGAAAAGAGATCGAACCACGTGCGTTCGCCCTTGATCGACGGAAAAGGGCGAGGAGGGCGGCGCGCGCGTGCGACGCCCTCATCTGCGTCGATACATAGGCGTAACCAACGGGCAAAGTATCCGCAATGGGCAGCCGGTCTACTGCGGAAGACTCACCACAGGTGAGGCGCGCCTAGGGTTCCGCCGCCCCAGCAGCGGGCGGGCCTGGTCCGAGAGACGCAGGCGCGGCGGCATCGAGCCGCCGCGCTCCACGGCGGGACAAAAGCCCGGGAGACAGCCGTTCCTGGCTGTATCCAGCCAGGCCTTCGCCCGGAGGTGCCCGTGGGAATGTTCCATAACCACTACGGTCCCGAGGCCCGCTACGCCGTCGAACGCGAGGCCGAACTGCCCACCACGAAGTGGGAGGAAGAGGTCGCGCGCGGGTTGGAGTACGGGCTGCCCGGCGCCGACTCCATCGTCGACAAGCGCATCCCGACGTTCTCCCGCGGCGAGTTGCCGCACTTCGCCGGCATCAACACGTTTCTGAAGGCGCCGTACCTAGAAGACGTGCGCCGCTGCGGCGAGTACGACGTGGCGGTGCTGGGCGCGCCCTTCGACGGCGGCACGACGTACCGTTCCGGCACGCGCTTCGGCCCGCAGGGCATCCGCAAGATCTCCGCCCTCTACGGCCCGTACTCGTTCGAGCTCGGCGTCGACCTGCGCGAGTCGATCACGATCGCGGACCTCGGCGACGTGTTCACCATCCCCGCCAACATCGAAAAGACCTTCGACCAGATCTCGAAGGCGGTCAGCCACGTGTACTCCTCCGGCGCGTTCCCGGTGGTGCTGGGCGGTGACCACTCGATCGGGTACCCGACGGTGCGCGGGGTCGCCGAACATCTCGACGGCAACCTGGGGATCATCCACTTCGACCGGCACGTCGACACCCAGGAGACCGACCTCGACGAACGGATGCACACGACGCCCTGGTTCCATGCGACGGACATCCCCAACGTCCCGCCGAAGAACCTCGTGCAGATCGGCATCGGCGGCTGGCAGGCGCCCCGCCCCGGCGTCAAGGTGGGGCGCGAGCGCGGCACCACGATCATGACGGTTACCGACTGCGTCGAGATGGGCATCGAGGCCGCCGCCGAGCGCGCCCTGGAGGTCGCGTGGGACGGCGCGGAGGCGGTGTGGCTGTCGTTCGACGTCGACTGTCTGGACGCCGCGTTCGTACCCGGCACCGGCTGGCCCGAGCCCGGCGGCTTCCTCCCGCGCGAGGTGCTCAAGTTCATCCAGCTCATCGCCGAGCGGCCGCTCGCCGGCATCGAAATCGTCGAGTGCTCCCCGCCGTACGACAACGCCGAGATCACGTCCCTCATCGCCACGCGCGTCATCTGCGACACCCTCGGCTGCCTGGTGCGGGCCGGCCACCTCCCCCAAAGGAGCACGTCATGAAGAGGCTTCTCGCCGCCGCCGCGGCGGCGCTGCTTTTGCTGGCCGCGTGCGGGTCCACAGAGGACGACGCCGCCGGTGAACCGACCACGGTACGCATCGGGTTCAGCGCCTGGCCCGGCTGGTTCCCCTGGCAGGTCGCGCAGGAGCAGGGCCTGTTCGCCAAGAACGGCGTGACCGTCGACCTCAAGTACTTCGACAGCTACACCGACAGCCTCACCGCCCTGTCGACCGGCAACCTCGACGCCAACAGCCAGACCCTCAACGACACGCTCTCCTCGGTCAGCGGCGGCGCGCAGCAGACCATCGTGCTCGTCAACGACAACTCCACCGGCAACGACCAGATCATCGCCAAGCCGGGCATCGACTCGGTTCTTGAGTTGAAAGGCAAGACGGTCGCCGTCGAGCAGGGCACGGTCGACCACTACCTTCTGTTGCTCGCCCTCCAGAAGGCCAGACTGTCCGAAAAGGACATCACGGTGAAGCCGCTGCTGACCGATGCCGCCGCGGCCGCGTTCCTCGCCGGGCAGGTCGACGCCGTCGGGGCGTTCGCGCCGTTTACCACCACGGCGCTCGGGCTCGCCGGCAGCAAGGCCATCGCCACCTCCGCGGACTTCCCCGGCGCGATCCCCGACCACCTCGTGTTCACCGCTGACTTCGTCAAGGACCACCCCAAAGAGGTACAGGCCATGGTGGACACCTGGTTCGAGACGCTGGCGTGGATCAAGGCGAACCCCGACGCGGCCATCAGCATCATGGCCAAGAAGGGCGGCGTCAGCGACGCCGACTACAAGACCTATGACGCGGGTACCACTATCTTCGCGCGGGAGCAGAACCTCGCGGCATTCGAATCGGGTACCACGCCGGCGCACCTGGACTACCAGGCCAAGTCGATCGCGCAATTCCTGGTCAAGGCCGGCCTGGTCGACGAGGAGCCGCCCCTCGATGGCCTGTTCGATCCGACGTTCGTCAAGGCATCGTCCTCATGACCGTGACGGCGCCGGTGGAAAGATCGCACCGGGAGTGGGATCCGCTCCCCCGCCGCCGGCCCGCCCGGCGGGTGCCGAGCCTGCTCGCCATCCGCAGCCCGATAGCCCCGGCGGCGAGGTGGACGCTGGCGGTGCTGTCGGTGGCGGTGCCGCTGGTCGCGTGGCAGGTCGGCAGCGTACTGGTTGACGGGCGCCCAGACTTCCTGCCCTCGCCGGCCGAGGCGTGGGCGGCCGGTGTCGAGATGGCCCGCTCCGGTGTCCTGTGGACCGACGCGTGGGCGACCGTGGCGCGCGTGCTGCAAGGCTTCGGGCTGGCCGTGCTCGTGTCGGTGCCGCTCGGTATCCTGATGGGCAGTTTCCGGGCCGCCCAGTCCGCCCTCGAACCGGTGATAGGCCTGCTGCGCTACCTCCCAGCGAGTGCGTTCATCCCACTGCTGATCATCTGGCTGGGCCTCGGCGAGCCGTCGAAGATCGCGCTGCTGTTCATCGGCACGATCTTCTTCAACACGCTGATGACCGCGGACGCGGTGCGGCAGGTGCCGACCGCGCTGATCGACGTGTCGTACACCCTCGGAGCAAGACGTGGAGAGGTGCTGCGCAAAGTGATCGTGCCCGGCGCGCTCCCGGGCATGCTCGACGCCATCAGGGTCAACGCGGCCGCCGCGTGGAACTTCGTGGTGGTCGCCGAGCTGATCGCCTCCGAGTCGGGCCTCGGGTACCGGATCGTGCGGGCGCAACGGTTCAACCAGATCGACCGCATCTTCGCCGTACTCGTGGTCATCGCCATCATCGGCTTGACGATCGACCTGCTGCTGCGCCTGACCCGCGACCGAGTCGGGCGGTGGGTGTGAGCGCTGTACTCGAGTTAGCCGGCGTGGTGAAGGATTTCGGCGCGGTGCGCGCGCTCGACGGCATCGACCTGACCGTGCCGCGCGGTCAGTTCCTCTCCGTCGTCGGCGCCAGCGGCTCCGGCAAGTCGACACTGCTGTCGCTGGTGGCCGGGCTCGCCCGGCCCACCGGCGGCGAGGTGCGCCTCGATGGCCGCGCGGTGAGCGGCCCGGGACCGGATCGCGGCCTGGTCTTCCAGCAGGGCGCCGTGTACCCGTGGCGCACCGTCGAGCGAAACGTGGGGTTCGGGCTGGAGCTCCTGCCGATCAGCCGGGCCGAGCGCGCCCGCAGGGTCACCTGGTACCTGGACGAGACCGGACTGGCCGACCTGCGTCACGCCCTGCCGAAGCAGCTGTCGGGCGGCCAGCGGCAGCGGGTCGCCATCGCGCGGGCGCTCGCCTGCGAGCCGGAGGTGCTGCTGCTGGACGAGCCGTTCGGTGCACTGGACGTGCAAACCAAGGAGGACATGCAGATCCTCATCCGGCGGGTCTGGCGCGACACCGGCACGACGGTCCTGATGGTCACGCACGACGTGGAGGAGGCCGTGTTCCTCGGCCAGCGGGTCGTGGTGCTCGCCAGCGACCCCGGTCGGATCGCGGCCGACATCGCTGTCAATCTGCCCGACGATCGTGAACTGTCGGCAAAAAGACTCCCTGAATTTCTCGCCCTACGCATCCAAGTAGAGGATCTCGTCCGTACCTATCACCGACGTCACCAGGCAAAATAACGATCTGGACCGGGCAGTATCGGATCATCAGCCGACACTGCTACGTACGGATCTGGGATGGCTTGCCTCCTTACCTGGTGCTGGAGTAGTGGTGCGGCTACGGGGAGGTCAAGCTGTGGCGTCGGAGCGACGCCTTGTCGCAGGCCGGTACTTCCTGGAATCGGTCATCGGCACGGGCGGTATGGGGGTGGTCTGGCGAGCCTACGATCTGCGCCTCGCACGTTGGGTCGCGATCAAGGAGATCCGCTTCGACCAGTACGTCACCCCGCAAGAGCGGGATGAGATCAAGCAACGCGCGATGGTGGAGGCGCTCAGCGCGGGCCGCCTCTTCCATCCGAACATCGTGGCCGTCTACGACGCGGTCGAAGACGCCGACCAGCCGTGGGTCGTCATGCGCCTCGTCGAGGGCCGGTCACTGCGCCAGCTCGTCAAGGAAGACGGGCCGCTGGAACCGATGGCCGCGGTGCGACTCGGGCTGGGCCTGCTCGACGCCCTCGACGCCGCCCACGCGGCCGGCGTCATCCACCGCGACGTCAAACCCTCCAACGTCCTCGTACAGGCCGACGGCCGCCCGCTGCTGAGCGACTTCTCCATCGCCACCGTCGGCGACCCCCAGGCCGCCATCCGCACCGTCGCGGTGATGGGAAGCCCCGGGTACGTAGCACCGGAACGCCTGCACGGCGCACCCGGTGGCGCGCCAGCAGACCTGTTCGGGCTCGGCGCGACGCTGTTCTTCGCGGTCGAGGGCGTGGGCCCGTTCGCGCGCGGCGACACCATGGCATGCCTGGTCGCGACCGTCTGCGAGCCGCACCCCCGCCCCCGCCGGGCCGGACCGCTCACCCCGGTGATCGACGCGCTACTCGCCAAGAACGTCGCCGACCGCCTCGACGCGGCCGGAGCGCGCGAGGCACTACTGAAGGCCGCCCGCCCACGCCGGCGCCGCCGGGCAGTGCCGCCGCACCCACTGCTGTTGTCCCGCCGCGCGTACCTTCCCCCGTGGCGCGCGGCACCGATCGACACCGCGGCAATACTCGCGTCGACCGCATCGGCGGCGCTTGACTCCGCCGAGCCCCTGGCCGGCACGGCACGCCTCGCCTCTGATTCCGCCTCCGCCTCCGCCGAGCCACTGGCCGGCACGCGCCTCGACTCCGATCCCGACTCCGCCGAGGCGCCGGTCGGCACGGCGCGCCTTGCCTCCGACCCCGGCGGGCCGCTGGTCGGCACGGCGCGCCTCGCCTCTGATTCCGCCTCCGCTGAGCCAGCGGCCGGCCCGACGCGCCTCGCCTCCGACCCTGACTCCGCCGAGCCGCCGGTCGGCACGGCGCGCCTCGATGCGGCGGCGGCAGGCGCTGACCGTCCGGCGATGCCCGGCGGGCGAGCGACGGCGCGGTTCACGGCGGACGCTCGCGGTGACCGCCCGCGCCCGGCGACCCTGGTCCGGCGGCGGATCGGCCGGCGCGGTCGCGTCGCCCTCGTCACGTCAGCGGCCGCCCTGTTGCTGCCGATGGCGGCGGCACTGGCCAGCCTCACCTCGACACCGAGCGGCCCCAACGGCGAACGGATCGTCGAGGCCCGACCGGTGCCACCGGGCATACCCGCGACCAACCCGCCACGCAAAGGGCTCACCCTCGCCATGCCCGACCTCGCGTCACCGAACAGCACCCCGCCCCCGGAGGCCCTCCCCGGCGCCGTGCTGACCACCGAGCCCGTCGCACGGACCGCCAGCCCCACTCCGAAACCGAGCGGAGGCGGCGGCGCGGCACCGACCACCCGGGCCCCGCGCCCACCCGCACGCGTCACCGGCGTGGCCGTCAACGTCACGGTCGCCGCAGACTGCACCTACACCGTCGACGCGACCGCGACCGTCTCCGGCGCCACCATGGTGGTGTACCAGGTCACGGCCGTCGACGGTTCGACCAGTACGCACACCACGACCGCCACGGCGGCCGGCACCGTCACCCTCCCCGTTTCCGGGGGCGGCCCACTGACGACAGGCCCCGCGCGAGTACAGGTCACCGTCCTCGAACCGACCCGGCTCTCCGCGACCGGCTCCGCCGACGTACCGCCGGAGTGCTCACCCACCGCGACCCCATCCGCGACCGCGTCGATCACCCCCACAGCGACCGACCCCGCCCTCACCCCTTCCCCGACGTGACGCAGGCGTAGTCGCAGGCTCGCTTTTGGGCGCCCCGGTGCGCTCATATGCCCCGGTCCGCGTCACCTGCGGACCGCATGCTCCCGCGGGCACCGCGCGAGCCGGCGGCTCGCAAGCGCTCGCCGAAACCCCCGGCCCACGCTGCCAGCACCGCCCGCCAAGCCCGACCCCAACCGACCCAGCAATATCCCGGAAGATGTCCCCTCAACCCGCCCCGGACCCAACAAAAACCCCGAACATGTCCCGACCCCGGCGCCCCGCCCCGACGTCCTGCGCCCCGCGCCGCGTGCCCGCGCTCTGGCGCCTGGCATCCCCGCCTGGCATCCCCGCCTGGCGTCCCCGCCTCTGGCATCCGCGTCCCGGGCCCCGCGCCGGGCGCCCGGCGGCGCGCGTCCCGCGCCCGGCGTCCGGCGGCGCGCGCCCCGGGCCCCGCGCCCCGCGTCTGGCGGCGCGCGTCCCGCGCCCGGCGTCCGGCGGCGCGCGTCCCGCGCCTGGCGTCGCGCATCTGTGACACGGGCGCCCCTGGCGTCCGCCGATCAAGGGCAATCGCATGGATCAAGGGCAAAAACACGCGGAAAGAGATCCAACCACGTGCATTCGCCCTTGATCGGCGGGCGGCGGGAGGCGGGGAGGCGTGCGGAGCGGGGCGACACGCCGTCCCGGACGAGCACGACGCCAGCCGCAGGACGCCGGACGCGGCACAGCCGGAGATGCTTAGGCGGGAAGGAGGTGGGTTACTTCGGGGGTGCCGGTTACCAGGGCACGGGCGCGCTCCTCGGCCTCGCGGTCGGCGCCGGTCAGGCGGCCGCCGTGCTGGCGGAGGTGCTCGTCCCAGGATGGCACCGTGTAGACCTCCACGAAGCGTCCCGCCACCGCACCGTCGCGGTACAGGCCCCATCGGGTGGCGCCGGTTCGCTGGCGGGACCGCCGCACCGCACGCATCGCGGCCACGAAGTCGGTCTCGCGCTCGGGCGGGACCGCGTACGCCACGCTCACGAGGATCGGGCCCGCGGCCGGGTCGGGGTCGAGTACCAGGTGTGGCTCGGGCCAGTAGATAGTGGGTTCGCGGTTGAGTCCCGCCACGTCCATCAGCGGCCAGAGTCGCACGCTCACCGCGCCCGCGAGCATCACGATCGTCGCCACCACGTACGTCGTGACGAGGCCCTGCCAGTCGGCCAGCGCGCCCCACAACAGCGCACCCAACGCCTGCCCGCCCGCGAACACGACCTGCCACACCGACAGCCCGCGCCCGCGTACCCAGTTTGGCAGGAAGAGCTGGAGTGCCGCGTTGACGCTGGACAGTACGGTCATCCAGGCCACGCCGGCGGGCAGCAGCACCAGTGTCACCACGAACGCGTTGCGCACGAGCCCCAGCACCAGCAGCGCCACCCCGAAGGTCAGCCCAGCGGCGGCCAGCAGTTGGTTTGGCGTGAGGCGTTCCCGTACCCGAGGCAGAACCAGAGCGCCCACGACGGCGCCGACGCCCATCGCGCCGAGCAACATGCCATATCCGCCCGCCCCCAGCGCGAGCCGGCGGCTCGCGACCAGCGGCAACAGCGCCCATAGGGCGCTGCCCGGCAGCACGAACAGGCTGGCACGCAACAGGATGCGCCGCACGACCGGCGAGTGCCGCACGTACCGGCCACCCGCGCGCAGCGCCGCGGTGAATCGCTCGGGGGCGCCCGCGGGCCCGTCGACGGGGCGCCGCCACCGCAACAGCACCAGCCCGAACACGAGGAACGACAGCGCGTTCAGCCCGAAGACCGCCGCCACGCCGACGCCAGCCACCAGTACGCCCGCGATCGCCGGGCCGACCGAGCGGGCCAGGTTGATGCTGATCGAGCCGAGCGCGGAGGCGGCCGGGAGCTGCGGCCGCGGTACGAGCTCCGGGATGATCGCCTGCCATGCCGGCAGCGTCAGCGCCTGCCCGACTCCCAGCGCGAACGTCAGCGTCAGCAGCAGCGCCGGCGGCATCTTGTCGGCGGCGGTCAGCGCGGTGAGCAGCGCGCCCACCCCTACCAGGAATCCCTGGACCGCGATCAGCAGCCGCCGCCGGTCGAACGTGTCGGCCAGCGCGCCCGAAGGCAGTGCCAGCAGCAGTACGGGCAGCATGCTCGCGGTCTGCACGAGCGCCACGAGCGCCGAGGAGTCGCGCTGCTCGACCAGCAGCCACTGCGCCCCGACGGTCTGCATCCAGGTGCCGATGTTGCTCGCCAGTACGGCGATCCACAGGCTGCGGAAGGCCGCGATCCGCAAGGGCGCCCAGGTAGAGGTCACTCCGGGGACGCTACCGGTCTTTCACAGGTCTAGGACGCCGACAGTCTGGCCGCCACTCTCCTCGCCTGTC
Organism: Phytohabitans aurantiacus; assembly: GCF_027923225.1. Lineage (GTDB taxonomy): Bacteria > Actinomycetota > Actinomycetes > Mycobacteriales > Micromonosporaceae > Phytohabitans > Phytohabitans aurantiacus. Next base: position 89,668 of record NZ_BSDI01000052.1, read on the forward strand.
GGCCGGAAACCCAGCTTCAGGTAGAACTCCTCCGGTCCTCCGGCTCGCGGTTCCCAGGTCACGTACGCCTGAGTGCCGCCGCGAGCACGGATCTCCGCGCACACCGCCTCGACGGCGAACCGGCCGTAGCCCTTCCCCTGCGCGTCGGCGGCGATGTTCAGCCGCCAGAGACCGGAACGCAGGTCGGCCTCGGGCTCGGAGCCCCACGGTATGTCCAGGAAGGCCATGAGAAAGCCAACGAGCCGGTCGCCGTCGTAGATCAGTCGCGGCCAGGCGTACTCGGGGAAGATGTACGCCTCGGCCAGCGACTTGACCACCGGCGCGACGAGATCGTCCTGGTCCGGGCGCACGGACAGCTCCAGAGCCGCCTCGTAGTTCTTCGGGGTGACCGCCTCAAGCCGCATGCGCCGGACCCTAGCGCGGTGACACACCCCCAGAACAACGAGATTCTGAGCTCTCGGTCCTGCGCCCGCGTCGCTGAGCCTGGCCCGATCAACGGCACGCGCATCGCGCCGGGCACGGCGCCACGCCGCTTTCCGCCGATCAAGGGCGAATGCACGTGCTTCGATCTCTTTTCCGCGTGCATCTGCCCTTGATCGACGCGGATGGCCTTGATCGACGCGCAGGGCGCAGCGCGCGGCGCGCGGCGTGCAGGGCGCAGGGCGCAGCGCGCAGGGCGCAGCGGCGCGCCGCTTCCGTCGATCAAGGGCGAATGCACGTGGTTGGATCTCTTTCCGCGTGCATCTGCCCTTGATCGACGCGGATGGCCTTGATCGGCGCGCGGCGCGCAGCGCGCGGCGCGCAGGGCGCGGGGGCGCGTCGTTGCTAGTAGGTGGGGGCGGGGTCGGTGCGCAGGCGGCTGTAGAGGTAGCCGTCGCGCCATTGCCCGGCGCGGAACTCGCACGCCCGCACCACGCCCTCGAGCTGGAAGCCGGCCTTGACCAGGGACTTCTGCTCGGCGGCGTTTTCCGGGTGGGTGCCGGCCTGGACGCGCTGCACGACCGTGTGCTCGAAGAGGTAGTCCGTCAGCATCGCCTGCGCCCGCCAGCCTATGCCCTGCCCCCGCCACTCGGGCAGCAGCGCGATTCCGATCTCGTAGTGCCTGCCCGCGGCGCCGTACTGGCCAGCGGAGTAACTGACGAGCCCCGCCGCTGACTCGCCGTCGACCTCCACGATGAGGCGGCCGTCCTCGTCGCCGAGGTAGCCGTCGGTGGCGAACCGGCGGGCCGGCGCCTGCGCGTCGCGAAACCCGGCCCAGTCCAGGCCGATGAGGCCCGGCTCGGTCAGGAACCGTCGGAACATTGCCAGATCGTCCTCGGTGACTGGACGCAGCCGGACGGAGTGATCAGTCATCCCGAAACTCTAGGCCCGTGATCAGGGCGTCCCTCAAGTCGCTCTAGCGGCTTGAGGGACGCCCTGATCACGAGGGGCGGCGCCGGGCGCCGGGGCCGGGGGCGCTGGCGACCTCGCGGGGCTTGAGGGCGTCGTGGCCGTGGGAGCAGCGCATCACGGGCGACACCTCGCCGCCGCAGTCCCGGTGCACCATGGCGACCGGCGGCCCTTCGGGATCGGCCAGGTATCGGTTGCCCCACTCGCTGAGAGCGACGAGCAGCGGGTACAGGTCGAGGCCCTTCTCGGTGAGGCGGTACTCGTGGCGGACGCGGGCGCCCGGCTCACGGTAGGGCTCGCGGCGCAGCACACCGTGCTCGACGAGCATGGCGAGGCGGTTGGCGAGGACCTGCCGGGAGATGCCGGTGCGTTCACGCATGTCGTCGAAGCGCCGGATGCCCGCGAAGATGTCGCGCAGCACCACGAACGTCCATCTCTCGCCAAGGATCTCCATCCCGCGGGCGATGGTGCAGTTGTCGATGGACCAGTCGAGTGCTGTAGGTCTCACTCCACCCAGGCTAAGTCTGATTGACAGACCTAGCAAGCTGCTGCGAGGCTGCGTCCATGAGTCAGACTCAGACCGCCGAGCGCAGCCGCACCTTCACCTGGCAGGACCCGATGGCCAACGCCGCCCACGTGGGGCAGCGCAGCGGCCTGGAGCTGATCCGGGCGATGATCGACGGTGAGCTGGCCGCCCCGCCGGTCATGCACCTGCTCGACATGAGCCGCATGGAGGCCGACAAGGGGCGGGTCGTCGTCGAGATGATGCCGCAGGAGTTCCACTACAACCCGCTGGGCACGGTGCACGGCGGCATGCTCTCCACGCTGCTCGACACGGCGGCCGGGTGCGCGGTGCACACCACGCTGCCCGCCGGCGTGGGGTACACGTCGCTGGACCTCAGCGTGAAGTTCCTGCGTCCGGTCACGATCGCGTCGGGTTTGCTGCGCTGCGAGGGCACTGTGCTGTCGGCCGGGCGGCGGACCGCGCTCGCGGAGGCCCGCCTCACCGATGAGAAGGGCCGCCTCGTCGCGCACGCCACGTCGAGCTGCCTCATCTTCGACGCCACGACCCCATGATCAGGGCGTCCCTGAAGTCGTTCTAACGACTTGAGGGACGCCCTGATCACGCTTAGACGGCTAGGGCTTCGCGGACTGCTTGCTGGGCGGAGTCGCCGCCGGCGCCTGATGATGTGACGCGGCCGGATTCGAGTACGTAGTAGTGGCTGGCCGCGCGCAACGCGAAGCCGACGTGTTGCTCGACCAGGAGCACGGACAGGCCGCCCCGCTGGGTCAGGCCGAGGATCGTGTGCTCGATCTCGGCGACCACCGACGGCTGGATGCCCTCGGTGGGCTCGTCGAGCAGCAGCAGCTTCGGCGACGTGATCAGCGCACGCGCGATCGCCAACTGCTGCCGCTGGCCGCCAGACAGCAGCCCTGCCCGTCGGTTCAGCAGTGCGCGCAGCGCCGGGAACAGGTCCAGCGCCTCCCCCATGGCCGCGCGGCCTCCCGGGCGCGAGTCGGCGATGAGCTGCAGGTTCTCCGCCGTCGTCAGGTGCGGGAAGCACTGCTGGCCCTGCGGCACGTACGCCATTCCGCGCGCCACACGCTCGTGCGGCGCCAGCTTGGTGATGTCTTCCCCGGCGAGCCGGATCACGCCGCGCGCCGGCCGGAGCAGGCCGATCGCGGCGCGCAGCAGCGTGCTCTTGCCCGCGCCGTTGTGGCCCATGACGGCGGCCACCCCATCGGCGGGTACCGAGGCGGAGACGCCGTGCAGCACCGTGCTGCGGCCATACCCGACGTGTACGTCGTCGAACTCAAGCATCGCGCGTCCCCTGACCCAGGTACACCTCTTGCACCTTGGGGTCGGCCTGCACCTGGGCGACCGACCCCTCGCTGAGCACCTTGCCCGCGTGCAGCACCGTCACGGTGCGGGCGAAGCTGCGCATGAAGTCCATGTCGTGCTCGATGACCACGACGGTGCGGTCGCGGCTGACGACGCCGAGCAGCGCGCCGGTGGCGTCGCGCTCGTCGTGGCTCATGCCGGCGACGGGCTCGTCGAGCAGCAGCAGCCGCACGTCCTGCACCAGCAGCATGCCGATCTCCAGCCACTGCTTCTGCCCGTGGGCGAGCGTGCCGGCGAGCTGGTCCCGCTGGGCGGTGAGGTTGATGGTCTCCAGCGCCTCCGAAACCACGGTGGGCACCGATGTGCGGCGCCGCAACAACGACCACGGACTCCGGCCGGCGCCGGCCGCGATGTCGAGGTTCTGCAACACGGTCAGTTCCTCGAACACCGTGGCGGTCTGGAAGGTACGCCCGACGCCCATGCGGGCGATCTGGTGCACCGGCCGGCCCAGCAGCTCGGCGTCTCCGAAGTGGACGGAGCCGGATGCCTTGACCAGACCGGTGACCGCGTCGACGAGCGTGGTCTTTCCGGCACCGTTCGGTCCTATGAGGAACCGGATGTCGCCGGGCGCCACATCGAGGTCGACGCCGTCCACGGCTTTGAACCCGTCGAACGAGACCCGGAGGTCGCGAATCCGTAGACCACTCAAGGGGACCTCCTGCGAAGCAGCACGCGTGCCGACGCCAGGCCGCCCGGCAGGAAGGCCACTACCAGGACGAAGAGCAACCCTTGCAGGTACGTCCACGCGGCCGGGAACTCCTCGGACAGTGTGGTGCGCGCCCATGCCACCGCGACCGCACCGATCACCGGGCCGAGCAGGGTGGCACGCCCACCGACGGCGACCCCGATGACGAACTCGATCGACGGCACGATGCCGATCAGCGCCGGGTTGATGATTCCGACCGCCGGCACGAAAAGCGCACCGGCGAGGCCGGCCATGCCGGCGGCGACCACGTACGCGACGAGCTTGACGTTGGCCGGGTTGTACCCGAGGAAGCGCACCCGCTCCTCGCTGTCGCGGACGGCGACGAGCAGCTCGCCGTACCGGGACCTGATGAGCTGCCTCGCTATCAGCAGCAGCGCAAGCAGGCTGGCGGCGACGATGAAATACACCATCCGCTGGTTGACGGGGTCGTCCAGGTCGTATCCGAAGAAGCCCTGGAAGTCGGTGAGCCCGTTGGTGCCGCCGGTCGTGCCCTGCTGTCCAATGAGGAAGATGGCAAGCGCGGCGGCGAGCGCCTGGCTCAGGATCGCGAAGTACGCGCCGCGCACCCGGCGCCGGAAGACCAGCGAGCCGAGCAGGAAAGCCACCAGCATCGGCAGGAGAACCGTTGCGGGCAGGGCGAAGTACGGGCTGCGGAACGGCGCCCACCACCAGGGAAGCGCGTCGAGTTGGCCGTACAGCAGCATGAAGTCGGGCATCTGGCCCGGACCCGCGTCCGCGAGCTTCATGTGCATGGCCATCGCGTAGCCACCGAGCCCGAAGAACACGCCCTGCCCGAGGGTGAGCAGCCCGCCGCGTCCCCACGCGAGCCCGATGCCGACCGCCACCATGGCGATGCACAGGTACTTGGCGAGCAGGCTGAGCCGGAAGTCAGAGAGTGCGACCGGCGCGACCGCGAAAAGCACCACCGCGCCGACGGCGAGGCCGACGCCCGGCCCTCTCAAGACAAAGCGACGCCGCGGAGCCACCGGCGGCGCCGACACAGGTCTTTCTACAGTAGACGTCACGCCATGCTCCTCGTTCGCAGGGTGAACAGGCCCTGGGGCCGCCACTGGAGGAACGCCACGATCGCGACGAACACGAGCACCTTCGCGACGCTGACCGTGGTGGAGTACTCGATGAGGGACTGCAGTGTCCCGAGCGCGAACGCGACGATCACGCTGCCCTTCAGGTGCCCGATCCCACCGGCCACGACCACCAGGAACGCGTCGATGATGACGTTGGTGCCCATGGTCGGTCCGATCGGGCCGAGCAGGGTCAGCGCGACCCCGGCCACCCCGGCCAGCCCCGATCCGATGAAGAACGTGAGCCGGTCGACGCGCCCGGTGGGGATGCCGGACACGGCGGCGAGGTCGCGATTCTGCACGACGGCGCGGATGCGGCGGCCCAGCGACGTGAACCGCAGCACCAGCGTCAGCGCCACCACGGCCAGCCCGGCGAGGCCGAGGATGAACAGCCGATTGTTCGAGAGCACCAGGTCGTCGGTGATCCGTACATTTCCGGTGAGCGCGTCGGGCGCTTTGGTCTGCACGTTCGGTGCGCCGAAGATGTCGCGGGCGGCCTGCTGCAGGATCAGCGAGACGCCCCAGGTCACCAGCAGCGTGTCCAGCGGCCGGGCGTACAGCCGCCGGATCAGCAGGAACTCGAGCAGGACGCCCATCGCGCCCGCAACAGCGAACGCGATGGGCAGGGCGATCAGCAGCGACCAGCCGGCGCCGGTGATGACCTTCTGCAGGACGTACACGGTGTAGGCACCGGCCATGATGAACTCGCCGTGCGCCATGTTGATGACGCCCATCTGCCCGAACGTCAGGCTGAGGCCGAGCGCGATGAGCAGCAGTACCGCGCCGATGCTGACGCCCGTGAAGAGCTGGCTGACGATGACCGTCATGACAGGCCGGTCGCCCAGGTGTAGCCCTTGAGGTACGGGTCCGGCTTGACGGGCGAGCCGGAGTTCCAAACCTCGGTGATCAGGCCGTCGCCGCCGACCTTGCCGATGCGCGCGGTCTTGTAGATGTGTTGGGTGGCGCCGTCGATGGTCACGGTGCCTTCCGGCGCCTCGAAGGTGACGCCGTCGGAGGCCGCTTTCACTTTCGCCACGTCGAACGCGCCGGCCTTTTCGACCATGGCCTTCCACAGGTACACGGACACGTAGGCGGCTTCCATCGGATCGCTGGTCGGCTTGTCCGCGCCGTACTTCGCCTTGTACGCCTTGACGAACTTGTCGTTGGCCGCGCCCGGCGTGGTCTGGTAGTAGTTCCACGCGGTGAGCTGGTCGGCGAGGTACTGCGTGCCGATGCTCTTGACCTCTTCCTCGGCGATCGAGACGGAGACCACCGGCATGCTCGCCGCGGTCAGCCCGGCCGACTTGTACTCCTTGAAGAAAGCGACGTTGCTGTCGCCGTTGAGCGTGTTGAACACGGCCGATGCCTTGGACGCCTTGACCTTGTTGACGATCGTGCCGAACTCGGTCGAACCGAGCGGCGCGTAGTCCTCGCCGAGGATCGTCATGCCATTGGCGGCCGCGTACGCCTTGATGATTTTGTTCGCTGTGCGCGGGAACACGTAGTCGCTGCCGACCAGATAGACCGATGTCTTGCCCTGTGACTTCAGGTAGTCAAGACCGGGAACGATCTGCTGGTTGGTCGTCGCGCCGGTGTAGAAGATGTACGGCGACTGCTCCAGCCCCTCGTACTGCACCGGGTAGAACAGCAGCGCCTTGTTCTCCTCGAAGACCGGCTTGACCGCCTTGCGACTGGCGGATGTCCAGCAGCCGAAGACCGCCGCGACCCGGTCCTCCTTGATGAGCTTCTCCGCTTTCTCGGCGAACGTCGGCCAGTCGGAGGCGCCGTCTTCGCTGATCGGCTCCAGCTTCTTGCCCAGTACGCCGCCAGCGGCGTTGATCTCCTCGACCGCGAGCTTGATGCTGTCGCGGACCGTCACCTCGCTGATGGCCATCGTGCCGGACAGCGAGTTGAGCAGGCCCACCTTGACGGTGTCGCCGGACGTGTCCGCGACCGCACCGCTGGACGACGAGTCGTTTTCACCGGTCTTGCTGCCGCACGCCGTCAACGCGAGTGTGGCAGCGATCAAAAGGGCGCCGAACCGGCGCCCACGCAACGAATACATCCGACCTCCACGGAAGGCCCTGGTGAATGGCGCCCTCAGCGTCTGCGTGACACGTTGCCAACGTATTTCCGAGCCCTTAAGAGGGTGTTTCCGTGAATGCCAGGCAGGCAAAAAAATAAGCCCGTGCGAAAGGAGCGCACGAGCAATTAAATGGGAGATCCTTCCCACAGGAAGTATCTCGGCCGGGGTGGTGGGCTGTCAAGGGGCGGCGGTCAGCTCGGCCAGTACCCGGAAGTCGAGGGCCTCGGCCTCGGCCAGGTAGATGCGCTGCCGCACGTGCCGGTCGCGCATCCGCAGCAGGCCGCGCGGGCCCTCGTACGACACCGCGTCGGCGCTCGCCCCGATCGCCCGCACGTCCAGCGTGCGTGCCCTCGCGATCAGGGCCGCCAGCAGCAGTACCCCCTCGTAGCAGGACTCACCCAGGCTGCCCAGCGGCGGCGCTTCCGCGCCGAAACGGCGCGCGTAGCGCCCGTGGAAGTCAAGGTTTTCGCGCGTCACCAGGTCCGCGAAGAAGCCGGCGGTGCTGTACAGGCCAGCCGTGGCCCCGGCACCGCTGGCCAGCAGCATGTTCTCGTCCATCAGCGTCGACAGCCGCAGGCACCTGGCGTCGAGCCCGGACGCCGCGAACGCCCGGTTGAACCGCACCGCGTCATTGCCCACGAGTAGCATGAGGATCGCATCGACCTCGGCGTGCTCAATGCGTCGGAGCACTTCGCGGTAATCCCTCGTGCCGAGCGGCAGATATGTCTCGCCGCACACCCGGCCGCCGCACGCCAGCGCGTACCGCCGGGCCGCCCGCGCGCTGTGGCGCGGCCACACGTAGTCGTTGCCCACCACGTACCAGCGGCGGACCCGGCGCTCCCGGCTCAGCAGCCGCATCGCCGGCAACAGCTGGTCGACCGGGGTCTCGCTGGTGAGGAAGACCCCCTCGGTGCGCTCGCCCCCCTCGTACAGGGCGGTGTAGACGTACGGAACTCGGTGCGCGATCCGAGGTGCTAGCGCCTGGCGCACCGAGGAGATGTGCCAGCCGGTCACGCCATGCACCGCTCCCATGTGGACGAGTGCCTCGACCTCGGCGGCCACATTGTCCGGAGGCGCTCCGCCATCCACCGGTACCAGCCGCAGCTCGCGACCCAGCACCCCGCCGGCCGCGTTGACCTCTTCGGCGGCGAGTACCGCGCACAGCTCGCACGTCGGCCCGAACACGCCCGCCGGTCCCTGCAACGGAAACACGAGCGCGACATTGACGGCCGCCGCATCGAGGCTCAGCCATTCCCGTCGCCGCATGGCGCCCATCGTCCCTGGTCAACGGCGTGATCTCCAGAGGCTGCCGGCACCTGCGACCGATCTGTAGCATGAGGTGCGTGGAAAGGCCCGCGGATCTCACGCTTCTGCTGACGCGGGCCGAGCGGCTGGTCGCCCGCCGGCTCAAGGCCGTGCTCGACCCGATGGGCTTCTCCACCGACGCGTGGCGGGTGCTGGCCCTGCTCGCCGACGGCGGCGGCCACACCATGAGCGAGATCTCCGAGCAGGCGTTCCTGCCCCCGGCGACCCTCACCAAGCTCGTCGATCAGCTCACCGAGCACAACCTCGTCTACCGGCGCATCGACCCCGTCGACCGCCGGCGCATCCGCGCCTACCTGACGCCGCGCGGCAAAGACACCCACGCACGCATCGCTCGCGAGATCGACGCGGATTGGGCCGACGTACCCCTGGCCGACGCCGACCTCCTCGCGGCGTTGCTGAAGCGCGTGATCGCTGCGGACTCCGTGATCAAAGCTTCATTCAAGTCGTAAGAACGCCTTGAATGAAGCTTTGATCACGGGCGGGTGATCTGCTGGCGGAGGTCGGCCGCGGGTGGGGTCCAGGTCATCGGGTCGGCATCGATTTGGGTGCCGGAGCGGATGTCCTTCACCGTGTCCTGGGCGCCGTCCGAGCCGGGGAACCAGACGTACGGGATGCCACGCCGCTCCGCGAACCGGATCTGCTTGCCGTACTTGGCCGCCGACGGCGACACCTCGGTGGCGATGCCACGCCGGCGCAGCACCGCGGCCGTGCGGTCACAGGCCGCCCGCTGCTCGTCGGTCGGCAGCGCCACGAGTACGCAGGTTGGCACCGGCCGGGACACCGACAGCGCGTCGGCGCCGAACAGCAGCCCCAGCAGGCGGGACACGCCGATCGAGATGCCCACGCCGGGGAAGCGCTCGTTGCCGGCGGACGCCAGGTTGTCGTAGCGACCGCCGGAGCAGATCGAGCCGAACCTCTCGAACCCGACGAGCTGCGTCTCGTACACGGTGCCGGTGTAGTAGTCGAGACCGCGCGCGATCTTCAGCTCGGCGACGCACAGGCCGGGCGCGTGCTCGGCGGCCGCCTGCATGACAAGTACCAGCTCAGCCAGGCCCTCGTCGAGCAGTGGGTGCTCGACGCCCAGCGCGCGCACGGCGGACTCGAAAGAAGTGTCTGGCGCCGAGATCTCCGCGAGCCGCAGGCAGGCCTTGGCCTGCGACTCGGTCGCGCCCGCCGTCTCCGTCAGCAGCTCCGCGACCTTGTCCGGACCGATCTTGTCGAGCTTGTCGACGGCGCGCAGCGCCGCCTCGGGGTCGGTCAGGCCCAGGCCGCGGTAGAAGCCCTCGCACACCTTGCGGTTGTTGACCTGGATGCGCACCTTCGGAATCGGTAACGCGCTGAGCGCGTCGCCGATGACCAGCGGGATCTCGGCCTCGTAGTGGAACGGCAAGGTGTCGCGGTCGACGATGTCGATGTCCGCCTGGAGAAACTCGCGGTAACGACCCTCCTGTGGGCGCTCTCCGCGCCACACTTTCTGGATCTGGTACCGGCGGAAGGGGAACGTGAGTTTCCCGGCGTTTTCAAGCACGTACCGCGCGAACGGGACGGTCAGGTCGAAGTGCAGGCCCAACGACTCGTCGGAGGCGTCCTCGGCGGCTGCCTGGAGCCGGCGCAGGACGTACACCTCCTTCGAGGTCTCGCCCTTGCGCAGGAGCTGGTCGAGCGGCTCGACCGCACGGGTCTCCAGCGGCGCGAACCCGTACAGCTCGAAGGTCGACCGGATGCGATCGACCACGTACTGCTCGATGGCGCGCTGGGGCGGCAGCCACTCCGGAAACCCGGAGAGCGGCGTGGGCTTACTCATGAGTGGGCTTCCATCACTTGGCGAAGGTACGGGTTGGCGGCGCGCTCGCGGCCGATCGTGGTGGCCGGACCGTGGCCCGGCAGCACGACCGTCTCATCGTCGAGGGTAAGCACCTTGTCGCGCAGGCTCACCATCATTTCCTGCATGCTGCCGCCGGGCAGGTCGACACGACCGACCGAGCCCGCGAAGAGCACGTCGCCGGACAGGCAGATCTCCTGCTCTTGATCTGGCAGGCGAAACATGACCGAGCCCTTGGTGTGGCCGGGCGCGTGGTCGACGGTGATCTCCAAGCCGGCAAGCTTGATGATCTCGCCGTCGGTCATCGGCGCGACCTCGTCGGGCTCGCTCCACTCCAGCCCGCCGAGCAGCGCGCGCGGGTCGATGGAGTTGATCGCCTTGGTCGGGTCGGCGAGCAGCTCGCGGTCGGCCGGATGGATGTACGCCGTGATGCCCCGCGCGCCGCAGACCGGCGTGACGGAGAACGTATGGTCCAGGTGTCCGTGGGTCAGCAGGACGGCGGCCGGATGCAGCCGGTGCTCCGCGAGCACGGCGTCCAGCCGGTCAATCACCCCGATACCGGGATCAACCACTACACACTGCTCCCCCGGCGCCGTGGCCACCACGTAACAGTTGGTGCCAAAGGCGTCGGCGGGAAAGCCGGTAACGAACACAGAGTCCACGTTAGCGGTTCGATAACGGCCGATTGGAATCCGTCGACCTCGGACACCACTTTCTCAGGCGTTACCCGTACACTCTGGCGGGCGTGTGGCGTGCGCTACACGGGGCGACAAGGAGGGGAGTGCGGGTGCCTTCCAGCAAGACTCGGCAGCGCAAGCTGGCCCGGGCCAAATACGACCGGCAGATGGCGCGCAAGGCGGCGTCCGCACGCAGGAAGCGGCGCCTGCAGGCCGGCATCGGATCGGCCCTGGCTCTCCTGCTGATCGTGTTCGGCACGGTGTGGCTGCTCGGCGGGTTCGACTCGGACCCCAAGACACCCGAGGCCGCTGACCTGTGCTCCTGGACGCCGCAGGACGGCAGCGCCAACACCAACCTCAAAGACGTCGGCACGCCGCCCACCAAAGACCTGCCCAACACCGGCACCCGCCCGATGACCATCACCACCAACCAGGGCGCGCCGGTCACCGTGACGCTCGACGTCGCGAGCGCGCCGTGCTCCAGTGCCAGTTTCGCGTACCTGGCTGGCAAGGGCTTCTTCGACAACACCAAGTGCCACGAGCTGACCGCCGAGGGCGCGCTGCGCTGTGGCGACCCGAGCGGCACCGGCCAGGGCGGCGCGACGTACTCCTTCTTCAACGAAAACGTCCCCGCCGCGCCCGAGCCGAGCCCGTCGGCCAGCCCCGCTCCCGCCCAGGCCCCGCTGTACCCCAAGGGCACGGTCGCGCTGATCAGCAACGCGGCGACAGGTGGCGGCAACGGCAGCCAGTTCCTGATCTTCTTCAAGGACTTCACGACGTCCTCGCCGACGTACCCGATCATCGGCACCGTCACCGCCGGCCTCGACGTGGTCGAGAAGATCGGCGCGTTGGGCGCCGTCGACAACGGCTCGGGCGAGAAGATCAAGCCAGCCCAGGACGTGATCATCCAGAGCCTCACGGTCGGTGAGGCGGCCACGCCGGCACCTAGCGCGTCGGTGCCCGCCACCCCGACCGCGCCGACAGCCAGCCCGTCGCCGACCACCGGCCAGTCATAACTGCAGGAGGAAAGACCGTGACGTCCACGAAGGAGCGGCAGCGCGCCGCGGCGCGGGCCCGGCTCGAAAGGGAGATGGCCCAGCGTGCCGCCGCGGCCAAGAAGCGCCGTCGCCAGTTCCAGATCATCGGTGCGGGAGTGGCGCTGCTGATCGTCGCCGTCGGCACGGTGTGGATCGTGGCGGCGGCCGGAGACGACAAGACCACCCCCGGCTCCGACACCTCGGCCGCACCGGTCGCCTGCAAGTGGATCGAGGTGCCGAAGGACCAGCAGACCAAGCAGACCGTGGACGTCGGCCTGCCCCCGACCACGTCGCCGCCGAACACCGGCACCAAGACGATGGCGGTCACCACCAACTTCGGCACCGTCAACGTCACGCTCGACCTGGCCAAGTCGCCGTGCGCGGCAGAATCATTCGCGTACCTGGCCAGCAAGAACTTCTTCAACGGCACCAAGTGCCACCGCATGTTCACTGGCATGCTCCAGTGCGGCGACCCGAGCGCCAAGGGCAAGGGCTACCGCGAGACCGACGGCACCGGCGGCCCGTCGTACCGCTTCGGCAACGAGTACCTGCCAACCAACGAGCGCCCGGCGTACCCGGCCGGCGTGGTAGCACTGGCCAACAGCGGCTCGCCCGACAGCAACGGCAGCCAGTTCTTCTTCATCTACCAGGACGTCGAACTCTCGCCGGACTACACGATCCTCGGCAAGGTCGACCAGGCCGGCCTGGACGTTCTGAAGAAGGCCACCGAGAAGGGCCACGACGGCGCCTTCGACCCGAACCCGGGCGGCGGCCACCCGAAGTCCGACATCGACCTCCAAACAGTGACAGTCTCCTAACCCGTTAGGCCCGCGCGGCAGCGCGCTGCGCCGCGCTGGGCGCGGGCGCAGCGCGCGTTGCCCCGCTCAGCGCGGCGGCCGCGTCCCCTTGCGCAGCGCAGCGGCCGCGCTCCCAGCTGGTCGCGGCGCGGGGCGCCCGCTCGGCGCGGACGCCCCGCCCCCCAGCTCGTCGCGGCGCGCGGTGCCCGCTCGGCGCGGACGCCCCGCCCCCAGCTCGTCGATCAAGGGCATACGCACGTGGTTCGATCTCAAAACCACGTGCGTATGCCCTTGATCGTTCGGAACTCCCTTGATCGCCGCGCGGCGCCTCACCTGCGGCAGCCCTGCTCGGCCCGGGCCGCGCAGGCCGGGCCTAGCCGGGCGTGGGCGCCGCCGGCTCGGCGCCCACGCCAGGCGCGGACGCGGCGGAGGGCGGCCGCTGCCGGAGACCGTGGCGAACTACTGCCCCTAGAGGGGCAGCACTTCGCCACAGACGCCATCGGCATCCAGATCTTGGCGCTCCACCGTCGCTATGGCGAGCTCAACCGGTGGTTGCAACACCGAGTAGTTGGGCCATTTTGTCAGCTGGGTTGGCCCAGCCGAGGGTCATTCGGGGT
>NZ_BSDI01000053.1 GCF_027923225.1 Phytohabitans aurantiacus
GCCTCGACCACGTCGCCGACGAACTCAACACAAGACCCCGAATGACCCTCGGCTGGGCCAACCCAGCTGACAAAATGGCCCAACTACTCGGTGTTGCAACCACCGGTTGAGCTCGCCATAGCGACGGTCCAGCGCCAAGATCTGACCGCGCGCGCGACTTGGTGGGGGTGAGCTGGGATCTTGCGCCCCACCAAGCCGGATATATCCGGACGCAAGATCCCAGCCTGCCCCACCAAGCCAGGCCGCCCGCTCCGCCCAGGCCCGGGCGCGCGGCGCGGGCGCGGGCGCGCGGCGCAGGCGCGGGGCGCCACGGCGTGGGCCCAGCGCCGATCAAGGGCGCTTGCGTGGATCAAGGGCAAATGCACGCGAAAAAGAGATCCAACCACGTGCATTCGCCCTTGATCGGCGGAAAAGGCCGGCGCACGCGGGCCGCGGGTGCTAGCGGGGCCGCGGGTGCTTGCCGGGCCGTGGACGTAAGGCCCACGGGGTGTGGGGCGCGGGGGGTGAGGCTGCGGGAGCTACGGTCTGGTGCGCGGCGGGCGTCGCGGTAGCTCGGAAAGCCTTGATTACAACGGAGCCTGGCCTCCGATGTGGACGCCAGGCTCCGATGTCCTTTCAGCCCTTGATGCCGGTCATCATGACGCCGCGCACGATGTAGCGCTGCGCCAGAAGGAAGACCAGCGCCAGCGGGATCACCGAGACGACCGCGCTGGCGAACAGCGCGGGCAGGTTGATCGACTGCGAGGTGAGGTTGGTGGACATGGCTACCTGGACGGTCCAGAACGCGGGGTCCTGGCCGATGACGAGTGGCCAGAGGAACGAGTTCCAGTGCTCGATGAACGACAGTACGCCCAGCGCGGCCAGCAGCCCGCCCGAGTTGGGCAGCGCGAGGCGGGCGAAGACGCCGAGGTGGCCGAGGCCGTCGACGCGGCCGGCGTCTTCCATCTCCGCCGGGAAGCGCAGGTAGAAGCCGCGGAACAGCAGTACCGCGAACGCGTTGAACAGGCCCGGAACGATGAGGCCCCACAGCGTGTTGACGCCGCCCATCGAGCCGACCACGACGAACGTCGGCACGAACGTGGCCGCTCCCGGCACCATCATTGTCACGATGATGAGGGCGAACACCGGTTTGGCGGCGGCCACCTTGATGCGGGCCAGCGCGTAGCCGGCCATCGCGGCGAGCAATGTGGACACTGGTGCCGAGACGACCGCGACGATGGTGGAGTTCAGCAGTGCCCGGCCGAGGGGCACGCTGGAGTTGCTGAACGCGTCTTTGAAGCCCTGGAAGCTGATTTCGCTGGGCCACCAGGCCCAGTCGAGGCCGCCGAGTTCCTGCTGGCTCATCAACGAGTTTCGCAGCAGCAGGTAGAACGGGAAGAGGAACGGGATCGCGAACACGATCGCCGCCAAGTAGGTGCCGACGCGGGCGTTCTTCACGTCAGTCCTCCTTCCCGAAACCGGTGATGCGGCTCTGCAGCAGCGTGAACCCGACGATCAGCAGGGTCACGACGAACGCGCCGGCTGAGCCGAGGCCGTAGTCTTGCTGGCCCATGGCCACGTCGTACAGGTAGACCAGCGGCGGCCGGCCGTCCGGACCAGGCGCGCCGGCCAGGCCGGTCGACAGCAGGTTGTAGAACTCGTCGAACGCCTGGAACGACGCGATGATCAGCAGCATCGTGACCGCGACCGACGT
Organism: Phytohabitans aurantiacus; assembly: GCF_027923225.1. GTDB lineage: Bacteria > Actinomycetota > Actinomycetes > Mycobacteriales > Micromonosporaceae > Phytohabitans > Phytohabitans aurantiacus. Next base: position 1,694 of record NZ_BSDI01000053.1, read on the forward strand.
GTTGCGCAGCAACGGGAACGTGATGTGGCGGAACAGTTTCCACTCGCTGCGCGCGCCGTCGACGCGGGCCGCCTCGTACAGTTCGGCGGGGATGTTCTGGATCGCGGCGAGGAACAGGATCATGTACAGGCCGACCTGGAGCCACAGCCGCACCGTGATGATCACGATCCAGTACAGGGGCGGGTCGACGGTGGCGATCCACGCGGTCGGCTCCTGCCCGAACAGGCCGGCCAGCGAGTTGGCCGCGCTCGCCGGCACTCCGCTGAACAGGCTCATCTTCCACACCAGCGAAGCGACCACATAGGACACCGCGGCGGGGATGAAGAACGTGGTGCGGAAGAACGCCCGCCCGCGGCGCAGCCGGTTGACGAGCACCGCCAGCCCCAGCGAGATGCCGAACGTGATCGGCACGATCACCAGGGTGAACAGCACGATCATCCACAGCGCGTCCTGGAACCGCGGATCGTTGAACAGCTGCCGGTAGTTGTCGATGCCGACCCAGTTGCCGAGCGAGATCGTGCCGCGGGCCTCGCTGAAGCTCAGCAGGAAGCCCCAGGCCATGGCGACGTACTTGAAGATCACCAGGCCGACGACGATGGGCGCGGTCAGCAGGATGAAGGCCCGCCAGGCCGGCCAGTCCACGCGGCGGCGCCGCGCCCCCACATTGCCCTGTGGGGAACGCGGCGCCGTTTCCGCGCCCGATGAGGCGGTACGGAGGGACACCGTATGCGCCTCAGACCTGCGGCAGCGCGTCGAGTGCCGACTGCGACTGGGCCTGCGCCTTGGTCAGCGTGGCGGTCGCGTCCGCGTTCTTCTTGATGATGTCGGAGACCGCGTCGTCGTACGGCTTCTGCACCGACGGCGCCCACAGCGCGGTGTTCCGGATGCCGTACTGGTTGAGGATGTCGACGGCTTCCTTGGCCTCGCCCGACTGCAGCGGCGTGGCGGAGGCGGCGGTCGAGGCGCGCGGCGGCACGTGGAAGCCGTAGCTGAGCGCCCAGTCCTTCTGCACGTCGGCGTTCTGCAGCCAGAGGTACTGCACGTACTTCTTGGCCGCCTCGATGTTCTTGCTCTTGCCGTTGACCACCTGCGACCAGCCGCCCAGGATCACGACCGGCTTGCCGTTCGGACCGTGCTTGGGCCAGGGCAGCAGGCCGAAGTCGCCGGCGAGCTGCTTCTGCAGCGCCGGGAGCGCCCACATGCCGCCCCACGAGATGGCGGTGGCGCCGGAGATGAGCGCGTCCGGCTGGTACCACTCGGTGGTGTAGTTGAGCAGCATCGAGTTGTTCGTGAACATCTGCCGGGCCACGGTCAGCGCGTCGGCGATCTCGGGAGTCGCGTAGACCGCCTTGCGGCCGTCCAGGTACTGCTGGCCGGTCGAGAACGCGATCACGCCGCGCATGCCGGCGATGCCGTCGTTGCCGACGAAGATGCCCTTGGTCTTGCCCTTGGTCAGCGCCTTGGACGCGGCGACCAGGTCGGTCAGCGTGGTCGGCGGCTGGATGCCCGCGGCGGTGAGCAGGCTCTTGCGGTAGTACAGGTACATGACGTCGATGATCATGGGGACGCCGTACGTCTTGCCGCTGTGCGTGAGCGCGCTGAGCGCGTGCTCGTTGAGCTCGCTCTTGGCCGAACCGATGATGTCGTCCAGCGGCGTGACCTGCTGCTGCTGGACCATGTCGGGCGTGACTTCGTTGATCTCGTAGATGTCGGGGCCATCGGGCGTCAGCACGGAAGACTGCCACTTGGTCTTGTAGTCACCGGGCACCCAGGTGACCTTGACGGCCACGTCCGGGTTGGCCTTGGTGTAGTCGGCGGCGTAGCGCATCGCGGCCTCGCGGGTGCCCTGCTCGCCGTACTCGTGGTACCAGTGGTTCAGCGTGATCTTGGCATCGCCGGAGCCGGAACCCGTGGGGTCCGAGGTGCAGGCGTTCAGCGCGACGCCACCGACGAACAGCAGCGAGGTACCCAGGAAGCTACGGCGGGAGAAGCCGGGGGTTGATCCGCTCATGATGCGACGTCTTTCTTCTCGTAGTTAGATACGCATCGACAGGTCAAAACGTTTCGGTCCAGTTAAGTGAGGCGTACTCTAGGTATCCGCAACCACTTCGTCAAGGCCAAAGAATAAGTGTTGCCAACCCGTTGACGCGGCCTTCTTGGGTGTGGACGATCTCCGCCATGGCCTTCGACATTCCCCTACTTTCCGGCTTCGCCTTCGGCGGCGACTACAGCGCCGAGCAGTGGCCCGAAGAGGTGTGGACCGAAGACCTCCGGCTGATGAAACAGGCCGGCGTCAACCTCGCCACCGTCGGCGTCTTCTCGTGGGCGATGCTGGAGACGGCGCCCGGCCGGTACGAGTTCGGCTGGCTCGACCGGGTCATGGACCTGCTCGCCGCGCACGGCGTCGCCGCCGACCTGGCCACCGCGACGGCCACACCGCCGCCGTGGTTCAGCCACAAGCATCCCGAGTCGCTGCCCGTCGGCCCCGACGGGCAGCGTCTCTGGTACGGCAGCCGGCAGTCGTACTGTCCAAGCTCGCCCGCGTACCGGGACGCGACGGTGGCGCTCGTAGAGCAGCTCGCCAACCGGTACACCGGGCATCCGGCTCTCGCCATGTGGCACATCAACAACGAGTACGGCTGCCACATCGCGCGCTGCTGGTGCGACACGTCGGCGGCGGCGTTCCGCCGGTGGCTCCAGGACCGGTACGAGACCGTCGACGCGCTCAACGCCGCCTGGGGCACCGCGTTCTGGTCCCAGCGGTACACCTCCTTCGACGAGATCATCCCGCCCCGGCAGACGCCCAGTTTCACCAATCCGACGCAGCAGCTGGACTTCTACCGGTTCTCGTCGGACGAGCTGCTGGCGTGCTACCGCGCGGAACGCGACGTGCTGCGCCGCCTCTCCCCCGGCCTGCCGATCACCACGAACTTCCTCAACGACGGCTGGAAGGTCGACTTCTGGGCGTGGGCGTCCGAAGTGGACGTCGTGGCCATGGACCACTACCTGTTCGCCGACCGTGCCGACCCCTACGCGAACCTGGCGTTCATAGCCGACCTGGCCCGCTCGCTCGCCGGCCGCCGGCCCTGGATGCTGATGGAGCACGCCACCAGCGCCGTCAACTGGCAGCCGCGCAACCTCGCCAAGCCGCCCGGCCGGCTGCGCCGCGACTCCCTCGGGCACGTCGCGCGCGGTGCCGACGCCGTCCTGTACTTCCAGTGGCGCGCGTCCCGTGCCGGTGCCGAGAAGTGGCACTCCGGCATGGTGCCGCACGCCGGCACCGACACCAAGGTGTGGCGCGAGGTCGTCGGCCTCGGCGCGGAGCTCGGCGCCCTCGGCGGCGTGACCGGCAGCGAGGTGGTCGCCGACGTGGCGATCCTGCTCGACTGGTCGAGCCTGTGGGCGCAGAGCCACCCCAGCCAGCCGAGCGTCGATATGGACCCGGTGGCGTTCACCGAGCAGTGGCACGCGGCGCTGCGGGCCGCCACGATCACGTGCGACTTCGCGCCGGCCGGTGCGGACCTGTCACGGTACAAGCTGGTGCTGGCGCCGGCGCTGCACCTGGTGAGCGACGCGGACGCGCTAAAAGTGGCGTCCTATGTAGACAATGGTGGAACCTTGTTGGTGGGGCCTTACAGCGGCGTCGTCGACGAGAACGACCACATCCGGCTCGGCGGGTACGGCGCGTGGCGCGACCTGACCGGCGTGCACGTGGAGGAGTTCTTCCCCCTCGAATCCGGCGGGCAGGTGGCACTGTCGAACGGCGCGTCCGGTCGGGTGTGGACCGAGCTCGCGACGGCGGTCGACGCCGAGGTCCTCGTGTCGTACTCCGACGGACCGCTGGCCGGGACGCCGGCGCTGACCCGGCGCTCGCACGGTGCCGGGACCGCCTACTACCTGACCACTCACCTGGACGACGCGGAGGTGCGGGCGCTGCTGGTGCGGGTGGCGGGAGCTGCAGGCGTGGCCCCGATCCTGGCCGACCCGCCGCCCGGCGTCGAGGCCGTGCAGCGCCGCCACCCCGACGGCCGCACCTACACCTTCCTGACCAACGACTCAGACGCCGAGGTGCGCGTGGCCGACACGCCCATCCCGCCCCACACGATGACCATCCTCGGCCCGTAACCCCGCGATCCCGCCCGCTTGCGCCCGCGCGGCCTCTCGCGCCCGCGCGGCCTCTCGCGCCCGCGCGCCGGCCCCTCTCTCCCGCCGATCAAGGGCGAACGCACGTGGTTGGATCTCTTTTCCGCGTGCGTTTGCCCTTGATCGATGAAGATCGCCTTGATCGACGGACGCGGCCGCGCCGGCCCCAGCGGCCGTAGCGGCCCCGCCGGCCGCGACGGCCCCGCCGGCCCCGCCGGCTGCGGCAAGCGTTCGGTTAGGGGCGGTGCCAGCTCTGGTTCGCCGCGCCGTGGCAGGTCCAGAGGATCAGTAGCGCGCCGTTCGCGGTCGAGGCGCTCGTCACGTCTACGCACTTGCCGGACTGCTCGCCGATCACCACGCCATTGGCGTTCAGGCGCCACTTCTGGCTCGCGGCGCCGGTGCAGTCGTTGATGACCGCCCGATCGGCGACACCGTCCAGGCACTTGCCGCCGTAGACGCGGAACTCCTTCGCCGCGGTCTGCGACCAGCTCTGGTTCGTGCCGCCGTTGCACGTGTAGACGGCGGTCTGGGTGCCGTTGGCGGTCGCGCCGCCCGGCACCTCCAGGCACTTGCCGGACGCCGCGCCGGTCAGCGGGCTGGTGATCGATGTGGTGGCACCGCCGTTGTGCGGCAGGACGTACGTGGTGATGCTGCGCCCCGGCAGCGTCGCCGTCACCGCGCTGCCGGAGATCGTCGGGGCGGCCGCCGAGGCCATGCTCTCCGTGGCGCTGGTGCGGTACGCCGACCCGGCCGACACGGCGCTCTTCGTGTTGAAATTGACGGTCAGCGACGTACTGGCCGTGTTGAGGTTGTTGACGACCAGCGTCCACACTCCATTGTGGTCAAAGGCGGACACCTGCACGCCGCTCGGCACGCCGGTCACGTTGTGCCGCACCGCGCCCGGCCGCACGAACCGGCTGTAGTGTGCCAGCCCGTAATAGCGCTTCGTCACGTACAGGGACTGGTTGCCGTTGCTGGCGTAGTTCGGGTCGTAGTAGATGAGGCCGTCGTTCCAGCCGGACGAGTTGGCCCGGTTCTGGCAGCCGGCGCTGGTGGTCGGCGCACACCCGATCATCGGCGACAGCGCGGTCCACCAGTGGAAGGCGGTGTCGTACGTGACGTTCAGGTCCCGGTAGATCTTCTCGGAGATGCCGAGGCCGGCGGTGATCGTGGGGTCGTACCCCTGCGCCCAGCCGCCTCCGACCGCGGTGTAGCAACAGATCTCGCTCGCCCACGTCTTCTTCCCGTTGGCCCGGCCGACGTTCATCGCGGCCGTGCGCGCGGCGTCGTTGGGGTTGTCGTACGTGTGGTGGGCCAGGTTCGACACGTACTGGGCGGTGCCACCCTGCCCGATCCACTGTGGAACCTCCGAGTTGAACCCGCCGACCGAGCTTGACTCGTCGGCGCTGACGGCCGTCGACAGGCCGCGCGAGGCCAGTGTGGAGCCGAGCGCGCGTACCAGATCGTCGCGCTGGGCCACGGGCACCAGCATGCCCTCCTGGCCGCAGGCGCTGAAGCTGTTGGCCGGCTCGTTCATCGGGCTGATGTAGTCAAGGTGGACGCCGGCACTGTCGAAGCGGGCGGCGATGTCGGCCAGGTACGTGGCGAACGCCTGGGTGCTGCCCGCGACGAGCGTGCCGCCGCAGCTCTGCCCGTTGCTGGTCCACGCGCCCGGTGCGCTGTTGACGAAGCCGAGCAGGTCGCGCACGCCCATGTCCGACGCGTACTGGAGGAACATCCGCCCACCCGCGTCCCGGTTCCAGTCATAGCCGCCGGACGGCGTGCGGAAGGTCTGTGGCGCGCGGACCGGGTTCGTGACCGCCGTGCCACCGCCCCCGATGTTGTATCGGTACGCGCTCAGCGCGAGCCCGCCGGACCCGAAGAGCAGGTCGACGACCTGCTGGCGCGCCGCGGGCGCGAAGTTCACCAGGTCGTTCGGCCACCAGGCGCCCGAAGCACCGAAGTTGTCGATGGTCTGCGCCGGCGCCGGGGAGACCTCGGCCGCGACGGCGGCGCGTGCCGGCGCGGCGACCAGGAGGGCGGCGGTCAGCCCGAGGACAGGCACCAGGGCGGCGGCAAGCTTTCGGGAAGCGCGCATACGGTACCTCCGGGTCAGGTTTGGCGGACGAGACCTCCGGCGTTGGTACCGATGGCGGAGAGGAAGCGTTCCAGGGCGAAGGTCGCCGCGCCGAGGCTCACCGGGTTGCCGGCGATGCGGCACAGCGTGATCTCGGTGGCCGCGAGCGGGCGGCGCAGCGCGTGCCGGCCGACGACGGCGCGGACCTCGGCGAGCAGGGCGTCGCCGAGCAGGCCGGCGACCCAGCTGCTGAGCACCACGACCTCGGGGTTGACGAGGTTGATGAGGTCGGCGACGGCGACGCCGAGGTACCGCGCGGTCTCGGTGACCACCTTGGCGGCCACCGGGTCGCCGTCGGCCACCCCGCGAGCGAGCGCCTCGATCGTGGCGGTCTGGTCGTCGGTGTGCAGGAATGGGCTGTTCGGTGCGAGGTCGCGCAGGTTCTGCATGATGCCGGGCGCGCCGACGTACGTCTCGACGCAGCCCCGGCTGCCGCAGTGGCAGAGGCGCCCGTCGACGACGAGCGTCGTGTGACCCCATTCGCCCGCGCTGTTGGTGGCGCCCCGGTACAGCGCGCCGCCGAACGCGAGGCCGGCGCCGACGCCGGTGCCGAGGTTGACCACGACGACGTCGTCGCGCCCGCGCCCGGCGCCGAACCACAGCTCGGCCACCACGCAGGCGCGCAGCGGGTTGTCCAGGTACAGCGGCATGTCCAGGGAGCGCGCGAGCAGGCTGCGCAGCGGCACGTCGTGCCAGTCCCAGTTGGGCGCGAAGACGGACACCCCGCCCTCGCGGTCGACCTGGCCCGGCACGCTTATCCCCGCGCCGAGCACGCGGTCGTGCCCGACGCCCGCCGTGGCCAGCGCCGACTCGACGCTGGACACGACGTGCGCCACGACCTGATCGGGGCGGTTCTCCTCGGGGTGCAGCTCTTCCTCGACACTGGCGAGTACTGTCAGCGCGGGATCGAAGAGCTCGACATGCACGTACGTCTCCGCCACGTCGATGCCGACCAGGACACCGCCGTTGGGGTTTATGGCAACCAGGCCGCGCGGCCTGCCGCCACCCGAGTCCTGGTAGCCGACCTCGACGAGCAGCCCCAACTCGAGCAATTCGCCCACGAGGTTCGAGACCGTGGCGAGGCTCAGGCCGGTGTCGCTGGCGATCTGCTGGCGGGACACGGTGGCGGACGCGATGATGTGCCGTAGCACCTCGAAGCGGTTCGCTACCCGAATATCTCTGGACGTACGCTTCACGTGCAAACTGTAACCCTTCGACGAACCCTTAGATTACGGCGCTCCGGTCCGTTGCCACTGCTGATTCGTACCACCCGAGCAGGCGTACTGGATGGCCCTGGCACCCGCGGTCGTCGATCCGCTCACAATGTCCAGACATTTGCCGCTGTGCCGGGCGGTGAGCCGCCAATAGCCGCTGCCCACGTCGGTGATCTGCCACTGCTGGTTGGTGCCGCTGCCGCAGGTCTGCTGGGTCACCCGCACCCCGTCGGCGGTCGACGACGACGGCACGGTGAGGCACTTGTTGCTGTGCCGCGCGATGAGCTGGTGGTACCCGGTGCCGAGGTCGAGCGGCTGCCAGTGCTGGTTCGCGCCGCCGTTGCACCCGTACTGCGCCACCTCGCTGCCGTCGGCGGTCGACTGGTTGGGCACGTCGAGGCACTGTCCACTGTGGCGAGGGCGGAGCGTCTCGTACGCGTTGCCGGAGCCGTTGCCGCTCACCACGCCGGTGGCGGTGTCGATGTTCACGCGGGGGTACCAGCTCATCGACAGGGACGTGTTGGACGGGAAGGACAGCGGCAGCCACACGTACTTGGAGTCGTTCGCCTTGCCGCTCCAGGCGCCCGCCCACCGGTCGCCCAGGTAGAGGTACGAGGTGGTCGAGGTGCCCTGCACCGGCAGGACGTACGCGGACTGCGAGCCGTACGTGATGCTGTTGCCGACGTTCGTCGGCGAGGTCCAGGTGCCCGCGATGCTGCTGGCGGTCGCGTACCTGGCCTGGTTGGGCGCCCAGCCGGTGGCGCCCGAGGTGAACAGGAAGTACACCCCGTTGCGCTTGAACATCGCCGGAGCCTCGCGGTAGTTGCCGGGCCACAGCGTGTGGACAAGGCTGGCAACCCCGAGGTAGTCGGAGGTCAGGCGATAGATGTTGAGGTCGGCGTTCACGCGGGTCGAGGAGATGAGGTACGCGCTGCCGTCGTCATCGCGGAACACGGTCATGTCCCGCGAGTCGTACCCGAGAGGGCGGAAGCTGCCGCGGTACGTGTAGTTGCCGTCCACGGTGGACGATGTGGCGACCGCGACCCGGGCCTGCCCGTAGTCGGAGCCGTTCTCCCAGTGCATCCAGAGCACGTACTGCCCGGTGGACGAGTTGTAGATGACCTTCGGGCGCTCGATGTTGCTGACGTTCAGCTCGGCGGCTGAGCTCTGGGTCAGCACGTTGTTGCGGAACTCCCAGTTACGCAGGTCGGTGGAGCGGTAGACGGAGACGTACCGGAAGGTGTTGTTGTCGTTGCGGTTCTCGCCGAACCAGTAGTAGTAGCTACCGACCTTGATCATCCCGCCGCCGTGGGCGTGCAGCGGGTTGCCGGACGTGTCGGTGAACTGGACGCCGTTGGTGACCGTGACGGTCGCGGCGCGGGCGGCGGTCGGGAAGGCGAGCAGAAGGACAAGCCCTGCCAGCGCTGCCGCCAGCTGTCTTGCGCGCGGTGCCCTGCGCATGTGACCTCCTTATTTGGGGGCTTATGATAAGCACGCGACATAGTGCGAGCGCTAGACCTTCATCGATGCCTTACGCGTGCGGGCAGAAAGTGTCGCCCCGACCGCCTACGGTGTTGGGGTGACCACGACTACGACCGATGTCGCCGCCCGCGCGGCCGACCTTTGGAAGGTGTACGGCTCGGGGGAAGCCCAGGTCATCGCGCTGCGCGGCGTGAGTGTCGACCTGGAGCGGGGCCGCTTCACCGCGATCATGGGGCCATCCGGGTCCGGTAAGTCCACACTCATGCACTGCCTCGCCGGGCTCGACACCGTCACCCGGGGGCAGGTTTTCATCGGCGAAACCCAGGTCACCGGCCTCGGCGACGCCGGCCTCACCCGCCTGCGCCGCGACAAGGTCGGTTTCATCTTCCAGCAGTTCAACCTGCTGCCCACGCTGACCGCGCAGGAAAACATCCTGCTGCCGCTGTCGATCGCCGGTCGCAAGGCCGATCCAGACTGGTACAAGACGGTTATCGAGACGGTCAACCTCAGCGACCGCCTCGGCCACCGGCCCAGCCAGCTCTCCGGTGGGCAGCAGCAGCGCGTCGCGTGCGCCCGCGCGCTGGTCGCCCGGCCCGAGGTCATCTTCGCCGACGAGCCGACAGGTAACCTCGACTCCCGCTCCGGCGCCGAGGTGCTCGCCTTCCTGCGCAACTCCGTCCGCGAGCACGGGCAGACGATCGTCATGGTCACCCACGACCCGAACGCCGCCTCGTACGCCGACCGGGTCATCTTCCTCGGCGACGGCCAGGTCGTCGACGAGATGACCGAGCCCACCGCCGAGGCCGTGCTCGACAAGCTCAAGGGCCTCGACGTCGGATCGGCTGGCGCGTAGATGCTACGCGCCAGCCTCAAGAGCCTGCTGTCCCGCAAGCTACGACTGACCCTCGCCATCGTGGCGATCGTGCTGGGCGTGTCATTCCTGTCCGGGGCGTTCGTGCTCAGCGACTCGCTGACCGCGCGCTTCGAAAAGCTGCTGCGATCCATCAACCAGAACGTCGCCGTCCAGGTCATGCCCACCGAAGATGCCGCCGACGACGACCCGCGGCCGCTGCTCACGCAGCAGCAGGTCGACGCGCTCGCCCAGGTGCCCGGCGTCGCCGCCGCGCAGGGCGACATCACCGCGCTCGGCGTCGTGCCGTTCGACGTCCGCGACGGCAAGCCCGTCACCACGCAGGGCGCGCCGCAGATCGGCGGCGGCGCCACCGGAGACGACCCCTTCGCGCTCGTCTCGCTCGCCGATGGCCGGTGGCCGACGGCCGAGACCGACGTGACGATCTCGCGGTACACGGCCGAGCAGGCACACGCCGCCGTTGGCGACCGGCTCAAGGTGTACCTGCCGGAGGTCAACGAGGCCCGCGAGTTCACCGTGGCCGGCATCGTCGTCTACGAGGGTGACCGCGACTCGCTCGCCGGTGAAACGCTGATCCTGTTCCAGGAGGCGTTCGCACAGCGCACCTTCTACGGTGCCGAGGGCCGGTTCTCCGGGGCGTACCTGAGCGCCGAGCCGGGCGTCACGCAGGAGGAGCTGCGCGACCGGGTGGCGTCGCTGGCACCCGCCGGATTCGAGGCCAAGACCGGCGAGCAGGCCAACGAAGACGCCGCCAACGAGGTGCAGGAAGGGCTGTCTGCGGTCACCACGTACTTCTTCGGGCCGTTCGCGATCGTCGCGCTGCTCGTGGGCATCTTCCTGATCTTCAACACGTTCAACATCCTGGTCGCCCAGCGGGCCCAGGAGCTGGCACTGTTCCGGGCGATGGGCGCGAGCTGGAGGCAGGTCACCAGCTCGGTACTCGTCGAGGCGGTACTGGTCGGCGTCGTCGGCAGCACGCTCGGGCTGCTCGCCGGCATCGGCCTCGGTATGGCGGGCAGCAGCGCGCTGACCGCGTTCATCGGTGCTCAGCTGCCGGGCGCCGGCATCCAGGTGGGCGCCACACCGATCATCCTGGCGTACGTCGTCGGCGTCCTCGTGACCGTGATCGCCGCCTTCGTGCCGGCGATCCGCGCGTCGGCCGTGCCGCCGCTGGCCGCCATGCGCGACATCGCGCGGCCCGACAAGCCCTTGCTCGTACTGTCCATTGTGGGCGCCGCCCTGGCCGTGCCCGGCGCGGCCCTGACCGGCGCCGCGCTCACCGGCATCGGCGGCCTCACGCTGCCCGCCCTGCTGATCGGCGTGCTGCTGTTCTTCCTCGGCGTCACGCTGCTCTCGCCGCTGCTGACCCGACCGCTCGCCGGGCTGATCGGGCGCGCGGTGGGCTGGGGCACCAGCGGCAAGCTCGGCGTCCGCAACGCGCTGCGCAACCCGCGCCGCACCGCGGTCACCGCCGCCGCCCTGATGATCGGCGTCACGCTGGTGAGCACGGCCAGCGTACTGGCCGCCTCGTTCAACAAGACCATCGACGAGACGATCAACTCGACGATCGGCGCGGAGATCGTCATCCAGACCAACTCGACGCAGGGCCCGCCCGACGGCACGATCGGCTTCTCCTCCGAGGCCGTCGATGAGGTGCGAGCCCTGCCCGGCGTCGACCAGGCGGTGCCGTTCTATCTCACCGTCGACGGGCGCGTCGACGACGGCGCACCGCCGTTCGGCGGCATGTTCGCCGTCGACGACATGGCGGTGGCCCGCGACATGTTCGCCATGAAGGCCGTCGACGGCGACCTCGGCACGCTGGGACCGACCGAGGTGGTCACCGACGAAAACACCGCGAAATCGCGCGGTTGGAAGGTCGGCGACACGTTCCCGATCGAGCTGAGCAAGGGTGGCGAGCAGCAGTACACGCTCGTGGGCATCTACGAGGCCACGCCCATCTGGACCGACTCGATGATCCTGCCCCGCGCCGCGGTGTCCAACTTCAAGGGCCCGCTGGCGATCCAGGCGTACGTGTCGCTCGACGACGGAGCCGACGCCGCCGCCGTGAAAACCGAGGTCGAGCGCGTCATGTCCGACTTCCCCCTGGTGACGGTGGGTGACCGGTCAAGCCTGATCGACCAGTTCACCAGCTTCACCGACATCGCGCTCGGGATCATCTCGGTGCTGCTCGGCGTGGCGATCGTCATCGCGCTGCTCGGCATCCTCAACACGCTGCTGCTCAGCATCTACGAGCGCACCCGCGAGCTGGGCATGCTGCGCGCCGTGGGACTGAGCCGCGGCGGCGTCACCCGCATGGTGGGCACCGAGTCGGTGGTGATGGCGGTGTTCGGCTGCGTACTGGGCATCGTCATGGGCGTCGCACTGGGCGTGGCGATCGCGGCGGCCCTCATCGACCGCGACTTCCTCACGACGATCGCGATCCCGTGGTTGAGCCTGATCATCTTCGTCCTGATCGCGGTGGTGGCGGGCGTACTGGCCGCGTTGTGGCCGGCATGGCGTGCCGCCCGCCTGAACGTGCTGGCCGCGATCGCATACGAGTAACCCGGTCGCTCGCCGCTCGGGGGGCGCCCGGCGCTCGGGGGGCGCCCGGCGCTCTCCCCGCCGCTCGGCGCTCTCCTCGCCGCTCGGCGCTCGGGGCGCCGCTCGGCGCTCGGGGCGCCGCTCGGCGCTCTCCGCGCCGATCAAGGGCAAATGCACGTGGTTGGATCTCTTTTCCGCGTGCATTCGCCCTTGATCGATGGAGATCTCCTTGATCGGGGGCGCGGTCAGGCGGCGCGGGCTGCGCGGTCCAGGGCGCGGACGGCGGCGTACACACGGGCCTTCACGGTTTCGACGGGCAGGCCCAGAGCGCTGGCGGCCGCGGTTACCGTGCGGCCGCGAAAGTAGGTCTCGGCCAGGATCTCGCGATGCTCGCGGTCAAGGCTCGCCAGCGCCGCTGTCACTGCCGCGGCATCCAGCCCGGCAGCGGCCGGAGCCGTGGTTGAGGCGGCGACCGCCTCCTCGGATGCCGGCTGATCGTGGTGGTGCCGGTTGACGGTGCGGGAGCGGGTAGGGCTGGACCAGCGGGTGTTCCGGTGCTCGCCGCCACTCCCCTGCTCCGCGCCGTGCCGCCCGTCGCCGCCGGCGACCGGGACGTGGCGGTGCCGCCCGCCCGCCGGCCGCGCCAGCCACATGACCTGCCCGTTGTGCTCGCTCATCCCGCAGCCCCTCAGTCCCCCAGTCGATTCGCGCACGCCTAGGAGATGCCACCCAGCGGAGCGGATAACACAAATTTCTCTCGCGGATTTTCGTGCCGAGCCCAGGACGCACAGGTTCGGATCGGCCGCCGTCGCGGTGGCGCGCGTAGCGCGCATATCGGGCAGGTCGCCAGTTGCATCCCAGTCGCCTCGGACCGGAAGCGCAGACGCGCCGGTGGAAGCACAGGGGCGTTTCCAGTCCGACGACGCCGGGCCGCCAGACGCATCGCCGCCGATCAGGGAGGCAACGTCGTTGAGTTGAGCGCGGCCCGACGTCAGGGTCGCCGTCCACGACGAGCTGCCCACTGCGCGGATGGGGACGATCCGGGCGGCTGCCGGCGCCTAGCGGCGCCGGGCCGGACCCGGTGGTCGGGCTTGATACGGCGCCAGAACCCTTCCCTCAACCCCGCCGATCAAGGAGATCCGCATCGATCAAGGGCGAATGCGCGCGGAAAGAGATCCAACCACGTGCATTCGCCCTTGATCGGCGCACCCGGCATGGCGACACGCCGTGCCGGGCCGGCCTGGGCGCGGACGCGCACGGAGAAAGAGATCCAACCACGTGCATACGCCCTTGATCGACGGGAGGCGAGCGGGGTGTGGCGACCCGTCCCCACGGCGGGCGACGCGCGCGGCGCGGCAAAGGCGACGCGGCGCGGACGCAAGGCGGACGCGGACGGCGGGGGTGGTGGCAGTGAGGGTGGGTTACGGGGTCGGGGTGGGGAGGGGGACGGCTAGGCCGGCGGCTAGCAGGGTTGGGCCGTGGGTCGCGGTCCAGTCGGCGATTGGCGTCGACGCGGGGAGATCCTTTTCCAGTACCGCCAACGGGGGGAGCGCCGACGCACCCAGCTCCGCCAGCAAGGTCGACAGTGCCAAGGCGGTCGCGTCCAGGTGGGCCGGGGACGCGGCCACGGCCACCGGGATCGCCGCCGCACCCGCCAGCGCGCCCGGGCCGAACTGGTCGAAGAAGATCTTGAGCAGGCCGGTGTATGAGCCCTTGTAGGCCGGTGTGACTACCACGAGGAGCCGCGCCGATCGCACCGCCTCGAACGGGTCGACCACGGTCGACGCCCCGTACGCGGGCTGCGGCCCAAACGACACGCCCACGATCTCGGCAAGCTCCAGCACTCGCACCGGTCCCGCGGGTGCCAGTGCCTCGAGCAGGTCGTCGGCCAGTACCCGGGTGCGGGAGCCGGCACGAGGGTTGCCGATGAGAGCGACGGTCGTCATGGCAACCATGCTCCGGAAGCCGCCCAGGCCGGTCAACGCCGTACCATATGTTGGGAGTAGGCAGATCCAAATCATAAAACAACTGGCCAGACCGGTCTTGCCCCTATCTGATTAATAGGGTTTGGCGATTTGTCGCGATCGGCAGTCGTCGAACTGACGATCGGCGCGGCGTGTGGTATTTGGGACGATACGGGCCATGACGATCAGCGGAATCCGGCCCGTCGACACGCCCGCCCGGACCGACTTGGTCCGGGCGGCCACCCCACGCGAAGACGCCGTCATGGTGCTGCTCGCCGCCTGCCTCGTCGGTGGCGCGCTCTCCGACGGCTGGGCACACGCCAACGTCATCGAGACCCTCGAAGGGTTCTTCACGCCGTGGCACGGCCTGCTCTACGCCGGCTTCGCCGGCAGCGCGGCGTGGACGTTCTGGCTCGCGTACCAGCGACGCGACCAGGCACCGCGCTGGTGGCGCGATGGCTGGCCGGCCGGGTACCGGCTCGGGGCGCTCGGCGTGCTGCTCTTCCTCGTCGGCGGGCTCGCCGACATGGTGTGGCACGAGACGATCGGCATCGAGGTCGGCCTGGAGGCCACGTTCAGCCCGAGCCACATGTTGCTCGTCGTTGGCGGTGTCCTGATCGTCACGAGCCCGCTGCGCTCATGGTGGGTGACCGGCGGGAGAGCAATCACGGGCATTGTCTCGGTGACCCTCGGTGCAATGGCAACGACAATCCTGCTCACGCACTCGTCCGCGTTTCTGACGCTGGCGCCCACCCAGCCGTATGACGGCTACGACGGGGACGAGACAGGGTTGCAGGGCATGAGCCGCCTCGTCGCCCTGACCGGCGTGAGCAGCTACGTGATCACGACGCTGCTGTTGACGGTACCGCTGCTGCTGGTGCTGCGGCGGCGGCCGACGCTTGGTGCGGCGACCGCGATCACCGCGGGCGTGGCGCTCTTCGTCATGGTGATGTTCGAGTTCCCGGCGGCCCAGGCCGCCGGCGCGGTCGCCGCCGTGTGCGGCGCCGCGGTCGCGGACACCCTTATCGCGCGTCTTGATGCTGTACGCGGAACCGGCGCACCGCTACGCCTGGTGATCGCCGGTGCGCTCTTTCCCGCGCTCGTGTGGTCGGGGCAATTGCTCGGATTGCACGTCGCCGAAGGCCTCCAATGGCCCGCGGAGATGTGGACCGGCGTCATCGTGTTGACAGCAATCCTCGGTGCACTGCTCGGAACACTGGCGGGCGGTTACTCAGGGCAACCTGCGGGCATTAGGGAGCCACGAACGAGCCCGCTCGCCTGATCTCAGCATGCATCTGTCGGGAAGCCGTCACATGCGGTTAGCTAAGGGAAGGGAGCCAGCAACGGAGGTGGCGGCCATGATCGTTGAGAACGCACCGGTGGTAGTGGGTGTGAAGGACATGGCCACAGACTCCGACAGCGTGCGGCTCGCCGCGCAGGAGGCCGCCTCGACGGGTGCCCCGCTACACATCGTGCACGCCTTCGTGTGGGAGCTGTTTCTCTCGAACGAATACGGCGACGACCGCGAGCTCGCCGAGCAGATGGTCGGCGAGGCCGTGGCGCTCGCGCGCGGCGCGTATCCCTCGTTGACCGTGACGTCGGAGGTCGTCGATGGCGACCCCACCCGGGTGCTGCTACGCGCGGCCACCGACGCCGCTCTGCTCGTGCTCGGCGGGCAGGGCCTCGCGCGCCACGGCACTGACCCGGCCCTGTCGGTCTCCATCCAGGTGGCCGCCCGCGCCTGCCAGCCGGTGCTGTTCGCCTGCGGCCCCGAGCGGCCCGGGCCGGTCGTGGTCGGCGTCGACGGCTCCGCCGACGCGGCCGTCGGCCTGGACGCCGCGTACGACGAGGCGCGCCGCCGCCGCACCAGCGTGGTCGTCGTGCACGCCGAGGGCGCCCCGTGCGCGGAGCCACCTCCGCCTGCGGTGCCGGCCGAGCACCGCGTCGTGGACCGGCCCGCAGACGAGGCGCTGATCGCCGAGTCAAACGGCGCGCAGCTGGTCGTGGTCGGCGCCCAGGGCGACCGCCCCACCCTGCTCGGGCCGGTGACTCAGGCGGTCCTGCGCCATGCCCACTGTCCGGTACTCGTCGCGCGCGCCCGGCCGATACTCAGAGGCAACGGCATCCGCCGCGACACCCAAGCCCTCGCCTCGTAATCAGGTTTCGAGGAGTACGCGGACGTCCCACGCGGCGAGCGTCAACGAGGTGCCGGTCGCGTGAGACGTGCCGGAAAGCACGTCCTGGACCGGGATCGGGACGGTCAGCGTCGCCTCGTCCCAGGACCAGTTGTGGAGGAAGCGTAGGCGGCGGCCGTCTTGCGCGGTGGCGCCCGTCGACGTCACAGACGGCGGGATGTCGGCCCAGGGGCTTGGATCGGGCAGGAGCCAGCGGAAGAGGGCCGCGCCCAGCACCGGGTTCGGGATGGTGCCGACGTAGGTGACGCGGCCCCGGCCGTGCGGGCGGGTCGTGACGGCCGCGAACCGGCCGAAGTGCGGGTGGTCGTAGCCGGCGACAACCTCGGCGCCGTCCGCTATGAGGCCGTCGGCCCAACGCGTTCCGGCTGCCCCGTCGGGCAGGGCCAACCCGGACCGCGCGCGCACGGGCAGGTCCGCCGGCAGGTTGTTGAACTCGTCGTACCAGGCGCCCGCCGCCTCCGCCAACCTGCCTGGCTGTACGTCGCCGCGGGCGCGCGCCTCGTGGTCCGCGTATCCCGTCCGGGGGCCGAGCACCAGGTGCCCGCCGGCTTCGGCGTACGCCGCCAGCCAGTCCAGTGTGGAGTCGTCGGCGACGTACAGGCCGGCGGCGACCAGGACGGGGTGGCGCGCGACGAAATCGGAGGGTGTCCACATAAGAGCTTGGGGCGTGTGCAGGACGCGCACCTGGCAGCCCGCTTCGAAGGCGCCACGATAGAAGGGCTCGAACACGCCCTGGTACGAACGGCGATCCGGGCCGCCGTCGGGCAAGGCGAGCGCGGGCTGGGCCCCGAGGGCCCATTTGCTCGGCGTCGAGTACAGCATCGCCACGTCGGCGTCCGGCGTGATGCCGTCGACCAGGTCGCCGGCTTGGGCCAGTTCGGCGCCGATGCGGGCGATCTCGCGATACGTGCGGCCGGGGCGTCCACTGTGGGGAAGCACGCCCATCCAGTATGTCTCGGTGCCGAACTGGAGGGTGCGCCACTGCCAGTACTCGATCATCTTCGCGCCGCGGGCGACGAGCGCCCAGGCGGCCTGGCGCCACTGGCCCTCGTACGCCGGCTGGTTCGTCCATGGGCCACCGATGGCCTGCGCGTTGGTCTCGGTGACCAGGTACGGCTCCTGGCGGGAGGACCACATGCGGTCCGCGGTGAGGTAGAACGCCCAGCAGTCCTGTGTCATCCAGTGCTGCGGGCGGTCTTCAGGGGTGGGCAGGGCGAGCCCGTCCTGCATGAGGTAGTACGGGTTTCCGGCGGTGACGTCGAGGTCTTGGGTCAGCTCGTCGTCGGCGATACCGGGGCGCTCGTACGAGATGCAGGTGGTGACGAACTGGCCCGGCCGGGTGTACTCGCGCACGATCCCGGCCTGCCAGGTGATGAACTCGGTGACCTGCTGGGCCTGGAAGCGCCGCCACGCCTGCTCGTACTGCGGCTGCAGGTTGCCGTCGGGCACCCACAGGTCGGCCCATGTGGACAGTCGATGTGACCAGTACACCAGGCCCCACTCGCGGTTGAGCGTCTCCACGTCGCCGTACCGCTCGCGCAGGTCGTCGACGAACCGCTGGAAGACGCCGTGGTTGTGCAGCAACTCGGCGCCGGGCTCGTTGTCCACCTGGTACCCGATGATGGCCGGGTGGTCGGCGTACCGCTCGACGACGCGGCGGATGACCCGCTCGGCGTGGAACAGGTAGGCCGGGTGGGTGAAGTCGGTCTCCTGCCGGGCGCCCCACGGGATGCGACGCCCGGTGGCCCGCTCCCCCGCGATCTCCGGGTACTGCCGGGCGAGCCAGGGCGGCACCGCGTACGTCGGCGTGCCCAGGACGACCCCGATGCCGCGCTCGTGCGCACCGTCCAGTGTGGGCCGGAGCCAGTCGAGGTCGAACCGCCCGTTTTCGGGCTCCCATGTGGACCAGACCGACTCGCCGACCCGGATGACCGTGAAGCCCGCCTCGGCCATCAGGTCGAGGTCGGTCTTCAACAGGTGCGAGGGGTGGTACTCCGGGTAGTATGCCGCTCCGAACAGGACAGTCACTGCTTCACTCCTCCGGCGCCGAGGCCGCTCTGCCAGTACCGCTGAAGCATCAGGAACGCGATGACCAGCGGGACGATGGACAACAACGAACCGGTGACCACCAGCGGCAGCACGTTGCCACCGCTGCCTCCGCCGCCCATCGACGCCTGCGCGGCCCAGTTCGCGAGGCCCACGGTCACCGGATACAGGGATGGGTTGTTGAGCATGATGAGCGGCAGGAAGTAGTTGTTCCAGGTGGCGACGAGCGTGAAGAGCAGTACCGTCACGAAGCCGGGTGCGAGCAGCCGCATCGCCACCTGCCAGAAGATGCGGAACTCACCCGCGCCGTCGATGCGGGCCGCCTCGATGAGCCCGTCGGGCACCGCGTCCTCGGCGTACACCCGCATGAGGTAGAGGCCAAACGGGTTCACCAGCGAGGGCAGGATGATGGCCCACGGTGTGTTGACGAGGCCAATCTTGCTGAACACCAGATACGTCGGGATGGCCAGCGCGGTGCTGGGCACCATGATGGACCCGAGCACGACGCCGAACAGCGCGTTGTTGCCGCGGAACCGGAACTTCGCGAACCCGTACCCGCCCAGGGCCGCGAGCAGCGCCGCGCCGCCCGCGCTGACGACGGCGTACACGACGGTGTTGAGCAGCCAGCGGCCGTAGACGCCGTTTTCCGCGGCGAACACGTCACGGATGTTGCCTGGCAACGAGAAGTCGTCGGCGAACCACAGACCGAAGCTGGAGAACAGCTCACCGGTGGTCTTCGTCGAGGCGACCACCAGCCAGAAGAGCGGCAGCAGGAAGTACACCAGGAAGGCCAGCATCGCGAGCGTCAACAATGGACTGCGCTTGCCGGGAAGACGCTCCGTCGTCATGACCGCCTCCGGTTCGCCGCGAGCTGGACGGTGTAGGAGACCGCGACGATGACGATTCCGAGCAGGAACGACACCGCGGCGGCGTAGTTGACGTCCTGGCTGGTGAAGGCCAGCGAGTACGCGTACAGGTTGGGTGTGTAGGCGCTGTCGATGACGTTCGGCGCCAGCCGTTGCAGCAGCTGCGGCTCGTTGAAGAGCTGGAAGCTGCCGATGACCGAGAAGATGAGCGTGAGCATCAGGGCCGGGCGCAGGGCCGGAATCTTTATGCTCCAGGCGATGCGCCACGCGCCGGCACCGTCGACGGCGGCCGCCTCGTACAGCTCGGTAGGCACCGCGCGCAGCGCCGCGTACAGGATGATCATGTTGTATCCGGTGAACTCCCATGTCACCACGTTGGCCAGTGAGCCGAGCATCAGGTCCGCCCCGAGCAGGTTGGGCGCGTCCCAGCCCACCTTGTCGAACAGCTGCGCGATGGGGCCGAAATCCGGACCGTACAGGTAGCCCCACATGAGGGCGGCCACCACGCTGGGCACCGCGTACGGCACGAAGATGCCCAGCCGCAGCACCCGCGACAGCCACAACGCTCCACTGTCGAGCGCGAGCGCGAAGAACAGCGCCAGCCCCAGCATGATGGGCACCTGGATGGCGAAGAACGCGCCGACCCGGGCCACCCCGCCGAGCAGCCGGTCGTCGGTGAGCGCCCGCGTGTAGTTGTCGAGCCCCGCGAAGGTGGTGCCGCCGATCAGCTGCTCCCGGAAGAGGCTGAGGTACCCGGCGTACGCCAGCGGCACCACGAGCATCGCGACGAACACCACGAGGAAAGGGGCGACGAAGAGGTACCCGGCTGCGGCGCGGCGAGACGCTACCCGCCGGCGCCGCGGCACCGCGGCGGTCACAGTGGACATCAGTCTGCCAACCCTACTTAACCGTGAAGCCCTGGTTCTTCGCGTACGTCGTGATGCGTTCCTGCCACTGGTCGAGCGCGGCGACGGTGTCGGTCCTGTCGGCGAGCGACTTGCCGACCGTCTCGTCCCAGTCGTTGACGGTCTGGTCGAGGAACGGCGGCCACTGGAAGTCGGTCGCCACCGTGTCGCTGATGCCGGCGAACACCTGGTTGACCTGCTGACCGCCGTAGAAGGCCGGCTTCTGGTCGGTGAACGCCGGGTTCGACAGCAGCGACTTCGTGGCCGGGAAGAGGAACTGCTCGGTCGCGAACATCATCGTCGACTCTGGATCGGTGTTGAGGAACTCGGCGAACTTGGCCGCCGCGATCGGGTTCTTCGTCGCCTTCACGACCGCGCTGGTCGAGCCACCCCAGTTACCGGCCTCGTTCGCGCCGGCCGTCCATTGTGGAAGCGGTGCGGCCCGCCACTTTCCGCTGGTGTCCTTGGCGCTGCTGGACAGGAACACCGGGCCCCACGCGGCGGTCAGCCAGGTGGCGTACTTGCCGCGGTTGAGCCCTTGGAACCACTGGTCGGTGAAGTCGGCGTCGGTCGCGATGACGCCTTCCTTCGCGAGACCACCCCAGTACCCGGCAAGCTTCTTGGACGCCTCGTCGTTGACGCTGACGGTGATCTGGTCGCCGTCTGTCTTGAATGGACGCGCGCCCGCCTGCCACAGCAGCCCCATCCAGGCGCCGTTCTGGTTTCCGGCGAGGTTCGTCAAGTACACGTTGGGATCGGCGGTGTGGAGCGTGCGCGCCGCCGCGGCGAACTCGTCCCACGTGGCCGGCGGTTTGATCCCGTACTTGTCGAAGATGTCCTGCCGGTACAGCATGCCCATCGGCCCGGTGTCCTGCGGGATCGCCCACACCTGGCCGTCCGCGCCGGTCACCTGGCCCCACGTCCAGTCGACGAACTGGTCCTTGAGCGCCTCCGCGCCATACGGGCGCAGGTCGAGCAGATCGCCCGTGATGGTGAAGGTCGGGATGTACTGGAACTCGATCTGCACCACGTCGGGCGCGCCGCTGCCGGCTTTGAGGGCGGTGCGGAGCTTCGTGTACTGCGGCTCGCCCTGGCCCGCGTTGACGAGCTTCACCTTGATCGCGGGGTACTTCTTCTGGAAGAGCGCGATCTCCTTGTCGATGTTCGGCACCCAGCTCCAGAACGTCAGCTCGGTCGGTGTCTGCATCGCCTTGTCGATGTCGGCCTGGCTGACGGAGCTGGGCGTGTCACCGGAACCGTCGTCCGATCCGCCGCCGCAGCCGGCGAGGACCAGCCCGGCGGCCACGCCTGCGGCTAGAACCCGTGTCAGCCGGAGTCGCGGTGTTCTCATGATGTCTCCCTCGGTGGTGCGGTCGATTCGCGCACGACGAGGTGCGCGGGAAGTTCGTCATGGGGTGCGGCCGCCGCGCCACTCTCGATCTCGTCGACGAGCAGCTTCAACCCGTACGCGGCAACGGCCTCGAAGTCCTGGCGAACGGTGGTGAGCGGCGGGCTGAGGTAGGCCGCCGCGGGGATGTCGTCCATGCCGACGACGCTGACGCGGCCCGGCACGTCGAGCCCGGCCTCCGCGAGCGCCCGCAGCACCCCGATCGCCATCTCGTCGTTGGCGACGAACACGGCGGTGACCTCGGGGTTGGTGGCGAGCAGCCGCCCGGCGGCGTATCCGGACGCGGGCGACCAGTCGCCCTCGATCAGGGGTGGTTCGGCGACCCCGGCGGCGGCGAGGGCACGCCGCCACCCGCTGATGCGGTCGCGGGCCGCCCACCACTGACTCGGGCCGGCCACGTGCCACACGGTCGCGTGGCCGAGCGCGAGCAGGTGCTCGGTGGCCACCCGTCCAGCGTCCACACCGGACGCACCGGTGACCACGACGCGCGGCCCGTCGATGCCCGGTGTCGGGCCGAAGCTGAGCACCGGCACCTCGGGCTCGATGCGAAGCTGCTGCCCCTCGTCGATGGGTTCGGAGAGGATGATGCCGTCGACGCCCTGCTCCAGCAGCGAGTCGACGGCCGCCATGACGCTGCCGTCCTGGCCTTCGAGGGTGTGGACGATGCTGAGCGCGTATCCGGTCTCCCGGGCCCGCCGCTCCAGCCAGACCAATGTGGACGACGGCCCGTAGAGCACGCTGCCCAGCGACACGACCCCGATGCGGTGAAAGCGGCCCAGGTTGAGCGCCCGAGCCGCGGTGTTACGCCGGTATCCCAACTCGCGCGCCGCGGCGAGCACGCGCTCGCGGACGGCCTCGCTGACGTACGGCTCGCCGTTCATCACGCGGGAGACGGTCTTCTGCGACACTCCGGCCAGCCGTGCGACGTCCGTGCTGCCCGGGGGTCGGCGGCTGGCCTGGGACATCGCACCTCCTTGAGATAACGCATCTCCTGAAGAGCAGTCTGACTACGTAGTCAGGACTACGTAGTCAGACTGTGCGCTCCCGCGTTACAAATGTCAAGAACGTGTTACCGAACAATGTCGCGTTTGACCTCAAGTCGTGTTGAGGTTGCATCGTCGGTGCCATGCGAATCATTGAGGTGACCCAATTCGGCGGGCCGGACGTGCTTGCACTGAGGGAGGTGCCCGATCCAATGCCCGGGCCGGGCGAAGTGGTTATCGACGTGGCCATCGCGGACACGCTGTGGGTGGAGACGAAGATCCGTAGCGGGCAGGGCAAGCCGTACTTCGACCACGAGCCGCCGTACCGGGCCGGCGTCGGCGTGGCCGGCACGGTGGCGGCGACCGGCGAAGGGGTCGACCCGGCGTGGCGGGGCCGCCGGGTGGTCACGGGGACCGGCGCGCACGGCGGGTACGTCGAGCGGGCACTCGTGCCGGCGGACGGGCTGGTGCCAGTACCCGATGAGCTGTCACTGACGGACGCGGCCGCGCTGCTGCACGACGGCACCACCGCGCTCGCCGTCGCGGACCTCGTCGCGATCAAGCCCGGCGACAAGGTCCTCGTCACGGCCGCCGGCGGCGGCCTTGGCGCGCTGCTCGTGCAGCTCGCGCACGCGGCCGGCGGGTACGTCGTGGCCGCCGCCCGCGGCGCCGCGAAGCTGGAACGGCTCCGCCGCCTCGGCGCGGACGCCACCGTCGACTACTCCGAGCCCGGCTGGATCGAGCGGGTACGCGCGGCGACCGGCCCGCTCGACGTGGTGCTCGACGGGGCCGGAGGCGAATACGGTCGGGCGGCCTTCGATCTGGTCGCGCCGGGCGGGCGGGTCTCGGCCTATGGCACGCCGGCGGGCGAGTTCGCGGTGCCCGACCCGGACGCGGCGGCCGCGCGCGGCATCACCGTGACCGGCATCCAGGACGTGCAACTGACCTCGGAGCAATTCCGGGATTGCCTCGGGCGGGCGCTCGGGGCAGCCGCGGCCGGGCAGATCACCCCGCTCGTGGGCCAGGTGTACCCCCTGGAGCGCGCCGCCGAGGCCCACGCGGCGATCGAGGGGCGCGCGGTGACGGGCAAGACATTACTGTCGATCTAGCGTGTTACTGGGCGGACAGGAGGTCCACGACGAAGCGGAGGGCGCCCGCCGGCCTGCCCTGGCCCGGGTTGTCGCCGTACGCCAGGTCGGAGGGGATGTCGAGCTGCACGCGGCTGCCGACCTTGACCCCGACGAGCCCCTGGTCCCAGCCCGGGATCACGCCGCCCTGGCCGAGCTGGAACTCGAACGGCTGCTGGCGGGTCCAGGACGCGTCGAACTCCTCGCCGGTCTTGTAGATGACGCCGACGTAGTTGACGGCGATCTGCTGGCCCGCCGCCGCGGCCGGGCCGGTGCCCTCGATCAGCGTCGTGACCTTGAGCTTGGTCACGTCGCCGGTGCCGGCCTTCACCACGGGCTTCTCCCCGAGCGCCGGGTCGGCGCCGGCGGGCAACGGCGGGAACGCGGCGGCGCTCGGCGACGCCGACGCGGCCGGCGTGGTGGTCAGCGACGGGGACGCCGTGCCCTCGGTGTCACCGCCGCGGACCAGCGCGAACACGACGACGATGACCGCGATCGCGGCAACGCCGGCCGCGGCGCCGGCGATCGCCTGGTTGCGGCGCTTGCGCTCGGCGGCCTTCGCCGCGGCGGCCTTGGCGGCCGCCCGCCGCTCGGACTTGGTCATGCGCGGCTGGTTGCTGGTCACGCCGGGTCCTCCTGGGTCGGTCACAAAACTCCGCACACGGTACCCGGCGAGGCTGGACGCCGCGGCCCCGCCCGGTGATCAGCCCACTACGGACTCGTAGACGGCGGCGAGCCGGGCCACGACCGCGTCCTGGGAGTACCCAGCGATCTTCGAACGGCCGTTGCTCCGAGTACCGGCGGCGATTGCCTCGGCAACCGCTCGCACCAGGTCGGCCACCAGGTCGGAGCGCTCCGCGGGAAATGGGACGACCGCGCTCGGTGCAACGTCGGCCAGTACCTCGGCCACGTCTCCGACGTCGACGCTCACCACGGGTAGGCCCATCGCGGCGGCCTCCTTGACCACCAAGGGTCCGCTCTCGGTGCCCTGGCGCGAGGTGACGAGCAGGACGTCGGCGGCGGCGAACTTGGGCACGACGTCCGCGCGGGTCTGGCCAGGACCGGGCAGGACCAGCTCGCGCGCCGCGATCCCTCGCGCGACGAGGCCGTTCAGCACGTCCTGGTACAGGTCAAACTGCTTGACGGGATTGTCGGGCGCGGCGCCGAACAGCACCACCCTGTCGTCCGGCCCGAAGCCGAACCTCGCGCGCACCGCCACCCGCTCCTCTTCGGACGGTGGCTGGAAGAGGTCGAAGTCGACGCCGTTGGGCACCACGATCCCCGACGGGTCACCGGCCGCGTCGACGAGCCGCCTCGACGGGTACACCCGGGCGGCCGGGCGGCCGTCGAAGAGCTTGGTGACGCGCGCCTGCCAGGGCTCGTTGACGTCGCTGCCGTACAGGGACAGCACAGTAGGCACCGCACCGACTAGCCGTGCCGAGAGCGCGGTCAGCCCATAGTGGACATGCACCAGGTCGTACCGGCCGGACCTCGCCCGCCTGGCGACGCGCGGCGCGGCGAGCAGGTAGTCCTTGGTGCCGCGTGACTGCGCCACCACCTCCACGTCGACCTCGTGGCCGAGCCGGCGCAGCCCCGCCACCTGCTCGGCCACGAATACGCCGCGAAAGCTGCCCGGCTCCGGCCACAGGTTCGTGACCGCGAGGATCCTCATGCTCGTGACCGCCAGATCCTCATGTTCACGCGAAGTAGTCGGTCACCGCCGCGACGACCGTCGCGTGCTGGGCGGCCGTCAGCTCCGGGTACAGCGGCAGCGACAGGCACTCGTCGGCCCACGCCTCGGTCGCCGGCAGGTCACCACGCTGGTACCCGAGGAACTCGTACGCCGGCTGCAGGTGCAGCGGCACCGGGTAGTGCACGCCGGCACCGATAGCGCGCTGCTTCAGGAAGGCGAGAAGGGCGTCACGGTGGGCGGTGCGGACGAGCGCGTGGTGGTACACGCTGCGGCGGCCCGGTGTCTCCGGCGGGAACCACAGGTCACCGATACCGTCCAATGCGGACACGTAGTCGGCCACGAGCTCGGCGCGCCGCTGGTTGTCGGCGTCCAGCGTGCCGAGCTTGGCGTGCAACACCGCCGCCTGGAGCGTGTCCATGCGGTGGGCGTACCCGATGATCTCGTGCTCGTACTTGGAGGTCCGGCCGTGGTCCCGGAGCCTGCGCACGGCGGCGGCGAAGTCGTCGTCGTTGGTGGTGACCGCTCCGGCGTCGCCGAAGGCACCCAGGTTTTTGCCCGGGTAGAAGGAGAAGCAGCCGGCGAGCGCGTGTCCGCCGGCCCGCACGACGCTGCCGTCCGCGCGCGTGATTTCGGCGCCGTGCGCCTGCGCGGCGTCTTCGATGACCGGCACGCCGGCGTCCGCGGCGATAGCGCCGATCTGCTCCATGTCAGCGGGGCGGCCGTGGATGTGCACCGGCAGTACCGCCCGCACGCCGTCGATGGCGTTCTTGAGCGCGGCGGGGTCCATCGCGCCGGTCTGCGGGTCGATCTCGACGAACCGTGGCTTCGCGCCCAGCCAGCTGACCGGCTCGATGGTGGCGATGAACGAGTGCGCCGGCACCGCGACCACGTCGCCCGCGCCCACGCCGGCCGCCGCGAGTGCCAGGTGCAGCGCCGCGGTGCCGGAGCCCACGCCGATCGCGTGCCGGGTGCCGCAGAACGCCGCGAACGCCTCCTCGAACGCCCGCAGGTGCGGCCCTTGGATGAACGCGGTGGACTCCACCACGTCGCGCATGGCGGCGTCGATGGCGTCCTTGTGCCGCAGGTATGCGGCCTTCACGTCGACGAGCGGGACGTTCACGGTGTCTCCAATGGGTAGGGACGGTGGTCGAGCCCAGCCGGGCACAGCAGATCGTCGATGGTCTTCACCGGGCGGGCGGCGGTGCCGACGACGACCGCGCCGGGCGCGACATCCTTGGTGACGACCGCGCCGGCGCCGATCAGCGCCCGCTCTCCGATGTGGACACCGGGCAGGATCGTGACATTGGCGCCGATCCGGGCCGCACGTCCGATGTGGACTCCACGCAGGCAGCGTGAGACCTCGGGGCAGCGCGGAAACGGCGCGTTCGTCAGCGTGACCCGAGGGCCGAGCCAGGCGTCGTCTTCCAGCACCGAGTACTCGGGCACGAAGCAGTGCGAGTGCACCCGCACCCGGTGGCCGAGCGTCACGCTGTGTTCCAGTACCGACATCGACCCCACCGACACGTTGTCGCCGGCGGTCGTGTGCTCGCGGATCAGCGTGTGGTGCCCGGTCTGGAAGCGTTCGCCGGTGCGGACGCCCGCGTACACGACGGTGTGGCTGCGCAGTGTGGTGCCGTCGCCCAGCTCGGTCTTGACGTCGGCGGGACCGGACCTGCCGACGACGCAGAACTCCTCGACGACGGTGCTGATGCCCAACCGGACCCCGTCGGCGACGACAGCCAGCGGGCTCACACTCACGGAGCAGCCACCAGTGGGGCGCGCACGGCGACCTGCGCTCCGCCGGCCCGCAGGGACGCGTTGACGGCCTCCAGAACCGCGACCACGTCGACGCCGTTCCAGCCGTCGGTGCGGGGGCGCTCGCCGGTGTCGACGCAGTAGAGGAAGTGCCGCAGCTCCGCCGCGAGGGGCTCGACCTCTTCCAGCGACGGCGTCTGGATGACCCCGTCGCGCAGCGTGTACTGCCAGCCGCCGTACTCGTCCTCGTAGACCCGGTCGGCACCCTTGTCGAACACGCGCAGCTTGGCCACCGGGTCCATGTCGTCGTACACCAGCATCTGCTTGCTGCCGACCACCGTCGTCCGCCGGGTCTTCGACGGATCGAGCCAGCTCACGTGCATGTGCGCGAGTACGCCGTCCGGGTACCCGACGGTGACGAACGTGACGTCTTCGACGGAGGCGTTCAGGAACCGGGCGCCCTCGGCCGACGCCCACTGTGGACGCTGACCGACGAGGTAGTTGGCGATCGACACGTCGTGCGGCCCGATCGACCAGAAAGCGTTGATGTCGCTCTGGATACGACCCAGGTTGAGCCGCTGCGAGTGCAGGTACAGCAGGTCGCCGATCGAGCCGTCTGCGACCAGCTCGCGCATCCGCCGCACCGCCGGCACGTACTCGAACGTGTGCCCCACCATCAGCGTCAGGCCGCTGTCGTCGGCGCGGGCGGCCAGCTCGATGGCGTCCGGTGTGGACAGCGCGAGCGGCTTCTCCACCAGCACGTGCTTGCCGGCCTCCAGCAGCCGCCGGGTCAGCGGCGCGTGCGTCGCCGCCGGGGTCGCCACGATGACCGCGCCGACGGACGGGTCCGCGAGCACCTCGGCGAGGTCGTCGGTGACGGTCACTCCCGGGTACAGGCCGGTGGCTTTGGCGCGGCGCTCGGGGTTCAGCTCGACCAGGTACCGCCAGCGCGGGCCGGCGTGCACCTGGAGGTTGCGGGCGAGGTTCGGCCCCCAGTAGCCGAAGCCGATGAGTGCGACTCCGTCAGTCACGGTCTTTCTCCAATGTGGTGGTTGATTCGCGGCGCAGCCACACCCACGCCAGGCCGAGGATCGTGAACAGCTGTGCCGGGAAGAGCGGGTCTTCCAACGACGGCGCCAGGCACGCGACGAGCACCGCGAACGTCATCGCGGCGGCCGCCCAGTACAGGAACGGGTGCGCGCTCTCCTTGCGCCGCCAGGCCGCCCGAACGATCGGAGCGATGAGCAGGGTCAGCCACACCAGGTACGCCAGCGCGCCCAGTGCGCCGGTCTCGACGAGCAGGTGCAGCCAGAACGAGTCCACCTGCTTCTCGTTCGACCCGTAAAGCCGGAAGCCGTCCGGCCCGAAGCGCGTGTCCTTGTACCAGAGCGGGTCGTGCTGGTACGCGACGATCCCGCCGAACTGGCCGACGCCGTACCCGAGGACCGGCCGTGCCAACCACAGCTCGATGCCCTGCTGCGTATAGAGGACGCGGACCTCGCGCTGCGGGATCTGGTTTCCGTCCTGCTCCTCGCAGCCCTCGTTGCCCTCGACGCAGAAACCGTCTTTCTCGGCGCCGCTCGGCAGGTCCAGCGCGCTGAACACGCCCGCGAGCCGGCGGCTCAGCTCGGACCGGTTCTCCGGGCTGACGGCCAGCTGCGCGGCGGCGAAGCCCACGACGAGAGTGACCGCCGCCGTGCCGGCGAGCCAGCGACCGCGGCGCAGCAGGCAGATGACGCCCGCGCCCGCGACGAACCCGAGCGTCGATTCGCGCGACTGTGTGGCGGACAGGGCCAGCGCGAGCACGCCGAACGCGACCCACCATCGCCACCGGATCGGTCCTGACCGAGTGATCAGCCAGGCGAACAGCCCCAGCATCGCCAGCGCGAGGAGGTGGCCAAGGTGGTTCGGGTGGTCGAGGAGGGCGTGCGCACGGTTGATCCGGGCCCAGGTCATGTTGACCCAGCCGAGCTGCTGGTACGAGTTGAGGCCAGCCATCGTCTGCCAGATGGCGATCAGCGCGTTGAGGCCGACGACCACCGCGACGACGCCGAGCACCGCCTTGGTGCGCCGCCGGTCCGGGTCGGCCGCCCGCCACGCGTAGAAGACGATGACGCCACGCAGGTAGACGTAGACCGCCTCACCGATCAGCTTCACCGGCGAGTCGCCCGCGAAGCCGGCGGCCACGAGCACGACGGCCAGCACACCGAGCGCGATGTCGGCGGGCGTGCGGAAATCGCGCCACCGCCGGTCCACCAGGATCTTGATCAGCGTGACCGCGAACAGCGTCAGGTACAGCGCGTTCTTGACCTGCTTGGGCCAGGCGGGCCCTTCGGCGACCAGATTGCCCTCGGCGTCGATGTACGGAGTCGCGAGCAGCGTTTGCACCCAGGTCTCGAACAGCACCTCTACGAGCAGTGCTCCGAGCAATGCGACGAGAGTTGCTCCGAGCACCCGGGACAGCCGCCCGCGGGAGTGCTCGTCGGGGCGTGGTCCATCTGCCGCGGCAATCTCGATCCGCGGTTCTGCAGCCAGCATGAACCCCCCGACATCCTTTCCTTGCGAGCCGTCTTCGACGGCTGAGTCGCTGTGTGCCCTGGACAACCGAGCCATCACACGCCGCCCGCCCGACCAGTTGGTGAACTGCCGGCGACGGCCGGCTGACCTGTCGCCGAATCGTCCGGCCGCTCGCCGC
Source organism: Phytohabitans aurantiacus (assembly GCF_027923225.1). Lineage (GTDB taxonomy): Bacteria > Actinomycetota > Actinomycetes > Mycobacteriales > Micromonosporaceae > Phytohabitans > Phytohabitans aurantiacus. Next base: position 31,719 of record NZ_BSDI01000053.1, read on the forward strand.
GCCCTCGGCGCAGCGTGATCAGGTCGCCACGCAGCACCAACGCGCCGGCCGCGAGCACCACGCCGGCGAGTGCCGCGTCGATCGCCGGCTCGCGCGGCAGCCACCAGGACGCGAGCAGCGCTCCACCCACGACACCCGCGCCCCGAAGGACCGGCCCAGACCAGGACATCCCGTGGTGCCGCCACGCGATCACGAACGGCCCGCCGGCGGTCACCGCCGTGCCGCACAGGTACCCCAGGCCGACACCGGTCGCACCGCCCAGCAGCGCCACCACCGCGAACCCGGTCAGCGTCCCCAGCACCGCCGACGCCACGGGCACCCGCACGTGCGCGCCGCTCGACAGCGCGTTGACCGCGGGGACACTCACGACCGCCAGGTAGGTGGCCACCAGCATCAGGCGCAGCACGGGGGCGCCGCCGGCGTACCCGGAACCGCCGAAGACGGTCAGGACCTCCGGCGCGAGCGGCAGCGCGGCGGCGACCAGCGGTGCGAGCACCGCGAGCAGCGCCCTGGTCGACAGGTCGGCCCGCCGGCGCACGCCGCTCACGTCGCCGGCGCCATGAGCGCGTGCCATCGCGGGGAAGAGCACGATGCCCAGCGCGCGCGGCACGAAATACACCGGGGCGATCAGGGTCACCGCCGCGGCGAAATACGCCACCTCGCGCGGTGCGGCGAACCGGTTGGCCAGCAGCTGCGTGCCCTGCAGGAAGCCCTGCGAGCACAATGTGCCGACACAGGCCAGTGCAATGAACGCGGCAATCTCGCGGCGTTGCGCACTGCCCGGCGCGGACATTGCTCCGTGCATCACCGGCCGCAACCGCCACCATGCACCGAAGGTGAACAGCGCGTAGCCCGCGGCCAGCGGCAGCAAATACACGGACCAGCCGAGTGCCACCACCAGCGCCGTCGCCGACAACGACAATGCCGAGCAGGCCAGCTCCAGCTTCGTGTACCCGGACACGAGATCGAACCCGTAGAGCACCGACTTGAGCACCGAGTACATCGAGAAGGCGGTGCACAACGCGGTGACCTGAATTGCGTCGAGCATCCTCAGGTCGAATGCCACCTGAGCGCCCCACCCCGCGGCGACGCCCAGCCCGATCGCACCGACCCATCCCACTCGGAGCACCAGGCGATATACACCGCGCGCCGCCGGGTCATTGCCCCGACCATGCTGGTACGGGATGAACTTGGCCGCGGCGCTCGCCAACCCCGCCGGAAGGAGCAGGCTGGCGATCGTGGTGACCGCGATCAGCGAGCCCACGAGGCCGTAGGTTTCATGATCGGTGGCGCGGCTGACCAGTACGCCGTGCAGGAGCCGGGTGAGGCCGAGCGCGACAAGCCCGGCCATGGTGAGTAGCGTTCTACGCACGCTTCGCCAGGCGGTCGATGACCGCGAAGTAGTGCTTCTTCTGCTCACTCCAGCGCAGGCCGGCCATCACCTCGGTGGCACGCCGGGCCTGTGCCAGCGCCTTCTCGGGGTTCCGGGCCAAGTCGCGCATCGCCTCGGCGAGCGTCTGCGGGGTGGCCGGGTCGACGTACCGCACCGAGTCTTCCGGGAAGTAGCGGGCGATCACCGGGTTCCGGAAGGTGATGACCGGGATGCCGAGACTCGCGTACTCCAGGAGCTTGGTCGGCAGTACGCCATCGGTCCACGGATCGAGCTGGCTCGGTATCAGTCCAATGTGGACGCGGTCGAGCTCGGAGACGATCTCGGGCAGCGGGTAGAGACGGGTCGGCAAATCCACGTCGACACCGAGAGCCTCGACGCGGTCCCGCAGTTCGTCCAGGCCGTCGCCGCTGCCGCGTACCTGCAGACGGGCCCCCGGAACATCGGACCGGATCGCGGCCAGCGCCTCCGTCGACGCCACCAGACCGTGCCGGGGCGCGATCAGTCCGTGGTAGCTGAACACGACCTCGCCGTCCGGGTCCCAACCGCGCGGCCGCTCGCGGGGCACGAACAGCCGCTCGTCCGGGCAGTTCATCACCACCGAGACCGGTCGGCGGGTCAGGTCACGCAGCATGTCCGCGTACGGTTCGTGGACGGTCAGCACCTCACGGGCGAACCGCAGCGAAGCCTTCTCCGACGCCGACACGGCAGCCAGCACCTTGCGCCGGTCGGCGAACTTGGAGGCGAACAGCTTCGACGTCAGGTCGTGCACGTCCAGCAGTACCGGCACGCCAAACAGCCTCGGCACCGCCGCCGCGAACACCAGCGCCTCCGGCATCGAGTGCGCCTGCACCACGTCGAACGCCCGGGGACGCCGGCTCAACCACCCGGCCGCCCGCGCGCCAAACCCGCCGTACAGCGATAGGTACGCCTTCGCGGAACTGCCCCGATACTTGCGGGTGGGCAGGTGCACGACGCGTACACCGTCCACAATGTCCACCTCGGGGCGGCCGGGGGCGTCGAGGGCCAGTACGGTCACCTCGTCGCCGCGCGCGACCAACGCCTCGGCCTGGCGGCGCACCCGCGGGTCGGACTCGTACTCGCTCACCACCACCATCCCGACGCGCAGCGGACGGATCCGCTGGGGCGGTACGGGGGCGGGTGTCTCGGTCGCCGGCAACGTCACGGCAGCGACAATATGCACGAGAATGGGGATGTTGACCCGGTCGCGCGGTACATCCGCCAACCTTTCGCCCGGCGTACCCTCCGCCGACACCTCCCCGTAACCGCCCCCGCCCGCCCGTTCCCCTCTCCCTCGCTCCCCCACTCCCGGCACCCGACGGTCCCCTACGCGAGGCGCGGCGCTCGCACCGCGCGCGTTGCCCCCTCTCCCCGTCGATCAAGGGCGAATGCACGTGGTTGGATCTCTTCTCCGCGTATGTCCGCCCCCAGGCCAGCCCGGCACGGCGTGTCGCCACGCCGCTTCCGCCGATCAAGGGCGAATGCACGCGGTTGGATCGCTTTTCCGCGTGCATTCGCCCTTGATCCATGCGAATGCCCTTGATCGGCGCGGCACGCGCCTCGCGGCGACGGATCACGCGCCGCGCCAGCCTCGCGCCACGCCAGCCTGGCGCGGTGCGTGCCTCCCGCGGCGCGGGCCTTGTGCCACGACGGCCCCTGCGACGACGGGCCTTGCGCGACGGATCCCGCGGCCTCGGGCAGACCGCCGCGCGAGGCCGCGGTCGGGCTGGGTGTCGGATGGGTGTGACAGGCTGTTGGGCATGACGCTGCTGTTGGTGGACGCGCCGAGCCTGTACTTCCGGGCCTACTTTGGCATCCCCGAGTCCGCCGCGCGGGCCCCCGACGGCTCGCCGGTCAACGCGGTGCGCGGCTTCCTCGACATGCTCGCCAACCTCATTCGCAGCCGCCGTCCCGACCGGCTGGTGTGCGCGCTCGACGCCGACTGGCGCCCGGCCTGGCGTGTGGCGCTGCTGCCGTCATACAAGGCGCACCGGCTCGCCGAAGGCGGCGCGCCGGGCGAGGAAGTCGTGCCGGACAACCTCGTCCCTCAGGTGCCACTGATCCTCGACGTGCTCGCCGCGATCGGCATTCCCGCGATCGACGCGCCCGGATACGAAGCCGACGACGTGCTGGGCACCCTCGCCACCACCCAGCCCGGCCCGGTTGAGGTGGCGTCTGGTGACCGCGACCTGTTCCAGCTCGTCGACGACGCCAAGCCCGTCCGCTTGCTGTACTGCGGTCGAGGCGTCGCCAAGCTCGAAGACTGTGACGACGCGGCGGTCCGCGCGAAGTATGGCGTGCCGGCGGCGGCGTACGCGGACTTCGCGGCACTCCGCGGCGACCCAAGTGACGGCCTGCCCGGCGTGCCCGGCGTCGGCGAGAAAACGGCTGCTCGCCTGGTCAGCCGATACGGCACGCTCGACGGCATCGTGGCGGCGCTTGACGATCCGGCGTCAGGCTTCGCTCCCGGCCTGCGGGCCAAGCTCCTGGCCGCTCGCGACTACCTGGCCGTCGCGCCCAAGGTCGTACGCGTCGCTCGTGATATCGCGCTCCCCGACCTCGACACGGCACTCCCGTCGGCGCCCGCGGACGGCGACCGTTTGCTAGCTCTAGCCGAAAAGTGGAATCTGGCCGGCTCCTGCCGGCGCTTGGTCGACGCTTTGGCGCGCTAGCCGCACCCCGGACGTGTTCGCGGCGCCCGCTGGTGCCTGTGTGCGGCGCGCCACCACCCCCAAAGCGTCCTAGGAGGCTAGCCTCACCGCGAGCACCGCGAGCACCGCGAGCACCGCGAGCACCGCGAGATCTTGCTGGCCGAGCGGCCCACCGGCAGGACGCTGCACCGCCCGCGCCGCTCTTGCGCCAGCGCGGCCGAGCCCCAACGCCCGCACCACGCCGATCAAGGGTAAGTCCATCGATCAAGGGCGAATGCACGCGAAAAGAGATCCAACCACGTGCGTTCGCCCTTGATCGGCGCAACCGGCGTGGCGACACGCCGTGCCGCGCCGCCCGAGCGGCGCCCGCCCATGGATCAGAGATCCAACCACGTGCGTTCGCCCTTGATCGGCGCAACCGGCGTGGCGACACGCCGTGCCGCGCCGCCCGAGCAGCGCCCGCCCATGGATCAGAGATCCAACCACGTGCATTCGCCCTTGATCGGCGCGGAGGCCGGGCGCGGTGAGCGGCGCGGAGAACGGCTCGGCGCGGAGAACGGCTCGGCGCGGAGAACGGCTCGGCGCGGAGAACGGCTCGGCGCGGAGAACGGCTCGGCGCGGAGAACGGCACGGCGCGGAGAACGGCTCGGCGCGAAGAGCGGCTCGGCGCGAAGAGGGGCACGGGGCAGAACGCGCGGCGATGACGACGGCGCGGGAGAGTGATGGTGCCGGGTGGGTTAGCGGCGGCGGGGGGTGTACGACGTGGTGTTGCGGCGGGGGCGGGGGGTGAAGCCGTTTGGCGCCGGCGGCAGCTCTGGCTGGGTCTTCTCGCGGTCGGCGATGCGGGCGTCGAGGTAGGCGGCGCCGGCCCGGTCGTCCTCGGTCGGGGCGGCCAGTACGGCGTAGATCAGCGCGATCACCACGAGGATCACGGCGAGGATGATCGGTACCAGCAGGTTGGAGGCGGTGGCGCCGCTCGGGTCGCCGGGCTCCTCGTGCAGGTGTGCGGACATCGAGGACATGCCGGTGAAGTGCATGCCGTTGACGGCGACGCCCATGACCAGGGCGGATGCGATGATCGCCAATACGCCCTTGACGTTTACGACGAGCCACAACGCTACGCAAGCGGCGACCACGGCGATCACGACCGACAATGCGACGCGGGTGGTGTCGTATGCGATGTCGGCGTCGACGCGCATGGCGGCCATGCCGGTGTAGTGCATCGCGGCGACGCCGAGACCGGCGAAGAGGCCGCCGAAGAGGATCTTCACGATCGATGGGCGGCCCATGCCGACGATGAACAGGCCGATGCCGACCACGACGACGGCGATGATCGCGCTGGCGGCGGTGAGCGCCACGTCGTACCGGATGCGCTGGCCGACGACGGAGAACCCGAGCATCGCCATGAAGTGCATGCTCCAGATCGCGGTGCCGCCGATCGCCCACGCGGCGAGCATCAGGAACCAGGCACGCTGCGCTGACGAGTGCGCCTCCCGCACCCGTACCGCGCAGGTGAGGCCGAGCAGCGACCCCAGCACCGAGAGCGCGTAGCTGAGTATCGGCGTGATCAGGCCGTATTCAAAGTGATGAATCTCCGCCACAAGTCCCCCCACAGTTCCCGCCCGCAGATACGAAGACGGTTCGCGTCCGCGATCATTTACGGACGAACGGAGTTCTGCAAGGGGTAAACGGCTAAAAGTCAGACCGAATTGTAGATGAGAACGCCTCGTTTTACGGCAGTCATCGCCGCGCGTGCCGTATCGCGTACGCCGGGCGACGCGGCGGCCGCGTCGGTCAGTTGACCGAGCAGGTCGACCACCTGACGCGCCCATCGCACAAAGTCACCGGCCGGCATCTCGCCGTCGAGATTGTGTCCGCTTGCGAGCACCTTGGCCAGATCCTCACCGCGTGCCCAGCGGAAGATCGGCCACACGAAACCGAGGTCGGGTTCGCGGGTGAGATCCAGGCCACGGGCGGCCTCGTCGGCCTCCAGTTCGGCCCAGATCTTGAGGGTCGCGTCGACCGCGTCGGACACCGGCCCGCGCGGTACCGACGCCCGTTCGTCGCCCTCGCGCCGCGCCTCGTACAGCACGACGGAGACGGCCGCGGCCAGCTCGGACGGGGACAGGCCGTCCCAGATCCCGCGGCGCAGGCACTCGGCGACGAGCAGGTCGGCCTCGGTCCAGATCCGCGCGAGCATGCGGCCCGCGTCGGTCACCTCGCCGTCGGGCGTCAGGTATCCGCGCGTGGCCAGCAGGTCGCAGACGTTGTCGAACGTACGGGCGAGCGAGCCGGTGCGCCCGGCCACCTTGTCGCGCAGCTGCTGGGTGTCGCGCTCGAGCCGGTGCCGGCGCTCGGCCCAGCGGGCGTGCTCCTCCCGCTCCTCGCACGCGTGGCACGGGTGCTGCCGCAACTGGATGCGCAGCAGCGCCAGCTCGTGGTCCTCGCCATTGCCGCGAGACTTGTTGCGCCGCCCGGCGTGCCGGTCAAGACCGGTCGCGGTCACCGCCGACGCCAGGTCGCGGCGCGCGGCGGGCGCGCGGTGGTTGAAATTCTTGGGTACCCGGACCCGCGCCAGCACCTCGGCCGGGGCGCTGAAGTCGGCCGGGGACACCCGACCGGCCCAGCGATCCTGGGTCAGCACCAGTGGCCGCGGCTCACCGAAGCCACCGGCACCCGGGTCGAGAACCACCGCGAGGCCGGCGCGCCTGCCGGACGGTACCCGAATGACGTCACCCACGCGAAGGCGCTCCAGGGACCGCACAGCTTCCGCGCGACGCTGGCTGGTGCCTTGCTTCGCGAGCGCCCGCTCGCGGTCGGCGATGGCCACGCGGATGGCGAAGTACTCGTCGAAGTCGCCGTGGTGGCAGCGCACGTCCTTGCCGTACGTCTCGATGGTCGCAAGGTTGTGCTGCACCTGCCGCGCGAGGCCGACCACCGACCGGTCCGCCTGGAACTGGGCGAACGACGACTCCAGCAGCTCGCGGGCGCGGTCGGCGCCCACGGTGCCGACCAGGTTGGCGGCCATGTTGTAGGACGGCCGGAAGCTGGAACGCAGCGGGTAGGTGCGGGTCGATGCCAGTCCCGCGACGTGCCGCGGGTCGACCTCGGGCGCCCACACGACCACGGCATGGCCCTCGATGTCGATGCCCCGCCGCCCGGCGCGGCCGGTGAGCTGCGTGTACTCCCCCGGCGTCAGATCGACGTGCGCCTCGCCGTTGAACTTGACCAGGCGTTCGAGCACCACGCAGCGGGCCGGCATGTTGATGCCGAGCGCGAGGGTCTCGGTGGCGAAGACCGCCTTGACCAGGCCGCGGACGAACAGCTCCTCGACGACCTCCTTGAAGGCCGGCAGCAGGCCCGCGTGGTGCGCGGCGAGGCCGCGTTCGAGCCCGTCGAGCCATTCCCAGTACCCGAGGACCGACAGGTCTTCGCCGGAGAACGCGACCATGCGGCTCTCGACGACCCGCCGGATCTCGACGCGCTCCTCGGGTGAGGTGAGGCGCAGCCCGGCCTGGAGGCACTGCTGGACGGCCGCGTCGCAGCCCGCGCGGCTGAAGATGAACAGGATCGCGGGGAGCAGGCCCTCGCGGTCGAGGCGCTCGATGACGTCGGCGCGCAGCGGCGGGCGCCAGCGCCGCCCCCGACGGCCGTATCCCGGGCTGTATCCGTCGGTCATCTCCAGGCGGCGCAGCGTCTCGCGGCTGTAGCGCAGCAGTTCGGGGTGCACGTCGTGCTTGCGAGCCGCGTCGGCGTCGTGGAACAGGTCGAACATCCGCTTGCCGACCAGCATGTGCTGCCACAGCGGCACCGGCCGGTGCTCGCTGACCACCACGGACGTCTCGCCCCGCACGGTGACAAGCCAGTCGGCGAACTCCTCGGCGTTGGAGACGGTGGCTGACAGGGACACGAGTGTCACCGAGGCGGGCAGATGGATGATCACCTCTTCCCAGACCGCGCCGCGGAACCGGTCGGCGAGGTAGTGCACCTCGTCCATGACCACGTACGCGAGGCCTTCGAGGGTGGTCGAGCCCGCGTACAGCATGTTGCGCAGGACCTCGGTGGTCATCACGACCACGGGCGCGTCGCCGTTGATGGCGTTGTCGCCGGTGAGCAGGCCGACCTTCTCCGCGCCGTACCGCTGCACCAGATCGTGGTACTTCTGGTTGGACAGCGCCTTGATCGGCGTGGTGTAGAAGCATTTGCGCTGGGTGGGCGAGGTCAGCGCGAGGTGCACGGCGAACTCGCCGACGACGGTCTTACCGGCACCGGTGGGCGCGCATACGAGTACGCCGCTGCCCCGCTCCAGGGCCTCGCAGGCTTCGCGCTGGAAGTCGTCGAGGTCGAAGCCCAGCGCCGGAGCGAACTCGTCCAGGGCGGGGAACGCGGCGGCCTGCGCGGCCCGGCGGCGCGCCGCGGCGTACCGCTCGGCGGGGCTGCTCATGCTCCAAGGTTATCCGCTAGGTGAGCCCATATTCCTCGCGGCGGGGCACGAGTCGCATGGCGAGGCGGGCGCGGCCCGGACCGTCGAGCTGGCGCGGCCCGTACTTGGCGTCGAACATGCGCAGGACGCTGTCGCGGTCGGGCACGGAGTCGCCGTCGACGCGGGCCAGCCGGAAGTTGCGCCCGATCCGCCCGTCGATGCTGAGCGGGCGCGAGGTGACGATGTCGAGCCGCCCGGTGCCGTGGTCGGTGAGCTGGTCGACCATGGGCGCGCCGTCGATGAACCACGCACCCTCGACGAGGACGAAATGGACACCGCAACTGCGCAGCGGGGTGTCGCGGTGGAACACGGTCAGCGGCACCGCGACGTAGTCGCTGAGCGGGCGTGTGCTGGCGTGCCGCCACAGGTCGTCGAAGCGGCCCTGCACGAACTCGCCGAGCGGGCTCTCCAGATACACCTCCAGGTGCGGGGACGCGGATGCCCGTACGCCGATCGGGAAGAACGAGATGAGCGCCTTGTCGTCCCAGCGGAACATCTGGATCGACGGCGACGCGTCGTAGATGCGCACCTGAAAGCGGGCCTGCTGTGCGGGCGGCAGCGCGAGGGCGAACTCGTACAGGTGCCGCAGGTTGTCCTGGATGACGCGGCGCACGTCGACCGGCCGGATCTCCTCGGCCCGCTGCGAGGCGGCCGCCGAGTCCGGGTCGAGCAGCAGCACCCGTACCGTCGCGCCGTTGCCCAGCGCCGCGCCCACCGCCTCCAGAAACCTGCCCCGGCTCGTGCCCTCCAGCATGTGCATGCCGGTGTCCATGACCGTGACCAGGTCGGACGCGCCCGCCACGTGACCGCTGAACTCGTCGTGGTCGAAGCTCGGGTGCTCCTCGACCCGCGACCGGCGCAACTCCTCGAAAATCGGGTCGAAGACGGCGTACGACAAGGCGACCATCACCACGGCGGCGCCGATGTTGAGCAGTAGGTCGCTGTTGAAGCCGGTGGTGAGCCGGGCCGCGAGCAGGAGTATCGCGGCGACGACCAGCAGGATCAGCACGCCCACCAGGCGCCGGGCCCGCCGGCGAAGCCGGAGGCGGGCCTTCCTCCACCACCCGCGCAACGACCCTCCCCGGTGTATGCGTGCGCTCTCGCGGAGAGAGCGTAGCGTTCCGCGGCCCGTCGGTGACCGCGAGCGGCGTGAGTGTCAACGAGACCAGCGTGTCCCCCGGCGAGCCCCGACGAGCCGCTCGATAGGGTCACGAACGTGCCGGACCATGCCGAATCGCTCAGCCCATCACCGCAGCGGCGCCCGGTCGAGGCGGTGCTCTTCGACTTCCACGGCACACTCGCCCAGGTCGAAGACCCCGTGTCGTGGGTGACCGCCGCGGCGAACGCCTGCGGGGTGACGCTCGACCGCGGCCGGGCCACCGTGCTCGCCGACCGCCTGGTCACCGCGGGCCGTCCCGGCGGGCCGCTGCCGCACCGGGTGCCGCCGCACCTGGCCGAGGTGTTCGCCGACCGCGACCTGTACGAGCACGCGCACCGGGCCACCTACCTCGGGCTGGCGGCGACCGTCAACGCGGGCGTGGATGGCTTCGAGGAGGCCCTCTACGAGCGGCTGCTGCGCCCGGACGGCTGGGTGCTCTACACGGACACGGTCGCCACGCTGGTCGCCCTCCACGAGGCCGGCGTGCCGGTCGCGGTGGTCAGCAACATCGGGTTCGACATCCGGCCGCTGTTCGAGGCGTGGGAGCTGTCCGAGTACGTGGACGCGTACGTGCTGTCGTACGAGGTGGGCCGCTGCAAGCCGGATCCGGCGATCTTCATGCGGGCGTGCGCGGCGCTGCGCGTCGACCCGGAGCGCGCGCTGATGGTCGGCGACACCCCCGCGGACGCGGGAGCGGTGAAGGCGGGGTGCGCAGCGCTGGTGCTGCCCGCGGCGGACCCAGGCCGCGCCAACGGCCTGTCCGCCGTGCTCGACCTGACGGCCGCAAAGCCAGCACCGTGACCCCCGCCTTCGTGATCAGGGCGTCCCTCAAGTCGCTCTAACGACTTCAGGGACGCCCTGATCACGAAAAAGGGTTACGCGAGGAGGTGGATGGCTGCGGGGACGGCCTCGATCCTCACCGGGAGGGGGAGGCAGCGTTCGCCGTCTACGTAGGTTGTGATGCCCTCGGCCTCGATCTCGACCACGCGGGCGCGTGCCGTGTGGACCAGCGGGTGGTCGATGTGGGTGCCCTCGTACGTTTTCGGCTTCAGGCGCACCAGGGTCGGCCGGTCGACGTCGGCGTAGACCACGTCGAGCAGGCCGTCGGTCGGGTCGGCGGTCGGGACGATGCGGATGCCGCCGCCGTAGCTCGGGCAGTTGCCGACCGCCAGCAGCACCGCGTCGAGCCGCCGCTCCTCGCCGTCGAGCCGCAGCACGTACCGGCGGGCCTTGAGCCGCACGAGCTCGACGAAGATCGCCACGTCGTACCGGCGCGGGCCGCGTGGCCAGCGCATCCGGTTGGCGCGCTCGTTGACCACCGCGTCGAAGCCGGCCGCCAGCACCGAGCCGTACCAGTGTGTCTCGCCGCCGGGCGACGTGACCCTCGCCAGGTCGATGGGGCGGGTGCGGGCCGCCTTGACCGCGTCAGCGATCGCCGCGGCGGCGGCCAGGGGCTCGGCGGGGACGCCGGTCGCCGCCGCGAAGTCGTTGCCGGTGCCGGCCGGCACCGCGCCGAAGGGCACGTCGGTGCCGGCCACCGCCTGCAACGCCAGGTGGACGGTGCCATCCCCGCCCACTGCCACGAGCCCGGCCGCGCCGTCGGCGACCGCGGCGTGGCACGCCGCCTGAGCATCCTCCCGGGTACTGGGATCGAGCACCCGGATCGGCCGGCCGGACTCGGCGAGCCGGTCCAGCACGGCCGGTGTGACGTCGTTGAAGCGCCCTCGCCCGGCGCCCGGGTTGATCAGCACCGCTAGCAGGGCCGGCTCTACCAACTCAGGTGCTCTCGTCGTAGCGGCGGTACTCGATCGCCTCGGGCGCCGGGATCGGCGCGACGGGCTCCAGCGGCTCCGGCTCGTCGACCGGGTCGAACGCGGCGAGCGGGGACGCCTCGTCGTCGCTGAGGCCCTCGTACTCGTTGTCACGCTTCGCGCGGCGGCGGTCGTTGAGGAACGCCACGCCCACGGCGATGAAGTACATCCCCGTCAGGCACACCGCGAGGGCGGTCATGCCGAACGGGTCGGGGGTCGGCGTCACGATCGCGGAGAACGCGAAGAACACGAAGATGGCGATCCGCCACCAGCTGAGCAGCCGCTTGGCGCTGGCGATACCCACGAAGTTGAGCATCAAGATCAGCAGCGGGAACTCGAACGCCACCCCGAATATCAGGATCAGGTTGGTGACGAACGAGATGTATCGGGTGACTTCCAGCTGCGTGGTGAGCCCGGTGACGCCGGACTCCAGCAGGAAGTGCAGGCCCTTCGACACCACGAAGTACGCCAGGGCGGAGCCCGCGGCGAACAGCGGCGCCGCGATGCCGACGAAGATGTACGCGTACTTGCGCTCGTGCCGGTGCAGGCCCGGCGCGATGAACGCCCACAACTGGTACAGCCACACCGGCGCGGCGACGATCAGGCCGATCCAGAGGGCCAGCTTGAGCCGCAGCAGGAACCCGTCGGCCGGACCCAGCTGGGTCATGAGGCACTCGCCGTCGGAGTTGACGGTGGTGCCCAGGTCGCAGTAGGGAGCCTTGAGCAGCTCGAAGACCGGTGTCGCGAGGATCATGCCGACCGCGAAGCCGACCACGATGCCCAGCGAGGCGCGGAACAGGCGCGTGCGCAGCTCGCGAATGTGCTCGACGAGAGTCATCGAGCCGTCGGCGGCGCGTTCGAAGTTCGTGGGGCCGCGCTTCTTGAGGCCGAAGGCCACCGGGAACCCCCGGGTCAGTTGTCGCGAGCGCGCTGCACCGGGTCAACGACCGGCGGCGCGGGAGGCTGCTGCTGTGCCTGCTGCGCCGACGGGGGCAGCGGCTGGCGGCCGTGCTGCGCGTCGGCCTTTTCGGCGAGGTCGCGCTCGTCGTCGGTCAGCGTCTTCGTCTCGGCCTTGATGATCCGCAGCGACTGGCCGAGCGAACGCGCCGCACCGGGGAGCCGCTTCGCCCCGAAGAGCAGAATCAGCACGACCACGAGTACGGCGATGTGCCATGGCTTGAGGGCGCCCATGGGAACTCCAGTTGCTGATCGTCGGTGAGGAGTGACGAGGCTATCGTACGTGTGTTGCCGGACGTACCGTCAACGCCCGCGTTTTGCCTGGATGGCGGCCAGCTGGCGCTGTGCCGTCTCGACCTGCTCCAGCAGCGGCTCGACGCGCTCCTGAAGGGTCAGCGCGGCGCTCTGAAGCGACTCGACGCGGGCCTGCTGGCGCTGCATCTTCAGCGCCGCCCGCCGCAGCCGCCCCAAGCGGCCGATCACCGGCAACACCGCCAACACCAGCACCACGAGGCCCAGCAGCACCAGGCCCCATGCGATCCAGGTCACCACCCGGCTAACTGTACTGGTCCAGCGCGGCCGCGGCGTCGTCGCGCACCTGCTCGACGAGCTCCGGCGGGGCGACCACGGTGGCGTCCGGCCCGAGCCCCAGCACGAACCGGCGGGCCCACGGCAGGTCGCTGACCCGCAGCGATACCAGCCACTCCTCGCCGTCGGCGCGCACCGACTCGCACGGGTAGTACTCGGTGATCCAGCGGGCACCCCGCCCGACCCGCAGCGTGACCAGGGGCAGCTCCGGGCCGGGTTGGAAGATGCCGTCGCTGAGGTCGTGCGGCTGGGCCTCGGCCGGCGGTTGGGACGGCTCGTCGAGCTCGTCGAGGGCGTCGATGCGGTCGACCCGGAACAGCCGTACCGCCTCGGCCCGCCGGCACCACGCCTCCAGGTAACCGCGGCCGCCCACCATCAGTACCCGCATCGGGTCGACGACCCGCTCGGTGGTCTCGTCGCGCGTGGCGGTGTAGTAGGTGATGCGCAGCGCGCGCCCGCGCTCGACGGCGTCGCGGATGCCGGCGAGCCGGTCGGCGTTGCCCGGCAGGCGCACCTCCAGCGGCGCGCCGATCCGGTCGCTGGACGCGCTTTCGATCTTGGCGAGGGTGCGCTCGACCGCGTCGCGGTTGGGCATGCCTGGCGTCTCGGCCAGCAGCCGCAGGGCCACGACCAGCGCGAGCGCCTCGTCGGGCGTGAGGCGCAGCGGGCGGTCGATGCCGGCGTCGTAGGTGATCGTCACCCGCTCGCCGTCGAACGCCATGTCGATCAGGTCACCCGGCCCGTATCCGGGCAGCCCGCACACCCACAGCAGCTCCAGGTCTTCCCGGAGCTGCTTTTCGGTCACGCCCAGGTCGGCCGCCGCCTCGGTGACCTCGATGCCGGGCCGGGCCAGCAGGTAGGGCACCAGGTGCAGCAGCCGGGCCAGGCGGTCGGCCGAGGTGCGCGGAGGCCGCGTCGGGGAGGTCACAGCCGCGCCGCCACCTCGTGCCGGGTGGCGATCTCCTTGAGCCGCTGGATGACCATCTCGCGCACCTCGGGCGGGTCGATCACCCGCACGTCGGCGCCGTAACCGACCAGGTGGCCGGCGAAGCCCTCGGCGTCGGCGTACGCCAGCACGAGGCGGTCGCCCTCGGGGCCCGGCGTCGACTCCTTCGCCCAGCGGCGCAGGCCGGCGGCCCGCCCCGGGCGCGCCACCACGGTGGCCCGGCCGTTGTGCTCCAGCGGGCCCGACCAGCGGGCGACGTGGCTGATCAGGTCGACGTCGGCGGGCGGCTCGTAGGCGCCGGGCTTGCCCGTGGCCTTGACCGTGCCGACGATGCGGGAGAGGCGGAAGCACCGGGCTGCGTCGCGGTCGAGGTCGTGACCCACCACGTACCACCGGCCGCGCCAGCAGACCGCGCCCCACGGCTGCAGCCGCCGGCGCGTTGGCGCGTCCTTCTCCGGTACCCGATAGTCGAAAGTGACCACGCGCCGCTCGCGCGCGGCGGCCGCGAGCGGCACGAACGCGGGGTCGACGGTGACCACCGGCTCGACGCTGAGCGTCGCGTGCGGGTCGATGTCGATGCCGGAGGCGCGCAGCTTGGCCAGGCCCGACGACGCCGCCGCGGCCAGGCCGGCGTGGCGCCACAGGCGCGCGGCGATGCCCACGGCGGCGGCCTCGTCCGGTTCGAGTGGGATGTCGGGCAGCGCGTACTCCCGGGCGTCGATCCGGTAGCCCGGCTCGACGTCGAAGGCGCTCGCGGTGCCCGTCGACAGGGGGACGCCCAGCTCACGGAGCTCGGCCTTGTCGCGCTCGAACTTGCGTTGGAACGCTTCGTGGTCACGAGGGTCGTCGGGATCGTGTTCATAACCGGGTACGGTCGCGGCGATCTGCGCGGCGGTCAGAAACCGCCGCGTCGACAGTAGGCAGATCACAAGGTTGACCAGCCGCTCCGTGCGAGTGCGCGACACGCCTTCGATGCTAGTCCGGTTCGCGCATATGTACGGGACCGGTCGTACGCTCGGCGCGTGGCGGAGCCGAATAACACGGAGAGTGTCGGAACGGTCATCGTAGCGGGGTTGGCCAATCTCGCGATCGCGATCGCCAAGGCCGTGGCCGGCCTGATCTCGGGTTCGGCGGCGATGCTGTCCGAGGCCGCACACTCGGTCGCGGACACCACGACCGAGGTCCTGCTCTATGTCGCCCTGCGGCGCGGCGCGCGGCCCGCCGATCCGGTTCACCCGTTCGGGTACGGCCGGGAAAGCTGGGTGTGGGCGTTCATCGCGGCGCTGTTCACGTTCGTGGCGGGTGCCGGATTCTCGATCACGCACGGCGTGCACACCATCCGCACCGGCGAGCACAGCGGCGATTATCTTGTGTCGTACGTGGTGCTGGCGGTGTCGTTCGCGATCGAGTCGGTGTCGCTGGCGCGGGCGGTGCGGCAGGTCCGCACGGCGGCGCGGCGGTGGGACACGACGCCGGCACGGTACCTGCGGCTGACGCCGGACACGGCGGTGAAGGCCGTGTTCCTGGAGGACAGCGCGGCGCTGATCGGGCTGCTGCTGGCCGGTTTGGGCGTGGGACTGGCACAGTACACGGGCGACGAGCTGTGGGACGGGCTCGCGTCGATCGCGATCGGGCTACTGTTGCTCGTGGTGGCCGCGATCCTGGCGCGCAGCAACGTGTCACTGCTGGTGGGACGCTCCGTGCCGCGCCGGCTTCGCGATCTGCTGGAGGCGGATCTCGCGTCGCTTCCCATCGTCGACCGGGTCGACACCCTGCTCACCATGCAACTCGGCCCCGCCGACGTGCTGGTCGCGGCCAAGGTGGACTTCGCCGACGACGCGACGGGCGCGGATATCGAGGCCGCCGCAGACGAGGCAGAGCGGCGGCTCGCCGAGCGGTACCCGGGCATCCGGTACGTCTTCCTCGACCCGACTCGGCGACGCTGATCCCGCTCGTTCGTCTTTCCTGGCTTCCTGGCTTACTCGGACGGGCCTGGCGTCCTTGGGCGGGCCTGGCTTTCTCGGGCGGGCCTGGCTTCTTGGGGTGCTCCTCGCGGCGATCCCTTTCGCGGTCGGGGCTGGTGGCGTGGTTAGGTGTTGGCCGTGATCAGGTGGCGGTCTGGGGTTGTGTCGTCTGTCGACCGGTCGTGGCACGGTGCCGTTTCTCTGTCGGTGTCCGTCGAGGGCGGCGCCTCGATGCCGGCGCTCGCCTATCCGTTGCTGGTAGGCACGCCGGTCGTCGGCGACCGGGTGCTCCTGAACGTCGGAGCGCAACTCATGGGTCTCGGGACCGGCGGCTACGCACTCGTCGTCGCGCTCCCTGACCGCCTGCCCGCCGATCCACCCGACGACGCGACCACCCGCGACGCGGGACACATGGTGAAGGCGCGGTACACGCCGTTGCAGGCGATCGTGCAGGGGGTGGACGAGCCGTCGTCGCCTCACGCGAATGCACTTTCGGAGGCGTCCGACATCGGCGGTATGCCGGTCGTGACCGCCGATCTGCACTCCGCGTTGCCCGCGATCCTGGCCGGGATACTGTGCGACGCACCAGCCGCACGGGTCGCGTACGTGATGACCGACGGCGGGGCGCTGCCGGCGTGGTTCTCCCGGACGCTCGACGGGCTACGGGAGACTCTCGCGGGCACGGTGACGGTGGGCCAGGCTTTCGGGGGCGATCTGGAGGCGACGACAGTACACAGTGGACTGCTCGCCGCGCGGCACGTGCTCGGGGCGGACGTGACCGTGGTGGCGCAGGGCCCGGGCAACCTCGGCACGGGTACGACGTGGGGCTTCTCCGGAGTCGCCGTGGGCGAGGCGGTCAACGCGATCGCGGTGCTGGGCGGCCGGCCGGTAGGGTCACTGCGCATCTCGGCGGCCGACCCCCGCCCGCGGCACCACGGCGTATCCCACCACAGCCTGACGGCGTACGGCCGAGTGGCCCTGGCACCGGCCGACCTGGTCGTTCCCGCCGGGGTCGAATCCCTGATCGGCGACGCGCTCTCGCCCCTGGCCTCGCGCCACCGCATCGTGACGGTGGCGGTGGACGGACTGGAGGAGGCGCTGCTCGCGTCACCCGTGCGACTGTCGACGATGGGGCGTGGGTTGCCGGAAGACCGCGAGTACTTCCTGGCAGCAGCCGCAGCCGGCCGCCACGCAGCATCTCTACTCGCTTAACCCCTCTCCCACTCCACTCCCACCGCCCCGCGCAGCCCCGCGCCCGCCCCGCTCACACCGCCCCGCTCACCGCGCGAGACGCCCTTTCCGTCGATCAAGGGCGAATGCACGTAGTTGGATCTGGCGGTCTCCACCGGTCAGTGCAACAGAGGGCTGATCTTGGGAGGCTGCTGGTATGGCACGTGCGGGAGTGATCACCGCTGATCTGCGGCGGGTGATCGAGAACATGTGGGGCCGAGGCAAGTCCTGCGCGGAGATCG
>NZ_BSDI01000054.1 GCF_027923225.1 Phytohabitans aurantiacus
AGATCCTCGAAGACGGCCGGCTCACCGATGGTCAGGGACGCATCGTCGACTTCAAGAACACGGTGATCATCCTGACCACCAACCTGGGCACCCGTGACGTCGCCAAGGCGGTGTCGCTGGGCTTCCAGGCGTCGGAAGACTCCGAGGCCAGCTACGACCGGATGAAGCAGAAGGTCAACGACGAGCTGAAGCAGCACTTCCGGCCGGAGTTCCTGAACCGGATCGACGACACCATCGTCTTCCACCAGCTCCGGCAAGACGAGATCCTCCAGATCGTCGACATCATGATCGCGCGGATCGAGACCCAGCTCCGCAACAAGGACATGGGCCTCGAGCTGACCGACAACGCCAAGAAGTACCTGGCAGCCAAGGGCTTCGACCCGGTGCTGGGCGCCCGGCCGCTGCGCCGGACGATCCAGCGCGACATCGAAGACAACCTGTCCGAGCGGATCCTCTTCAACGAGCTGAAGCCCGGTCACATCGTTGTCGTCGACTGCGAGGGCAACCCCGACGATGTCGACAAGTCGAAGCTGGTGTTCCGAGCCGCCGAAAAGCCAGTCGAGGTGCCGGACGCGGTGCCGGCCAACCTGACCGGCAGCAGCGGCACGTCGGAAGACGTCGCCTAACCACTTCCTGATCAGGGCGTCCCCCAAGTCGTAAGAGCAACTTGGGGGACGCCCTGATCTCTATACGTCGCCGGCCAGCGCGTAGCGCTCGCCGTGGCGTTCCACAAGGCCGTCGGCGAGCAGGCTGGCCAGTGCGCGGTCGCGCTGGACGTCGTCGGCCCAGACCAGGTCGAGCCGGGTGCCCGGTACCGGGCCGGTGGCGGCTCGCAGCACCGCCAGCAGCAGTCCGCGTACCTGGCGGTCGGTGCCCGCGTACTGCTGTGGCCGCCGGGTCGGTCCAGTGCTCGCCGGGCGACCGCTGGCCCGCCAGGCGCACGCACCGACCAGCGGGCAGTCGGCGCACTTGGGCGTGCGGGCGGTGCAGATCAGCGCGCCCAACTCCATGAAGGCGACGCTCGCTCGGGCGGCCCGGGCCGGCTCCAGCGGCAGCAGTTCCTCGGTCGTAACCAGGTCGGCCGCGGTCGTGGTGGGCCCGGCATCCGGCTCGCCCTGGCTCGCCCGAGCCACCAACCGCCGGACGTTCGTGTCGACGACCGGGTGCCGCTGCCCGTACGCGAACGCCGCGACCGCCCGCGCCGTGTACGTGCCGACACCGGGCAGGGCGAGCAGCTCATCGAGGTTCGCCGGCACCTCGCCACCATGCCGCTCGACCATCGCCACGGCACACTCCCGCAGGCGCATGGCTCGGCGCGGGTACCCCAACCGTCCCCACATCCGGATCGCCTCGGCAGGGGTGTCAGCCGCCAGCGCGGCCGGGGTCGGCCAGCGCGCCATCCACGCCTCCCAGGCGGGCAGGACCCGTGACACCGGGGTCTGCTGGAGCATGACCTCGCTGACCAGTACGCCCCACGGGGTGGCGTCGGGCCCGCGCCAGGGCAGGTCACGGGCGTTCGCGTCGTACCAGCGGATGGCCGCCTCGGCCAGGTCTGTTGTCGGCATAGCGCGCTCGATCCTGTCATGCCGGCCGGTAGGCTGCACCGGTGAGTGAGCTCGCCATCACCGTGATCGGGCACGACCGTCCCGGCATCGTCGCTGACGTGGCCGAGGCGCTCGCCAAGCTGGGCGCCAACCTCACCGACTCCACGATGACCCGGTTGCGCGGCCACTTCGCGATGACACTGATCTGCAACGGTCCGGCCGCTCCCGAGGTCGAGGCGGCCCTGGAGCCGCTGGCGGCTGGCGGGCAGCTGCTGGCGACGGTACGGGAGGTGCGCCCGGAGACCGGTGCAGCCTCGGCTGGCGAGCCCCACCTGATGAGCGTTCACGGCGCCGACCGGCTCGGCATCGTCGCGGCCGTGACCCGGGTACTGGCCGAAGCCGGCGCCAACATCACCGACCTGACCACCCGGCTGGCCGGCCCTCTGTACGTGCTGATCGCCGAGGTCGACCTGCCACCGGGCAGCGCCGAGGCGGTCTCGGCACGCCTCGACGAGGTCGCCGCCCGGCTCGACGTCGACGTGACCCTCCGCCCCGCGGAGACCGACCTGCTATGACCGATCCGTTAGACCCTGCTGTGACCGATCCGCTGGACGGCTGGGCTGTCGAGGTGCTGGGCGAGCCCGGCGACGTCCTACCCGTGGTGACGGCGCCGGATGCCGTGCTGAGCCGCGCTGGCGCCGAGGTCGACCCGACCGACCCCAAGGTGATCCGGTTGGCCGCCGACCTGATCGCCACGATGCGCGTCTCACCGGGGTGCGTGGGGCTCGCGGCGCCGCAGGTGGGCGTACCGGCACAGGTGTTCTGCGTCGACGTCGTCGGTCACCCCAAGACGGCGACGGTGCACGGCACCTTCGCGCTCTGCAACGCGAAGGTCGTCGAGGCCAGCAGGTGGCGCCCCGGCCGCGAGGGCTGCATGTCGGTGCCCGACCTGACCGGTGACGTGAAGCGCGCCGGTCGGGTGGTGGTCGAGGCGGTCCTGCCGGGCACCGGCGCGCCCGTGCGGATCACCACCGACGCGTTCGAGGCGCGGGCGCTCCAGCACGAGATCGACCACTGCGCGGGCCTGCTGTTTCTCGACCGGGTAGCGGGCGCTCACGCGGTGTATCAACGCAAGGTCTATCTGTAACTGTCGTTGTGATAGTGGTTCGGTACGGCGCGTCGCTCGGATTCTGGTGCGGCGCACCGATACCGTGAGTGCATCATGCGACTGACGGTTGGCCCCCTTCCATCCGCCGTCTACTGGCGGCGCCGGGCAGTGGTGCTCGGCGCTCTCTTCATCGTCCTTCTCGTGCTCTTCACCACCTGCGGTGGTCCGGACGACTCCAACGCGAGCAAGACCGGCGCCACTCCGAGCCCCAGCGCGGGCTCGCCGCAGCCGTCGCCGTCCGTGTTGACTCCGGATGCCAGCGGGAGCCCCACGGCGGCGCCAACCACGCCGCCGGTCGACGATCCGGAGCCGACCACCGCCGCGACGTCCGCGGCCGCGCCGCCCGCTGGCGACGAGGTCTGTACGGACGCCGAACTCAAGGTGACGCCGGTGCCGGAGCTCACCACTGCTCCCGCCGGCAAGACCTTCCTCATCCGGCTGAAGATCAAGAATGAGTCCGACCGCACGTGCACCCGCGACGTCGGTCCGGACCTGCAGGAGATCTACATCAAGCAGGGCGCACGGACGATCTGGTCGTCCGACAAGTGCGGCACCTACAAGGGATCCAACCCGGAGCAGTTCACGCCGAGCTTCGAGCGCGAGTACACCGCCACGTGGAACGGCCAGATGAGCACGAGCTGCTCGGGCGCCAGCGCCAACGGCGGCGCCCCGAAGCCGGGGCAGTACGAGGTGTACGGCAGGGTCGGCACCGATACCAGCGTCGCGGTCAAGCTGACGCTGACCTGAGCTGTTATACGTACCGCTCCAGGATCGACGCCTCGGCGAGCCGTGACAGGCCCTCGCGCACCCCACGGGCCCGCGCGTCGCCCACCCCGTCGACCGCCTGCAGGTCTTCGACCGTGGCGCCGAGCAGCCGCTGAAGGCTCCCGAAGTGCCCGACGAGCCGGTCGACCACCGAACTCGGCAGCCGCGGCACCTTGGCCAGCAGGCGGAACCCGCGCGGGCTCACCGCCGCGTCGAGTGAGTCGGAGGCGCCCGGGTATCCGATCGACTTGGCCACCGCCACCAGGTCGATGAGCTCGGTGGCGGTGAGCAGGTCGAGCTCGACCAGCCCTTCGTCGAGCGTGCGGGCCTTGCGGCCGCTGGGCAGGTAATCGCGGATGACCAGCGTGCGGTCGGCGTCGACACCCGCCATCAGCTCGTCGAGCTGCAGGGCGAGCAGGCGGCCGTCGGTGCCGAGCTCGACCACGTATCCAGCGATTTCGTCGGCGATCCGGCGCACCATTTCGAGCCGCTGGACCACAGCCACCGCGTCGCGCACGGTGACCAGGTCTTCGATCTCCAGCGCCGACAGCGTGCCGGACACCTCGTCGAGCCGCAGCTTGTAGCGCTCCAGCGTCTGGAGCGCCTGGTTGGCGCGGGACAGGATGGCCGCGGAGTCGTCGAGCACGTGCCGCTGCCCGTTGACGTACAGGCCGATGATGCGCATCGATTGGCTCACCGAGATGACCGGGTATCCGGTCTGCTTGGCGACGCGCTCCGCGGTGCGGTGCCGGGTGCCCGACTCTTCCGACGGGATCGACGGGTCGGGCATCAGGTGCACGGCGGCCCGCACGATGCGCGTGCCGTCGCTGGACAGCACCACCGCACCGTCCATTTTGCACAGCTCGCGCAGCCGGGTGGCGGAGAACTCCACGTCGAGCGGGAAGCCGCCGGTGCACAGCGACTCGACGACCTTGTCGTGCCCCAGCACGATCAGGGCACCGGTGCGGCCACGCAGGATGCGCTCGAGGCCGTCGCGCAGGGCCGTGCCGGGCGCCATCAGGGCCAGGTTGGCGCGCAACGGGTCGCCGCTGGGCGTCGGATTGGGACCACCGTTGGGCTCAGCGGGCGTCGTAGGCGCTGCCGGGCTGACCGCGCGCGCGGGCGGGCCGACCACGCCCGCGCGGCCGGTCAGGCTCGCGGCGGCGGTTGGTTTCGCATCGCGGTCGATCGGCACGGGCACAGTCTACGGACCGTCATCCGGCTCTGCTGCTGGGCCTCGCTGCGCTCCGCGCGCCTGGGAGCCGCCCTGTAGCCGCCAGTCGCTTCGGTCGCTGCGCTCCCTGCGCTTGGTGGCGGCTGCGGGCGGCGGGCGCACTCGCTCACTCGGCTGAGGCGCGGGCGGCCCACTGGAGTGCGGCGCGCACGTCGGCCACCTCGACGACGCGCACGCCATCGGGGGTGACTCCGGTGGTCTCGGGGCCACAACCGGGCGGTACCAGCGCGAACTTGAACCCGAGCCGGGCCGCCTCGGCTATGCGGCGCGGGACCGCTCCCACCCGCCGGATCTCGCCGGTGAGCCCGACCTCGCCGATCGCGATGAGGTGCGGCGCGATCGCGAGGTTGAGGCCGCCCGACGCCACGGCGAGGGCGACCGCCAGGTCGGCTGCCGGCTCGACGACCCGGATGCCACCCACCGTCGCCGCGAACACCTCGCGGTCGTGCAGGGTGAGCCGCTCGGTGCGGCGCTGGAGGACCGCGAGAACCATGGCGAGCCGCGCGCTGTCGAGCCCGGAGACGGTGCGGCGGGGCGAACCGGCGACCGTGGCACCGATCAGCGCCTGAACCTCGGTGACGAGCGCACGGCGGCCCTCCATCGCCACGGTCACGCAGGTGCCCGGCACGGGCTCGGCGTATCGGGTCAGGAAGAGGCCGGACGGATCGGGCAGGCTGGCGATGCCGCGCTCGTGCATCTCGAAGCAGCCGACCTCGTCAGCGGTGCCGAACCTGTTTTTGACGCCACGCACCAGCCGGAGCGACGAATGCTTGTCGCCCTCGAAGTGCAGCACCACGTCGACGAGGTGCTCCAGAACCCGAGGACCGGCGACCGTGCCCTCCTTGGTCACGTGCCCGACCAGCACGATGGCGATGCCGCGTTCCTTGGCCACGCCGACCAGCGCGGCGGTCACCGCGCGCACCTGCGTCACGCCCCCCGGCACGCCCTCGGTGCCGGGCATGGAGATGGTCTGCACGGAGTCGAGCACCAGCAGGCCCGGCTTGACCGCGTCGAGGTGCCCGAGCACGGCGCCGAGGTCGCTCTCGGCGGCGAGGTAGAGCTGCTCGTGCAGCGTGTCCATGCGCTCGGCCCGCAACCGCACCTGGCTCACCGACTCTTCGCCGCTGACCACGAGCGACGGGCTGCCCGCGTTGGCGGCCCACTGCTGGGCCACGTCGAGCAGGAGCGTGGACTTGCCGACGCCGGGCTCACCGGCCAGCAGCACGACCGCGCCGGGAACCAGACCGCCACCCAGGACCCGGTCGAGCTCGCTCACACCGGTCGGGCGGGCCTTGGCCGGCGCGGCGCTGATCTGCGCGATCGGCCGGGCCGGCTCGGCGGGCGCCCGGGAACTGACCACCCGACCAGCCACGACCGGCCCCGTCGTGGACTCGATGACCGAGCCCCACTCGCCGCACTCGGGGCACCGGCCCACCCACTTGGGCGGCTGGTGCCCGCAGGCGTCGCACTCGAAGGCCGGGCGCGGCTCGCGGGCGGCCGGCCTCGTGCGGGGAGCTGATCGTGACGTCACGCCGGCAACGTACCGGAGCACACCGACGATTTAGCGAGCGCGCGCCGCCCGCTGAGCCTTAGAGCCTGGTAAATAACCCGCTGGCCGGCTACGGCGGGCCCAGACGACGACCGGCGGCGTTGCCGTTCCGTCCGGATACAACACCGGTATCCGAACAAAACGGCGCCTTGCCGGATCGCCGCCTGGACTCCGCCTCGCTCGGCCGGGGGTTATTTACCAGGCTCTTAGTGCTCTTCCTCGCTGACCTCGGCGTGCTCGCGCGCCGCGGGCGACAGCGGGATGCCGACCGGCACGGACAGGTCCAGTGTCCGGCCGTTGCCGAAGTCGAAGACCAGGTCGACGTTCATGCCGGGCTTGAGCGGCTGCTTCAGGTCGACAAGCCGCAGGTACTCGCCGGCGGCCTCGGTGAGGACGGCGAACTGGCCGGCGGCGATCTCGATGGTCGCCGGCCGTGCCGGGCGTGCGGTGGGCGACGGCGACGCGGACGGCGACGCGGAGGCCGAGGGCGAGGGCGAGGGCGAGCCGGACGCCGAGGGTGACGCGGAAGCGGACGGCGAGGCGGAAGCCGAAGGCGAGACCGACTCGGACGGTGACGGCGACGGCTCTTCTTCCTCGTCACCGCCGGCCAGGGCGACCGAGCCGGCGTCCTCGCTGGCCACCGTGATGGTCACCGTCACGGCCCGCTGGGTCTCGTTGAAGATCCGGACGTCCAGCGGCGCGTTGTCGCCGGCCTCGTACCCCTCCGGGTTGTCGTACACGACCACCGCGTTGCGGACCGACAGGATGCCGTCCTCGGTGGTGACATCGCCGCTGGCGCCCGGCACCGCGGCGACCTTCTCCGCGGTCTCGGCGATCTGGCCTACGCCACAGCCGGAAACCAGCAGGGTGGCGGCAGCAGCCGCACCGGCCAGCAGCGTCATGGAGCGCCTCACGTCGATCCTCCCGTTTCGGAAGCGTTGTGACCGCGCCCAGCGTAGTTGCCGGTGATCGGTCGCCCCGCGCCGCCCCGCCGGCTGCGCACGCGATACCGCCGCCGAGGGAAGCCGGGCGTGCCTCACACCACGCGGCCGCTGGCCACCAGCAGGATCACGTCGATGAGCGCGACCACGAGCACCGCGCGGAACAGGACGACGGGACGGGCACCGCGGGCGGTCGCGACGCGGCCGGCGTACCAGGCGGCGGGCAGGACCACGGCGGCGAGCACGACCGCTCCGACACCCGCCCACGACGGCGGGCCGGGCGGTCCGAAGACGAGCGTGACGGTCGTCGCGAGCAGCAGCACCGCGGCGGCCGCGCGGGAGGCGCCGGGCCCGATGCGGTGTGCCAGGCCGCGTACGCCGGTGCGGGCGTCGTCGTCGAGGTCGGGCAGGACGTTCGCGAAGTACGCACCCGCACCCAGCAACGAGCCGGCCGCGACGATCCACGCCGGCGGGTTCGGTGCACCGGGCAGAGCGAGGACCACGAACGCGGGCAGCGCTCCGAACGACACCGCGTAGGGCACGACGGAGATCGGCGTGAACTTCAGCGGCCAGTTGTAGAGCAGCGCGCTGACGAGGGCCGCGGTGGCGCACAGGCCGGCCCGCCAGCCGGACGCGAACCCGAGCACCGGTGTCGCAGCGGCCGCCACCAGCCCCGCGACGCCGACGGCGCGCCGGCTGACCGCTCCCGTGGCGAGCGGCTTGTCGGTCCGCCCGACGGTGCGGTCGCGGTCGGCGTCCAGCCAGTCGTTGATCCAGCCGACCGCCAACTGGCTGGCGAGCACGGTGGCCGCCACGAGGACGACGCCGCCCGGTCCGTGCCCGACGCCGATCGCGAGGAGCGTCGCGGCGGCGGTCACCGCCAGCCCCGGCTCCGGATGGCAGGCGCGCAGAAGTCCCCACAGCGTGCGCATGGTTCGAAGTCTGGCCGTTACCGGTGAGTCGTGCCACGCTCGATCACATGCGTACCCTGCCGCGCAATGATCCACGGCAGTACGACGACCTGGCCGGCGAGTGGTGGCGACCCGATGGCGCGTTCGCGATGTTGCACTGGTTGGCGCAGGCGCGTGCCCGCCTGATACCGCCGGCACCCCGCCCCGGGGCGGTACTGGTCGACATCGGCTGCGGCGCCGGCCTGCTCGCGCCCCACGTGGCCGGCAAGGGGTACCGGCACGTGGGTGTCGACGTGACCCGCTCGGCGCTGGAGCAGGCGGCCACGCACGGCGTCACGCCCGTGCTGGCCGACGCCGCCGCGCTGCCGCTGATGGACGGTTGCGCCGACGTCGTGGCGGCCGGCGAGATCCTCGAACACGTTCCCGACCTGCCGGCCACGGTCGCCGAGGCGTGCCGGGTACTCCGGCCGGGCGGCCTCCTCGTGCTCGACACGCTGAACGCGACGCCGCTGAGCCGGCTGATCGCGGTCACGATCGCCGAGCGCCTCCACGGCGTACCGCGTGGCCTGCACGATCCGGCATTGTTCGTCGATCCGCGGGTACTGCGTGCCCAGTGCGCCCGGCACGGCGTGGCGCTGCGGGTGCGCGGCGTACGCCCAACCGTTCCAGCCGTCGCCGGCTGGCTCGCCGGTACGAGCAACCGACGGGGTCGGATCGTCCCGACCTGGTCCACCGCTGTGCTCTACCAGGGCCGCGGAGTGAAAGAGGCCGCTGTGCTCTACCCGGGCCGCGGAGTGAAGCAGGTCGCGGAGTGAAGCAGGTCGGAGTGAGGGAGGCAGGGCATGGCGGTTGAGGCGGTCACGGCCGCGAGCCGGCTGGCGCCACGGCTGTCCGCGCGGGCGGCGAAGCACGACCGGGACGGCTCGTTTCCGGTCGACGACTTCGCGGACCTGCGCGGCGCGGGGCTGTTCGGGCTGATGGTGCCGCGTGCGCTGGGCGGTGCCGAGGCGGGCTTCGCGCAGTACACGGCGGTGGCGTACGAGTTAGCGCGCGGCAACGGGGCGACGGCGCTCGTGTTCAACATGCACGCCTCTGTCACCGGGGCACTGGGCGCGGTCACCGAGGAGGTCGCGGAGTCGCTGGGCGTACCCGACGAGGCGCTGGCCGCCCGCGATCGGATGCTCGCCCAGGCGGCTGCCGGATCCTGGTACGGCGTGGCGATGAGCGAGCGCGGCGCCGGCTCGCGGCTCTCCAAGCTGTCCACCTCCTACGAGCCGGTCGACGGCGGGTACCACATCAAAGGGGCGAAGACGTTCTGCTCCGGCGCGGGCCACGCCGACGCCTATCTGGTGGCCGCCCGGAGCGCCGCCGACCAGTCGGTGGTGTCGCAGTTCCTGGTACCGGCGACCGTCGACGGGCTGCACGTCGAGCAGACCTGGGACTCCCTCGGCATGCGCGCCACCGCCTCGCACGACCTGCACCTCGACGTGGTGGTACCCGAAGACACCCTGCTCGGCGGCGTTGAAGGGCTGGCCCTGGTGGTCGCGCAGCTCATGCCGCACTGGCTGATCGCGAGCTACGCGGCCGTGTACGTGGGAGTGGCCCAGGCGTCGATCGACGCGGCGGTGGAGCACGCGAACGCGCGCGGCATCAGCGAATTGCCAGCGGTGCGGGCCCGGATCGGTCGGGCCGACGCGGCGGTCGCGGCCGCGCGGCTCGCCGTGGCCGAAGCCGCCCGCCGGGTCGACGAGGAGCCCGGCGAGGCCGAGACCAACCGCTGGGTGTGGCGGGCGAAGCTGCTGGCCGGTACGACCGCCGCCGAGGTGGCCGCGTCGATGCTGGAGGCGGCCGGCACGTCCGCGACCCGGCGTGGCCATCCACTGGAACGGCTGTACCGCGACGCGCGATGTGGCTCACTCCACCCGGCCACCTCGGACGTCTGCGCCGACTGGCTCGGCATCGCCGCGCTGGGCGGCGATCCGGACCGTGACGGAACAGCCCCCCGATGGTGAGCGCGACGATCACGGGACTCGGCATCGCGCTGCCACCGTCGTCCGCCCAGGACGAGCTGTGGGACGGCTTCTTCGCGGACCACTACGCCGGTCCGACCCGCGCCCTCGCACAGCGGATCTTCGCCAACTCGGGCGTGCGGACGAGGCAGGCGGTGGTCAGCCCGCTCCTCGAAGACGTGTCCGGCTGGCCGACCGAGCGGCGCATGCAGCGGTACCTGGTCGAGGCGCTGCCGCTCGGCAAGGAGGCGGTCGACAGGGCGCTCACCGACGCCGGGCTGAGCGCCGCCGAAGTCGGGCTCTTCGCGGTGTGCTCGTGCACGGGGTACGTCACGCCGGGGCTCGACATCCTGCTCGCCCGCGACATGGGCATGGCACCGGACACCCAGCGGCTCTTCGTGGGGCACATGGGCTGCTACGCGGCGCTGCCCGGGCTGGGCACGGTGTCCGACTTCGTGACCGCGCGCGGGCGGCCCGCGCTGCTGCTGTGCAACGAGCTGACCAGCCTGCACGTGCAGCCGGCCGCCGCGCGGGTGGACACCCAGCAGATCGTCGCGCACGCGCTCTTCTCGGACGCCGCGGCCGCCGTCGTGGTCGTTCCGGGCGCGGCATCCGGGTACGCCGTCCGTGAGGTCGCCGCTGTCACCGATACCTCGACCGCCGACCACATGACCTGGGACGTCACCGATCTCGGCTTCCGGATGGGGCTCTCGCCACGGGTGCCGCAGGTGCTGTCGCAGCACGTCGCCGGGCTCGTCGACGCCATGCTCGCCCGGCACGGCCTCGTAAGGTCCGATGTGGACGGTTGGGCGGTGCACCCCGGTGGGCCGCGCATCCTCAACGTGGTCGAGCGGGAGCTGGCGCTGCCCGCCAGTGCGCTGGCCGCGTCCCGGTCCACGCTTGCCACGTACGGCAACTGCTCCTCGCCAACGGTGCTGCTGATCCTCGATGCGTTGCGGCGCCGGCCGGACCCACCTCGGCGGGTGCTGACGCTCGCTTTCGGGCCGGGCCTGACCCTGTACGCTGCCCTGCTGGAGGGGGCAGTTGCGCGGTAGCGACCGGCTGAGCCTGGTCATCCTGGTGATCGCAGCCACCGGTGTGCTCGTCTTGGGCACCTGGTGGTGGGTGGCGAACGCCCCGGTCCAGCCCGCGAGCGCCACACCCACACCGGCGCCCACGCCCGTCACGTCCGTTTGGGAGCAGCCCGATCCCATCGCACCCACGGTGCAGCGTGTCAGGGGCGGCACCGTCCAGGTCCACGTGTTCGATGCCGACCCGGGCCTGCGGTACCGGCTCCAGTACGTCTGCTTCGGACCAGGTGCGATGACCCTCACGGTTCAGGGTGCGGAAGGCGGCACCCAGATCCACGACGTCGACTGCGAGGGCAGCTTCGGCGAGGTCGAGCTGAGACCGGCTCAGAGCCAGATCCAGGTGGCGGTCGAGCGCCCGGATGGCGAAGACGGCCAGGTGGACCTGCGCCTCGAGGTGGACTGACTCAGACCAACACGGCGAGGTCTGCCCGGAAGTCCTCGATCGACGTGGTGGCCGCGACGGTGCGGCGGATTTCGCCGGTGCCGGAGACCAGGAGCACGATCGCGGCCGTGCCGGGCGTCCCGAGCCGCAGCTGGCCCCGTAGCTCACCGGTGGGGTCAGCGAGCGTGCGCACCACCGCCGTGCCGAACTCGGGCGCTCTCGGCGTACTGGCGCGCGGCGTCGGTGCCGCCGCACCGGTCACCGTGATCACGGTGATCCCGGCACGGGCCGCGGTGGCCGTGTCGGCGACCAGGTCGGCACACTCGCAGCCGTCGGTGAGCAGCACGGCGGCTGGCAGGAGACCGCGCAGCGAAACGGGTGAACCGTCGACGTCGATGAGGTCGAGCGCCGGCACGACCGGGCTCGGTGTGGCCACAGCCGTGTGCTCGACGGCTGGTTCGAGCCGCTGCCCCGGCCAGATCATCGCGAGGAGGCTGGTGAGCGTGGCCAGTACGGCGATCGACATGATCATCAGCGGCACGCGCAGCGAGGTCTCCGACCCTTTCCCGCCCCGTGGCGCGCGGCCGAGCCGGCGCCGCCATGCCTCGCGCCGGGCCTGCCGCTGAAGGTCGCGCCGGACGGCCGCGATCTCCTCGGCGAGCTCGCTGGGATCGTCGGGGATGATGACGGTGCCCCACTCGGGCGGCAGGTCGGGAACGCCATCCGACGGCCCGCCACCGTCGTGCGGCGAGCCACCGTTGCCGTTGCCCCTAGTTCCCATGGCGCACCCTGCCCGCTCACCGCGATGTCGATCGGGGTCTACCCCTCAGGGTCTCGCACCTGGGCTTGGATCGCCAGGGGGTGCCGCTCCTTACGTGATCTCCCGAGGCCCTCATCGCGTGAGGTATTGGTCACTCTGTGTGGCGGATCAGCTCGATGTTTGCTGTGTCAAGCTGAAGAAAGACCTGTCACAAGGCCCCTGAGCTGCACTAACGGTAAGGGCCAGGGTGGGACATCGGTGCCTGAGCGTGTTACCCTAGACACAGCGAAAGGGGTTTCGAACCTATGGTTTTCAGTGTCGGCGAGACCGTTGTTTACCCCCACCACGGGGCCGCACTCATCGAGGCAATCGAGACTCGGGTCGTCAAGGGCGAGGAAAAGCAGTACCTCGTCCTCAGGGTCGCTCAGGGTGACCTGACGGTGCGGGTGCCCGCCGAGAACGCCGAGATCGTTGGCGTGCGTGAAGTTGTCGGTGAAGAGGGCCTTGGCAAGGTCTTTGACGTCCTTCGTGCTCCCCACACCGAGGAGCCGACCAACTGGTCGCGGCGTTACAAGGCAAATCTGGAAAAGCTGGCTTCCGGCAACCCTCTCAAGGTCGCCGAGGTTGTTCGTGATCTTTGGCGCCGCGAGCGGGAGCGGGGCCTGTCGGCGGGTGAGAAGCGCATGCTCGCCAAGGCGCGCGACATCCTGGTCGGCGAGGTGGCGCTGGCGGAAAAGAGCACCAAGGACGAGGCGGAGGTCCTGCTCGACAAGGTCCTCACCGAGGCCTGACGCTTTCCCAGCTGTCAACAGTTCTCAAACCCGGGACCGCGACGTGACCGCGCAGCTAAACCCGCGCGGTGACGTCGCGGTCCTGGTTCCTGCGGCCGGTGCTGGCGTACGGCTGGGTCCCGGTGGGCCCAAGGCACTCCGGCTGCTCGGCGGTGAGCCCCTTCTGGTCCACGCGGTGCGGCGGGTCGCAGCGGCTCCCTCCGTACGGACGATCGTGGTGGCCGCGCCGCCTTCCGAGGTGGCGGCGGTGCGGCACCTGCTCGCCTCTGTGGCCGCGGTGACGGTCGTGGCCGGTGGGGCCGAACGCCAGGAGTCGGTCGCGCTCGCTCTCGCCGCTGTGCCGGCCGGTCCGGAGATCATTCTCGTGCACGACGCGGCCCGGGCGCTCGCGCCTCCGGAGCTGTTCGAGTCGGTGGCCGCCGCCGTGCGCGCCGGCCGGCCCGCGGTGATCCCCGTCCTCCCGGTGGTCGACACGGTCAAAGAGGTCGATGCCGGCGGTGTCGTCCTGGGTACGGTCGACCGCTCGGCGCTCCGGGCGGTGCAGACGCCACAGGGCTTCCAGCGCGCGGTGCTCGCGGCCGCGCACGCGGGGG
Source organism: Phytohabitans aurantiacus (assembly GCF_027923225.1). Classification (GTDB taxonomy): domain Bacteria; phylum Actinomycetota; class Actinomycetes; order Mycobacteriales; family Micromonosporaceae; genus Phytohabitans; species Phytohabitans aurantiacus. The sequence continues at coordinate 13,739 of NZ_BSDI01000054.1, forward strand.
CGGCTGGAGCGCTGACCGACGACGCCGGCCTGGTCGAGAAGCAGGGCATTCCGGTGACCTGCGTCGACGGCCATGAACACGCCCTGAAGATCACCCGCCCCTTCGACCTGGCGGTAGCCACGCTCCTCCTGCCCTCGTGATCGCCGCCCGTGGCAGTAGGCTCGCGCAGTGATCGTTCCGCGTGTCGGTGTGGGTACCGATGTGCACGCCTTCGCCGCCGGCCGGCCGTGCTGGGTCGCCGGGCTGGAGTGGCCGGGCGTCACTGGCCTCGCTGGTCACTCCGACGGTGACGTGGCCGCACATGCCGCCTGTGACGCGCTCTTCTCCGCCACCGGTCTTGGCGATCTTGGTGCGAACTTCGGCATCGACCGCCCGGAATGGACGGGCGCGTCAGGCGTGGCGCTGCTCGCCGAAGCCGCCCGGCTCGTCCGCGCGGCCGGCTTCGAGATCGGCAACGTGTCGATCCAGGTGATCGGCGTACGGCCCAAGATCGGTACGCGCCGCGCGGAAGCCGAGAAGATCCTCTCGGGCGCCGCCGGGGCGCCCGTCACGGTCTCCGGTACGACGACCGACGGCCTCGGCCTGACCGGTCGCGCCGAGGGCCTGGCCGCGATAGCCGTCGCCGCCGTATACGAGCCTCAGGACAGGGAGCGGCCGGCCCAGGTCCAGGCGTAGCCGGTGTCTTCGCTGGCCAGCGCCGCCTCGCAGAGGTCGAGCGGCCGGAACGTGTCGACCATCACGGCCAGCTCGTCGAAGTACTCCGCTCCGATCGCCCGCTCCACCGCGCCGGGCTGCGGCCCGTGTGTGAAGCCCGACGGGTGCAGCGAGATCGATCCCTGCTCGATCCCCGAACCGCGCCGCGCCTCGTAGTTGCCGCCGGTGTAGAACATCATCTCGTCGGAGTCGACGTTGTGGTGGTTGTACGGCACCGGGATCGCCAGCGGGTGATAGTCGACCTTGCGGGGCACGAATGAGCAGATCACGAAGTTCGGCCCCTGGAACGTCTGGTGTGCCGGTGGCGGCTGGTGCACCCGCCCGGTGATCGGCTCGAAGTCGTGGATCGAGAACGCCCACGGGTACAGGTGACCGTCCCAGCCCACCACGTCGAACGGGTGGTTGGCGTACACGAAGCGGGTCCAGCCGCGCCTGTGTTGGACGTACACCTCGACGTCCGAGCCTTCCATCAACAGGGGGCCGGACGGGCCGCGGACGTCGCGTTCGCAGTACGGCGAGTGCTCCAGGAACTGGCCGCGCACCGACAGGTACCGCTTCGGGGGGCCGATGTGCCCGGTCGCCTCGATGGTGAGCAGCCGGAGTCGCTCGCCGGTCGGCACGATCCGGTGGATCACCGACGTCGGGATGATCACATAGTCGCCGCTAGCCACGTCGAGCGTGCCGAACGTCGACTCCACCCGTGCGGTGCCCTCCTCGACGTATAGGCACTCATCGCCGATCGCGTTGCGGTAGAGGGGCGACGGCCGGTCGGCGACCACGTACGAAATCCGGACGTCGTCGTTGGCGAGCAGGTGCTGGCGGTCGAGCACCGGGTCGCCGCCGCCGCTGTCGAGCTTGTGGGTGCGCAGGTGGCGGGGTTTCAGCGGCCGGTTGGGAGTGCGCGTCCAGCCCGTCGGGTCGTACTCCTCGGCGGCCACGATCGCGGTCGGCAGGTGCCGGTGATAGAGCAGCGACGAGTCGGAGGAGAAGCCCTCCTGGCCCATCAGTTCCTCGGCGTAGAGGCTGCCATCCGGCGCGCGGAACTGCGTGTGGCGCTTCGGGGGTACCTCTCCGGCACTGCGGTAGTAGGGCATGGCTACCACCCTCCGTTACGTTCCATTTACCGAGTGGTCGGCTCACCGGCCGAAAGCGTCCGTTTATCGGACGCTGTTGTCCGCTTCCTGTAGCGTCCATTAGGTTCATTGTCCGTGTCAACCGGCCCCGCTGGCTCCCACAGTCCAAGCCCGCCCTACATACCCGCGCTCTTCGCAGGGCTCGTGGACGACGCCGCGGTGTTCCCGCCGGGCAGCGCCACCGTGCCCGACGCGGTCACCGGGCACCGCGAGCACCGCGTCGCCTGGTACGCGGACCTCGTAGGCCCCCTCCTCCTGCCGGCCTCCGCGCTCGCCTCGGTGCGGCCCGACGAGCCCCTTGCCGTCGGCGTGGTCGCCGACGGCGGCATCGACGCGCTGCCACCGGCCGTCGAGACGGCCGACCCGCGCGTGGAGATCCGGCAGGTCGAGGTCGCGGTCGCGAAGCGCGGTGAAGATCCGGGGCCGGGCCTGCGCCGGCTGCTCACCCTCCTCGCCGGCTGGCCATTTATCGGGTACGCGGAACTACCGCTCACCTGGGGCCTGTTGGCGGCTCTGGACACCCTTGCCGAGGCGCGTGCCGCCGGCGTGCGGGTGGCCGCCAAGTTCCGCACCGGTGGGCTGGCCGCCGAGCTCTTCCCCACGCCGGTCGAGCTGGCCGCCGTGCTGTGCGCCTGCCGCGACCGCGACCTGCCCTTCAAGCTGACCGCCGGGCTGCACAACGCCCTGCGCCACACCGACCCGGAGACCGGGTTCGTGCACCACGGCTTCCTCAACGTCCTCGTAGCCACCGCGGCCGCGGTCGACGGTGCCGAGGTGGCCGACGTGGCCGAGCTGCTGGCCGCTACCGATCCCGTGCCGCTGATCGAGCCCGCGCGGGCCCACCGAGACCGCCAGCGGCCGCTCTGGGTCGGCTTCGGCTCCTGCAGCATCATGGAGCCGCTCACCGACCTGATCCGGTTCGGACTTGTCAACGGGGGATATGGGGGCGACGGGGGATATGGCGATGTGGAGCACTGACTCACCGTTCGGCCCGCACAACCTGCCGTACGGGGTGTTCCGGCACGGCGGGCGGCCGCCGCGCATCGGCGTACGCATCGGCGACAGCGTGCTGGACCTCGACGGCGCGGAAGCGGCCGATCTGATCCTCGCCGGCGGCGCGTTGCGGCGGCCGGTGTTGAACGAGTTCCTCGCGCTCGGCCGTCCTCAGTGGACCGCCGTGCGGCACCGGATCGCGGAGCTGGTGACCCGTGAAGAGCATCGCGCCGAAATCGAGCCGCTGCTGGTGCCGCTGGCCGAGGTGGAGCTGCTGCTGCCGTTCGCGGTGGGCGACTACGTCGACTTCTACTCGTCGGAGCACCACGCGATGAACGTGGGCCGCATCTTCCGTCCTGAGCGTCCCGCCCTCCCGCCGAACTGGAAGCACCTGCCGATCGGCTATCACGGCCGGGCCGGCACCGTCGTGGTCTCCGGCACCCCGGTGGTGCGCCCGTCCGGGCAGCGGTCCACCCCGGAGGGCCCGGTCTTCGGCCCATCGATCCGGCTCGACATCGAAGCCGAGGTCGGTTTCGTGGTCGGAGTACCGTCCAACCACGGCGAGCCGGTGCCGCCCAGCCGCTTCGCCGAGCACGTCTTCGGCGTGGTCCTCGTCAACGACTGGTCGGCGCGCGACATCCAGGCGTGGGAGTACCAGCCGCTCGGCCCGTTCCTGGGCAAGTCGTTCGCCACCTCGGTGTCGCCGTGGGTGGTGCCGCTGGAGGCGCTGGCCGGCGCGTGGGTGCCGGCGCCGCACCAGGATCCGCCGGTGCTCGACTACCTGCGCGACGATCCGCACGTCGGGCTCGACCTGCGGTTGGCGGTCGACTGGAACGGCACCCGGATCAGCGAGCCGCCGTTCGCGTCGATGTACTGGACACCCGCCCAGCAACTCGCCCACCTCACGGTCAACGGCGCGTCGCTGCGCACCGGCGACCTCTTCGCCTCGGGCACCGTCTCGGGCCCGGAGAAGCGGCAGACCGGGTCGCTGCTGGAGCTGACCCTCGGCGGCGCCGAGCCGGTGCGGCTGGCAGGCGGCGCCGAGCGGACGTTTCTCGAAGACGGCGACACGATCACGATCAGCGCGACCGCGCCTGGTTTGGGCGGAACCGTCGTGGATCTGGGCGAGGTTACCGGCACCGTCAAGCCGGCTGTCACGATAGCGTCACTGTCGGTTTAATCCATTGGGATCATCGTAAGGCGTCCGTACTGTGATAGGCGGGGGAGGCGCTCATGTCTACGGTGGCAGTGACACGGTTGATAGACGCGCCGGTGGCGCGCGTATGGCGGGTCTTCACCGACCTGCCGTCCCGAGCCGACTGGCTCTCCACTGTGGACGCGATCGAGGTGGTGACGCCCGGTCCGTTCGCCGCCGGCACGATGTGGCGCGAGACCCGCACCATGCCCGGTGACGTGCAGGTCACCGAGGAGTTCACGGTGTTGCGGAGCAGCCCGCCGACCCGCTTCGCGGTGGTGTCGCCGGGGATCGGCGTCGACTACCGGATGACATACACGTTCACGCCGGTCGAGGTCGGCAGGCACCGGGGCGGCACCGCGGTCACGGTCGTCCAGGAGGGCGCGCCGTCCGCGCCGAGCGGCCGGCTGCTGGCGCTGGTCTTCGGTGGCCTCGCGGCTCGCACGGTCGAGGGAGCTCTCCGCCGCGACCTGACCGACCTGGCCTTCGCCGCCGCCTGAGCCCCCACCCACCCGCCCACCCAGCTCCCTCGTGATCAGGGCGTCCCTGAAGTCGTTAGGGCGACTTGAGGGACGCACTGATCACGAAGTGGGCGCGCATAGGGTGAGGGCATGCGTAGGTGGCTGGTGGCACTGGCCGTGGCTGGCGTCCTGGCGGCCACGGGCCTGGTCGCGTACCACGTTTTCGCGCCCGCCGAGGTGGCCGACCTGGCGAGCGACCCGTACCCAGACGCTCCAGAGGCTCCGCCCGGCGTGATCGGCTCGATCGCACCCGCACCGCTGATCGTCGACGGGCGCCTGCGGGTATACGCGGCCACCCGGCAGGTGCGTGCCGACGGACCCGTGGACGCCCGGACGCAACGCACGCCGTACTGGTCGTATCGCCGCTGGCCGGCTCAGGTGGTCGGTGTGGTGGCAGTGGGTACCACAGTGGTCAGCCGGTGGTCCGACGGCGATCTGGTGGCTCTGGACGGCCGCACGGGACGGATCTCGTGGCGCTCGTCGGGGCGACTGCCCGAGGCGGCTGGATACGACGGCGGCACCACCGGAGCTCGCACCGTGTACGAGCCGGACGGGATGGCGACCGCGGCTGGCCGGGTGATGGTGCGGGAAGCGGGCCAGGTGCGCGCTTTCGCCGCGGCGACCGGGCGCGTGGTGTGGCGCACCAATGCGACGGACTGCGACGGTTTCACTACAGCGGGCGGCTGGTACGTCGTGCCGTGCGGGATTCCGCGGTTCTACGACATCGCAAACGGCCAGCCGATCAACTGGGCCCCGCCGGAAACGGTTGCCACATTCGGCATCGAGCCCGTGGGATGTGACGTGGCGCTTTCAGAGTGTGCGGGAATGCGCACTAATAGTGGTGGGACCGTGCGCGGCTGGCTCGTCGAGGGCGCGACGCCGGTTGCCGCTCCCGCTCTGGACGCACCGAACTCCACCGTGGCGGGTGACGTCGCGATCGCGGTGAGCAATGACGAAGTGGTGGCCCGATCGGTTCCCAACAACACTGAAATTTGGCGCTGGCGCGGAAAACCCAATATCGCTGAGCTGCTTCCGATGGAGACCGGCGCGGTGCATTTTCTGACCGCGGATCGGCAGTTGGTGACGTTGGATGCCGCAAGTGGACGCGAACGATCCCGCTTTGTGCTCGCGTACGGCCGAGAGCGCACCCATTGGGTGCCTGGGCACGTTGCGGTGCGAGATGGGTTCGTAACGGTAGAGCGGATGGCGCCAACGGGCGGGCCGGAGGACTACTTCTCCGTTGTACCGATCATCATCGCGCGCACCTAAGAGGTTCACCGTCAGCGAGCGAATGGGGGCACCGGGTGAGGTGCCCCCAAAAAGCAAACAACGGCCCCCCTAGGAGAGCCGTTCGAACGTGCAGCCGTCAGTCGTGGAGATCGAAATCCCCGTTCTTGGTGCCCGCGACGAACGCACTCCACTGAACCGGAGTGAACTGCAGCACCGGTCCACTCCGGTCTTTCGTGTCGCGTACCGCGATCTCACGGTCGAGGATCGCGATCTCTACGCAGTTACCGTTCCCGCTACTGCGCGTGCTCTTGCGCCACACCGCGCGGGTCAGGTCCAGGGCGGCCATTCCGCACCCCTTGTCCCTAGAATGATTACGGACGGTTGCGAGAGGCGTCGCGAATCTTGGCGATCGATTCGTCGGGAGGGAGCGCCATTTTGCGCAGCCTCTCGTGGACGAGTGTATACCCGCGCACGTGATCCTGCTCTTCCAAAGCTTGCCCGTTGGTCAAATTCTCCAGGTACACGACCGGGTCGTCGGCTGCGTCGGGAAAGCTTATGATCACGTAGGGTGTTGTCATCGCCGGATGGCCGCCGCTTTCAAAGGGCAGTACCTGAATAGTCACGTTAGGTAGCTCTGATAGTTCAACCAGATGATCTAGTTGTCGACTCATTACGCGGTCGCCGCCCACGGAACGCAAGAGCACCGCTTCGTTGAGTACGGCCGACACCTCGAGCGGCGATTCGCGGTGCAGCACGTCTTGCCGCCTGATGCGCGCCGCCACCTTCTTGTCGATATCGTCTTCGCCGGCCGTGATCTGGTAAACGGCACGCGCGTAATCCTCGGTCTGCATGAGGCCCGGAACCGTCTCCGCCTCATACGTCCAAATGGCCGCCGCCTCGGCTTCCAGGCCGACGTAGAACTCGAACCACACGGGCAGTACGTCGCTGTAGTTCTGCCACCAGCCGCGTTGTTGTGCCCCACGAGCGATCTCGATGAGGGCTTCCGCGTCGACGCCGGTGACCTGGTACAGCGCCAGGGCGGCACGAACATCGCGGGGCTTGATGCCGATTTGTGCGTTCTCTATGCGAGACAGGTTGCTCTTGGACATGTCGAGTTGGCGAGCCGCCTGCTCCAGGTTCATGCCGGCGCGCTCCCGCAACTGGCGGAGCTCGCGGGCGATGCGGCGGCGGCGAACTGTAGGGCTTCCAGACACGGCAGCGAGTTTCGCATTTCTATGCATCGCGCGCTACCAAGGTCCACTGAAGACAGAAACGGGAGTTGCATTGCATGTAGTTCCGGTGCATTCTGGTGTGGCTACCGGGTCTTGACGCATCTGTCAAGACACTGGGCACCGGTGGGCCTGTCCAGCTTGCGTCTGTTGTGGAGTCGACCGTCTGCGGGGGGACTACATGGTCAGCACGAGGCCAGCCACCAGGCTTCGCATCGCCGACGAACTCTTCCTCATCGCCTACGACCGTGCTTCGGCGCGCCCGCGCTCCGCGCCGTGGGTAAGCGGGCCCGGCATGGCCGCCGCGCTGCTCGGTGAGCTGGTTCTCGACGGCAGCGTCACGATCGCCTCCGGGCTGCTCGTCGCCGTCGACCGCTGGCCGTCAGCCGATCCGGAGGCACATCCGGTGCTCTCTCAGATCGCCGCGGAGCCGCGGCACCTGCCCGTGTGGCGGTGGCTCGACCTGCTCGGTCCCGGCGCGATGGACGCGGTGGGGCAGCGAATGGTGCGAGCCGGCCGCGCCCGGCGGAGCGAAACCCGGCGGCTGTGGCGCACCACCGTCCGGTACTGGCCGGTCGACGGTGACGCCGCCAACGCATGCGTGGCCCGCCTGCGCGACGCGCTCGACAGGGAGTCCGCCATGACCGTCGACGACGTGACGCTCGCGGCGCTGGTGGGCGCCATCGGCCTCGGGCCCGAGGTGCTAGGTGACCGCGCCGGCCAGGATGTCCTGGCGCGGCTCACGGCCACGCTGCCGGCCCCGCTGCACGAGCTGGTCGTCCGGGTCCAGGCCGCCGTGGGCGGCGTCGCGGGATGAGGCACATGTCGATCGTGCGAGCCGAACCGGCCGAGGCCGGCTGCATCGCGGACACGATCGCGGACGCCTTCCAGCACCTCGGCGTGTTCGTGTGGCTGGTGCCACCGCGCAGCGAGCGGCGCCGGATACTGCGTGACCACTGCCAGATCCTCGTCGAGCACGCCCTGTCGTACGGCGAGGTGCACGTTACCGACGACCGGACCGCGGTCGCGGTGTGGTTCGCGCGTGACGGCCGGCCGTTGCCGCCGCCAGACGACTACGACCAGCGGCTGTCGAGCGCCTGCGGCCGGTGGACAGACCGCTTCCAACTGGTCGACCGGCTACTCGACGCCCACCGCCCGTGGCAGCCGCACCACTACCTGGCGAGCCTCGCCGTCCGCCCCGAGCGGCAGGGCGAGGGCCTCGGTTCCGCCCTGCTGCGGCACTACCACGCCCAGTTGGACGCCGACGGCACCCCTGCGTACCTGGAGGCGAGCAGCCCGCCCAGTCGCGATCTCTACGCGCGGCACGGCTACCGGCCTGGTGAGCCGTTCGCGGTGCCCGACGGCGCGCCGTACTGGCCGATGTGGCGCGAGCCCACCCCGCTCTAGGTAAGCCTCAGGCGAGTGCTGCCTCGGCGGCCGCCAGGAACGCGTCGTTCTCCGCCGGGGTGCCGATCGTGACGCGTACGCCGTCGCCCTGGAACGGGCGCACGATCACGCCCCGCGCCTCGCACGCCGCACCGAACGCCGCGGACTGGTCGCCGAGCGGCAGCCATACGAAGTTCGCCTGGCTGTCCGGCACCTCGATGCCCAGCTTGCGCACCGCCTCGGTGACGCGGTCGCGCTCGGACACGACGAGGGCGCACCTGCGGTGTACCTCTTCGGACTGCTGGAGCGCGGCGAGGGCGGCCGCCTGTGCGGTCGTACTGGTGGAGAAGGGCGTCACCACCTTGCGCACGGCGGCGGCCACCTCCGGCTGCGCCACCAGGAAGCCGATCCGCAGGCCGGCGAGGCCCCACGCCTTGGAGAGCGTGCGGAGCACGACGACGTTGGGCCGGTCGCCGTACGCGCGCAGGCCGTCCGGCACGTCGGTGTCGGTGACGAACTCGCGGTACGCCTCGTCGAGCACCACCAGCACGTCGTCGGGGACCGCGTCGAGGAAGCGGTCGAGCTGCGCGCGCCGCACGCTGGTGCCGGTCGGGTTGTTGGGATTGCAGACCAGGACCATCCGGGTGCGGTCGGTGATCGCGTCTGCCATGGCATCGAGGTCGTGCCCGTGGCCAGCGTTGTTGGGCACCCGCAGGCTTGCCGCTCCGGTCGTCGCCGCGATGATCGGGTACGCCTCGAAGGAGCGCCACGAGTAGAGGATCTCGTCGCCGGGCAGGCAGGTGGCGCGCGCCAGGTGCTCGCACAGCGCCACTGAGCCGCAACCGGTCGCGACCCGGTCCAGGTCGACGCCGTGCCGCTCGGCGAGCGTGGTCCGGAGCGCCAGCACGCCCATGTCGGGGTACCGGTGCACGGTGCTGGCGGCCTCGGTGATCGCCTCGACCACGCCGGGCAGCGGCCCGTAGGGCACCTCGTTGCTCGCCAGCTTGATCGCCTCGGAGAGGCCCAACTCGCGGGCCAGATCGGCGGGGCTGCGGCCGGGCACATAGCTGGGCAGCGCATCGAGGTCGGCGCGGGTAAGTCTCGTCATGTCGTACCTCCGGGCTGTGCTGGCGGTGCCGGTTGTGCGGTGCCGGGTCTGGGCAGCTCCACGACGACCGTATGGGCGGACTTGTCGTGCAGCGCCTGGTAGAGCGGGCGGTCGAAGAGCAGGTAGACGCAGTCGACGATCTGCAGGATGAAGCCGACGCAGCACAACCACAGCAGGGTCGGCAGGCCAAGGGTGTTCCAGCGGCGGAACGACCGGCCGAAACCGAGCCGCTCGGTGCTCTCCATCCGCACCACTTTGATGCCCATGATGCGCTTGCCGATGGTCTGGCCGGTATTGGCGGTGGCCGGTACCTCGTACGCGAACCACAGGGCGGTGGCGATCAGCAGGATCACGATCTGGAGGCGACCCGCCTGCGGGCTGGCCTCGGGCAGGTTCTCGAACCAGTTCTGGCCCTCCAGCATGCGCTCGTTCATCGCCCGGTACAGCGGCGCGATCTCCTGGGCGTACCGGTAGACGAACCATCCGTTGACGACGACGTTGAGCAGCAGGACCAGGAGGAAATCGATGAGCCTGGCCACGAACCGGGCGCCCACCGAGGCCAGTCGCATGCCGTGGGGCTGCGGCGGTGGCGTGGGTGGCCGGTACCCGAACTGCGGAGGTCCGGCGAGCGGTGCGGGAGGTCCGGGCGGTGACGACGGTCGGCCGTTGACGGGCGGCGGCGGTGACATCGGCGCCGGGAGCGCGACCGGCGGCGGCGCGACAGGCGGGGGGACGGCGGGAGGCGGCGGTGGCTCCGGCGGCGGGCCGAGCGGCGGTGTGGCGTCGGCCGGCAGCGATGTGCCCACCCAGCCTTCGCCGTCCCAGTAACGCTGGGTGCTCGGTTCGGCCGGATCCTTGTACCAGCCTGGTGCGACGCTCACGCAGGAACCTTAACTACCACGGTCTGGGCGAACTTGTCGTGGAGGCACTGAAGGTACGGCTTGTCCCAGAGCTGCCACAGTCCGTCGAGGTAGCTGAGGAAGGGTACGAGCGCTCCGGCCACCTGGAACACGAGCCACCGCTTGGCGGCGTGCGACCGGGTGAGCGTCGCGCCCGGGTCGAGCGGCACCACCTTGATCCGCATCGCCTTCTTGCCGTAGGTCTGGCCCGAGCGGAACATCATCTCCACGTAGTAGACGTACGTCAGCACCAGCGAGACCGCGAAGACGCCGGCCTCCAGCAGCAGGAACGGCACGATGAACCCCGCGAAGTCGGGCCCGGTGAGCGTGCCGTCCGGTGCGACCTCGAAGTTGTCGGCCATGGCCACGATGAAGATCACCATCGCGGGCACGATGAGCACCATCGCGACGGCCAGGAAGATCCCGGCGTCGATCAGGTACGCCAGCAGCCGGTCGGTGAAGCTGGCGAGCGGCTGCCCGCCGGGGCTCGTCGGCGGCGGTGGCAGCGGTGGCGGTGGCGGTGCCCACGGCGGTGGCGTCGTAGGAAAGGGTGGAGGCTGCGTCACGCGGACAGTGTTACAGGTTGCCGCGACGCTCCTGTTCCCGCTCGATGGCCTCGAAGAGCGCCTTGAAGTTGCCCTTGCCGAAGCCGAGCGAACCGTGCCGCTCGATCAGCTCGAAGAACACCGTCGGCCGGTCCTGGGCCGGCTTGGTGAAGATCTGCAGCAGGTACCCGTCCTCGTCCCGGTCGACCAGGATGCGGCGGGACCTGAGCTCCTCGATCGGCACCCGCACCTTGCCGATGCGGGCGCGCAGCGCCGGGTCGTCGTAGTACGAGTCCGGGGTGGCCAGGAACTCGACGCCAGCGGTACGCATCGCGTCGACGGTCGCCAGGATGTCGTTGGTGGCGAGCGCGATGTGCTGGGCGCCCGGCCCGCCGTAGAACTCCAGGTACTCGTCGATCTGCGACTTGCGCTTGCCGACCGCCGGCTCGTTGAGGGGGAACTTCACCTTGCGGGTGCCGTTAGCCACGACCTTCGACATCAGCGCGGAGTAGTCGGTGGCGATGTCGTCGCCGATGAACTCGGCCATGTTCGTGAAGCCCATGACCCTGTGGTAGAACTCCACCCACTCGTCCATCTTGCCCAGTTCGACGTTGCCGACGATGTGGTCGACGGCCTGGAAGAAGCGCTTGGGCTGGAGGCCCGCCTCGATCATCGGGCGGCGGTTGAAGATCGGCTCCCGGCTGACGAAGCCGGGCAGGAACGGCCCGCGGTAGCGGGACCGGTCGACCAGCGTGTGGCTGGTGTCGCCGTACGCCGCGATCGTGGCGCACCGGACGGTGCCGTGCTCGTCGGTGAGGTCGTGTGGCGCGCTGCGCCCAGTGGCGCCCTGCGCGAGCGCGTGGGCGTACGCCCGGTCGACGTCCGGGACCTCCAGGGCGATGTCGACGACCCCGTCGCCGTGGCGGGCGTGATGGCGGGCGCCGGCCACATCGGCCCGTACCGCCCCCGAGATCAGGAATCGCGCCGAGCCGCTGACCAGCACGTACTCGGCGTAGTCACGGAAGCCCTGCTCGGGTCCCCGGTACGCGACGCAGGTCATGCCGAAGGCGGTCGAATAGTAGTGGGCGGCCTGCTTGGCATTGCCGACCATGAAGTGCACGTAGTCGAGCCCCGTGACCGGGAACGGGTCGCGCGAGACATCCTGCGGAGCGGCCATCACTTGAGTCATTTGTCGCCTACCACGCGAGCGAAGCGAGCGCCAGTTAGCTCAGTCATGTGACGAGCATCGCCAAGCCGCGCTGGCCTGGGCAACTGGTGCGTGAAACCCTGGTCAGGTTGCACATTTGGTAGCGTCGTTGGGCATGAACGATGAGCAAAGTGTCCAGTTGGATGCGCTCGACGCCCGGCTCATCGCACTCCTCACGGCGGAGCCCCGCATCGGGGTGCTGGAGTGCTCGCGCCGGCTGCGGGTGGCCCGCGGCACCGTGCAGGCGCGGCTCGACAAGCTCGTGGAGCGCGGTGTGATCCGTGGGTTCGGGCCAGACATCGCGCCGCCGGCGATCGGGTTCGCGGTCACGTCGTTCGTGACCCTGGAGATCATCCAGCGGCACGGGCACGACCCGGTCGCCGCGCACCTCGCGGCCATTCCCGAGGTGCTGGAGGCGCACACGATCACCGGCTCCGGCGACCTGCTCTGCCGCATCGTGGCCCGGTCGAACGCCGATCTCCAGCGGGTGATCGACCAGATCGTCTCGCACGAGGGGATCGTGCGAGCGTCTACGCTCATCGCGCTCGCCGAGCAGATCCCGTACCGGACGCTGCCTCTGGTGCGCTCCGCCACCAAAAACGTCTAAGTGATCATATATCCCATCGACACGGGCGGATCGCGGTCGCGAGTTTCGCACCGGCGTGTCGCTACCGTGACCAGGTGGCGAAGGGGACGGCCGGCGGCCGGGCCGGCTGGGTCGTGGCCGGCCTGATCGTGCTCGTCGTTCTCGTGGCCACGAACGTCTGGAACCCCTTTCCGGACATGTGGGAGTGGGTGAGCCGCACCCGCCCGCTTTCGAGCCCCGACACCGCGTGGCAGCAGAGCGTCGGCGGCCAACCGAAGAGCGTCACCATCACGGGCAGCGTGGCTGTTGTCGAGCAGGGCACCTCGGTGGAGGGGCGCAGCCTCGGCACCGGCGTCCGGCTGTGGAAACGCGAGGTCAACTGGGGCGCGGTCGCCGGCGAGGGCGACAACGCGGTCGTGGTGGTCGGCGAGCTGCTCAAAAAGGGCTACGAGGTGATCGATCCCCGCAGCGGGATCGTCTGGCGCAAGGACACCCAGGCGGTGGCGGTGTGGACGTACCGCGACGCGCTGCTCGACGTGCGCTGCTCCGACGCCAAGGACTGCACCCTGAGCGCCTGGGAACCGCGCGGCACGAAACCGCGGTGGACGGCCGAGCTGCCCGGCGTCGGGTTCGTGCTCTTCGCGGACAACCCCGATCTGCTCGACGCCAAGCCGCTGACCGCCCGGGGGATCGCGGGCGACGTCGCCGGGCCGGTCGTGCTGCCGTCGCTGCTCGGCTTCCCCATCGACAACAAGGTGCGCGTCGTCGACACCAGCGACGGCCGGGTGGCGCGCGACTTCGAACCCGAGCGCGAGGACCGGTACGCGGTGGTCGGTGGCCGGCTGGTCAGGGTCGAGGCCCGCTCCGGTGACGGCACCTGCTACTTCACCGTGACCGCGACCGACGCGGCGACCGACCGGCAGGTGTGGCAGAAGGAGGCGCTCAACCTGCGTACCGCGAGCGGCGCCGGCTGCACGCAGCGGGACGACCCGAACGGCGGGCAGAACGTCGTTGTCGGTGTGGGCGCCAACGGGCGCGAGGTGGTCGTCGACGCGTACGACGGCCGAATCCTGTGGCTCGGCAAGAAGGGCGAGAAGCTTCAGGCGGTCGACGACTCGTACGCGATCGTGCGGCCAGAGGACGGGAAGTCCGTGGTGTCCTATGCGTACGGTGCGTCCCGGCCGCGCTGGACCAAGCCGGTACACGACAGCAAGGCGCAGACCGCGATCACGCCGTACGCGGTGGTGACCGTGCAGGAGGATCCGCACCGGATCACCGCGTGGGCGCCCTCCAGCGGCAAGGAACTCGTCACCATCAAGTCCGAGGCGAAGGTCTGGGCGGTCGGCCCGGCGGGGATGATCATTGGCGAGGGACGGCACATCGGGTACGTCCCCTTCGCGGGCGTCACATCGACGCCCAACGGGACGCGGGCGCCCAACGGCACCGGAGCCGAGGGCTGCGACGGGCCGAAGGAACCCCAGTGCCGGGCGGAGAAGTAGGCTTGCCCGTCATGAGCGGCCCCGCCCCCTTCACGCACTCGCCCCTGCTGCCTATTGGCGCCGACACGACCGAGTACCGCCTGGTCAGCGACGAGGGCGTCGATGTGGTGCACGGGCCTGGCGGCCGCCGCTTCCTGACCGTCGAGCCGTCGGTGCTCACGCAGCTCACCGCCGAGGCGATGCACGACATCGCGCACTATCTGCGCCCGGCGCACCTCACCCAGCTCCGATCGATCATCGACGACCCGGCGGCGTCGCCGAACGACCGGTTCGTGGCGCTCGACCTGTTGCGCAACGCCAACATCGCGGCCGGTGGCGTGCTGCCCATGTGCCAGGACACCGGCACCGCCATCGTCATGGGCAAGCGCGGCCGGCACGTGCTGACCGACGGCACCGACGAGCAGGCGATCGCCAACGGCGTGTACCAGGCGTACACCCGGCTCAACCTGCGGTACTCCCAGCTCGCCCCGATCACGATGTGGGAGGAGCGGAACACCGGCACCAACCTGCCCGCGCAGATCGAGCTGTACGCCGAGGACCCGGACGGCCACCCCGACGCGTACAAGTTCCTGTTCATGGCCAAGGGCGGCGGCTCGGCCAACAAGTCGTACCTGTACCAGGAGACGAAGGCGCTGCTCAACCCCACCCGGATGATGCAGTTCCTCGACGAGAAGCTGCGGCTGATCGGCACCTCCGCGTGCCCGCCCTACCACCTGGCGATCGTGATCGGCGGCACCTCGGCCGAGTACGCGTTGAAGGCGGCGAAGCTGGCGTCGGCCAAGTACCTGGACACCCTGCCCAGCGAGGGTTCGATGCTGGCGCACGGCTTCCGCGACACCGAGCTCGAGGCCGAGGTACTGGAGCTGACCCGGCAGTTCGGCATCGGCGCACAGTTCGGTGGCCGGTACTTCTGCCACGACGTGCGGGTGATCCGGCTGCCGCGGCACGGTGCCTCCTGCCCGGTGGCGATCGCGGTGTCCTGCTCGGCCGACCGCCAGGCGCTCGCCAAGATTACCCCGTCGGGCGTGTGGCTGGAGCGGCTGGAGACCGACCCGGCACGCTTCCTGCCGGACGTCACCGACGCCCACCTCGAAGGCGGCGACGTGGTCGACATCGACCTGAACCGCCCGATGGACGAGATCCGCGCCGAGCTGTCCAAGTACCCGGTCAAGACCCGGCTGTCGCTCAGCGGCCCGCTCGTCGTGGCCCGCGACATCGCGCACGCGAAGATCGCCGAGCGGCTCGACGCGGGCGAACCGATGCCGCAGTACCTGCGAGACCACGCCGTCTACTACGCCGGGCCCGCGAAGACCCCCGAGGGGTACGCGTCCGGCTCGTTCGGGCCGACGACGGCCGGGCGGATGGACGCGTACGTGGCGAAGTTCCAGGCCGCGGGCGGGTCGCACGTGATGCTCGCCAAGGGCAACCGTTCGCGCGGCGTCACCGAGTCGTGCGACCAGCACGGCGGCTTCTACCTCGGATCGATCGGTGGCCCGGCCGCCCGGCTGGCCCAGGACTGCATCAAGCACGTCGAGGTCCTGGAGTACCCGGAGCTGGGCATGGAAGCGGTCTGGAAGATCGAGGTCGAAGACTTTCCGGCCTTCATCGTGGTCGACGACAAGGGCAACGACTTCTTCGCCGAAGTGACGAAGCCAATCCTGACCGTCGGTCGGCGCTGAGACTCCGGAGCGGCTGACGCCGGCCCAGCTAGCCGGGCCGGCGGTCATCAGTCGCCTGTCCGCCGGTCGAGCAGACAGGCGACTGCCCCCGTTATGAGCCGCACAGTCCCGTTATGCGGTCCCCGCACGTCCATACTGGTGGTCACCGCTCTCGAACCGCTCCCATATCGCTCTCATTCGACCGGCCGAACCCTTTCCATCTCGGGTTACATTTCTGCGAGAGATCGGTCAGCACACATGCGGTCGGGGCGGAGATGCGGTTCGGAATCCTGGGTCCGCTGCGGGTGGGTGGAGCTGAGCCAGGCGATCCGGGTGGCACAGTCGCGATTACCGCTGCGCGTGACCGGGTCGTCCTGGCCATGCTCCTGCTCAACGCTGGCCGTGTGCTGCCGGTCGACAGGCTGGTCGACGCCATGTGGGACGGCGCGCCGCCGACCACGGCCCGCGGCCAGCTCCAGAACTGCGTGTCGCGGCTGAGGCGGGCCATCACGGCGGCGGTCGGCACCGACGTGATCGTCACCGACCCCGCCGGGTACGCCGCCCATATTGACCCCGGTGACCTGGACTCGCTGGTGTTCGCCGAGCTGACCGCCGAGGCACGCGCCGCCGCGGTGGACGACCGCGCCGACGAGGCCCGCGACCTGTACCGCTCGGCGTTGCGGCTGTGGCGGGGCCCCGCGCTCGCCGGCATCACCAGCCGCGTGGTGCAGCGTGGCGCGGCCGCGCTCGACGAGCAGCACGCCGTCGCGATCGAGGAGTGCGTCGAGGTCGAGCTGCGCCTCGGCCGCGAGCGCGAGCTCCTGGGCGAGCTGACCGACCTGGCCGAGCGGTACCCCCTCCGGGAGCGGCTGCGCGCCCAGCTCATGCTCGCCCTGTACCGGGCCGGGCGGCAGGCCGACGCGCTCGCCGTGTACCGGGAGGCCCGGCAGGTACTGGCCGACGAGCTGGGCATCGAGCCTGGTCCCGCCCTGCGCGACATGCACCAGCGGATCCTCGCCGGCGACCTCGGTGCCGCCGCCGAGGAGCGTCCCGCACACCACACCGCGCCGGCGCGCTGCCTGCCGCGGGCCGCCACCGACTTCACCGGGCGCGCCGAGGTGGTCGCCCGCCTGGTCAAGGCCGTGGAAAACGCCGACCCGACCGGGCCGGTGATCCAGCTCATCGACGGGATGGCGGGCAGCGGCAAGACCACGCTGGCGGTACACGTGGCGACGGCGCTCGCCAGCCGGTACCCGGACGCGCAGCTCTTCGTCGACCTGCACGGGCACAGCGAGCGGCAGCCGCTGGAGCCGGCGGCCGCCCTGGTCACGTTGCTGCGCCAGCTCGGCGTGCCCAGCGAGCGGATACCGGCCGAGACCGACGACAGAGTGGCGTCGTGGCGCACCGAGCTGGCCACCCGCCGGGTCCTGGTCGTACTCGACAACGCGGCCAGTACCGCACAGGTCAGCCCCCTCCTGCCCGCCGCACCGGGCTGCCTCGCGCTGGTGACCAGCCGGCGGCGGTTGGTCGGGCTCGACGGCGTACACCCCGAGCCGCTGCCCGTGCTCGCCGAACCGGAGGCGGTCGAACTGCTCGCCCGGGTCGCCGGACCGGAACGCATCCGCTCCGAGCCGGCAGCCGCCGCTGACGTGGTGCGCCGGTGCGGGTACCTGCCGCTGGCGATCCGGCTCGCGGGTGCCCGGCTGGCGCACCGGCGCAGCTGGCGGGTCGCCGACCTGGCCGGGCGGCTGCGGCAGGAGCGTCCGGTACTGCCAGAGCTGGCCGCCGAGGATCGCACGGTGGCGAGCGCGTTCGCTCTTTCGTACGGCCAACTGCCCGAGCCCGAGCAGCGGGTGTTCCGGCTGCTCGGACTGCACCCGGCGGTCCACTACGACGCGCACTCGGTGGCCGCGCTCGCCGACCTGCCACTGGAGGCGGTGCAGGACCTGCTCGACGAGCTCGTCGACCGGCACCTGCTGGAGGAGCCCGACGCGGCGCGGTTCCGGATGCACGACCTGATCCGGGAGTACGCCCGCGAGCTGGCGACCGCCCAGGAGCCGGAGGATGCCCGGCGGGCCGCGACCGGGCGGGTGCTCGACCACTACCTGCACGCGGTCGTGCGGGCCAGCGAACAGATGGAACGCGCCGACAAGCTCCACCAGTCGCTCAAGCTGGGCGAACCGCTCCGCCCCGATCTCATCGACGCGGGCGTGGCCGACGGTGTCGCGTGGCTGGAGGCGGAACGGCTCAACCTGCGGGCGTTCGTGCGGTGCGCGGCCGAGACCGGGCATCACCAGTACGCCTGGAAGCTGGCGCGGGCGATGTGGCGGTTCCTCTACCTCAGCTGCTACAACGACGAGCTGCTCGTCACGCACCGGGACGGGCTGGCCGCCGCCCAGCGCTCCGGCGACGACGCCGCGGTGGCCACGATGCACAACTACCTCGCCTCGGTGCACTACCGGGCGGCCCGGTACGACGAGGCGATGGAGCACGTCGAAGCGGCGCTGAAGCTGCGCGAGGCGATGGGCGACGTGCGCGAGGCCGCCACCTGCCGCGGCAACCTCGCCGTCGTGCTGAGCCAGCTCGGCCGGCTGCACGAGGCGATGATCTGCTCGTCGCAGACACTGGAGACCTGGCGGCGGCTGGCCGACGACCGTGGCATGTCGCTCGCCCTCACCGACCTGGGGCTGATGCTCACCCAGCTCGGCCGGTACGAGGAGGCGCTCGAACTGCACCGCCGGCACCTGATCCTGGCCTGCGAGCGCCGGCTCGACTTCCACATCGGCAGCGCCCTTGGGCACATCGCGCAGGTACGGCTCCGGCTCGGGCAGCGCGAGGCCGCCATGCGGCTGCTGCGCAGTGCGCTGCTGGTCAAGCGGCGCACCGGCAACCGGTACGGCGAGGGAGAGGTGCTCAACGACCTGGGCGTCGGGCACCGGCTGGGCGGTGATCTGGCACAGGCCGAGCGGCACCACCGGATGGCTCTGGCGATCATCCGGCAGACCGGTGACCGGCGGGGCGAGTCGCTGGTCCGCAACGAGCTGGCGATCACGCTCGCCGCCGCGGGCAAGCGGTCCGACGCCGTCGAGCAGCACAACCAGGCGCTCGCGATCGCCACCCAGATCCGCCACCGGTACGAGGAGGCGCGGGCGCTCGACGGGTTGGCGCGGTGCAGCGTGCCCGCGGCGGCCGAGCGGGCCCGCCGGTACTGGGAGCGCGCGCTGGCCATCTACCGCGAGATGGGCGTGCCCGACGCCGAAAACGTGGCCGGCCACCTGGCCGCCCTCGCTCTGACGGACGAGGGCTGACGTGCGATTTCGGGTGCTGGGCCCGCTGGCCGTCGGTGACGGCGACGCGCCGGTCACCGCTGCACGCGACCGTGCCCTGCTCGCGATGCTGCTGCTGCGCGCCGGGCGGGTGGTGCCGGTCGACGACCTGATCGACGCGATGTGGGACGAGCGCCCGCCGGCCACCGCGCGCGGCCAGCTGCAAAGCTGCGTCTCCCGGCTGCGCCGGACGCTCGCCGCCGCCGGTATCCCGGACGACGTGATCGTCACGGATCCGGCCGGGTACCTCGTGCGGGTCGAGCCGGACGAGCTCGACGCCACCGCGTTCGAGCAGGCCGTCGCGCGGGCGCGGGAAGCCGCCGGCGCGGAACGGTGGGACGACGCGCGCCACGAGTACCGGATCGCCCTCGCGCTGTGGCGTGGCCCGGCCCTGTCCGGCATCGCCAGCCGCGCGGCCCAGCGTGCCGCGGCGATCCTCGACGAGCAGCGGCTGCGGGTGGCGGAGGACCGGTTCGACGTCGAACTGCGCCTCGGCACCGCGCCTGAGCTGGTGAGCGAGCTGTCCGAGCTGGTCGACCAGCACCCGCTGCGGGAACGCCTGCGCGCCCAGCTCATGCTCGCGCTGTACCGGGCCGGCCGCCCGGCGGACGCGCTGACCGAGTACGAGCGGGCACGGCGGGCGCTGGACGACGAGCTGGGCGTGCCTCCCGGTCCTGCCCTGCGCGACCTGCACCGGCGCATCCTCGGGAACGACCCGGCGCTGGCCGAGCCGCCCCGGTCGGCGACACCACCAGCACGGTGCCTGCCGCGTGGCCTCGCCGACTTCACCGGCCGGTCCGACCTGGTGTCCCGGCTGGTGGAGGCGGCACGCGTCGAACCCGAGAAGCCGGTCATGCACGTGATCGACGGGATGGCGGGCAGCGGCAAGACGTCGCTGGCGGTACACGTGGCTCACCTGCTGTCGCCCGCGTACCCGGACGCGCAGCTCTTCGTCGACCTGCACGGGCACAGCGAACGTGACCCGCTGGAGGCGGCCACCGCGCTCGTCACGTTGCTGCGGCAGCTCGGCGTGCCAGGTGAGCGGATACCGGCCGAGCTGGACGACCGGGTCGCGCTGTGGCGCAGCGAGCTGGCGCGGCGGCGGGCCGTCGTGGTGCTCGACAACGCGGCCAGTACCGCCCAGGTGGCGCCGCTGCTCCCGGCCACGGCGCACTGCCTGACCCTTGTCACCAGCCGGCGACGGCTCGTCGGGCTCGACGGTGCGCAGCCCGAGTCGATGCCGCTGCTGTCCGCCGGCGAGGGCGTCGACCTGCTCGCCCGGGTGGCCGGCGACCGGGTGCACGCCGAGCCGGAGGCGGCCGCGGAGGTGGTACGCCGGTGCGGGTACCTGCCGCTCGCGATCCGGCTGGCCGGTGCCCGGTTGGCGCACCGGCCGGGCTGGCGGGTGGCGCATCTGGCCGGCCGGCTGGGCGCCGAGCGGCCGGTACTGCCCGAGCTGGTAGCCGAGGACCGCACGGTGGTGAGCGCCTTCGCGCTGTCGTACGGGCAACTCGGCGAGCCGGCCCAACGGGTCTTCCGCCTGCTCGGCCTGTACCCGGGCGAGCAGTTCGACGCGACCGCGACGGCCGCCCTGGCCGACCTGCCGTTGCCGGAGGCCGAAGACGTGCTCGACGAGCTGGTCGACCGGCACCTCGTGGACGAGCCGGCGGCCGGGCGGTTCCGGCTGCACGACCTCATCCGGGAGTACGCGAGCGACCTCGCCGCCGCGACCGAGCCGGAGGGTGAGCGGCACGCTGCGGTGGACCGGATCTGCGACCACTACCTGCACGCCGCGGCGGCGGCCAGCCGGAGCCTGATGGCGCCGAGTGCCCGCGGTCTCGCGGCCGGCGAGCCGCAGCGCCCCGATCTCCTGGCGGACATCGATCTCGGCTGGTTGGAGGCGGAGCGCGCCAATCTCGCCGTCCTCGTTCACCTGGCGGCACACGCCGGGCATGAGGACTACGCCTGGCGGATCGCTGGCACCGTGTGGCGGTTCTTCTTCCTGCGCGGGTACTCCGATCACCTCATGGACTCGCTCCGCGACGGCCTGATGGCGGCGGACCGCCTCGGTGACGGCGACGCGGCCGCGACCATGCACAACTACCTCGCCGCCGGCTGCTTCCGCACCGACCGGGCGCAGGAGGCCATCGAGCACCTGCGGGCCGCGCTCGAACTCCGGGAACGGGCCGGTGACCTGCGCGGGGTCGGCATCAGCATGGCCAACCTCGGCGTGACGTACACCCAGTTGGGGCGGCTCGACGAGGCGGAGAGCTACCTGCGGCGGGCCATGGACATCTGGCGGCGGTTCCGCGCCGACCGGGGTGTCGCGTTCCCGCTCGCCGAGCTGGGGCTCGTCGCGATGATGCGCGGCCGGTACGCCGAGGCGCTGCGCTGCCACCGCCGGTATCTGCTCTTCTATGCCGAGCGGCACGTCGACTTCCAGGTCGGCGCCGCACTCGGCAACCTGGGCCAGGTGCGCATCCGGCTGGGCCAGTACGCGCTCGCGCGGCGGCTGCTCACCGCGGCGGTACGCATCCACCGGCGCACCGAGAACAGGTCCGGCGAGGCCGAGGCGCGCAGCGGGCTGGGTGTGGTCGCGCGCGAGCTGGGCCGGCTCGGTGAAGCGGAACGGCTGCACCGGGAGGCCACGGCGATCATGCAGGGGATCGGCGAGCGGCGGGGCGAGGCCGCCATCCGCAACGATCTCGCGCTCACGCTGGCGGCCAAGGGCGACCGGGAGCAGGCGATGGCAGAGCACCGGGCCGCCCACGCCATCGCCACCCAGGTGACCAGCCCGTACGAGCAGGCGCGGGCGCTCGACGGCCTCGCGGCGTGCCTGCGCGACAAAGATCCAGTCCGAGCACGCCAGCACGCCGACCGAGCGCGCGCCATCTATCGCCAGACCGGCGTGTACCGGACAGGGGAGGATGGATAAGTGACTGAGCAGGCATTTCGCGTAGAGCGCGACACGATGGGTGAGGTCCAGGTGCCGGCGGAGGCGCTGTGGCGGGCGCAGACGCAGCGGGCGGTGGAGAACTTCCCGGTCTCGGGGCGCGGCCTCGAATCGGCGCACATCCGTGCGTTGGCCCAGATCAAAGGAGCGGCCGCGCAGGTCAACGCCGAGCTGGGAGTACTGCCAGCCGACGTGGCGCAGGCGATCGCCGCGGCCGCGGCCCACGTGGCCGACGGCGGGTACGACGACCAGTTCCCGGTCGACGTCTTCCAGACCGGCTCCGGTACCTCGTCGAACATGAACGCCAACGAGGTGCTCGCCACGCTGGCCAGCCGCGAGCTGGGTCGGCCGGTACACCCCAACGACGAGGTGAACGCGTCGCAGTCCAGCAACGACGTCTTCCCGTCGTCGATACACCTGGCGGCCACGTACGCGGTCGTCAACGACCTGCTACCCGCCCTGCGGCACCTCGGTTTCCGGATCGAGGGCAAGGCGGACGAGTTCAAGACCGTGGTCAAGGCGGGGCGCACGCACCTCATGGACGCCACGCCGGTCACCCTCGGGCAGGAGTTCTCCGGGTACGCGGCTCAGGTGCAGTACGGCATCGAGCGGCTGGAGTCGGCGCTGCCCCGGCTGGCCGAACTGCCACTCGGCGGCACCGCGGTCGGCACGGGCGTGAACACCCCGCCCGGGTTCGCGGCGGCGGTGATCGGCAAGCTGCGGAAGATGACCAAGCTGCCGCTCGCGGAGTCGCGGAACCACTTCGAGGCGCAGGGCGCCCGGGACGCGCTCGTGGAGACCTCGGGGCAGCTCCGCACGGTCGCCGTGGGTCTCTACAAGATCGCGAACGACATCCGCTGGATGGGCTCCGGCCCCCGTGCCGGCCTGCGCGAGCTGCACATCCCTGATCTTCAGCCGGGTTCGTCGATCATGCCGGGCAAGGTGAACCCGGTGGTCTGCGAGTCGGTCCGCCAGGTCTGCGCCCAGGTGATCGGCAACGACGCGGCCGTCGGGTTCGCCGGCTCGCAGGGCGACTTCGAACTCAACGTGATGCTCCCGGTCATGGCGAGCAACCTGCTGGAATCCATCCGGCTGCTGGCCGCCGCGAGCCGGTTGCTCGCCGACCGCTGCGTGGCCGGCCTGACCGCGAACGTCGAGCTCTGCCGCGAGTACGCCGAGGCGTCGCCGTCGATCGTGACGCCGCTCAACAAGTACCTCGGGTACGACGAGGCGGCTTCGATCGCCAAGCAGGCGCTCGCGTCCGGCCAGACGATCCGGGCGGTCGTGCTCGACCGGGGGCACGTCGAGGCCGGCCGGATCACGCAGGAACAGCTCGACGAGGCGCTGGACGTGCTGCGAATGACCCGTCCATGACGGGGTTCGGCGCGATCACGACGGTCGTGTTCGACGCGGACGAGACCCTCGTCGACCTCCGGCCAGCGGTCGACGGGGCGCTGGTGGCCGTACTCGATGAAATGCGGCGGCTGACCCCGGCGGCGGCCGAGGTGTCCGCGACCAACCTGGAGTCCGATTGGGAGCTTGTCTTCCCGGCGATGCGCGCCGAGCCCGTCACCGAGATCCGGCGGGCGGCGCTGCGGCGCTCGTTGGCCCGTGCCGGCCTGGAGTCCGAACTGGACCGGATCGCCGAGCTGTTCTTCGCGCGCCGCTTCGAGCTGAGCCGCCCGTTCGACGACGTACTGCCAGCACTGGCCGCCCTGCGCCCCTCCTACGCGGTCGGCCTCGCGAGCAACGGCAACAGCCACGCCGACCGGTGCGGCCTGCGCGGCGAGTTCGCTTTCGAGGTGTACGCGCACGTCGGCGGCCTTCCGAAGAAGCCGGCACCCGAGTTCTTCGCGGCTGTGGTGGCCGCCGCCGGCACCGACCCGGGCTCGGTCGTGCACGTCGGCGACTCGTGGGAACACGACGTCGTGGCCGCCCGCAGAGCCGGGATGCGCGCGGTCTGGCTGAACCGTTCCAGAAGGCCGCGGCCCGCTGGAGACGCACCGGACGCGGAAATTCGTTCCCTAGCTGAGCTGCCAAAACTCTTGTGTGGCTGTCGACCTTTCGATTTGATGCTCACCGAACCCTCAACGAGAGGAAATCATGGTGAGCAGACGCCTTACGGTGGGCTCCGTCGCTACCGCGACAGCGTTGGCCCTCGTGGCCATAGCGCCGACCGGCCCGTCGAACGCGGCCCCGGCGAGCACGACCGACTACACGGTGGTGGCTGAAGACGGCGTATCGGCCGACGCGGCCGTCGCGGCGATCGCCGCGGCCGGCGGCACCGTTGTCGAGCGCAACGACAGTGTCGGCGTGTTCCGGGTGAGCTCGACCCGCACCGACTTCGCGACCCGAGCGACGGCCAGCGACGCCCTCATCGGCGCGGCGCAGCGGCGGGCCATCGGCTACGCCCCCAAGCTGGAGATCGACGCGGTCGAGCAGGAAAACAGGGCGACCGCCGCGACCGGCACCGCCCGCGGCCGTGGCGGCTCCACCAAGCTGGACCCGCTCGACGACAAGCTCTGGGGCCTCGACATGATCCGCGCCGACGAGTCGCGGCGGAAGCAGGCCGGCAACAAGGGCGTGACCGTCGGCATCCTCGACACCGGCCTGGACGCGAGCAACCCCGACCTCGCGCCGAACTTCAGCACCTCGCTCTCCCGCAACTTCGCACCCGACCTCGTCGACGTCGACGGTCCGTGTGAGGTCGCGAGCTGCCTCGACCCGGTCGGCACCGACGACAACGGGCACGGCACGCACGTCGCCGGCACCATTGGCGCCGCCGCGAACGGTGTGGGCGTCTCCGGCATCGCCCCCAAGGTCACGCTGGTCGAGCTCAAGGGCGGCCAGGACTCCGGGTACTTCTTCCTGGAGCCGGTGGTCAACGCCCTCACGCACGCGGCCGACTCGGGCCTCGACGTCGTGAACATGTCGTTCTACGTCGACCCGTGGCTGTACAACTGCCTCAACAACCCGGCCGACTCGCCGGAGTCGCAGGCCGAGCAGCGGGCGATCATCAAGGCCATGACGCGGGCGCTGACGTACGCCCACTTCAAGGGCGTGACGCTGGTTGGCGCGCTCGGCAACAACCACGAAGACCTGGGCGACCCGCGCACCGACATCTCCAGCCCGGACTACGGCGCTCCGGCGTACCCGCGCGAGATCGACAACAACACGTGCTGGGATCTGCCGGTCGAGGGCCCGTTCGTCATCGGCGTCTCCGCGCTCGGCCCGTCGGGCAAGAAGTCGGACTTCTCCAACTACGGCACCGAGCAGATCTCGGTCGCCGCACCCGGTGGCTGGTTCCGGGACGGCTTTGGCACCCCGTCGTACCGCACCGACGCCAACATGATCCTCTCGTCGTACCCCAAGAAGGTGCTGCAGGAGGAGGGCTCGGTCGACGCGGACGGCAACGTGGTACCGGAGGCGGCGTCGCTCGTCTTCAAGGACTGCACAGCGGCCGGCGCCTGCGGGTACTACACGTATCTCCAGGGCACCTCGATGGCCGCCCCACACGCGTCTGGCGTGGCAGCGTTGATCGTGAGCCAGTTCGGCAAGCGTGACTACCGTCGCGGTGGGCTGACGCTGGCGCCGTGGAAGGTCGAGTACCAGCTCAACCGGACCGCCGCCGAGCACGCCTGCCCGGAGCCGCGGCTCCAGACCTACACCAACGAGGGCCGGAACGAGGAGTTCAACGCGTACTGCGCGGGCAGCAAGAACTTCAACGGCTTCTACGGCTACGGCATCATCGACGCCTACGCGGCCGTGACAACCCGCGGCTTGTAGCGCTCGGCGCGGCCCCCGCGCGCTCGGCGCGCGGGGCCGCGGTGCGTCCGGGCCCGCGGCGCGCGCCCCGTTTTTCGTCGATCAAGGGCGAATGCACGTGGTTTGATCTCAGATCCGCGTGTTTTTGCCCTTGATCGATGAGCTTCTCCTTGATCGGCGCCCCCGGCGGGGGCGCCGATCGCGTTTCGCGTGGGGTTGGCCTGGGATGCCGCAACTTCAGGGATTTGCTCCCTCCGCCGACGGCGGAGGGAGCAAATCCCTGAAAACGTTGCCTCCGGGACGAGGCCGCGTGCCCAACCCCGCAGGACGTCGGCGTGGGGCACCCGGTGGGCGTGCGGGTCGCTGCTCGCGGTGCCCGCGGTGCTCGCGTTGCCCGGGTTGCTCGCGTTGCCCACGCTGCGCGCGTTGCGCGCGGTCATCGCGCTGCTCGCGCGCGCTGCGCGGGCGTCGAGCACCGGTTGCGGTCGTCGATCAAGGACATCTGCGTGGATCAAGGGCAAATGCACGCGGAAAGAGATCCAAGCACGTGCATTCGCCCTTGATCGGCGTTGTCGGCGTGGCGACACGCCGGTGCCGGGCCCGGCTGTGGGCGCGCAGCGCGCGGCCTGGAGTAGCGGGGGTCTGGGGGATCGCGGCCCGGCACGGCGACCCGTGGGGTGCGGCCGGGTGGGTGGCGAAAGGGGACGCTGAGCCCTCACCGATCAAGGGCGATCGCGTGGATCGAGGGCGAATGCACGTGAAAAGAGATCCAAGCACGTGCATTCGCCCTTGATCGGCGGAAGGGGGTGCGTGCGCGGGGCCCGCGCGCGGCGCGGGCGGCGTGGGGCCCGCGCGCGGCGCGGGCGGCGCGGGCAGGGGTGCGGGCGGCGTGGGCAGGGGTGCGGGCGGCGTGGGGCCCGCGCGTGGCACGGGCTGGGGTGCGTGCGGCGTGGGGCTCGCGTGCGGGGCGGGCAGGGAGTGTGCGGTCTGGGGGCCGCCTGCGGTGGGTGAGGCAGTCGTGGCGGGCAGGGTGGTCGTCGCGGCGGGGGTTGTGGCGGGGTGGGGCGAGGGGTGGGTGGGTTAGCGCCAGCCGAGAGCGGTCAGGACGCGGCGGATTTCGCGGGCTACGCCGGTGAAGTCGCGGTGGGCGCGTGGGCTGGTCACGGTGAGCACGGTCCAGCCGGCCGAGATGAGGTGACCGCGCTGTTTGCGGTGCACCACGTCGAGGTTTCGGGCCTCGCGTGACTCGTACTCGACGGCCAGTTTGTATCGGGGCCAGGACAGTCTGGGGCGGATCACCCGGCCGGTGGCCAGCTCGACGGGGTACCGCACGAGGGGGCGGGGCAGGCCAGCGGTGATCAGCCCGATCCGCAGGTGCGACTCGGCGGGTGACCCGGACAGTCCGTCGGACAGGTCGAAGACGCGCCGGACCCGGCTGGTCCAGGGCTTGTCGAGGTACTGGGTGGCGAGGTCGGTCAGCTCGTCGCGGGTGGCGGCGCGGAGCGCTAGCAGGCTGTCGACGATCGCCACCGCCGAGCCGAGCTCCAACCAGACCGCACAGTCCCAAGCGGTGCGGGGACCGCTCGTGGCGTGGAGGCCGGAGGCGAGGGTCTTCTCCTCCGGAGTCAGAGCGAGGGCGTGGCTGTGCAGGCCGCGCCGGTGCGCCAGTCGCATGTTGGGTGGCACGATCACGTGGACGTCGTCGGTGTACGTCGCGGCGTGCGGGACGCCGTGCAGGTGGGCCGCGGATGGGCCGGCGAACACCACCGGGGCGGGCAGCCGCAGGGCGTATGCCTGGCAGAGCAGCTTGTGGTCGAGTTTCAGCCGCGCGTCGGCGTAGATGTCGTGGCACAGGTGCGCCCATGCCGAGTTGCGCAGCTGATGCTCGGACAGCAGGCCCTCACGGACGGCGTCGCTGCCGCGGAAGACCCGCCACTCCAAGGACTTTGGTCGGCTCGGTACAGCTGGCATGGATTCGAGCGTCGCAGCCCCACCACGACCCCCACGAGACCTGTGGACAACCCCACCCTCCATGATCCCCACAGCCTGTGGATAACCGGCCCCACCCAGCCTCCAGCCGCTACCATGTCGGGCTCAGCTGAGAGCCGCAGCCACCTCGTCGGCCGCCGCGCGCACCAGCGGCCCCACGGTCGCCACGTCGAGCGCGCTCATGGCGACCACGCCGACGCTCGCCTCCAGTCCTTCGACACCCAGGACCGGCGCGGCCACCCCGTACGCACCAGGCTGCAGCTCGCCGCTCGTCGCCACGGGGGCGGCCACGCCACGCCGTCCGGCGACGATGGCCCGGCCGGCGGCGCCGCGGTCCAACGGGTGCCGGGAACCGGCGCGGTACGCCACGTGGAAGGCGGTCCAGCTCGGCTCGACCACGGCGAGTGCGATCGCCTCCGTGCCCTCGGCGACCGTGAGGTGGGCGGTCGCACCGATCCGCTCGGCCAGGCCGCGGAGGATGGGCAGGGCGGCGTCGGCGAGCAGTGGCTGAGCCCTGCGGGCGAGGTGCAGCACCCCGGCGCCCAGCCGCAGCCGCCCTCGGCTGTCGCGCCGCACCATGCCGTGCTCGGCCAGGGCGCCGACCAGCCGGTACACCACCGCGCGCCCGACACCGAGCCGCGTGGCGGCCTCGGTGACGGTCAAGCCACCGGGAGCGTCGGCCACGAGGTGGAGCAGCCGCAGCCCTCGATCGAGGGTCTGCGCCGTCTCCGCGGGCCGGCCATTGTCCGTCACGCCGTCAGCGTACGAGCGATCGCTTGTCTTAAGTCTTCATGAAAGACCTTTTCATTCAATGAACCTTTGCCGGAACCTGCTGAATGCGTCTGTCGGGAGGTTGCAGGTGGGGGAGAAAGGCACACGGCGCCGGCGTGTGCTGCTGGGGGCAGCAGTTGCCGGGGTCGTAGCGGCCGTGGGGGCGGCCGGCACGATCGCGTTCGCTGAGGCGTCCTTCAGCACGGATTTCGCTGGCGGCAGCGCCAGTGGCTGGTCCAAGTCGGGCGGCTCATGGGCGGTCGCCTCAGACAGTGGCAACAACGTATACCGACAGTCCAAAGTAGACAGTGAGGCCGCGCGGGTCTTCGCTGGAGACAAGGACCTGACCGCATATGCCGTGCAGGCGCGGGTCAAACCCACCAACTTCAGCCGGCCAGAGGGCTTCGTGGGCATCGGCGCCCGCGCGCAGAGCGCCACCAGCCTGTACCGGTTGGTGCTGACGGGCGCGGGCAAGGTCGAGCTCCAGACGCTCAAGAGCGGCGCGCTCCAGGTGCTGTCGAGCGCCACGGTGCCGGTGACGCCCGGCGCCTGGTACACGCTCAAGATCGAGGTTTCCGGCGCCACCGTGCGTGGCTCCGTCGATGGCAAGGCGCTGCTGTCCGGCAGCAGCACGCTCCTTCCGTCCGGTCAGATCGGCCTGACCACCGGCCACGCCACGGCCGACTTCGACGACATCGCGGTATCCGAGATCGGCGCGCTCCCAGCGCCGAGCGCACCCAGCAGCCCCGTGCCCACGACGCCCGCCCCGACGTCGGCGGCACCGGCTAAGCCCGCCACGGGGGCGTGGCCGAAGTCGAAGGGCGAGAAGAAGGTCAGCGCCACGATCGACGTACCGGCCAGCGGCCTCGACGGCGGCATGAAGCGCTACTACGGCATCGGCGACGGTGGTCAGGGCGAGAGCCAGGACCCGATGTTCAAGCTGGCCGACGGCGCGGTGCTGGAAAACGTGATCATCGGCGCCCCGGCCGGCGACGGCGTGCACTGCTCCGGCTCCTGCACCCTGAAGAACGTCTGGTGGGAAGACGTTGGCGAGGACGCGGCCACCTTCAAGGGCGGCTCCTCCGCGGAATACCTGGTGGATGGCGGTGGCGCCCGCTCGGCGTCCGACAAGGTGTTCCAGCACAACGGCGGCGGCACGCTCACCGTCCGGAACTTCCAGGCCGAAGACTTCGGCAAGCTGTACCGGTCGTGCGGCAACTGCGACACCCAGCAGAAGCGCGCGGTGGTGCTCCAGGACATCACGGTCACCGCGCCCGGCAAGGCACTGGCCGGCATCAATACCAACTTCGGTGACACGGCTCGGTTCTCGGGCATCACGATCGTGGGCGACAGCGCCAACAAGGTGGTCATCTGCGAGAAGTACCAGGGCGTCACGAGCGGCGAGCCGACGAAGATCGGTAGCGGTGCCGACGACACCCACTGCGTTTATTCGACAGCCGACATCACGTACCGCTGACAGCGCGCGGGTATGCGGACGGTTACCCTTGCTAGGTGACGCTGCGCTTGTATGACACCGCGACCAGATCGGTGCGGGACTTTGTCCCGCGGGAGGCCGGCCGGGTTGCGATCTACCTGTGTGGTCTCACCGTGCAGTCCGAGCCGCACATCGGCCACCTTCGCTCCGGCGTCAACTACGACGTGCTGCGTCGCTGGCTGCTGCGTGCCGGCAACGAGGTGACCTTCATCCGGAACATCACCGACATCGACGACAAGGTGCTCGCCAAGTCGATCGAGTACGGGCGGCCGTTCTGGTCGATCGCCTACGCCAACGAGCTGGTGCTGAGCGCGGCCTACCGGTCGCTCAACGTGCTCCCACCGACCTATGAGCCGCGCGCCACCGGGCACGTCCCCGAGATGCACGAGCTGATCAAGGTGCTGATCGACAAGGGTCACGCGTACGTGGCGCAGGACGGCTCCGGCGACGTCTACTTCGACGTGCGGTCGTTCGCCGAGTACGGCGCGCTCTCCGGGCAGAAGCCCGACGCGATGCAGGCGCCCGACGACGGTCCCGTGCGGGCCAAGCGGAGCCCCAACGACTTCGCGCTGTGGAAGGGCGAAAAGGCCGGCGAGCCGGTCGACGCGTCCTGGCCGTCACCGTGGGGCCGGGGCCGGCCCGGCTGGCACATCGAGTGCTCGGCGATGTGCTGGCGATACCTGGGTGCCGAGTTCGACATCCACGGCGGCGGGCTCGACCTGATGTTCCCGCACCACGAAAACGAGGTCGCCCAGTCGCGCGCGGCCGGCCTGCCGTTCGCCCGGTACTGGGTGCACCACGCGCTGCTCAACCTCGGCGAGGCCAAGATGAGCAAGTCGCTGGGCAACGTCATCGACCTCGACCACGTGGCTGCCCTGGGCATCCGCCCCGCCGAGCTGCGCTACTACCTGGTCGAGCCGCATTACCGCAGCCGCATCGACTACGCCGACGAGACCCTGCACGAGAAGGCGGTGGCCTACCGCCGGATCGAGGGCTTCGTGCAGCGGGCCGTCGAGCGGGTCGGCGTGGTGCCGCCCGGCGAGCCGAGCGCCGAGTTCGTGGCCGCGCTCGACGACGACCTCAACACGTCGGCGGCGATGGCGGCCGTCCGCGAACTGGTTCGCGAGGGCAACACCGCGCTGGCCAGCGGTGACGACGAAGGCGTACGGTTGGCGCTCGCGGGCGTGCGGGCGATGCTCGACATCGTCGGTCTCGACCCGCTCGATCCCGCGTGGGGCGGCGGCGAGCAGAAGGCCGACCTGCGCGGGGTGGTCGACGCGCTGGTCGCGCTGGCGCTCGACCAGCGGGCGCAGGCCCGCACCCGCAAGGACTGGGCCGCGGCCGACGCGGTCCGCGACCAGCTCAAGCACGCCGGCATCAACGTCGAGGACACGCCGGCCGGACCACGATGGACGGTTGACGATGCCCGGTAACTCCCAACGGCGAAACCGGCGGGTCACGTCGAAGAAGGGCGCCGCGAGCGGCTCCGGCGGCAAAAACAAGGCCGGTCTCGCGGGCCGGGGCCGCACCCTGCCCGCCGACGAGCGTCCGTGGCACAAGGGGTACTCGGGCACCGAGCAGGTGCCCAACCGCACCGCCTGGAAGCAGGAGAAGGAGCGGAAGGCGGCTGCTGCCGAGGGGCGCGCACCCAAGATCGGTAAGCCGGGCACCAAGGACACCACGTGGGGTCGGGGCGGCACCGGCAAGAAAGCGGCGAAGCCGGCCAAGTCGACCGGCCGGAGCGGGCCCAGGGTCGCACCCGGTCGCAAGTCGGCGACGCCCAGGGACGCCCCTGAGCTGCTCGTCGGGCGTAACCCGGTCGTCGAGGCGCTCCGCGCGCGCGTGCCGGCGACCGCGCTGTACGTGGCGCACGGCATCGACATCGACGACCGGGTCAACGAGTTGGTGCGCAACGCCGCCGACCGGGGCATCCCGATCCTGGAGGTCAGCCGCGCCGAGCTCGACCGGATGACCGGTGGGGTGCTGCACCAGGGTGTCGGGCTCCAGGTGCCGCCGTTCGCGTACGAGCCGTTCGAAGACCTGCTCGCCGCCTCCACGGAGCACGCGGCGCCACTGCTCGTGGCGCTCGACGGGGTCACCGACCCGCGTAACCTCGGCGCGGTGATCCGGTCGGCGGCGGCGTTCGGCGCGCAGGGTGTCTTCCTGCCCGAGCGGCGCGCGGCGGGCATCACCGCCACCGCGTGGCGCACGAGCGCGGGCGCGGCGGCACGGCTGCCCGTGTCTCAGGTGACCAACCTGACCCGTGCCATCAAGGCGTGCCAGCAGGCCGGGTTCATCGTGGTGGGCCTCGACGCCGACGGCGAGACCGACGTCTACGACCTGGAGGCCGCGGTCGGGCCGCTGGTGATCGTGGTGGGCTCGGAGGGGCGTGGCCTGTCCCGCCTCGTCGGCGAAACGTGCGATCTGCGGGCCAGCATCCCGATGGCGTCGACTGTCGAGTCGCTCAACGCGAGCGTCGCCGCCGCCGTGACCCTCGCCGAGGTCACACGCCGCCGGAGCGCTGCCTGACGCGAGGCAACCTGACACCAGGCAATACGATGCCGACCGGGTAACCCCTCACCCAGCTGGAGGACCGGTCGGATGGCACAGGAGGACGGCGCCTACGCCCTAGGCGTGGATCTTGGTACCTCCAACACGGTCGCGGTGCTGCGCTGGCCCGACGGGCGCACCCGCCCGCTCCTCTTCGACGGCCAGCCGATCATGCCGTCCGCCGTTTACCTCGACGACGCGGGCCGGCTCCACGCCGGTCGAGACGCTCAGCGGCTGGGCCAGGCCGACCCGGCCCGGTACGAGCCGAATCCGAAGCGCCGCGTCGACGACCCTGGCGTGCTGCTCGGCGGCCATGAGGTACCGACCGCGGATCTGCTCGGCGCGGTCCTCGGCACGGTTGGGCGTACTGCCGTGGAGGCGGTGGGCTTCCTGCCGCCGGCGGTGCTGACCTACCCGGCCTCGTGGGGTGCGCGCCGGCGCGACGTGCTGGCCACGGCGGTCGCGCGAGCGGGCTGGCCGCCGGTCGGCACCGACAACGGCGGGACGCGGTTGACGACGGAGCCGGTCGCGGCGGCGCGGTACTTCGCCGACGTGCTGCGACGGCCGGTACCGGTCGGTGCCGCGATCGCCGTGTTCGACTTCGGAGGTGGCACGCTCGACGTCGCGGTGGTCCGCAACGAGGCCGTGGACGCGGACGGGCGGGCGACGTTCGTGGTGGTCGGTTCGGGCGGCCTCGCGGAGCTGGGCGGCCTCGACCTCGATGCCACCCTGGTCGACCATCTCGGCGGGCTGGTCGCCCGAGCGCACCCGGCCGCGTGGCAGGCGCTCGCCACACCAACGACCGCCGCGCAGTGGCGGCACCGCCGGCAGTTCTGGGACGACGTACGGGGCGCGAAGGAGATGCTCTCGCGCACGACCACCGCCCCGGTCGCGGTGCCCGGCGTGGATCAGGCGCTCCACCTGACTCGCGACGAGCTGGAGCGGCTGGTCATGCCGTTGCTACGGCGGAGCGTCTACGAGGCCGGCGCGGTGATCGGCAACTGCGGCCTGCGTCCGGACCAGCTGGCCGGGTTGTTCCTGGTCGGCGGGTCGTCGCGGGTGCCCCTGGTCGCCCGGATGCTGCACGCCGAGCTGGGCATCGCGCCGACGGTGCTGGAGCAGCCCGAACTGCCCGTCGCGGAGGGCGCCCTCACTGAACTCGTCACCCCGCCCGCCGCGCCGGTCCGGGCCGCGGTGGGGGTGCCGGGTGCGACGGCTCCCACGAGTGCGGTACCGGTATCGCCAGCGGAACCGACCGTGCAGATGTCGGCGGTACCCGATGCAGATGGACCGGCGCGGACGCTGCTCAAGCGACCGGCGCTCTGGCTGGCGGCGGCGGCCGTGGCTCTTGCGGGCGTGGTGGCCGCGACCGTGCTCTTCCTCACGAGCGGTGAGTACGACGAGATCGGGTTCGAGCCGGTCAGCGAGCTGTATACGGTGCCCGTCGGCGAGGGCGAGACCCCGTACTACGCATACACCGGTTTCGTGGGCGACCACGCGTACCTCGCCTACGAGCGCAAGGACAAGCGGCTGGAGATCGTCGCTGTGGATCCGCCCGGCAAGAAGGAGCGGTGGCGGAAGCAGACATCGAGCCTGTCGGAGCGATGGGCCGGCATCACCGTCCTGCCGGACGTGGTCGTGGCGTACGAGGACCGCAGCTCGAGCACCGAATTCCGGAACATGATCGTCTTCGACGCCGACTCGGGCGAGGAGCTGTGGCACCGCCTCATCCGGGGCGACGATCGAGCGATCTTCGCCAAGGACGTGATGGTGCTGGTCAACCGGGGCGAAGACCGGCTGCTCGGGCTCGATCTGCGCGACGGGAAGACCAAGTGGGAGCACGCGAACCCCAAGGACGAGTACGGGGACGGCGATGACGCGGTGTACCAGGCGCTCACCGTCGCCGACGTGTCCGGGCCATCCGACGCGCGCGGCACCCCGTTCGCCCAGAAGCCAGACGACGACCAGCGCATCGTGCAGATCGGCGCGGACCGGTCGGCGCGGGTGATCGACGCGGTGAGCGGTGAGGTGCTCAAGACCCGCCCGAACGTGGCCGATCCCGAGGATCAGGTCATGGTCTACAACGGGAAGCTGGTCGTGGCCTCGGAAGACGAGGGCTACCGCCTGTCGAAGTACGACCTGGACAGCATGGGTGAGCCCACCAACCTGTACACGGCGGACGACAAGCAGCGCGACCTGGACCTCATCGCCATGTGCGGCGAGCAGCGGCTGTGCGTGCTCGACACCGCCCGCAGCGATGGGGCGACGACCCAGGTCGTCGCGGTCGACCTGGAAAAGGGTGGCCGCCTGTGGCAGGAGCCCGCCCCGCAGGCCGAGCTGCTCGTCCACTTCGGAGATCAGGTCGCGGCCCGCACCGTCGCCAGCGAGTACCGGGTCCGCGTCTTCGCCGGCGACGGCACCGAGCTGGTGAACCGGGAAGGCGCCATCGCCCGGGTCGACGGCGGCAACATGATCTTCTTGGAGTCGGCGAGCGACTCGGTCGGTGACTACAGCGTGGCCGGCCTGCACACCGACTCGAAGAAGCCGATCGAGATGGGGCAGCTCAACGACGTGCGGTCGTCGAGCTGCTCCTGGAACAACCGATACATGGTCTGTGCCCGGCAGGACGACTTCTCGGTGAGCCAGTTCGCCGCCGGTTAGGGATCATGTTGTTGCCAGCGCGGCGTTCGCCTGCCGGATCAGGTCTTCCGCCGCCTGGCGTGGCGTCGCCTTGCCTTGCTGCACGCTTTCTGCCGCCGCGACCAGCAGCGCCCGCACCTTGACGTGCCCCTTGGGAGGCGGCGCCGGCGCCGGACCGAACTTCGGCGTGATGGAGTTCTCGAACTCGATCGTGGCGCGGGTGGTCGCGTCGGTCAGCGACTGGCTCAACACCTTGCGCACCTCGGTGTTGGGGCTCAGGCCGCGCTCGGTGCCGAGGATCTTGCCGGCATCGGTGTCGTTGACGAGGAAGTCGATCACGTCGACCGCGACCTCGGCGTGCCGGCTGCCGCGGAACACCGACCAGTACATCGAGGCACGCGCCCACTGACCCTTCGGGTTTCCCGGGTACGCCACGAGGGCGAGCTGGTCCTTGGTGGCCCGCTGCAACTCGGGAAGCTGGTTGGACCACATGAACGAGGTCGCCGCTTTGCCGGTGGCAACGGCCTGCTTGGTGACGTCGCCACCGTTGGCTTCCTTGATGACGCTCAGCGGTGGCGCGGAGCCGGTGGCGCGCGCGTTCTGCCAGATGTCGTACCAGGCGGTCAGATCGTCAGCCGTGAACCCGAGCTCCGGGCCGTTGTAGAGCTCCTTGCCCTGCGCGCGCAGCCACAGCCACAGCGCCTTGTAGTCGGCCGACGGGTCCATCGTGCCGGCGACCTCGCCGTCGGTGCGGTTGGTGATGTCGCGGGCCCAGGTGACAAGCTCCGCATAGGACATACCGACCTTGGGCTCCGCCACGCCGAGCTTCTGGACCAGGGTCTTGTTGTAGACCATCGCCGGAGTGTTCTCGGCGCCCGCGACCCCCATCGTGCGGCCGCCCACCTGGCCGTACTTCGCGAGGCTGTCGGGCAGCTTCGACAGGTCGAGCGCGCCGCTGTCGACGTACGGGTTGAGGTCGAGCGTGACGTTCCGCTCGGCGTACTCGGTGAGGTAGTTGTCGTCGATCTGGAACAGGTCGGGGGCGTCCGGGCCGGCGGCTTGGGTGGCCAGGTTGTCGTAGTACCCCTGGTTGCCCTGCCAGTGCGTCTTGAAGGTGACGTTGGGGTTGCGCTGCGTATACAGCTTGAGCGCCTGCTCGGTCACCTCGGCCCGCTTGTCACCGCCCCACCAGTAGACGTTGAGCTCGACCTTTCCGTCACCACTCGCAGCCGGATCCGTGTCGTCGCTGCATGCGGCGCCGCCAAGTAACACCGCGAGCGCGGTCACAACCCCGATAGTCAGACGCACGCAACCGACCTTAGGCGCGCGACGCCGCAGATGCGAGATCCGTTCGCTCAGTTCATGATCAGGTCAGCCTGTGGATAACCATGTGGAGAGCGAAGATGGCGTAGCCGGCGAGGACCGGTACCAGGACCGGAATGATCATCAGCGCGAGCGCGATCACCAGGCCGATCACGCCGGCGCAGGCCAGTACGGCGAGCGGGCGGCGCTGGGCGGTCTGGGCGGCGGCGCGGGCGGCGGCTCGCCAGCCCGTGCCGCCGCTGCGGCCCACCTCGACGACGGTGATGCCGGCGTACCCGAGCGCGGCGACGATCAGCAGGATCGTCGCCGCGGCGAGGGGTGCGCCGCCGGGCACCACGCCCCGGGCGATGGCCGACAGGTTGAGCGTGAGCAGTGCCGAGGCGACCAGGGCCACGAGCGTCGCCGGGATGCCGGGCAGCAGGCCGCGCGCGAACCGGTGCAGGGTGACCCGGAACCGGGGCCAGCTCACGTCGGCGGCCCAGTCGTGCACAGCGGCGCTGGCGGTGGCGACCGCCGCGCCGGCGGTCACCACCCCGAGCGAACCGACCGTGGTCAGGATGCCCAGCAACGCGAGGTCGCTCGCGTTGCGAAAGGTGTCCTGCCAGTTGCGCCGGACCGGCACCGGTTCTTCGATGTGCGCCATCCCCTCGATCCGGTTCATCCCTTGAGTCCGCTGGTGTTGATGCCCTCGACCAGCAGGCGCTGGAACGCCACGAAGAACAGGAACACCGGTAGCAGCGACAGTACCGACATCGCGAACATCGGCCCGATCGCGCTCTGACCCGTGGAGTCGATGAACAGCGTCATCGCCACCGGGATCGTGTAGTCCGACAGGTCCGACAGGTAGACCAGCTGGCGGAAGAACTCGTTCCATGTCCAGATGAACGAGAAGATCGCGGTGGTCACCAGCGCCGGCCGGCTGAGCGGCAGCATCACGTACCGGAATATGCCGAACGGGCTCGCGCCGTCGATCTTGGCGGCCTCGTCGAGCTCGCGCGGGATGCCCCGCATGAACTGCACCATCAGGAAGACGAAGAACGCCTCGGTCGCGAGGAACTGCGGCACCAGCAGCGGGATGTACGGCCACTCGCCGCCAACCCAGCCGAACTGCTTGAACAGGATGTACTGCGGGATCGTCAGCACGTGCTGCGGTAGCAGCAGAGTGCCGATCATGACGGCGAACCAGAAGCCGCGCAGCGGGAACCGCAGTCGCGCGAAGGCGTACGCGGCGACGAGGCAGGAGGCCGCGTTGCCGATGACGGTCAGCAGCGCCACCATCGCGCTGTTCAGGAAGAACCGCGAGAAGCTGACGTCGAAGTGGTTCCACCCGTCGGTGTAGTTGCCGGGCGTGAAGTCGCCGGGCAGTACACCGGTGTTGCTCACGATCTCGGTCTGGCCCTTGAACGAGGTGCCGACCATCCAGATCAACGGGTACAGCACGACCGCGAGGATCAGCAGGAGGATCGCGGTGCGCACCACCCCGCGGCCAAGGCCGGAACGGCGGCGAGAGGCGGCCGGAGTCGAAGCGACCATCAGCGATCATCCCCATCCGAGTAGTGCACCCAGAACCGGCCGGTGGAGAAGAACACCGCGGTGATGATGCCGATTGCCAAAAGGAATACCCACGCCATGGCGGACGCGTAGCCCATCTCGTATTCGCGCCAGCCCTTGAGGTACAGGTTCAGCGTGTACATCAGCGTCGAGTCGACCGGGCCGCCGGTGCCGTCGCTGAGCACGAACGCCGCGGTGAAGCCCTGGAAGCCGTTGATGGTTTCCAGCACGAGGTTGAAGAAGATGACCGGCGACAGCATCGGCAGCGTCACGCTCATGAACTGCCGGAACCGGCCCGCACCGTCGACCGACGCCGCCTCGTACAGCTCCGTGGGCACCTGCTTCAAACCGGCCAGGAAAATCACCATCGGCGCGCCGAACTGCCAGATGGCGAGCACCATCAGGGTCTCCAGCGCCCAACTGGGGTCGTTGACCCACGGCTTGCCCTCGATGCCGAAGATCGCGAGGAAGCCGTTGAACGCGCCTTCCCGGTTGAACATGTTGACCCAGACGATCGCCAGGGCAACGCTGCCGCCGATGAGCGACGGCAGGTAGAAGAGGCCGCGGAAAAGGCCGACGCCGCGCCAGGCCTTGTTGAGCAGCAGCGCGACGCCGAGCGCGGCGGCGAGCTTCAGAGGCACCGCGATCAGCGCGAACGACACGGTCACGGTGACCGAGCGCCAGTACGACGGATCGCTGGTGAACATCCGCTTGTAGTTCGCCAACCCGACCCACTCAGCCTCGCCCAGCGGGCTGAGGACGTCGTAGTTGGTGAAGCTGAGGTACAGCGACAGGAGCATCGGTATCGCCGTGATGCCCATCAGTCCGATGAGCCACGGCGACAGGAAGATGTACCCTGCCAGACCTTCGCGCTGCGGGCCGCGCCGGGGCCTCCGCCGCTTGGCGGAAGCCCCGGTTCCCTGGCTCGCGCGTACCGACGGCGAATTTGCCGTGGTCAACGCCACGAGCTGTCTCCTTTCAGTTAGCCCAGCTTCGGCTGGACGACCGCGATCAGGTCGGCCGCGGCCTTCTCTGGCGTCGCCCGTCCAAACTGGACGTTCTCCGCCGCCTTCACGAGCTCGGACCGGAATGTGCTGTGGCCCTTCGGCGGCACCTGCGGCGCCTTGCCGAACTTGCTCGCCAGGTCGTTCTCGACCTGGATGGACAGTTTCATAGCCGGGTCGGTGACCGTCTCGGCGAACTTGGCCCGCAGGTCCATGTTGGACGGCAGGCCACGGTCGGTGCCGAGCGCGGTGACCGCGGCCTCGTCGTTGACCAGGAAGTTGATGACGTCGACCGCGACGGCCTTGTTGTCGCTGCTGTTCGCGACGTTCCAGTACATGGCCGCGCGAGCCCACTGAGCGCTCGGGTCGCCGGGGTACGCGACGACGCCCAGATCATCCTTGGTGCTCTTCTTCAGCTCGGGCATCTGGTTGGCCCAGACGAACGACGTCGCGGCCTTGCCGGTCACGACCAGCTGCTTGGAGATGTCGGTGACGTTGCCCTCGTGGATGATGTCCGCGGTCGGGGTCGCCTTCTTGTCGCGAGCGCCCTTCCACAGGGTGAACCACTTGGCCACGTCGTCGGCCGTGAAGCCGAACTGCTTGCCGTTGTAGAGGTCCTTGCCCTGCTGGCGCAGCCACACCCAGAACGCCTTGTAGTCGGCGCTCGGGTCCATGGTGCCGGGCACCTTGGTCTTCGTCGTGACCTGTGCGGCCCAGTCGATGAACGCCTCCCAGGTCATGCCCGTCGTGGGCTCGGGGAGGGCGTTCGTGGTGAGCAGCGTCTTGTTGTAGACCAGCCCCTGGGTGTTTTCACCGGCCGCGATACCGACCAGCTTGCCGTCGACCGTGCCGTACTCGACGAGGCTGGGCGGGAACTTGCTGAGGTCGAGCTTGTTGCCCTTGTACTCGTTCAGGTCAGCGGTGACGTTGCGGGTGGCGAAGTCCGCCAGCATGTTGTCGTCGGTCGCGAACAGGTCCGGTACGTCGCCGGAAGCGGCCAGCGTGGCCAGCTTGTCGGCGTAGCCCTGGTTGGCCTGCCACGTGATCTTGAAGCTGACGTTGGGGTTCTTCGCCTTGTACGCGTCGAGCGCCGTCTGGGTCAGCTCGGCGCGCTTCTCGCTTCCCCAGTAGAAGACGGAGAGCTCGACCGGCTTGTTGGCATCGGTGCTGCTGCCTTCGTTGTCGTCGCCACCGCATGCGGCGGCGCCGAAGGTGAGGGGTAGCGCAACCGCGACCGCGGCGATGCCGCGAAGCAGCCGGCGCCTGGAGTTGCCTGTGGCGGGGTGCATTTCCGTGCTCACTCCTTGTCCTCGGAGATGACTGCGCCGGGCGCCGGGCCCGTCGAGTCGCGGACGACCAATTCGGTTTGGAGCGTTACCTGTGCGGTGGTGCGGCGGTCGTCGGTGGCCGTGCGGAGGCCACCGCGACCGATACGTCCGGATGAATGACCGTCGTGCTGCAGGAGCATGTCGACGGCGGCTCGTCCGGCGGCTGCGGTGGGGTTGGCGACGGTGGTGAGTTTGGGGCGGGTGAGGCGGCTGAGGGTGATGTCGTCGATGCCGATGACGCTGATGTCGGTGGGGACGT
>NZ_BSDI01000055.1 GCF_027923225.1 Phytohabitans aurantiacus
ACCTGACGGCGGACAGCGCCGCGCTGGTGCAGGGCCTGGGCCCGGAGGCTTCCAAATCGCTGTACCTGTATACCGAACTCCGCGACAACACCCACTTCTCCGAGTACGGGGCGGACCAGATGGGCCGGCTCGTGCTGGACCGTCTCAGCTGTTGTCTGCGAGGCTGAGCAGGAAGGAGCCGCAGCAGCACAGCACGATGACGGCCGCGAGTACGCCATACAGGACGTAGGCGGCGGTCAGACCCGGGTGCTTCTGCGGCTCGAATCCGATCGCGCCGTTGCCAAACGCCCAAACCGGTGCGGCGTAGTGGATTGTCGGCGCGTATTGGGTGTTGTCGACGGCGATCGTGGCCGAACCGAACTTCCACAGGTATGGCACGAAGATCTCGATGTGGTGGGTGCCGAACGGCATGGGGATTACGTTCTCTCCCCATTTGAGGGGCACCGTGTGTCCGTTGATGACGGCCTTGGGCGCGAACAACGCCAGCATGAACGCCATCCAGTGGTACTTCGTGAAAATGCGCAGGTATCCGCCTTGGGGATTGGTCACGATCACGGATCATAGCGGTGGAGCGTTTTGTCGCGGCACGGCCTACTGAGGAGCTGGCGTACCACTGAGGTGCTCGCGTCCCACTGAGGAGCTTGCGCCGCTGTGCGACCTTGAGTGCGGATCAATGTGGATCACGTCGGGAAGGACCATGATGGACACTCATGCGGATTCGCGCGCTCTCAGCCGGCGCCGGGTGATCGGCGGGCTGGGCGTCGTCGGCGCCGGCACGCTCGTGTCGGGCACGGCGGTGCTCGCGACCGGCTCGGCGGCGACCGCGGCACCGCCGATACCGACCGACGTCGCCGCGCCGGGGCCGAGGACCGAGGTGGTCGGCTATCTCGACTTCTGGCCGCTCGAATCGGCCGCCGGATACGTCGAGGTGCGGCCGACCACCGGCCG
Organism: Phytohabitans aurantiacus; assembly: GCF_027923225.1. Lineage (GTDB taxonomy): Bacteria > Actinomycetota > Actinomycetes > Mycobacteriales > Micromonosporaceae > Phytohabitans > Phytohabitans aurantiacus. Next base: position 949 of record NZ_BSDI01000055.1, read on the forward strand.
GTTCGGTCGGGGCCCTGCCGCCGGATTTGGCGGCGTGCTCGTCGCGCCGGTGCGGTTGCCGGCGGGCAGCACCATCACCACGGTGCGGGTACGGGTGCGGTCCGGGGCCGGTCCGGCGACGGTTCGGCTCGAGTCGACCGATGTGAGCACCGGTGAGGTGACCGTGCTGAGCCAGGGCACGGTCGCGACCAACGGCATCGAGGAGTTTGTGGTGTTCCCGGTCACCATCCCGTATGGGAATCCACCGCTCCGCATCGCCGCCGATCTGCCGCCCAGCGGCGCCGTCTACGGCGCTGAGGTCGTCTACACCCCGGTCGCCAGCCGGCATTTCGTGCCGATCGCGGCGCAGCGCCGGCTCGACACGCGGCAGACCGGCGGCATCGTCACGCCAGGGCAGATCCGGACCGTCGCCTTCGACGACCTGCCGGACAACGTCACCGCGGTGGCGCTCAACCTGACGCTGACCGGCACGACCGGCGGCGGATGGCTGGCCGGTTACCCGGCTGGCGGCAGCACCGGTGGCACCTCGACGGTCAACTGGACCGCGTCCGGGCAGACCATCGCCAACAGCACGACGGTCGGCCTGGGCAGCAACCGCCAGGTGGCGCTGACCACCGGCGGCACCGGCAACACGCACGTCATCGTCGACCTGCTCGGCTACCACCTGTCGGCCTGAGGGAGGCACCGTGTACGCATCCATCTCCGCCTCCGATTTCCGGCCGATGACCGATATCCCATGGGCCTGGGTCGACGTGCCGGTCGGTGACGGCACCGTCCGGGGCATCACGGTCGTCAACTACCCCGAGTGGTTCTACGTCCGGCTCGACGTGCCGGACGAGGCCACCAACGCCACGGCCACGTTCTTCGTCCGGCCGGTGGACGGTCGCGCGGTCACGCTACAGACGCGCAGCGTGACGGCGAGGGGTGTCACCGTCAACGGGACTCCGGCGGTCGTCACCGGAACCCATTCCCTGCCCGTCGACACCAGCCGCGGCGAGGCCACCTACCTGACCTGCCTACTCGACGCGGGCGACGTCCTGACGGGCGTCCGGATGACCTACGATCCCGCGCCGGGCGAGTTCGTGCCGATCACACCGCGGCGCGTCCTCGACAGCACGATCGAGACCGGGGTGCAGCAATCGCTTACCCTGCCGGTTCCGCTCGGCCAGGGCGTGCACGCCGTGCACATCAACGTCACGGTGACCGACACGCAAGGCGCCGGATACCTGACCGTGTCGCATGGGGGGCACCAAAGGCCCGCCACCTCCAACGTCGCGTGGGGCGGCGCCGGCCAGACCTCGGCGGTCGGCACGACGGTGGGCGTCGTGAACAGCGGGACGATCGGTATCTACCAGGGCGGCCAGAGCGGCACCAGCCGCCTCATCGTCGACCTCACGGGCTACTACCGCGTCTGAACCATCGTGATCAGGGCGTCCCTCAAGCCGTCAGGGCGACTTGAGGGACGCCCTGATCACGGGGCGTGGGTGGCGTCTTCGGCGAGAGCGGCCGTGCGGGCGGCTCGCAGGTAGGCGTCGATGGCGTCGCGGTTGCGGGTCAGGCAGGCGATCCGCCGGTCGAGCTGCTCGCGCTGCTCCGCAACCTGGTGGAGCATGTGCTCGCACGGGACCTGCGGCATCAGGTCCGCCGGGCCGTCCAGGTAGGGCAGGATGTCGCGGATGATCCGGGTCGGCAGGCCGGCGTCGATCAGGCCGCGGATCTGCCGGACCACCTCCACCGCCCCGCGGTCGAAGTCACGGTAGCCGTTGCCGCGGCGGCCGGGCCGGATCAGCCCTTCCTCCTCGTAGTAGCGCAGCGCGCGGACGCTCGCACCGGTCAGCCGCGCGAGCTCGCCGATTTTCATGCATCGAATCTAGCGCCGGGTGGTGTGTGCCCGCGGGTCTCGCCGGGCCGGCGAGGCTCGTACGATGGCCGCATGGCGTTGATCCACAAGGCGACACTGCGACCCACCAAGCTCGAGCTCCTGGCGGAATGGCTGCCGGCCCGGCGCTGGTACGAGGGCAAGGCGGGTGCGGAGCTCACGCGCGTCGCGGGATACCGGTTCGACGACCCGGAGGGCGAGGTCGGCATCGAAACCATGCTCGTCGGCGACGGCAGCGGCATCGTGTACCAGGTGCCGCTCACCTATCGCGGTGCGCCCCTGGATGGCGCGGAGTCGTTCCTGGTCGGCACCACGGAGCACTCGGTGCTGGGCATCCGGTGGGTGTACGACGCGACGGGCGACCCGGTCTACGCCCCGTTGCTGGCCAGGATCGTCTTCACCGGTGTGGGCTTCGCCGAGGAGTATGTGGAGGTCGACGGCGAGATGGTGCGCCGCGAGCCGTCGATGGCGGTGGCGGCGGCTTCCGTCTCGCCGGACGTCCCGGCCGTGGGCGCGATCCGGCGGGTCGTCGACGAGGACCCGACGCTGATCGAGACCGAAGGCGTGCAGCTGGCCCTGATCCGACGTCTCGCACCGGGGCCGGTGCCGGCGGGGCCCGCGCTGACCGGCACCTGGCCCGACCAGCCGACCCCGCTACCGCTGGCCCACGCCCTCCCGTGATCGGGGCGTGATCATGGGGGTCGCGGCCATCGCGGCGGCGGCTAGGAGGGCGGCGGCGACCAAAAACGCGACGCGGGCGCCGGCCGCCGACCCGCTGGCGTGGAGGTAGACGCTGCTGAGCAGCTGAACGCCGAGCGTGGCGCCGAGCTGCTGCACGGTGTTGAGCAGGCCGGCCGCCGACCCGACCTCTCGCGGCTGGACCACGTGCAGCGCGGCGGTGAAGAACGCCGTCGTGAACAGGCCCACGCCGACCCCGACGACGGCCAGCGCCGCGAGTAGCGGTGCCAGCGCCGCCGTGCGGTAGGCGGCGGCCGCTGACAGTACGCCGCACAGCACCACGGCCAGGCCGGCGAACATCAGCCGGTCCCCGTACCGGGCGGCGAGGCGAGCGCCGGCCACCAGGGACGCGACGCCCATCCCGACCATCCATGGCAGCAGGACGAGTGCCGAGGCCAGCACGCTCGCACCGGTACCCAGTTGGGCGTGCAGGATGACGACCAGGCTCAGCCCCGTGGTGACCCCGAAGAACAGCGTCGACGTGGCCAGCGCGGCGGGAAAGACCCGATGCCTGAACAGGCTGAACTCGATCAGGTGGCGGTTCGTGCGCGGCGCCCGGTCTTCGGCCAGCGCCGGCGCGATGGCCAGTACCGCCAGCGACAGCGGGACGTTGACCAGGAACGCCGCGCGCCACGACGAGCCGAACAGGTCGGCGTGGGTCAGTACGCCACCGAGGACCGGGCCGCTGATCGTGGCGTCCATAGGATGCTCCCTTCGGTGACGGTAAGCGTCCCCGTGGGCGTTCATCGAAAGTGCATCGATTGGTTCATCGAGCCGTTCGGCGGAGGCATGGAGATCGACAATTCGCTATATCGTGAGCGGCATGCGCTGGTCAGTGTGTGCTCTCACGCTCGTCCTGGCGGTGCCGGCACAGCCGGCCGTGGCCGCCGCCGGCAGTGGCCGGGTCCGCCCCGCCGACTTCACCGTGTACGCCTTCAGCCAGTCCGATGTGGAGCAGGAGGACCCGCAGGTCTACCAGCTCGACCCCGACATCAACATCCGGGCCATCGGCAAGTGGTCGACCAGCGGCGACGAGGCGGCCGACTACAACTTCGCTCAGATCGGGCGATACCGCGCGCAGGGCATCGCGTTCATGGGCAGCGGCACGGCCAGCGTCATCTTCCCGCACGACTTCGCCAGCATCGAGATCTTCGACGACATGTCGACCCGCGACGCCGACGGCAACCCGGTGCCGCACGACGAGTTCGGATTCCCCACGCCGGCGCGCCGCGGCAACATCTTCAATCCCGCGTACCGGCGGTACCTGCTCGGTTGGGCGAAGATCCAGATCGACGGGGGCGTCGACGGGCTCAACCTCGACGAGATCAACGCTGGCTTCAGCGGCGGCCAGAAGTACGGCTTCAACGGCAACGAAGGCTTCGACGACTACGCCATCGCCGACTTCAACCGGTACCTCCTGGCCAAATACCCGACCTACACGGCCGCCGACTGGAAGTCGCGCTTCGGGATGACGGACGACAATCTGGTACTGGCCGACGTGCCGCCCGGCGACCTCGACGACAACTTCAACTACCGCGACTACCTGCGCGCCGGCGGCTGGAACCTGAACCCGCTCGCGGCCGCCAACCCCCTCGCCGCCGAGTGGGGACGCGTGACCGCCAACCGCATGTACGCCGACGACAGCTCGTTCACGGCGACATACCTCCGGCGGTACTGGAAAGCGATGGTCGACGAGTTGCGGGCGTACGCGCGGCGGACCGCCCACCGCGAGATCCTCATCAGCTCAAACGGGCTCTGGCCCTATGTGGACTTCAACAGCATCGGCATGTACCCGTGGAATCCGGACGAGCAGACGCCGGATTTCCGGGGCGCCGACTACGTACCGGTCATCGACGGTCACCTGAACGGCGCCAAGTCGCTGCAGGCGAACTACCGATACCTGAAGGAGAAGAACGCGCGGATCGCGGGCGACGTGCCGGCCGTCGTGTTCATCGACTGGCCGAACGACATGATGACCAACTATCTCAACCTGCCGCTCGCCGAGAAGAAGGACTACTGGCGGATCTTCGGTGCCGAGGCGTACGCCAACGGGCTCTTCCCGGCGTTCCATCTCAAGGACACGGTCGGCAGCCCGACGGCCGAACAGTCAGGGATGCTGGAGTTCTTCCAGTCGTACACCGCGTTCTACAAGGGACACCGTTCGCTGTTCCGCGAGAACCGGGTCGGGACCGAGGCGGTGCGGGTCGGCGCGGCCAACGTGGCGGGGAGCCTGCTCGTGCGGCGCGGCACCGGCACGCGCACACTGCACCTGGTCAACCACAACTACGACCGCGGCATCATCGCGCAGGCCGGCTTCCTCGTCGAAGCCGACCTGCGATCCTGCCCGCGGCGGGTCACCATGGTCTCGCCCGACTTCCCAGGGTCGAAGTCGCCGGCGTTCTCCTGCCGGCAGGGCAAGCTGAGGGTGACCGTCGACCGTCTCGACTACTACGACGTCCTCGTCCTGCGCTAGGCCCCTTGCTACGCCTCGATGCTCGGACTGTAGACGTGCCACTTGTACACGCCGCTGTTCGACGCCCAGACGTGGAGCCGGACCTTGACGCCCTCGTTGATGGAGTAGTTGCAGGACATGCCGCCGTTGGCGGTGTTGCCGGTGCTGGTGTCGTCGAAGCAGGCGCTGCTGTGGTTGACCCAGTGGAGGACGCCGCTGGAGTCAGGCAGCAGCTTCTGGATCTGGGCGCGGGTGCCCCAGCCGTCGGCCCGGTTGTCGCGGGCGAGGACGATCTCGCCGTTCTGGTAGAACGTGCCGCATCCGCCGTTGATGATCTCGCCCGGCTCGATCCAGCACGCCCAGACGTACCCGTTGCCGGAAGCGGAAGCGGAGTTCGGCGTCACGGCGACTACGAGGGGGATCGCGACCAACAGGGTGAGAGCAGCCTTGAGGAGTCTTCTGAACATTCGTGGCCTCCCTATATTGGGTGACATGAATGTAAGTGTGGCCGTGAGGTTGTAGGTCCGGGCCCGGTGAAGTCTTGAGGGAAAATTGAACTACCGGCGCTTGCGCAAGGCGAGTCCAGTCAGGACGGTCGCGACAAGGCCCCCTGTTCCGGCCACCACGAAGGTCACGCGCGCGTCGGTGCGGTCGAGCAGCACGCCGCCGAACACGTACGAGAATCCGGCGGCCAGACCCACCGCGCCGTACAGGTTGCCGAACACCCGGCTCAGCAAGCCGGGTGGCACCGTGCGCTGCAACTCGGTGTTGACGCCAACGTCGAGCGCGCTGATGCCGAGCCCGCGGATGACCTGTAGCGCCAGTGCCGCCCACACCGCCCAGGCGAGCCCGGTCACCAGGTTTCCGGCGCTGTTGACGGCGAAACCGGCCAGTATCAACGCGATCGCGGGTGCGCGGCCGGCGTACCGGGTCAGCAGCGGGTAACCGGCCGCGAGGCCGATGCCGACGCCCGCGTACACCAGCGCGGCCGCCGAGTCCGAGCCGCCCAGCGTGTCCTTGGCCAGGAACACCACAGCGACGTCGTCGACGCCGTTGAACGCGACGACCGCCACGAAACCCACCGCCACGGCCCGTACCACGGGCGTGTGGGCCATGTACCGCACGCCTTCCCACGACGCGGCGAGGAAACCCCGCGCGACCTCGTGGGTCTCGGTGGCGCGCAGCCGGGGCAGGAGCGTGAGCAGCAACGCGGAGACCGCGAACGTGACCGCGTCGACGGCGAGTACGCCGCGCACGCCGACGAGCGGGATGAGCGCGGCCGCCACGAGCGGTCCGAGCGCTTCGAGACCGTAGGTGCCCGCACCCAGGGCGGCGTTGGCCCGCGCCAGGTGCGCGTCGTCCACAAGCGACGGTACCGCGCTGCGAGAGGCGGCCTGGAAGACCTGCGCCGCGAGCCCGCGCAGCGCGACGAGCAGCAGCAGGACCGGCAGCCCTGGCGTCGTCAACGCGATGGACAGCACGATCGCACCCTGCGCCAGCTCGCACGCCACCATCACCCGCCTCAGGTCGAAGCGGTCGCCGACCACGCCGGTGAACGGGCCGAACAGCCCCGGCACGCAGTCGCCCGCGAGCAGCAGCAGCGCCACCGCGAGGGCCTCACCCTCCGAGCCCTGCGTGTAGAGCAGCAGCGCCACGAGGCCCATGGAGTCGCCGAGATACGACACGGCTCGCGCGGACCACAGCGCGCGGAAACTGCGGCTCCACACCCGGAGAGGATCTCAAGCCCGGCGGCGCCGCCGATACCAGATTATCGCCGCCACGACGATGATGACGCCGCACAGTTGCAGAAGCCGCGGGACGAGCCCGGCAAGCCAGTCCAGGACCCGGTCACCCAGTGACGGTGGCGGCGCTCCGAAGCGGCCATCGGACAGCAGGTTGGCCGCGATGTCGACGTGGTGTGCCTGGGACGGCATGTCGATCAGCAGGCGCTGGCCGCCGCCCGGTCGCAGCGCGACGACCTGCGGGCCCAGGTTCTTGCGGAACGTCTCGACGATCGTGCTGCCATCCGGTTGCCAGCCGAGCAGGCGGGGCGCGCGGCTGGTCACCTCGTCGACGGCGGGCCCGTTCTGGGCGTCGCCCGAAGACAGGTCGACGAAGGCCAGCCGGAATGTCGCCTCGACCAGATTCCGGTCGCAGCTCTCGGCGCAGCTGCCGCCCGGGTCCCAGATCGCGATCCGGCCGTCCGGGGTCCACGCGCCCGGTCCGGCGAGTTGGAGGAAGGGCCCGAGGTTCACGGAGGCGGCTTGGGTGCCGGTGGCGAGGTCGATCACGTCCAGTTTGGCGGCGTGCTGGATCGCGAGCCGGGTGCCGTCAGGGGAGACCGCCACCTGTGCGTCGGCGGGTGTCTGGGCCGAGAGCTTGCGGAGGAGGCGGTTCGCTCCGGAGCGGATGTCCACAAGGGTCAGGGCGTGGTCGCCGTGGAGCAGCAGGTGTTGGCCGTCTGGCGACCACGCTGTGGGCGAGCCACCGTCGAACACCCGGACCTGGCCGGTTGTCAGGTCCACCAGCGACGTCGCGTCGAACGACGTGTCCTCCACGCCGTCGACCGCGCCGGCGACGGCCAGGTACCGGCCGTCGGGGGAGAGGTGCGCGTCCTGGCCCGCCTCGACCTCGCCGACGCCGTCGACGAGCCGGTAGCGGCCGTCGCGGCTCACCACGACGGTGCGCCCTTCGTACCCGCCGAACGCGTCGCTGCCGCGGAACGCCCCCTCGCCGGTGACTATCAGAGCCGCCGGGCCGGCCGGATCCTGTCGCACGGTGCGCTGAAACGGCAGCGGGGCGTACACAGTGGACGGCACCCGGGGCGGCGAGTCGGCAGGGGCGACCCGGTGAGGCTGTCCGCGTACCAAGGAAAATGAGACGACGGCGAGCGCGGCCGCGACGGCGGCCGTGGTGGCAAGACGCCGCCGGTGCCTGCGGCGTCCGCGCCGCCAGAGGTCGGCGGGCAGTGACGGCACCGCGACCTCGTCGGCGATGGTACGCATGGCCTGCGCGACCTTGGTTTCGGTCATCGTGCCCTCCCCGCGCCGATCCGGTCGGACAGTTCCGGTGCCAACTGCCGCAGCCGAGCCAGGCCATCGCGCGCCTGGCTCTTGACGGTGCCGACCCGCATGCCGAGGACCTCGGCCGTGCGCGCCTCGCTGAGATCCTCGAAGTAGCGCAGCACCAGCACGGCGCGCTGGCGCGCCCCGAGCCGCGCCAGCGCACGCCGCACCGCGACCGCTACGACGATGTCGTCGCTGCGGTCGGTGCCGGGGACGTCGCCGACCTCGGGCACCTCCGCGACCCGGCGCAGGCGCCGCCGCCACCAGGAGATGTGCTCGTGGTAGAGGACGCGGCGCACGTAGACGTCCGGGTCGCCGGCCGCCGCCACCCGAGGCCAGCGACCGACCACCCGGAGCAGTGCCTGCTGCACGAGGTCCTCTGCCAGGTGATGGTCACCGGTGAGCAAAAACGCGACGCGGAACAGTCCGGGACCTCGGGCCCGCACATACGCGTTGAACGACTCCTCGGCGTCCATCACCACCTCCACTTATCTACACGCCCGCGGCGGGCGGGTTGGAGGGGAGCGGTCTCCGCACGCCTGGTGAGAGCCCGGCTACGGATCGTCGGGGAGGTTGACCGGCGCGATCCCGTGCACCATTATCGCAACCCTGAGGTGACTGCTCCCCTGCATCGGATCACGGATAGGGGCTAAGACGCTGATCAATCGTGGGTTGACCTTCGCCAAGCACCACACGCCCAGCTCCGTGCGCGTGGCCGCAAGATGGGCGATGCTCGAAGGCCGAAACGTCAGGAGCCGCCTGACGGTGCCCGTGGCCACCCGATGCGAATACGACGCCGTCTATCACTGCACGCTGCGCAAGACGGCCAGCCAATGGGTGAAGGCCCTGCTCCACGACCCGGTCGTGTATCGCTACTCCGGATTGCTGCCCTTCGACCAGCGCGTGCACCGGCGGCGCTATCCCGATGCGATCCCGCCCGGCCGCGTGGCCTCGTCGCTGTTCATCTCCTACAAGCGCTTCAGCGCCATCCGCAAGCCCGAAAATCACCGCGCGTTCTTCATCATGCGGGATCCGCGCGACATCGTCGTCTCAAGTTACTTTTCGCTTCGCGGTTCACACACCCCGATGGGCGACATCCTGGAGCACCGGAAGGTTCTCCAGGAACTGCCGTTCAAGGAGGGGATGATTCACGTCATCGGCCACCTCAAAGAGACGTGGCTTTTCACCCAGCTTCGCGGGTGGGTGACGGCGCCGAGCGACGAAACCTTCCGCCTGTTCCGATACGAGGATCTGATTGGCGAGCATCAGACGGACGAGATGGCCGAACTGATGCGGCACTGCGGGATCTCCATCCCACCACCGGAGTTGGAGGCCCTGCTCGACCGGCACAGCTTCTCCCGGAAGCGCGGCGGGGACGCCGGGACCCTTTCGCACTACCGCAAGGGGCAGGCCGGAGACTGGCGTAACCATTTCGACGACGACATCTACGAAGCGTTCATCGCGGCGACCGGCGACCTCGTCGAGCTGTGCGGATACCCCTCGCGGGAGCAGTTGCGCAGCGTCGAAGACGTGTAGCGATGCTCACACTCTGTACACAGTGGTCTGTTCCTCGTCACCCACATGGGAGCATCGACGCACGTTACGTAAGTGCGGGCGTTGGGTGGTTGGGGGAGCATGCCCATAGGTCAGGTGCAGCGTGACCAGTTCGGAGGTCTACTCAGGACTCTCCGCTTGGAGCAAGGGCTGACCCAGGAGGAGCTTGCCGAGGCGGCCGGTTCAAGCGTCCGCGGCATCAGGGAGATGGAACGCGGCCGGGTGCGCAGCCCACAACGACGGACGGTGGCGCTGCTCGCCGACGCCCTGCGGCTGGCCGGGGCGGACCGCGACCGCTTCGTCGCCCTGGCCCGGGCCGAGCGGCAGTTGCACGACCGCGTGACGGTGCCGCACGACCGCCCGGCGCTGGTCGTACCCGGTGAACTGCCCGCCGCCGTTCCGGACCTGGCCGGCCGGGCGGAGATCCTGGAACGGCTCTCGACGCTGGCCGCCGACGTCACCGCCGGGCGGTCGGACACCGCCTCGGTGGTGGTGCTGCACGGGCCGCCGGGGATCGGCAAGACCAGCCTCGCCGTCGCGGCCGGACATCGACTCAGCCCGGCCTTCACCGGCGGACAGCTCTTCGTCGACCTGCAGGGCGCCTCGCCGGACGGACCCGTCGACCCGGCCGAGGCGCTGGCCGGGCTGCTGCGGTCGCTCGGGGTGCCGGACAGCCGGGTGCCGGTGTCGCCGGCTGAGCGGGGCGGTCTGTTCCGCACTCTCACCCGGGACCGGCCACTGCTGGTGGTCCTGGACAACGCCGCGAACGAAGCACAGGTACGCCCACTGCTGCCGGCCGGGCGGGGATGCCTCGCGCTGGTCACCTGCCGGCGTCCGCTGACCGGTCTTGCCGGTGCGGTCCGCCAGCCGCTCGACCTGCTCACCCCGGCGGCTGGTCGACTGCTGCTCGCGGCGATCGTCGGTGCCGACCGGATCGCGGCCGAGCCGGCCGCCGCCGACCAACTCGTCAAGCTCTGCGGCCGGCTGCCGCTGGCCGTCCGGATCGCCGGCAACCGCCTCGCCAGCCGACCACAATGGTCGGTCGGTTGGCTGGTGGACCAGCTCCGCGACCAGCGTCGGCGGCTGACCGTGCTGACCGCTGGAGACCTGGGCGTCCGGTCCGCGTTCGAGGTCTCGTACCGGCAACTGGACCCGATGACCGCGCGAGTGTTCCGGCGGGCCTCGCTGATTCCCGGCACCGACTTCGAACCCGCGTTGGTCGCCGCCGTGGCCGGCACCGACGAGGAGACGGCGGCCGCGGCCCTGGAGGAGCTGGTCGAGGCCGGTGTCCTACTGACCATGGGAGACCGGTACCAGTTCCACGACCTGGTCCGGCTCTACGCCCAGGAGCGCCTCGACGCCGAGGAACAACAGACCTGCCGGACGGGCGCGCACGATCAGATGGTCGGCTGGCTGCTGCGGCGTACCCGGCAGGCCGGTGCGATGTTCGAACCGGTCGCCTGTCGGGCCGACTCCCCGTTCGACGACGATCGGGCGGCGGCGTCCTGGCTGGATCGGGAGTCCGGCAACTGGCTGGCGGCGCTGCGCGACGCGGCCCGGCGCGGTTGGCACGCCGACGTGGTCGCGGTCGCCAGGGCACTGCACTGGTACTCCGACGCCAACAGTCACCGGCACTCCTGGGACGAGATCTTCTCGCTGGGAGTGGCCGCGGCCCAGGCCGCGGGCAGTCCTCGCGATGAGGCTGTGCTGCTGAACTTCCTGGGTTGGGCCCGGTACTTCTGCCGGGACCGCAACACCGACGGGCTGGCCGCCCTGGGTCGGGCGCTGGAACTGGCCCGGCGGATCGGGGACCGCCGGGAGGAGGCGTGGGCGCTGACCTATACGGCCGCGATCCTCATTCGGATTGGCAGCGGCGGGTCGGCCATCGACCACGGTCGCCGGGCCGTCGGCCTGTTCCGCGAGATCGGGTACGCCCTCGGCGAGCACAGCGCGATGAGCGCGCAGGGCGGAGCGCTGGCCGCGCTTGGCCGGTTCGCCGAGGCGGCCGAGTTGCACCGGGACGTGCTGGCGTTCTACGGCCGGGGCAACGGTCTCAGCAGTACCGGCACGGCGGTTGCCCAAGCCGGCGCGATGATGAGTCTCGGGGCGGATCTGGCCGGGATGGGCCGTTGGCGGGACGCCGCTGACGAGTACGCCCGCGCCCGGCGGGTGTTCAACCGGTGCGGCGCGACGTTCAGCGAGGCCAGCGCCATCCACCGGTACGGGCTCGCGCTTCAGGCGTTGGGCGAGGTCGACGCGGCGGCCGAGGCGCTGCGGGCGGCCCTGGCCCTGTATGCCGCGCTGTCCTGCCCGTGGTGGGAGGCGCAGACCCTGTACGCGCTCGCGGCGCTGGCCGGTGCGGCTCCGGACCGGGCCGCTGACGCCCGTCCGCTGCTCCAGCGGGCGCTCGACCGGTGCGGCGAACTGGACGCCCCGGAGGTGCGTACCCTGCGCGCCACCCTGCGACGCGAACTGGCCGAGTCCTGATTGGACACACACCTGGCCCCGCCGGCGATGCGGCGGGGCCAGGTGCCGGTGGACGGTGTCAGTTGCAGGTGGTGCCGTTGAGGGTGAACGGTGCCGGGGTGGCGGGGGAGCCGCTCGCGGTGAAGCCGAAGTTGACGGCGCCGCCGGTCGGAATGGTGGCGTTGTAGTTCTCGTTGGTGACGGTCACCGCCGGGCCGGCCTGCTGGAAGACGCCGTTCCAGTGGCCCTGGACGAGTTGCCCGCCGGGGAAGGACCAGCCCAGCGACCAGCCGTTGATGGCCGGCCCGTCGTTGTAGACGGTGACGCTGGCGGTGTAGCCGGTGCCCCACGAGTCGGTGACGACGAAGGAGACCCGGCAGGTGCTGGCGATCGCCGTCGCTGGCACGAGGTTGCCGTAGTCGTCGCGGGCGGTGGCGAAGTCCTGGAACCCGAAGCCCGGGCCGGCCGACCGGGTGGTGGTACCGGCGGCGAGCACGGTGCCGTCGGCGTTGACGGCGTAGACGGGGCCGCCACTGTCGCCGCCCCGGGCGGACTCGTCGCCGTCGAGTTGGGTGGCCTCGACGAGGTCCTCGATGTCGTCGTAGTGGTAATCGACCCGCAGGTTGCAGACGGGACCGCCGATCTCACCCGCTGAGGTGTACCCGGACTGGCACAGCAGCTGGCCGGGGAAGACCTCGGTCCAGCCGACCACCTGGGCGCGGACCTCGTCATGCTGACCGCCGACGTAGATGTGGTCGCCGGGTGCCGACGTCGAAATGATCATCGTGTCGTGGTCGTCATTGCTGTCGACCGCGTAGCCGACCAGCGTGCCGGTGCCGGTGGTCGTGTTCCAGCCGACGTGCCAGGGCGAGCCGATAGCTCCGCAGTGTTCGGCGGTGAGGATGTAACCGGCGTCGGTGTCGGCGTTGCGTACGCCGAAGCCGGCGGTACACCCGGGTGTGGTGAACCCGATGCCTGCCCCGCCGTCGAACGGCGCGGAGTCGTTGGCGCGCGACCGTTCGACCATCCGGTCACGTTCGACGAAGCTGGTACGGACACCGGTCACCGGCAGCTTCGGCAGCTTGGTGCCCGCGGTGTCGTCGACGGCGATTTCGATGCCGGCGCCGTCTGTGCGCAGCCTGACCGAGTGGCTGGCGTCGGCCGGGTCGGCTTCCACCACCGGGGCGAGCCTGGCGGCCGCCTTGCGCAGTTCGGTACGGGAGTAGGTGGCGTTGGCCACCTCGACCGGCGCGGTGCGGCGGGCGGCCGCGACCGCTGCGGCGATGTCGGTCGGTGGTGCGCCCTTCCACCACAGGGTGACGTGGTCGTCGACCAGCCCGATGCCGGCGTAGCCGCGTGCCGGCGCGCGTTCCACCGCGGTGCGGATGACATTGGCCGCGTCGACCAGCGGGGCCTGGGCGACCATTCGGTCCAGGGTCTGTGCCGGGATGATGTCGAGGATGGACTCGGCCGCCCCCGGCTGGCCGGGCTCCACGTGCGCGGAGGCGGGACCGGCGAGCGCCGTCGCACCGACCAGTGCCCCGACGACCACCGTCCGGCTGATCGCTTTCCGAATTGGTGTCATGGCGCTGAGTCAAGCAACGCGCGATGCCGGGAGACAGGCACGATGCCCGGCAGGAGTCATCGTGCCGGCGGTTCTGCCGGCGGTCGTCGTTCGTTCGATCGGATGGGGCGGCGCGGGTGGCCCAGCGCCCGGCATGATGTCGGCCATGACGAAGGCTTCGCCCAGCCGCGGCTGGTATGCCATGGCGGGTGTGGTGACAGTGCTCGGCCTGGCGGGCGCGATGGCGGTGCTGGTGACCGGGATGCGATCGTGGAACGACGCGCTGCCCGACCTCGGCCAGACCTTCCGCGACGGCGAGACCGTGCCGGTCGAGCTGCGCGCGGGGGAGAAGGTGATCCTGTACGTCAGCCCGGAGTCCGCCCCGGCCAGCTTCATCTGCAGCGGCAAAGTGGCTGACTCGCCGATCAGTACGACCGAGGCGAAGACGTTCACGTTCTTCCGGGGCTTCGAGACCTGGGCGGCGCGGTACGAGCTGGTGGCCGACGCGACGGGAACCGCGCAGCTGAGGTGTACCGCCCCCACCGGCCTCGGCGCGAAGATGCTCGCGGTGGGCGAGGTGCCCGACAACGGGCGGCTTTTGCGCATCATGGGCACGACGTTCGCGATAACGGCGGGCGCGACGGTACTCAGCATCGTCGCCGGTGGCCTGACCGTCCTCTTTGTCTGGAGGCGACGCCGCGCGTCCCGCACACCGGTCAGATGACGGCGATGCGGGGCATGACGCGTTCATCACGGTCTTCTCGACGGTGTCGTAGTCGCGGCCTTCACGGTCGCGTAGCACGTCCAGCCGGCCTCCTCGGCGATGCGCGCGGTCTCCGCGAGCGTCGGCGCGATCGACGCCGGGTCGTCCGGCGTCGAGAAGTTCCAGTAGTGCCGGCCGAGGCGCATTGCTCAGGCCCCCTTGCGGCGCGGCGACTTGCGCGCCGCGGCGCGGATGGCCGCCGCGACCCGGTCCGCGCGGACCTCGCGCTTCATCCACGTGGCGGCGTTCGACTTCTGTACCGCCCAGGCGACGACGCGCTGCCGGTCGCGGGTCACGATGGCGAGGCCGCCGTATCCCGTGCTCACCTCCGAGACCTCGCGCAGCGGCACCTCGCGGGTGCCCAGCGGGTTGCGGACCACGACGCGGTCGCCGGCCAGCTCGACGGCCGGCCACATCGCCCACCGCCACCACGCGCCGAGCCCGAGCAGGCCCACGATGGCGGCGCCGGCCGGCCCGCCGCCCAGCCAGCCACCGAGACCGCCGACAACGGGAACGACCAGCGCGCCGATGCGACCCGCGAGCGAGACTCTCCAGATCTGTGACACGGCCGGCACAGTACCGCGTGCGGTGTAGCCACGTGTGACCCGTTCGGGGTGGGACGATCAGTCTGTGGCGTACGACGAGGAACTGGCGGAGCAGGTGCGCGACGTGCTCGGGGGCCGTCGGGGCGTGACCGAGGTTCGCATGTTCGGCGGGCTCGCCTGGCTGGCGAACGGCAACATGGCGGTCGCGGTCCGGGGCAAGGGCGGGCTGCTGGTGCGCACCGACCCCGCCGACACCGAGGCGATGCTCGACGAGCCCGGCACCGACACGATGGTCATGCGCGGCCGGGAGATGCGGGGCTGGATCACGGTCGCGCCCCAGGCGTGCGCGGCGCACGAGGACGTCGCGAGGTGGACGGAGCGCGGCCTGAGCTACGCGCTGACGTTGCCGCCCAAGTGACGGTAGGTGCCGGCCCGGGCGGCCGCGACGGCGGCTTCGCGGCGGTGCCTCGCTGCGTCGGCCGCCGGCCTGCGGCGTGGGTCGCGCGGCTGCGGCGTGGGCCGCACCGGGCCTGGCTGCGCGGGCGTGGGCTGCGCGGGGCGTGGGCTGCGCGGGGCGTGGGCCGCGCTGGCATGGGCTTGCGCGGGGCGTGGGCTGCGCGGGCATGGGCTTGGGCGGGGCGTGGGCCGCGCTGGCATGGGCTTGCGCGGGGCGTGGGCTGCGCGTCGATCAAGGCCATTCGCATGGATCAAGGCCGAATGCACGCGGAAAAGAGATCCAATCACGTGCATTCGCCCTTGATCGGCGCAGAGGGCGGCCGGCGGGAAGAGCGGCCGGGGCGGCCGGCGCGGCGGCCGGCGCGGCCGGCGGCAGGGGAGCCCGGCGGCAGGGGAGCCCGCCGCCTCGAACCATCAGTCCTTTAGGCCCGCGTTGATGTCGGCGTTCATGACGTACTTCTGGAAGACCAGGTAGATCAGTACGAGTGGGATCATCGACAGCACCGACGCGCCGAGCAGCACCGACCAGTTCACGTTCTCCGCGCCCACGATCGTCGCGACACCGATCTGGATCGTGTACTTGCTCGGGTCGTTGAGCACCACCAACGGCCAGATGTAGTCGTTCCACCGCCACTGGAACGAGAAGATCGCCAGCGTCAGCATGATCGGCCGGGACAGCGGCAGCATGATGCGCACGAACGTCGACAGCTCGCTCGACCCGTCGATGCGAGCCGCTTCCAGCAGGTCGTCGGGGACTGTCAGGAAGAACTGCCGGAACATGAACGTACCGGTCGCCGTGATGACCGCCGGTACGACGACGGCCGACAGGCTGTTGTACATGTTGAGGTCGCGCACGACGAGGAACAGCGGTGCGAGCAGTACCTCACCGGGCAGCATCGTCGTCGCCAGGATGCAGACGGTGAACGCCTTGATCCACCAGTTGTTGTACTTCGCCAGCGCGTAGCCGCACGCAGCGCTCGCGATGATCGTCAGGAGCGTCGCCGAGACCGCCACGATCAGCGTGTTGATGAAGTACTGCGCGACGTCGAAGCTCGTCCACGCCTGCGTGAAGCCCTTGAACGTCGGGTTCTTCGGGAACAGCGTCAGCGGGTACGAGAACAGCTCACCGGCTGGCTTGATCGAGCTGAGCAGGAACCACAGGACCGGAAAGCCGTACACGACAACGATCAGCCACATGATCGCGGTGGCGCCGACCTTCTTGGGCAGCTCGCCCGTCGTGCCCTTCTTGCGGCGGCGCGGTGCCGGCGGTCGCGGCGGCGCGGTGGTGACGGCCATGTCAGGAGTCCTTCCGCCGGTTCATGCTGAGCTGCACGATCGCGACGATCATGAGGATCAGCATGAGTACGAACGATGCCGCGCTCGCGTAGCCGATCTGGGCCCGCTCGAAGCCCTTGGTGTAGATGTACTGGACCAGCAGGTTGTTCTCGGTCCCGGGGCCGCCGTCGTTGACCGCGGCGAACAGCGCGTACTCCTTCATCGAGTGCAGGATGCTCAGCAGCACCACGATGAAGGTCGTCGGCGCGATCGCGGGAAGCGTGATGTTGCGGAACTTGGCCCAGGAGCCGGCGCCGTCCAGCGACGCGGCCTCGTAGTACGACGTCGGCACGTTCTTGATCGCGGCGACGAACAGCAGCATGTTGAACGCGGTGCCGGCCCACGCCGCGGCGAAGATGACGACCATCAGCGACAGGTTCGCGTTCGACTGCCACGGCACCTCGCTGCCGCCGAGCTTGGTGATGACGTAGTTGATGAGGCCGAAGTTCTCGCCGAACATCCAGCGCCAGATGACACCCACGATGATCGGGGAGATCAGCCACGGCAGGAAGAAGATGATCCGGGCGACGACCTTGCCCTTGGCGTAGTCGGTGACGAGCAGCACCGCCGTGCCCAGCGAGAGCACGATCGTCAGCGGCACCACGCCCGCGGTGTAGATCAGCGTGCGGATCAGCGCCGAGTAGAACGCGTCGTCCTGCAGCAGCTTCTGGTAGTTGTCCCACCCCACGTAGGGCGCGTCGCCGACGCCGGTGTAGCTGGTGAACGAGTAGAGCAGGCCGGTGGCGGCCGGCCAGACGAAGAACGTGATGAACAGCAGCAGGTTGATCGAGATGAGCGCCAGCGGTGCCCCGGTATACCTGTTCAGCCGCCGCCGTCGCCATCCCTGCTGGCGCCGTCTGACCGGCTCCGGCCCTCGCCGCACCTCCGTGCTCGGCGCTGGGGCCGTCGGGTGGATGCTGTCCACCATCGTGCTCTCCTCTGGGACGTGCGATGACCTTCCCGACGTGCGGTGGCCGCCGGCATCCTTCGATGCCGGCGGACCGCGTTAAAGGCGTCAGCCGAGTTGCGAGTTGAGGCCGTTCACGATGTTGTCGACCGTCTTCTGCACGTCCTGCTGACCGTTGATGTACTTCGCCATCTCGGCCTTGGTCGGGTCGTCCTGGATGGCCTTGCCCTCGAGGATGAGCTTGGTGCCGTTGGCCTGGCCGGAGGCCGAGATCGGGTCGGCGAGCTCGATCTCCTTGTTGTAGAGCGCGAAGGCGTCCAGCGCGGCCTGCGACTTGAACGGGTAGGTCAGCGAAAGACCGGACTCGACGGCCAGGTAACCGTTGGCCTGCGCCAGCTTGGTGTAGTTGTCCCGCTGGAAGAGGAAGTCGACCCACTTCTTGGCCGCCGAGGCGGTGCCGTCGTTGTTGAACGCCACGACCTTGCCACCGAGGTTGATGTCGGTCGCGTGTACCGGACCCGGGGTCGGCGCGCTGGCCCACTCGAAGCCGGTGATGCCCTCGGCGAAGTCCGGCACCTGCCAGACGCCGGAGAAGTAGGCGACGACCTGGCCGCTCTTGAACAGGGCGTTCGGGTCGGCGCCGGAGGTCCAGACCGACTTCGGCATGACCTTGTCGTCGTTCATCGCCTTGAACTTCTCCAGCGCGGCGATGGTCGCGGCGTCCGGCTTCTGGTACTTGCCGTCGGAGCCGAGCTGGAAGCCCTTGCCACCGTTGTTGTAGATGAAGGCCCGGATGCGGGCGGGGGAGTTGTCGTAGACCAGGTCGTACTTGGCGCCGGTCGCGGTGCGGACCTTGGTCGCCGCCGCGAGGAACTCGTCCCACGTCCAGGTCTGCGCCGGGTCGGCCGGCACGGTGACTCCGGCCTTGGTGAAGAGGCTCTTGTTGATGAACAGGCCGGCCGCGGTGAGGTCGGACGGGATCGCGAGGACCTTGCCGTCCTGCTCGGTGATCAGGTCCTTATTGATCTTGTTGGCGTCGTTGTTGGCGGTCGCGCTGAGGTCCTGGAGCTGGTTGAGCCAGAGGTTGTCCAGCGACGGCACGCTGGCGGCGTCGGGCAGGGAGTTGGCCTGCGCGGACTGGCGCAGCTTGTCCTGGTACCCGTCGTAGGGCTGGTTGACGACCTCGACCTCGATGCCCTCTTTCGCCTTGAACTCGTTGGCGAGGTCGGTGTACCCCTGAATCTGCGCTGCGGTCGACAGCCAGAAGGTGATCTTCTTGGCGTCACCCGAGGATGAAGAGTCGTCGTCAGAACCGGAGCCGCATGCGGTCAGCACCGCCGCGGTCGCGACGACCACTGGCAACCAGCGCCAGCGTCGAAGAGAAGTCGTCATCGGTGTTATCTCCTTGTGATCCACGCAGCCCTTGTAGGCGACGGACGTTAACGGGCAAGCGCTTACCGCGTCAATAGTCAGGACATACTCACGTAAAAAATTGTCCTGACATACGGACGTCATGTACCCGGAATGCCTAGCAAAGGCACGTCATGGAGCGCTCCCGGTGAGGAGGAGTCGCAGATGCGCCGGGACGCGTCCGGTTACGTACAGTAACTGTCCCGTTGCGGCGTCCGTACCGCCGAGGTACCGATATTCCTCTCCGGGCTCGTATGACGGCTCCGCGGCCAGCGCCGGCGTGTCCGGGCCGTCGACCAGCGTCACCGTGATCGCGTGGCCGTCGACTTCGTACCGCGCGGCGCCCGCGTCGAGCTGCCACCGGTCCCCGCCGAGCGGGCGGGCCCCGGTCACCGTGCCGCCCGGCCGGAACGCCAGCTCCAGCACCCAGTCCACGCTCGCTCCGCCGAGGTCGACGTCCAGCTCCACACCCTCGGCGGTGAGCCGCGCCCGCACCATCGTGTCCAGCGTGACTTCGTCAGCGGTACGCCGGCCAAAATCCATCGCGGCGCTGAAGCGGCCTTCGTCCACCAGGTGGTAGTCGCCGGCCGCGTCGTGGTCTTGCCGCGCGAGCGGCTGGTAGTAGGCGGCGCTCACGGTCTCCGCGAGCGTCGCGGTCGTCGCGCCGCCGGCGTCGCGCTGGACGGCGAGGCCGCCGGCGCGGAACGGGCCGAGGCCGAAGAAGGTTCGCGAGAGCCGCACGCTGTCGAGGACCGCCGCCCCCGCGAAGAACCGCAGGAACGTCGGCGAGTTCGCCAGCCCGGACCGGATCCGCCGGTGGCGTGCGTAGTCCGAGCCGCCGAAGACGACCGTCGTGGTCGCGGGCCGGTGGTCGACGAGCAGCCCGGCCGCCCCGAAGAGCCGCTGCCGGGTCCGCGCGGGCTCGGCCGCCGCGGGCAGCGCGAGCGCGGCGTCGGGATGCAGCACCAGGTGCGCGGCGACCTCCGCCGGCATGAGAATCCCCTGCGCAAGGGCGAGGTCCGCGGCCCAGGCCAGGTCCGCGCGCCCGCGCACCCTCGCGACGTGGCGCAGCGGCATGAGGTACGCGGACAGCGTCACCGGGAACCGTTGGTCCTGCCGCCGGGACAGTACGGTCTCCACCGTCCCGTCCGGCAGCAGCAGGTCGAGCGTGGCGTCCAGGTTCCGCTCGACGGCGTCGACGAGTTCCGGCCGGTCGAAGATTTCGGCGATGGCGAGCAGCGACGGGTTCGAGACGAAGGCGGCATAGTTGGCGCTGCGCTCGGAGTACAGGCCGTCGCCGTCGATGTCGACGCCCTCGGCCAGCCACTGCTCGACCCGGCTCGCCAGCTCCGGCCGCGCCGCCTCGGGCGCGACCCGAAACAGCCTGGCCAGAGCCGCCGACAGCTCCCAGCGATGATTGGGCGTGTGCACGCCGCCACTGACCAGCCCGGGCGTGGCGGCCGCGAGCAAGTGCTCGAGCTCCTTGGCGAGCGGATGCGCCGACCCTTCCGCGCGCCGCAGCATGAGCAGCGAGTCAGCGAGATCGTTGACACTGAACGCCGAGTCGGGCGGCGAGTCCACGTTGTCGCCGCCGGTGAAGAGCCCGCTCGGCCCCTGAAGCTCCCGCAGGTGCCCGGCGAGGCGGACGCCGTGATCGAGCAGATCCGCGCCGCCCGCGTACCCGGCCGCACCGCACGCCGCCGCGACCAGTACCTTTATCCGCTCGGCGAGGTGGCGATGCTGCAGGCCGCGCCACGCGTCCCCCGCGCCCTCCTCGACGACCGCGTCCACCCGCGCGGCAAGCGCCTGACGCACCTGGCCGACGAAGTGGGCGTCGATATCGGCTTTCGCCATGTTTAGGCCTTTCGGGTGGTTCGCGGGGAAAAGCACTTCCGCGACACTCTAGCCACCGATCCTGTGCCCTTCACCAGGACCCAACCAACACGCGACCCCCCTCACCCCCGCCGTCCCCGGTCCGCCGGGCCGGTCCGCGCTCCGCCCCCCGCCGCCGGCCGCCCGCCGCGCGCGCCGCCCGCCCGTTCCGCCGCGGGCGCCGCCCGCCCCTTCCCCGCCGATCAAGGACGAATGCACGTGGTTTGATCGCTTTTTCGCGTGCATTTGCCCTTGATCCATGCGATTGGCCTTGATCGGCGGCCCGCCGGCGCCGCGCTCTCACCGCACCTGGCGGCGCGCTTGGCCTGCTCAGCCGTCGTGGCGTCGCGAGCGGTCGGCAGCCCACTCGTCGCGACGGGCCCAGCCGTACCTGCGCAGCTCCGCACGATCGAAGCGCAGCCTCATGAGAACGCCGGGGGAGTACGGCGCCGGTTCGTAGCCACCCTGCGCCGCCAGCCGTTCGGCCCGGACGACCAGGTCTTCCACGTCGCCGGGCATGAACCGCAGCTCGCGTGCCGCCGCCAAGATCACCGCGTAGTAGGCGGCCGTGAGGGCTCGCGGATCGATGGACTCGCCCGGCCCTTCCACCTCCAGCTCGATGACCTGGACGATCTGTTCGGCGGTGACCTTCTCCAGGACCAGGGGCAGGCCGGCCGCTTGTTCGGCGAAGGCGCGGATCTCGGCGGGCCCGAAACGGCCCTGGCACAGGCGGCCGAGTACCGCCGAGAAGAGTCCATACAGGACCGCCGCCAGCGCCTTGGGTTCGGCGCACGCGGGGGCACGCAGCTGTCGTAGCAGCTTCCGGTCGCCGAGCAGCATCGCCCGCAAGAAGTATCCAGGCGCCGTCGTCACCCCGGCCACGCCCCGCACTATAGGAGGGTGACGGAAGCGGAGCGGTTGTGGAACGAGTACCGGCGGGCGACCGGCGTCGACGCCGCGCTGGTCGGTTCGTTCGCTTTCGGGGACTCGCCGGCCCTCGCCGACGAGCTGGCGGCGCTGGTTCGGCACGGTCCCAAGCGCGCCACCGCCGGCCTGGTTCTCGAGTTCGAGCGTGACGGCGAGCCGATACCGCGTCCGGGTGACCACTGGGTGGTGCTCGGCGGGGACGGTGAGCCGGTATGCGTCATTCGTACCACCGGCGTCGAGATCAAGCCGCTCGATCAGGTGGACGCGGCGTTCGCGTGGGACGAGGGTGAGGGTGACCGGAGCCTCGCCTACTGGGAGGACGCGCACCGCCGGTACTTCACGCGCGTCTGCGAGAACGTTGGCGTTCCGTTCGCGGCGAATCTGCCCACCGTGTTCGAGCGCTTCGAGCTGGTATGGCCGCTCGATCAGGTCAGATGACCGGGCGAATAGACGTGAACATGTCCTGCCGGCCGCGCGACGCGGACAGCGCCAGCAGCCACTCGCCGCAGTCCTGCCACGGGCTGAGGTCGACGGCGCCGCCGCGTACGACGAGTGGTGCGTCCGCTGGAGCCGGCTCGGCGTATCCGATTCCGTACCGGTCGGCGCAGAGTTCGGTCAGCGAACCCATCGCCGCCAGCCCAAACGCGTTTTCGCTGGCGGCCACCTCGGCCTCGGCACCGAACCGGCCGAGCAGGTCCTCCTCGGTCGGCGCCTCGTCACCGCGCCAGGTCAACGTCGTCGTGCCGGCCCGCGCCGCGTACTCCCACTCGGCCTCGGTGGGGAGCCGGAAAGGCAGCGCCTTCAGCAGCGCGCCGAGCCACTCGTCCTCCAGGCGGCGGCCGTGTGCTCGTCGTCGTCCTCGCCGTCGGCGTAGTCGTCTTCGTAGTCGGGCAACCAATGCCGTACCTGCGCGATCGTCAGCGGGTGGCGTGCCATCAGGAACGGCTCGACCGTGACAGTCCGGGTTGGACGCATGCGGTGTGCGTCGCCCAAAAGCAATGCCGCGTCATCGTAGGCGGAGAGCGTCGCCATCTCCGCGTCCGATAGGCCCATCCGGTACCTGCCGACAGGCACCCGCCGGAACAGCACCCCGGACCCGTCGTGCCGCCACGCCGGCCGCCCGGCCACCATCGTCTCGGTCAGCCCATCGAAGTTCACCGCAGGAGGCTACCGGAACCCGGTGCTGTGGCGCCCATCAGGCAGAATCTGCTGGCGATGGAGGTTGCGAAGATCCTCGCCGCGCTCGCCGACCTGGCACCGGCCGGCGGTGAGCGGGTGCTGGACGTGTCCGGGGGCGGGCGGCCGCTGGTGTGGCTGGCCGAGCCGGACCGGGCGCCACGCAACACCCGCGTCGACCGGCTGGCGGCGCTCGACGCGCTGCGCCGCGACGAGCGGGTCCTGCGTCTGGGGTGGACATTCGTGGTCGGCGGCGCCGAGGTTGGTGGGGCGCGCCGCAAGGTGAGGCTGCCGCTTCTCGCCCAACCGGTGCGGCTGGAGTGGGGCCTGCGCGGGTACCGGGTGGTGCCGGCCGGCGACCTCGAACTGACCCCGCTCATCGAAGACCGAGCCGTCGCGGCGGGACTGGAGGCGGCGCCGGGGCTGGCGAGTACCGGGTGGTTGGGCGCGACCGGAACTGTGGCCTGGGTGAAGGCCGCGGCGGCCGCTGCCGGGCTGGCGGTCGGTGAGGTGCTGGCGCAGGCACCCAAGCGCGCCGACGACACCGTTCTCGTCGGGGTGACCGCCCCGGCTCTGTTCGTGACCCGCGACGTGGTGGCGACCGGGCTGCGGGACACCCTACTGGCGTGGGCGGCCCACCCGGACCTGAACAGTACCGCGCTCAGCCACGTGTACGGCGACCGTCCACACGAGACGTCCCTAGTGGACGGTGACAAACCGCTGTCGCCGTTGCCGCTCAACGCCGCGCAGCGCGAGGTGGTCCGCCGCACGCGGGTGGAGCCGGTGGTAGTGGCGGGCGGCCCACCTGGTGGCGGCAAGAGTCACGCGGCGGTCGCGGCGGCGCTGGACGTGGTCGACCGGGGCGGTTCGGTGCTGGTGGCCACACAGTCGGTACACGCGGCGGACGTGCTCGCGGACCTGGTGCGCCGATACGATGGTCCGGCGCCGGTACTGTTCGGCGACAGTGAGCGCCGCGCGGACCTCGCCGCCGACCTGAGCCGGGGTGCGGAGGCGGGAGCCGACGCCGAACGCGTGCGTGCCATCGCCGCGGCCGTGGAGGCGGCCGTCGCACCGGTCACGTCGATCCGGGCCGGCATCGCCGCCGCGCTCGACACCGAACGGCGAGCCGCCGAACTGCCCCGCTGGCAGCCGGCGATCCCGGCGCTCCAAGGCGACGCGCCCGGGGCGTTCACAGTGGACGCCGACCACGCGTCGGCCGGCCATCTCCTGGAAGCCGCCACCGCTACGGATGGCGGATGGTGGCGGCGCTGGCGCCGGAGGCGCACGGAGAAACGGCTGCGGCGGATTTTCGGCGCGGCGCCGACGGTACCCCATGAAAGGCTGCGGGCGGCTCTCGACGCCGCGGTTGCCGCGCGGGCCGCAGCGCGACTGGCCGTTGGTGGTGGCACCGATCTGGCGCCCGCGTGGCGGGCCCTCGCCGACGGCGACGCCGCGCTGGCCGCCGCGGTCGGCGCGGCGATGCGGCGCCGGGCCACGAGTTCCGCGCGATGGAACGCGGCCGCGCGGCGCAGCGCCACCGCTTTGGGCGCCGCGCTACGGGCCGGGCGCAACCGCCGCCGCGAGATGCTCACCGCCCTCGACGGACCGGCATTGGTGCGCGCACTTCCACTGTGGATCGGCACGGTGACCGATGTGGACGATCTGCTCCCGCCGGCGCCCGGCATGTTCGACCTCGTGGTGCTCGACGAGGCGGCCCACATCGACCAGCTACGCGCGGCACCGGTGCTGGCGCGGGCGAAACGGGCTCTGGTGATCGGTGACCCGCGGCAACTGCGGTTCGTGTCCTTTGTGGCCGATGTGGAGGTTGCCGGAACGCTGCGCCAGCACGGTTTGGAGCACCTGGCAGACCGGCTCGATGTGCGGCGGGCGAGCGCGTTCGACGTGGCGGCCGGCGCGGCGGCGGTAACGTGGCTGGGTGAGCACTACCGGTGTGCGCCGCACCTGATCGGCTTTTCGGCGCGGCGTTTCTACTCCGACCGCCTCGAATTGGTCACGCGGCACCCCCGCAATGAGCTCACCGACCTCATCGAGCTGGTGCGCGTGCCCGGCTCGCGCGTCGACGACGGCGTAAACCGCGCCGAGGTCGACGCGGTGCTCGACGAGGTACGGCGGCTGGCCGAAGCGCCGCCGGAGGGCGGGATCGGTGTCATCACACCGTTTCGGGCGCAGGCCGACGCGATCGAGTCAGCTCTGTTGAGCGCTTTTTCCGTTGAGGAGATTCAGAAGCTGGGCCTGCGCTCGGGCACCGTCCACGGCTTCCAGGGCAGCGAAGCCGACGTGGTCATCGCGTCACTCGGCCTGGTGGATGGCGATTCTGCGTCACGGCACCGGTTCGCCGCGGACCCGAACCTGTTCAACGTCATGGTCACGCGCGCACGCCACCACATGACGGTCGTAACATCGCTAACATCGCCGCAGGGCCTGCTCGGCGACTACTTCCAGCACGCCGAGCAGCCGGGACGCTCCGCGCCCGGTCAAGGCCAGGCGCCGAGCGAGTGGGCGACGGCGCTCGCCCGCGAGCTGCGACGCGCCGGGGTCCAGGTCCGGTTCGGGTACCCGGTGGGGCGCTGGCGGATCGACCTGTGCGCGGGCGAGGGTGAGGGCGCGGTCGGGCTGATCTGCGCGGTGCACCCCGATGGGGTCGACGCGCACATCGAGCGGCAGCGCACCCTGACCCGCGCCGGTTGGCGCCTGTACGACGCGTTCGCCAGCCGCTGGGCCGGCGACCCAGTCCGCGCCGCCCTCGACCTAACCTCTTCCCCATAACCCCCCGCACCCACGCGCTGGGCGCCCCGCGCCCCACGCGCGCCGCGCGCGCCCTGCGCCGCGCTCCCGCGCCCGTGCGCCGCGCGCCCCGCGCCCGTGCCACTGCGCCGCGCGCCCCGCGCGCCCCCTTCCGTCGATCAAGGGCGAATGCACGCGGTTCGATCTCTTTTCCGCGTATATTCGCCCTTGATCCATGCGAATGCCCTTGATCGACGCCGTTGAGTGAGGGCCAAGGCCGGCCTCTCCTACCGGCGATAGGCCCGCTGCCCGGGATCGGGCGATCTGGTCGCCGGAAGGGCGACCAGATCGCCGCCACCCAGACTGTGAGCGGCCCAGCTGGTCTAGAACTCGGAGTTGTAGCTCGTGAACGAGCCGGTGTCGACGCGGGCACCGGCCGCCGTGAAGCAGGTGACGTTGCGCACGAGCACGGTCGTGCCGTTGTATCCCCAGAATGTCAGCAGGTTGCAGAACTCACCGGTGTGCCCCATCGCGGTGACCTGCACCGTGTCGGGGCGCTGCGCCAAGCCACGGAAGGCGACGAGCGTCATCCCCGGACCTGCGGACGCGACGGCGTTGACGCCTGTGCCGAAGATCGAGTTGAAGTTCGTCGGAGGCGGTCCGAGGTTGGGCACCGGTGGCGGCGGCGCGTTCCAGACGTACCCGAAGTACTTCGGCGGGTACGCCGAGCCGAACAGCGACCGCTCCAGCTGGTAGGTCAGGTTGAAACCGGTCTTCAGCTTCGCGCCGGCACCGTCGAAGCAGAACACCAGCACGTCCACCGACGCCGGGTTCGACGCCCACTTGGCTACCTCGCAGTGTGCCCCGACGCTCGAGTTGACTGCTGTGAGCTGGAGGCTGCCGTCGAACGGTCCGGGTGAGCCCAGCGCGGGGAAGCGCACCAGGTATTCGCCCGGTCCGCCGGTTGCCGAGACGACATTGCCGCTGCCGAGCGCGGAGTTGTACTCGCTCACGATGCCACCCGAGGGGTCCGCGTGGACGTACCCGTAGTGTCCGGGTATGCCGTCCGGCGGCGAGCTGCTCGTGAAGACCGCCGTGAATGGCGTATCGATGCCGACGCCACCCGGCCGGTAGCAGCCGATGTAGGCGATCTCGTCGACGCCGGAGAAGCCCCACTTCAACGCCTGGCACCATATTGGACGCTCGTTGATGGCGGTGACGTGGACAACGCCGCCCTTCGCGGCCTGGCCCGGGAAGACGACCTTGTAGAAGCCGCCGCCTCCGGCAGATACAGCGGTGGCGGGCGGCCACGTGCCGGACGGTACTACAGCGGCGCCGTTCCACAGGACGAAGCCGTGCGCGTCGGGCACCGCCGCCTGTGCCGGCGCCGCGACGCCGACCGCGCCGGCCACCGCGAGGGCGAGCCCAGCGGCGGCGGCCATTATTCTGCGCTGAATTCCCATATCGCTCCTTTGTGGTCTGGGATGGGATCTCAGATCAGGATCCAATGACGTTCGCGGATGTGACCAGTGCGGTAGCGGAGGCTGGCATGACCGGTTGACGACGTATCTGTTGGCGTTGCTGGTCCCTCAGGGAGCGCTGCGATCCGTGTCTGACATGGGTCGCGCGCGATCCACGCAGCAATGTGGACATGCTGCGTCCATGGCTGGCGGCAGACCATGCCGTCAACGTCGTCGCCGACATAGCGGCGCTACGGGTTGAGCTCGCCGGCCCGGACGATCCCGGCGACGATCCGCGGCCACAGTCACGGCGCCGATCAAGGGCGCAACGTCGTTGAGCCAAGGGGCTTTGACGCCGCGTCAAGCCCGACCACCGCGGCCCGGCGCCGCTAGTTGCCGCCGCCCGACCGGATCGTCCCGATCCGCGCAGCGGGCCTCTCGAGCTGTGAACGTTTGTTGCTGCTCCCGCAGCAACAAACGTTCACAGCTCGTCGCGGGCGGCGACCACGACGTCCGACCCGAGCGCTCACCCCAACAGCGTCGATCAAGGGCAATCGCATCGATCAAGGGCAAACGCACGCGGAAAAGAGATCAAACCGCGTGCATATGCCCTTGATCGGCGATGCAGGCGGGCCCAGCACGTGCATATGCCCTTGATCGGCGGCAGCGGAGGGCCGCCGCGCGAGCGAGCCGCGGGATGCCGGCGGTGGCGGAGGGGCGCGGTGCGCGAGCGGGCCGCGGAGGCCGCAGCGTGGAGGGCGTGGGAGGGCGTGAGGGCGGGAGATGGGGGCGCCGGGTGGGTGGGGTTGCTTGTATGCTGGCACGGCCGAACTGGGGACCGGGCCGACAGAGGAGCAGTGAGCAAGCCGCACGCGAGCAGCAAGGCCGCCGTCCTCGACGCCATCCGCGCGGCGGGCACCATCAGCCGGGTCGGGCTGATCAACGCTACTGGCTTCACCGCTCCCACGATCTCCACGCTCGTGCGCAAGCTGATCAACGAAGGCCTCGTCGTCGAGACTGGGCATGCGGAGTCGACGGGCGGCAAGCGTCGGGTGCTGCTTCAGCTTGATCATGCGTCGCGGTATGCGGTGGGTGTGCATCTCGACGATGGCACCATGACGTACGCGCTGACCAATCTCGGCGGTGTCGCCGTCGCCCGGATCGCCCGGCCGGGTCCCGGTGCGGAGGAGCCCGCGGCCGTCGTCGCACGGATGGCGGGGGAGATCGGTGCGCTGATCGACGGTGTCGGCGTCGAGCGCGACCGGGTACTCGGCGCCGGCCTCGTGTTTCCGGGACCGCGCACCACCCCGTCGCCGCGGCGGTGGGAGGGCTTCCCGCTCGGGCCGGCTCTGGAGCGGGCGACCGGGCTGCCGGTGGTGCTCGACAACGACGCGACCGCGGCTGCGCTGGGGGAGCAGTGGGCCGGCGGGTTCGGCACCGCGACGGCCGCGGCCGCGCTCTACATGGGCACCGGGATCGGCGCCGGCCTGGTCATCAACGGCATAACCTACCGGGGGCCCAGCGGCAACGCCGGCGAACTGGGCCACGTGTGCGTGCATGCGGACGGCCCCGACTGCTGGTGCGGCGCGCGCGGCTGCCTGGAGGTCGTGGCCGGTCCGGATGCGGTGGTGGCGGCCGCGCGCGCCGATCGGGCGGTCGCGGAGGCGGTCGGCCTGCGCGACGGCGCGAAACGGGCGTCGGTCGCTGGCGACTTCGCCGCGATCAGCCGCGCCGCGCGCCGCGGCGAGCCGCGGGCACTGTCCATGTTGGAGAGTTCCGCGCGCTATGTTGCCACGGCAGCACGCACCCTTGCCAACCTCATGGATTTAGAGGTACTGGTGCTGACGGGCCCGAGTTTCGCGGTCGCCGGTTCGGTGTATCTGCCGGTGGTGCGGGAGGAGCTGCGCGCCTTCTTCTCGCGCTCCGCGCACGCCGTCGATGTGCGGTTGTCGCGGTCTGCCGCGTCGGCGTCCGCGATCGGAGCCGCCGCGCTGGTGCTGGAGTCCGAACTGGTGCCGCTCAGCCACGGCCTGCGCCTGCCCGAAAACCTCGACTCGGAGCCCGAGCCCGCCGCCTAGAAAACAAAGACCATTTCGAGCTGCCGCGACGTCCGCCGTGCGCCATACCGTCGCTCCCGCGGCCTCACCCACCGAGTTCCCACGACCAACCCCCGGGGTGTTTCCTCCAGGGAAGCAGAGCGGTGGGTCTTGGCCGTGGCGCGGGACTGGGTGGGTCGTGAACCGCGGAGGGTGAGGCCGCGGGAGCGACGGTCTCGCCCGCGGCGGACGTCGCGGTAGCTCAAATGGCGTGGGAAGGTGTGCGGATGACAGGGACCAGCGCGGTCGGCCTCGTGCTGGCGCGGCCGCCGCGGCTGCTCGGCGCCGAGCCGTTCTTCATGGAGTTTATCGCCGGCATCGAGGAGCGGCTGGCCGAGCGGGGGCGGTCGGTGCTGCTGCATGTGGTCGCCGACCACGCCGCCGAGATCGCCGCCTACCGGCGGTGGGCCGGGCACCGGCTCGTCGACGCGGTCATCCTCGTCAACCGGACCGTCGACGACGCCCGCCCGGCGGTGTTGCGCGAGTTGGGCCTGCCCGTGGTGGTGGCGGGGGAGCCGGTCGAGGGCGCGCCGGCGGTGCGGCGGGACGACGTCGGTTCGGTGCGCGCCGCGCTGACCCACCTGGCCGGCCTCGGGCATCGCCGGATCGCGCGCGTCAGCGGGCCGAGCACGCTCGTGCACACCCGGGTCCGCACGGCCGCGTTGCTGGAGGCGGCAGGCGCGGCCGGTGTCGAGGCGGTCGTGGTGGAGGGCGACTACTCGGAGGAGTCGGGCGCGAAGCTGACCGCGCAGCTGCTGGGGCGGGCCGAGGCGCCGAGCGCGATCGTGTACGACAACGATCTCATGGCCGTGGCGGGCCTGCACGCGGCCAAGGAGCTGGGCCGGCGGGTGCCGCGCGACCTGAGCCTGATCGCCTGGGACGATTCCAGCCTGTGCCGGCTGGCGTCGCCGGCGCTGACGACGATGAGCCTCGACGTGCACCTGTTCGGCGAGTTGGTGGCTGAGTCGGTGGTCAGGCTGGTCGAGGGCGAGCCGGTCGCGGAGCGGTGGTGTCCAACGGAGACGGTGGTGCCACGCGAGACCACTTGACTTAAAGAGGTTAATAAAGAAAGCTCCTGTGCGCGCTCCCATCGATGGTCACCTCTCACTACCGAGGAGATCTGAGATGAAACGTCCGCATGCCCTGCTGGCGTCCGGCATAGCCGGCACGCTCGCGGCGGCTGGGCTGGTGGCGGTCACGCTGCCCGCGTCGGCCGCGGCCGAGGGCTGCACCGTGACGTACGCGGTGCAGAGCCAATGGCCGGGTGGGTTCCAGGGCAACGTGTCCATCACCAACCTGGGCTCCCCGACAACGAGCTGGACCCTGGCGTTCGACTTCCCGGCCGCGGGCCAGCGGGTCACACAGGGCTGGAGCGCGACCTGGACCCAGTCGGGCGCACGCGTCACCGCCGCCAGCATGAACTGGAACGGGTCGCTCGGCACCGGCGCGTCCACGTCGATCGGGTTCGTCGGCGCGTTCAGCGGCACCAATCCGGTGCCGACGGCGTTTTCGGTGAACGGCGTCGCGTGCAACGGGCCGGTGACCACCACGCCTCCGACGACCCCGCCCACCACTCCGCCCACGACGCCACCGACCACCCCGCCGACGTCGCCGCCGCCTGGTGGCGCCGCGCCCGCGCTGCGGGTGAGCGGCAACAAGATCCTGACGGCGGCGAACGCGCAGTACCGGCTGCTCGGCGTCAACCGGTCCAGCGGCGAGTACGCGTGCGTGCAGAGCAAGGGACAGTGGGACTCCGGTCCGGTCGACCAGGCCTCGGTCGACGCGATGAAGACCTGGAAGATCCGTGCCCTGCGCATCCCGCTGAACGAGGACTGCTGGCTGGGCCTGTCCGGCACGCCGAGTGGCGCGGCGTACCAGCAGGGCGTCAAGGACTACGTCAACCTGTTGGTGGCCAACGGGATCAACCCGATCCTCGACCTGCACTGGACCCGCGGCCAGTACACCGGCAACATCTCGGCCTGC
The DNA here is from genome assembly GCF_027923225.1 of Phytohabitans aurantiacus. GTDB lineage: Bacteria > Actinomycetota > Actinomycetes > Mycobacteriales > Micromonosporaceae > Phytohabitans > Phytohabitans aurantiacus. The sequence continues at coordinate 32,342 of NZ_BSDI01000055.1, forward strand.
GCCGACCTCGCCGCGACGTGCCAGAAGCCGATGCCGAGCATGCAGTACACGCCGCAGTTCTGGACCAGCGTGGCGAACGCCTTCAAGGGCAACAACGCGGTCGTGTTCGACTTGTTCAACGAGCCGTACCCGGACGCCTCCAACAACTGGTCCGACATGCCGGCGGCGTGGCGCTGCCTGCGTGACGGCGGCACCTGCACCGGCATCACGTACGAGGTGGCCGGGATGCAGGACCTGGTCGACGCGGTACGCGCGACGGGCGCCACCAACGTGCTCCTGGTCGCCGGTCTCACGTGGACGAACGACCTCTCGCAGTGGTTGGCGTACAAGCCGAACGACCCGCTGAACAACATCGTGGCGTCGTGGCACTCGTACAACTTCAACGCCTGCATCACGGCGTCCTGTTGGGACAGTCAGATCGGGACGGTCGCCGCTCAGGTGCCGGTACACGCCGGTGAGATCGGCCAGGACACCTGCGCGCACAACTACATCGACCAGGTCATGTCCTGGTTGGACACCAAGGGCCTCGGCTACACGGCGTGGACCTGGAACCCGTGGGGCATCTGCGGAAGCAGCGGCAACGTCCTCATCGAGGACTACGCGGGCACGCCGACGCAGACGTACGGCGCGGGCTTCAAAGCACACCTCCTGGCGGTGAACCCATGAGAAGGCCCATCCTGTACGCGATTCTCGCCGCTCTGGTAGCGGTGCTCGGGCTGGTGGCCGTGCGGCCCGCGGCGGCGGCCGCCCCGGTGCGCATCATGCCGCTCGGTGACTCCATCACGGCTGGCCCCGGCTGCTGGCGCGCCCTGCTCTGGGATCGCTTGCAGCGCGCCGGTTACACGAACATCGACTTTGTGGGCACTCAGCCCGGCGGTGGCTGCTCGGTCGCGCACGACGGCGACCACGAGGGCCACGGCGGCTTCTCCGCCACCGGCATCGCCGACCAGAACCAGCTGCCGCCGTGGCTGTCGGCCACCAACCCCGACATCGTGCTGATGCACCTGGGCACGAACGACATGTGGGGCGGCCACATCCCGCTGGAAAACAAGATCACCGCGATCACCAAGCTGGTCGGGCAGATGCGCGCCAACAACCCCAACATGAAGATCATCGTGGCGCAGATCATCCCGATGGGCGCCAACGCGTGCGCCACCTGCCCGGCTGACGTCATCGCTTTCAACAACCGCATCCCGGGCTGGGCGGCGAGCCTCACCACCGCCCAGTCGCCGATCGTCGTCGTCGACCAGTGGACCGGGTTCAACACGGCCACCGACACCGGCGACGGCGTACACCCCAATGACGCCGGCTTCCAGAAGATGTCCGACCGCTTCTACCCGGTACTGGCGCAGGTCCTGAACGGGGTCATCCCGCCGGGGCCGACCACCTCGCCCACGCCGTCGCCGACCGGCTCCCCGACGCCGGGGCCCACGACGCCGCCACCGTCCGGTGCCTGCACCGCGACCTACAAGGTGGTGTCGCAGTGGACCGGCGGCTTCCAGGGTGAGGTCACCGTCCGCAATGGACGGACCACGTCGTCGTCGGCGTGGACGGCCACGTTCAGCTACGCGAACGGTCAGCAGATCACCCAGTACTGGAACGCCACCGTCACCCAGAGCGGCGCTGCGGTGACCGCCCGAAACCTCAACTGGAACGGCAACCTGGCCGCCGGTGGCACCGCCACCTTCGGCTTCCTCGCCAACTGGAACGGCACCAACGCGGCACCCGCCGTGACCTGCTCCGTTTCTTGACACTTGCAATTTTCTTTACACCTGTCATATTTGGGGTGTGACCAGGGACAGACGCGTACGCCGGTCGCGGTCCGCGCTCATGCGGGCCGCGATCGCCCTGGTGGGCGAGCGGGGCACCTCGAACATCCCGGTCTCCGACATCGCCGACGCCGCCGACGTGAGCCGGCCGCTGCTGTACCAGCACTTCGGCGACCGCGACACCCTGCTGCTCGAAGCCGCGCTCGACCTGGCGCAGACCGATCTTGTCGAGCGCGCGCACAGTGCGGACGAGACGCTGACGGAGCGTGACCGCGTGCTGGCCGCGGCGAGCCACTTCGCGCGGCACCGCGACTTCTACCGGGCCATGCTGACCGGACCGTGCGGGTACGCGCTCACCAAGGCGCTGACCGACCTGCTGAGCCCGTTCAACCGGGCGTGGGCGCGGTGGATGACCCCCGGCGACCCCGCGCCCGAGCTGCTCGACGACCTCGCGCTCTTCCTGACCGGCGGATCAGCCGCCGTCATCAACACCTGGGTGATCGAGGGGCCCGACCCGCTCGACCCGGAGGCGTTCACCGACCGGCTGCTACGGATGCTGCCCGTCGTCACGCGCCGACCGTCCGATAGGGAGTCCCGGCCGTGAACCTCAGCAGTCACCTCTTCCAGCGGTACCTGAAACTCGACCCGCCGCTCACCCGCGATCTGGCCGTCCAGCGCGGGCTGCGGGTGCCGATGCCCGACGGTGTCGAGCTGCTCGCCGACCGCTGGGCGCCGCGAAAGGGCGGCGACGGGCTGCCGACCGCGCTGATCCGCTGCCCGTACGGGCGCGGGCCGATCGCCCTCGCCATGGCCCGGCCGCTGGCCGAACGCGGATACCAGGTGCTGCTGCAGAGCACCCGCGGCGGCTTCGGCTCCGGCGGCGCGTTCGACCCGATGCGGCAGGAGCGCGAAGACGGCCTGGCGACGCTTGACTGGCTGATCAATCAGCCGTGGTGCGGCGAGGCGATCGTGCTGGTCGGCGTCAGCTACATGGGGTACGTCCAGTGGGCGGTCGCCGACGCGCTGCCGCCCCAGGTGAAAGCGATGATCCCGCAGGTGACCGAGTCGGCGCTGTCGCTGGGCTTCCTGCGCCGCGACTCGTTCGAGCTGGAGACGCCATTCGGCTGGGGCGTGCTGACCGCCACCCAGGAGCGCCCACTGGCGCTGTTTCGCCAGCCCCTGCAGACCCGCCGGACCAGGCGCGCGCTGGGTACGCTGCCGCTGTCGGGCAGTGACGTCGCGGCGGTCGGAAACCGCATCGCCTACGTACAGGACATCCTCGCGCACGATGCCGCCGCGCCCCGCTGGGAGGGCATCGACCACCGGCACCGGGTCGCCGCGACGAGCGTGCCGGTCAGCTCCATCGGCGGCTGGTTCGACATCTTCCTGCCCGGCCAGCTGCGCGACTTCCAGATCCTGCAGTCAGCCGGCCGTCCCGCGCGGCTGACCGTCGGCCCGTGGACACACGCGGAGTTCACCAACGTCGGCGTCCAGGAGGCGGTCGAGTTCGGGCTGCCGCTCGCCCGTGGCGAGGAGCCGCCGCCGCGCGACCCGGTGCGGCTGTACGTGATGGGTGAGGAGGCGTGGCGCGGCTTCGACACGTGGCCGCCGGCGGGGTACGCGCCGACCCGCTACCATCTCCAGGCCGAGGGTGGACTGTCCACATCGACTCCCGCCGACGCGGCGCCGGACACGTACCGGTACGACCCGGCCGACCCGACACCCGCCGTGGGCGGCGTACGGATGAGCGACGGTGGCAGAGTCGACAACGGCGCTCTCGAAGCCCGGCCGGATGTGCTGACGTACACGACATCCGTGCTGGAAGAGGACGTCGAGGTGGTGGGTGAGGTGAGTGCGGAGATTTGGTTCAGTTCCAGCCTCCCGCACGCCGACGTCTTCGTGCGACTGTGCGATGTGGACGAACGCGGCCGCTCGACGAACGTGTGTGATGGGCTGGTGAGCGTGGCCGGTGCCGACGAAACCCGGTGCGCGCAGGTGCGCCTGTGGCCGACGGCGTACCGTTTCGGGCGCGGCCACCGCATCCGCGTACAGGTGTCGAGCGGCGCCTTTCCGCGCTACGCCAGGAACCCCGGCACCGGCGAACCCCACGCCACGGCGACGCGGCTGGTCGCCGCGACACAGACCGTCCACCACGACCCGGCCCACCCGTCCGCGATCCTCCTCCCCACCCGCCACCCATAGCGTCCGTCGTGCCGCGCGTCCGCCGTGCCGCGCGTCCGCCGTGCCGCGCGTCCGCCGTGCCGCGCGGCGTCCGCGGCGCGGGCGCTCTCCCGGCGCTGCCGCCAGTCCGGTACGGCGTGTCGCCACGCCCTACACGCCGATCAGGGGCGAATGCACGTGGTTGGATCTCTTTCCGCGTGCATTTGCCCTTGATCCATGCAGATGTCCTTGATCAACGCCGTTGAGTTAGGCGTTGCGGCGCTGTGGCAAGGCTCCGACGCGCACGACCCAGACCCTCGCGGCCCGCGCCACGACCGGCCTATACCCGCCGAACCACCGCTTGACGGCGGTCCGGCTCGCTTCACTCAACGGCGTTGTGCCCTTGATCGGCGCGCCGCCGTGCAGGCGCCCTCGACGCCGCTTCGCGCTCCAGGCCCGCGCGGCAGGTCCGGGCCGGACCTATGCACGCGGACCCAGCACTTTCCGGGTTTTCGTGCGGTCCGAGGCAGGTTGAGGCAGCATCTTCCCCGATATTGCGGCATCCCTCGATCTTGCGGCGCGGCGGCAGGGCGCGGAACGGCCGGCCCTCGCGCCGGGCGCTGGCCGGCGGGCATCGGGGTGCCCGCCGGCGGGCATCGGGGTGCCTGCCGCCCGCCAGCGGGCGCAATGCTGTGCGGGCGGACCGCAGCATCCTCGCGTTGAGCGGGCAGCCGAATCGGGGGAACGGGGCCCTGACGGTTACGGCTTCTCCCAGACTGACACGTGGGAGGTGCTGTCGGCGGCGAAGGGGGAGCGGGACCAGTCGGCCCAGCGTTCGGTTAGGCGCATGCCGGCCAGCTCGCCCATCAAGTCCAATTCGGACGGCCAGATGAATCGTTGCGGCGTGCGGAAGATGTGGCCCTTGCCGCCCGAGACTGTGTAGTGGTGCGACACGAGTAGTTGGGGCACGAGGTCGAACGTGTCAAAGCTGACGCCGTCGTCCGCAACCCGGAACAGTTGGCCCAGCGCGCCGATCGGCAGCCGCCGCAGGTCTGGCACGTACAGCTCGACGACGAACCGGCCACCGGGGCGCAGGTGCCGCGCGGCGTTGCGGAAGCACGCGACCTGCTCGCCTTGCGACAGTAGGTTGCTGATGGAGTTGAATACGACGTAGACGAGGTCGAACACCCCGGGAACGGTTTCGCTGGCCATGTCACCGATGACCACTTCGACGCGGTCGCCACCGGGTTTGCCGCGCAGCACATCGACCATCGCCGGCGAATAGTCTATGCCAGACACTGTCACACCGCGCTCGCCGAGCGGCAGCGCGACGCGTCCGGTGCCGACCGCGAATTCAAGAGCGCGTCCGCCGGGCGCGAGCGCCGCGAGGAAGTCGACCGCCGGCCCCAGCACCTCCGGCGCGTACATGCCAGCCGCCGCCCCGTCGTAGGCCGCCGCGGCTGCCTCGTCCCAGATCTCTGCCGTCACGGGCCGGATCGTGCCACCACGACATGGTTGCCCGCGACCGAATTTGACCTCAGGTGAGCCGGACGGACAGGCCCTTTCCGCCGAACTCCTGGCAGACGAAGGCCGGCTCGCGCGGCGTACTGAGCTTTTCGTCGTACCGGTACCCGATGTCGTCGAACTCGCGGACGGCCGCCTCCTTCACGCGAGCGGTGACAAGCCACCGGGCGAAGGCGCCTCTGGCGATTTTCGCGTGTACGACCACGAACTTCGGCTGCTTCGACTTCGGGTCGACGGTGAGGAATTTCGGCGTCACGACGCGGTCAGGGTCGACGTGCGGCAGGACGGTTTTGCTGTATTCGCCGGCGGCGAGGTTGATTATCCGGCCCGACGCGGGCAGCTGGTCGGCGATCGCGCTGCCCCAGAAGCGGTAGAGATTCGGGTACGCGCCGACCGGCAGCCGGTAACCCATCTCCAACCGGTACGGGCTGATGCCGTCGAACGGTCGCAGGATGCCGTACAGGCCGGACAGGATCCGCAGGTGCTTGTCGGCGTACCGGCGGTCGGCCGCGCTGAACGAGTCGACCTGCAGGCCACTGTAGATGTCGCCGACGAAGGTGGCCGCCGCCGGTGCCTGCTCGGCCGGATCGGTGGTCCACTCGGCGTACTGCTGGCGCGTCCTCGCCGCGAGGTCGGCGGAGACGGTCATGATCCGGCACACCTCGTCGTCGGACAGCTTCCGCAGGTGGGCGATGAGTTCCTCGGCCCGGTCGAGCAGGGCCGGCGTGCCGGTGGGCGCCACACCGGAGGCCGGCGTGCGCATCGTCTTCGAGCTGTGCATCAGGATGATCATCAGGGTTCCATTATGCCGGGTGCGGCGCCCCGAAGCCGGTAGCGGGTACCGTCAGGGGGTGCGCCGGTTTCGGATCTGGGGGCTTGTCACCGCGCTTTTCGTGATCGCCAGCGGTGTGGCGTTGATGGTGCCGATCGTGCGGGGCGCCGCCTCGGCCGGCGATCCGGAGGTCACGGTCACCAAGGAGGTGCGGGGATACACCTGCGCCCAGATCGACTACGACGACTACTGCCAACGGCTCGCCGCCGACCTGGCGCGGCGCGCGCCGGTGCCGGCGGCCGAGATCCAGGCCGCGAAGCCGCTGGCGGACGAGCTTGAGGCGGTTCTCGCCGGTCCCACGTGCCCAGAGACAGAGAAAATGTGCATCGTGGAGACGGTGGCACCGACGGCGGAGACCGTGCGCCGGGCGATCGTCGGCGCGGGATTCCTGGGCCCGATCGTCCGGGATGCCCGCGGCGCCGATCCGGCGCCGCGGGGCGCGATCATGTTCGCGGTACCGGCGGGCGGCGCCTGCCTGGTCGGACACGTGTCGGGCCACTCCTCGTTCGTGCTGGTGGTGGGCCCGCTGCGCGACAGCGGTTGTGCCTACCCGTGACGGCGAGCGGTCAGTCGTCGAGGCAGGCGAGGAGGCTTTGGGACACCCCGCTAACCTGCCAGACCGTGCTGGTCCTGTTGCGCCGCGGGTCGCGGGCTCGCGGCGGCCAGGACCCGGGTGGCGACGTGGCGGCCCAGCGCGTGGTACGCGTCGAACTGCGCGCTGTCGAACCACTGGTCGCTCGTGCTGTCATTGGGAAACACGGGATGGTCGCTGGCGTACGCGAGCACCGGCCAGGGCGTATCCGGAGTGAGGATCGCCCGTCCGAAGTAGAGGGTGCCGGTGGGCCGGTTGCCGTCGCCCTTGAGGTCGGGGTACGTGATCCTGGCAACCAGTACCGCCGACGTGGCGAGCCGGCCGGTGAGCCCGGCCGGGACCGGATCAGCCTTGGCGCTGCCCGGTGTGAGAGCGTCCGGATCGGACAGCACCCTCGGCCAGGCGTCGAAGGTGATGTCGATGCCGAGCTCCTGGCGCGCGAGCGTGATCGCCGGCCCCAACGCGCTCGCCGTCAGGGTCCGGCCACCGCTGGCGTCGAAGCAGTACACCACGGCCGGCGCCTGGCGCAGCAGCTCGACCAGGCCCAGGTTTTCGTAGTGGCCACCGTCGGTGACGAGCAGCATCTTGCTGTCCGGTGGGTAGATGCCGAATATCTCGCGGAAGAAGTACGGCAGCCGCCGCCACTGTGGAATGCCGGGCACCGGGCCGCCGGGATCGTCGGCCCGGTGCCGGCACAGGAAACGCGGGTTGGGCAGCCAGGTGCCGAGCCGGGCGTTGGTCAGCGTGAACAGCAACGAGAACGGCATCGCGCTGGCGCCCATCGCCGAGGCGAACGCGGCACCGGAAATCGCCATCGCCGCCTGGGTGGTCAGGTCCATCTCGACCGGGTACCCTCCCAGCCGCCGCGCTTGGCGGGTGCGTATCCAGCCGAGCCGCGGGCAGCCGATCCAGTCTCCGGACAGCGTGTACGGCAGCGCGCGCCGGCCGGGCGGTGTCAGGTCCGATCCGGACACGTTGGCGGCGGTGAGGAAGGTGACGCGGGGGAAGCCCTCCACTGTGGAGGCGTACTTCTCCAGCGGTGTCGCTTCCTTGTCGAAGTCGTACGGCTCGGCCGCGGTGCCGTCGGCGCTGCGCCGCACGGCGAAAGCGGTCATCAAGCGCCTGCGGTAGAAGGGATGCAGGCTCCAGCGGGTCTGGTCGACGAGCCAGCCGAGGAAGAGCAGGGCACCGGCCAGCAGCGCGAAGTGCCAGTTCTGCCCGAAGCCGGGCCAGCCGTCCGGCCACCGGTACTCCGCGCGCACGCTGTCGGCCAGTACCCGGGTGAAGACGAACAGGTAGCCCAGTACCAGAGCGGCGGTGCCGGCGATGACAAGTACCCATTGCAAAAGAGCGACCGGGACGGCCCGCAGCATGTCGCGCTTGGCCCATGCCCACCCGACCGCTGGGCGGACAAGGCGCCCGACGGTGAGGAAGATGCCGGCGACCGCGGCCAGATAGCCGGCCGTCGCGACGGTCGCGGCGTTGGCCGCGGCCGACGGCGCTCCACTCTGGACGGCGTCCTGACCCTGGTACCAGCGCAGCGCCTCGGCGCTGAGCCGCACCAGCAGCGGGATGACCACCGCGATCGTGGCCATACCGGCGCCCAGCACCGCGAGCCCTTTGGCGCTGGCGCGGATCAGGGCGAAGACCCCGCCGGACGAGCTGCGCCGCCAGTTCTCCGCGACGACCGTGCAGAGCCAGGCGGCGATGGCGAGCATCAGCGTGACCGCGATGGCGCCGCTGACACCGTCCGGTGGCAGCAGCGGATGGCCGCCGAGGCCACCGTCGGGCGCCGGGTCGGTGAACTGCCGCGCCAGGGCCGGCGCCTGCCGGTACACCTCGCCGAGCGCGCGGGCCGTGAGTATCAGGCCGATCACGAGGGTGAGTTGCGCGACCACGAACCCCCGCAGGAGTACCGCCAGCGCCCGCAGCCATTCCCCGGTGGTCTCCGCGAGATACTTGGACTTGCGCCGGACGTGGTCGAACTCGGGCGACCCGGCCGCGAAGGCGTCGCCGGCGCGTTCGGGTGCCGGCGCGCCGCCCGGACCCGCCATGGCCAGCCGCATCGCGCCCGCCGCGTAACCGCCCCCCGAGACGGCCACCAGCTCCCTCGCCTGCTTCAGAACGCCGCGCTCCTGTAGCACCTGGAGCGCGCCTAGGCCGAACGCCGCCGAACGGATGCCGCCGCCCGACATGCAGACGCCGATGCCGCTGGGTGGCCAGGTGCCGCGGCCGGGCGGCAGCCGCCAGTTCTCCGTCCACGAGTTCGCCGTCGTGGTGGCCGCGCACTCGCCGGGATGCACGTCGTCGGGCCGGACGGCGCGGCGGTCGCGCGGGTCGCGCACCACGCGGCTGGCCAGGGTCGCGAGCACCACGACCGCGACCACGACCGACCAGGCGAAGCAAGCCACCATCACGAACGTCAACCCCTGGGCGACGCCCGGGTACACGCCGGCGTCCGCGCGGTCCGCGGCGTAGAGCAGCACCACCTTCGCCGCGACGGCGGAGACCCACGCCAGCGCGGCGGCCGCCGCGCCGGTGCGAGCCGCTCGCCGTCCCGGGGCGCTGAGCAGGCGCTGCGCGCCGATCACGCCCGCCACGGCGCCGGTGGCCGCGAACCCGGTCGCGAGGCCGAACTCGACGAGGAGAATGAACAGATCGTCGCCGCCGCGGGCCAGGTCACCGACCGCGGCGACCGGGTCGGACAGCTCCGGCGGTATCCAGGGCCGGCGCCGCTCGCGTTCGAACATGAGCGCCGACGCGATGGCCGGGACCGCGGTGATGACAAGGATTCCGAGTAAGCCCAGGCGGCGGCGCAGGTCGCTCCACCGGGGGGACGGGGATTGACCAGACATGGCGTGCCTCCGTGACCGGACCTCAGTCTAGGGCGCGGCTGGCGCCAGGCGCGGCGAAATCACCGGGTACCGTGGCGCGGTGACACGTAACCGCCCGCTAGCCGCGGTCGCCGCCGTCCTCGCTGGAGCCCTCGCGGTCCTCCTGCCCGCCGCGCCGGCCCAGGCGCACACCGAGCTGAGCCGCACGAGCCCGGCCGCGAAGAGCACGGTGACCAAGCCGCTGACGCAGGTGACGCTGACCTTCAGCGGCCTCATCAAGAAGGCGGGCACCACGGTCGCGGTGACCGGGCCGGACAAGGTCTCCTACAGCGCGGGCGCCGCTGGCGTGCTCGACAAGACAATCACCCAGCCGGTGAACGCGTTGCCGGTCGGTGCCATCACGGTCGCCTGGCGCACCACCGCGTCCGACGGGCACGTGCTGCAGGGCAGCTTCACGTTCACGAACCAGGCGGCGCCGCCCGCCCCGACGCCTTCGCCCACGGAGGCGCCGACGCCGACCGTGGCGGCCACGACGGCGGCGGCGCAGACTCCGGTACCGGCGGCGAGCTCCGACGAGTCGTCGTCCTCGACGGGGCTGTGGGTGGTCGGCGGGATCGCTCTCGTCGTGCTGGCGCTGGTTGGTGGCCTCCTGTGGCGCCGGCGGCGACCGGCTACGGGCGCTGGCGGGTGACCATCAGCGGATCGCCGTCCAGGTCGAGCAGGACGCGCTCGCCGAGCGGGCGCGACAGGTAGACGGTCGTCTGGCGGTACGGGCCGAACGGGCTCAACGGCGCGCAGGAAACGTTCCGCGCCTCCTCCCGCACCCACTCGGGCGGCACCATCGGCTCCACGACGACCACCACCGCCGACACACCCTCGACCACATGCGCGGTGTACTCGCCCGAGCACGGCCCGACGCCCGGCGGCGCACCGGCGTAGTCGACGGTCAACGCGTCGTCCACCGTCGCCGGCAGCATGCCCTGGACGACCCAGGCGTGCTCGGCACCCGAGAAGCTCTCGCGGTACGGCCGGGGCTCGGCGTCGACGGCGATGCGGGCGATCCGGAAGGCGGCACCCTCCACAGTGAACACCCACGCCGGCACCGATGCCCAGCCGTTCGCGGTACGCGCCGGCACGGCACCCATCTCGGCGCCGGTGACCCGCATGGGTGGCCCGTCGCAGGGCTCCCGCTGGCACGGCTCCTGCTGAGCCGCCGTGAACGCCTCAGCGGCCGAGACCAGCGGCACTCCCGCGGCACCGTCCTGCCACACCACAGTGGACGGTGCTGGCGCGGTCTCCGATAGCGGGATCGTCGCGGTCAGCCGGCGCCCGCCGGCCTGTTCGAACTCGGCGTCGGGCGGGAGCACGAACGTCCACCCCCGACGGTTGTTCGGCACGTCGCTCCCCACCGGCACGTACCGCCGGACCGGCTGGCCGGGATGCGACCGGTCCCACTCCGCGAGGACCTGGCGGGCCTGCTCGTCCAGCACGGCGGTCTTGTGCGGCGGCGGGTACCCGTACCGTTTCGACTCCGGCCACCACGCGTACGCGCCGACCCCGGCGGCGACGGTCAAGGCGGTGATGGCGGCGGCGACAATGACGATCCGGCGGCGAGGCATCCCCTTTGGACGCTCACGCCCGCTGTTCGGTTGCCGCTACTGGTAGACCGGAGCGGTGGGCGGCGCCGGCTCCGGCCCGCCGGTCAGGACTGCGGCGATCAGGAGGCCGAGCCCGCCGCCGTTGAGCATGGTGAGCACCACGCCGACAAGCAGGCTGAGCGGCCCGAAGCTGTTGGTGTCGACCACGTCGTTGTCGATGAGGAAGACCAAGCCCGCGCTCCACGCCGCGCTGATCACGGTGGTGACGAGCATGAACGCGAGCCCACCAATCGCGAACGTCCCTGACCGGCGGGTCAGCCGCTGCCGACGGGCCGCGACCAGCGAGATGCCGACGACCAGGAGAATCACCGACGGTAAGTAGCTGACCGCCTGCATCGCGACGTAACCGATCATGTCCACCCCGGCCACCCTACGACCGCCTGTCACGCCCCTCCGGGGCGCCCGGCGGCCCCGCAGTCGCGACGTCCGGGGCCGGCGGTGCGCTGTCCTCCGGCTCGCGGCTCGCGGCTCGCGGTTCGTGGCGCGTGGCTCGCAGCGCGCGGCGCGTGACGCATGACGCGGCTTGCGGGGGCGCGGCGCGCGCGACGTGGGGCGGCGCGGGGCGCGGCTTGCGGCGATCAAGGGCGATCGCGTGGATCAAGGACGAATGCGCGCGGAAATGCCATCAAACCACGTGCATTCGCCCTTGATCGGCGGGCTGGGGCGCCCGCGCGGCGGGGCCCGGCGTTGTGGGACGGGCGCCACCCACCGCCCACCGCCCGCGGCCTGGCCCGCCGCTTGCGGCGATCAAGGGCAATTGCATGGATCAAGGGCGAATGCGCGCGGGAATGCGATCGAACCACGTGCATTCGCCCTTGATCGACGGGGCGGGCCCGCCCCGCGCGGGGAGCGCGGGGCGTGCGGCGCCCGCGCGCGGGGCGGGGGCGCGGGCGTCGTCGTGGGGGATTAGATGACTACGCCGTCTACCTGGATGGTTTGGACGGAGGCGGCCGGGAACGGGACCGCCACCAGCTTGGCGTTGACGCGCATGTCCTGGCGGGCGGTGTACCGGTCGCCGCCCGCCGGCACCGTCGTCCAGCGCGGCACCACGCCGCCCGTGCCGCCAGTGGCCTGGCCGAAGCGGGTCAGGTCGAACGTCAGCGTCTGTGCGGCGCCGGTGTTTACAGCGACGATGACCAGCCGTCGGGCGGCCGGGTCGTAGCCCGCCGCCGCGTAGCCGACGCCGGTGTCGATGATGCGCATGCCGGGCCGGATGTGCCGCGTGAACTGGGCGAGCACGTAGTACTTGGGCTGCACCGCCCCGGCGCGCAGCGTGTTGAAGTCGTACTGGATGGCGGCCCAGCCGGCGCTCGGGTCCATCACCTGCCAGTAGCACCACGCGGTGGGGTGCAGCCAGCGCCAGTCCAGGCACAGGTGGCTGGCCATGGTGAGGCCGGTGCTGTCGTTCTGGCCGCTCTCGGAGTTCCACAGGATTTTGCCGGCGGCGCGTACGTCGTTGTACAGCAGGTCGCGCCGGCCGCTCGCCCCCTGGTACCCGTGCACATTGACCTGCCGGACCAGGCCCTTGGTGGTGGCGTCGAAGCTGTTCCACGTCGTGCGGGCCAGGTCGTAGCTGGTCTCGTCGGACGCGGAGATCATGACGCCGGTCAGGCCCTGCCGGTTCAGTTCGGTGCGCAGGTTCGACAGGACGCTGCGCTGGGTGGTGGCGTCGATGTAGCAGCCCTCCTGGCCGCCGTCGGCGCGCCACCAGTTCGAGGAGGGCTCGTTGAACGGGTCCACCGTGCGGAAGGTGACGCCCCACACGTCCCTGGCCCGGCGGGCGGTCGCGGCCAGGTGTAGCGCGTGCTGGCGGTGGTTCCAGGACTGGAGGTTGAGACCGCCGTTGGCGGCGCCGGACGGGTTGTGGTTGAGGCACATCCACCACATCGGCGAGTTCGCGAACAGTTCGGTGATCGCGCCGCGCTGCGCCGCCTTGACCAGCATGGCGCGCTGCTTGGCGTCGACGTTCCAGTTCCACGCGGACGATGCCGGGTCCTCGTTGCGCCAGTCCAGCCAGAAGCCCTCGATCTGCTTGAACCGGGGGATGTTGGGCGAGGCGACCATGCTCGCCCCCTCGACGGTGTTCCAACTGCACGCGCCCAGGTTGTACCGGGCGATGTTCATGCCCAGGCCGGGCAGGTTGGTGCCGTTGTACGCGACGGTCCGGGTGGTGAAGAAGATGTCCGCGAAGTCGTCCCGGTCACCGAAGACGTTCGCCCACCAGGCCAGCGACGTACCCCAGCCTTCCCACACCCCGTAGTCCGACGCCGGGTTGATGGCGATGGTGGCGTCGGCGTGGGCCGTGCCGCTCGCGAGCGCGCCGCCCGCGGCACCGGCGCCCGCCGCGGCGAGCAGGGTTCTGCGCGTGACCATGTGTCCTCCATGTATAGGCGAACATCACTGAAACCCCGTGCAGGAAGTGTCATCGCCGCAGGTCAATCTGTCAACAGGGGTTTTAGGAAGGGTTGGCGAAAACCTGCCGGCGCAACAGTTGGGTGTGCAGGGCCACCACGATGGTCGAGGTCGACATCCGACCGGGATAGCCAGCGCGAGGCTCAGCCAGAACTCGCGCCGGAACATCTCGGGGTCATGGCCCGCATGCTTGTCGTGACCGGTGTTCCGCAAGTCCTGTCTACGGAAAGTCGTTGCCTGGTAACCGGATTGCCCCCGCGATGCCGGCTTGTACCAAGGGGTATGCTTTTGCGGGCCATCGCGGAGGGCACCGTCAGCTAACCCCGGCCGGCGGTCGACGAAAGGATGGGTATGACGGTTGCCGTACGGCGCTGGTTCAGGTTCGTTGCGAGCGCGATCGCCGGTGCGGTCCTGGTCACGGCGTTTCCAGCGGTCGCACAGGCGCAACCAGGCGACCCGTCGGGCGTCCAGGAGGAAGCCCCACCGCTGCTGAGTGAGGTGCTCGCCACCACCGGCAAGCGATACGCGCAGGCAAAGACCAAACTGGACACTTCCCGTCGCAAGCAGCTTCAGCTCAGCGTCGAGGTGACCCGCGCCGAGCACGAGATCGCGGAGTTGGCGCCACAGGTCGCCGAGGTCGCCGCCGCGTCGTACCGGATGGGCAAGATCGGGCCCATCTCCGCGTTGCTGGAAAGCTCCGACCCCAACGGTTTCCTGGAGCGCGCGACCGCCCTCAGTGAGCTGAACATGGTCAACGACCAGAAGCTGCACAAGCTGACCGCGGCCCGCCAGCGCGCCGTCGACGCCAAGCAGGCCCTCGACGGCGAGGTCGCCGAGGAGCAGCGGCAGCTCACCATCATCGCCAAGCAGAAGAAGGAAGCGGAGAACTCGCTCTCGCTCGTCGGCGGCAAGAGCCTGACCAACGGCATGGTCAGCGCCACATCCGCCGTGGCAGCGCCCGCGCCACGAGCCTCTGACGGGTCCTGGCCGGACGAGGGGTGCAGCGTCGACGACCCCACCACCGGCGGGTGCATCACGCCCCGCACGTACCACGCGTACAAAGAGGTGAAAAAGGCCGGCTTCAACCGGTTCGTGGGCTGCTACCGGCCCGGCGGGCCGTTTGAGCATCCCAAGGGCCGCGCGTGTGACTGGTCACTGCAGAGCAGCGGCTTCTCCAACGCGCATACGCGCGATCAGCGGCTGTACGGCAACAACCTCACCGCGTTCCTGGTACGCAACGCCGAGCGGCTCGGCATCATGTACGTGATCTGGTACGCGCAGATCTGGATGCCGACGACCGGATGGAGTTCCTACAGCGGGGCCAGCGCCCACAAGGACCACGTCCACATGTCTTTGCTGTAGCCGATCCATTCCACAGCCGGCGGCTGTGGATCGTGGAAGCCCACTGCCCCTGTGGGGGCGGCTATCCGCCAGAGACGATCCCCGCGCCACGCCGCGCTGCGCCGACCCGCGCCACGCCGCGCTGCGCCGACCCGCGCCACGCCGCGCTGCGCCGACCCGCGCGGCCCGCGCTGCGCCGGCCCGCGCGGCCCGCGCTCCGCCGACCCGCGCCGATCAAGGGCGAATGCACGCGGAAAAGAGAGGCGGTCTCCACCGGTCAGTGCAACAGAGGGCTGATCTTGGGAGGCTGCTGGTATGGCACGTGCGGGAGTGATCACCGCTGATCT
>NZ_BSDI01000056.1 GCF_027923225.1 Phytohabitans aurantiacus
CGGCAGCCGAGCGCTTCAGCGATCGCCGCCTCCGGCAGGTCAAGATAGAAACGCAGAAACACGGCCGCACGCTGACGGCGACCCAACGCCAGCAGCGCCTGACGCACCACAGCACCGTCCTCAGCCGACGGTGAAAACACCGGCGGCGAGCCGCGAGCCACATGCCGGCGAGCCACCACCAAACGCCGCCACCACGACCGCGACCGGTTGACCACCACCGTATGCAGCCAACTCTCCGGCTCACGAACCGACGGCCAGTGCCGGTACAGCTCGACGAACGCCTCCTGCACGATGTCCTCGGCGGCCGCCACACTGTCCGTAATCACATACGCCAACCGGATCATGCCGTCGTAATGCGCCCGATACACCGCGCCGAAATCATCCAACGCGCTCCCGCCCACCTCGGGCTCCCTAACCGCAGACCGTGTCACGCTACCCAGTCGCGCCAACCACCCAATCGGTTCCAACGGATCTGATCGTCTCAGGATTTGAGCTGCCGCGACGACCGTCGTGCCCCAGACCGTAGCTCCCGCAGCCTCGCCCTCCGCGCCCAGTCACGCTCAACGTCCCGACAAAATCCCCGATTTTGTCGCCTCGTACACACCCGGAAGCCGCAACATCAGGGATTTCGCTGCTACGTACGGCCGGGTCGTGTAGCCGCGCACGGTGAGGCCGCGGGAGCAACGGTATGGAGCGCGGCGGACGTCGCGGTAGCCCGAAACTCGATCTTGATTTGGATGTGGGGATTTCGCCGCGCGAAGGCACCGCCGCCGAAATACTGCTGGTGGGGGGACACGTAACAGCCAGGGGTGATGACAATGCGCGTGTTGATGAGGGCGGAGTTCGACACCGAGGCCGGCAACCGGGCGATCAAGGACGGCAGGCTGCCCAAGGTGCTCAACGCGACGCTCGAAAGGCTCAAGCCAGAAGCGGCTTACTTCACCGCGATCGGCGGTCAGCGCGGCGCGTTCATCGTGTTCGACCTGGAGGACCCGTCGGACATTCCGGTGATCGCCGAGCCGCTCTTCATGGAGATGGGCGCGAAGATCGAGCTGATCCCGGTGATGAGTGCCGACGACGTCCAAAGTGGCCTGCCAAGTGGCAAGCGGCGGGCGGCGCCTCAGAGCTGTCGCGGCTGGTGGCGGCGGACCTTGCCGCTGGGGTCGGCGCGCAACTGGTCGATGCGGCTATGGAAGGCGTCCCGCGCCGGAGCTCGTCGACACGGGCGACAAGGCGTTCGGCGTTCCACCGTTGCGCCCACTCGTCGTGTCTCCACCGCATCGTCACACCCGCGTCGCCGTCAGGTCTGGCTGGTGAGTTCGCCGGTGGCTTCGCGCTGGATGGCGGCTGACCGGCGCAGGAAGTCGAGAATCACGTGGAGTTGCTCGTTGGTGTAACTGGCGTACAGCGCTTCGAGGCCGTCGACGAACCCGGCGAACAGGGTGCCGAAGCTCGCCACATGCTCCCGGTTCATCTCGACGATGACGCGGCGCCCGTCGTCGTTGTCGCGTACCCGGCGGACGAATCCCTTGCGCTCCAACCGGTCTATCAGGCCGCTTACCGACGCCGGCGCCAGCCCGGTGCGCGCGGCGATCTCGCCGGCTGTCAACGCGCCCTCCCGCTCGAGCAGGTCCAGGGACTTCTCCTCGGTCATGTTGAGGCCCATCCGGGCGCCGACGGCGGCGTGGAACATCACCGCGGCGTTGCTGTTTTCGCGGCCCGCCTGGTGCAGCGCGGCGAGCAGTTCACGCCGATCCGCATCCCTTGACACTCGCGCCACTCTCCCCATATATTTCGTTCGGACGAACTAAATAACTGAGCGTCATGAGGATAGCACCAGGACGGGAAGACTGCAATGACGAAGGCTTTGATCATCGGTGGTGGGATCGGCGGGCTTACCGCGGCCATGGCGCTGCGACGCGCCGGCATCGAACCGGTCGTTCACGAGGCGTACGAGCAGCCGGACGACTACGCCGGGTTGTTTCTCAACACCGCCTCCAACGGCCTGGACGCGCTGCGCGCCATCGACGTCGACATCGCCCGCCGGGGCGACGGCTTCCCCATCCCCCGCATGATCATGTGGAGCGGCACCGGGAAGCGCCTCGGCGAGGTGGCCAACGGAACCACGCTGCCGGACGGCACCGTGAGCGTCTGCGTCCGCCGCGGCGAGATGCAGAAGGTGCTGCGCGCCGAAGCCCACGCCCGCGGTATCGCCATCGAGTACGGCAAGCGGCTCGACACATACGACGCCACGCCCACCGGAGTCACGGCACGCTTCACCGACGGCACCGAAGCCACCGGCGACCTCCTCATCGGCGCGGACGGCATCCACTCCCGCACCCGCCGGCTGCTCGATCCTGACGGCCCGCGCCCGCGCTTCACCGGGCTGCTCAGCGTCGGCGGCTACAGCCATGACAGCTCGCTGGCTCCCACCACCGACACCCAACACTTCGTCTTCGGCAAGCGGGCCTTCTTCGGTTACCTGGTCCGGGAAGGCGGCGAAGTTTACTGGTTCGCCAACCTGCACCGCCCGCAGGAGCCGAGCCGGCAGGAGCTGGACGCGATGACACCCGGGTGGTGGCAGCGACACCTGACCGACCTCTTCGCCGACGACATGCCGGTCATCGGCCGCATCCTCGGCAATCTCGCCGGTGAGGTGGGCGCGTATCCGGTGCACGACATCCCCACCAGCCCGGTCTGGCACAGCGGGCCGATCGCGCTGATCGGCGATGCCGTACACGCCACCTCCCCATCCGCCGGCCAGGGCGCCTCGATGGCGATAGAGGATGCCATCGTCCTCGCCAAATGCCTACGCGACGCACCCGACGTCGCCACGGCGTACACCACGTACGAGCGACTGCGCCGCCCGCGCGTCGAGAAGGTGGTGGCTTATTCCAAGACCCTCTCCAACAGCAAGACCGCCGGGCCCGTCGCCCGCGTCTTCCGCGACCTCATGATGCCTGTCGCGCTGAGACTCTTCGCCAACCCGAAGTCGCACGCCTGGATGTACGACCACCACATCGACTGGAACCAGAGGGCCGCCGCCTGACCCCAACTACCTAGGCCGTGACGTACCACAGTAGAGGAAGGTTGCTTACCGAGGCCGGCTCCGCCGCCTCGGCGAGCACGACGAACCGCTCGTCCAACAGCACCAGCTTTCCGCCGGCGACACGCACCAGGACCGTGCCGTCGGTGAGGAAGTGGATGCTGGATACCTCACCGGTCACCGGGAGATCTACTACCTTGCTGGTGGCCGTCTCCACGACGGCGAAGCTACCCAGATCGCGACTTCGATCCTTGTTGTTCCAGCCCACCGAGACGTACCGGCCGTCGTGGGAGACGCTGCGTACGCTCCAACCGTCGTGGCGCTTCGCCTCAGCGGACGGCGGTGTGTAGGTGAACCGGCGTGCGGCTCCGGGACTCCCCTTCGGCATCACGATCGGCTCGCCGCTGCCGTCCGTGGTGGCCGCCCACTCGCCGTTGGCGGACCACACGCCCCGGAACACATCTCTGAGCGGCTCACCGGTGGTGGCGCTGTGAAGCACCTGGCGGCTTGTGTCGTCGGAGTCTCTGACCAGGATCGCCGTGGGGGAGAACCAGATCAGCGATGTCCTGCCCACGCAACTGGCACCGACCGGCAGCGTACGGCGGTTGGCACCACGCAGATCGGACACCACCAGGTTTCCCCCACCGGTCGGATCGTTGGTGGCGGCCCAAGCGATCTGAGTGCCGTCTGGCGATATGACAGCGGTGTTGAACGGACACGGCCCCGTGTCAGCCACGATGCTGACCGGCTTGTCCGACCCGCGAACGGCGTGAACCTCCAGAATGGCGCCCTTCGACTCCAAGTAGAAAGCCGTGCCGTCGATCGCCCTGGATACCGCGGCGCTGCTCGACACGGGCGGCGGGGTCGACGATGGCGCACGCTCCGGCCGCGATTGGCTGCAGGCACTCGCGGCCACCAAACCGAGGCAGAGCAGCACGTACGCGCTGGCGCGGCGCGGTTCCCCGTTGACGTTCACGAGGCTGATCGTAGATCTTCGTGGCAACGCGCAGCACTCCCAAGGTGGCGCGCGAAAGGCACATGAAGCAGAAATGAAAACGCTAGGGATCGTTGTCGCGGCGGTGTCGAATCGCGATCTTCGCCACGGAACATGGGCGGCATGTCCGAACGCGTCGACATCGCCAGGCGCCACCGCGCCGCCGTGCTGACCTGGCTCACCCACCCGGTCACCGTGCTCGCGCTCGTGCTGCTCGCGGTGAACGACCACATTCTCAAGGCCGCGTATCCGGGACCGGTGACCGGAAAGCTCAGCGACCTGGCCGGGCTGCTCGTGGCGCCGCCGGTTCTCGCCACGGTCGCCGTGCTCGCGGTGCGGCGGCTGCCGGCCGCCGTCGCCGCCCACGGTGCGATCGTGGTGGTGGGTGTCGGGTTCGCGCTGACCAAAGCGCACCCGGCCGGTGCGGCGGCCGCGTCGGCGCTGTGGAGCCTGGTACGCGGGCAGTCGGTGATCCTGGCGGACCGCACCGATCTCGCCGCGCTGCCGGTTCTCGCCCTCGCCGCCTGGCTCGCCGCACGGGCGCGGCGCCGGCCCGATCCCGGGCGGCCCTGGCGGCTGCGGCCGGATCTGGCCCGCCGTCTGTCCATTGTGGTGGTGCTACCGGTGGCCACGCTGGCGATGGCCGCGACGAGCGCGGTGTACTACCCGAGCGCGGTCACCGTCGTACCGTGGCGCACCGGCCTCGCGGTCGGCGTGGCGTACACCTTCCAGGAACCGCTACCGGGCGACGCGTCGGCATGGCGGGTGAGCGAGGACGGCGCGACGTGGCGGCAGTTGACGCCCGAGGAGGAGCCCGCGTTCACCGCGTCGGGCCGGTCGCCGGTGACCGAGCAGTGCGCGCCGGCTCCGGCGAACCGCGATTGCTACCGGGTGGTGCCGTCCCACCTGCGGGTGGAACAGAGCCGCGACGGCGGGGCCACCTGGTCGGTGAGCTGGGAGATCACGGACCGGCAGCGTGACCTGCTCGCCCACCGGTACCCGGAGATCGCGAACGTCTCGACGGACCTGGCCTCGCGTGCGCTCGCGATCAGCGCACGGCCCGGCGGCTACGTGGTGGTGGTCGCCAACGGCCGTGACGGGCTCGCCGTGCGCGACGTGGGCGGCGAGTGGCGGCGGACCGGCGTGGAAACATCGAGCCAGGGCTCGTTCAACAATCCCCCGCAGCCGCTCGACCGCACGCCCGCCGGCCTCTTGCTGGCAGCGGTGCTCGCCGCCCTCCTCGCCGGCCTCATCACCGCCGGTATCGCGGTCGGTGGCGCCGCGGTGACCAGGAAGACCGCGCTGGTCGTGTTCAGCACGCTGTTGGCGGTGACGGCGCCGCTGGCCCTCTTCGCCAGCCTCGGCCTGTACAGCCCCGACGGGATGCTGCAGGGGTTCACCGGGGTGGTAGCGATCGGCTTGACGCTGCTAGCCGCGGTCAGTGGCGTCGGCATCGTCCTGAGCGCGCTCAACGCCAACGCCGTGCGGGGCCGCTGGGCCGCGTGGGCGGTGCTGGCCGCGCTGGTCGTCGCGGCGGCCGTCATGGTGCCGGTGCTGAGCGTGCCGTGGCTCAACGCCCGGCCGTATCCCGCGCTCGGCGCTGTGCTCGCGGTGATTCTCGGCATCGCGGTGGCGGCGCGGGCGCGACGCGACGAACCGCCATCGTTCAGGGATCCGCCGTACCCGGCCCCGCCGGGCTGATCTGTGGGCGGGCTCGAAAGACGCTGAGCTACCGCGGCGTCCGTCGTGCGCCATGCCCGTTGCTCCCGCGGCCTCGCCCTTCGCGGCACACGACCTGACCGGGTCGAGTCATGCCAGCAGCAGCACGATGGCCAGCGCGAACAGCAGGGAGTCGATTCGGTCCAGCAGGCCGCCGGAGCCGGCCAGCCAGGAGGCGGCGTCCTTGGCTCCGGCTCCTCGCTTGATCATCGACTCGAACAGGTCGCCCATGGGCGCGCCGATCGTGACGGCCGCCACCAACCCCAGAATGAGTGGCGTGGGCAGGTCCCGGTTGAAGACGCCGAGGATCGCCGTTTGCCGCCCGGCGTAGACCACCGGTGGTGTCCGCGGCCAGGACCGGAACCGTTCCGACCAGCAGCACGCCAGCGCCCGGAACGAGCGTGCGGACAGTGATCATCGTGTTGCGGCACCCACGGGGAGGCGGGCGGTCACGGCGGCTAGGGCTGCGCGGTAGGCGTCGACGATCCGGGCGTTGCCGGCAGGGTCCTTCACGGCTACCCGGATGGTTCGCCCTTGGAACGCCGGCGACATCGGGGACAGGTCGCGCAGGTACACATCGTCGAGCCGGCACGCCGCGACGACCTCGGCCGCGCTCGGACCGCCGGTAGGCAGCGTGATCAGGAGAAAGTTGGCTACGGCCTCGTCGATGACGGCGGTTGGGTCCACCGCGCCCAGCGCCGCGGCCAGTTCCGCCCGCAGCACCGTGGTTTCCGCCCAGCGCGCCGTGTAGTACGCCCGGTCACGAAGGGCCGCGACGGCAGCCAGTTGCGCGGGCAGGCTGACCGCCCACGGTGGCGTCCACCGGCGAAGCGAGGCCGCCGTGGACAGGTCGCTGACGAGGTACGCCACCCGCATGCCCGACAGGGCGTACATCTTCGACATCGAGGTGCAGACCACGAGGTTGGGCTGATCGGCGACCCAGGACGCCACGGACCGCTCCCAACCGGCGTAGCCGATGTACGCCTCGTCGATCCAGATCCGGGTGCGCACCGGCACTCGGCGAAGCATGTCGTGCAGTGCGCGCACCGGTAGCTGCCCGCCAGTGGGATTGTTCGGGTTGACCAGCACCGCCAGGTCGTAGTCCGCCCCAGCCAGCGTGTCGGCGAACCGGTCCAGATCGATCTGCCATCCGTCGGCCGAGCCGATCGCCAGCCGGTCCACCCGGCAACCGATCACCTCCGTTGTCACGTGGGCGTACTCGCCGTAGCTGGGATCGACCAGCAGCACCCGGCTCGTCGGCGTGAGCCACTGGCGGAACGCTCGGAACAGCAGGTCTGAGGACCCGGCGCCGAGGGTGAGCGAGTCGACGGGCACACCGCGTGCCGCGGCGATCTCCGCTCGTAACCCCTCCGCGTCGACCGGCGGCGAGGTGCGGGCGTGCCACGCCGGATCCTCGGCCAGCACCTCCAGAACACCCGGTGCCGGGGCGAACCAGGCGTCGAGTACGTCCGCCGCGACGACCTCGCGGCGGCGGTGCAGGCGGCGGAAGTCGGCACCGATGCCGTCGAACGACGCCCCACCGTGTGCGCAACCGTCCGGCCCGGGACGCATCGGCACGTCCAGTCGCCAATCCAGGGCGCCTCCGAGGCGGTTCAGCAGCAGCGCGTACCGGCGCTGCGTACGCGCGGCCAGCGTGGCGACGTCTCCCGACATCACCTCGAACGTCACCGCGCCGGCGACCACGGTGTGACCGGTCGGACGCAGCCCGGCGGCGGAGTACATTCCGGCCAAGTCGGCTCGACCCATCGCCACCAGCTGCCGGCCACCGCGGGACTCCACCCAACGCAACGCCGCGTACATGAGCAGGGCAGCGGCCCCGGTACCGCGCCAGGGTGCCGCGACCGTCAGGATGCGGACCTCGAACACGTCCGGTGCGTCCAGAAGCGGCAAGTCCACCCGCGACAGGTACTTGTCCAACGACCAGCGACCGACCCACGGCGGCGTGATACAGACGAAGCCGACCGGTGAGCCGTCGCACGTGACGACGAGATACACGACGCCGTGATCGTCCAGGTCGTCGCTGAGCTGCCCGCCGGGGTTGTCGCGGTGTTGGCCGAGTTCCTGGGCGTACACCGCATGCCGCAGACCGAAAATCCAGTCCCGATCCGCCGCTGTGCCAAGCCGCACACCCAGGTGCCCAGAAACCACGATGACCACTCCTTGATCCACGAGCGAAACGGCTGGTCAGCATGCGTCAGGCCAGCCGTCAGGAACCTAGCCCGCCCGCGCTCCGGCTCGCGACCGCACGGGTACTCACCACCTCGTGAGTTCGCGCACTGAACGACCGGCCGCACGGACCGGAAGCACCAAAGCCGATCGGAGCGAACCGGCACACTTGCATCATGAAGACCAGCGTGGATGACGCTCGCCGATGCGCACGCGCCCTCGTGGCGAGCCTGGACGAACAGCAGCGCAGCCTGGTCCGCGGTGACCTCGCCGACTCCGATCTGCGGCAGTGGACGTACCTTCCGGGAAACCGGCCCGGCCTTCCGATGGAGTATCTCAGCGACGCACAGCACACACTCGCGATCGAATTGCTCCTGTCGGGCCACTCCCCCGCCGGTGGAGACCTCGCCATGGGCGCCGTCGAGGTCGAGCGGGTCCGGCGCGAACTGGTGACCGGCGCGCCGCCCGAGGGTGACCGGTACTGGCTGCGCGTGCTCGGCGACCCGGACGGCGACGAGCCGTGGGGCTGGCGAATCAACGGCCACCACCTGGCCGTACACGTCATCGTGACGCCCGGTGGCATCACGTTCACGCCACACTTCATCGGTTCCGAACCAGCGGTCGTACCCTCCGGGCCGCACGCCGGACGCCGCATCCTCGGCCCGGAGGAAGACCTGGCCCGCCAGCTGGCGACCGGGCTCGACCCCGACCAGCGCGCGCTCGGCATCAGCTCCGGCGACGCACCCGACGACATCCTCACCCGCTACGACCCGGTCGCCGACCCGACGCTGCTGCCCGAAGGCATCGGCCGCGACCAGCTGCGTCCGGCACAGCGGGAAGTCCTCGACCAGCTCGTCCAGCGGTACCTGCACCGGGCGCCGACACCGTACGCGCTGTCGTGCTGGCGCGACGCCGAGGCGGCGGGCCTCGACCGGATCCGATTCGCGTGGGCAGGCCCGACGACTCCCGGCGAGCGCCATTATTACTGCGTGCGGGCGCCCGAGTTCCTCATCGAATACGACAACACCCAGGACGGCGGCAACCACGCCCACTCCGTATGGCGGCACCTACGCGACGACTGGGGCACCGACCTGCTCCGCGCACACTACGCACGCCTGCACTCCGGGTAAGGAGTGACCATCGAGATACGTCGGCGCCGGCGAGCACCGCACATCGTTGTTAGCGTGCCGGTATGGAGGGCATCGCGGGGAGCGTCGTTCGACCGTCCGAGCCGGGATACGACGACCAGCGACTGGGGCTGAACCAGGCCCTGGAGCCGCGACCGGCGTACATTGTCGGCGCGACCGGCGAGCACGACATGGTGGCCGCCGTCCGGCTGGCCGCGCGGGAGAAACGAGCCGTCGCGGTGCGGGCCACCGGGCATGGTCCGGCGGCATCCGCTGACGACGCGGTGCTGGTCGACACGCGCCGCATGGACGGCGTCCGCGTCGACGCGGAGAAGAAGACCGCCTGGATCGAGGCCGGCGCCCAGTGGCGGCACGTCGTGGCGCTCGCCACGCCGCACGGGCTGGCTCCGCTCAGCGGATCCAACCCCGGCGTGGGCGCCATCGGATACCTGGTGGGCGGTGGCGCCGGGCTGCTGGGCCGCCGATTCGGTTTCGGCGCCGACCATGTGCGGCGGCTGCGTGTCGTTACCGCCGACGGCGCGCTACGCGAGGCGTCGCCCGACAGCGACGCCGAGCTTTTCTGGGCGGTACGCGGTGGCAAGGACAACTTCGGCCTGGTGGTGGGCGCGGAGGTGGACCTGTTCGACGTGCCGCGCCTGTACGGCGGCGAACTGTGCTTCACCGGCGCGGCCACCGCCGACGCGCTGCACGCCTACGCCGAGTGGACCCGCGCCGCCCCCGAGGAGATGGCCTCCTCGGTACTGCTCATGCGGTACCCGGACGACCCCGCGATCCCCGAGCCGTTACGCGGACAGTTCGTGACCCATGTCCGGGTCGCGTACAGCGGCGAGGCGGCCGACGGCGAGCGCCTGACGCGGCCGTTGCGCGAGTTCGGCCCCGTCCTTCTCGACACCGTGCGTGACATGCCGTATGCCGAGGTCGACACCGTCCACCACGAGCCCACCGGCGAGCCTTTCGTGGCCTACGACCGCAACGTGTTGCTGAAGGAGCTGACCGCCGAGGCGGTCGACACGCTGGTCACGCTGGCCGGTCCGCGCGCGGAAGTGCCACTCGTCGTCGAGCTGCGACACTTCGGCGGCGCCTACGCCCGCCCGCCGAAGGTCCCGAACTGCGTGGGCGGGCGCGACGCGGCGTTCTCGTTGTTCGCGGCGGCCGACGCCGACCAGCGCAACCGCCAGCTACGCGACGAACTGCTGCGCGAGCTGCGCCGCTGGAGCACCGGGGGCATGAACCTCAACTTCACGGGCGTGGAAGACGCGAGCCCTGACGTGGTGCGCACCGCCTACACAGCCGCCGACTACGACCGGCTGACCGAGCTGAAGGCACGCTTCGACCCCGACAACATGTTCCGCGCCAACCTCAACATCCCGCCGAAGAGCTAAGCGCGTCCGTCGAGGGCGTTCTGCGCTCGCACCAGCCGGTCCATCAGCTTGATCAGGGTCTGGACGTCGTCGTCCGCCCATCCGGCGGTGAGCGTGCGCAGCACCTCGTCCTGCCACGCGTGGGCCTGACGGAGCAGTTCCTCGCCGGCGGCGGTGCTGGTGATCGCCGACGTGGCGCCGATCCGACTCGGCGCGACCCGGGCGACGAGCCCTTCCCGCTGCGCGTGCGCCACCATCCGGCTCGCGCCGGACTGGTCCAGCCCCAGCTCACGCGCGAGTTCGTTGATCGAGGTTGCCCCGCCTCGCTCGGTGAGGGCGCGCACCGCCTCGAGCACCATCACGTCGCGGCCGCGCTGGGCGTCGACGCCGAGGCCGGCGCCGGTCCATCGCCGGGACCAGAACCGCACGAACGCGAACAACGCCTGCCCACTGAGCTCCAAGGCGACCCCTCCGTCGACGATAGGTATGCGTATCGCATACGATAGTCGCATGCCATACGCATACGAGGAGGATGCCATGCTGGAGAACCTGATCAACGCCTGGCACGACGCGGTCAACCGCCGCGACCTCGCCGCCGCGCTGGCGGTGGTGACCGATCCGGTGGAGGTGTCCGGCCCGAGGGGCGAGCAGCGCATCACCGCGCGAGACTTCGCCGACTGGATCGTCACGTCCGGGATCCGGCTCCGGCCGGTGTCGGCACACCCCGTCGACGAGCTCACCATGGTCGTCGAGCAGGAGGCGACCTGGCCGGACAACGCCGACGCCGACACGGCGGGGCCACCCGTCGCCGTCGCGACGCTGTTCAAGGTCCGCGACGGTGCGATCAGTACGGCGCGTCGCTTCGACTCCCTGCACGACGCCCTGCGCGCGGCGACCGCCGGGACACCGGGCTGACGTAACCGGCCTACCCGACCGGGAATCGGCAGAGGACCCGCGCCAGGGCCGCGTCGATCGCGGCGCCCGCGTCGTCGACCGGTTCGCGGGCACGCCACGCGACCACGCCGTCGGGGCGCACGAGGGTCGCGCCACCCGGTCCGAGCCCGTACGCCTCGGCGAACCTGCCCGTGGTATCACCGACGCGGCACACCTCTACGCGCCCCTCCGCGGCCCGTACCCAGTCTTCGCCGTCGGCGCCGGTGAGGAGTACGGCGTCGCGGCCGATGAGGTCCAGTGTGGACAGTTCGGTGCCGTCGCGCCGGATCGGCACGTGCGGGGCCCGCAGACCGGGCCGGCCGCTCGGCGTGCGGGGGTCCTCCCACGGTGCGTCGTCGGCGCCGTCCTCGACGATCGCCGTCGAGCGGTACCGGTAGCCCAGATCGATCATCGCGTCATCGACGACCGGCGCGAGACCGTCCGTGCCCAGCCCTGGATCCAGGCGGGTCACATAGCGGGTGTACGCCTGCTCGACAGTCAGCCGCCCGACCGGCAGCCGCTCCGCCTCGTACGTGTCGAGCAGGGCGGCGCCGGCCCGACCGTCGAGCACGTGAGCGAGCTTCCAAGCCAGGTTGTGGGCGTCGTGGACACCGGTGTTGCCGCCGTAGCCACCGGTCGGCGGCATGACATGCGCGGAGTCGCCGGCGAGGAAGACGCGGCCGGCGCGGAACCGTTCGGCCCACTCGGCGGCCGCGTTCCACCGCTGTACGTCTTCGATCTCGACGGGCAGGTCCGGCGCGCCGAGCGCGTCCCGCACGTACCGCACGCAGTCGGCCTCGGTGGCGCCCTCGCCGATCGCGGTGGTGCGCCGGCCGTCACCGTCCACAGCGGAGTTGACAACCAGGAACCCCGATCGGCCGTCGAACGAGAACCGGAAGAAGCCCTGCAGTCGCGGGTTCACCACGTACACGACGCTGAGGTTGCGCCCGCGCAGCAGCGGGCGTACGTCGCCGCGGAAGTAGATCGTGATGCTGTCGGAGAACGTGCCGTGCCCGGCCATCGGGATGCCGAGCCGCCGGCGGACGGCGCTGCGCACCCCGTCGGCGGCCACGGCGTAGGCGGCGTGCACCGTCGACTCCTCGCCGGTGCCGCGGTCGCGCACCAGCGCGGTCACCCCGTCGGGCTCGACCTCCAACGAGACGACCTCGCACGAGTACCGCAGCTGCCCGCCCAGCTCGGCGGCTCGCGCGCGCAGCACCGGCTCCAGCCCGATCTGCGTCACGAAGATTCGCGGTGACGGGCTCAGGTGCTCGACGCCCTCGTTGATGTTCTCGAAGAACCACTGCAGCTCGCGCCCGCCGAGCGAGTCGACCGCCATGATCGCGCCGTTCTGCTCGAACTCGCGCTCCGCGGCCGCGATCACCGCCTCCTGCAGCCCCACCCCGCGGTACAGCTCGACGGTCCGCTGCATCAGGAAGGCCGCCCGAGGGTGGATGGCCGTACCGGGATGGCGTTCGACGACAAGATGCTCGACGCCGTGGCGGGCGAGAAAGACCGACATCGACAGGCCGACAAGGCTGCCGCCGACAACCAGCACCGGAGTCTCCACGTGCCGCATACGCAGCAAGCTACTCCGCTGGCTTCTCGCGGTACAGGTCGATGTATTCGGCGCCGACGTCGGGCATGGGAGTATCGCGGGCGGTGGCGAACCAGATCTCGTTCTCCAGCCAGAAACGGCACAGGAACGCCTCGAACGACTCGGCGCAGAACTCAATCTCGAACGGATCGGGGTCCGCCGTCTCCTCGTCCGCCACGTCGTAGTATTCGCCCGAGCAGACCACCGCGTGGTCGGCGCCGTCGCCGGTCACGCGCAGGTACCAGTACAGGCAGCCCTGCTGGTCGGCGAGGAACCTGACGAGGTGGCCGCCGCCGTGAGGCAGTGGCACGGGCGCGTGGGCGAGGTCGAGGAAGCACGCCGTGCTGGAACGGACCCGGTCCTGCAGCGCCGACGTGGCCATGAAAAGCGTGAAGGCCGCCGGCAGCGGCACTCGGGCGCGCCGGCACTGGGCCAGCAACTCCAGCAGCCGCGTGGTGGCGTTGCCGTTGATGGTCCACTGGTCGTGCGCGGGCTGCTTGGCCAGCCACTCCAGATCTCCACGCAGCTCGAACGGCACAGGCGGCAGCTCAGCGAATTCGGCTCTCACGCCGATCATGCTCTCATCGCACCGCCGGCCTCGAGCACGGCGAGGTCGCGTACCGCGTAACGGTGATGCTCGGCCTCTTCCTTGAGCACCACCTTGAGGCAGCGGCGCACGACGTACTCCTGGTCTGGATATGGGTCGGCCGGCTTGCGACCACACACCCGATCGAGCTCCGCCTCGGTGAGCCCGTCGACGACACGCCGCATCGTGGCCATGCGGGCGAGCCGCGGCACGAGTACCTCGTCGAGCGTCGGGGTGGCATCGAGGGTGAACCCGAGCTTCGCCACCGCGTCGGGCGGCATACCGCCGTGCGGAAGGCCCAACGGGTGATACGGCGCGTCCTCCTCGAGCACGGCGTTACCAAGCCAGGCATCGCTGGCCATCAGCAGGTGCCGTTGGGTCTCGACGAACGACCACTCGCCGTCGACCCGCTCGTGCAGCTTGGCCTCGGGCAGGAGCCGGGCGCGGTCGAGCGTCGCCTCCCATTGCGTCTCGATGGCATCCCAGGCGGCCCGGTAGTCGGCGCAGGACGCGGCGTCACGCGCCAGCACCCGCGTGGGATGCGTCCGGTCGAGCTCGGCCTCGACGTAGGCGGTCACGTCGACGTCGTTGACGACGACACGGCCGAAGGCGCCACCGAGGTAGACGTCGCCCCCGTAGCAGTCCACGATCTTCAGGCCGCTGACCTCGCAATCGCGAATCTCGAGGCCGGCGAGATCGCACAGGTGGATGCGGGCACCACGGAACTGGTCACTCTCGGTGTACGCGGCAGGCATCACGACAACTTACTCCGACAGCGGCGGCCGCACACGCCCAACAAAAAAGGAAAGGCGGAGTGCTCTCCCCTTTCCCTTTCTAACATATAGCACGGCAGGGGGCTTGCGGCAAGACCCGGGTTGGGGCGCAGAATCGTCCACCTAAGCCAATTGCCGGCCATTCCCGTGAGAAGACCGCGCGCTGAAGCGCGCGCACAACAGCGCGCCACCACCACTTCGACCAAGGAGAGTTGATGACCGTTGCCGCCAAGACGGCAGCCCACGAAGAAGTACCGGCCGAGCAGCCCCAACGGATGTCGCACGGCGAGGTGATCCAGGCACTGTCCGGCCTCATGCTGGGCGTGTTCGTCTCGATCCTGGCCTCGACGATCGTCTCCAACGCGTTGCCGCGCATCGTTGCCGACCTCGGCGGCACCCAGTCGGTCTACACGTGGGTGGTCACCATCGAGCTGCTGGCGATGACCGCCACCGTGCCGCTCTGGGGCAAGATGGCCGACCTGTACAGCAAGAAGCTGCTGATCCAGCTCTCGCTGGGCCTGTTCGTGGTCGGTTCGCTGGTCGCCGGCTTCGCGCCGAACGTCACCGTGTTGCTGGCCAGCCGCGTCGCGCAGGGCGTGGGCGCCGGCGGCCTGGGCGCGCTCGCGATGATCGTGATGGCCGCGATGATCCCGCCGCGCGAGCTCGGCCGGTACTCCGGTGTCTTCGGCGCGGTGTTCGCGGCGGCCACGATCGCCGGCCCGCTGATCGGCGGCGTACTGGTCGACACCTCGTGGCTGGGCTGGCGCTGGTGCTTCTTCATCGGCGTACCGTTCTCGCTGGCCGCGATCGTGCTGTTGCAGAAGACACTGCACCTGCCGGTCGTGCGCCGGACGGTACGGATCGACTGGCTGGGCGCTCTACTGATCATGGGTGGCGTCTGTACCCTGCTGGTCTGGTCGAGCCTGGCCGGTCACCGGTTCGCCTGGGGCTCGTGGCAGACCGGCGCGTTCGTCTGCGGCGGTGTGCTGCTGCTGGCGCTCGCGGTGTGGAACGAGTCGCGGGCCGCGGAGCCGATCATCCCGCTCAGCATCTTCCGCAACCGCACGGTCACCCTCGCCGTGGTGGCCAGCACGCTGGTCGGCGTGGCGATGTTCGGCGGCACCGTGTTCCTGTCGCAGTACTTCCAGGTGGCGCTCGGCAAGTCGCCGACCGTGGCCGGCCTGATGAGCCTGCCGATGATCTTCGGCGTGCTGGTGTCGTCCACTGTGGCCGGACAGCTCATCACGCGGTTCGGGCGCTGGAAGGCGTACCTCGTGGTGGGCTCGGTCGTGATGACCGGCGGGCTCGCGCTGCTCAGCACGATCGACGAGGAGACCAGCGCGGTGCTGCTCGGCGCGTACATGGCGCTGCTCGGCATCGGCGTCGGCATGCTCATGCAGAACCTGGTACTGGCCGCGCAGAACGACGTACCCGCCGCCAAGCTGGGCGCGGCGACCTCGACGCTGACCTTCTTCCGCAGCATGGGCGGCGCGATCGGGGTCAGTGCCCTGGGCGCCGTGCTCACCAACAGGGTGACCTCGCTGTACGTCGACCACTTCGGCGCGGCGTCGACCGGAGGCGGCAGTGCGAAGGTGCCTGATCCGCAGTCGCTCCCGGCACCGGCCCTCGCCGTCATCCGCGACATCTACGGCACGGCGACCTCGGACCTGTTCCTGGTGGCCGCGCCCATCGCGTTCCTCTCCGTACTGGCGGTGGTGTTCATCAAGGAGAAGCCCCTGTCCACCCTCACCGGCGACGAGCGTCGCGCACTTGAAGATCGGAGCTGAGGACTTGAATACCGTGACCATGAGCGTGTTCGACCTTCCCGACCGGCTGTCCCACAAGGCCGACCCAGCGCTGATCGCCCGCGACGAGGAGCACTTCGCCGCCATCGCCGACAGTCTCGAACAGGTGACCGCCGAGCTGACCGAGCGCCTCGACACAGTGCGCAAGGCGCCCGCTGGCAAGGGCCGGCAGGCGGTGGACCGGGACCAGGAGGTACGCCGGCTGACCGCCCGCCTGCGCACCCTGCGCCGCTTCAGCGTCGACCTGTGCCTGGGCCGCGTGGTCGGCGCGGACGGCACCGATCCGGTCTACATCGGACGGCTCGGCCTGACCGACAGCTCAGGCCGCCGCCTGTTGCACGACTGGCGATCGCCCGCCGCGGCACCGTTCTTCGCCGCGACGCACGCCAACCCCATGGGCCTCGCGAGCCGCCGCCGGTACCGGTGGACGCGCGGGCGGATCGGCGACTACTGGGACGAGGTGTTCACCCCGGACGGGTTCGAGGGAAACGCCGCGCTCGACGACCAGTCCGCGTTCATCGCCAGCCTGGGCGGCAACCGTTCAGCAAAAATGCGCGACGTGCTGGGCACCATCCAGGCCGACCAGGACGCCATCATCCGGGCCGGGTCCAGCGGCGCGCTGGTCGTCGACGGCGGCCCCGGCACCGGTAAGACCGTGGTGGCACTGCACCGCACCGCGTACATGCTCTACTCCGACCCTCGCCTCGGTGAGCGCCGCGGCGGCGTACTGTTCGTCGGCCCGCACCAGCCCTACCTGGCCTACGTGTCCGACGTACTGCCCAGCCTCGGCGAGGAGGACGTGCAGATCTGCACCCTGCGCGACCTCGTCACCGAGGGTGCCGCCGCCGGTGTCGAGACCGACCCGGAGGTGGCCGCGCTGAAATCGTCGGCGGAGCTCGTCAAGGCGGTCGAGGCGGCGGTCAGGTTCTACGAGGAGCCCCCGACCACGGGGATGCGGGTCGCCACCGAGGAGTCCGACCTCTGGCTGAGCGCCGGCGACTGGGCCGAGGCGTTCGAGGCGGCCGAGCCCGGTGTCCCGCACAACGAGGCGCGCGACCACGTCTGGGAGGAACTGCTCAGGATCCTGATGGACAAGTACGACGGCGACGAGTCGGCTGACCTGCTGCGCCTGTCGCTGCTGCGCAACAAGGAACTGCGCACCGCCTTCAACCGCGCGTGGCCGGTGCTGGAGGCGGCGGACATCGTCGGCGACCTGTGGACGGTACCGGCTTATCTGCGCAAGTGTGCCCCCTGGCTCGCGCCCGACGAGGTCCGGAGGCTGCGGCGCGCGGACGCCCGCGCGTGGACGGTGTCCGACCTGCCGTACCTGGACGCGGCCCGGCAGCGCCTCGGCGATCCGGAGGTATCGAGGCGCCAGCACCGCCACGACGCCGCTCTGGCCGCCCAACGCTCCTACATGGACAGAGTCGTCGACGACCTGCTCGCGGCGCACACCTTCGACGACGGCGAGGGTCTGCTGATCATGCTGCGCGGCGAGGACATGCGGCAGTCCCTTGTAGACGAGACGGCGTCGCCGGCCGTCGCGGCACCGGACCGGCTCGCCGGCCCGTTCGCGCACATCGTCGTCGACGAGGCTCAGGAGCTGACCGACGCCGAGTGGCAGATGCTGCTGCTGCGCTGCCCGTCGCGCAGCTTCACCATCGTCGGAGACCGCGCCCAGGCCAGGCACGGGTTCACGGAGTCGTGGCGGGAGCGGCTGGAGCGGATCGGGATCGACCGGATCACCATGGCGTCCCTGACCATCAACTACCGGACGCCGGCCGAGGTCATGGCGGAGGCCGAACCGGTCATCCGGGCCGTACTGCCCGACGCCAACGTGCCGACCTCCATCCGCAGCGGCGGCATCCCCGTGACGCACGGATCGGTCGCCGACCTGGGCTCGATCCTCGACGCCTGGCTCGCCACGCACGCCGACGGGGTCGCCTGTGTCATCGGCGATCCGGCGTTCCGGGAGACCCCGCGCGTGCGGTCGCTGACCCCGGAGCTGGCGAAGGGACTGGAGTTCGACTTGGTCGTCCTCGTCGACCCGCAGGCGTTCGGCGACGGTATCGAAGGGGCCGTCGACCGGTACGTCGCGATGACCCGGGCGACCCAGCGATTGGTCATACTCACCTGATGAGTTCGACCGTCGGGTTCTCCGCCTCGGCCGCGGCGAAGGACCTGGAGCGGCGCTGGGGGCTGACCCTGGTCTCGTTCCTGCCCGTCGAGTCGGCGGGGCCGCTCCTGCGGGTACGGGAGCGGCTCCGCCAGCTGGTCGAAGGGGCGGACGAGCCGGTGGCCGAGTTCTACGACGCCGAGCAGATGCACTGCACGCACCTGACCCTGACCCGCAGCAGCGCCTGGGGACCCGTGCGCGCCGCCGACTTCGTGAAGGCCGGCATCGACCCGCAGCTGCTGTGCGACATCGTCGCCCGCGAGACGGCGGCACTGGGCACGATCACGGTCACGCTCGACCGGTTGACCCTGGCCGACAACGGGTTCCAGCTGGTCGGCACGTGCGCCGACGAGGATTCGACGGTACGACGGCACAGGTTGCTGGAACGCCTCAACGCCCAGCTTCCCCGCTGTTTCAACCTGGGCCGGCGGGCCTGGGACACCGATCCGGCGCGACACGCCTTCGTCCACACGCGCCTGGGTTTCATGAAGCGCCCCCGGCCCGGGTACGAGACGCTGGTGGCCGAGACGGCGAGGCTGCCCCTCGATCCGATCACGCTCAGCTTCGACGAGGTTACGCTGGTTCACCACCGCTACCGGTCGCTGCGCGGGCCGCACGCCGGGGCGGCCCGGTTCCCGCTGAGCGGCGGTGCGGCGCCGCCGGTCGCGGCGCTCAACCTGTTGTAATAGCGGGTCGAAAAAGTGACGGGCGCTACAGGGAGGCGTGGATGGGCGACCGGCTGATCTTTCAGCTCGGCACCAACAACTGGCAACGCGGTGGGGAGTTCGCACCGGGATCGGGAATCCTGCACGAGGCGCACCACCACGCGTACGACGCGCTGCCCGGCTGGCGGTGTTACTCGATGTACCCGTCCCGGCGGCAGCGTTTCCAGGACGAGGACGTACACGTCTTCGAGCTCGACCACGACATCCCCATCTGCGAATCCGTCTCCCCGGTCAGCAGCTACCGCTGGCACGGCATGAGCGAGTCCGAGGTGGCCGCGTACCGCCAGCGGCTGACCGACGAGGTCGCGACCTGGATGGACGAGATCGAGGAACGCACCGGTGACCGCTTCGAGCTGGCGATCGCGCACCACGCCTTCATGAACCCGGTGGTGATGCGCGACGTGATCCGGCGCCGCGCCGAGGCGGGCAAGGGCACGATGCCGCTGCTCTGCTTCACCCACGGCACCGAGCTGAAGATGTACGCCAACGAGCTGCGCGGCGACCAGCCCGACGAGTTCCCGATGCGCTTCCTGCCGTTCATGAAGGACGAGAAGGTCTTCGACTACGCCGACCCGGCACACGGCGTCGACGTGGTCGCGGCCATCTCGGCCGAGCAGGTCGAGGCGTTTCTGGGGGTGTTCCCGGAGTTCCCGCGCGAGCGCGTGGTGCTCTCCCACAACGGCTACAACCAGGACGTGTTCCGCCGGCTGACCGAGCCCACCAACGTGTACGCCGATCGCGCCAACGTGCTGTCCGGCTTCATGACCCAGCCGCCCGAGGGCAGCGACCGCAAGCCCGAACCGGTGGTGCCCGCGGGCGGGTTCGACGCGGTCGTGGCGTTCTGCGGCAAGTTCGCCGACTGGAAGCGGCTCGACGCCCTGCTCCACGCCGCGGCCATCTACGAGCAGCACGAGCTGCGCATCCTCACCCTCGTGATCGGCTCGGGACCGGTCGAGGCGCAGGTCCAGATGCACGACCTCGCCGCCGACCTCGGCCTCCGGCGCACCTACTTCCTGGGCCCGCGGCAGCAGGACGAGCTCGCGGTACTGTTCAACTGCGCCGACGTCGGCTGCTTCCCCTCCTACCGCGAGCCCTTCGGCCTGGTCTTCATCGAGTGCATGGCCTGCGGCACGCCCGTGATCGGCGCCGACTCCGGCGGCCCGCGCGACTTCGTGACCCCCGAGGTCGGCGTGCTCGTGCCGGAGACCGACAACCGGCAGGAGCTCGCGGCGTCGCTCGCCGCCGCCGTGGTCCGCGCCGTCGAGGAGAACTGGAAGGGCTCCAAGGGCGCGGTCGCCGAGGCGTACGCCACCGAGAACTTCAGCGTGGTCAGCCAGGTCTCCAAGCTGCTCGACGAGATCGGCCGCCTGACCGCTCGTTAATCACTTGTCGATCCGCTCGCGCACGCCGATCATTGCGCCATGGCGTGCGCGAGCGAGCTTGCCGGCGAAGCGCTCGATGGTCGTTTGGGCGGCAACGCCGCCTCGCTCCTGGCGACGAGACGCGCCCTGGCGAAGGCCGAGTCCGCCCTGGCCGTGGTGCTCGTCGAGGGCATCAGCGACCAGATCGCCCTGGAAACGGCAGCGGCCTGCCTCGGCCGTGATCTGGACGCGGAACGGGTCGTCGTCGTGCCGATCGGCGGCGCGCACGCGATCGGCCGCTTCCTGGCGAGGTTCGGCCCGCTGGGCACCGGCTTGCGCCTCGCCGGCCTGTGCGACCTGCGCGAAGAGGAGATCTTCCGCCGCGGCCTGGACGCCGCCGGGGTCGGCTCGCCCCGCACCCGCGCCGACATGGAGCACCTCGGCTTCTACGTCTGCGTCGACGACCTCGAAGACGAGCTGATCCGCGCCATGGGCACCGCCGACGTGGAAGCACTCTTCGAAGC
The DNA here is from genome assembly GCF_027923225.1 of Phytohabitans aurantiacus. Lineage (GTDB taxonomy): Bacteria > Actinomycetota > Actinomycetes > Mycobacteriales > Micromonosporaceae > Phytohabitans > Phytohabitans aurantiacus. The sequence goes on from NZ_BSDI01000056.1 coordinate 20,936, forward strand.
CCACGGCGACCTGCGAGCGTTCCGCTCGTTCCAGACCCAACCCGCCTGGCGCGGCCGCGAGCCCGGCGCGCAACTGTGGCGTTTCCTGCGCAGCAGCTCCCGCCGCAACCTGCGCTACGCGCGCCTGCTGGTCGAGGCAACGACCCGCCAAAACGCCCTACCCCGCCCCCTAGACGCGCTCCTCACCGCCGTCTAAAAACCTTCCAAGATTCGAGCTACCGCGACGCCCGCCGCGCGCAAGACCGCTGCTCCCGCGGCCTCAGGGTCCGCGCATCCACACCCACCCGCCGACCGCGCGGCACGGCGTGTCGCCACGCCCGGTGCGCCGATCAAGGGCGAACGCACGTGGTTGGATCTCTTTTCCGCGTGTATTCGCCCTTGATCCATGCGATTGGCCTTGATCGACGGCAAGGGCTCGGACGGGGTGAGCGGCGCGGCGTGGGGGAGGGCTAGCTCGTGGGGGGGGTGGGGTTAGCTCGTGGGGGGTGGGGCTAGGCGGAGCATGGTCCAGGAGGCGGGCGGGAGCAGGAGCTCGGCGCGGCCGTCGGCGACTGTCGCGGTCGTGTTTGGACGGGGAACCACGGCGTCGGGGTGGTCGGCGGTGTTGACGCGGTAGGCGTCTGGGTCGGACAGGGTTACGCACTCGACGATGCGGGCGTCGCCAAGCGTGCGCGCGTCGACCGCGAGGGTCATCGCCTCGGCCGGTGAGCGGTTGACGGCGAACACCGACGCCTGCCCATCATCGTCCACTGTGGCCACCGCGTCGAGGATCGGCACGTCGCCGTAGCGGCGGGTCTTCTGGCTGGGTGAGGCTGGCTGTACCCGCAGGACCTCGCCGGCCGCGTACCGGGAGGTCAGGGCGAACGGGTGGAAGGCCGCCTGCCGCCACGCCCGTCCCCCGGGCTCGGTCATGATCGGGGCGATGACGTTGACCAGTTGGGCGAGCGACGCGGCGTGTACCCGGTCGCTGTGGCGCAGCAGGCTGATCAGCAGGCCGCCGATGGTGACCGCGTCGAGCACCGAGTACTGGTCCTCCAGCAGCCGCGGTGCCACGGGCCAGGAGTCGGTGGGCAGCTCGGCGGCCAGGCGTGACTGGTACCAGACGTTCCACTCGTCGAAGGAGATGTTGATCCGCTTCTGCTTCTTGCCCTTCTCCCGCACCAGGTCAGCGGCGGCGACCACCGAGCCGATGAAGTAATCCATGTCGACGGCGGAGGCGAGGAAGCTCGCCTTGTCACCGTCGTGCTCCTCGTAGTAGGCGTGCGCCGAGATGTAGTCGACCTCGTCGTAGGTCTCCCCCAGCACCGTCTGCTCCCAGGCGCCGAAGGTGGGCATGCTGGAGCTGGAGCTGCCGCAGACCACGAGTTCGAGCTTCGGATCCACCATCCGCATGGCGCGGGCGGTCTGTGCGGCGAGCCGGCCGTACTCGGCGGCGCTGCGGTGCCCGACCTGCCAGGGCCCGTCCATCTCGTTGCCCAGGCACCACATTCGCACGTTGTGCGGGTTCTTCGCGCCGTGTTCGCGGCGCAGGTCGGACAGGCGAGTTCCGGACTCGATGTTGCAGTATTCGAGCAGGTCCACCGCCTCCTGGATGCCGCGGGTGCCGAGGTTGACCGCGAGCATCGGCTCGACACCGGCCAGGCGGCACCAGCGCATGAACTCGTCGACGCCGACGGTGTTGGGTTCGGTGCTGTGCCACGCGAGGTCGAGCCGCGCCGGGCGCCGCGCCACCGGTCCGATGCCGTCCTCCCACCGGTACGCGGAGACGAAGTTGCCACCGGGGTACCGGATCGTGGAGACGCCCAACTCCCGCACCAGGTCCAGGACGTCGCTGCGGAAGCCGTCGGCGTCGGCGGTGGGGTGGCCGGGTTCGTAGATTCCGGTGTAGACACAGCGGCCGAGGTGCTCCACAAAGGAGCCGAAGAGCCGGCGGCGCACCGGCGCCACGCGCGCCTCGGGGTCGAGGGTGACGAATCCCTTGAGCATGATCAAACTCCCTGCGAACCAGACGTGGCGTGGTGGTGGAACCGGTCGGCGACCGGGTTGCGCAGGCGCCGCAGCGTGCCCTCTTCCAGGTCGAAAAGGCCCATGGCGAGGCGATGGTCGAGCGCCGGGCCGGTGGCGTGCCGGTACGTCCACTCGATCATGTCGAACAGCGGCCACCAGGTGTATCCGATGACGTCGACGCCGCTGTCGCGAAGCCCGTGCACCGCCGCGACCGAGGCGTCGAGCCAGTCCAGCCGCTCCCGCACGGTGCCGGTCCAGGCGGTCTCGGTGAGAAACACCGGCCGGCCGTATCGTTGTGCGTACGCGGTCAGCACGTCGACCAGGCCCTCGGTCCAGGCGTTGACGCGCGGGCGCAGGTCGAAGGGGCCACCGTCCTGTGTGGAGCCCGCCTCGACCACTTCTGTCGAGTGCATCGGGTAGTAGTTGACGCCCATGACGTCGGGCTGGACGGCGTGTTCGTGTGCCCACCGTAAGTCTTCGTCGGTGAACCCGTGCGCGCGCAGGTGCCCGGCCAGCGGATGCCGGTCGTCGAGGCGGCCGGTCACCAGATCCTGCACCACGTATGCCCGCTCCCGAAGGAAGGGCACCTTGTCGCTGTCGCCGGTGAACCGGAACGACGCCTCGACGTGTACGAAGCTGGCGTGCTCGCCCGCGACGTCGGCGATGGCCCGCTGGGTAAGAGAGATGCCGCGGCTGATGGCGCGCAGCAGGGTCACGAATCCCTCGTTGCCCTTGCGGTACGGCGGCCAGTAGGCGTACTCACCGCAGTAGAGGACGTTCAGCAGGGGCTCGTTGAGGGGCGTGAAGGCGTTGAGCCGCCCGGGATAGCGCTCCGCGACCCGCGCGCCATACTCGGCGACCAGCTTCGGGTAGTCGGGGTGCGCGAACTGCTCCTCCAACCACAGTGGAGTGCCGTAGTGCATGAGGTCGACGATCGGCTCCAGCTCTACTTCGGACAGCCGGTCGACGACCCGGTCCAGCCAGCTCCAGTCCCAGCGGTCGCGGGCCGGCTGGATCCGGTACCAGGGAATCCCCCAGCGGACCATGCTGGCGCCGGCGGCGCTGGCCGCTCCGAAGTCCTCATGCCAGTGCTCGTAGTGCCCGGTCAGTTCGTACTCGTCGAGCGCCCGCTCCCCCGGCCGGGTCTGCGGGATGAACGTGTCCTCGAAGCCGATGGCGAAGTGCAGCTTGTTCTGTTCGTACCAACGCATTGTGCCCGTCCCCGTCACTTTCAGCCCTGTCACTTTCAGCCCTGTCACTTCAGCCCGGTGGTGGCGATGCCTTCGATGAACCTGCGCTGCACCAGCGCGAACGCCGCCACCATCGGCAGCAGCGCGAGAATGGCGCCGGCCATCAGCAGCCCGTACTCGGCGCTGTGCTGGCCCTTGAACAGGGCGAGCCCGGCGGACAGCGTGCGCATGTTCTCGTCGGTCGTCACGATGAGCGGCCACAGCAGGTCGTTCCAGTTGTAGAGCAGGTTGAACAGTCCCAGCGTCAGCACGGCGGGCCACGCGAGCGGCATCATGATGCGGCGCCAGATGCCGAACTCGGAGAACCCGTCGATGCGCCCGGCGTCTTCGAGGTCGCGCGGCAGGGACAGGAAGAACTGGCGCATGAAGAAGATGCCGAAGGCGTCGGCGACGCGCGGCACGATGAGCCCCTGGTACGTGTTGATCCAGCCGAGGTCGTTGAGGAGCTGGAATACCGGGATCAGCGTCACCTGGATGGGCAGCATCAGGGTGACCAGTACGACGACGAACAGCGGGCCGCGACCGGGAAAGGTGAACCGGGCGAACGCGTAGCCGGCCATCGAGTCCAGGAGCACCGACACCACCGTGATGATGCCCGCGTAGACGACGGTGTTGAGGAACTGCCGGCCGAACGGGATGCGCTGCCACACCTCGCGGTAGTTGTCCCACGTGATGTGCTCGGGCCACAGCGTCTGCGGGTTGGCCAGCAGGTCGCCCTGAGTGCGCAGCGAGGCGCTGAGCATCCACAGGAACGGCAGCAGGAAGGCCAGCGACAGCAGCGCCAGCACGGCGACGGAGGCGAAGGTCCTGATTGGACGTGAAATGGTCATCAGTACTGCACCGTCCGCCGGCGGAAGTAGGCCATCTGGCCCAGGCTCAGCGCCATGATGATGAGCACCAGCGCCCACGACATGGCCGAGGCGTAGCCCATGTCGAAGTCCTGGAACCCGGTGTCGAAGATGAGCATGACGAGCGTCTCGGTACTGAAGAACGGCCCGCCCGCGGTCATCACGTACATCTGGTCGAAGGCCTGGAACGAGAAGATCGAGGCGATGATGGCCACGAACATCGTGGTGTTGGCCAGTAGCGGCCAGGTGATGTTGCGGAACCGCCGGATGGCGCCCGCGCCGTCGATGGCCGCCGCCTCCTGGAACTCCCGCGGGATGGTCTGGAGGCCGGCCAGGTACATCACCATGAAGAAGCCGGTGTTGCGCCAGATGCCGACGAGGATGACCGCCGGCATGGCCCAGTCCGGGTCCCGCACACCGTCTCCGATGGACAGTCCTAATTGGGCGAGCCAGTGGTTGACGATGCCGACCTGGGGGTCGAGCACGAACGCCCAGGCGATGGAGATGATGCCCAGCGAGGCGACGAACGGGAAGAACAGCACGGCCCGGAAGAAGCCGCGTCCGGGTATCGCGCGGTTGAGCAGCAGCGCGGCGCCCAGGGCGAGCGCGACCGATACCGGCGTGGTCACCAGGGCGTAGACGGCGGTGTTGCCCAGCGCGTTGGTGAACCGGTCGTCGGACAGCAGCCGGCTGTAGTTGGCGGTGCCGATCCAGTCGCCGCCGCCGATGATGCGCGCGTCGGTGAACGAGGTGCGCAGGGCGTTGGCCATCGGCCAGAGGACGAACACCGCGATGACGGTCAGCGCCGGGGCGAGGAACGACAGCGCGGTCAGTGCGCGGCGGCGCTCGATGGGTGAGCGCCGCCGGCGCCGGGTGCGGGCGGACATCATCAGAGCAGGGCGTCGATCTGCTTCGCGGCATCGGGCAGCAGCTGGGCCGCGGTGCCCTTGCCCTGTGTCATCTTCTGCACGGTGGGCACCACCACGTCGGTGTCGATCTGGCTGGCCTTCGCCAGGCCGGCGAGGTAGAGGCGGGCGCCCTTGGCCGCGCTGAACCCGGCCGAGGTCGGGTTCTCGGCCAGCGCGCTGGCCGGTACGTCGGTGCGGTTCGGCGGGTAGCCGGTCTTGACCGCCCAGTACGTCTGGGACTCGGTGTTGTTCCAGAACGCGAAGAACTTGGTCGCGGCCTCCTTCTGGGCGTCGGAGGCGTTGGCGGCCAGCTGCATGTTGACGCTGATGGCGGCGGCCGCCTGGGTGGCCGAGCCGGGTGGCACCGGCGCGATGCCGAAGTCGATGCCGGCCTTGGTGAACGCGCCGGACGACCACGGCCCGTTGATGACCATGCCGGCCCGTCCCGCCGCGAACAGGTTGTCGGCGTCGACGCCGCTCACGCCGGCGGGCGAGATGTGCTTGTTGGCGATCAGGTCGGTCCAGTACTGGGCGGTGGCGATGCTCGCCGGGTCGCCGAGCAGCGAGCGGCTGTTGTCTTCGGCGACGACGCCGCCACCGTCGGCCCACCACAGCACGGCCCAGTGCGGCAGGGCACCGTGGTCGGGCAGCAGGAAGCCGTACTGGCTCTTGGTCTCGTCGCCGGCGCTGTGGTTGCTCAGCTTGACCGCGTACTCGCCGACCTGGGCCATGCTGGTCGGCGCCGCCGTGAGGCCGGCCTTGGTGAACAGCGCCTTGTTGTAGTAGAGCATCCCGGCCGCGGCCGACATCGGCACGCCGTACCGCTTGCCCTTGTAGGTGGTGGCGTCGATGCTGGCCTTCGGCAGGGTGGCCGGGTCGAGCCCGCCGCCGCTGTACGCCTGCTCCACGTCCGCCCACACCCCGGCCGTCACGTAGCCGGTGAACTGCTCGGCGGGCAGCCCGACGATCGTGGGGCCCTTCTTCGCGGCGTACGCGGACAGCAGCGACTGGTTGATCGTGTCCCAGGGCTGGATCGTCATGTCGACGACGACCTCGCTCTGCGAGGAGTTGAACCGCCGCACGATCTCCTCGACGACCGGCCGGTCGGCGTCGGTGAAGCCGTTCCAGAAGGTGATCGTGGTCTTTCCACCACTTTGACCGCTGTCGTCCTTGCCGCACGCGGCGACGGCGGGCGCGAGGGCGGTCGCCGCCGCGGCGAGCAGTAGGGAGCGTCGTTTCATGGTCTATACCTCATTCCGCGTAACTGCGGTCGTTTGAGTTTCCCGCGCTCAGGGCGCTTTTACAACGATGTAGAAGAGGATTGGTCACGCTCGCGGCGGGCGTCAATGACGCGGCATGTCACAGTTTGGTAACGGGCCGGTAATGGATCGAGGGCCGGTTATCCCGCGGTGGACTCGCGGACCCGCAGCTCGAAGTCGGCCACGACCTGCTGGTGCGGGTGCTCCCGCTCCTCGATCCGCTTGGCCAGCAGATCGACGGCCGCGCGGGCGATCTGCTCGCGGCCAGGCGCGATCGACGACAGGGGCGGCATCGAGTACTGGGCATCCTCGATGTCGTCGAACCCGACGATCGCGATGTCCTCCGGCACGCGCAGACCGTGGCGCAGCACGGCGTACATGGCGCCCAGGGCGAGCGTGTCGTTGAAACAGAAGGCGGCGTCGAAGCGGGTGCCCGCCTCCAGCAGTTGCCGCATGGCGGCCGCCCCCTCGGCGCGGTGCCAGAGCCCGGCCGGCACGATCAGCTCGGCGTCCGGCTCGATGCCCGCCTCGCGCAGCGCGGCCAGGTAGCCCTCCAGGCGCAGGACCGCGGGGCCTTCGGCGTCGGTCGGGTGCGTGCCGATGGCGGCGATCCGGCGCCGCCCGGTCTCGATCAGGTGGGCCGTCGCCGTGCGGGCGGCGTCGACGTTGCCGATGGTCACGTTGTCGACCGCCACGTCGAACGTGCGCTCACCGAGCAGCACGATCGGGAAGTCGCCGCGGAACTGCTCGATGTCGGCGGAGGAGACGGTCAGCGGGGCGAAGATCAGCCCGTCGACCAGCTGCCGGCGGGCTCCGGAGAGCACGCCGACCTCGCGTTCACGGTCGGCGCCGGTCTGCTCGACCAGTACCGTCCAGGAGCGCTCCTCGGCGGCACGGATAACGGCGTCGGCGAGCTCGCCGAAGTACGGAAGGCTCAGCTCCGGCACGGCCAGGCCGATCAGGCCGGTGCGGCCCGCGCGCAGGTTGCGCGCGGAGATGTTCATCCGGTACCCGAGCTCGTCGACCGCCGCGAGCACCTTGGCCTTGGTCGTCTCGCGGATGTAGGGGTATCCGCTGAGCACATTGGACACCGTTTTGACCGACACACCGGCCAGCTTGGCCACGTCGTGCATCGTCGCTGGCATCCATCACTCCCGGGCATTGATCGACAGCGCCTCCAACTGTCTCAGAGCATAGCTGTGACCTAGGTCACCATTGACGATCCCTCCCGAGCTGCGCACTGTGAGTCTCTACAACGTTGTAGAAGCTTACCTCGCGGGGCCCTGTCACCCACCGAAGGGGCACAACCATGCAGTTCACGCGCCCACGTCCCCGGCGGCGAGCACTCCTCGCCGCGGCGGCGCTCCTCGCCGGCAGCCTCACCGCGATCCTGCCCAGCAGCCCTGCCGCGGCCGTCACCACCGGCAACGGGTCGCTCGTCTACTCCCCCGCCGCCGGCAGCTCGTTCGACCCGGCGGGCACCACGTACGCGAAGGTCATCGCGCTCAAGAACAACGGCCAGTACAACGGTCAGCTCCTGGTCACCTTCGACCAGCTCATCTACGTGAACGGCGTACAGGTCTACCCCATCTACCGCAGCACCAACGGCGGCTCCAGCTGGAGCCTGGTCACGAACGTCGTACCGAGCCAGACCTTCCCGACGCTCACCCTCACCTCGCAGCCCTACCTGTACGAGGTGCCGCAGCAGGTGGGCAGCCTCGCGGCCGGCACCATCCTGCTCGCCGGCATGATCATGCCCGCCGACCGGTCGAGCAGCCGCATCGTCGTCTACAAGAGCACCGACCGCGGCTCCACCTGGTCGTTCCTGTCCACAGTGGATACCGGTGGTCCCGCCACCTACGACCCCAGCCCCTCCTCCACCACGACCACCGTCTGGGAACCCGCCATCAACCTCGACTCCTCCGGCAACCTGGTCGTCTACTACAGCGACGAGCGGCAGAAGGCCAGCGGCGTGCTCCAGGCCGTCGTCTACCGCCGCTCGACCGACGGCGGTGCCACCTGGGGAGCGGTCGGCAACGTCGCGGCGGTCGGCAACCAGAGCGACCGGCCCGGCATGATCACCGTGGCCAGGATGGGCAACGGGCAGTACATCGCCACGTACGAGGTGGTCAACCGGCCGAGCCAGAGCCTCAACACCGCGCCCGCCTACTTCAAGCTCAGCTCCGACGGTGTGACCTGGCCCGCGGGTCTCGGCACGCCGATCACGCTGGCCGACGGCCGCGGCATCGGCTCGTCGCCGATGGTCCGCTGGATCCCGCAGGGCGGCCCGAACGGCACGGTGCTCGTCTCGTCCAAGTGGGGCCTGACCTCCGCCGGTGCCATCAGCGGCGGCCAGCACTTCTACGCCAACTACAACCTGGGCCAGGGATCGTGGGAGCGGCTGCCGTACGCGGTCACCTACGACGCATCGGACACCCAGGGCGGCTACTTCTCCGGCTTCGCGCAGGGCTTCGACACCAGCCCCGACGGGCTCACCCTCTACCAGGCGACCAACGTGGAGAACACCAGCACCGGCTACAACGACATCCGGGTCGGCACCATCCCGACCGCCGCGCAGTACTACGAGGCCGAGCGGGCCACGCTCAGCAACGTGCAGACCGTCACCCACTTCGACGCCTCGAACGGCTCGAAGATCGGAAACATCAACTTCTCGAACAGCTACGTCGAGTTCAACGTCCGCGTGCCCAGCGCCGGCAGCTACACAGTCAACGTCCGCTATGACAACGGTACGGGCGCCAACAGCTCGCACGCCGTCAGCGTGAACGGCGGGGCGGCGACCTCCATCAGCTACCCGCCGACGGTGGACTGGGGCCGGTACCGGTGGGCGCAGCTCACCGCGAGCCTCAACGCGGGCAACAACACCATCCGCTTCACCTACAGCGGCACCTACGCCGAGCTGGACATGATCGCCGTGTACCAGACGAGCACCGCGATGCCCGCGGAGTTCCGCGTCGTCAACCGCAGCAGCGGCAAGTACCTGGAGATCGCGAACGGCTCGACCGCCGACGGCGCCGGCGCGGTGCAGTACGGCTTCGTCGGCAACCCCCGCCAGGTCTGGCGCATCGGCACCAGCAGCGGCGGCTACTTCTACGTCACGAACAAGAACAGCTGGAAGTACCTGGAGATCCCGTCCGCCTCGACGGCCGACGGCACCCAGGCCGGCCAGTGGGGTCCGACCAGCAACGCGACCCAGGAATGGAGCCTCGTACCCACCACGTCCGGCTACTACAACGTGATCAACCGCAACAGCGGCAAGTACCTGGAGGTGTACCAGAACTCGCAGGCCGACGGCGCCGTCGTCGACCAGTGGGGTAGCACCGGCTGCACCTGCCAGCAGTGGCGGATCGCGAAGGAGGGCATCCAGTAGTCCCGTGATCAGGGCGTCCCTCAAGTCGTTCTAGCGACTTGAGGGACGCCCTGATCACGGCGGGGGTCAGCCGCAGACCGCCTCGCTCACGAACGCCTCGACGAGGTCGTCGAGGTCACCGGTGTGGTTCGGGGTGAGCGCGACCGTCACCTGGCGACTCAGGTCCACTGTGGAGAACGAATACGCCTGGTACGCCAGCGCGTCGCCGTCGTTGCCGTACACGGGGATCCCGCACGAGGTCACCCACCAGGCCAGCCCGAGCCCGTAGCCGCGACCCTCGACGGCCGGCTCCTTCATCTGCGCCAGCAGGTGACCGGGCAGCAGCCGCCCACCGAGCAGCGCGGCGAAGAAGGTGTCGAGGTCCTTCGCCGTGGAGATGAGCTCGCCGCCGGCACCGAACAGCGACGGGTTCATCCGCGTGTAGTCGAGCAGATTTCCCTCCCCGTCGCCCGGCACGTAGCCGTGCGGATGCGGCCCCGGAATCCGCGGCGACGTGCCCGGCAACGTGGTGCCGGACAGGCCCAGCGGCCAGATGATCCGGCGCTCGATCTCCGCGTCGTACGGCTGCCCGGTCACCTTCTCGATGATCTCGCCGAGCAGCAGGTAGCCGGTGTTGGAGTACGAGTACGCCTCACCCGGCGGCTCGAACGTCGCCGGATGCGCCAGCGCCCGCGCGATCAGCTCGTCGGAGGTCCAGGTACGCCACCGGTTGGCGAAGAACTCCGGCTGTGGCGGCATCGGCAGGGTGCGCACGACGTCGTACAGGCCGCTGGTGTGGTTGAGCAGGTGGCGCACCCTGATGCGATCGTCGGTGACGACGCCGGGCAGCCACGCCGCGACCGGATCGTCGAGCCGCAACTCATCCTCGTCGACCAGCTGCAGGATCACGGTGGCGACGAACGTCTTGGTGATGCTGCCCGCCCGGAACCGGCCGTCGACCGGTACCGGCCGCGCGGTGCCCAGCTCGGCGACGCCGCTGGCGCCCCGCCACACCCCGCGCTCGTCACGCACCCGCGCCAGCGCGCCCACCGCACCGGCGGCCACGATGCCGTCCAACCGGCTCTGCAGCCCCGAACGGTCCGGCTTCTTCGGCGCGGCGGCGACCGCGGCCGGTGCCGCCAGCACCGCCAACGCCGCCGTCGTGGTCAGCAGGGCCCGATACGCCTTCTTCATCTCCACCCCCGTGGGAAGTCCGTCAAGATCGAGCCTCGCGCACGAGGGACGGCGGACATATCGGGGACCACCCTGGTTCGCCCCCGAAGGCCCTGTCAGGGAACGATGGGGTCGGGCTCGACACCCAGCGCGTTGAGGGTGCCGGCCAGCATCTCGTACTGTCCAATGAGGAGACACACCTCGATGAGCTGGGTCTGGTCGTAGGCTGTGCTCAGCGCGGCCCACGTGTCGGCGCCGATCGTGCGGTCGACGGTGAGCTCGCCGACCGAGCGCAGCAGGGCGCGCTGGTGATCGGTCCAGCCCAGCGCGTCCGGCCCGGCGCCGACCCGCTCGATCTGCTCGTCGCTCAGCCCGGCCCGGCGCGCCAGCCGCACGTGCTGATGCCACTCGTAGTCGCTGCCGCACTCGACCGCGACCCGCAGGATCACCAGCTCGGCGTCGACCCGGGGCAGCGTGCCGTATGGCATGAGCCGCGCCGCGAAGCGCAGCCACGCGCGAAACAGCCTGCGGTGCCGTGCCAGGGTGGCGAACACGTTCGGCACCGGGACACCGAAGCGCCTCGCGGCGACCGCGCACACCGCGGTGTTGACCACACCGAGCGCGTCGCGGTCGCCGGGCCGCACCCGCGGCCTCTCAGCCCTGCGCACCGTGCCGGGAAACGGAATCGACGCTCTCACGCGGTCCATCCGTCCATTGTGGGGCACCATCCCGGTTCCGGTCGGGTCGCGCGCGGTCCGTGGCCTCGGCGGGTGCCGGACGGGTCCAGAAGCGCCAGTGGCCGGCGATCAGTACGGCGACGACCAGGGTCCAGGCGGCGAGGTAGAGCCAGGTGAGGCGGGTGGAGTCGGCGCCAGCCGGCCACAGGTCGCCGGCCCGGTACTCGACGCTCCCCTCGGTCGCGTGTGCGATGAGGGTGATCAACGCACTGCCCCGGGCCTGGTTGAACAGCCACACGTACCAGAACGTGACCGCGAGCGTGGTGACCGCCTCGATCGGCTCCAGCCCGAAGGAGTCCATGAAGAACAGCGGGGCGTGCCAGCCGGTGACCAGTACGGCCAGGACGGCGGCCGCGGCCAGCGGTGTGCGGCGCTCCTGCAGGATGGGCACCGCGAAGCCACGGAAGCTGGGCTCTTCACCGAACGGCCCGCCGGTGGGGTTGACGATGTTGATGCCGATGACCAGCGCGACACCGTACCAGGGATGGAACTGGCCGGTATCCGGCCCGGGCGCGCCGGCGGCCATGTTGAGCCCGATGGTGGCGGCGTGCACGGACAGCGGCACGGCGAGGGCGAGGGCGTACCAGATCCAGTGGACCCGCCAGCGGATCAGGCGCGCGCCGATCGCGCGCAGGCCCCCCAGCCCGTCCCGGATGAACGCCACGATGAGGGCGGCGATCAGCGCCCCCGGGGCGAAGAAGCTGTCCCACGGGATGGCGCCCCAGGCGAGGGCGTAGGCCAGGACGAAGAACGCGACGAGGGGATGCCGCCGGATCGGCGACAGGATTCTGGACATGGGTGCCTCCACGGGTCCGGCCGGCTGCGGTGACCGCCGCGGGCGTTCGCCGCCGGGGTCGCCGTCTTGGATGACGCGGCTTCTCATGACCTTCAAGGTGGCACCGGCGCGGGGACGCGGACAGGCGGGAAACAGGCCGGTCGGGGGGCGGTTTTCTGGTGTGTTCGCCGCGGCGGGCGCGGTCAGGAACGCAGGTAGAGCAGCACGGCGAGGACCCGGCGGGACTCGCTGCCGGTGGACGGGATGCCGAGCTTGCCGAAGATGCTGGAGACGTACTTCTCGGCGGCGCGCAACGTGATGACCAGCCGGTCGGCGATGCCCTGGTTGGAGTGCCCGACCGCCATGAGCTCGAGCACCTCGCGTTCGCGCGGGGTGAGCGCGCCGAGCGGGTCGTCCCGCCGCCGCTTGGCCAGCAGCGTCGAGATGATCACCGGATCGACGGCGGAGCCGCCGACCGCCACGCGCCGGACGGCGGCCAGGAAGTCGGGCACGTCGCTGATGCGGTCCTTGAGCAGGTATCCGACGCCGTCGGCGGAGTCGGCCAGCAGCTTCATGGCCAGCCCGATCTCCAGGTACTGCGAGAGCACCAGCACGCCGACCCGCGGGTACCGGGCGCGGATGTCGATCGCGGCCCGCAGCCCTTCGTCGCGGTGTGTCGGCGGCAGCCGGATGTCGAGAATGGCCACGTCGGGCTGCGCGACGAGCATCTCCCGGTGAAGCTGCTCGGCGTCGCCGCAGCGGGCGGTCACCTCGAATCCGGCGTCGGCCAGCAGGCTGGCCAGCCCTTCACGCAGCAGGACGCTGTCTTCGGCGATGGCTACCCGCATGGAATCTCCGCCCGCACCCGGGTGCCGCCGCCGTGCGGGGTCCAGATCCGCAGCCGGCCGCCGAGCGCCTCGACCCGGTCGGCGAGCCCACGCAGGCCCGTGCCGCGTTCGGTGTCGGCGCCGCCCGTGCCGTCGTCGACGACCTCGACGACGAGCTGCCCGTCGCGGTGGCAGAGGTCCACTGTGGCCGACGAGGCGTGCGCGTGCTTGTCGATGTTGACCAGGCTCTCGCAGACCACGTAGTACGCCGCGACCTCGACCTGCTCGGCGAGCCGGCCGTTGAGGCGCAGGGTGAGCCGGACCGGCACCGCCGCCCGGGCGGCCAGCGACTCCAGAGCCACCGGCAGGCCGTGACCGGTCAGCACGGCGGGATGCAGGCCGCGCGCCACGTCGCGCAGCTCGTCCAGTGACTGGGCGATCTCCTGCTTGGCCTTGGCGAGCGTGCCCTGCGCCTCGTGATTTGCCCCGAGGCGGGCGCTGAGCCGGCCAAGGTCCAAGGACAGTGCGATGAGTCGCTGCTGCGCGCCGTCGTGCAGGTCGCGCTCCAACCGCTGCCGCTCCCGCTGGCCGGCCTCCAGCACCCGCACCCGGGACCCCCGCACAGCCGATCCAGGTCAGGAGAAACGACATGCCACGACTTCGCGCCCGGATACGCGTACTCGCCAGCGGACTGCTGGCCGTCGCCGTCATCGCCGGATACGTCCCCGCCGCCTACGCGGGGCCGACCTCGGCGGGACCACCCGGATTCAGCGTCGACTGGACCCCGTGCCCGACGGCGCCCACCAAGCAGTGCGGCACCATGCGGGTGCCGGTGGACTGGTCCAAGCCACGCGGCGAGCAGATCACCGTAGCCGTGGCGCGGCGCCCCGCCGACGACCCGGCGCACCGCGTCGGCACGCTGTTCTTCAACGCGGGCGGGCCCGGCGATGGCGAAGTCCACTACGTCGTGGCCGACGACTGGTACTTCTCACCCACCCTTCGCGCCCGCTTCGACATCGTCGGCTTGGACCCGCGCGCCACCGGCGGCAGCCCCCAGCCCCAATGCGATGTACCGGCGTTCACCGAGGCCACCACGCTGTTCCCCCGGTCGGAGCGGGAGTTCGACGCGATGCGCCGGCACAACCGCGCGGTCGGGGAAAGCTGCCTCGCTAAGACCGGATCGCTCATGGCGCACACCGACACGGTCAGCGTCGCCCGCGACCACGAGGCGTTGCGGGTCGCGCTCGGCGTGAAGCAGGTGAGCTGGCTGGGCATCTCGTACGGCACCCAGCTCGCGGCCAATTACGCCGAGCTGTTCCCGCGACAGACCCGCGCCATGGTGCTGGACGCCGCGTTGGACCACAGCCAGCCCGAGGGCCAGCAGGTGGCCGACGAAATGATGGCCGCCGAGGACTCGTTCAACCGGTTCGCCCGCTGGTGCGACACCGCGACGGAGTGCGCGCTGCGCGGGCAGGACGTCGGCGCCGTCTTCGACCGCCTGGTCGCCGCCGCTGACCGGTACCCGATACCCGTCGAAGGCGCGGTGCGGGCGGCGACCGGCGAAGACATCCGGATGGGCACCATCCGGCTGCTGGTCCTCAAGGAACCGGCCATCTTCGGCCCCGACGTGTCCTGGGCCGGCCTTTCCCGATCGCTCGCCGCCGCCGTCGCGGGCGACGCGTCGGCGTTCGCCGCGGCACCGGCCGGGGTGTACCAGGCCGGCTACTTCAACCGGCTCGCCATCGGCTGCATGGAGTACGCGCCGCAGATCCGCACCTACGCCCAGATGCGCCAGCGCATCCAGATGGGCCGCCAGCTCGCCCCGCACCTGCAAGGCGCCTCCGAAACGTGGCAGGTCAACTTCTGCATCGACTGGCCAGTCCCGGCCGCCAACCCGCACCGGCTCCTGGACGTGCGGGGCGTACCCAGTCTGATCGTGCACGCGGTACACGATCCCTCCGACCCCTACCGGTGGGCGCACAGCCTCGCCGCCCAGATCCAGGGCGCCGCCCTGCTCACCCGCACCGGCGACGGCCACACCTCGTACCACACCTCGGAGTGCGCCCGGACCGCCTCCGACCAGTACCTGCTCCGGCCAAAGGCGCCGGCGCACCGCGTCTGTGAGGGCTGAACGATGCGCACAGTGAACCTTGCTCTTGTCCTGGTCTTGACGCTGGCATCGGCCGCGGCCACGCCGCCCGCACCGGCGGCCGCCGCCGGCACCGCGGTGGGCGCGGCGCTGCCCGCACCCACCGGCCCGCACCCCGTCGGCACCGTGGCGGTACACCTGATCGACGACTCGCGCCCCGACCCGCTGGAGCCGTCCCGGCCGGTTCGTGAGCTGATGGTCCAGCTCTGGTACCCGGCGAGCCGCCCGACCGGACCGGTCGCGGCGTTCATGCCGCACGAGGCGGCCGGCGAGGTCGCCACCGCCAGCCAGCTCGCGCCCGAGCTCATGCGGACCGTCCGCACCGCCGGGCACGAGGGCGCCCCGATCCGCCGGCGGCACCGAGGGCACCCGGTGGTGCTGTACTCGCCCGGCCTGGGCAACCCTCGGGCGTTCGGCACCACCGTCGTGCAGGATCTGGCCAGCCGTGGCTTCGTGGTCGTCGCCATCGACCACACCTTCGACGCGTACGTCGTGCAGTTCCCCGGCGGCCGCCTCGAACACACCGTTCAGCCGGACCGCTTCCTCGCCCAGCGGACCCGGGTGGCCGACGTCGGCTTCGTCCTCGCCGAGCTTGCGCGGATCAACGCCGGCCACATCGTCGCGGGCTTCGACGGCCAGCTCGATTTGACCCGGACGGGCATGTTCGGCCACTCCGCCGGCGGCTCCACCGCCGCCAACGCCATCCTCGCCGGCCAGCCCATCAAGTCCGGGCTCAACCTGGACGGCAGCGTGCTACCGCCGGCCAGCGACGCCGGCGCTCTCACCTGCCGCCCGTTCCTCCAACTCGGCGGCGCCTACCACACCCGCGCCCTGGACCCGACCTGGGCGACCTACTGGGCGAACCTGCGGGGCTGGCGCCGCGAACTGCACGTCGACGACGCCGGTCACAGCGACTTCAGCGACCTCGGGGTGCTGCTCGACCAGTTCGGCGTCGACCGCCACCTCTACGGCCACTTCGGTGCCATCGAACCCGCACGGGCGCTGGCGATCCAGCAGGCGTACGTCTGGGCGTTCTTCGCACAAACGCTGTCGAACGCGCGCCAGCCGCTGCTCGACCGCCCATCGGCCGCCTTCCCGGAGGTGACCTTCGAAGGACTCAACGTCGCCGCAAGCCCAACTCTCTGACCCGAGCCAAATACTTACACTGTCCCGCCAGACGGCAATGAGAGAGGGAACCAGCGTGAAGCTTCTTGCACTGATAGCCATGATTGGCATCGTCGGATCCGGAACCGCAGCATCTGCCGCACCGTCCAACTTCGAAGTACGCAAGGCGGCTCAGACGCAGTACGGCTGTACCCCGGCTCCCGCTGGCACGCAGCTGAAGGTGTCCGTGATGGGCGACTCCCTGATGACCAACTGGGGAGTTCAGGACACCCCGGACCAGGGGTGGCCGGAGCGGGTCAAGGCACAGGGAGCAACGCACGCGTGGCACGTCGACATCGGCTCGGCCGTCGGCGCCACGAAGATCACAGACTTCCTCCCCGGCGGCGGCGGATGGTGGATCACGGAGTGCGTCCGGAACTCTCAGCCGGACATTGTCACTATGGACTGGCGGACGAACGAGCAGTTGGCGAACCCGATCGTTACTCCGGCGCAGTTGAAGGCCAACTACCTTCAGCTGATGGATCACATTCTCGCGGTGTCACCGGGCACGAAGTTCCTCATCGTCAACCCCCCGTTGATGATGTACCCCGATGCCTTCCGGACGCCGTATACGCAGCAGCAGTACATCGCGAAGATGATCGAGGTTCGGGACGAGCGGGGCACGTGCTGGCTCGATCTCCGGCCGTTCTTCGACACCAGCGGTAGCTTCGCGTGGGAGCAACTCCCGGACAGCATCCACCCCGGGAAGATAGGGCACCGGATGTTCGCCATCGGGATCTACGAAGCGTTGCACTCCTGCTCTTCGTGAAGATCCACGCGTGCGCCAGCGCCGCGAAAGGGTTGCGTGACCGATTCGTCAGCACCCTCGCGTACGGTCGCCGTGATGACACACGGAAGGGACACACCATTGGTTCGCGTACCACGAGCACGTCGCCGATTCGGTGCACTGGTCATCGGGCTGATCGCGTCTGTCGGCGTGGCCGCACCTGCCGCCGCGTCACCGCCGAAGGAAGGCTGCGTATTGGTGGCACAGCCGGCAGACGAGTCGACCAAGACGATTCCGCTGAAGGAAGTGTGCGGTAGCGAGGCCACCAGCCAGCTGCGCGCGAACGCGTCGACCTTGCTGGCCCGACTCCACGAACACGCCGACTACGGCGGATACAACGCTGAGATCTACGGCGAATACGGTACCTGCGACCGAGAAGGCTACTCGCTCAGGATGGACAGCTATTGGATGTTCAACCTCAGCTCGTACGAGCTCTTCGGGCAGTGCTACTGGTCCACGATCACCAACCGGGCGTCGGACGTCCGGTATGGCGCGATCGGCAACCAGCGCTACGTGGGTGACGTGTGGAACGACAATGTCGTGAGGCTCAACACCTGGGCCAAGTGACCAAACCCCATCCACGAGTGCCGACGTTCGCAGCTACTGTAGCCAGCCCGGACGGGTGACCCCGATGAAATGCGCCATCTCGAACAGCCGGTGCGTTTCTCCAGGGCGGTGAGGGTCCGTTGCCGTCCGGGTGGTGTTGGTGGAATGGATGTCGGCGGCGTCTGTGGCGATCCGCTGCCCCTGGAGGGCAGTAGGCTTCCACGATCCATCCCTGCGGGCTGGCGGCGGGTTGCGGAACGCGGTGGGTGAGACTGCGGGAGCAACGGGCATCGATTGGTCGTGGTTCGGGTGGGACGCGGTAGGTGTGGCCGAGGGCGGTGCGCCATTGGAAGACGCCGGGTGTGATTTGGTGGTACTCCCAATGGCCGTGATGTTTGAGCCCGTGGTCATGCCGGCACAGCGTGCCGAGGTTGCGTTCTTCGGTCGGTCCGCCGTGTGCCCAGTCTTTGATGTGGTCGATGTCGGCTTGGTGGGCGGGTACGCGGCAGCCGGGTGCTCGGCATGTCCGATCCCGTGCGCTGATGTGGTCGGCTAGGTCGGCGGTGGGTCTGCGGCGGGTGACGCCCGTGTAGAGGGTGTTGCCGTCGTGGACGGTGAATCGCCATCGGCTGCGTTGTTGTTGTGCGGCGACTTGTCGTGCGATGTCGGCGATGACCGGCCCCCAGCCGGCGAGGTCGCCGGGTAGCTCGGTCAGTCCGATGAGGGTGGATAGCGGCACGGTGAGCTCGACGCCGCCGCGCACCGGGCCGGTCGTGGCGCTGGCTGGGCCGGCGCTGCCAGGCGCGGTGTCCCCGCAGGCCGTTGCGCCCGGCTCGGGCCGGCTGGCGGCCTTTGCCGGTCCGGCGGGACGGGCGGCCTGCGCTGTGCCGGGCGTGCGGGTGGTCTGGTCCGTGCCGGGTGACGCTGGTGCGGTGGAGATCGCCGTGGCGGTGTTGAGGCCTTCGAGTATGTCGAGGAAGGTGTCGGCGCGTAGTTGGTCCAGTGTGCGTTCATCGCCGCCGCGGCGGGCGGCGCGGGCGATCGCGTCGATCCGCGCCGACGCTGCCGCAGCCCGTTCGGCGGGCAGGTTGGTGCCGCCCAGAAACGCGGTGCCCTCCGGCAACAGCCCGTGATCCAGACGCCGATCCACGACACTCTTGTCACGGCGTTTGCGAGCCGCGTCAGGATCGATGGTGATGACCAGCCGCTGCAACCGCACCCGCAACTGCCCCGTCGTCAGACCATCCGCGACCGGCAACAGCCGCGCCGCCGCTTCCCGTGCGGTGTCTTCGGGCAGCACGGAGAGCACGTCGCAGAACACCCGAGCCCGCGGAATGTCGATATGCCCAGCCCGCAAAGCGGCGTACACGTCGGGGAGCCGTTCGACCACGTCCAAGGCGAGAGTGAGTTGCTCGCCGGCGGCGCGGCGCGTCCAGCACAACGCGACCCGCACCTCATCATCCGGATACCGGCTCAACCCCTTCAACCGCTCGACCGGACTGTTAAAGGTGCCGGGCGGGCAGTGCGCCACCTCCACAATGTCCGCCAACAGCTCGGCCTGATCGTGGGCGACCTGACGGGCGCGGGCCTGCATGACGGTGACCATGTCGTGGCCGTTGACACACGACCGGTCGATACGCGCGAGGACCGCGGCCAACCCCGGACCAGGCGGCATCTCCGCCAGATCTTCAGGAATGACCAGCCTCTCGATCACACGTTCGATTCTACCGAAACCCACCGACATCCGTTGCCCCACCGCCAACCCGGCCGGGGTCAGGATCGCCGTCTGTCCACAATGGTGATCGCGGCCGCGCCATGCCGTTCGCGGCACACGACCTGCCCTCGTCGGGGTGGTCGTGCGACGGCGGCTACAAAACCAGTTCGCCGGCCCGGGATCACCGCCGGCTGTGGATCGTGGAAGCCAACTGCCCCTCTAATTAGAGACACTAACGTTCGTGATCACCGCACTAGCCGTACATGACCGCGAGCGCCATCGGCTCAGTGGTGCGCCAGAACCTCCGCCGTATCGGCTCCGTCCGACCGCGCGAGCACCATCTCCTGGAAACGCGGGCACGACTGGTAGTCCTGGTGCCGGCACCGTAGCCCGTGTTGGAGCATCGTCTGCGACAGCGTGAGCCGGGCGATGCGTTCGCGCACCTGGGCCAACTGGCCGCGCAGCAGGTCTCGCCGCCGTGCCCGATCCGGAGCCTCGAACAGCTCCCGCAACTGTTCGAGACTGAACCCGGCCTCCTTGCCCAGCAGGATCTCCGCCACCCGGGTCACGTGCGTCACGCCGTATACCCGCCGGCGCGCCACCCGGCGGGCCGGTGACAGCAATCCCACCTCCTCCCAATGCCGCAGCACGTGCGTGGCCAGACCGAAGCGGGCCGCCAGCTCCCCGATCGAGTACTCCATCGCCCAATACTCCCCGGCGGTTGACTTCAGGTCGACCTGAAGTCGCACACTCGCGCACATGCCCGACACGCACACCGCCTACACGGACACCGAACGGCTCGTCCGCCTGCTCGACGCCGCCGAGACCATGCCCGACGCCGTCGCGCTACGCGCGCGCGGCTACCAGCTCCTACGGCCGGACCCCGGCACGACAATGGTCGACGTCGGGTGCGGCACCGGCCGCGCCGCCGCCGAACTCGCCCGGCGCGGAGCCCGGAGCATCGGCGTGGACCTGGACCCGGCGATGCTGGCCGTCGCGCGCAGCCGGTATCCCGGCCTCGACATCCGCGCCGCCGACGCCGCCGACCTGCCGTTGGACGACGGGCAGGCCCACGGCTACCGGGCCGACAAGGTCTACCACGTACTGCCCGACCCAGCCGCCGCCCTCACCGAGGCGCGCCGGGTCCTCGCGCCCGGCGGCCGCATCGTGCTGGTCGGGCAGGACTGGGACACGATGGTCATCGACTCGGACCTGCCCGACCTGACCCGCCGCATCGTGCACGCCCGCGCCGACACGGTTCCCCATCCACGTATCGCACGTGCCTACCGCAACCTGTTGCTGGACAACGGCTTCCGCGACGTGGAGTTCGAGGTCCACACCACGGTGTTCACCGATGCCGCCGTGCGGCCGCTGCTCGCCGGGCACGCCGACGCCGCCCGGCGGGCCGGTGCCATCAGCGCCGAGCAGGCCGAGGCGTGGGTGACCGAGCAGTCCCAGCGGGCAGGCGGCGGGCGGCTGATGTTGGCCATCCCGATGTTCCTGGCGGCCGCCACCCGCTGACCCGCGGATTCCAGTGGCCGGAAGACCTCAGTGATCCGAGCCGAAGTACCAGCCGTAGGTCCGCCAGTCGTAGAAATGCCAACCGCACTGCGAGGTCTTCGGCCCGTGGAGGGCGCGGACGATGTCGCAGACCTCCAGCGTGCTGTACGGGCCGTACTGCAGCCACATCATCGTGCTCGGGCCCTCGGCGGCGCCGGCCGGCGCGGCGGCGTTGGCTGGTCCGGCGGCGGCGAGCCCGGTCACGCCGAGCACGCCCGCGAGCACGGCTCCGATCGCGGCCCTGCGCATACGAGTCATCACGATCCCCCTGTCCCTTTCCGGTATGCAGGTCGCCAGTGCAGCACAGTGGACCTTTCACGAGCCTGACTGTGCCGGTCACCGGCGACCGTGAAGAGGAACCCGGTCGCGTGCGTAGATACAGGTGACGGCTCGCGACGGGAGGTACGAAGTGATCGGGTACCACGATCGTCCGGGGGCGCGGTGAACGGGGTGAGCACGGACACGCACGCCGACACCGATGCCGCGATCATCCAGGCGTCGCTGGGTGACCCCGACCGGTTCGCGGTGATCTACGACAGGTACGCCGCGACGCTGTACCGGTACGCCCACCAGCGCGTCGGCGCCGAGGGTGCCGACGATGTCGTGGCGGACGCGTTCCTGTCGGCGTTTCGCGGGCGCGGGCAGTACGACCTGTCCCGCCCCGACGCCCGGCCCTGGCTGTTCGGCATCCTCACCCGGAAGCTGGCCAGCCACCACCGCAAGGAGAAGGCCCGGTACCGCGCGATGGCCCGCGCCGCGCCGGACGGCGTACTCGAAGGCCCGGCGGACGAGGTGGCCACCCGGGTGATCGCCGACGCGGCCCGGCGGCCGCTGGCAGCCGCGCTGGCCGCGCTGTCGCGCGGCGACCGGGACGTGCTGCTGCTGGTGGCCTGGGGTCAGCTCAGCTACGACGAGGTGGCGGCGGCACTGAGCATCCCGCCCGGCACCGTCGGGTCCCGGCTCAACCGGGCCCGCCGCAAGGTCCGTGAGGCGCTGGGCGGCGTGGACCCGTCCGGCATGTCCGAGGAGGAGCGATGACACCCAATCCCACGCTGCCCGACGAGCTGCGGCTGGTCGAGGAGTTCGGCGAGACACTCAAGCCCACCGGCGCGCACCCACCGGCCGACCTGCGCCACCGGGTCATGCACGCCGTGCGGCACGACCGGTCCCGTGGCGGGCTGCTGCCCCGTACCGCGAGCTGGCCGGCCGGCGCGCGCCTGGCCTGGCGGATCGGCGCACCGGCCACCGTCGCCGCGACCATCGCGGCCGGGCTGATCGCCGGCAACGTGGCCAACGTCGCCGGCAACGCGCCCGCCCCGCCGACCGCCGAAACGAGCACACCGGCACCCACCGGCACGCCCGCGCCCGCCGGTGCCTCGGGGGTGCTGCTGCTGGCCGCCCAGCACGCCGAGGCCACCCCGCTGGCCGCGGCCAGGGACAACCAGTTCGTGTACGTCGAGTCGGTGGAGGTGCGTTCGAAGACCGGCAAGGACGGCAAGACACGCGTCGAGGGACCGGTGCGGGTGCGGACCTGGCTGTCGGTCGACGGCACCCGCGACGGACTGGTCACCGAGGACACGGGCGCCCGCACGAAGCTCTCCGGTTGCCGCAACGGTTTGCGGGCCGAGACGATCGACCGGCCGGACACCACTCCCAAGGTGCCGTGCGTGCCGGAACCGGCCTACCAGCACACCGACGTGCCCACCGACCCGGACGGGCTGCTGACCTACCTGTACGACCCCGCGGACAACCATGACCACTACGTGTGGATCCTGGAGCCGGGCTCGCGGAAAGGCCGCTACGTCAAGATCTCCGAGGACCAGCGGGCGTTCATGAGGCTGGCGGGGCTGCTGTGGCAGAACCACTCCCCCGCGGTACAGGCGGCCGCTTTCCGGGCCGCGGCCCGGATCCCCGGCGTCGAGCTGCGCCCGGCCGTCACCGACGCCGCCGGACGGGCCGGCGTGGCCGTCACCCGCACCGAGATCGGCGTCCGTGAGGAACTGGTCTTCGCCCCGGGCACGTATGCGTTCCTCGGCCACAACTCGATCGCCGCCGAGTACCGCGTGACCGGCCCGGAGCACACCGGGCAGCCGCCGGGCGCCGTCGACTCCGTCCGCATCCAGGACCTCGGGAGCATGAAGCCCGGCACCATCCTGCAGAAGTGGTCGATCCTGCGAACAGGCATTGTGGACCGGGCCGGCCAGCGCCCCTGACGCTCGCAGGCTTACCAACAGGCTCATATGGGCTCCCTCGCTTGCGAGGGAGCCTGTACCGTTCGGGGATGACCGCGCGACAGTGGGCACAGCGCCTGCCGATCGTCGTCGCGCTGTTGCTCGGCACGATCGCGGTCACCGGGCCCGCTGACGCCACCCCGCGGCACGATACGGGCCAGACGGCCAGCACCGTCCATGCCGTCCTCGCCGCCCCGCTCACGCCGGAGCTGCGCGCGAAGGTCGGGCTGCTGCTGGTCAAGCGGGGCGGGGCGGCGGCCGCCGGTGCCGAGGTCGCCAGCGCCACCTGGGCCGCCGCGGTCAGCGTGGCGCCCCCGGCGCTGTGGTGGGTGGTGCGCGCGGCCGAGGGGCAACAGCGCCCCGGGCTCCACCGCGAGACGTTCCAGGGCAGGGCGCCGCCAGCGACGCGGTGATTTCCGCGTCCTGTTAGCACTGTCCTCAAAGGAGACTTCATCGTGTCGCGCGCCGTTGCCGCGCGCGCGTTTCTCGCCCTCATCGTGCTCGGCGTGTGCGGATGGCTGGTCGCCACCCGCCCGCCGAAGCTTGGGCTGGATCTGCGCGGCGGTACCCAGATCGTGCTGGAAACCAAAGACGGAGAACTGAATCAGGCCAACCGCGCCACCACCGACCAGACCCTGGAGGTGCTGCGCCGGCGGGTCGACGAGCTCGGCGTCACCGAGCCGACGCTCCTGCGCTCCGGCGACCGCCGGATCATCGTCGAACTGCCCGGCGTCACCGACCCCGCGACCGCTGTCGCGGTCATCGGAAAGACCGCACAGCTCGCGTTCCGTCCGGTGCTCGCGGCCGAGGCCGGGGCCGACCGGGTACTGCCGGACGAGAGCGGTCGCACGCTGCCACTGGGTCCGGTGGCGCTCGCCGGGCAACGGATCGACGACGCGAACGCCGTCATCGGCGAGCTCGGCGGCTGGGAGGTGGTGGTGAAGTTCGCCGACAGCCGGGCCGAGCACGACTGGCAGCGGCTCTCGGCCAAGCTCGCCTGCGCACCGCCCGGTGACCCGACCCGGCGGCTCGCGATCGTCCTCGACGACAAGGTGATCAGCTCGCCGGAGATGGGCGCCGAGGCGGTCTGCGACGTCGGGTACTCCGGTGACTCGATGCGCATCACCGGCCGCTTCACCGCCGCCGAGGCAAAGGACCTGGCCCTGCTGATCCGGGCCGGCGCGCTGCCGGTACCGGTGGAGATCGTCGAGCAGCGGACCGTCGGCCCGACCCTGGGCCGTGCCGCGATCGACGCCTCGACGTGGGCCGCCCTGATCGGCGTGGCCGCCACGATGCTGTTCATCGCCGGGGTCTACCGCATCGCCGGTGGCCTCGCGGCGGTGGCGCTCGCCGCGTACGGCCTGGTCTCGTACGCGGCGCTGCTGGCCCTGGGCGCGACGCTGACCCTGCCGGGCCTGGCCGGGTTCGTGCTCGCGATCGGCATGGCCATCGACGCCAACGTGCTCGTCTTCGAACGGGCGAGGGAGGAGTTCGCGGGCGGCCGCCGCAGCCTGCCACACGCCACCGAACGCGGCTTCCGCCGCGCCCTGTCCGCCATCGCCGACTCGAACGTCACCACACTGCTGGCCGCCGGCCTGCTGTTCGTGCTCGCCTCCGGGCCGGTACGGGGATTCGGGGTGACGCTCAGCGTCGGCGTCATCGCGTCGATGTTCACCGCGCTGATCCTGACCCGGCTGCTGCTGGAGGCGACGGTCAGCCGGCGGTGGCTGTGGAGCCGGCCGGCGTGGAGCGGGCTCGGCCACGCGGGCTGGGTACGGCGGGCGATCGAGCGGCGCGAACCGGCCCTGATGTCACGCGGACGGCTGTGGTTGGCGGTGTCCACAGTGGCCGTCGTCCTCGCGTTCGCCGGCATCGCCTCCCGGGGACTGAACCTGGGCGTCGAGTTCACCGGCGGCCGGATGGTCGAGTACACGACGGCGCAGCCGCTGCCGGCCGATACCGCCCGCGCGGCGGTGGAGTCGACCGGCCTGCCGCACGCGGTGGTGAACGAGTCCGGAGACGGCAACGTCGCGGTGCGGGCCGGTCGCTTCGACGACGGCACCGAACGGCGGGTCCGCACCGCGCTCGCCGAAGCCGGCGGTGGCACCGCGACACCGGTACGGGACGAGCTGGTCGGCCCGAGCCTGGGCGCCGAGTTGCGGCGCAACGCCCTCGTGGCGCTCACCGTGGCGCTCGCCGCGCAACTGCTGTACCTGACCGTCCGGTTCCAGTGGCGGTGGGGCGCCGCCGCGGTGCTGGCGATGCTGCACGACGTGGTACTGGTGATCGGGGTGTTCGCCTGGCTGGGGCGCCCCGTCGATGGGGTGTTCCTCGCGGCGCTGCTGACCGTCATCGGGTACTCGGTGAACGACACCGTCGTGGTCTTCGACCGGATCAGGGAACTCGTCCGGGGCAAGCCGCGCCGGCGTGACCTCGCCGAGCTCGCCAACCGGGCCTGCCTGCAGACCATCCCGCGTACGGTCAACACCGGGCTCGGCGCCGTCTTCATCCTCGGCGCGCTCGCCATACTGGGCAGCGGGTCGCTTGTGGACTTCGCGTTGGCGCTGCTGGTCGGCATCGGCGTCGGCACGTACTCGTCGGTGTTTCTCGCCACGCCACTGGCCGTCCGGTTCGAACCCGGCACCGCGCGGCGATGAGCGATGGCCCGGCCCGGTGGCGGGCCGGGCCACCCTCTTCCGCACCGGGCGTCCAGTGGCGATGATGTGCGCGTGACGTCTCCATCCAGCGCGGAGCTCGACGCGTGGCCCGTGCCCCGCCGCACGCACACGATCCGGCGGCTCGTGGCGATCCCGCTCGCGGTGGTCGCCGCGCCGATCCTGGCCCTGTACGCGTACCTGCTGCTGTGGTGGCTGCCCGCGCTGACCGGTCCCGGCGACGAGCCGTGCGATCCGCTGACCGCTGGGCGGGGAGCGTGCTGGCAGCCGGAGCAGCGCACGTACTGGCTCCTGCTGGCCGCCGCGACCATCCCGGGCGCGGTCTGCCTCGTCCTGTCGGTGACCCGCACCTGGCGGGACCGCCGGTGGTGGCCCTGGCCCGTGGCAACAGCGGTCCTACTACTCCTGGGCGGACTGCTGATAGGCCGGATGCCCTAATACAGGCGGCCCGGCATCACCGCCGGCCATGGACCGTGAAAGCCTGCCTTCGAGGGGCAGCAGATCGCCACACGCCATCGGGCTACCGCGACGTCCGCGGCGCTCCAGCGCCGCTGCTCCCGCGGCCTCGCCCTCCGCGGCTACACAACCCACCCGGACGTAGCAGCGAAATCCCTGATAATGCAGCCTCCAACCGCCTCCAACACGACAAAATCGGGGATTTTGTCGGGATCTTGAGCGCGACTGGACGCGGCGGGTGAGGCCGCGGGAGCAGCGGCATGGAGCACGGCGAACGCCGCGGTAGCTCAGAGCCCGGTCCTGAACCTGGCGCCAAAGGGTCCCTAGAACAAGCGGCCGAGCACGCCGGACTCGACCACGATGACCACGCCGATCAGGATGAACACGCCCGGCACGATCCAGTGCCCGAACCGCCGCACCACCGCGATCACCGTACGGTGCGAGCCCAGCCACGACCCGGCCAGGCACCACAGCGCCACCCCGACCGCGAACACGGCGACGGTGAGCAGGCTGCCGCCCGGCCCGATGGTGCGAAACAGCGGCGTGTACACCGAGATGTTGTCCGCGCCGTTGGCGATCGTGATCCCGGCGACCGACACCGCTCCCGTCGCCACCGCGGGCGCCGGCGGGTCGTCGTCGCCGCGCGCCCGGATCGCTGCGACCAGACCCTTCACGCCCAACGCGAACGGCACCAGGCCCAACAACCCGACCCACCGGTCGGGCACGATCGACAGCCCGAGCGCGGCCACGGCCGAGACCGCCACCAGCACCCCGATGCCGGCGTACTGGCCCGCCCAGATATGCCAGGGTCGGGGCCTGGCCGCCGCCCGCGCGGACAGGAACAGCACCGTCAGCACGATCAGGTCGTCGACGTTCGTGCCCGCGAACACGCCAGCGGCGGTCACGACCGTGCCGACGAGATCTCCCACGAGCCGGCAGTGTACGGCGGCGTCACGTGATAGATCGTCAGTGCGAGGCCCACCAGGTGGAGTCCGCGGCGGCGGTGTAGCCGAGGGACTCGTAGAGCGGCCTGCCCAGCCGGGACGCGGTCAGGGTGACCGGCAGGCCCGCCAGCGGAGCGAGGGAGCCGAGCATGACCGCCCGGCCGACGCCACGGGAGCGGAACACCGACGAGGTGCCGACCCAGTAGTGGCTGGCGTACCCGCCCGTCGTGACGGTGACGCCCGCACCGGCGACCTCGCCGTCGAGGCGCGCCACGAACACGTCCACACCCGGCTGGTCGAGCAGCGCCATGGGGAACACCTCGCCGGCCTGGTACGGCTCGAACCTGGTCAGCTCGAAACTCTCGATCACGACACGCTCGGCCGCGTGCATGTCCTTCTCGTCCCGCGCCGGGGTCACCTCCATCGCCGGGGCGGTGACAGGGCCGGGCTGGCGCAGCATGACGGGCATCTGCCAGGTGCGCATGCCCAGGTGGCTCATGTCGGTCGTGCTGAACGGGTCTTCGATCTCCACCGGACCCGGGGCGTTACGCACCAGTTCGGTGATCTCGGCACGCTCGTCGGCGCCGAGGTCGGGCTCCTGGATCAGTACGCGCAGGCCGGCGCGCTCGTCACCGGCGGCGGCGAGAAAGCCGGGGCGGCTGATCACCTCGTGACCGCGGGACCGTGCGGTCGCGGTCCAGAAGGCGGCGGAGTTGCGGGCCTGAAGCAGCGGCGCCTCAGCGAGGGCCGTGGGCCGGCCGGCGGCGTTCGTTCCGATCGTCATGCTGGTAATGATTCCGAATGCCGTGCGGCGCGCCCGAGCAGGGCGGCAGGCTAGGCTCGGCCGGTGCCACAGGACACGATCTTCAACGAACATCGCTCGCTGCTCGCCTCGGTCGCATACCGGGTGCTGGGCAGTTGGAGCGACGCCGAAGACGTGGTCCAGGACGCGTGGCTGCGGTGGAGCGCCGTCGACGCCGAGAAGGTCGACAACGCGAAGGGTTACCTGGTCCAGGTGGTCACCCGGCTGGCGATCGACCGCCTGCGCAGCGCCGCGTCCCGGCGCGAGACCTATGTCGGGCCGTGGCTGCCCGAGCCCATCCTGACCTCGCCGGACGTCGCTGACGACGTCGCCCGCTCGGAGTCGGTGTCGCTGGCGATGCTGTTGATCCTGGAGTCGCTGTCTCCCTTGGAGCGGGCGGTCTTCGTGCTCAACGAGGCGTTCGGCTACTCCCTCGCCGAGATCGCCACGATCGTCGAGCGCAGCCCGGAGGCGGTGCGCCAGACGGCGTCACGCGCCCGGGAGCACGTGCGGCGCGGGCGGCGCCGGTACGACACCGATCAGGCGACCCGGCGCAAGGTGACGGCCTCGTTCATGTCGGCGAGCACCGGCGGCGACCTCACCCAGCTGATGGAGGTATTGGCGCCCGACGTCCGGTTGGTCTGCGACGGAGGCGGCCTGGCACCGGCACCGCAAAAGGTGATCGAGGGGATCGACCTGGTGGCGCGGGCGCTGGTCACGTTCGGCGGTCGCATGCCGCCGGAGCCGCGCGTCGTGGTGACCGAGGTCAACGGCGGTCCCGGCATCGTCATCTACTCCGCCGACACCCCGGTGGTGGTCCTCGTGCTGCACCTCGTCGATGGCCTTGCCGAGGAGATCCTCCTGATCAGCAACCCGGAGAAGCTGACCGCCGTCGCCGGTTTGTGACGGCGGTCACAGCGGCTCACGGTCCGGTGCCGCTGTCTCGTCCTCGTGGCATGACCGACATCAAGCAGGTAGTTGTCATCGGCGCCGGGTACACCGGCATGCTCGCGGCCCTCGGCGCGGCGAAACGGGCCAAGGGACGGGTACACGTGACCATCGTCAACCCGTGGGACCGGTTCACCGAGCGGCTGCGGATGCACCAGATCGCCACCGGCCAGCAGCTCGCCGAGCACCGCATCGCCGACCTGGTGGCCGGTACCGGCATCGACTTCACGCAGGGCTGGGTGACCAGGATCGACACCGCCGCGCGCACCGTCGAGGTGTCCACCGCGGACGCCGGCCAGGTCTGGCTCGGCTACGACACGCTGGTCTACGCGGTCGGCAGCGCCACCGACACCGCTCGCGTCCCCGGGGTCGCCGAGCACGCCTTCACCCTCAACAGCCCCAGCAGCGCACAGGACATGGCCGCGCACCTCGCCCGCCAGGGTGACAGCGAGTTCCTCGTCTGCGGCGCCGGCCTGACCGGGATCGAGGCCGCGACCGAGATCGCCGAGTCCCACCCGAACGTCCGGGTCACCCTGCTGAGCCGGGGCGAGCCGGCCGAGATGATGGGCGCCAAGGCCCGCGCGTACCTGATGGCGGCACTGGACCGGCTCGGCGTGACCGTCCGGGCGGGCGTCAGCGTGACGAAGGTCCTGCCGGGCGGGGTCGAACTGGAAGGGGGCGAGTTCGTCACCGGCGACGGCTGCCTGTGGACCACCGGCGTGCGGGTGGCCCCGCTGGCCACCGAGGCCGGGATCGCCACCGACGAGCACGGACGCGTCGTCACCGATACCACCCTGCGGTCGGTCTCGCACCCGGAGATCTACGCGATCGGCGACGCGGCCGCCGTCCGGCAGGCGTACGGCGTCATCCACGGCACCTGCCAGAGCGGCATGCCGATGGCGGCGCACGCCGGCGAGAACATCGCTCGCCAGGTGCGGGGCAAGCGGCTCAAGCCATTCCGCTTCGGCTACATCCACCAGCCGGTGAGCCTCGGACGGCGGGACGCGGTCATCCAGTTCACGTACGGCGACGACACGCCTCGGCCCTGGTACATCACCGGTCGGGCGGCGATCTTCTACAAGGAGTCGGTCAGCAGCAGCCCGATCAAGACCTACGGGCTGTCGAAGCGGTTGGCCATCTCGTCGCGGATGCTCGCCACGACCGGCGGCAAGCGCAACAAGCCGGTCGCGTGATCTCACCACCGTACGGGCTCACTCGTGGCGGGCGGTGATCCAGGTGGTGACGACGTCGAGCCGGTCCCGGTCGCGGCAGCGCAGGCGCAGGGCGCCGTCCGGTACCCGGTCCACAGTGAACCAGCCGAGTTCGTCGGTGGTCACCGTGAGCGTCTCGCCGCTGGCGGTGTGCACCTCGATCGCCAC
The DNA here is from genome assembly GCF_027923225.1 of Phytohabitans aurantiacus. GTDB lineage: Bacteria > Actinomycetota > Actinomycetes > Mycobacteriales > Micromonosporaceae > Phytohabitans > Phytohabitans aurantiacus. Next base: position 51,442 of record NZ_BSDI01000056.1, read on the forward strand.
CGACGTGGGCGGCACCACCTGGCCGGTCATGCCGGTCGGTGTCAGCTCCAGTTCGATGGTCAGCGAAGGCGCGGCGAAGGTGAGGGCCCGCAGCGTCGCCGTCTCGGTACGCGTGAGGGCCGGCTCGCGTTCCGAGTCGTAGATCAGGGCGGCCAGCTCGGCGTCGAGGTCCGGCGGCGAGAAGGCCGCCCGCCCGGCAGCGACGAACTCCGGCGGCACCGCGCCACCGCCGCGTACCGCCTCACCCAGCGCCCGCAGCAGCAGATCGTCATCGTTCCACCATTGGTCGGACATCCACCTCACCTCCCTCCCGTGCGCGTTCCGCCTCGATGAGCATGGCGAGCGCCCGGCAGCGGCGCAGGTCCGCGAGGCAGCGCTCCCGGGTGGGCCCGATCGACCCGACCTTCATACCCAGGCGCTCACCGATCTCACGGTATGGCACCGGCGGATCCTCGAACAGCAGCGCGAGCAGCTCCCGGCAGTGCGGGCGGAGTTGGGCGTACGCCTCGCGCAGCGCGATGTGCCAGCGTTCTCGTTCCCAGTCCCGTTCGATGGCGGCGAACCCGCCGTCCGTGGCGACCGGCGCCTCGTCGGCCAGCTCGGCGCGGCGTCGCTGCTGAGCGGCGCGCAGGACGGCCAGGCACTCGTGGTACGTGGTCCGGGCGAGCCAGCCGGGCAGTGCCGCCGGGTCACGCAGGCTCGCCAGGTGCTGGTGCAGCTTGAGCCACACGTTCTGCCCGACGTCTTCGCTGTCGGCCTGGCTCAGGCGGTAACGCCGGCAGATGCCCCACACGAGCGGGGCGTACCGGTCGACGATCTGGTGCCACGCCTCGGCCTCACCGGACCGGGCGCGGGCGACCAGCATTACGACAACTGGGTCGTCGCGCATGGCTCCTCCTGCGTCCAGCGGCCCACACCTCGTACGTTGCTCCCTTCTGCATCAGAGCGGGCGGCGAAGTCCTTGATACGACATCGGGCAGACCGGTATCAGCCGGCGGCCGGGCGCGTCCGTCGAGACAGCACATACGCAACCGTCGGAGGTACAGAACAATGCCCGGACAACAGGACGCCAACATCAAGCTGCTCTACCCGGTCGACAACGGCACCTTCTTCACGGCCGACACGGTCGCGAACGGCGCCGAGTTCGCGGTCGTCGCCAACGTGGAGATCGGCCAGGAGCTCATGGAGGTGATCACGAAGGAGGACCTGTTCGTCTCCGTGGTCAACCTCAGCCGTTCCACGGTGGTGCAGCGCAAGACCGTGTCCAACTCGCTGGCGCCGCAGGCGGACCCGCTGAACCAGGAGCTGCGGGTCACGATCGACCCGACGTGGTCGGCTGACGAGGGCGACGTCCTCCAGGCCATCGCCACGTACAAGGTCACCTCCGGACTGCGCGTCGACCTGTCGACCGCGCTGAGCCCGATGTTCGTGGTCTCCGCCTGACCCAAGCCCTGACGGCGGCCGGCCGGCTAGGCGTGCGAGAGGGTGTACGCCGCGCCGATGCAGACGAAGCCGGCCGCCGCCGCCATGGCCGCTCCCCCGTCGGCGGCGATCCGGCGCTGCGCCTCGGCCAGCGCCCGCGGCGCCGGATGTCCCCGGACGACCAGCTGATGGAAGGCGATCATGAGCGGGGTGGTCTCCACGTCGGGTATGGGCACCACGGACGCCACCACCTGCTGCGCGCCCCGCGCCAGGAAGGTCGCGCTGATGCCGAGCAGTTCGTCGCCCGCGCCGACCACGCTCCGCCCGCTGTCGCAGGCCGCGAGGACCACCATGCGCGGCACCCGGTCCAGCCGTTCCAGGTCGTACACGGTCAGCGGGCCGTCGGCCAGCAGGAGCGAGGAGAACAGGGCGTTCTGCGGTTCGAGCCGGCCGTGCGTGGCCAGGTGGGCGATGCCGGCGCCGTTCATCCTGGCCGTGACCGCGGTGACCGTCGCTTGTGGACCGAGCAGCGGGTCGACACCGTACAGGGCCGCGATCGTCTTGGCCTCCGCCGTGGCGCCGGGCAGCCCGTACCCCACCACCTCGACGCGGTCGACCGGTGCCGGCGGGAGCCCGTTGGCCGCGTACCAAAGCGCCGCCGACGGAGCGACGGTGACCGCGCGTCCGGCGCACGACGGCAGCGTCGACCACGGCAGGGACTGGAGCGGTCCGGTCGGAATGACGACCAGCGGCCGGTCACCGACCACTGTGGAGACTGGACCGAGCACCGTGGCGTCAAGCACGGCGGCGGAGTGCCGCAGCAGCGCCACGGCCGCGGATCGGCTCGCGGCGTCGGCGTGCTGGCGGCCGAGGCGGCGCAGCGTGAACGCGATGCGGTCGACGAGGTCGCGGACGGCGCCGGCGGGCCCCACGACGTGCCGGCGCAGGTGCCCGTCGACAAGGCTCACGACGTGCAGGGTGCCGTCGATGACGACGTACTCCAGCAGCGCGTCGGCGCCGACCGCGGGCGCCAGTACCGCCGAGGTGACCGGACCGACGGGCGGCGTGGCCGCCTCGGCACGCGGCAGGCGGCTGTAGTCGCGGATCCTGCGCTCGGCGATGACCTGCCGCTGCAGCAGCCGGCCGACCGGCCGGCTCGCGCGGCGCGCCTGATCGATCTCCGCGACGATCTTGCGCAGCTCGGCCAGGGCCGCGGCGAGCACCGGATCGTCCGGCGGCCGGACGGGTCGCAGCAGCAGGTGGCTGGCGCGGCCCTGCTCGGCCCAGGCGAAGACGCGCGCCGTGCGGCCACCGGCCATCGCGATGCGCAGGCCCAGGTCGACAAGCTCGACCCGGTGGCCGGAGGCGTGGGCGCGCAGGTCGGTGGCGCCGAGCGTGGCACGGTACTCGTCGAGGATGCGCAAGCCGGTGCGCAGCGCGACGCTCGCGCCGCGCCGGTTGCCGGCCGCCAGGCGCAGCCGGGCCTGCGCGTACCACCCGCGGGCGCGCAGGGTCGCCGGTCCGCGGTGCCGGGCCTGGCTGGCGAGGGCGAGCTGCGCCAGGCCGCGGGTGCGCAGCCCCCGTTCCAGGGCCAACCGGGCCGCGAGCAGCCGGGCCTCCAGCGCGGGACCGGGCCAGCCGGCCGCCGCCAGGGCGTCGGCGACGCGTTCGAGCCGACCGACGCCCACCCGGGACTTGTCGCCGTCGGCGATGCGGGTCCGTAGTACCAGGTAATGGGCCACCGCCGCCCACTGCGGCCGCTGGTGGCGGGCGAACTCGCGGGCCGCCCGCCGCGCCTGCCGCAGGGCCGTCTCCAGGTCGCCCTGGACGCTGGCCGCCTGCGCGACCAGCAGTCGCACCTCCGGCACCGCGATCCGGCGGCGTTCGCGCTCGAAGGCCGCGACGGCCAGCTCGGCGGCCTCGCGTGCCTCCACCGCCAGCCGTACCGACAGCAGCAACTGGCTGCGGTCGGCGAGCAGCGAGCCGGCCACCGGCTGTAGCAGCCCCACCCGCTGTTCGGCCCGGTGCAGGTAGTTCAGCGCGGTCGGGATGTCACCGCGCAGCGCGTTGATCTCGCTCAGGTTCTGGTGGACGAAGCCCTCCAGCAGGCCGAGGCCCAGGCTGCGGGCCAGCCGTTCGGCTTCGCGCAGGTCGGTTTCGGCCGCCGCGAACTGGTGCCGGTGCCCGTGCAGGAGCCCGCGGTTGAGCAGGGCCCGCATGGTCCACAGGTCGTCGTGGGCGCGGCGCAGCATGGGCAGCGCCATCTGGTAGCTGGCCAGCGCCGCGTCGAACCGGCCCAGCTGGTGCAGGATCGCACCGCGCTGCGCCTGCGCGCGGGCGCGCCCGACACCGGTGAGGTCGACCAGCGCGGCGTCGATCTCGCGCAACGCCAGTCGTGGCCGGCCACGCCGGTTCAATGCGAAGGCGAGCGTCATGCGGGCCTCACCGGTCAGCTCCCGCGACCGCGCCGCCTGGCCTTGCGCGACGGCGGCCCGCAGGTGCCGCAGGGCGATGTCGAGGTTCTGCAGGTGGATGGCGGCCAGCCCCAGCGCTCGCTCGGCCACGGCGGCGGCCGCCGCATCGCTCGCCGCCACGGCCCGTTTGAGAACCTGCGAACCCAGCGCGGCGGACCGGCGCGGATCGCCATCCGCGAGCCGGAGCGCCTCGCGCGCCTGCTGAACGAGCGTGTCACTCACGACGGCTACCGCTCCTGTATCAGCCGGGCCGTGGACTGCTCCGCACCAGTGAGCGTACCGGCACACCAGCTCTCGATAGAGGGGCCGAAAGATGGGCGAGAACGCCAGCCAGCGCATCAACTACGAACTATTCAGGACAAACGAGATCGTTGTGGCGATACCACACCTCGCCACCGTCACGACGGCGCTGCGCGATCTCTCGGTGAACCACGAGGAGCCGTCCGCCGACGACGACCTGGGACTCGCTCTGGTGCGGCTGCCAACCCTCGGCGCCGACATCGCCCGGCTCCCCGGTTTGGTCGAACTGGCCGACGCCGCACAGCGCGCCTACGCGCTGAGTCTGCCGAAGGGATCACCGGTGCGATCGATCGGCGACCTCGACGTGCTGATGTACAAGATGCGCACGGACTCCGCCGGCCTGCGCTGCGGCTGGGTGCCGACGATGGGCAAGAACCGGTTTCTCGAGTGCATCGAGCCGTTCGGGGAGATCAACGGCGGCGGCAAACGGAGGCCGACCGTCAAGGCTCCACCAGAGAGCCTGGTCCGGGCCCTGGGCTCGGCCCGTGCCGCGTCCGGCGTGCGCGTCGGCCTCGTGGACACGAAGATCCGGTACCACAACGACCTGCCGGCCAGCATCCGGACCGAACCCGCCGCGCACCCGGCCGAGGTCAGGAAGGCCGAGGGAACCGAGGTGTGGGAGGCGCACGGCACGTTCGGCGCCGGTCTCATCCTGAGCAAGGCCCCGCACGCCGAGCTTGTCACCGACGGCGCGATCGACGACACCGGCCAGGCGAACGCGTGGGACGTGGCGGTGCGGCTGATGCGGTTCCTCACGCCGAAGGACCGCGTCGACATCCTGAACATGTCCTGGGGCGCGGTCACCGACGACGGCGCCGAGTCGCTCCTGCTGTCCACGGCGCTCGAACGCCTCAGCCACGCCGGCATCGTCCTGGTCGCCGCGGCCGGCAACCTCGGCAACTCGACGGTGGTACCGCCCCGGTCGGCGGTCTATCCGGCCGCTCACCCGGACGTGATCGGGGTGGGCGCCGTGGACCGGAACGGCGAGCCCGCCGAGTTCACCCCGGACGCCGCGGTGCTGCCGTGGGTCCGCACCTGCGAGCTGGGTGTCGACGTCGTGAGCACCTACTACGAGGACCTCTGGGCACAGTGGAGCGGCACCTCCTTCGCCGCCGCCATCTTCACCGGCAAGCTCGCCGCCCTCACCGAGAAACTCGGCGACGCGCACGCCGCCCGCGACGAACTGCTCGGCGAGTAGGTCGGCGTCCAGCTCGCGTCCCGGTGCCGGACGAGAGGCGGTGCGTGATGGCCGGCGAGCCGTGGCCGAGCGACGAGGGTCTCCTGGCGGCGCTGCAGGAGGCCCTGCGGGCGGCCGACGCCGTACCGCCGGAGTTCCTGGCCGCGGCCAGGGCGGTGGCGGAGCGGGCTTCCCCGCCGGACCCCGAAGACCTGAAACGTTGAAATCGGTCGCTGTCTTGGCCAGGATGGGGTGACCCGCTGACCGGTCGACGACGGCAGGAGAACGCCCATGCCACGCGCGCCCATCATCGCCGCCTCGACCGTCGCGGTGCTGTCCATCGCGTTCGTCGGACCGTTGGCGCCGACCGCGGCGGCGGCGCCGGCAGACGCGGCGACCTCGGTGACGAGTCCAGTGGCCGGGCTGCCTGAGCTGCGCCTGGACGACCCCTCGATCAGCTGGCGGGAGCTCGTCGTCGACGGCGGCGATGTCGAACGCCGGCCGGACGGCACGGCGCACAACGTGTTCGGCGGGTTCGGCTCGGTCTCCTGCAACAACACGTCCAACCTGCTGCTGGACTACAAGGAGGAGAATCCGGACGCCTACTGGAAGATCATGCGGATGCTCTTCGACCCGGTCCGGGGCGCGGGGCTCACGCACATCAAGGTCGAGCTGGGCGCCGACAGCAACAGCTCGTCCGGTGCCGAGCCGGCGACGAAGCGCAGCGCCGACGAGCCGGCGAACGTGCTGCGCGGCGCCGGGTTCCACTTCATCGCCGACGCGCTGAGGATCAACCCCCACGTCGAGGTGGAGGCCCTACGCTGGGGCGAGCCGTCGTGGACCGGCAACGACTGGACCAAGCGGTACCAGTGGTACAAGGAGACGATCGACGCCGCCTACGACACGTTCGGCGTCGAGTTCGACTGGATGAGCCCGGCGCAGAACGAGGTCCGGCACGCCGAGTACCAGGTGTCCGAGCTCAACTGGACGATCCAGTTCGCCAAGTGGCTGGAGCGTGACGCGGCCGCGCCAGACGCGCGCTACGACTACTCGCAGATCAAGATCGTCGCGCTCGACTCGTACCGCGTCGGCGACACCGTCGCCGGGCGCATCCTCGCCAACCCGGAGGCGCTGGCGTACGTCGACGCCCTGGGCTTCCACTACGACATCGAGGGCGGCCCCAACGTCACCCGGCTGAACAAGGAGTACGGCCTGCCGATCCTGTACTCCGAGGGCATCGCCCCGATGATCGACCCGCGGTATCGCCTCGCCGCCGACCCGGCCCGCGGTGGCGTCGGCGGCACCACGTCCGCCGCCGACATCGCCGACCGGTTCATCAACGCCTACCGCTGGAGCGGGGCCGGGAACGATCCGGCGCACATGACGACGTTCCTGTTCCAGCCCGCCGTCAGCGCCATGTACGAGGGCACCCAGTACTCCCCCAAGCATCTGATCCGGGCCTCCGACCCGTGGTCGGGGTACTGGGAGGGCGACGTCGGGATCGCCACCGTACGCCACTTCCACCAGTTCATCGGGCGCGGCTGGGAGTACATCGAAGGCGCCACCGGCGGCGACGGCACCAAGGGTGACGGCGGCACCACCGTCGACTCCTCCACCCGCACCGCGCTCACGGCGCGTACGCCCGCGGCCGCCGGTGGCGCTCCACAGTGGACGCAGGTGCACGCCAACAACACCCGGACGGACCGGTACTTCGAGGTCAAGGTGGCGGGCCTCGGCCAGCGCGGCCGTCCCCTGTACGCCTGGCAGACGCGCGGCCCGGACGGCGGGCAGTCGTACGACGCCAACTACTTCCAGAACATCGGCTACTACGCTCCCGTCCGCACCGAGACGATCGGCGGCGTCGAGCACGACGTGTACCGCGTGCGGGTGCCCGCGTACGCGATCGTCACCCTGTCCACCCTCGCGCGTGGCGTCCACGGCACCACGGCGAAGTACCGTCCGGGCGACTTCGCGCCGCGCGCGCGGGACGAGATCCTCCGGCTGCCTTACCGGGACGACTTCGAGTACGACGACTATCCGACCACTGTGGTCGGTGGCCGGAGGATGACGTACCTGGAGCGCCGCGGCGGCACCCCGCGGTACACCGCCGACCAGGACGGCGCCTTCGAGGTGGTCGCGACGCGCGAACGCGGTCATCGCCATGTGCTGCGCCAGCAGAACCACGCCGGCAACCGGGGCTACGTGTGGAACGTGTGGGGCGACGGCCGGCAGAACGTGCCGTCGACCGCCGCACCCTCCACTGTGCTCGGCGACCATCGGTGGGCCGACTACACCGCGGCCGTCGACTTCCGGCTCGACCTCGTCGACCGGGATCCGGCGCTGGCCAACTTCGCCGGCCTGGGCGTGCGGCAGGTCCAGGCACGCGGCGGCGACCAGGCCACCTACGCCGTCCGCGTCCACGAGGACGGCCGCTGGGAGTTGCGCAAGCTCGACACCGTCGTCGCGACGGGCACCGCGGCGGGCTTCGACGCCGGAGCGTGGCATCGGCTCTCCATCGAGGCGCGCGCGAACGTCATCACGGCCACGCTCGACGGCGCCCAGCTCACCTCGTACGCCGACACGTCCGTCAACCCGGTGCTGGCCGGCCGGGTGGCTCTGGTGAGCGGGTACTACAACACCCGGTACGACAACCTCGCGGTCACGCCGATCAAGGGTCAGCCCTGGCGGTCGGAGAAGATCGACGACTCCGACCCCCGCGTCGCCTACCCTGACGGCTCCACCTTCGTCCAGGCCGGGTTCGCGCACTTCAACCGCACCCAGCACGTACTGGGCGCCGGCCAGTCACTGGCGCTCGACTTCACCGGCACCGGGCTGAACCTGTTCGGCGCGACCGCCGCCGCGACACTGGAGGTGCGCGTCGACGACCAACCGCCCCGCACCGCGCAGGTCGGCACCGTCGGCACGCGCCAGACCTCGTACTGGCTAAGGGATCTGCCGCAACGCCACCACACCCTGACAGTGCGCGTCGTCAGCGGAACCTTCACCCTCGACGGCATCGACACCGTGAGCCGCTAAGCCGGCCGCGGGGTGAGCTGGACTGGGCGCGGAGGGTGAGGCCGCGGGAGCGACGGTCTTGCCCGCGACGGGCGTCGCGGTAGCTCGATTCCTTTGATTCAATCGCTCAGATGTGGCCGGTCACCGCGGTGAGCGCGCGCTCGACGGCGGCGCGGGATTCGTCGGTGTGGTCGAGCACGTCGAACCCGTGTTGCCCGTGCGGCACATCGACGATCTCCAGGCGAGCGTCGCACGCGCGGGCCGCGGAGACGAACGCCTCCACCGTGGCGGCGATCTGCGGGTGTTCGCGGCCGACCCGGGTCAGCACGATGGGCAGCGCACCGGCGTGGGCGACCGCCTCGGCGGGCTGGAACCGGGGATCGAGGCCCGGCGGTCCCCCGAGTATCGGGTAGCTCGCCGCCACGCACCGCAACCAGGCCGGCGGCGCGCGGAGCCAGTCGGCGAGCAGGAGGCCGGCGCCCGAGAAGGCCCAAATGGCCACGCGTTCGGCGTCTACGCGCGAGTCCTGCCGTGCCAGTTCGACAGCGGCGGCCAGGTCGTCGGCGGCATCCGGGTATCCGGTCAGGCCGTGGAGCCGGTGGTCGACCACGACGCCGACAGCGCCACGGGCCGCGGCGACCGACCCGTAGCCGCGATAGACCGGCCAGTCCCGAGGTGTCGGACGCGCGCCGGGCGGCACCAGGCCATGGGCGAACACGATCGCGGGGCGAGGCTCCGCCACCTGGGGATAATAGATATCGACGGGGCCTCGACGCTCAGCGACTCGAACGTCGACCGGCAGAACGAACGGCTTCAGATGCGCGGCATCAGCCATCCGGGAAGCATACAGATCCTAGTTGCTCTCCGCCGGACGCCGAGCTAAGGTGGCGGTAGTAACCCGCACTGGATGCCGGCATTTGCCGCCCAAGCGGTGTCTTTCAACCAACGACCTTCCCCGCTACGGGGTCGCGTCATCCCTTCATCCTTCGGGAGTCCACATTGGACAAAAGTAACTTCACCGACCCCGCTGGCGAGCAGCCGGCTCCGGTCACCGGCATCGTCGACATCGTGGGCGAGCACGGCTTCGTGCGCGCCGCAGACTACGTGCCCGGCCCCGGCGACGTGTACCTGCCAGCCGCGCTGGTCAAACGGTACGCGCTGCGCCCCGGTGACCTGGTCACCGGAACGGCTGGCCCGCCTCGCGCGGCCACCAACCAGCGGGACCGCCGGCAAAGCAAGCCCGCGCTGCTGTCCACACTGGACACAATCAACAGCGTGCCACCCGGCGACGCTCGGCGGCGGCCGGACTTCTACCACCTGACCCCGGTGCATCCGCGGGAGCGACTGCGCCTGGAGACCGAACCGCACATCCTGACCACCCGGGTCATCGACCTGCTCACGCCGATCGGCAAGGGCCAACGCGCGCTGATCGTCTCGCCGCCCAAGGCCGGTAAAACCATGGTCCTGCAAGCGATCGCCGCCGCGATCACCCGCAACCACCCCGAGTGCCACCTCATGGTCCTGCTCGTCGACGAGCGTCCCGAGGAGGTCACCGACATGCAACGCTCGGTCAAGGGCGAGGTCATCGCCTCGCCGTTCGACCGGCCACCGCACGAGCACACCGCCACCGCGGAGCTCGCCGTCGAACGCGCCAAACGCCTCGTCGAGCTCGGCCACGACGTCGTACTGCTGCTGGACTCGCTGACGCGGCTTGGCCGCGCCTACAACCACACCGCGCCATCGTCGGCCCGGACCCTGTCGGGCGGCATCAGTACCACCGCGTTGCACCCGCCCAAGCGGCTGCTCGGCGCCGCACGGAACATCGAGGACGGCGGCTCGCTGACCATCATCGCCAGCGCCCTCGTGGAAACGGGATCGCTGGGCGACAGCCTCATCTACGAGGAGTACAAGGGAACCGGCAACGCCGAGCTGCGACTCGACCGCGCCAGCTCCGACCGGCGGCTGTTTCCGGCCGTCGACATCCACGCCTCCGGCACCCGCAGGGACGACCTTCTGCTCGACACCGGCGAGGCCGCCATCATCGGCCGGCTCCGCAAGGCCCTCCACGCGCACACCCCGCAGCAGGCGTTGCAAGCGCTGCTCGAAGGGCTGGCGCGCACCGGCACCAACGCCGAGTTCCTCCTCACCGCCCAGCGCTGAGCGGGAACTAGCGCAGTCGCCGCGCGAGGTCGACCGCCAAGGCATTCATCTGATCGCGGGTCACCGTCTCTTCCGGCGGCTGGTTCAGGTACTCGAAGACCTTCGGCCCGCGCCTGTCCTCCCTCAGGCTCGCCATCCGCGGTACCACGTGGAAGTGGACGTGGCTGAACCTCGCCGCCTCCGCGAACTGGACGACGTAGGTCTTGGCGCAGCCGGTCACGGCGTGCAGCGCGCGCGAGAGACGGACCTGCCAGGTACCCAGGCCGGCGGCTTCGGCGTCCGTGAGGTCCGCGACGGCCAGCACATGCCGCCGCGGAAGGAGCACCAGCCAACCCGGCAGGGCGCAACCGACCGCGTGCGCCACGCGCCAGTGGTCGTCGACGGCGATCAGTTCGTGCGGCGGCAGTTCGTCGAGCCGGGCCTCGCGCTCGCAGGTGAAGCAGTCATCGGTGGTCGTCACACGCCAAGTACACCGCACCCTGTCGGAGACGGACGAAAGTGCCGGACGGACCCTGACGATCGGCAGTATTGGCGCCGTCGACCGGTGCCTAGCGTTCCGGGCATGATTCGACCCGTTCGCGTGGCCGCGGGCATCCTCGCCGGCCTGCTCGCCACCGTCGCCGTCCCGGTCACGGCCGCCGGCGCCGATCCCACCAGCCCCGTGGCGCTGCCCGCGCCCTCCGGCCCGTACCCGGTGGGGATGAGCCGGCTGCACCCCTCCTGGGACACGGCGTGGCAGGGGTTGAGCGGGTGGCGCCGATGGTTCACCGTCACCGGTACCGTCCACATGTCGTTCAGCGACTACGCGCCGCTGGCCAAGCGGTTCGGCCTGCCGCTGGCCGCGCTGGACGGCGATCGCACCGACGAGATCGTCCGGGTGTACGTCGCCGCGTTCTTCGACACCCACCTGCGGGGCGCCGCACGGCCCGTCCTGGACGGCGCCGACCCCGACTATCCCGAGGTCACCCGCTTCCCCTGAGCGCGTGCGACATGATGGGGACATGATTGGCACGCTGCGAAACGTCGTACTCGACGCGCGCGATATCGCCGGCCTCTCCGCGTTCTACCGTGAGCTGGCCGGCTGGACCCAGGTCCACGCCGACGACGAATGGATCACCCTCACCACCGAAGACGGGTGGCGGATCGGGATCCAGTACGCGCCGGACGACGAGCCGCCGCGGTGGCCGGACCCGGAGTACCCGCAGCAGGCGCACCTCGACCTGCGGGTACCCGAGCTGGACACCGCGGCGGACCGCGCCGTCGCCCTCGGCGCGACCCTGCTGCGCCGCAACGAGACCTGGCACACGCTGGCCGACCCGGCCGGCCACCCATTCGACCTGTGCCTGAAGGCCGACAACCCGGGCACCACGCTGATGGGCGTGATGCTGGACTGCCCGGACGCCAAGGAGCTGAGCGCCTTCTACAGCGAGTTGCTGAGCAAGCCCGTCACCTTCGAGGGCGACGGCATGGCCATGATCGGCGAAGACGGCGCGCAGCCGGTGCTGTTTCAGCAGGTCGATCGGTACGTGCCGCCGCGCTGGGGGGATCCTGCACACCCGCAGCAGTTCCACCTCGACGCCAACGTCGACGACGTCGACGCGGCCGAGCGGGGCGCGCTCGCGATCGGCGCCACCCGCCTGCCCGGCGAGGGCGAGAACTGGCGCGTCTTCGCCGACCCCGCCGGCAAACCCTTCTGCCTCTGCTGGGACTGACCAGCTCTGCGCGTTGAGGGTGCGCTATTGACCGTAGGAGCTGCGCAGCCGTTCGTTGACAAGGAAGTTGAGCCGGAAGCGCATGTGCCCGATCTTGCTCGCTGTCGGCTCCGGCCCCGGTGTCAGCAGCGTCCACCGCAAGCGGCTCCCGGGACCATCCGGCTCGATGTCGAACCTGATCCGCTCGTCGGGCCTGTCCGGCCACAGCGACGACCAGACCACGAGCGTCGCTTCGAGGCTCTCCAGGACCCGCGGCTCGACCTCGTCGTCGAGCAGGTCCAGCCATTGGCGAGCCCCCGGACCGTGGAGCCGCATCAGCGACGACCAGACCACACGAGGCGGTGCCGGCTGCGCCCGCACCCGGGCGCCGAGCTCAATCACGGCCCACAGTTTACGGCGGTCCGGGGTCCACAGTGGCAGGACCCCGGACCGTGAGCTACCGCGATGCGCGTCGTGGCTCAGACCGTCGCTCCCGCGGCCTCGCCCTCCGCGTCCAGTCACGCTCAAGATCCGCGCGGGGTGAGGCCTTAGGCTTTGCGGCTTTTGAGGACATCTTGAGCTTCGCAGGACCGCCGCGCTATCCGGGGTCCGAGTGTTCGTCGCGTTCGGCGAGCCGGCTGGCGCTGTGGTCGATTGCCGCCGCGAGCAGCGGTACGTCGGCCAGGTCTCGCCTGGCCTGGTCGACGAACGACCGCGCCTCGTCGAGGTCGTAGATCATGCCGAGGTCCGTCGGGTAGCGCTGCCTCGACTCCCCCGGCGGCGCCCACGTGAGCCCGCGCGCGGCGAGGAACGCGTCTATCGCGCCCAACCGCACGACCTGTGCGGCGAGGTCCGGCAGCCGCTCGCCGTAGACGTCGGCGCCCCACCCGTCTGCCATGGGCGCCGGGTGGTGGGCGGCCACCGCTTCCCAGACGGGTTGGTAGATCAGGGCATGATGGACGACGGCTCCGTCCAGCGTCAGCGCGGGCTCGGATCCAAACTCGTCGAGGAAGGCGAGTTGGTTGCGCTCGACGACCTCGAGCAGGATGTCGATGTCGTCGGTGGGGTCCAATTGCTCGCCGGCGCCGACGACGAGCCGGCCGTCGCGAAGCCGGTCGACGAGGTAGGTCCACACCAGACCGCTGTTGGTGTCCTCGACCACCGAATCGATGGTGCCGTAACAGTTGTAGATGCCATACAGGCCGAGGGTGAACGGCCGGTACCCGCCGTCAGCGGCGAGTAGCAGGACGGCTACCGCGGGGTCGTTCGCCTTCAGCGCCAAGCCCGTGACCATGCACCTGCCGTCGTAAAATCCCACCGCCCAAGGCTATACGGAAGGCGGCGGGCTCGACCATTTATCGAGTTCTATTCCAACTGGATGAACGAGACTGTCCGCGGAGTCAAATCGGCGGATTCGTTCAACGGGAGGAAGAATTGCACAATAGCGCAAAGCGGTGGCGATCACGCCTTGCCGCGCTCGCCGGACTGATGGCCGCGCTTGTCGGCGCGACGACGCTGGTCGCTCCCGCTGCGGCCTACGCGGACACGGCCACCCTGAGCCGGCGGCCACTCGGCTCGGCGTCATACGTCCTGGTCTTCGCCATCACCAACGACACGAGCGCTCCCCTGACCAGCTGGCGGATGGAGTTCGATCTTCCGCCGGGAGAGGTGGTCCAGGGGCTGTTCTCATTCAGTATCCGGGTCACCAAGGTAGGCCAGCACTTCATTCTCGAAAACGCGCACTCGGAGTACATGGCTCCGGGCGGCGCGGTCCACTACGGAATCCCCATTCTCGGCCAGAGCTGGCCACAAAACTGCCATACCCGTGGCACGCCGTGCGTTATCCAGGCCGGCACGAACGCCAACCGCTGACCAGACGGGACCCCGCGCTCGCGGGGTCCCGTCACTCATTGGCCGGACAGCCGCTCAGCTACCGAAAAGCGCGCTGTGTACGTCCACGGGATTGGCACTGTCTCCTGTGGACACGCTGTACGTGGCCACGAACGCCTTGCCACCGACCGAAACCAGCCCGGTGTAGTCACCGACCAGCAGTCCCACGCTGGTCGACGGCACCTTCCGCGCGTCGAACGGCCCCTCGATGTGCTGCTCGCGCCAGGCTCCGGGCTGCGCGCAGTTCTTCGCGCAGGTGACCGCCCACAGGTCGGTGGGCAGCGTGGCGGGGTCGGGCGTGTTGTTGCGGAAGTCGTAGTACGTGACCGCCACGGTGCCGTTCCTGGCCATGGCGACGACCGGCACGGCGGCCGAGCCGGTGGGCGTCTTGTCCACGCGGATGGGGCTGGACCAGGTCTGCCCGCCGTCCGTCGACCGCGAGTAGTCCACGTGGTACGTGCCGTCGGCGGCCACGCTCTGCCAGACCGCGCTCACGTTCTGGGTGCCCGGTTGGGCGTCCAGCAGCGGCAGGGACGCGTTGCGCACCGGGTTACCGGAGTTGTCCGGGTCGGGGATGCGCGGTCCCACCGCCATCGGGGCGGGAACGTTCAGCGTCGGCGCCGACCAGGTCTGCCCGCCGTCGGTCGAGCGGATGACCTGGGTGAAAGCCTCGGTGTCCGTCTCGTAGTGCATCCCGATGAGCAGCGTCCCGTCCGCCAGCGGCACGAGCTGGGTGCCGATGGTGCCGCTGTTGTCGGGCACGTCGTACACCTTCCTGGTGGTCCAGGTGCGCCCGTCGTCGGTCGACTTCGCCAGGTAGACCGGCTGTATCCAGCGCTCCGCCGTGGCGTCGATGCGGTCCCACACCGCGTAGACCACGCCCGGGTGGTACGGGTCGGCGGTCACCGTGGGGCGATCGTTGAAGAACTGCGGGTTGTCGTCCCGTTGCAGGGTGACCGGGGCGTCCCAGCGCTTGCCGCCGTCACCGGAGCGCGCCACCAGGATGGCCGTCGTCTCGCCGGTCCGCGACAGCGAGAACGACGCGGCGATCGCCGCACCGGACGGCGTGATGGTCATCCAGTTGTCGGTCGTGACGTCGTAGTCCCCGCCGTTGGCGGCGGTACCGCCGTTGCAGCGGGAGAAGGCGGGCAGGTTCTCGGAGCGCCGCCAGGTGTGGCCGTAGTCGTCCGACACGGCCGTGACGGCGCCGTCGCTGCCGTACCGGTTCCAGCGGTCCTGCTGGAAAATCGTGACGAGGTGCCACGGGCGGTTCGGGTCCCGCGCCACCATGGGCAGGACTTCGGTGTTCGGGTTCAGCACGTAGCCGTCGCCCTGGGGAAGTCCGCAGCCGGCGGGCAGCGGACTGGCGCCGGAGACCGAACGTATGGTGACGGTTCCGGACGACGCGGCCTCCTCCGCGTAAGCGGGCTGCGCGACGACGCAGGCGAGCAGGATGGCAGCCGTGGGCAACAGTGCCCTGGGGGTTTGGATCACTGGCCTTCCTCATCTTTGCCGATGGGGTGTCCACATAGGTCGTTGCTCGTCCCGCCTGGAGCTTTCCGACGGTCCGACAACAACATCAGGAAGGTTACTGCCAGAGATCCGTTGCGCCGCGCGCGGGGCACGGCAATAACGCGCGCGCAGGCAGAAGAGTCCAGCTCGATATCGATGTTCGTCATTACATTGACGGTCGTTATCACTACGCCTACCGTACACAGTTATGGCTGTCAATAAATTGGCGTTGTCGAGCCTCGCGGCCGCCGCGGGTCTCGCGACATTCCTCGTGACCGCGCTGCCGTCGGGTGCCGCGACGACCTCGGCGTCGAACACCGGTGTCGGCGTCCTCGCGGCCAGTGCCGGATGCGGCAGGGCGCCGACGCTGACGAACGGTACGCACACGATCCAGAGCGGCGGCACGCAGCGCAGCTTCATCCTGCGGCTGCCCAGCAACTACGACAACAGCCGCCAGTACCGGCTGATCTTCGGGTTCCACTGGCTGGGCGGCACCGCCAACAACGTGGCCAGCGGCGACTACTACGGCCTTGGCGCGCTGTCGAACAACAGCGCGATCTTCGTGGCGCCACAGGGCATCGACAACGGCTGGCCCAACCCCGGCGGCCGGGACGTGACCTTCACCGACGACATGGTCAGCAGGATCACCGGCGACCTGTGTGTCGACACCACTCAGCTGTACTCGCTGGGCTTCAGCTACGGCGGCGGCATGAGCTACGCGCTGGCGTGCGCCCGGGCGAACGTCTTCCGGGCGGTCGCGATCTACTCCGGCGGCGTGATCAGCGGGTGCAGCGGCGGCACGCAGCCCATCGGGTACCTGCAGGCGCACGGCCTCGGCGACAACGTACTGGGCATCTCCGGCGCGCGGTCGATGCGCGACCGGTTCGCCGGCAACAACGGCTGCGCCGCGGCGAGCCCACCGGAGCCGGCGGCGGGCAGCGGTACGCACACCAGCTTCGCCTACTCCGCCTGCCGGTCGGGGTACCCGGTCGAGTGGCACGCGTTCGACGGCGGCCACACCCCCACGCCGCAGGACGCGGGCTCGGGCACCTCCTGGTTGCCGGGTGTCACCTGGCGGTTCTTCGCGCAGTTCCAGGGCACCCCGAACCCGACCACGAACCCGACGACATCCCCGTCGGTCGTGCCCACCACCACACCGCCCCCGAGCGGTGGCTGTACGGCGGCGTACGCGGTCGTGTCCCAGTGGGCCGGCGGCTTCCAGGGCGAGGTGCGGGTCAGCGCCGGCAGGGCCATCAACGGCTGGACCGTCACCTGGACCTTCGCGAACGGTCAGGCGATCAACTCCGCCTGGGGCGCCGCCGTCACCTCCAGTGGCTCCGCCGTCACCGCCAGGAACATGAGCTGGAACGGTGCCCTGCCGGCCGGTGGCACGACCACGTTCGGCTTCATCGGCTCCTGGACCGGCGCCAACCCCGCGCCGACCGCGACCTGCACCGCCGCGTGAGCACCGGCCGCCGCCCCTGGGCAGGGCGGCGGCCGGTTGGCGGAACCATGAGTTACCGAGCAGGCTGGGAGCATGAGTCCACACACCGACGGCAGCCCCACCATGCGCGCCATCAGCCAGGACGCCTTTGGCCCCCCGGAGGTACTGAAGGAGGTCGAGCGGCCGCGGCCCGTGCCCGGAATGAGCGAGATCGTGGTCCGCGTCCACGCGGCGGGGGTCAACCCGACCGACTGGAAGCACCGCGCGGGCCCACCGTGGCTGAGCGAGCCCGTCCCGGTACTCGGGTGGGATGTCTCCGGGGTTGTCGAGCGGGTCGGCCGCGGAGTGACCCTGTTCAAGCCGGGCGACGAGGTGTTCGGCATGCTGCCGTTCCCGGTCGGCGCGGGCGCCTACGCCGAGTACGTCAAGGGCACGGCCCGGTCCTTCGCCCGCAAGCCGTCGAACATCGACCACGTGCAGGCCGGCGCGCTGCCCCTCGCCGCCCTCACCGCGTACCAGGCGCTGGTCGACACCGCGGACCTCCAGCCCGGCCAGCGGGTCCTGATCCATGCCGCCGCCGGCGGCGTCGGTCACCTGGCCGTGCAGATCGCCAAGGCGCGCGGCGCCTACGTCATCGGCACGGCCAGCGCCGGCAAGCACGACCTGCTGCGCCAGCTCGGCGCCGACGAGCTCATCGACTACCGGACCACCGACTTCACCGAAGCGGTCGACGGCATCGACGTGGTCCTGGACGCCCTCGCCGGCGACGTGCTCACCCGCTCCCTGGACGTCGTGCGCAAGGGTGGCACCGTGGTCTCGATCCTGTCCGGCGACGGCGACGCCGACCTGAAGAAGGCCGAAGAAAGGGGCGTCCGGCTGGAGACGATGCTCGTCGAGGCCGACCACGCCGGCATGCGCGCCATCGCCGAGCTCGCCGAGCAGGGCAGGCTCCGCGCCCACATCGACGCGACGTTCCCACTCGCCGAGGCTGCCAAGGCACACGCCCGCGGCGAGACCGGCCGCACCACGGGCAAGCTCGTCCTCACGTTCTAGAGCTGCCGCTATACGTTATAGAGCTGCCGCTATACGTTATAGAGCTGCCGCGATGCCCGTCGCGCTCCATGCCGTCGCTCCCGCGGCCTCACCCTTCGCGTCCCCACGACCCTCACCCGATCGCTTGGCGGAAGCGGTCACCGAGGCCGGTGAGGCGTTCGACCGGCTCGTTGGCGAACACGATCCGCAGGTAGTGCTCGCCGCTGGGGCCCCAGCCGTCCATGGGGGTGGTCGCGACCTTCGCGCGGTCGAACAGCAGCCGCGACAGCGCGCCGGGCGTCAGCGCCAGCGGCCTGGTGTCGACGAGCAGTGACCAGCCGCCGTGCGGCCGGACGATCGGATAGCCAGCGAGCTGGTGCAGGACCGTGTCACAGCGCCGCCGCCATTCGCGGGTGGCGGCGGCCACATCGGACTCGGCGTCAGGGGCGTCCAGCGCCGCCGCCACCGCGTCTTGCGCCAACCCGACCTGACAGACCACATTGGTCAGACCGACCAGCTTGATGTCGGCGAGAATGGGGGCGGGGCCGACGACCCAACCGACACGCCAGCCGATGAGTCGCAGCTCCTTGGACGCCGAACCGACCGTGATGGTGCGCCGGGCGAGACCGTCATGGGCCGCGGGGTGGCTGGGAGGGCGGCCGTCGAAGCGGATGCGTTCCATGGCCGCGTCGTAGATGAGCCAGGCGTCGTGCCGTTCGCAGGCGCCGGCCAGCGCGGACCAGTGTCGTTCGTCCAGGACCAGCCCGTTCGGCATGACCGGTCCCATCATCAGTACCGCCGCGGTGTCGGGGCCGACTGCGGCGGCGAGCCGTGCCGGGTCGACGGTCCAGCCGTCTGGCGTGGCCTCGGACGGCACGAAGCGGGGCACTCCCCCGGCGAGCCGGACCCGGTTGACCAGGCCGGCGTAGACGGGATCGACCAGCACCACCTCCTGGCCCGGCTCGACCGTGGCGAGCAGTGTGTTGAGGATGCCGTTGAGCCCGCCGGCCACGCTGACACACTCGGTGTCGGCGTCGTAGCCGCGGCCCGCGATCCGCCCCACGTGTGCCGCGGCGGCGGCGCGCAGGGAACGGTGTCCCTGGAACGGCAGGTAGCTGTTGGCCGCGTCATCGTCGATCGCGGCCCGGGTCGCCGCGATCGCGACGGCGGGCGGTCGCAGGTCGGTGTCCAGGTTTTCCAGGCGCAGGAAGTCGGGGTCGGCGGCGGCGTCCGCCGCGTCGCCGACGGCATCGACCCCGATGCCAGGGATGTCGCGCAGGCGGGTGACCGTCATATGACCTCACATTAGTGTGCCGTCGAATCGCAGTAGTTGGACTTCGGCGATGTTGGTGTTGCCGCCGTGCTCGTCCAGGACGCGCAGCCGCGGCACGGATTCGTTCTGGGCGAGCGGAAACAGGTACCACTCCGCGTCGGCGGTGACGCCTGTGATGGTCACCAGGGTGGTCCAGGTGGCGCCGCCGTCGGTCGACTTCTGCAGCACCGTGCCGTTGGCCCGGGCCGGGTAGCCGACGCGCGGGCGGATCCGCACCGCGTTGACGTCCAGGGTGGTCCCGCTGGGCGGGGTCACGGTGACCCAGCCGTTGGCGGTGGTGGTGTCGGTGTACGTGGTGATGTCACCGTCGAACATTTTCCAGCCGTTGCCGGCCTGCGTGCCGGTGCCGGGCCACGAGACGGTCGATGCGGTGACCCAGGAGGGGTCGGGTGGCACGACGGTGATGTGGGTGTTCCACAACGCGAGGGACGTGCCGTCCGTTGTCTGCAGGACGGTCGAGCCGATACCGCCGGCCGCCGTGGTGTAGTCGGCGGCGAATCGCAGCGCGCGCCCATACCCGACGTTGTCCGGCAGTACGGCGGTGGCCCGCCAGTGCTGGCTGTCGGTACTGGTGATGGTGGCTTCGACACCCTCGATCTTCGCCGTCACCATGGCGAGGGGCTCGGACGCCACCAGGTCGAGCGTGACGGTGTCGCCGTCGACCGCCGTTCCCGGCGTGGCGTTGCTCGACGACAGGGACGCCGATGTGACCGCCCGCACCGTCTGGACGCGTTCGCCGTGGACACGCAGCTCACTGAAGGACGAGAGGCCCGGGTACGCCGGGTCGGTCGGTACGCCGGGGTGGTCCACCTGGACCTTGAGGAACCGGAACGACTGGTCCTTCACCTCGGCACGTACCGGGAGAGTCTCCATGGCGAATCGGGCCTCGGTGGTGTTGGTGGTTTCACGCGCGGTCAGCAGGGTCCACGCCGTGCCGTCGTTCGAGCCGTACACGTTGGCGCCTTCGGAACGGTTGGCGAAGTTCCACCGTGCCTGTAGTCCGAACGCGTCTGCCCGCGTCCGGAACCCGGCACCGGCGTCGAGCACGAACGGCGCCCGCAGGTCGCCCGAGATGGAGTTGAAGTCTCCGTCGGCCATGTTGTCGATGGCGTAGGCGTTCAGGGTGGGTGAGGACACGATCCCGCGGTAGTCGAGCGTGCCGTCGGGCAGGCGTGGTGACAGCAGCCGCAATCCCGCCACGGCGGCCTGCAGATCCTCGATACGTGCCGCGAAGGAACCGTCGTCGGCGTCCCCGGCCGCCTCCTCGGCCGCCTTCCGCGCGGTGTCCAACGACGACAGTGTCTCGCGGACGTACGCCCGCGTGGGGTCGTAACCGGCCAGTGCCGCGGTGACTGCGGCCGCGCGGTTGGCGACGACCTTGACGGTGACGCTGAGGACGGTGTCGACCGTGCCGTCCGAGGCGACGGCGAGGAACGCGTGGGTTCCCGTGTCACCGGCCCCGGGCGACCAGCTCAGCGCGCCGGTCGAGGAGTCGAGCGTCGCGCCGGACGGCAGGCCGGAGCTGTCGTACGTGAGCGTGTCGCCACCGGCGTCGGTCGCCGCCAGCGACCGGCTGAGGCTGGCGCCGGCCACCGCGATGAGCGTGGTCTGGCGTCCCGCCCCGAAGGCCGGCGGGGTCAGCTGGCTCTTCGCCTCCAGGTTGACGCTGTCGATGTCCACTGTGGTCGACGACGGTCCGACCACTGTGTAGTACGCCAGGTTGTCTCCGGCGAGCGAGCCCCGGATCAGGCCGAGGTCCATGTCGTAGACCACGTACCGCCACTGGCCGTGGGTGTTCGGCACCGGAAACGTGTGGTACGGCGCCAGCGACATGTTCTTGCGCAGTTGCAGGGTGGCCGTGCCGTTGGTGCGAAGCAGCACACCGACCGGGCTGTATCCGTTGCGGCTCGGGTACATCAGCGTCCGGACCGCGATCGTCGTCCCGCCCTTCGATCCGCTCATCCGCACGAAAGCGCGGTCGCCTTCGCGCTTGATTGAGGAGCGCGTGTCCAGCGCGATGCTGCGCGTCTCGGCCTGTACGAGCGCGTCGGTCGGCTTCGGCCGTGCCTTTCCGGCGGCGGCCAACGGCAGTGAGAGCCAGTGGTCCGGGTTGTAGTCGGGGTTGCTGTTCCAGAAGTTGTACTGGCTGGTGCCCCAGTAGAGGGTCGGACCGTCGGCCTGCCTGGCCGCCTTGGCCACGCTCGGGGCGGCATCGTCCACATTGATCCCGACGTCGTACCGGTACACGTCGTAGAGCTCGTCGATCGGCGAGAACAGCCGGCCGCGGTAGGCGTCGGAGAGGACGCCGGCGTGGTCGCTCGTGTCGATCCACGGGATGGTCTTGCCCAGCATGAACGCGTAGAAGGCTTCGGCACCGGCCAGCAGGCGGTTGTTTCCGAACCGGTACGGCGTCACCGCGTTCCGGGCCGTCGACACCGTACCCTTCACGGGGTCCAACCGGGTGCCCTGGATCGTCAACAGCCGCGCGATCTCACTGAGCTTGGCGACACCGTCCCAGGCGTGCGCCTGGTCGCGGCCCATCTCCTGGTGCTGCACGAACGACGTGCCGTAGGGGTTCAGCGGGTCCTTCTTGTCGATGCGCTGGAACAGCGACAGCAACCCACCGTTGGCGTACGTGTCGGGGTTCGTGGCGTTGACCGAGAACCACTCGACGCGTTCGTCGTACCGGGGCCGGTTGTCGGTGAAGATGGCGCCGGCGAGCGCGCCGACCAGCGAGTACAGGTGCTGGTTCATGAAGCGCTTGTTGCTGAACAGGAAGGTGGCCGTCATCGGCTCCACGAGGTTGGCTTTGAGGTTCGTGGTGTCCGCGGCCTGCCAGGTGAGGTCGTAGCCGGTGCCGCTGGGGTTGACGCTGGAGTACCGGAGAATCTCCGCCGCGGCGAGCATGCGCAGTAGCGGGACACCGGAGTGGATGTGGGCGTCCGGGTAGTACGCGTACTTCGCCGGATCCATGTGGCTCCAGATGCGAAGCAGCCGCAACCCGTTCTCCCGGAAGGCGGGATTTCCGGTGATGACATAGAGGATCGCCTGCGTGTACGCGCGGAAGGCGTCGTCGATGAGCCTCGACTGGACCGCCTGCGAGTTGAACGCGTCAACGGCCGGATAGTCGGTCTGCGCGCCCTGGTTGGCCGAGCTGAACGTGGTCGACGCGTACTTCGTGGCCACCATCGCGGCGTAGTAGGACGCCCACGGCTCCGCACCGGCGAGCACCTGCCGCCGGGCCTGCGACAGCCGATTGGCGCTCACGCCGATGCCCGGGTGGACGAACCCCTCGCTGCTGGTGATCTGGTTCAGCGTCACGGTCGGGAAGGTCTCGGGTGCGGCGCTCGCGGTCGTCGCCACCGTCAGTGGTGCGATCGCGACGGCCCCGGTCAGGACACACGCGGCCATGGCGACCGGCACTCTCAGGCGTCTTGCCACCAAATCTCTCCACTCCGAGTAAACGGTTTCTATCGGCTGGCATGGGAACAACACTGGTGTTTCGCGGTCGTGGCCGTGGCAAGTCGAGTCGATTAAGAGAACGTTCTCTGCGGAACATAGCGGCACTCCAGGGCATGGTCAAGGGCACGGCGGCTCCGCAGACAAGAAGGCGGCACCGCCTCTACGAGAGAAGCGGTGCCGCCGTTGGAACGCTTGGGGTCAGCCCGGAAGGCTGAGCTGCGCCGGCGCCGACCGGTCGGTGGTCGTGCCGTCGCCCAGCTGTCCGGCCAGGTTGTTGCCCCAGCACCACAGGCTGCCATCGGTGCGGATCACGCAGGCGTGGTAGGTGACGACGATGCGGTTGGTCCAGGTGGTCGCCGTCCCGACCCGGGTCGGCGCGAACCGGTGCGTCGTGGTGCCGTCGCCCAGCTGCCCCGCCATGTTGTTGCCCCAGCACCACAGGCTGCCGTCCGTGCGGACCGCGCACGAGGAGTCGTCGCTCGCGCGGACCGCGGACCACGTGGTGGCGGTGCCGACCTGGACCGGCGTGCTCTGGTGGATGCCGCTGACACCCAACTGCCCATACCCGTTCTCGCCCCAGCACCACAGGGTGCCGTCGGTGCGGACGGCGCAGGTGTGCGTGTACCCCGCTGTCACACCGGACCACGTGGTCGCGGTGCCGACCTGCGTCGGAGTCGACTTGAAGGTCATGCTGCCGACACCGAGCTGGCCATTGGAGCTGTCGCCCCAGCACCACAGGGTGCCATCGGTGCGGGTGGCGCAGGTGTGCGCGAAACCGGCCGTCACGCTCGCCCAGTTCGCCGCCGTGCCGATCCGCATCGGGGCGAGAACGTTCTGGACGTCGGAACCGATACCCAGCTGCGCGTTGCGGTTGAAGCCCCAGCACCACAGGGTGCCGTCGGTCCGGATCGCGCACGCGTGACCCTCGCCGGCACTCACGCTGGCCCAGGTGGTGCCGTCGCCCACCCGCACGGGAGCGGTGCGATTGGTGGTGGTGCCGTCGCCGAGCTGGCCCCTGCGGTTGTTACCCCAGCACCACAAGGTTCCATCGGTGCGGATCGCACAGTTGTAGCTCATGCCGGCGTCGATACTGGCCCAGGTGGTCGCGTCGCCGATACGCACCGGGGTGGTCCGGTTCGTGGTGGTGCCGTCGCCGAGTTGACCATTGTAGTTGTTGCCCCAACACCAGAGCGTGCCGTCGACAGGGATCGCACACGTATGCGAGTAGCCCGCGGCGACGCTGGAAACCGCGGGCGCGGCCATCGCGGCGTTCTGCGAGCCCGCGGCGGCCGCACCCGTCGTCGCTCCCATGGCGAGCGCGGCGATTCCGGCGGATGTCGCCACGGTGGCGATGGTGATTCTGGCCCAACGCCGCCATCGAGCCCCCGGCCGACCATCCTGATATTCCCTCATGCGCTGTTGTCTCCAACCGACGTCGATACCTGAACAGGGAGGTCGCCCATGACCCACCAATTCATAGCATCGATAATCATCACTGACTAGAGTCAACGTCGAGGACCGGTCGAGAACGCGGAGACTCCGCCGGGTGAGTTCACCCCGGCGGAGTTTGTCCATGCGGTGGTTCAGCCCACGAGGTGGTGCTCCCGAACCGGCTGTCCCATGGGCGTCTCGGGCGGGTCGGCGAGCTTCTCCCCCTCGACGTCGATGCGCGGCAGGACCCGATCGAGCCACCTCGGCAGCCACCAGGCCGACTTGCCGAGCAGCGCGAACAGGGCCGGCACCAGGGCCATCCGGACGACGAACGCGTCGAACAGGACGGCGGCGGCCAGGCCGAAGCCGATCATCTTGACGAAGTCGTTGTCTTCCATGATGAAGCCGGAGAAGACGCTGGTCATGATGATCGCGGCGGCGGTGACGACCCGTCCGCCGTACCGGAACCCGGTCACGACCGCCTCGGCGGCGCTGGCGCCGTGGGTGTACGCCTCGCGGATGCGGGAGACGAGGAACACCTCGTAATCCATCGCCAGGCCGAAGACCACGCCGATCATGAGGATCGGCAGGGTACTGATGATCGGGCCGTGCTGGTCGACGCCGATGACGTCCGCGAGCCAGCCCCACTGGAAGATCGCCACCACGGCACCGAGGGCCGCGGTCACGGACAGCAGGAAGCCGAGCGCCGCCTTGAGCGGGACCAGCACGGACCGGAACACCACGATGAGCAGGAGGAAGGCCAGACCGACGACCAGACCCAGGTACGGCACCAGCGCGTCGTCCAGGGTCTGGGAGAAGTCGATGAACATCGCCGTCTGGCCGGCGACCAGGATCGCGGAGGCGCCGGTACGGGATTCGAGCGGGCCGGCGGCGGTGCGCAGGGAACGCACCAGTTCCTCGGTCCTGGTATCGGTCGGACCGGTCTCGGGCACGACGTTGACGACCGCGGTGTCGCCGGACGGGTTGGTGGTGACCGGCGAAACGGTGGCGACGCCGTCGACCGACTCCAGCGCGGTGCGTACCTGCTCCGCCGCCGCCTTGGCGTCGCTGGCCTCGATCGTGACCAGCAGCGGTCCGTTGAAGCCGGGACCGAAGGAGTCCGACAGCATGTCGTACGCCTTGCGCTGGGTCGTCTCCGGGGCCATCGAACCCTCCCCTGGCAGGCCCAGTTCCAGGCTCGCCGCCGGTACGGCGACGGCACCCAGGCTCACCACGCCCAGCAGCAGGACGGCGACGGGATGGCGCAGCACGAAGCCGGCCCAGCGAGCGCCGAGATTCGGCCCGCTGTTCGCCGCACGCTTGTCGGCCTTGCGCTGCTGGCGCTTCGACAGGGGCTTGCCGGTGAACCGGTGGCGGTCCCGGCGGGCGAGGACCCTGATGGGAGCGAAGCCGAGCAGCGCGGGCACGAAGGTGAGGGCGACGAGGACGGCCACGGCGACGGTACCGGCCGCGGCCAGACCCATCTTGGTCAGCAGCGGGACGTTGACCACCGCCAGGCCCGCCAGAGCGATGATCACGGTGAGTCCGGCGAACACGACGGCCGAACCCGCGGTGCCCACGGCTCGGGCGGCCGCGTCCGCCCGCTCGCGTCCCTCGCCGATCTCGGAACGGTAGCGGGAGACGATGAACAGGGCGTAGTCGATACCGACGGCGAGGCCGATCATCAACGCGAGCGTGGAGGTCGTGGACGACAGCCCGAGGGTGCTGCCCAGCGCGGCGATCGCGGTGACTCCGATGCCCACGCCGACCAAGGCGGTCAGCAACGGCATGCCGGCGGCGATGAGGGATCCGAAGGTGATCAGCAGGACGATGGCGGACAGCAGGATGCCCAGCTGCTCACCCGTCCCGTTCATCGCCTGCTCGATCTCGACGGCGTCGCCGCCCGCCTCGACGACCAGGCCCGCGTCGCGAGCCCGTTGCAGCGCGTCGGTGAGGCCGTCATGCGCCGCGTCCGTCAGTTCCAGGGCGGTCGCCCCGTACGTGACGTAGGCGTATCCGGTCCTCCGGTCGCCGCTGACGGCGTTGGCCTGGAACGGATCGGCCACGGCGACGACCTGAGGCGCCTTGGCCAGGTCGGCGACGAGCTGCTCGACCTGCGCCTTGCGGGCGGCCGAGGTGATCTCCTCGGTGCCCGGGGCCCGGATGACGACGCGGGCGGCGGCACCGTCCGCGCGGGCGTCCGGGAACTTCCGCTCGAGCAGGTCGAACGCCCTCTGCGACTCCGTGCCCGGCATCGAGAACGTGTCGGCGGGCGGAGGCGGCGCGCTGGACGCCGCGAAGCCCATGGCACCCAGGGCCACGACCCACAGCAGGACGACGAGGCCGCGTCTCCGGAAACAGAAACGGCCCAATCGGGAGAGGAACGTTGCCACGGTGTCAGCCTTCGATCGCTTGGTAGATGGTGGTCCAGAAGTCGTGCATGACCTGGATGGAGTAGGGGGCGGAGGCGCCGACCTGGGTGAGCAGGATGCCGATGAGTTGGTGGTGGGGGTCGGCGTAGGTGGAGGTGCCGCTGCCGCCGTCCCAGCCGTATTGGCCGATGGGTGCGTAGTCGCCGTGGTAGGTGCGTACGGCCATGCCGAAGCCCCAGCCGCCGTGTTGGCCTTGGCCGTGGGAGATGTGGACGTTGTCGCGGGCCATGGCGGTGCGGGCGGCGGTCTGTTCCGGGGTGAGGCTGTTGGTGGTCATGAGTTGGACGGCGGGTCGGGACAGGATCCGTTGGCCGTTGTGGGTGCCGGCGTTGAGGAGCATCTGGAAGTAGGCGTGGTAGTCGTCCACTGTGGAGACGAGTCCTCCGCCGCCGCCGGGGAATGGTGGCGGTTGTAGGCTCCAGCGGCCGTTGGCGGG
>NZ_BSDI01000057.1 GCF_027923225.1 Phytohabitans aurantiacus
AATCCGACTACTGACCCGCATCGCGTTCGGGTTCAAAAACGTCGACGCCCTCATCGCCCTCACCCGCCTACACCTCGGCGGCTACCAAACCCCACTACCCGGCCGCAACTCTCCCACCTGACCCACACATCAGACAGGAGAGCCGTGCATTCGCCCTTGATCGACGGGGCAGAGCGCCCTGCGGGCGGCGCAACGGGCGCCGCGCGCGGGCGGGGTCACACGTAGGTGATGAACTCCAGCAGGGATCCGTCTGGGTCGCGGAAGTAGACGCTGGTGCCTCGCCCGCGCCCGCCGTGGCGCGGCACCGGCCCCTCCTCCACCGCCACCCCATGCGCGCGCAGGTGCGCGACCGCCTCGCCCGCCGTGCCGGGCCAGGTGAAGCACAGGTCGCTTCCGCCGGGCACCACGGGCGGACGGGCCACGAGGCTGCCGACGTCGAGGCCCGGCCCGTGGACGTTGAGCTGCTGGTCACCGAACCGGAACGCCACCCGCCCGTCGGGGTGCTCGACCACCTCGGCGCCGAGCACCTCCCGGTAGAACGCCGTCGACCGTTCCCAGTCGCTCACCGCGATCACGCAGTGGTCGATCCGCACCGCCATGCCGATCACTCTATCCGGGCGTCCGGCTGTCACACTCTGTCCGTGGGTGCGGTCGAGGGTGAGTTGGAGAGCCCGAGTTTGGTGGAGCTGGCCGTGTCGCGGCTGCGCCGGGAGATCCTCAGCGGCAAGACCGAGCCCGGCGAGCGGCTGGTCGAGGAGCAGCTCACCCGCCGCCTCGGCATCAGTCGGGCGCCGGTGCGCGAGGCCCTGCGCCTGCTCGCCCAGCAGGGACTGGTCGAGCACGTGCCGCGCCGCGGGGTACGCGTGGCCACGCTCTCCGACCGGGACGTCCGCGAGCTGTACGCGGTACGCGATGTGTTGGAACGGCATGTGGTGGAGACGGCGCTGCCGGTTTCGCGGGAGGCCGACCTGGCGGGTATGCGAGCCGCGCTCGACGAGATGGCCGAGGCGACGCGCGGCGGCGACCGGCTGCGTATCGCGGAGGCGCACCGGCGTTTCCACCTCGCGCTGGTCGCCCTCGGTGGCAACCGGCAGCTCGTCGAGGTGCAGGAGTCGGTACTGGTCAAGCTGCAGCTGTACATGGCGCTGAACCTGAGCCGCGAGGCGTCGGCGCACGAGGACGACGGGCTGCACCGCCACGAACACCTGTTCGACGCGGTGGCGGCCGGTGATCGGCGACGGGTGCTGGAGGAGCTGGCGTCGCACGGCGCCCACGCCTACATGACGTGAGGAGCGCGTCACAGCGTTGTAATAAACGAGCGAGGCGGTCGAAACACGACGGTCGACAATCGACAGTATGCCAATCGGGACCGCCGCCGTGGCGAACATCGCGGACCTGCGCCGTGGATACGCCAGCGACGCCTTCTCCCCTGCGGACGTCGCCGAGACGGTGCTGGCCCGCATCGAGGCGCGCGGCGACGACCACGTCTGGATCGCCACGGTGCCGCCCGACGAGCTGCGTGCCGCGGCCGCCGCGCTGGCCCGCCGCCGCGACCGCCTCGCTGAGCTGCCGCTTTACGGCGTCCCGTTCGCGGTCAAGGACAACATCGACGTGGCCGGCCTGCCCACCACCGCGGGCTGTCCCGACTTCTCCTACCGGCCCGAGCGGACCGCTCCGGTCGTCGCCCGGCTGCTCGACGCGGGCGCCCTGCTGGTCGGTAAGACAAATCTGGACCAGTTCGCCACCGGCCTGACCGGTGCGCGCTCGCCGTACGGCAGCTGCGGCAGCGTCTTCGGCAACGACCTCATCTCCGGCGGGTCCAGCTCCGGATCGGCGGTCGCGGTCGCGGCGGGGGTGGTGTCCTTCGCATTGGGTACCGACACCGCCGGCTCCGGACGAGTACCCGCGGCGCTGAACGGGATCGTCGGCGTCAAGCCGACCCGCGGGCTGCTCAGCACGGCCGGTGTGGTGCCGGCCTGCCGGTCGCTGGACTGCGTCTCGATCTTCACTCGGGACGTCGCCGACGGCCGCACCGTGCTCGGCGTCGCGCGCGGACTGTCGCCCGACGACCCCTGGGGTCGCGGCGCGCCCGCGACGAGCGTGCACCCGCGGATGCCGGCGACCCTGCGCTTGGGCGTCCCCCTGCGGGAGGACCTGGAATTCTTCGGAGACGAGGGTCAGTCGCAGCGCTTCGCCGCCGGCAGCCGCCGGGTCGCGGACGTGGTGGCCGATGCTGTACCGGTCGAGCTCGGTCCGCTTTTCGAGGCTGGCGACCTGCTCTACAAGGGACCGTGGGTGGCCGAACGCCTGGCCGCCCTAGGCGACTTCCTCGACAGCCATCCCGACTCGGTGCTCCCGGTGACCCGGAGCGTGCTGGAGCGCGGCTACCTGTTCGACGCGGTGGCCACCTTCCGCGCGCAGCACCGGCTCCGCGAGCTTCAGGCGTGGACCGCGCGCCTGTTCGAGCGCGTCGACGTGCTCGTACTCCCCACGATCGGCACCACGTACACCCACGCGCAGATCGCCGAGGAACCGCTGACCCGCAACCTCGACCTGGGCCGCTACACCCAGTTCGCCAACCTGCTCGACCTCGCCGCCGTCACCGTCCCCAATGGATTCACTGTGGACGGCCGGCCGGCGAGCCTCACGCTGATCGGTCCCGCGTTCAGCGACGCCACGCTCATCCGGCTGGCGACCGAGGTCCGCCTGGAAGGGGGAACGACGCCATGACAACTATCGGGCCGGTGCGCGCCGAGCCGTACGCCTGGCCGTACGACGGCACCGTACCGGTCGAGCGCACCGCTCTGCTCTGCATCGACTGGCAGACCGACTTCTGCGGCCCGGGCGGCTACGTCGACAGCATGGGGTACGACGTCGGGCTGACCCGCGCCGGGCTGCCCGCGACCGCGAAGCTGCTCGACCATGTCCGCTCGCTGGGAATGCTGGTGATTCACACCCGCGAGGGCCACGACCCGGACCTGTCCGACCTACCACCGAACAAGCGCTGGCGCTCCGCCCGGATCGGTGCCGAGATCGGCTCGCCCGGGCCGTGCGGGCGCATCCTCATCAAGGGGGAGCCCGGGTGGGAGATCGTTCCCGAGGTCGCGCCGGTGGCCGGTGAGGTCGTCGTCGACAAGCCCGGCAAGGGCGCGTTCTACGCCACCAACCTCGACCTCGTCCTGCGTACCCACGGCATCACCCACCTGATCCTCACCGGCATCACGACGGACGTGTGCGTGCACACCACGATGCGCGAGGCGAACGACCGGGGGTACGAGTGCCTGATCCTCTCCGACTGCACCGGCGCCACCGACCCCGACAACCACGCCGCCGCGCTGCACATGGTCACCATGCAGGGCGGCGTGTTCGGCTGCGTGTCGACGTCCGGTGACGTGATCGCGAGCACCTCGTGATCGCCGTCGGGGCACGGCCCTTCCCGTACGTCTTCGACCCCGCCGCGACGGCGCTGCTCGTCATCGACATGCAGCGCGACTTCCTGGAGCCGGGCGGCTTCGGCGAGAGTCTCGGCAACGACGTGTCGCAGTTGCGGCGTACCATCGCGCCCACCGCGGCCCTGCTCGCGGGCTGGCGCGACGCCGGCCTGCCGGTCATCCACACCCGCGAGGGCCACCTGCCCGACCTGAGCGACTGTCCACCCGCGAAGCTGGCGCGCGGCGCACCCAGCATGCGCATCGGCGACCCCGGGCCGAAGGGGCGCGTCCTGATCCGCGGCGAGTACGGGCACGACATCATCGACGAACTCGCGCCGCTGCCCGGCGAACCGGTCATCGACAAGCCCGGCAAGGGCGCGTTTCACGCCACCGAACTGCACGCCCTGCTGACCCGCGACGGCATCCGTGGCCTGGTGGTGACCGGCGTGACGACCGAGGTGTGCGTGCACACCACGGTCCGCGAGGCCAACGACCGCGGGTACGAGTGCCTCGTGCTCGCGGACTGTGTCGGCTCGTACTTTCCCCGCTTCCACGAGATCGGCCTGGAGATGATCGCCGCGCAGGGCGGCATCTTCGGCTGGGTCGCGTCCTCCTCCGACGTCCTCGCCGTCCTCCCCACGGGGGTGCCCACATGAAGCTGCCGTACTGGGTGCGCGGTGACACCAACGCCTTCTTCGGCTTCGGTGTCAACGTCCTGGTCAACGTGCTCACCCTGACCGCGCTCTGCGTCGGCGTCATCCACCTGCCGGGGGGCAGCGTATTCGGCGACATCCTGCCCGCACTGGGCATCGCCCTCGTCTTCGGCAACATCTACTACACGGTGCTCGGCCGCCGCTTGGCTCGCCGCGAGAACCGCGCCGACGTCACCGCCCTGCCGTACGGCCCGAGCGTCCCGCACATGTTCATCGTGATCTTCGTGATCATGCTGCCGATCTACCTGCGCACCCAGAACCCGGTGCTCGCCTGGCAAGCCGGCGTCGCGTGGGCGTTCATCATCGGCGTCATCGTGCTGATCGGCGCCTTCGTCGGCCCGTACATCCGCAAGTACGCCCCGCGGGCCGCGCTTCTCGGCACGCTCGCCGGCATCTCCATCACCTTCATCTCCATGAACCCGGCCGGTCGCATGTGGAGTCTCGCGTGGGTGGCGCTGCCGGTGTTCGCGTTGCTGCTCGTCGGGCTGCTCACCGACGTCAAGCTGCCCGGCAACATCCCCATCGGGCTCGCCGCGCTGCTGCTCGGCACCGCCATCGGGTGGATCGGCGGCGCGATGTCCGTGCCGGACGTCACCGGTGCGGCGAAGGACATCGCGCTCGCCTTCCCGACGTTCCACCTCGGACTGCTCTTCGACGGCCTCGGCGACATGGCGCCACTGCTCGCCACCGCCATCCCCCTCGGGGTGTACAACTTCACCGAGGGCATGACCAACGTCGAGAGCGCCGCCACCGCCGGCGACAACTACAGCCTGCGC
Source organism: Phytohabitans aurantiacus (assembly GCF_027923225.1). GTDB lineage: Bacteria > Actinomycetota > Actinomycetes > Mycobacteriales > Micromonosporaceae > Phytohabitans > Phytohabitans aurantiacus. The sequence continues at coordinate 4,921 of NZ_BSDI01000057.1, forward strand.
AACGTGTTGCTCGCCGACGGGGCCGGCGCTGTCATCGGCGCCGCGCTCGGCTCACCGTTCCCGCCCGCCGTCTACGTCGGACACCCCGGATGGAAGGCGGCCGGCGGCCGCACCGGGTACTCGATGGCCGCCGGCGTGGTGGTCGCGGCGCTCTGCTTCCTGGGCATGTTCGGGCTGCTCGGCGCGATCTTCCCGACCGCGGCGATCGTGCCGATCCTGCTCTACATCGGACTGCTCATCGGCGCGCAGGCGTTCCAGGCGACGCCACGGGCGCACGCCGCCGCGGTGGTGGCCGCCCTGATACCGAACATCGCCGCCTGGGCCACCGGACAGATGGACAACGTGCTCGCCGCCGCCGGCACCACCGCCGCTGAGGTGGGCACGGAAGCGCTGGCCGGGGCCGGTGTGGTGTACGACGGACTGCTCGTGCTCGGCCAGGGCGCCATCCTCGCCGGGCTGGTACTGGGCGCGATCGTCGCGTTCATCATCGACAAGCGCTTCGCGCACGCGGCGGCGTTCGCGGCGTGCGGCGCGTTGTTGTCGTTCATCGGGCTGATCCACGGCGAGAAGATCGCGTGGAACGCCAACGGCGAGGTTGCCCTCGGGTACGGCTTCGTGGCGGTGATCTGCGGGGCGTTCGCGCTCGCGAAGATTCCCCCGCGGGTGCCGGACGCGGAGGAACTGGCGCTGGACCGGCTGCACGGCGGCGGCGCCGCTCCCGAGACGGACGGCGGCTCGGACCAGAGGCCGCGCGCGAGCGCACCGGTGGCGTCGTAGATGAACGCGGACGATGTGAACCGGCCGGAGGTCGTCGCCGAGGTGGCGGCGGCCTTCGCCGGCTACGAGAAGGCCCTCGTCGACGGCGACGCCGACCTGGTGGCCGGCTACTTCTGGGAGTCGGGCGAGACGGTCCGGTACGGCATCGCCGACCACCAGGTCGGCTACGACGAGCAGCTCGCGTGGCGGCGCGCGCAGCCACCACTACCGCCCGGCCGTGTCCTCCACGACACGCGTGTCACCACGTTCGGCACCGGCCACGCCGTCGTCACCACCCTGTTCGGGTATCCGGATCGCCCGTTTCTCGGCCGCCAGTCCCAGACCTGGATCCGCCTCGCCGAGGGCTGGCGCATCGCCCACGCCCACGTCTCCGAGATCCCAGCTCCCCCGGCCTGACCTACCGGCCCGCCGTGGCGGCTACCTTGTCCGCCACCAACGCGGGCGACGCGGCGTCGACCGTGGCTTGACGCGGCACCAGACCACCGTCCTGGTCGCGTTTCGCGGTCGCCAGCGCCATGCCGACCAGGACCAACGGCAGGGCCGGCACCGCGTACCGGGGCTCCATCACCGACGTCGCCACCGTGATCGGGATCATGACGAACCCGGTGACAGTCCACATTGTGGAGTCGATGCTCCGCCGCCAGTCGTGTCGGCGGGCCGGTTGCGGAGCGACGTCGCTCGGCCGGGCGTACAGCACCAGGGTGCCGGAGACGATACCGGTCTCGCGGCGGCGGCGTCGCTGCCACACAAACGCCCCGGCACAGAACAGCACCGCGACACCGACCAGCGTCGGCGGGACGGTGGCGACTTGCGAGTACCGGTACAGCGGCGTCATCAGCGAATGCTCATGCCGGCCGGAACGCATCGTCGCATTGCGGTCCTGCGGATCCGGCGGCGCCATCCACGCCTGGCAGTGGTGGGTGTCCCCCGTATGGGGCATGCGCCACAGCCGGTCGAAACACCGGTACCGCTCATCCGACGAACCACGCGGCCACATCATCAACCCGGTCTCCACGAGGATCGTCCGCGCGTAGTCGACCGGCTGCGCACGAACCGCCTTGCCAGCGAACGACTCGAAACGCGCGTCGTTCGCCCGCCCCGGAAACTCGGTGTTCGGACCCGGCGACCACAGGTACAGATCAGCCGCCTTCCGCTGGCCCAACGGCTCCGGCGGACACAACGGCCGCTCCTCCTCGGTCAAAGTCAGCCGATCACAGTCGACAAAAGTCGACACCCGCGCCCACAGAAACCGCCCACTGTAACTACTGAGCGAGAAGTCTCCATGGTGACGTTGATTCATCGAGGCGTATCCCGCCAGCGGCACCGCGGCCGCTACCGCGAACGCCGCCACCCGCACCACACCTACCCGTTTCACCAGCAGATACAGCATGACGAGGCCGATCAGCGGCAGCCCGACGGTGCGGGTGGTCGTCGCCGCCGCGAACAGCAGGCCCGCACCACCGCACGCCACCACCCCGGGGCGCCGCGACCAGCACAACGCCACCATCCCACCGACCAGCAGCCCGGTGAACAACGCCTCGGCCAGCAGGAACTGCTCCAACAACACGGTCCGCGCGTCGAGAAGCAACACCGCCACCGCCACCGTGGCGACCCAACGCCGCACACCACGACGCACCATGAACACGTACAACAACGCCGCGACCGCCAACCCGATCAGATGCTGCACCGCCACGATGAGCCGCACCGAGTCAAACGGCAACAACAGCCACAAGAACCAGGAGTACCCCATCGGCCGCGCCACGTTCGGCACCAACGTGTTCGCCACACCCATGTAGACACTCGAGTCACCGGTGAACCACAGGCCGGGCGAATACGCCACCATCGTCAGCAACCGCAACAACGCCCCAGCCGCGAAAATCACCAGTACCGGCCAGTGCGCGGGCACCCAACGAAGCCATTTCGGTACCCAACGTGCGACCCACGAACCCATACGTCTCCCCCATGTTGATCACGGCTATCCAGAGACGCCGCAGGGGGGTCTTCCGTTTCACGAAAGACGCGGATTGCCCGTTCGGACACTCCAAACAAGCCAGACGTACATGGGGTAGGGGCTACGGCCGGGTGGTCGCGAGGGTTTCGTCGAGCCACGCGAAGTACTCCTCCGGCGGCTGCGAGCCGATGAAAATCTCGCCATGCTCCTCGATCACGACCAGGCCGTGTCCACGACTGCGGAGCAGTCGCGCCATCTCGTGGCCGAGAGCCGGTTCGCCACAGGGCCGGCGGCCGAGGCGGAGGCCACGCTCGAAGGCCGGGTTGCGGGTGATCTGGCGGCTGGCGTGGGTATGGATGAAGGCCCACAAATGCGGCAGCCGCTCGGTGAGGACGAACAGCTCGACCGAGTCGGCGGACGGCAGCGCCGGCCCCCGGTACGTCAGCACGTTGGACGCCTCGTCATAGCGCTCCACGAGCACCAGGCGGCTCTCGTCGAGCGGCGCCTTGCACGTGCGGGTCGCGGTGACGACGAGGCCCTCGTCGGTACGAACCGCGATGCAGCCGTCGCCGGGGCCGCGGTGCCACAGCTGGTGAGCCTTGATCCGCTCGGAAGCGGCGCGGAAGAACGGCAGGACCCGGTCGCGCAGGCCGGGCGGCAATTCCGTGCCGGCGCGATGCGGCTGGTACCGCACGCGCACGGACTCCGCGATCATCGCGTCGACGATTTTGAAGTTGGAGACAAGAAACGTCTCGCCGAGCGTCAGGTCGGGCCGGATGATATTCAACCGGTCACCGGTGGCCCGCTTGACCGCGTCGATCGCCGGTATCGCGTCACGCGACGCCCGCACGTCCGGGTACGCGAAAGCGATGCTCGCCGTGTCATACGCCTCGCCGAGGCGGCCGCTCGTGGCGTCGAGCAACGCGTCGTCCAACGGGCCGTCCCACACCGTCATCAGGTGGTGCAGGCCGCGTGCCAACTCCCGCGACGCGGGCGGCGCCGAGAGCCGGTTGAGACTGAAACCGTATCTGCGCGCCGCCTCGCCCGCGAGATGCACAAGGCGGTCACGCACCCCGAGCCGATCGTGGACGACCAAGTCGACAGCCGCCTCTTCCCGGGTGAGTTTTGTCGCGTAGTCATAACTATCGGCCATGCGCCTCACGACACTCCGGTTGTGCGACGAACAAGCAACCATCGTAACGGCGAATGTCAATGTTGACCTATATCGGTTTGACCGTAGAGGCTCATATGACATCGAAGGGCATTATTGTCGTTTCGGAGACCGGTCACAATCTGAGGGAGGGGCCATGACGGAGCTTCAGCGGTACCTCGCCGAGGAGGTCGCGGAGGACCTCGCCGACGGGATCATCACGCGACGCGAGGCGGTGCGCCGGCTGGGCCTGCTCGGCGTGACCGGCGCGGCGGCGACGGGGTTGCTGGCCACGTTCGCGGCCACCCCGGCGGCCGCGAGCACGCAGACCCGAGGCGGCGGGCACGGCTCGTCCGAGACCACCTGGGCGCCCGTCCCCCGCGAGTCGATCACGTTCGCCGGTCCGCGCGGGCCGCTGCTGGCCGCCTGGGCACCCGCCGCGAAGCCGCGCGGCGGCGTCCTGGTCATCCACGAAAACCGCGGCCTGACCGAGCACATCCGCACGGTCGCCGGCCGGCTGGCCGCCAGCGGATACTCGGCGCTGGCCCTCGACCTGCTCTCCGAAGAGGGCGGCACCGGCGCGTTCCCCGGCGAGGCCGAGGTCGCGGCCGCCCTGTCGACCATCCCGCCGGAACGTTTCGTCGCCGACATGAAGGCCAGCGTCACCGAGCTCAAGCGCCGGGTGCGCGGCAAGAAGCTGGCCGCGATCGGGTTCTGCTTCGGCGGAGCCATGGTGTGGCGCCTGCTCGCCTCCAGCGAGCCGCGCCTGGCGGCGGCCGCGCCGTTCTACGGCCCGTTCCCGACCGACGGCGACCTGTCCGGCTCCCGCGCGGCGGTCCTCGGCGTCTACGGCGGCCTCGACACGCGCGTCAACGCGACCCTGCCCGCGGCCAAAGCGGCGCTCGAAGCGGTCAGGCTGCGGTACGAGCTGCTGACATTCAGCGAGGCCGACCACGCGTTCTTCAACGACACCGGCGCCCGCTTCAACCCCCACGCCGCGACCGAGGCCTGGCACCGCGTCCTGACCTGGTTCGACGCGGCCACAAGCCACCATTAGAAAGAGAATTTGAGCTACCGCGACGCCCGCCGCGGTCAAGACCGTCGCTCCCGCGGCCTCACCCTCCGCGTTCCCACGCCCGACACGCCGATCAAGGACGAACGCACGCGGTTTGATCTCTTCTCCGCGCACGTCCGCCCCCAGGCCAACCCAACACGGCGTGTCGCCACGCCCCACACGCCGATCAAGGGCGAATGCACGTGGTTTGATCTCTTTCCGCGTGCATTCGCCCTTGATCCATGCGAATGCCCTTGATCGGCGCGCACCGCGCAGGGCGCGGCGACACGCTGCCCCAGCCGGGCTCGCGCACAGCGCGGCTGGCGCACAGCGCGGCTCGCGCACAGCGCGGCTCGCGCACAGCGCGGCTCGCGCACAGCGCGGCTCGCGCACAGGCCGGGTCACGCACAGGCCGGGTCACGCACAGGCCGGGTCACGCGCGGGCCGGGTCGGGGCGGCGAGGCGGGGCGCGCACAGGCCGGGTCGCGCGCGGGCCGGGTCGGGGCGGGTTGCGCGCGGGCCGGGTCGGGGCGGCGAGGCGGGTGGGGTGACGGTCACTGAGGGCTGGGCCAGGCGGCGGACATCAGGGCGCGGGCCAGCCGCGGCTGGCACAGTGCCGGGGTGCTGTCGACGTACTGGTCGATGGCACCGATCAGCGGCAGCGCCGCCAGGTCGGCGTCCTCGATGCGCGAGACCAGGGCGGCGGCGAACCGGCCGCCGTCGATGACCGGGTAGGGGCGGTCGAAGAACGGCCGCCGGGTGGCGTCGACGGGTGGCGCGAGGCCGAGGCGGTTCTGCCACTCGCCGGCCGCCTCGTAGGCGGCGCACAGTGCCGCTTGCCGCGGCGCGGCGCCGGCGCTCAGCGCCTCGTCCAGGGCCGCCGCGATGGGCGCCACGCCCGGCAGCCCGGCGAACGCGGTGCCCAGCCACTTGCTGTACGGCGGGAAGCGTCGCGCCAACAGCAGGCACAGCCGCATGACCTCACGGGCCATCCGCGCCGCCACCACGCGGCTGCCCACCTCGTCGCCGGCTTCGGCGGTGCGGCCGACGAACGGCTCCTCCTCGCCGATCCGCGCCCACTGGCAGGCCAGCAGGTAGCGCCAGACGTCGTCCGGGTACCAGCTGAGCGCCGCCCGCACCGCGCTCAGCTCGCCGATACCGTCGTAAAATACGTCTCCGCCGGTGACCTCCGCGAACCGTTGCGCCGGCGTGGCCAGCCAGTCCAGGATCGTGACGCCCGCACGCGGGTCGAAGCCCAGCAGCTCGCCGCACCAGGCGCCCACGTCGGTGACCACCACCCGGTGGGCGACCGGCCCGTCGGTGGCCGCCATCACCCGCACCGGCCCTTCGGCGGGAGCGAAGTGCGTCGGCCAGCCCCGGAACCGCTTCGGCAGCCGCGCCGCCAGCAACGCCGAGATCTCGTCGCGGTGCCGCGCCGCGTCGCTCGGTGCCACGAACAGCTCCAGCCGTGGCCCCCAGTCGTGGTCCACCGACCGTTCGCTGTCGAAGCCCGCCGCGTCCGAGCCCGGCCCGACCCGCGCGGCCGCGTACCGCAGGCCCGGAAACGCCTCGTCCAGCAACGGGCGAACCGCTTCGGCGTAGAACGCCCGGCACAGCGTCAGCCCGGGCAGGAATGGCGGGTACACCGAGCCACCGTAGAGCCGCCGGCTCGACGCCGTCACCGCATTTGCCGCCCGCCGTTAGAGTGTGCCGGTGATCGGCCGGTTAGGGGTGGCGGCAGCCGTCCAGGTGCTGCTGCTGGGTGCCGGCGTGAGCGCCTGCGACTCCTGTGCCGGCGAGGTGGCCGATGCGGAAGCCAAGGTGCACACCGATCGGCGCTGGACCGAGCAGGACCTTCCCGGCATCGGGCAGTACGTCGAGGTGCACTGGCAGGGGCGGGCTCTCGGCGACGCGTGCTCCCGCGTGCCGGGCCCGACGGACTGGGAGTACCAGGGTCTCGTGCGGATGCGGGCGGAGCAGGCCCAGTCGCTCCTCGCGGCGTACGAGTGGACGGTGGCGGCGCCGGGGCCGTTGTGGCCCGCGCTACAACCGTTGGTGCCGGCCGGTGTCGAGTGGCAGCGTAGTGAGCGCTACGAGGAGGCGCTCGACGGCCAGGGCCGCCCCGCCGACGTCTACCTGTCCCCCGGCGACGCCCTGGTCTACTTCTCCATCCAAAGCTGAACCCTCCAAAGCTGAGCGCTCCAGAGCTGAGGTCACGGTGGCTCGAGTCTTGACCGTCGTTTGTTGGGCACTGGCCGCGCCGGGGCTGCTGTGGGCGGCCGTACGGCTGTTCGGGCTGGAGCGCGGGCCCTTGGTGCAGCTGCTCGCCTTCACCCCGTACGTCGCCGGCTGGAGCCTGGTCCCGCTGGCGCTTGCCCTCGCTTTGCGGCGCTGGGGTCCGGCGAGCGTGGCGGCGGTCGCCGCGATAGCGCTCATCGGCGTTGTGGTGCCCCGCGCGGTCGGCGGTTCGGACGGCACGAACGGGCCGGCGCTGCGGGTGCTCACCGCCAACCTGCTCGCCGGCGCCGCCGACATTCCCGCGCTGGTGGCGATCGTCCGCGAGCGGGCAGTGGACGTGCTGGCGGTACAGGAGTTCACGCCGGACGCGGCGGCCGAGCTCGACCGGCACGGGCTGGCCGAACTGATGCCCCACCGGTGCCTCAACCCGATCGTCGGCACCGAGGGATCCGGCCTGTACTCGCGCCATCCGCTCACCGACACCGGTGTACGGCACAACGAGGGCGGCTTCACCCAGGCGTACGGCACGGTGCGGGTGCCCGGCGGGGCACACCCGGTCGTGGAGTCGGTGCACCCGGCGGCGCCGTACTCGCTGGCGATGCTCGGCCTGTGGCGCACCGACCTGGCGGGCCAGTCGAAGGCCACACCGGACGGTCCACTTCGGATACTGGCCGGCGACTTCAACGCCACATTGGACCACGCGCCCTTGCGCGACCTGCTCGCCTCCGGCTACCGCGACGCCGCAGACGCCGCCGGGGCGGGCCTGACCGGCACGTGGGGCCCGTACGACGGCGACCGGATACCGCCGGTCACGATCGACCACGTCCTGGTCGATCGCCGGATCGGCGTGCGCGAGGTGCGGGTGTACCCGGTGCCCGGCAGCGACCACCGTGCCGTTCTGGCCGAACTCACCCTCCCTTGACGTAAATCCCGCCTTTCCCATCGACTGGATAGATGTGGCCGACATCCCAAACAGCGCCCCCGCGTTGACAGGTCGTTGCGCCGCCGTGAACGATCGAGGCATGACACAGCAGGCCGAGCTCCTCACCGCCTGCCTGGTGATCGACCTGGTTCGGTATGCCAGCGCGCGCTGTCCCCGCTGACGCGCCCGCACGCCACCGGCCAGTCCCTCTCTCTCCACCTGGAGTCCTCATGTCGATCGCCACCCTGCCCACCCACGCGCCCGTCACCCTCGCCGTCAGGCTCTCCCTTCCCGGCGAGGCCAGCCTCCAGCCGGAGACCCGGCAGCTCCTGCAGACCCTGCGCGAGCTGGCCGAGCGCTCCAACGAGGTCACGATCCAGGCATTGTCCGAGCTCGCGACGGCGCCGGAGGCCACCGAGCAGTCGGAGCACGAGCCGGTGCGGATCCTGCCCGACTCGCGCGACGCCTACCGCGGCGCGGCTCCACTGTCGCTGACGCGCGTGGAGTTCGACCTGCTGCTGTTCCTCGCCGAGAACCCGCGCCGGGCGTTCACCCGCCCGCAGCTGCTCGCCGCCGTCTGGGGTCATACCCACGCGAGCGGGCGCACGGTCGACGTCCACATCAGACGGTTGCGGGCGAAGATCGGCGAGGAGCTGCCGCTGATCACGACGGTGTACGGCATCGGCTACCGCCTGCACGACCGGGCCCCGATCGTGGTCGAACGGCGATAGCCGGACACTCCCGTAAAACCTATTAAGTCTATAGGTTAGCTATGGACATCGACGCGTGAGCGCCATACGTTACGACGCATGGATCGCTCTCTCACCACCCTGTCCCGGCGCCGGCTGGTAGTGGCCGCCGCCGGGACCACGCTCGCGGCCACGCTCGGCTCCACGAAAGCGATCGCCGCACCGGCCACAGTGGACACCGTCCTGGAGTGGTACGACGTGACCGCCGGCGCGATCGCCACCGGTACCCGGCCGCAGGTGGCCAGCAGCCGGGCCTGGGCGATCGCCTGGCTGGCCGCGGCTCGCGCCGCCGGTACCGGCCCTGGCGGCGCCTACCGGGACGCGGCGCTCGCGTCGGCGGTACACGAATCGCTCAGTGCCCTGCTCCCGGACAGCGCGTCCGCGCTGGACGCCGCGCTCGCGACCACGCTGGCGCGCCTTCCGGCCGGGCCGGCCCGCGACCACGGCGTCGCCGCCGGGCTGGCCGAGGCGCGGGCCCTGCTGGCGAGCCGCGCCGGCGACGGCCTGGAGACGGCCGCGGCGGTGAACGCTCCGTTCCCGACGCCCGCACCCGATCCGGGGATCTGGCAGCCGACGCCACCGGCGTTCACCCCGGCGCAGCAGGCCGGCAACCGCCTCGCCAGGCCGTTCCTGCTCAGCCGCGCCGACCAGTACCGGCCGGGGCCGCCACCCGCGCTGGGCTCGGCGCGATACCTGGCGGACCTGGCCGAGGTGCGCGACTACGGTGGGGCGGCGAGCACGCTGCGGACCCAGGCCCAGGCGGACACGGCCACGTTCTGGCTGGGCTCGTCGCTGGTGCTGTACACGGGTGTGCTGCGCGCGGCGGTCGCCCAGTCACCGCGGGGCACGGCCTGGCGGGCCAGGCTCGTGGCGCTGTTCCACGTGGCCCTGGTCGACACCCAGATCGCCACCTCCGACGCCAAGTACGCGTACCTGCGGTGGCGGCCCGTCACCGCAATCCGGGCGACCGAGGATCCGGCGTGGACCCCGTTTCACACGACGCCCGCGCACCCCGACTACCCGAGCGGCCACAACACCTACTCCGGCGCCGCCGAGCAGGTGCTGACCGCGCTGATCGGGCCGCGCTCGCGGGCACCGTTCACAATCGACAGTCCGAGTCAGCCGGGCGCCACGCGCACCTACACGTCGTGGAAGCCGCTCAGCGACGAGAACGTCGACGCCCGGGTCTGGTCGGGCATCCACACTCGCGCCGCCGACGAGGTCGGCATCCGCCTGGGCAAGGCGGTGGCCGCACACGCGATCCGGAACGCGGGGCGCCTGCTTCACCGGAGCTGAGGGCCCGGCTCGCGACGCGCGCCCACCAACACTCCATTGAGGGCGATCACCAGCCAGATCCCGTTGAGGGTCGCCGACGGCCAGGCGCCGTGGACCAGCGCGTTGACCGCGAGGCCGACCGAGCCGAGCAGGTTCATCGCCTGGAACGCCCGGCCGGCGGCGATCCTGCCCATCGACAGCAACAGGTACGCCAGCAGCAGCACCGCCGCCCCGCCCCACCCGGCGACCTCGGCGAGGATCATTCCGGCACGATCGCGTAGGCGCGGACCGGGAAGGTGCCGAAGTCGCGCACCGGTGCCGGGGCGGCGTGCAGCCGGGCGCCGGTGTCCGGCAACCGGTCCAGGCCGGTGAGGTGCTCCAGTACCGGGATGCCGGCGGCCAGCAGTCCACTGTGGGCGGGCCGCTCGCCGCCGCTCGCCGTGTCGTCGATGTTGACGCTGTCGATGCCGACGAGCGCGGCGCCCGCCCTGACCAGTCGCTCAACACCAGCCGCCGTCAGGTATGGCGCTGGCGCCCCATAGTTCGGCGTACCCCAGTGGGCATCCCAACCGGTGTGCAGCAGGACCGCGGCGCCGGCCACCTCCAGGCCGTCGAACGCCTCCGGGCCGATCCCCCGCGCGCCCGCCGCGCGCACCACGACCGCCGGCAGGTCGGCCACCGCCGACAGCGGCAGGCCGGCCAGGTCGGTGCCGCCCTCGTACCGGTGGAAGGGGCTGTCGACGTACGTGCCGGTGTTGCCGATCATGCTGATCCGGTCGATCGCGAACTCCGTGCCGGGCGCGTAGTGCCCCCGCGAGTCCTCCCGGGTCAGGTGCGGCGTGATCTCGGGGCCGGGCAGTCCCGGGTACGTCGTCATGCCGGCCGTGATCACGTGACTGAGGTCGACAAGGCGCCCCTTGGCAGACGGGCCGCCCCGCGATCCCTTGTGCGGCTCGGCCACCACCCGCACGCTGTCGAACCGCACCTCGCCGACCATCAGCAGCGCCAGGTGCCGCACGAGAAGCCCGCCGAGGACGTCCTCGGTCACCTCTGGACCCGGCACGTCCAGTCGGAAGTCGCGGACCCGCAGGTCACCGCCGTTGCTGAAGGTCACGGTCGCGTCGAACACCGCTCGGTACTGCGTCATGCCCCCATCCTCCGCCGCCGCCCGCGTACAGTGAAAGCGAGAATTTCTTCAGGCTGTGTATAGCGTTGCTGCATGCGACTCGATCCCCGCCGGCTGGCCGTGCTGCGCGCGGTCGCCGACGCCGGCAGCGTCCTCGGCGCGGCCGCCGCCCTGCACCTCACGCCGTCGGCGGTATCGCAACACGTCGCCCGCCTGGAAGCGGAGGCCGGCGTGACGCTGCTGGACCGCTCCCGCCTCGGCGGCCGGCGGGCCGCCGGCCTCACCCCCGCCGGGAAGTTGCTGGCCCGGCACGCCGGCCGGCTCGCGGGCGTGCTCGCCGAGGCCGAACGCGACCTGGCGGCCCTCACCGGGCAGGTGGCCGGCACGGTCCGGGTCGGCGCCTTCCCCACGACCATCCGGCACCTCGTCGCGCCGGCCGCGATCGCCGCCGGCCCGCACGTGCGGGTGCGCGTCCAGCAGATCGAGTCCGAACCGGGCCTCGCCGCTCTCCGCGCCGGCGCCCTCGACCTGCTCATCGTCGACCGGGACGCCGCCGACCCCGCACCGCAGCGGCCGGGCCTCGCGGCGTCGCCGCTGCTGCTCGACCCGTACCAGCTCGCCGTGCCCGCCGCCTGGGGCGCGGTCGACAGCGTCGAGGCCCTGCTCGGCCGGCCCTGGGTCGACGGCCCGCCGGGATCGGTCGCGCGCCGCTCGCTCGACCGCATCGCCGGCCAGCACGGTGCCGCGCTGGAGCGCGCCCACGAATGCCTGGAGTATCCGGCCGCGCTGTCGCTGGTGGCGGCCGGGCTCGCGGTGGCGGTCGTGCCGGCGCTCGCGCTGCCCGACCCACCAGATTCCCGGGTACGCCTGCTGCCAGCCGCCGTCCTCGGTGCCCGCCGCCTGGACCTCGTCCACCGCGCGGGCCGGCACGAGCCCTCGCCCGCGGCGCGGCTGGTCGCCGGCGAGATTCGGGCTGCCGCACTTGATCTGGAACCGGACCGGCCGGGCCACCGTCCAAGCCGGACATGAAGAAGGGGCTCGCTCTGCTCGCCGTCCTCGCCGCCACCGCGTGTGGCGCCACCGACCCCAGCCCCGGTGGTGGCGGCGCGCCCGGCGAGGGCTGGCGGGAGCTGGCCGGCTCCCCGCTCAGCCCCCGGCACGCCGCCCTCGGCCTGTGGACCGGCACGGAGGCGCTGATCGTCGGCGGCGCCGACGACGCGATCTGCCCACCCAACGCCGACTGCGCCGCCGACCCGACCCCGCTGGCCGACGGTGCCGCCCTCGACCCGGCCACCGGCAAGTGGCGGCGGATCGCCGACGCGCCCGTGCCGTTCTCGTGGGGGCAGGGCGTGGTCGTCGGCACGTCGGCGTACATCCTGCCGAGCCAGGGACGGCAGGTGCTGGAGTACCGGATCGGCGAGGACCGCTGGACGCTCGTACAGGTGCCGTTCAAGCCGGACAGCTGGTACCAGCTGCTGGCCGCCGGCGGCCGCCTCGTCGCGTACTCGGGCAGCGACGAGACCGTGGAGTCGCCCGACTACGTCCTCGACGCCGCGACCGGGGCGTGGCGCGAGCTGCCCGCCGACCCGCAGGGCCGCTCCTACGACCGCACCATGGCGTGGACCGGCCGGGAGCTGGTGCTGTTCGACAAGAAGCTGGTGCCCAACCCGGGCCAGAACGAGCCGTCGCTGACCCGGGCCGCCGCCCTGGACCTCGCCACGGGTACCTGGCGACTTTTGCCCAACTCGCAGATCCTGTACACCGCGCCGTGGCTGCTCTCGGACGGGAAGCTGGTCAACCCGACGCTCGGCGACGCCGACGGTGGCGAGGTCGGCAACTGGGGCCGCGCCTACCCCAACGGCGGCATCCTGGACCCGGCCACCGGCCAGTGGGCGGCGCTGCCCGAGCGACCCGGTGGCGGCGAGACCTCGGGCGCCCGCTCCGCCACGTCGGCCATCTTCACCGGACTGCGGGGATCGGTCCTCGACACCACGACGGGTACCTGGGAGCCCCTCCCCACATTGCCGGGCGGCCGCCGCTCCGGCGCCACGTACGTCGCCGCCGGCCGGGACTTCCTGGTCTTCGGCGGCGGCTGGGGCGAGGATCTCCGCAACGACACCTGGCTGTGGCCCTAGCCCCCTCCCTCACCCTTGGTGATCAGGGCGTCCCTCAAGTCGTTAGGGCAACTTGAGGGATGAACGGTCCGAGTCGCGGCGCGACGCTTGCCCACGGCGATGTATGCGACTCGGACTGTTCACAGCCCTGATCACGAGTGCGCGGCGTCTCTATGTGCACGATCCTCCGGCGTCGTACGGTTAGCGGGTGCGACCCGACACGGGTGTCAGGGTCGCCCGTCCGCTCGTGAGGGATGGGGCCCTGATGACGAGTACCGGAAACATTGCTGTCCCTGACCCGCTTCGCTGGCCCGACGTGGCCGCCGTGCCACACTCGCCGTTCCGCGCGGCCGTCGCCGCCCGCCTCCTGCGCCGCCTGGCCGAACGCGTACCGATCCGTCTTGTCGGCGGCGGCGACGCCGCGGGGCCGCCCGGCGCCCCTGAGCTGCGCCTACACCGGCCCGCCGCGGTCTACCACCGGCTCGGCGCCCGGGGGCTGATCGGCTTCGGCGAGGGGTACCAGGCCGGCGACTGGGACACCGACGACCTCGCCGGGCTGCTCACCGCCATCGCGGCCGCCCTGCGCGACGCCCGGCTCGGTGCGCTGCGGCACCTGCGCCGCCTGCGGCACCTGCCGCTGACGCGGGCACTGTTCCGGGCCCGGCTGCCGCGCGCCGAGGAAAACACCGTCGACGGGGCGCGGCGCAACATCCATCACCACTACGACCTGTCGAACGACATGTTCGCGCTGTTCCTGGACGAGTCGATGACGTACTCGTCGGCGCTGTTCCCCGCCGACCGGCCGGTGAGGCCGACCGCAGATGGCGGCGTGGCGGTCGCTCTGACGCCCGGCGAACTCGCGGTCGCTCCGGCGCCGGGCGATCTGGCCGTGGCTGCGGCGCCCGGCGATCTCGCACTCACCGCGGCGCCCGGCGAACTCGCGGTCACTGCGGCGTCCGGCGATCTTGCCGTCGCCCAGCGCAACAAGATCGACCGCCTGCTGGACCATTCCGGCGTCGGCCCCGGCAGCCGCGTACTGGAGATCGGCACCGGCTGGGGCGAGCTCGCCATCCGCGCCGCCCGCCGAGGCGCCGCCGTCCACACCGTGACCATCTCCGTGGAGCAGCGCGACCTCGCGGCCCGCCGGGTCGCCGAAGCCGGCGTCAACGACCGCGTCACCATCGAACTACGCGACTACCGCCACATCGAGCCCGCGGACCCCGACGGCTACGACGCGATCGTCAGCGTCGAGATGATCGAGGCGGTCGGCGAGCGGTACTGGCCGGCCTACTTCAGCACCCTCGACCGTCTACTCGCACCCGGCGGCCGCGTCGGTCTGCAGGCGATCCTGGTCCCCCACGACCGTCTCCGCGCCGCCCGCCGCACGTACACGTGGATCCAGAAGTACATCTTCCCCGGCGGGGTGATCCTGTCGACCGAAGCGATCGAGCAGCTCGTGGCCGGGCACACCCGGTTGCGCGTCCGCGACTCGCACGTGTTCGGCACGCACTACGCGGCGACGCTGCGCCTGTGGAGGGAACGCTTCACGGCGAACGCGGCGGCGGTGGCGGCGCTCGGCTTCGACCAGACGTTCCGCCGCACCTGGGAGTACTACCTGGCATCCTGCGAGGCCGGCTTCACCACCGGCCACCTCGACGTAGGCCAATTCATCCTCGAACCCCGCCCCTAACTCCCTCCGACCCATTTCCTCCACCCGCCCACCACGCGCCGCCCGCACCGTCCGCGCGCGTCCGCGCCTACCGAGCGCCGTCCGCGCCCACCGCGCGACCGCGGGCGTCCGCGCGCCCTCTGCCCGCCGATCAAGGGCGAATGCACGTGGTTGGATCTCTTTTCCGCGTGCGTTTGCCCTTGATCGACACGAATATCCTTGATCGGCCCATGGCGGCCGGTGCGGTGTGCGACAGCGGACGTGGGCGCGGGCGCGGCGGCCGACGTCGTCGGGGGGTTGCGCTTAGGCATCGGCATGATGCCCGGCGGGCCGGTGCGTCCGGCGCGGTCGGCCCGGACGGCGGTCGGCCCGGCCAGGCATGCGCAGGCGCGGTCGGCGCGATGCCGCATTATCGCGGAAGTTGCGGCATCCAGAGCCGCCGGAGGCAGCAAGTTCAGCGATGTCGTCCCAACGTCGCCGCGCGCGACGCTGGCGCACGATTCGGGCGCGTGGCCCGACCGCCGCTTGGTGGGGTGGGCTGGAATCTTGCGCCCGGCTATGTCGGATACATCCGGGCGCAAGATCCCAGTACGCCCCACCAAGCGGGGCGCTTCCCACAACGCCGAGCCCGCGACCGGTCCGGCCAACGCTGTGGCACTCAAGGCCGCCCCACCCCTGGCCATACGCCTCCCACCTCGCCGGACCGACACGTCGATCAAGGACATTCGCGTCGATCAAGGGCAAAAGCACGCGGAAAGAGATCAAAGCGCGTGCGTTCGCCCTTGATCGGCGCGTCGGGCGTGGCGACACGCCGTCACGGGCTGGCCTGGGGGCGGACGTACGCGGAAGAGAGATCGAACCACGTGCATTCGGCCTTGATCGGCGGGAGGCACGCGGGGCACGCGGGGCGTGCAGACACGCTGGCACGGGCGGGCGGCGGCGCCGAGGGAGAGGACGGGCGCGGGCTGGGTTGCCCTCCTGGCACGCACGGCCAGGGGTTCTTGATCGGCGGGCGGCGGG
The DNA here is from genome assembly GCF_027923225.1 of Phytohabitans aurantiacus. Classification (GTDB taxonomy): domain Bacteria; phylum Actinomycetota; class Actinomycetes; order Mycobacteriales; family Micromonosporaceae; genus Phytohabitans; species Phytohabitans aurantiacus. The sequence goes on from NZ_BSDI01000057.1 coordinate 20,966, forward strand.
CGGTTAGAGGAGGGTGGCTATGGCTTCGGGTACTGGGGTGTCGCCTGCGGTCAGCTCGACGATGAGCCGGCGCAGGGTGGGCTCGTGCAGCGCGGCGGCGATGAACGCGGCCACGTCGTCGCGGGGCACGGTGCCGTACTCGACGGCGAGGCCCGCGGTCACCCGGCCGGTGCCGGGCTGGTCGAGCAGGGTGCCCGGCCGGACGATGATCCAGTCCAGGTCGGTGCGGGTCAGGTAGACGTCGGCGGTCTTCTTGACGCGCATGTAGTGCTCGAAGCCTTCGCTGGTGTCACGATCGCGCCCCGCCTCCGGGAACACCGACACCAGCAAGAATCGTGTCACGCCCGCCTGGGCCGCAGCCATGGCGGCCTTCTCCAGCCCGCGCCCGTCGATAGCGGTGGTCTTGTCGATGCCGGTGCCGTGGGCGCCGGCCGAAAATACCACCGCGTCGTGGCCGGCCATCCTGCCTGCCAGCTCGTCGACTGAGTCGGCGATCAGGTCGCCAGTGACCGGCGTGGCGCCGGTGGCCAGTACAGCATCGGCCTGCGCCGGATCGCGATGGATGCCGGTCACGTCGTCGCCGCGGGCGGTGAGCTGCCCGGCGAGCCGGCGCCCGACGCCGCCGGCGGCGCCTATCAGGAACACTCGCATCGTCACGCCGCGAAGACCTGGGAGTCGTCGGCGAACGCCTTGAACTCGAGGGCGTTGCCGGCCGGGTCGAGCAGGAACATCGTCCACTGCTCGCCGGTCTGCCCCTCGAAGCGCACGTATGGCTCGATGACGAACGCGGTGCCGGCCGCGCGCAGCCGCTCGGCGAGCTCGTGGAAGCGGGGCACCGTCAGGATCAGGCCGAAGTGTGGCACCGGCACGTCGTGGCCGTCGACCGGGTTGTGGATCCGCTCGGCGCGCGCCGGGGCGAGGTGCGTGACGAACTGGTGGCCGTGCAGGCTCCAGTCGATCCAGGTGTCGGCGCTGCGGCCCTGCTCCAGGCCGAGCACCTCGCCGTAGAAGTGGCGCGCCGCGGCCAGGTCGTCGACCGGCATCGCCAGGTGGAACCGCGGTATCGGGGAGTCGAGGACGCTCATGTCCTGATGTTAACATTCGGACATGACCGACGAGCGCAGGATCGCTCCGGCCCGCCGCCGCGGACTGGCCGACGAGGTCGCCGACCGCATCCGGGAGGCGATCTTCGCTGGCGTCTACGCCCCCGGTGCGCAGCTGCGCGAGGTGGAGCTGTCGGGCGCGCTCGACGTCAGCCGCGGGCCGGTGCGCGAGGCGCTGCTGCGGCTCGAAGTCGAGGGCCTGGTCCGCAGCGCCTGGCACCGCGGCGCCACGGTCACGGCGTTGTCCGACCGCGACGTGACCGAGCTTGACAGCCTGCGCGGCGCGCTCGAACACCTCGCCGTCCAGCAGGTGGTCACGGGCGCGTCCGACGACGACATCGCGTCCATCGAACGAGCCGCCGACCGCATGGCGCGCGCCGAGGACGAGCATGACATGGTCCGGCGCGACATCGAATTCCATGACTCGGTGTACGCCGCCGCCCGCCACCGCCGCCTGGAGGAAGCCTGGCAGGCGATCCGCTCGCAGGTACACCTGTTTCTGCTGACCCGGATCGGCCGCGACAGCCGTGACTACCTCTCACACGTCGCCGACGAGCACCGCGACCTCGTCGCCGCCCTGCGTGCCCGCGACGCCGACCGCGCCCTGGTGCTGTTCGCCGCTCATCGGCGGCACGCTTTCGACGTTCTCATCGGCGGTGCCGGCCAGTAGGCTGCGGCGGTGAGAATCGGTGTGCTCGGCGCCGCCCGCATCGCTCCCGCCGCTCTGATGAAACCCGCCCGCGCCGTCGACGGCGTCGAGGTCGCGGCCATCGCGGCCCGCGACCGCCGCCGGGCGTCGGCTTTCGCTTCCCGGTACGGCGTGCCGGTGGTCCACGACTCGTACGCGGACGTGGTCGCCGACCCCTCGCTCGACGCCGTCTACATCCCACTGCCCAACGGTCTGCACGCACAGTGGACACTCGCCGCGATCCGGGCCGGAAAGCATGTGCTGTGCGAGAAACCGTTCACCTCCAACACCGCCCAGGCACGCGAGGTGCAGGCCGCCGCGGAGGGCAGCGGCGTGGTCGTCATGGAGGCGTTCCATTACCGGTACCATCCGGTCGCCCAACGCATGACGGACATCGTCCACAGTGGTGAGTTGGGCCGGATCGAGCGGGTGGAGACGGCGATGTGCTTTCCGCTCCCCCGGTTCTCCGACATCCGGTACGACTTCGGGCTCGCCGGCGGTGCGCTGATGGACGCCGGCTGTTACGCCGTGCACAGCCTGCGCCTGCTCACCCCCGGCGGCGAGCCGGTGGTCACGGGCGCGCGGGCTCTCACACTCAAACGCGACGGGCGCGTCGACCGGGCGATGACCGCACGGTTCGAGCTGCCCGGCGGCGGCACCGGCCACCTGCGTACGTCGATGTGGTCGTCCACGTTGCTGCGCATCCGCGCTGTGGCGGTCGGCGAATGTGGCCGTCTCGCTGTGACCAACTTCGCCGCACCGCACCTGTGGTCGCGATTCACGGTCACTGTGGACGGTCGGCGCCGGCGCGAAAGCACCAGTGGCGAGGCGACGTACGCCCACCAGCTGCGCGCCTTCGCCGCCGCCGTCCGCGGCGAACCCACCAACCTCACCCCGCCCGCCGACTCGGTCGCCACCATGCACCTCATCGACGACATCTACACCGCAGCGGGTCTCCCCCTCCGCACCTGACCCCCCTCGGCGCACCCCTCCGGTCCCCCGCCCCGTCCGCCCTCGCCGTGCCCGCGCCCGCCCTGGCCGTCGATCAAGGGCGAATGCACGTGGTTGGATCGCATCTCCGCGTGCGTTTGCCCTTGATCAACGCGAGTGCCCTTGATCGACGCCCGGCGAGCGACGCCCGACGGGCGACGGGCGACGGGCGACGGTGCCCGCCCGCGCGGCGGCACTCCGTGGTAGGCCCGCCCGTGGACAGACGCCAGCCCCGAGCGTGACGGCCGCCGGCCCGTGACGGCGGACGGGGCTAGCGCAGAGTTGCCGCGCCGAAGGAGACGGAGAACCGCTTGCACCAGATCGAGACGCTGCCGAGCTGGTCCAGGTCGGTGCTGGCCGGGATGGCGTACGCCTGGTCGCCCTTGTTGCCCTTGAGTTTGCCGAGTTCGACCCAGTCTCCGTCGTCGAAGACGCGCCACCCGCGTACACCCTCGCGCACCGGCTGATCCGACAGCCAGACTCGCAGGTCGGGCCCGTTGGAGGTGTCCAAGTCAACCAGTTCCAGCCGGTGCGAGCCGTCGGGCTGGCGTACGACCCGGGCGGTGCCGCTGGTCTCGTGCTCGTGGCTGATGAACGCGCCCTGCCGCACCACCACCGGCCCAGACACCGTCGCCGGCGCTGCCGTCGTGGGCGCTGTCGTCGCGGGCGCGTCGGGTGTCGGCACGACCGCCAGGGTCTCGTTCACCTCCTTGTCGGTCACCAGTTTCCACGGCTGGAACCAGTACAGGCCGAGCGTGCCACCGGCCGCCAGGACGACCACGGCCACCCAGGTCAGCGGCTTGCGCAGAAGGCGTGCGATCACGCTTCCAGTAAACCGCCCCGAGGCCATCCAAATCCTTACGAAGCGATGATGGAAGCCGCCTCGGCGAGGATGCGAGCCAGTTCGGTGGGTTTGGTGACCATGGGCCAGTGTCCCGAGTCGATGTCGACGAAGTCGACGTGCTTGGCCTTGGCGAGTTCGGGAACGTCGCCGGCGCCGATCCACTCCCGCGCTTGGTCGGGCGTGAACTCTGGGCATACGACGAGGACCGGCACGTCGAAGCGGCGCTCGTCGGAAAGGTGTACCACTCCCCTGGTCACCGCCTCGGGCACGGGGATCGCGGCGGCCGCGAAGGCGTCCCTCGCCGGCTCGTCGAGGTCGGCTGAGTCGGGGCCCTCGAAGCGGTCCCAGCCGGGAAACGGCATGACGCCGTCCAAGTACTCGAAGAAGTCGGCGTAGGGCTGGCCGTCACCGGACGGGAAGCCGCCAATGAGCACGACCTTGGCGACCTTGTCCGGCCGCGCGTCGGCCGCGAGCCACGCCAAGGTACAGGCTGCGGAGTGTCCGACGACCGTGACCTCGCCTACGGCCTGATCCACGGCGGCGATGACGGCTCTCACCTGGTCGTCGAGGATGGCGGACGCGGAGCCGTCGCCCTGGCCCGGGAGGGTGAGCGGCACGGGGCGGTGGCCGTGCGCCTCCAGCGCGGGTGTGACGTCGTTCCAGGCGGATCCGTCGAGCCAGAGGCCGGCGATGAGCAGGATGTCCACGGTCAGAATTCCTTTTCGATGATGGTCAGGTCGCGTTCGGCGTAGAGGCGGTGTTCCCATTCCTCGTTGAGGACGATGCGAAGGCATTCCTTGAGGGGGAAGCCTTCCGCTTGGGGCCAGCCGGGTTCGGTGCGGGTCAGCTCGGAGGCGAGCTGCTCGTCGGTGAGCGTCTCGATGACGTGGCGGACCATGGCCTGGCGGTCGCGGCGCAGTGCGAGCACCTCGTCGAGGGTGGGGCGGGCTTCGCGGTCCCAGGGGACGCCTTCCCAGCCTTCGGCATCGTCCCAGGGCAGGTCCAGGGGGTGCCAGGGCGAGGGGTTGCCGAGGATCATGCGGCCGACCCAGGCGTCGCTGGCGAAGCTGAGGTGCCGCAGGGTCTGGATGAAGGACCATTCGTCGTCGACGCCGCGGTGCAGGTCTGCCTCGGGGAAGGTCTTGGCGCGGCCGACGGTGCCCTCCCACAGCCGTTCCAGGATCGTCCACGCCTCGCGGAACCCGTCGGCGTGGTCGGGGCGCATCTTCGCGCGGTCGGGCATGCGGCGGTTGAGTTCGGCGTCGACGAGCGGGGCGATGTCGACGCCGTTGACAACGACGTTGAGGAGTTCGCCGTAGATGTCGACGTCGACCATCTCGACGCCGCGCATGCGGGTGCCCTGGAAGAGGGAGCCGCGGATCTGGGCGCCGCTGAAGTCGATCTGGCGCATGCTGGCCTCGCGGAGGCGCACGTGCTGGAAGCGGGCTCCGGTGAGGTCCCGGTCGCGGAACTCGGTCATGGAGAGCACCCTAGGAGCGGTTCCGGACGATCTACTACCGGTTAGGGTGCTGGGGTGGCGACCGACATCAGCCCCACGGCGCGCGCCCTGCGTGCGATGGAGATCCTTCAGGCCCGGCCGGGTGCGACAGCCGGCGAGCTCGCGGCGGGTCTGGGTGTCACGGAACGGGCGGCGCGGCGGTACGTGGAGATCCTGCGCGAGGCGGGCATTCCCGTCGAGTCGACCAGGGGCCCCTATGGCGGGTACCGGCTGGGGCGGGGAACGCGACTGCCGCCCGTCGTGTTCACGGAGCCCGAGGCCCTCGGCCTGGTCATGGCCGTGCTCGACGGGCATCCCGCGGCCGCGGACCCCGACGATCTCATCGGCACCGCCCTCAGCAAGGTCATCCGGGCGCTGCCGGACAGCGTCGGCCGGCAGGCGGCCGCGCTGCGGGCCCACGCGTCGGCCGCGCACGATCGGGACGCGGCCCGAACCGACCCCGCGACCACCAGCGCGCTCGTCGCGGCGGTCGCGGCCCGCCGTCGGGTGCTTGTCGTGTACCGCAGCGACGCAGGCCGCGAATGGGAGGCCGAGGTGGATCCGTGGGCGGTCGTGGTGCGTCACGGGCGCTGGTACCTGTTGTGCCACTCGCACCGCGCCAACGCGATCCGCACCTATCGGATCGACCGGATACGTGCGATCGAGGTGACGGCGCACGAGTTCGAGCCGCCCCGCGACCTCGACCCGGTGGCGGCGCTGGAGGAGAATCTGGGCGTCGGTTGGGAGTACCCGACGCGGGTGGTGTTCGCCGCTCCCCTGGCCGAGGTGGCGCCGTGGGTCCGCCCTCCGATGGGTCGGCTGGAGGCGGCCGGCGACGGGTGCGTGCTGAGCGGCAGCACGAGCAACCCGGCGATGTACGCGCAGGAGTGGCTGGCGAGGCTGCCGTTCGCGTTTCGCGTCGAGGGCGGGCCGGAGCTGCGCGCCGCCGTCGCGACGGTCGCCGCGCGCTTCGCTGCCGCCTTTTAGAGACCGTTGGCGGTCAGGATTGGCGCCATTCCCGCGTCGCGCCGCCGCGAGGTGTGAGGCGGCGCGTGCGAGGCGACGCGTCGTCGTGGCCGGGGTCAGCCGTGGGGTTTGAGGGGGTGGCGGCGGCGCGCCCTGCGCGGTGCGCGGTGCGCGGTGCGCGGTGCGCGGTGCGCGGTGCGCGGTGCGCGAGGCGCGAGGCGCGCCGATCAAGGCCATTCGCATCGATCAAGGGCAAATGCACGCGGAAAAGAGATCCAACCACGTGCATACGCCCTTGATCGGCGCGCACGGCGTGGCGACACGCCGTGCCGCGCGGGCCTGGGCCCGATCCGGAAACGTCCGCCCGACGGCGCGGTACTGGTCGCCCTCGGGAAGGCCGTCGTGGCCGGGGTCGGGCCGCCAGCCGGTCACCGAGGAAGTAGTCCACAGTGGAGTCGGTTCCAAGCGGCTTCGATCCGTCCTCCAGCGACTCCCCATAGCGTCGGGCCTGCCCCCACTCCAACGTAAGGAGAGTCAATGCGCAGAATCCTGTCCGTCCTGGCCGCGATCGTCATCGGGCTGACCGCCGTCGCGATGCCGTCCCGGGCCTCGGCCGCGCCCGGCGAGACCATCTGGACGTGCGGCGACTACCCGCCTGGCACCTGGGTGCTGATCGGCTTCGTGTCCGGCTACTGCGGCGGAAACCGGCTCTACACCGGCAAGACCGACGTCAGTGGCACGCCGGTCGGCGGGTCGATCGCCGTCTGCTCCAGCTCGTGGATCCCGCCCGGCTGGGGGATCGCGCTCAGCGGGATCGGCCTGTCGGGCTGCTCGTACCCCGGCCAGGGCTGGCAGAACGCCATGGTGATCGTGCGGCAGTCGTAGCAACGCCCCGGCCACCAAGATCAGGGCGTCCCTCAAGTCGCTCTAGCGACTTGAGGGACGCCCTGATCACGAGATGGCTGGGCGGGCACGAGATGGCTAGGCGGGGACGATCATTGGGGTGCCGGCCACCGGATCCGGCACGATCATGCAGCTCAGGCCGAAGACCTTCTCCACCAGCTCGGCCGTGATGACGTCGGTGGGCGCTCCCTCGGCGACGATGCTGCCCTCGCACATGGCGATGACGTGGTCGCAGAAGCGGCACGCGAGGTTCAGGTCGTGCATGACGATGACGATGGTCTTGCCGGCCTCGGCGTTCAGCTTGCACAGCAGCCGCAGCAGCTCCACCTGGTGGTTGATGTCCAGGTAGGTGGTGGGCTCGTCGAGCAGCAGCAGGTCGGTGTCCTGCGCGAGGGCCATGGCGACCCACACCCGCTGGCGCTGGCCACCGGACAGCTCCCGGATGGGACGGTCGACGAGATCGGCGGTGCCGGTCGCTTCGAGCGCGCCCGCGACGGCGGTGTGGTCGCGTTCGGTCCACCGCCGGAACCAGCCCTGGTGCGGGTACCGGCCGCGCGCCACGAGGTCGGCGACGGTGATGCCGTCCGGGGCGATCGGCGTCTGGGGCAACAGGCCGAGCACCTTGGCGACGTCGAGGGTGCTGAGGTCGGTCAGGGCCTTCCCGTCGAGGTAGACGGCGCCGCTGCGCGGGGCGAGCAGCCGGGCGAGGCCACGCAGCAATGTGGACTTGCCGCAGGCGTTGGCGCCGACGATCGCGGTCACCTTGCCGTCGAGCACGGTGACGTCGAGGTTCGAGACGATGTTCTTGTCGTCGTACCCGAGGGACAGGCCCTCGGCGCGCAGCCGGGTCATCCGCCCGCTCCTTGCCGGTTGGTGGTGGCCAGCAGCCACAACAGATATGGGGCGCCGACGGCGCCGGTGACGACACCGGTGGGCAGCGGCGTGGGCATCAGGTGTACGGCGACGAGGTCGGCGGTCAGCAGTAGCACGGCACCGACGAGGGCCGCGGGGAGGATGCCGCCGGTCGCCGGGCCGAGGAGCCGGTTGGCGATCGGCCCGGCGATGAGCGCGACGAAGACGATCGGGCCGGCCACCGATACAGCCAGCGCGACGAGGACGACACCGGTGGCGAGCAGGCCGGCACGGCTCAGCTCGGTGCGGGTACCCAGGGCGCGGGCGGTGTCGTCGCCGAGTTCGAGGGCGCGCAGGGGGCGTTGGAGCAGTACCGCTAGCGGCAGCAGGACGATCAGGGCGGCGGTCAGCACCTTGAGTTCGGTGTCGCTTGCCTGCCCTACCGAGCCGGCGAGCCAGTGCATGGCCTGCCGGGCCTGTGACAGCTGCGCCCGGGTGAGCACGTAGCCGATGAGCCCGTCGAAGAAGACGGCCACGCCGATGCCGATGAGGATGAAGCGGTACCCGGTGACGCCGTCACGCCAGGCGAGCACGTACATCAGCGTGGCGGCGAGGATGGCACCGCCGAGCGCGAGACCGCTGATCGCGAGCCCGCCGAGGTTCAGCAGCACGATACCGCCGACGGCGGCGAGCCCGGCGCCGGAGCTGATACCGACGAAGTCGGGTGAGGCGAGCGGGTTACGCAGCAGCTGCTGGAAAATGGTGCCGGAGGCGCCCAGCGCGAGCCCGACGGTGAGTCCGGAGGCAGCGGTCGGCAGCCGCAGGCCGCGGACCACGAAGTCGACGCTCGGGTTGTCTTCCAGGTGCAGCACCGAGGCGATGACCTCCCAGGCGCTGAGGCGGAAGCTGCCGACCATCATGGTGACCACGAAGAGGGCGGCGACGGCCACGGCCAGCGCGACGGTGACGACGGCGGCGCGCACACTCCGCCGCCGTCGCGTGACGGTCAAGGTCCGCGCGGCCGGCGGGGCGAGGACGGTCATGCGCTCACACCTCCGACAGCTTGGCGTAGCGGACGACGGCCACGAACGCGGGCGCGCCGAGCACGCCCAGGACCACACCGACCTGCAGCTCGTCGGGGGCTCCGGCGACCCGGCCGAGCACGTCGGCCAGCAGCAGGATGATGGGGGCGAGCAGCATCGAGTACGGGATGATCCAGCGATAGTCGGGCCCGCAGATGAACCGCGCCAGATGTGGCACGACGAGCCCGATGAACACGATCGGCCCGCAGGCGGCGGTGGCGGCGCCGGCGAGGATCGCGACCACGGCGAACGCCGCCGCGCGGGTGCGGGTGACATGCTGGCCGAGGCCGCGGGCGACGTCCTCGCCGAGGGCGAGGCCGTTGAGTGCCCGCCCGAACCCCAGCGACGCGACGAGACCGACCAGCAGGAACGGCGCGACGCCGGTCAGGATCGGCGCGTACCGGCCGGCGAGCGAGCCGACCTGCCAGAAACGCAACTCGTTGAGGGCGTCCACATTGGTCATCACGATGCCGGTGGTGACCGAGGTGAGCCCGGCGGTGACGGCAGCGCCGGCGAGGGCGAGCTTGATCGGTGTGGCGCCCTCGCGGCCCAGTGAGGCGATCGAGTACACGAGCAGGAGCGCGCCGATCGCACCGGCGAACGCGAACCACACGTAGACCCCGACGCCGCGGAAGCCGAGCACGGTGATGGCGAAGACGACGAACGCGGCGGCGCCGGCGTTGATGCCCATGATCCCGGCGTCGGCGAGCGGGTTGCGGGTGACGCCCTGCAGGATCGCCCCGGCGACGCCGAGTGCCGCGCCGACGACGATGCCGAGCAGGGTGCGCGGGACGCGCAGCTCCAGGGTGACGGTGCTGTTCGTCGAGCCGTCGTTGTTGAGGCTGCCCAGGGCGTGCAGCACCTCGGACAGGCCGATCGACCGCGAGCCCATCGTGACGCTGAGGAACGCGACGACGGCCAGGACTACGCAGAGCGCGACGAGCCCCGGCCCGAGGGCGGAGGCTCGCCGCGACCCGCGGGCCGAGGTGCGTGTCGCGTACCGGCTAGTTGCCGACATTCGGGTCCGCGGCCTTGACAGCCGTTGTCAGCTTGTCGAGTTCGGTGGCGAAGTCGCCGTACGTGTGCAGCCAGTACGCCGGCCACGACACGACCGCACCGGCCTTCGCCGCCTTGATCTTGAACCACGTCGGCTGCTTCTTGCCCCAGTCCGCGTTGGACGTCGCGGTGAACGACCGCCCGTCGAACAGGAGCAGATCAGGCTGGTACTTGTCGGCGTTCTCCCAGCTGAGGTTCTCCCAGTACGGGAAGCCGGGGTCGGGCTTGTCGGGGTTGATGACCTTGAGGCCGAAGCTCTGCAGGTCGAGCAGCTCCGGCGCGTACTCGGGGTTGGCGAAGTACAGCTTGTCGTCGCTGGGTGACACCGCGCCGACCGTCAGGCCGGGCTTCTCGGCCACGGCGGCCTTGAACGCGGCGACCGCGTCCTCGAAGCGCTTCTTGTTGGCGGCGATCTGCGGGTCGTCCACCTTGGCGCCGAGGCTCTTGGCGAGGTCGGCGTACCCGTCGGCCAGCTGAACGATCGACTTGCCCTGCGACACACCGACGACCGGAGCGAGCTCGGCGATCTTCTTGCTCTTCTCGTCGACGCCCTCCTCCATGCCGCTGTGCGCCTTCTCGGCGGGCCACCAGTCACCGACAATGAGGTCGGGCCGCAGCGCCGCGGCCTTCTCGACGTCGATCTTGCCCCACTCCTCGCCGAGGATCTCGATGCCCGTGAGGTCGAGGTTCTTCAGGTTCGGGTCGGTCTTGACGGACTCGTCGGAGTAGATCCCGATCGGCTTGATGCCAAACGACATCAGCGCGGCGGCCTCGCCCGCGTGGGCGATGATCCGCGTAGGGGTCTTGTCAGCTTTGACGACCTGGCCCGAACCGTCGGTAAAGGACCAGGGCCCGGCATCGGCGGCGGGCTTATCGCTGGCGGTGGAGTCGTTGCCACAGCCGGTAAGGACGGCGCTCAGTGCCGCCACGGCCAGAAGCGGACGCCATGCGCGCATGGTGGAGTTTCCGTTCTCGTGATGGGGTGTAGCTCGCAGCAGTTAGGTTAGGCTAACCACCACGGAGCGTTTTGGCCAGCGCGATGATCAGACTCACTCCCAACCAACGCCCCGCCCGTCCTCTCCCCCGATGCCACCGCTCGCCCGCGACGGCGCGTCGCCACACCCGGTACGCCTCCCGACTCCCGCCGATCAAGGGCGAACGCACGCGGTTGGATCTCTCTTCGGCGCCGCGGCCGCCCCCACGCCAGCCCGGCACGGCGTGTCGCCACGCCCGCTACGCCGATCAAGGGCGTATACACGCGGTTGGATCTCTCTTCCGCGCCGCGGCCGCCCCCAGGCCAGCCCGGCACGGCGTGTCGCCACGCCCGCTACGCCGATCAAGGGCGTATACACGCGGTTGGATCTCTTTCCGCGTGCATTCGTCCATGATCCATGCGATTGCCCTTGATCGGCTCGGCTCGCGATCAAGCGCCGGCGCGAGGCCGCGCGCAGCCGCAGCCGGCCAGCCCCGGCCAGGTGGGCAGGCCGCAGCTTGGCAGCCCCGGCCAGGTGGGCGGGCCGGTCCCGGCGGGCCGGACGGGCCGCGGCGGACGGGCCGCGCGGGGCGCGGGGCGCGGGGCGCGGGGCGCGGGGCGCGGAGGGCGCGGAGGGCGCGGAGGGCGCGGAGGGCGCATCTTCGGGGAAAATGCGCCCTCAACTCGCGTCCAACCCCAGCAAAAACCCGGATATCGCTGCAACCACAACCGCCGCGTGTCGGTGCCTGGCCGCACCGGGCAGGCCGCGCGTGGCCTCGGCGCGCGGCGCCCCAGCCAGCGCCTGCGCGCCCGCCCTCGGCCGACTCCGCCACACTGATCGCGAGAGCGCGAAAGGCCCAACCCGCGCGGGGAAAGCGCACGCGAACAAGGCACAGCGCTGGCGCGGCACGCGCGCAAACCAGCACGGCACGCGCGCAAACCAGCACGGCACGCGCGCAAACCAGCACGGCACACGCGCATAAGCGGCGCGGCACGCGCGCAAAGCAGCACGGCACGCGCGCAAAGCGGCGCGGCATGACCGAACAGAGGCACGGCATGACCGAACAGAGGCACGGCGTCCGCGGTCAGAAGAGGCGGGGCAGAGGCGCGGGACGTGGGCGGGCGACGCCAGGCTAAGAGACGCGGGTTAGTCGAGCCAGTGGGCCTCGTCGCCCACGCGGACCTCGCCGGGCGTCTCGACGGCCGCGTACACGCCGAGTTTGTTGCCCAGCTCGCGGGCGACGTGGCGCAGTACCGCGCGGTCGTGCGGGACCGTCGTGGTCTCCTTGGTGATCATCACGCAGCGCTCGCACGGCATGGTGAACCGCAGCCGCATCCCGCCGATCGCCATCCGGCGGCCGGCCCAGCTCTCCTCGGGGTATCCGGTCGCGCCCTCGTCTACCGCGCCGTCGAGCAGCAGGTTTGGCCGGAAGCGCGTGATGTCGACCGCGCTGTCGGGCAGGGCGGCGGCGATGCTGCGCAGCGTCGTCGTGGTCATCAGGTTCAGCGCGCCCTCGACCCAGTGCGTCGTGTGCGTGTCGAGGGTGACCTTCGCGTCGACGGCATCGCTGAGCAGGCTGTCGACGTCGGCTGCGTCGGAGCGGACCCGCCGGCCGTCTGGCAGGTGGAGCTCGACGACGCCGGGCTCGACGGTGACGGCCCGCACGCGCATGAGGCCCGGAACGTCGCCGGCCCACGTGTACTCGTCGCGATCGTCGCGGACGGCCATGCCCCGGTCTCCCTCGATGCCCATCATGCCGACCGCGACGGATTCGAGCCGTTCGCCGCCGATGGACTTCACCGGGTACCGCCAGAGCTGCTCAAGGTGCATCCCGCGATTCTATCCACCAAACCCGCCCCCCACGGCCCGCCCCAACGGGAGACGCCCTACCCGCCCACACTCTCGTATCGACGCAATTCAATGCGCCACCACCCAAGAGCGGCCAAAAACAACGTCGCGCTGATGAGGGGAGACGCGACGGCGACCCCGGCGGGCACCGGTAGCGACGATGTCTGTCCAGTGAGGACGGCGACCGGGAAGTACGCGCAGAACGCGATCGGGAGTACGAAGACGAACACGGCCCAGGCCAGGTTGGGCAGGATGTGCAGCGGGTAGTTGCCGAAGGCGGCCATCAGCTCCTCGGTCCACTCCTGCCACAGTTTGACGGTGGGACGGCGCAGCGCGAAGGCTCCCAGGACGGTTTGCAGAGCCACCTCCAGCAGGGTGGCGCCGACCACCGAGGCCACCAGATAGCCGATGCGCCACGGCGTCCAGTCGATGTCCACCATCCGCACCGCGGCCGCGAACATGACGGCGACGACCGCCAGGCCACCGAACTCCGGCATGTGGAAATAGTTGAGCATCACCTGCCGGTACACCGGTAGCGGGCGCAGCAGAAAGGCATCGATCTTGCCGTCGGCGGTCAGCTCCGAGACCTGCCGCAGCCCGATGAAGAAACCGGAGGCGAAGGTGTGGCCAGCCAGCCGGACGCTCGCCACGAGCAGCACGTCACCGGCCGACCAGCCGCCGAGTCCGGGAAACCGGGTGATGACGACCGTGGCGAAGGCGACCACCGTCACCTGCCAGATGATCCCGACAGCGATCATGAAGATGAAGTCGGTCCGGTACTCCAGCGCCGCCTTGATGGACAGCTTGATGAACCGCAGCGTGAGCACCGGTCAGCCTCCCTGCACGACGACCTGGCGGTCGGCGCGTCGCCAGAACCGGCGCAACACCAGCGCGAGCAGGACGATCCAGATGACCTGGACAAGTACGTAGTGGCCGGCGTCGGCTGGCGGGATGCGGCCGACGTAGAGAGACAGCGGCACGTGCAGCGAGCTTTGGAACGGCAGCCACGACGAGAGCGTCTGGAACCAGCCGGGGAAGAACCACAGTGGCGCGATGGCACCGGCGAACAGGTTCTGGGTCAGGTTGATCATCGCGCCGACGCCGAAGTTGTTCAGCGTCCAGAAGCAGGCCACGTCGACCAGAGCCAGCAGGTAGTAAAGCACCATCTGGCCCAGGACGAGGGTGAGCAGAAACAGCCCGGCCGCCGTCTTCGACGCCGGGCCTTCGACCAGACCGATCAGGCGGCAGACCGTGTACGCCGCCGCGGCCCACGCCAGCCCGTAGAGCTGGTCGCCGACCGCGCGCACCCAGTGGTACCGCTGGGGATCGACGGGGCGCAGATACCAGTACACGATGCTGCCGGTGCGGACGTGCTGGCGCACGGTGTCTCTGGCCAACCCGCGATCGGGCCCGCGCAGCCGCCCGTAAAGGGTGGCCAGCACGGCGTAGGTGACGGCCTGCCCGCGGTCCATGCCCGCGTTGAACGACACCGTCGCGTACAGCGCTGTCCACAGGCACCAGGTCAGGAAGACCTGTGTGGACAGTTGCGTGACCACGCCCGCGAGGCGGCCCGGATGGTGGGTTTCATAGAGTACCGACCGCCGCGCGATCCGCCAGCCCTGTGCCAGCTCGCTCACGCGGTCACGGCCGCACGCTTGCGATAGACGGCGGCCATGATGTCTTCCAGGTCGTCGCCGTGCGTCTCCAGGTCGGTCACGTCGTCTCTGTCCAGAAGGGACCGCATCAGCTCGCGCTTGGCGGTCGGGTCGACGCCGGCGAACACGTGGGCGTCACCCACCTTCTCGCCGGGCCCGGGGATGCCTGGCGGCACCTCGCCCGTCGCGAACGTGACCCTGACCTTCCATCCGGACCCGTACTCCTTCTGCAGCTCGGCCAGGCCACCGTCGTAGACGACCCGGCCCTCGTTCACGAGCAGCACCCGCCGGGCGAGGCGGGCCACCTCGGCCATGTCGTGCGTGGTCAGGATGACGGTGCGGGACCGCTGCTCCACCTGGTACCGGATGAACTCGCGGACCTGTTCCTTGGCGACGGCGTCCATGCCGATGGTCGGCTCGTCGAGGAAGATGATCGGCGGGTCGTGCAGCAGCGCGGCGGCCAGGTCGCAGCGCACCCGCTGCCCGAGTGACATCTGTCGCGGGCGCCGCTGCCAGAAGCTGGCCAGTTCGAGCAGCCCGTCCAGTTCCTCCAGCCGCGTGCGGTACGCCTCCTGCTCGATCTTGAAGATGTCGCGGAGCATCGTGAACGACTCGACCGCCGGCAGGTCCCACCACAGCTGCGTACGCTGGCCGAACACCGCGCCGATCCGCCGCGCGTTCACCTTGCGGTCGAGGTGCGGCACCTGCCCGGCGACCCGGGCCTCGCCGTCGCTGGGCACCAGTACCCCGGCGAGCATCTTGATGGTGGTCGACTTGCCGGCGCCGTTGGGCCCGAGCAGGGCGAGCAGTTCGCCGCGCGCGACGCTGAACGACACCTCCTCGACCGCGACGGTGTCGGCGCGCTCGGGCGCCACGAGCGACCGCAGCGCACCCACGAAACCGGGCCGGCGCACCGAGGTGGTGAAGACCTTGCGCAGTCGCCGCGCCTCGATGGCTGGGCCGTCCATCGCTACCTCCGGATTCCCGCCACCGTTAGTGGATCAAGGAAGAGGGAGGCAGTCTGCCACAGCGGCGCGCTTTATCTCAACCCTTATACGATGGGGCTGCGGAGAGCCACTGGACGACCTCCGGGCCGGGCATCGGGTGCGCGGCGATCCAGCCCTGGATCAGCGTGCATCCGGCCTCGGCGAGGAGCTGCCGCGTGTACTCGTTCTCCACGCCCTCGGCCACGGTGCGGATGCCGAGCGTCCGGGCCATCTCCACAATGGAGCGTACGATCGCGGCGTCGTCCCGGTTGTCGGCCATCCCGCTGACGAACGAACGGTCGATCTTGATTTCGCTGATCGGCAGGCGGCGCAGGTGCTGCAGCGACGAGTACCCGGTGCCGAAGTCGTCGAGCGAGACCGCGACGCCCAGCGCGGCGATCCGGTTGACGGTGGCCTGTACCCTGCTGGGATCCGCGAGCAGCGCGCTCTCGGTGATCTCCACCTGTATCCGATCCGGCGGCACGTCCCGCTCGTCCAGCCGCCGGGCCAGGTGGGTGGCGAGAGCGTCGCTGTACAGGTCACGGACGCTCACGTTGAGCGAGGCGCGGATCGCCAGCCCGTCGCTTCGCCACGCCGCCAGCTGCGCCGTGACGTCGTCGATGACCCTCATGGTGATCTGCTGCATGACCGAGCTGTGCTCGGCGACGCTGAGCAGGTCGCGCGTGGGCACCGGCCCGTGTACCGGATGGCACCAGCGCAGCAGCGCCTCCACGCTGTGCGTCTCGCCCGTCGCGAGCGACACCTGGGGCTGGTAGTGCATGGCGATCTGCTCCGGCCGCCGGGCGGTCAGCGCGTCCCGGAAGTCGGTGAGCAGCTTCAACCGCTCGGGGCTGTTCTGGTCGGCCCGCGCCAGGTACGTCGCGACCGCGTCGCCGCGCTGCTTCGCCTCGTACATCGCCACGTCGGCGTGGCGCAGCAGGGTGGGAAAGTCCTCACCGTCCGAATAGGACGCGATGCCCAGCGAGGCGGTGACGTCGATCTGGAGCCGGTCCAGCCGCACCGGTTCAGCCAGCGCGTGCACGACCGTGTCCGCCACCCGCTCCGCCTCCTCGGGCGTGTCGGTGACGAGCAGGATGGCGAACTCGTCGCCGCCGAGCCGCGCGACGATCGCCTCCGGCGGCTGCACCGCCGAGATCCGCTGGGCCACCGCGATCAGCAGCCGGTCGCCGACGTCGTGGCCGAGCGTGTCGTTGACGTGCTTGAAGCGGTCGAGGTCGAGCATCAGCAGCGACGGCGTCGCCGGGCCTCGCGCGCCGTCCGGCGACACCTGCCGGCTGGCCGCCAGCAGGTCGCGGAAGCCGGCACGCAGGCCGGTACGGTTAGCCAGTCCGGTGAGCGGGTCCAGGCGGGCGGCCCGGTCCCGTTCGGCGGACAGTCGCGCCATCCGCTGGACGGCCAGCAGCGGCACGAAGATCAGCGGCAGGAACCCCACGTTGATGTGCGCGGCGACGGCCAGCACCGGGCTCAGCAGGAGCAGGGAAGCCTTGAACAGCAACTGGTTGCCCAGTGCGTGGGTCAGGCCCCGGGATCGGGCGGGCAGGCCGCGCAGCACCGAGTGGCCGTACTCCAGCACCGCGTACGCGACGAGCCAGGCCGCGACCGCCCCCACGACGGTGAGCGCGTCGGTGACGATGTTGGTCGGCCCGTCGCGCTCGAAAGGGTCCGGTTGTCCCAGCCACAGCACCGCCGCGGCGGCCACGAACGCGAGCGTGTACTGCCCCCACGCCTTGACGCCGTCGACCATCGGGGCGTGCAGCTTCCACCGCACCAGCGCCACCGCGAGCGCCTGCGCCGCGATCGCCGGGCCGAGACCCCAGCAGAGCAGGATCGCGAAGGTGAAGCAGATCGTGGGGCACACGATCATCTGTGGTCGGCCGGGCGCGGGCGACTCGATGAAGGCCAGGCCGCCGGCCAGTACGGCGAGGACGGTCATCAGCCACATCGAGGGATACCTGGTGGCCGTCTCGACCACGTGCCCGGCGGTCAACGCCATCACCACCACGGCCGCGCCGCCGGTAGCCACCGTGTAGAGCCGCAGGAGCCGTTGCCTCGTCCATCGGCTCCTCGCCACGGTCGCCACCGCCACGCCTACCCCCTCAACCGCCCATGCCCCCTGACCGGCCCAAAGAGTAACCCGAACAATACTCACCGCAACGCCATATGAGCTGTTTATGCCTCGATAGCCGGATATCTACTCGCTCACCTCATGACCTTCCGCATGCAGTCGCGCGGGCCGTCCGGGCGTCTGAATAGGTGAACCGGAAACCATGAGGAGATTCCAGACGTGCGTGATGCGGAACGTGACGAGTTCAGGCAGTTCGTCGTCGCCCGGGGCGGCGGGCTGGGATCCGGCGCCGCCCACCACCTCGCCCGCGTCGCCCGAGCCGCGAAACGTGCCGTGGCAGGTGCTCGACCCGAAGACCGGCCGGTACCGCGACGTGAATGTCGGCGCGGTCACCACCCCCACCGCCGACCTGCGGTACGCGATGGTCGCACCCCTGGGCGAGTCCTTGAACCGGATCGGTCGCTACGAGACCACGACCGGGAAGATCCGCTGGTACGACCTGCCGTTCGAGGTCTCCGGCGCGTACATCTCGCCGGACGGGCGGCACGCGGCGGTCCTCCACTACGGCTGGATTGGCCAACCGACGAGCGGCCCGGAGATGGCGGTCGTCGACCTGACCACCGGCCAGGTGAAGCCCTTCGAGCTGGACGCGGCCACCCTGTCCGCCGCGTGGACGACGCTGGATGGCCCCGACGGAACCGTCTTCGACGTGCCCCAGCTGCCACTGTCCATGGTGTCCTGGAAGCCGGACAGCCGGCATTTCACGTTGGGCAACGTGATCCTCGATCTCGATGGCCGCAGGACCGGTGTGCTGCCGGTGCCGGCCGGCACGCTGATGCTGGGCTTGGCTCCCGACGGCGCGGGCGTCCTCGTCAACCCCGGCAAGAAGGCCGGCACCTTCGCCCTCACCGACCGCGCCGGCGGGCTCGCCCGCGAGGTCACCGTCACCTGGCCCTGCCCGTCCGACCCGCCCTGCCCCAACTGGGCGCCGACCTTCATCGGCTGGCGCGGGCCCGACCAGATCCTCATCTGGCACTCCCCCGCGCCGGACAAGTCGGACGCCACCATCGAGGCACTCGACCTGCGCACCGGCACCCGCGAGACGGTCCACCACATCGGCGGCAGCCCGACGATCGATCGGATCATCATCGCGTCCTCCGCCCACCTGTCCGACCGGGCAAGGAAGACAACCGCGTTCTGAGCTGCCGCGACGCCCGCCGCGCGCAAGACCGTCGCTCCCGCGGCCTCCCCCTCCGCGCCTACACAACCCACGCGGGCGAAGCAACAAATCCCTGATATCGCGGCTTCCGGATGCCGCCGAGGCGACAAAAACAGGGTTTCTGACGCCTCAGCCACGGCCGGACGGCGAGGCGCCGACAAGCGCAGAGCGTGACCACACGCGGCGGGTGAGGCCGCGGGAGCAACGGCATGGCGCACGACGAACGTCGCGGTAGCTCACATCACAGGTGCTCGGTCGTGACGCCGTGCCGGTCGGCCAGCCGCTGGGCGATCAACGAGCGGTGGCAGGCCGCGGGGTCGGCCTCGACACAGAGCAACGCCGCGGTCCCGCCGCCCGGCAGCGCCGACACGATCGGCGTGAGGTCGGCGCGGTCGAGGATCTCGGTGGTGTAGCGGCGAATGTACTCGGCCGCCAGCTCGCGGCGCGTGCGCTTGCCGACCCCTCGGCGGTCGTCGTCGGCGTACTGGAGCTGGCGCAGCTCGGTGGTCGGGGCGAGCTCGGCGTGGTGTTCGTAGGCGATCCCGGCACCGGCGAGGGCCGCCTGCAACCGGAGCGAGTTCGCCCAGGCGTACTCGGGTCCGCGCACACCGCGGCGCTGGCGCACGTCGAGCAGCAGGCGGACGTCCGCGTCCCGCAGCCGTCGCAGGAAGGACTCGACGTCGAAGCCGTAGACGCCGATCGTCACGATTGTGCGCACTGCGATCACCCATCCTCTCGCTACTCGTGCCGGACCGGCCGGCACGAGTAGCGCACCGGAGGTCACGTCACGCGACGGCGGTGCCTTCTAGTTCGACCAGTTGGCCGGGGATCGCCAGCCGTGTCACCCCGAGCATCGTGGTGGTCGGGGCCACCCGGGCGGCGCCCAGCCGCGACGCCAGCACACCGTAGTGCGGGAACAGCTGGTCGACGTCGGTGGTGTAGACGTTGAGCCGGACGAGGTTCGCGAGGGACATGCCGGCCTCGGCGAGCACGGCCTCCAGGTTGTCGAGGCTCAGCGCCAACTGCGCCGCCATGTCACCATCGTGCTGGGGCTTGCCGTCGGCGCTCATCGCGGTCTGCCCGGAGCAGTACAGGGTCCGGGTGTGCCCGGAGACGATCTCACCCTGGTTGAAACCCATCTCGACGGACCACGTCACCGGGTTGACCGCCGTTCGTTCCACTGCCACAACCGCTCCATTCGATTCATTGAGAGTAAGGACGTCTTCGACGCCGTCGTGGCGAGCCTGCCAACAAATCACGACATCCTGTGTCGTGTATTCCTGTAAAGTTTTCGGATGCGCGCCGACCGGTTGGTCTCGCTGGTCCTGCTGCTGCGCCAGCGCGGCCGGCTGACCGCTGACGCGCTGGCCCGCGAGCTGGAGGTGTCCACCCGCACCGTGCTGCGCGACATCGAGGCGCTGTCCGCGGCGGGCGTCCCGGTTCACGCCGAGCGCGGTCGGCACGGCGGTTTCGCGTTGTTGCCCGGTTTCCGCACCGAGCTCACGGGGCTGAATCACGACGAGGCCCTCGCGCTGCTGACCGCCGGATCAGGCCGGGGCGATCAGGTGCTCGGCCTCCGCTCGGCGCTCGCCTCGGCCATGCGCAAGGTGCTCGACGCGCTGCCGGAAAGCCATCGGGCCGCCGCGAGCGACGCGGCCCAGCGATTTCTCGTCGAGCCGGAGACCGATCTGCTCTCCCGCCGGCTGGTCACCGAGGAGGTGCCGGTCACGACCATGATCGAGGTCCGGCGCGCGGTGCTCGCCGGACACAAGCTGCGCATCCATTACGCGGCCGCGGGCCAGGCACCGCGGTGGCGCACGGTGGACCCCATCGGTCTGGTCACCGTGCGCGACCGGGGCTACCTGCTGGCCACGAGATCGGGCGCCGACCGCACCTATCGGCTGTCGCGGGTACTGGCCGCCGAGGAACTCCCCGAGCCGGCACAGCGGCCCGACCGCGTCGACCTGGACCGGATCTGGCGGGAACGGCGCGCGCAGTTCCTGTCCGAGGGCCACATCACCGTGCTGGTACGGGTGCACCCGGCGCGACGGGAAGACCTGCTGAGCACCGCGGTGGCCGTACGGGCCGAGGAGCCCGAGGCGGACGGCTGGCTGCGACTGGAGGTGACCTACCAGGATTCCCGCCACGCCGAATGGGCGCTGTGGCAGCTCGCCATGAACGCCGAAGCCCTGGCCCCGCAATCGTTGCGCACCGCTCTACGCGACCGGGCCGCCGCGTTCGCCGACCGCTACGCCGCCCCGTCCTGACCGGCGGCGGCCAGCTTCGACCGGGTGCTGCCGGCCTCCGGGTGGTCGATGTCGTCGAAGATGGCCAGCGCCGCCCCCCAGCTCTGCCTTGCCGCCACCTGGTCGCCCGCCGACGAATGGACGTCGCCGAGCCGGGCGAGGTGGGCCGCCTCGTGACGGCGGTCGCCCATCTCCCGGCTCTGGTCCGCCGCCCGCTGGTAGTAGCCGATCGCCTCCGGATGGCGCCCGAGCTGGTGGTACGCGTGCCCGAGGCTGTCCCAGACGTCGGCCATCGTGGCCCGTTCCCCGAGTTCCTCCAGGATCGGCAGGGCCCGCTCGCAGTACGCGATCGCGGTCTCGTGCTCGCCGACGAGGCTGTGCGTCCACCCGACCCCGTTGTACGCGACCGCCAGCACACCGCGGTTGCCCGACCGCTCGGCGAACTCCAGCGCCTGCCGCGCGTGCCGCAGCGCGTCGTGGTACTCGCCCTGCTGTTCGAAGAACCACATCAGCCCGAGGTGGGTACGCGCGCTGCCGGTGTTGTCGCCGACGGCGGCGTACAGGTCGAGGGCCGCGACGCTGTGCCCGTGAGCCTGTTCGCGGCGGCCGAGCATCATGTGCGCGTACAGCAGCCGGCGGTGGATGTCGGCCGCGCCGGGCTGGTCCCCCAGCCGGTGCGCGGCGCGCAGGGCGGCTTCCTGGACGCTGATCTGGTGATGCCAGTGTCCCCGCCACAGCAAAAACGTCGCCAGCGACCAGCCCAGCTGCTGGATGTGCCGGTCGAAGCGCGGGTCGGTGGTGCCCTGCACGACAGCGAGGAGAACGGCGAGCTCGTCGGTCAGCCACCGCCGGGCACCGGGGTTGTCGGTGAACGTCGTGACCACGACGCCGGGCGACGCCGGATCCGGGCTGATCGGGTCGCGGGTGGCCGGCAGCCACTCGTCGGTCGCGTGGGCGCTAAGCAGGTAGTGGTCGAGCATCCGCCGCTGGGCGGCGAACCGGTCGTCCGCGCTGTCCTCGGCGTGCGCGAGCTCGACGGCGTACGCCCGGATCAGGTCGTGGAAGGCGTACCGGCCGGGCGCGTTCTCGCTCAGCAGGTGCGCCGCGCACAGCTCGTCCAGCAGGCGGCGGGTCTGCGGCACGGGACGGCGGGCGAGGCTGGCGGCGGCGGCCAGGCCGATGTCGGGGCCCGGATGCAGCCCGAGCACCCGCAGCAGCCGGGCCGCCTCCGCGCCCAGCGCGTGGTACGACCAGGAGAAGACCGCCCGCACGTCGGTCGCCGCGTCCGGTCCGGTGAGCGCGTCGAGCCGGTTGCCCGCGTCGGCCAGTTCCGCCGCCAGCGCCGACAGCGGCAGGGTGGGCCTGGTGGCGGCCCGGGCGGCGATGATGGCAAGCGCGAGCGGGAGCCCGGCGCAGGCGGCGACGATGGTGTCGACGGCGTCCGGTTCGGCCGCCAGCCGGTCGGGGCCGAGCCGGCTGGCCAGCAGCAGCCGCGCCTGGCCGGCGTCGAGCCCGTCGAGCCACAACGGCCGGGCGCCCTCCGCGGCGACCAGGCTCGCCAGGTCACTGCGACTGGTGACCAGCACCAGGCTGCCCGGTGCCCCGGGAAGCAGCGGCCGGACCTGCTCGGCGTCGCGCGCGTTGTCCAGCAACAGCAGCATCCGGGCGTCGGCGAGCCGGCTGCGGTACAGCCCGGCCTGAGCCTCCATTGTGGTCGGAAGCTTCGTGGGTGGTACGCCGAGAAGTTCGAGCAGCGTACGCAGGGCGGTACCGGACGGCATCGCCTGGCCGCCCGGGTCGAACCCGCGCAGGTTCAGGTAGAGCTGCCCGTCCGGGAACCGGCCGCGGACGCGGTGCGCCCAGTGCACGGCCAGCGCCGTCTTCCCGATGCCGCCGGTGCCGCCGATCGTCGCGATGACCGTCGCCGACGGTGGATCCCCGGCGCCGCCCAGGACGGCGTCGAGCTGCTCGACGGCGTCGTCCCGGCCGGTGAACCCGGCGATGTCGGCAGGCAGCTGGGTCGGTGCGTCGGATGCCGGTCGGGCCGGCGGGGCGGCCGCGGCCGGCTGCGGCGCGGTCACCGGCGCGGCCACGCCGGGGACCAGGTGCGGGTCCTGGTGCAGGATGCGTTGGTGCAGTTCGCGCAGTGCGGGTCCGGGTTCGCTGCCGATGTCGTCGATCAGCCGCTGGCGCAGGGTGCGGTAGTGGGCGAGGGCGTCGGCCTGGCGGCCGGCCGCGTACAGGGCGACCATGAACTGCCCGGCGAGGCGCTCGTTCAGCGGGTGCTCGTCCAGTGCCGGCGCCAGGTCGGCGAGTACGCTCCGGTGGTCCGCGCCGCGCAGCAGCACGTCGTTGCGGTCGAGGATGGCGGCCCAGCGTTCGCGTTCGAGTCCGGCGGCGACGCCGTGCAGCCAGTCGCTGTCGAGATCGTCGAACGGCGTGCCGCGCCAGAGGGCGAGCGCGTCGCGCCACAGTCCGGCCGCGTGGGCGTCGTCGGCGGCGCGGGCGGCGGCGACCAGTTCCCGGAACCGGTGGAGGTCGACGGCGGTGGGCTCGACGTCGAGCAGGTAGCCGCCACCACGGCGCACAGGCGTCGGGCCTCCGGCCGCTTCGAGCGCGGTACGCAGCCGGGACAGGTACGTGTGCAGGGTCTGCCTGGCTCGTTGGGGCGGCCGCTCGCCCCACACCCGGTCGATCAGTTGTTCCGGTTTGACCGCGGTGGCGGGTTCGACCAGCAGAGTCGCCAGCACCGTGCGCTGGCGGGTCGGTCCCAACTCGACGATTCCGTCGACTCCGTAGGCCACCACCGGACCCAAGACGCAGAACCGCAAGACGCCCCCTTCTCGCCCCCGTCGGGTGCGGTTGGGTTTACACCGTAGGCGATGGCTACCAGGCGCTCCCGGATCGGGGGGCCGTGACGTGCGCATTCAAGCTTCCTTCAACTGCCGCGCAACGGCGGCGACCTAGCTTGAGGCGGACCTGACTCCGCCCGCTGGTCGATGAGGTGGCCTCTTGCGTACCCGTTCCCGCTCCTGGCATGCCGCGACCGCGGCGACGGCGATGCTGCTCGCCGTGCTCGCCACCCATCCGGTGCCGGCGTCGGCGGAGCCCGCCGACGAGCCGGCCCCGACGGTGCCGTGCCCACAGTTCGAGGGTCCGCCGTCCGCGGACGACGAGTTCACGGCGTACCAGTACGCCTCGGCGTGCCAGGTGGACGTCGAGGTGATGGGCCTGCGCGACGTGGACCGGCAGGTGTTCGCCACTCCCACCGGTCTGATGAAGGCGCACGTGGCGGTGGAGCCGTACTGGGTGAAGAACGCCGCGGGTGCCTGGGTGGACATCGACCCGACGTTCGTCGCGCGGGCGGACGGGTCCGCGGCCTCGGCGGCGACGGTGATCGGGATCACCGCGGGCGCCGGAGGTCAGAGCACGTTCGTGACCGCGACCGACCCCGGTCGCGGAACGCTGTCGCTGACCTGGCCGCTGGGCGCCTT
The DNA here is from genome assembly GCF_027923225.1 of Phytohabitans aurantiacus. Lineage (GTDB taxonomy): Bacteria > Actinomycetota > Actinomycetes > Mycobacteriales > Micromonosporaceae > Phytohabitans > Phytohabitans aurantiacus. The sequence goes on from NZ_BSDI01000057.1 coordinate 45,456, forward strand.
GCCGGCTCCGGTACTTCGCGGTGCCGTGGCCACCTATCCCGAGGTGCGGTCCGGGGTCGACCTCGCGGTGCAGGCGGAGGCGGTCGGCTTCTCGTGGGTGCTGGTGCTCAAGACACCCGAGGCGGCCGACGATCCGGTACTCAAGGACATCGTCGTCGGGATACAGGCCGACGGGCTGTCGGTCGTCAAGGACCCCGAGACCGGCCGCATCGATGTCGTCGACGGCACCGGTGAGGTGGTGTTCGAGGCCGGTCAGGGCATCATGTGGGACTCGGGGGCGGCGGGCGCGCCGGCTGCCCGCGCCACCACCAGCGCGGCCACCGCGGCCGCGGACCCCAGCCGGGTCAGAGACGTCGCCGTCGACCTGACCAGGACCGGCATCACGCTCACGCCCGACGCGCGGATGCTCGCCGACGACTCGCTCACCTTCCCGGTCTACATCGACCCGCCGTTCACCTCGACCCGCAAGGCGTGGGCCAACGTGTACGCGGGCGCGCCCAGCAAGGGCTGGACCGGAGACACGAACTGGCCGCGGGCGGGCGGCATGCGGGTCGGCTACAACACCTGGAGCGACTGCGGTGACGGCTGCGGGCTGTGGCGGTCGGTCATCACGCTGAACGTCGGCAAGCTGAAGGGCAAGTACATCGACTCGGCGGCCGTGAAGGTGCTGCAGACCCACACCGGCGGCTGCGGCAGCTACGGGTTGCAGCTGTGGCGGACCAAGCAGGTCTCCAACGGTGTCTCGTGGAACGGCGTGAGCTGGCTGTACGGCGGTCAGCTGCAGACAAAGGACGTGGCGTCGTCCAACGCCGCCGGCGGCTGTTCGGGTACCACCAACGAGTGGGCGTCGTTCGACGGCGCGAACGTCAAGAAGCGGGTGCAGTCGGCGGCTGACGAGCGCAACGACACGATCTCGTTTGGCTTCCGCTCGTCCAGTGAGGGCGACCGCAACGCGTGGCGGCGGCTCCAGACCAAGTCGGTGCGCCTGGAGGTGACGTACTACATCTACCCGCCGAAGCCCGACCAGCTGGCGATCGACGGCGACGACTGCGTCACGAACCCGTCCACCACCCGGTGGGTGACCTCCCGGAAGCCGACGTACTCCCTGCGGGCGAAGTCGTCGGAGTCCGAGTCGGTGTACGTGCGGATGCGGGTCCGCAAACAGGGCGCGACCACCGACCTCGCCTCGTACCGGACGCCGGCGCCCGTCGGGGCGTACTCACCGGTCAACTGGCCGTCGACCGCCGCACTGCCCGACGGGGCGTACACCTACTCGGCCCTGTCGGAGGCGAGGCAGTCCTCGGCGGTGAACTCGGGCTGGACCGACCCGTGCTACTTCAAAGTGGACGCGACCATGCCGCTGCAGCCGACCGTGTCCGCGCCGGAAGGCCCGTACACCGAGGGCCAGAGCGTGACGTTCACGCTCGCGGCGTCGGACCCGGTCGTGGGCGGCGTCTCCTCGGGGCTGCGCAGGTACGAGTACTCGTGGAACACGCCGACCTTCCGGCAGTGGGCGACGCCTTCCACGCCCACGATCACGCGGGTGGCCTCGGCCGGACGGCACGTGCTCTACGTGCGGGCCGTCGACGGTGCCGGCAACCGGTCACAGACGCGCGTGCACACCTTCTTCGTCGGCAACGACATCGTGGCCACGCCGATGGGCATGTGGCGCTTCGAGTCCGAGGCGCTCGACGACTCCGGGCTCGACCACCACCTGACGATGGCCAAGGGCAGCGGGCCGGTGTACGGCCCGGACAGCACCGGCCGGGCGGCGTCGGCGCTGGAACTCGACGGCGCCTCCTGCCTGACCGGCAAGGCACCGGTGCGCACCGACGCGGCGCTCAGCCTGTCGCTGTGGGTGCGGATGGACGCCGAGCCGGAGGCGTACGCGAAGATCCTCACTCAGGGCAACACGGTGCATTCGGCGTACCAGATCCAGTACTCGGCGGCGGCCAATACGTGGTCCTTCTCGCTGTTGAACACGCCCGGCACCGACGCGGACTGGATGAGCGTGAGCGCGGTCAGCCCGGTCGCACTGGGTCAGTGGCTGCACATCGCGGCGGTCTACGACCCGGACGGCGACTGGCAGCGGCTGTACCTCAACGGCAGCCTGGCCGCCTCGCAGCAGGTCCGTTTCGTGCCGTGGAACGGCAGGGACACGTTCAGCGTCGGGTGCCTGCGCGGCAGCGGCGGAGGGACCGGGCACTTCCTGGACGGCGCGATCGACGGGCTCGGCATCTGGCAGGGCGCCCTGTCGCCCGCGCAGATCCAGCGGTCGATGACCGATCTGCCGGAAGGGGCGGAGCTGGCCCGCTGGGAGTTCCACAACGGTGGCGAGGACACCTCGCGCTACGACCACACCATCGCCATACCCGGCAACGTCACCGCCGGATACGACCGGTTCAACCGCCCCCGCGGCGCGGTCGAGCTCGGCGGCCAGAGCTGCCTGGAGCAGCCGGACGCGACCGTACCGGTCGACAGGTCGTGGTCGGTGTCCACCTGGGTCAAGATCCCGGAGGCCAGCGGTATCCACACCCTGGTGTCGACGATGAACGACACCGGCACGGCGGGCTTCGAACTGCAGGCGAAGCCGGCCGCGACCGGCGGCAACCTCCAGTTCTCCGTCCTGACCGTCAACACGAGCGGTGTCCGCAACGGGTGGGGTTTCGGGAGCGTCGCACCCGGCGGCTGGCACCACGTGGCGGCTTCGATCGACACCGCCGCCGGGGCACGCCGGCTCTATGTGGACGGTGAGCTGGTGGTGTCCTATGTGTTGAGTACCTACGCCACGGCGCCCGACGCCGGCAACGTTCTCATCGGATGCACGCAGCGGATGTTCGGCGAAACGCTCCGGCGCACGGACTACCTGAAGGGCTCCCTGCAGGACGTGCGGCTGTGGCGGGGCCCGCTCGACGCCGAAGACCTCGCGGCGATGATGGGGTATCCGCCACCGGAGCTGAACGGCCGCTGGCGGCTCGCCGGCGGCGCCGGCACCGACACGTCGGGCAAGTCCCACAACGTGGTCCTGGAAGGACGGACCCAGTCCACCGACGGCGCCAAGTGTGAGCCGGACAGCGCGATAGAGCTGGCGGGCGCCGGATCCCTGGCGACCGCCGGCCCGGTGGTGGCGACCGACGACTCGTTCACCGTCTCCGCCTGGGTGCGCCTCAGCCGCCTCGACACCGACATGACCGTCGTGTCGGCGATCGGCCAGCAGACCACCGGATTCCTGTTGCGCTACAGCGCGAGCCTGCGCCAGTTCGGGTTCGCCATGATGAACACGGACACCGCCGACGCCTCCTGGCTGACCGCGTACGGCGGCGCGGCGCCCGCCGCCGACACCTGGTACCACCTGGTCGGCGTGTACGACATCGCCGGCGGGAAGCTGCACTTGTACACCAGCGGCCAGGCGATCGCGTCCCGGGACGGCGGCCCGGCGAGCCCCTGGAACGCCACCGGCCCGCTCGTGATCGGCGCCTCGGGAGCAGCCGACGGATCGCGGGCGCGGCGGCTGCAGGGCGCCGTCGACGACGTGCTCGTGTGGCAGGGCGCGCTGCCCGCCGAGGCCATCGCCGACATGTCGGCCGCACCGATCCCCATGTGCGTCGCGTGATGAGGAGCATGACGATGTCTCGCAGGCTTGTCGCCGGACCGGTCGCCGCCGTACTGGCCGCGGCCCTGATCGTGACCGGATCCCCGGCCGCCGCCGAAGACGGGTTCTCCCGCGGCCCGCAGCCGTTCGACTCCACCCCCGTCGAACCGGTGGCCGGCGCCGGTTCGGCGTTCCAGGACGCCGCCGCGAACTGGAACGGCGGCGCGGCCGACGCGGTGGGCGCCTCGGGCAGCGGCGACTGGACCGCCACCGACCTGTCGCACGCGGGTGCGTGGACACACGGCGGATCGTCCGGCGGGTTCACCTACAGCTACGGCATGCGGACTCCCCCGGCGGCCGGGCCGGCTCCCGGGCTGAGCCTGGCGTACTCGTCGGCGTCGCACGACGGGCGCACCTCGGGCACCAACAACCAGGCGTCGTGGATCGGCGACGGCTGGAGCTACTCGCCGAGCTTCATCGAGCGCACGTACGTGTCGTGCGGCGCCGAGTCCGAAGAGGACGGTAACCAGGGCGACGACCCGACCGGTGACTTCTGCTGGGAGGGCGACTCGCCGTCGCTGACCATCTCGCTCAACGGCTCCAGCGGCTCGCTGGTTCGCGACGACGAGAGCGGCAAGTGGCGGGCCGCCGCCGACGCCAACATGCGCATCGAGCGGCTGGGCGCCGCGGCCAGCGCCGGTTCGGCGTCCACCGAGCGGTGGCTGGTGACCACGACGGATGGCACCAAGCACTACTTCGCCTCGGTGGCGTCGAGCCGGCTGACCGTACCGGTGTTCGGCAACCACTCCGGCGAGGCGTGCTACAAGTCCGGTGACTTCAAGGGTTCGCGGTGCGACCAGGCGTACCGGTGGCTGCTGGACTCCAGTGTGGACGTACACGGGAACCTGGTCCGCTACACCTACGGCACCACCACCGGCCGGTACGCCGCCGCGGTCTCGACCGACTCGACCGCCACGTACGTCCGGGAGGCATGGCTGCAGCGGATCGAGTACGGACTGCGCAACGGTTCGACCGCCGGTCCCACCGCCAAGGTCGAGTTCACGACCGCCGACCGTTGCCTGTCGGACTGCCGGGACTCCAGCGACAAGCCGAAGGAGGACAACTGGCCGGACACCCCGTGGGATCTGCACTGCGAGTCCAGCACCGACTGCGAGACGTACTCGCCGGTGTTCTTCGCCACCAAGCGGCTGACCGCCGTGGCCACCTACGTCGCCAGCGGGACCGGCTTCCGCAAGGTGGACTCCTGGGCGCTGACCCACAAGTTCAAGGACTACGGCGACGAGGAACAGATCGTGCTGTGGCTGTCGGCCGTGCGGCACACCGGGCACATCGGCGGCACCGCGACCGAGCCGCCCGTCGAGTTCGGCGGCAGCTTCTACGAGAACCGCGTCGACCTAGGCGAGGCGTGGCCGGCGATCTGGCGGCCCCGGCTGACCTCGATCAAGAACGAGACCGGCGGCGTCACCACGATCAACTACTCGGAGCCGGACTGTGGCCGCGGCGATGTGCCCACCGACCACCACGCGAACGCCCGCCGCTGCTATCCGGTGAAGTACACGCCGGAGGGACTTAATGAGCCGGTGGACGCGTACTTCCACAAGTACGTCGTGCGGTCCGTCGCGGAGGCCGACGCCTCCGGTGGCGGCGCCGTGGTGTGGCGCTTCTACGACTACTCCACGGCGGGCGGCGGCACGGCGGCGCTGTGGGCCTGGAACGACGCCGAGTTCGTCGACGACGAGGACCGGGACTGGAACCAGTGGCGCGGCTACGCCGAGGTCACCACCCGTGTCGGTGACCCGACCGACGCCGGAGCGCAGCAGCGCTCGCGCACCCGCTACTTCCGCGGCCTCGACGGTGACAAGCAGCCCAGCGGCACCCGATCGGTCACCGTCACCGACTCGGAGGGCAACACCGCCGCCGACCACCGGTCGCTGGTCGGCATGGTGTGGGAGACCGCCTCCTACGACGGCACCACCATCATCGGCTCCACGACCACCCGGTACTGGCACTCCCGGACCGCCGTGCGCACCTACGACGGCGGCAAGGTGGAAGCGTTCCTCACCGCCGCGCAGCGCGTCGACTCGCGTACCCACCTCGCCGGCACGTCGTGGCGGCGCACCCGCACCCAGAGCACCTTCGACGGGTACGGGCGGGCGCTGACCGCCGAGGACAGCGGCGACCTGGCGGTGACCGGCGACGAGAAGTGCGAGCGCACCACCTACGCCGACAACACGTCCACCTGGCTGCTCGGCTCGGTCGCGACGGTCGAGGCGGTGTCGGTGACCTGCTCGGCGACGCCGAACCGCCCGGCGCAACTGCTCGGTTCGGTGCGCGCGTACTACGACGGGAACACCTCGCACACCGCCGCTCCGGCGCGGGGCCTGATGACCAGGGCCGAAGCGGTGGACTCCTGGAACAACGGTGCCGTGTACGTGCCGATCGGCTCGTCGACGTTCGACGCGCTCGGCCGGGCCGTGACCGCGACCGACGCGCTGGGCGCGACCACCACGACGGCGTACACCCCGGCCGGGGCCGGACCGGTGACGCAGACGGTGGTGACCAACGCCGCCGGGCACGTCACGACCACCACGCTGGAGCCCGCGTGGGGCTCGACCACGAAGACCGTCGCGCCCAACACGGGTACGACCACGCTCACCTACGACCCCCTGGGCCGGACGACGGCGGTGTGGACCCCGGGCCGGGATCCGGCGACGGTCGGCGCGACGAAGCTGTTCAGCTACAAGGTGTCGCAGACCGAGCCCTCGGCGGTCACCACGAAGACGCTGCTGCCCAACGAGGCGTACCTGACCTCGGTCACGCTCTACGACTCGCTGCTGCGCGAACGCCAGACGCAGGCGCAGACCTACGGCGGGCGGCTGATCTCGCAGACCGTCTACGACTCGTACGGCCGCAAGAAGATCACGTCGGGGCCGGTGTTCAACAACCAGTCGGGGCCGACCACCGGCCTGGTCTGGATCTCGGCGACCAACGACGTGGCCCGCACCGAGCACGCGTACGACCAGGCCGGCCGGGTCAGCGCCGAGATCTTCCTGGTCAAGGGCGCCGAGCAGTGGCGCACCAGCTACCGCTACGGCGGCCACGCCTCGCGGTGGATGACCACGACGATCCCGCCGGAGGGCGGCATCTCGACGTCGACGCTGACCGACGCGCAGGGCCGCGCGGTCGAGTTGCGCCAGTACCACGACCGCGCCGCCACCGGCGGTTTCGACGCGACCACGTACGCGTACACGACGAACGGGAAGCTGAAGCAGGTCACCGATCCGGCCAAGAACACCTGGCGGTTCGAGTACGACCTGCGCGGCCGGCAGACCGTCGTGGACGACCCGGACACCGGGATCACCACCCGGGCGTACAACGTGGCCGGGCAGCTCGTCTCCACTATGGACGGCAACCGTGCCCAGCTGTCGTACGCGTACGACAAGATCGGCCGGCAGACCACGGTGCGGCAGGGCGCCCCAGACACCGGCAAGCCGCTGATCGAGCGGACCTATGACGGGACGCCCCGGGGCATCGGCCTGCCGCACTCGTCGACGCACTGGATCAACGGACAGGCGTGGAAGAGCGAGATCCGCAGGTACACCCTCGACGGCAAGCCCCAGCAGGTCTACACCCACCTGCCGGCCGCGGCCGGAGACCTGGCCGGCGCGTACTGGCAGTCCTACACCTACCACCCCGACGGGTCGCTGCTGACCTCGACGGCGAGCGCCGCCGGGGGCCTCGCCGAGGAGAGCATGAACTACTACTACGACGCGATGGGCCAGCCGACGCGGGTGACCTCCAACGGCGACGACTTCGGCGAGGGCCACGTCTACGTGGACGCGGCCGTGTACTCCCCGTACGGGCAGCTGTTGCAGCGGCGCCTCGGCGACCCCGACGACATCGGCGGGATCAGCGGGCAGGCGTGGCAGACCTGGATCTACGAGGAGGGCACGGGCCGGCTGCGCGAGTTCTACTTCGACAAGGACGCCGCCGACTCCGAAAGCGCCACGAACAACGGCGTCGCCGCCCTGTCCTACCGGTACGACGACGCCGGCAAGGTGCTCTCGATCACCGACAACCCGGTGCACAACTCCCCGGAACTGGATCCGGAGACCCAGTGCTTCCAGTACGACCACCTGAGCCGGCTGACCAACGCGTGGGCGCAGGCCGGCACGGGCGCGTGCGCGTCGACCCCGAGCGCGCCGGCGGTCGGCGGGCCGGGCGCGTACTGGTCGACCTACGAGTACGACCTGACCGGCAACCGGCTCGCCGAGACGAAGTGGAACCCGGCCGGGTCCGTCAAGAACCAGTACGCCTACCCCCAGCCCGGCCAGGACAACCCGCACGGGCTCGCCTCGGTCTCACCCTCGACCGGTGGCGGCGCGTCGACGGCGTTCACCTACGACGCCGCCGGCTACACCACGAAGATCCAGCGAGGCGCCGACGTCGACACGCTGAGCTGGACCGCCGCCGGGCGGGTCGCGACGATCGCGGGCGGCGACGGCACCACGAGGTTCTTCGACGGCGCCGACGGCAACCGGCTGCTGCGCGTCGACCCGAACGGCGACATGACGGCGTGGGTGGCCGGCTACGAGCTGACCTACACCGCGGCCACCGGCACCACCGCGGCCACCCGCTACTACGAGCACGGCGGCAGCGTCGTCGGCATGCGCACCGGCCGCGGCGACATCCAGTGGCTGGCCAGCGATCACCACGGCACCGGCCAGTGGATCGTCAACGGCGACACGCTCAACGCGGCGGTGCGCCGGTACGACCCGTTCGGCAACCCGAGGTCGACCAGCCCGTCGGGCTGGCCCGACCAGCGCGGCTTCATCGGCGGCATCGACAACGCCGGCGTCGGGCTCACCACGGTCGGCGCCCGCGAGTACGACCCGACCGTGGGCCGGTTCGTCTCCGCCGACCCGATCGCCAACTACCTCAACCCGCAACAGCTCAACGGGTACGCCTACGCGTCCAACAGCCCGATCGTCAAGTCGGACCCGACCGGCCTGTACGAGATGCCCTGCAACACGGACTTCGGCTGCAAGGACGTGGCCGGTCCCGGCCCCAGCATCCCCAGCGGACCCGACTCCACCTACAACCCCGGCCCGGACGGCTGCAGCGGCAGCGCGTGCTCGGACAGCATGGCTCTGGCCTGCCAGAGCAGCACGGCCGACATCACGGGCTCCATCAACGGCTCGTACTCGTGCGCGCGGGACGACACCGAGATCCCGTACAACTCGCTGGAGGTTCCGGACTGCCAGTTCGGCGGAGACGAATGCGCTCGCTACGCCAACGCCGAGGACGCGGTGTGGCTCTGGACCGGCCTGTCGTGCTTGTCCCACTTCGCGGGCAAGACCAACGGCCTGGCGTGCGATCTCTACAACCACTACATCGAAGCGACCGGCGAAGACTGGCTGCTCACCATGGACTCGCTGATGGGAGCGCCCGAGTTCAGCGGCAGCGTCAACGACACGCTCAACGAGATCGACCAGATCGCCCAGGACATGTGTGCCGCCCCGCCGTGCTCGTACTCGTTCGACTCCGGCTGGATCGCGATGGAGTTCCAGGAGGATCAGAGCGAGGGGTTGTATTACGGCCTGCGCGGAATGACCTATCAACTGGAGGGCTCGGTCACGGTGACAGGCGATTCGACGACCTTCACCTACACCACGACCGCGTACAAGTCCTGGAACTTCGACCCTGACGAGGAACTGCAGGGGGTGTCCTTCGGGCCCATCGCCGACGCGGCGGGATACGGGATGGCACAGGAGTTCGCGGTGGTCAGCCGCAGCACTTGGGATACCGTGCGCTTCTCATCCTCTTCTTAGATCCCGGCCCGGCATCGCCAGGAGGCGAGATGGACGACCGCGACGCCATCGTCACCACGGTGAGCGACTACTGGGAAGGCTGGTTCGACGGTGACGGCGACCGGATGGCGCGAGCCGTACATCCGGGCCTCGCCAAGACCGGCGTCGTGATCGACGCGCCGGGCCCGCGGATCACCGGGACGATGACGGCCGAAGACATGATCAGGTGGACCCGCGCCGGGGAAGGGGTGGCGGAGAAACCAGCGGACGCCGGATTCGAGCTCACCATCAACGACATCTACCACGAGATCGCGACCGCCACCGTGCGCAGCGGGATCTACCGCGAGTACCTGCACCTGGCGAAGACGCCAGACGGATGGCGGATCGTCAGCGCGCTCTACACCCACGTACGCGAGGACCCCGCGCCCACCGGCACGTAGCTCGGGAACGCGTTTGGGCTGCCGCGACGCTCGTCGCGGCAGCCCAAATCCGGTTGGTGTGGCCGGGTTAGCTGACGAAGCGGGTGCGGCGCCGCTTGGCCAGCAGGTAGCCCCCGATACCGGCGGCGAGCAGCAGGCCGCCGAGGCCGGCGATCAGGCCGGCGGACGCACCGGTGACCGGCAGGTCGCCGCCGCCACCGCCGCCCGCGTCGGCCGGGTTGATCACGATCTTCGCGGTGTCGTTCGCGCCGTTCGGGTCGCCGCCGAGCCGGACCGCCACGGCACCCGAGGCGCCCGCGACGACCTTGTCGATCCGCAGGCCGAACTCGTATCCGTACTCCACGCCCTTCGGGGTCTGGCCCGCGACGCATCCGTACTCCCTGGCGCCCGGCTCACCCCACTTGTCGCCCCACTGGTCCCACTCCTCGTCGGAGGTGTAGGGCTGGCAATCGCCGGAGACGTCGACGGCCGTGGTGCGCTGCGGGATCGTGACGCGGAACACCGGTCCGGGCTGGTACTCGAGCACCGCCGGGCCAAGGTTCGTGTAGGACGGCGAGACCTGGACGACGTCGCCCTTCTTACCGCTGGCCGTCGCGCCCTTCACGCTGAGGTCGGCGTGCTGGTTGCCGGTCACCTTCACCGCGATCTGGGTGAAGGTGTTCGTGCGGTCCGGATCGGTCTGCGGTGCCGCTGGCTTGGCGCTGGGGTCCACTACGAGGCGCAGCTTCGCCCCGGTGCCCGGCGTGCCGTCGTCCGGGAAGGATCGGTTGACCAGGTCCCAGTCGTCCTTGGTCCACCAGTCGCTAAACGCCTGCAGGACGGCACCGGTCCGGACGTCCTTGTCGAGCTTGAAGGGCAGCGCGGCGGAGAGGCGGTAGCTCTTGCCCGGCTCCAGCTCCTCGTCGAAGGTGCAGATCGCACCCACGTAGTCGATCGTCTCGCAGTTCGAGAAGTTGCCCGCGTACTGGACGAGGTGGTCGGCCCGCGCCACCAGCACGGCACCGCGGCTGGTGGTCTTGCCGCCATTGTGGACGGTCGGCTTCGTGTCGACGGTGCTGCCCGGCGCTCCACTCACGGCGGCCTCGGCGGCCGTCTGGAGGTCGACACTCTCGGCGAGGGTGACGGCCGAGGTCGTCCGGACCTTGTGGTCCGGAGCGACAAGCATGTCCTGGACGATGACCTTGAACGGGTCGGCCGCGGCGGCGGGCGTGGCCGAAAGCTTCCCGCCGTCCCGGACGGGTGCCCCTGCGCGGAATCAGGCCGAACGGTGGAGTCGCCTACTCCGCCGACCAGGCTTCGGTGGTTGTGGTGATTTCCTGGCCGGTGTCGGCCGCTTGCTCGATAGCCAGAGCCAGCAGGTGATCCTGCGCGCCGTCGGCCAGCGGATACGGCGGCGGGCCCGCCCCGCGTACCCAGGCCGCCATCGCGTCCAGCAGGGTCGCGGTGGCGATCTCGTCGTCGTTGAAACGGCACCCCGGGTACGGGTTGCGGTACAACACCTGCGCGCCGAGGGCGATCGTCTCGGTGTCGAAGCCATTGAGGTCCAGGTCGTGGCCGCTCTGCCGGCGCACCATCGGGGTGCGGGTGATGGTCTGCGGCGCGGGCATGTGCACGATCTCGTCGTCGCTCAGCTCACCGTGCGTGCCACGGACCAGCAACCGGCGAAACCGCAGCAGGTTGCGAGTCTGCCCGGTCGTGAAATCGTAGACACCGGACCCACCACCGTCGAAGTGCAGCGTGGCGATCGTCGTCGTCGCCTGCTTCGGCCGCGGATCGTCGGTCCAGCCGGCCCGGTCGAGGGGGTCGAGCAGCGGCGCCACGGTCCGCACCGCCCGTACGCGGGCAGGAGCGTGACCGGCGCCGAGCAGGCCACGGATCAGCGAGACCGCGTGGTACTGCTGGGTCGAGGAGACCTGCACCTGTGTCGGGGCACCGATGACGCCGGAGCGAACCGCGGCGAGCCGGGCGGCGTGCCCGGGCATCAGCAGGTACTGCTCGGCGACCTGTACCAACCCCGACCCTCCGACCGCCGCCCACAGCGCCCGCAGGCCGGGCAGGTCCGCGGCGGGCGGCGTCTCGGCCAGTACCGGCAGCCCGAGCGCGACCGCGTCGGCGATGATCCCCGGATTGGCGGTCCACGGGACGGCGGTGACCAGGAAGTCCGGCCGTGCCTCGCGCACGCACTCCGTCAGGTCGCCGTAGGCGGGCACCGGCAGCGTACGGTTTCCCGGCGCCCGCACCACCGCGCCGACGCAGCGCACCTGCGGCAGTGCCCGCGCCACGCGGTGGAACGCGGCGGCTCGAAAGCCGAACCCGGCAAGCGCGAAGGTGGTCACCCGATCACCGTAGTGCGCGTCGACAGCCACCCGGGTCCTGGCACGCACACGGTCAGCGCCACCGTCGCCGCGACCGACCGCCACCTCGCCGGCGCCGCGACGCCGGTCGGGGTGACGGTGACCCAGTCCGCCGGCACCGTCACAGGCACGGTGCGCACCGCGGAGGGCTGCGCCACGTTCACCGCCAAGCGCAAGGGCCAGACCACGTCAGGCACCTTGATGTGGGAGGACAGGAGCCGCAAGCTCACCATTCAGGTGCGTTCACCTTCCTGGCGTACGTGGAAGACAACAGCCCCCGCGGCACCGGCGACGTCTTCCTGCTCTGGGTCGACGAGCAGCCGCGTACGGCCACCGGCTCACTGACGTCCGGCGATATCTCGGTGAAGTAGGTCCTTGGTGAAGTAGGTAGGTACCGCAAGGGGGTCCCCGGCCGTTGACCGGCCGGGGACCCCTACGGATTCGCGATGGTCACACCTGGCAGGGGTGACCGCCCGGGTGGCCAGGTTTGGCCTCGACGTTGGCCTTCGCCTCGCCGATGGTCACATCCGTCACCAGGGTGTCGAGGATGACGGCGTGCTGCGTGACCGTGGTGGCGGTGGTCGTGGTGCTGTTCAGCCGCAACGAACCGATAACCAGCGGGATGGTCAGCGGCGCGCTTCCGACGGTGACCGGCAGTCCGTTGATCTTCAGGCTCGCGATGCTGGACGAGCCGGTGAAGGACGGCACCAAGGTACCGCCCGGTCCGGCCACACAGGTGGCCTTCGCGCTGGACGTGATCACGCCCAACTCGATCGTGACGAGCGGCACGATCAGACCGGACGTGATCTTGGTGGTGAGCACCTTCGCCGTCGCCGTCGCGTTGTCGCCCGGCGCGGGAGGCGCCACCGCCAGGTTGTCCGGCGTCTGGTCGGTGACCGCGTCGAGCCCGGTCGCCGCCACGTTGATGACGCCGGAGTTCAGCGCCACCTGGGCCAGCGTCTCGTGGTCGTCGGCACAGGGCACGTCCGGCGGGTTGGCCACGGTCGAGGTCAGGCCGGCGATACGCAGCACGGTCGCGATACAGGAGAAGACGCCATTGCGGTCAGCGGCCTCGATACGCAGGTCGGACAGGATCGGGCTGGCGCCGGACGGGCTGGCCAGCAGCGTCGCCCGTACCTCGATGAAGCGCCCGACGAGGCCGAACTGGACGCCGTTTCCGACCGGTACGAAGGGCTGCGCCGCCAGGTCCGCTTCCGCGTTCGCGGTGCGGGCCTCCACGGTGATGCTGGTGCCCGCCGGCACGTCGCCCTGCGGCTCGGTGTTCCAGGTGACCTTGCCCCACGTCTGGCCGGCGACGCCTCCGTCCTGTACCACGGACCACGTACCAACCGGTGCGGTGACCTCACCGAGCACCGAGCCCGTCATGTCGCTGTAGTTGTACGGGAAGGAGTTGGCGCCGAGATTGACCGTCAGGTCGACCGCGCCGACGGGGAATCCGCCGCCACCCGGTGGGCCGGCGTCCGGGTCGATCCGCATGGCGTTGCTGCTGTCGCGGTTGGCGACCCAGATCTTGCCGTTGCTGTCGACCGCCACGCCGGTCGGGCCGCTGCCGCCGGGTAGCGAGACGTTGCCGACGAACGTGCCGTCGGTACGCAGGTGGCCGACCGTCGTCTGTGGGCCGAGGATGGAGTGCGCCACCCACACGTTGCCGCTGGCGTCGACGGCGACGCCCTGGGCGAACGTGTTGCCGTGCGGGAACGTGCCCAGCACCGTGCCGTCGGGTGCCATCTTCACCACCGCGCCGGCGTCGACTCTGGTGTGCCAGATCTCGCCGGTCACCGGGTCCATGCCCAGGCCGTAGTCGCCGTGGCTGTTGTTCAGGCAGGCACCGCTGCCGGGCGCCGGGTCTGGCTCGAAGCGCAGCAGGTTGGCGCCGAACCGCGCCGACCACAGCGTTCCCGCCTTGTCGATCAGACCGCCGTAGCCCCCGCAACCGAAGTTGATCTGGGTATCGTCGACCGGATCCCCGGTCACCCCGTTGAGCTTCTCGTGGTCGTTGTCGGAACCGCCGGTCCACAGGTTGTTCTCCGCGTCCACGGCCACCGTCCGGGTGTTCGTGCCGTTGACGCGGGTGTAGTTGATGACGCATTCGTCCGCCGCGGTCTCCACGCCGCCGTCGTTGTCCACGCCACCCGCGTTTGTCCACGGTCGCACATCACCCATCCCGCGCGAGGTGGCGATCAGCCCGTCGTCGTCCCGGTCGTCGCAGGTGTTGTACGCGAACGGCGGCTTCAGGTAGTCGCCGGCCGCGTTCGGCGTACCGTCCACGTTGGAGCGCGTGCCGCCTACCACGACACCGACCCGGGTCACCGAGCCGTCGCCGCCGGCCGCTTCGGCGCGATTGGACAGCCAGGTGTTGCCCAGCCGGTCCACTGTGGTCCGGGACGGGTCGCGCCCCCGCCCGCTGGGCGCCGAGAACCACTCACCGAGCACGGTGCCGGAGTTGACGTCGATGCGGACCATCGTCCCGGCCGCTGACTTCGCGATGTTCACGTACGGAAAGAACGTCTGCGTACGGTCGAGCTGCAGTTGGTCATTGTTCGGCGCGTCGTGGTTGACGTCCTGCAGCGTTCCCTCGTCGAAATCGGCATTAGTCGTGTAAAGCACGTTCGTGCCGGTGACCGCGGCGGCGGCCGGGCTCCCAGGTAACGCCACCAGGGCGGGAATCACCATGGTGAGTGCGCCGAGTGCGGCGCCGATGGACAGGTGCATGCCACTCTCCCAACGGAGGAAGGACCATCAATGCCTACGCACGGTAGTGGCGCATTGACAATGAGCACCATCGGTTGATCGCCGATCGTCGACGTACTATTTGGCCGCCGGCAATTCGTCGTACGGCTTCATATATTGTTTTTCATCACGCCAATGGGTGATTGCGTGAAAGGAATTCACGCAATCACGCGTTCGAAACAAATCGCTAATGGAATTTCCATGCATGCATTTCCATGCCTTGGCTCAGGAGAGGATCTCGATGTATCCGTCGGTGCCGTGCACGCGGATCCGCTGCCCATCGCGGATCAGCCGGGTCGCGTCGACCACACCGACGACGGCCGGCAAGCCGTACTCCCGGGCGACCACCGCGCCATGGGTCATCAGGCCGCCCACCTCCGTCACCAGTCCCCCGATCGCGACGAACAGCGGCGTCCAGCTGGGATCCGTGTACGCCGTGACCAGGATGTCGCCGGCTTCGAGGTTGGCCTCGGCCATGTCGAGCACGACGCGGGCGGTGCCCTCGATGGTGCCGGCGGAGACGGGCAGGCCGACCAGGGCACCGGCCGGCACGTCGTTGCGCCGGTACGCCCCGGTGATGGCCTCGCCGTCCGAGGTGAGCACCCGGGGCGGCGTGAGCGCCTCATACGCGCCGAACGCTTCCTTGCGCCGCTGGATGAGCTCGCCGTCCACCTGGTTCGTGCGCGCGACGTCGTGGAGCTCGGCGAACGAGAGGTAGAAGATGTCCTCCGTCTCACCCAGCACACCGGCCCGCACGAGGCGCTCGGCCTCCTCCAGCAGTGCCCGTTTGTAGACGAAGTAGCGGCTCACCATGCCGTACTTCGGGTACTCCCGGTACCCGATGAAGGTCCGGACCCGCTCGATCATCCGCTGTGTCTCGTCGGCCTTGCTCTCCCCGTCCGGCAGGGCGCGCAAGCGCCCGAGCAGCTCCTGCTCCTTGTTCAAGGCCTCCTGCCGGCCCTGCTCGAAGCGCCGCGGCCCGGCACCCGGCTCGAAGTTCTTGATGTTGCCGAGGATCATGGCGACGAGCATGGAGGGGCGCTCGCTCCAGCGCGGCCGCGTGATGTCGATCTCGCCGACGCACCGCATGCCGTACTTGTCGAGCCAAGCCTCGATGGCGTCCCGCGCCTCGCGCCCGCCCGCGAGCCCGGGCAGCTCGTCCAGGAACCCCTCCCCCTCGACGTTCCGCAGGAACGCCACCACCTCCGGATACGGGCGGATCACGTCAGCGACGTCGAGCAGCGCCAGCCCCATCTCCGAGGTGACGTTGTGGGGCACGGACTGCGTGAGCGTGTCCGCCACGTTCTTCTCACCCAGCCACTCCTCCAGCCGTTCGTTGAGCCACCACGTGGCCTCCATCGCCGACATGAACACCTGATGGCTCTGCGGATCGAACAGGATCCGCCTCAGTTCCTGGAGGTCCTCCTGGATGAAGTCGAACAGCGCCACTCCGGACTTCGTCCGGATCTCGCGCTCCGTGGCGGCGATGGACGCCTCGCTGCGCCCGATCAGTTCGGTGACGATCGCCGGATCGTTCGCTGCCGGGGCGGGCCCGCCGCCCGGCAGCGGCCTGGGAGGTCCCTCGTCGGGGAGCGGCTGGATGAAGCCGTCGCGATCGAGGACGGTCCGCAGCGCGTCGCCGGTCAGCGGATCGGATTTCCCCACGAGCTCCAGGAAGCTGGCGCGGCTCGCCGGCGACGCCAGCCTCTGGGTGATGTCGACGAACAGGCGGCCGCCGGCCTCGGCCATGGGTACCGGGGTCGTCATCTGCCAGAACGAGAGCCCCAGCGGCTTGAGGGGGTCGGTCATCATCTGCTGGTGGCCGACGGAGAGGTAGACGTGGTTCTGTCCGTCACCGGTCTCGGGGATGGGAAACAGCGTGGTGATCGACCGGCTCTGAACGATCTGGAAGTCGTCGTCGACCAGGCACCATTCGATGTCCTGCGGGCGCCCGAAGTGCGCTTCGATCCGGCGCCCCAGTGCCACGAGCCGCACGGCCTGCGCGTCCGTCAGGGCGGGCTGTTCCTGCCGCTCCGGGTCGACGGCCAGTACCCGGGTGCCGCCCGCCGGCTCGGCCTGGATGGCGACCTGCTTCGCGGCGACCGTCTTGTCGACGACCTCGCCGTCGCGCACCTTGAAGACGTCCGGGTTCACCAGGCCGGAGACCAGTGCCTCGCCGAGGCCGAAGCTGGCGTCGACGGCGGCGACCTTCCGGTTGCCGGTGACGGGGTCGGCCGTGAACAGGATGCCGGCCGCCTGCGGGAAGACCATCCGCTGTACGACCACGGCCATGTGAACCTTCCGGTGGTCGAAGCCGTTGTGCTGGCGGTACGTCACGGCCCGCTCGGTGAACAGCGACGCCCAGCACCGGCTGATGTGCCGCAGGATCGCCGCCGGGCCCACGACGTTCAGGTACGTGTCCTGCTGGCCGGCGAAGGACGCCGTCGGCAGGTCCTCCGCCGTCGCGCTCGACCGGACGGCATAGGCGGCTTGCTCGCCGAACCGTGCGAGCGCGCCGGTGACCGCCGCCGCCAGATCGTCGGGGATGGGGACGCCCTCGATCGTCTGGCGGATCTCCGCGCTGAGCGCCTGGATCGCCGCCCGGTCATCCGCGTCCAGGCGCGACAGCCGGTCCAGTTGATCATTGATCGACGGCGCCTCGGTCATGATCCGCCGGAAGGCGTCGGTCGTCACGCAGAAACCGGCCGGCACGCGGATGCCTTCGATCCGCGACAACTCCCCCAGGTGTGCACCCTTGCCGCCCACGACGGCGACCCGCGCCTGACCGGTCTCGTGAAAGTCCAACACGTACTGCTCGCTCACTGCGATACCTCCCCCGCTACGTTATATGGGTTGCTTCCTCAGGCCGGCCATTGCACTGTGACGACATGATCGACACCGCGCACCTTCTTGCGGCCTATGACGAGCAGCTCCGCACCGATGCCGAGACGCCTGGCGCGCTCTCGGTCGCCCGGCACGGGCCGCTGCGCCTCGCGACGTTCGCGGGTGGTCGCGGATTCATCACGTATCGCGACCTGGGCGGCGCGGATGCCGACGCGATCCGGCGCCTCGTCCCGGAGGCGCTGGCACACTACCAGGCCAACCCCGAGGTTGACCGGGTCGAGTGGAAGACCCGCGGGCACGACCACGCGCCTGGGCTGCACGAGGCGTTGCTGGAGAACGGGTTCGTCCCGGACGAGCCCGAGTCGATCATGATCGGCGAGGCGCGGCTGCTGGACGTCGACGTTCCGTTGCCCGAGGGCGTGACCCTGCGTCGGGTGACCGAGGAACCGGACGTCCGCGCGATGAGCGCGATGCAGGACGAGACCTTCGGCGAGCCCGTCAGCGTCGAATCGGCGGACGCCCTGCTGCGCCGCCTGGCCACCCGCGACGGGATGGAGTTGTGGGTCGCCGAAGCCGAGGGCCAGATCGTGAGCGCCGGCCGGCTGGAGCCGGTAGCGGGAACGAGCTTCGCCGGGATCTGGGGCGGCGCGACCCGTGCGGAGTGGCGCCGTCGAGGAATCTACCGGGCGTTGACCGCCGAGCGGGCCCGCTCGGCCCTGCGCATGGGCAAGACACTGATCAACAGCGACTCCACCGAGTACTCCCGTCCGATCCTCGAACGCTCCGGCCTGGTCAAGGTCTCGACGACAACGCCCTACAACTGGCAGCGATAATCAGCCGCCGGGGTCGTCCCAGCCGACGCACTCTTGTTCGTGCGGCCCGTTGGTGACTCTCAGCACCGTGCCGTCGCCGGCCGTGAACGTGGCGTTCCGGCCTTCGACGGCACTCAGGCTCCCAGCCTGTTCGCCCGTCTTCCGCCACGCGATCGGCACCGCGTCGACGAGCTCCCACACGACGCCCAGCGCCTGGACGGTGCCGCTGTTGCGGCACGTCTTGGTGTCGAAGACAAGCACCACCGACTGGGTCGGGGCGGTGTCCGTCTCATGTGGACCACACGCGGCCGCCCCCAGCACGAGAGCGACGGCGGCCCATATTCGAGCTACCGCGACGCTCGTCGCGGTACATACCGTCGCTCCCGCGGCCTCACCCTCCGCGTCCACAAGCCCCTATCCCGTCGTGCGGATGGGCAACGAACTGAATCCCTTCAGGGTCAAGCTGTTGCGACGTTGACCAGGACCGGCCGCGGCCAGTGCCGGAAAGCGGCGCACGAGTGCGGGAAACGCGATCTGTGCTTCCAGCCGGGCAAGCGGCGCACCGAGGCAGTAGTGGATGCCGCCGCCGAACGACAGCGGTGAGTTGTCCGGGCGGTCCAGCTGAAGGCAATCCGGGTCAGCGAACCGCTCAGGGTCACGGTTGCCCGCACCGAGATAGGCGATCACCCGTTCGCCCTCCTCGACAGCGACCCCACCGATCTCGACCCGTTCGGTCGCCACCCGACTGCTGATCTGCACCGGACTGTCGAATCGGAGCAACTCCTCGACGGCTGGCCCGGCGAGTGCGGGGTTCTCGGCGAGAAGCTTGAATTGGTCGGGGTGCGCCAAGAGCGCGGCCAAGCCGTTGGACAGCAGATTTGTGGTGGTCTCGAAGCCCGCGGCGAACAGGAAGGCCGCATTGCTCAGCACTTCCTCGTCGGAGAGCCGGTCGTCGGTGGCCTGCGCCTGGACCAGCGCGCTGACCAGATCGTCGGCAGGCCGCCGGCGGCGCTCCTCGACGAGCCCGGCAAGATAATCGCGGATCGTGGCGGCGGCCGGATCCGCTCGGCTCACCACCTCAGGAGAAATCACCTCGAGCACCTGCGCCCAGTCACGCACCAGCGACTGGAACTGCCCGCGATCCTCCACCGGTATCCCGAGCAACTCACCGATAACATTGACCGGCAACGGGAACGCGAAAGACTCGACGAAGTCGACATCACCGCTCAACTGATCGAGCAAGCCGTCGACCATCCGCTCGATCGCCGGTCGCAGCGCCTGCACCCGTCGCGCGGTGAACGCGGAGCTCACGAGCCGCCGCAGCCGGGTGTGGTCAGGCGGGTTTAGAGTGATCATACTGGTGAAAAGATGCAGCAGTGCCGGATGCTCGCGCCAGTCCGGAAACCCGACGAAAGCCAACAGGTTGTCGGGAGGCATGTGCGCGAACCGCCCATCGCGGACCACACTCGCACAGTCCGCGTAGCCGGTCACAGCCAACGCGCCATCCTGCGCCCGCACGACCGGCGAAATCTGCCTCAGCCGCGCATATCGCGGGTACGGGTCCTCCCGACCCACCATCGTCGTCAGCTCACCCAGCAGAAACAAGACTTCCGGACTCTGCACTACCTCAGACACCGCCCCAGCATACGTACCAAGCGGGTTGGGGCGGCCATGAGTTTGCGCAGTAACGCAACGGCTTGATCCGCAGTAGGCCGCGAATATCTGTCCACACTGGACCGGGATCGGCCACCAGCCTCCATCCAGCGCCCCCTCATCGCCGTGAGCACCGTCCAAATATTCAGCCGCGTCCAGATCATGGACGAATCGGGTACCGCGCACGTCGCCGGGTGCAGAGCACGAACGTGCCAACGACCTGATCACGGCCATACGCGGCCTCATCGACCGCATAGGTGCCGGGGTCGAGAAGCGGAGGTTTCACCTGGTGGCAGTCCAAAAGCGACCAGTGCGGCCCCGCCGGCAGCTCCACCAACCGGACCTGGACGCTCAGCACGTTTCCGCACCTCGCACACCGAAACTTCTCCAGCGCGCGGCAGTGTCACATTCCACCCAAGCGACAGCATCCCAAATACGCGGCGCCGCCTTTCGAGGATCACGGCATCTCGATCGCCGCCCCTGCTGGATCGTGGCAGGATCCCAACGTGCCGGCAGCCGAGCAAAGCGTCCCGTTCCGCTGGGACCTGATCACTCCCGACCAACTCGGCACGCTGCTCGGCGGAACCAACCCGCCGGACCTGTGGTTCCTTGACGACCTCGTCGCGTGCGCCGGCAAGGTGATCGCCCGCAGCGGCAACGGTAACCTGGTCTTCGTCGGCAGGTCCCTGGACTCGATGTTCGACCTGCTCGGCGGCGCACTGGCCGACACCCGTGACGAGCGGGCGCCGCGACGGCTACCCTTGTCGTTCCAACGCCCCGGCGCCTGGACAGGGCGACAGTGGCGGCCACGCTCGCTTACCGCGGCGGAGCGAGCACAAGCGCGCCGGGTCCTGACCACCGCTGGCGTGACACCTCACGGCCTTGCCAGAGCGCAGCGCGCGGTAACCTTCGTGGACGTGGTCGACCGCGGCTCAACCTTCACCGAGTTGTTCGACCTGCTGTCATCCTGGATCGACGACGAGCGCGAGCCATGGCCGGTCATTCGCCGCAAGCTACGGTTCGTCGGAGTCACCAGCCGCACGAAAACCAGCCCGAACACGTACCGCTGGCAGCACCACGCGGCATGGACCCGCCACCTACCCGCCCGCGCGGTGACGAACGTGTCGCTGCACCCGATCGTCTGGTCGTACTTCGGCGATCACCAGACCAAGCTGACCCGCTCGTTTCGTCCCGACCAGTGGCTGGCCGAAGTACCAGGACCCGAACGCGACGAACAGACCCGCCAAGCCCTCGCCCAAGCCGCCGCGTTGGTCGCCTACGGCCGCAGCCGAGCCGGACGCCACACCCTGGCCCGCGCCATCGGCCGCGAACCAGCGCTGGCCCAACCCTGGCTCCGCACCCTCGTCACCGAACTCAACAGCTGAACCGCTCCACGGTTTGCTCGCGCTTTCCACAGTTCCTGCCGGGCGGCCTTGGTATTGAGGGTCACCAGTCCTCGCGCTGTCCAGGAGCGCCGCGATGGATCGCGGCTCGACAGGGCGCTGCGCCGGTTATCCCGGTGCTAAATGGCAGCACGCCGGCCATCATGCTGCTGTGCCCACGAATACGCCGCACGTGCTCATCACAGAGCATCTGCCGCCGTTCCTGCGCGGCGAAACGTCCGTGACCGACCTTACGGCCGGCGTGAATGCGGCCGTACGTCAGATCGCCCAGACCCGACCGCTTTGCGGTGCAGAGGTTGATTTGTTCATGTTGCTGGAGCGTTGGGAGGTAGCAGGCTGGGTGGAACGGCCTGCCGTGGTCGACGACCTGCGAAACTTGACAAAGTCGATGTTGGCGATGCCGAAGTAGTGCGTCGACGCCTCAGGGCGCCGCGCGGCGACGGCAGTCGCCTGGATATCCGAGCACGCTCTGCTGCCGTCGCCGCGATCCGCGCACTTGTTGCGGCATGGCAGTGCGCCGGCCCATGGTCAGGCAGCGCTCCGAGGTGTCTCGATCGGCAGCACCGCGGATAGCATGCGGCGATGGTGGGTTTCGCGATCCGCCGACGGGTTTGAGTAAGCGCGCACGTCGCTTCGTCGGTGTCCATGGAGCCTGGCTCGATGCGCCACCAGTCAGCCAATGGCGCCGAAGCTGGCAAGAGGCCGGCATCCCGTCTGAGGTCATCGATCGCGCGGAGCACTATCAGGCTCGATGGGGCGGCCCCAGAGCAAGGAATTGCCTGACGGTCGCGCGGACCGGGCGCGAGATCGGCGGCAGGTGATTATCCGGGAACGTCAATCCAGCGGGCGGCCGCCTCGAATGTGTCCGCAGGAGTGGAGCTGAATGCGATCGCGGCGCCGGGAGCGTGCCGACGTACCAGGTTGATCACCCGCTCGAACAGCTCCAACTCGTTGCGCACACCGCCGCCAATGACGACGCACTCCCAGAGCTGGCTGCGAAGGCCAGTGGTGACGACCGCCTCCACATCATCACTGCCGTCGAGGGCGACCAGGCAGAACACAGCCCCGACACCATGTCTGACGAATCGCGACTTCCCGATCTCGATGCCGTCTGCTATCGGCTGAGGATCCCATGGCCCCGGCACGCGATACGGATCGAGCCCGATCACGAGCACACGAGGAGCGAGGATCGGTCCGTCCACACTCGAAGACTACATCGCGGCCAGCGACCAGACCGCACGACAGCTCACGGCGAAAGGCACCCGAATGTAGCGATCACTTCGCTGATGAGGACATCGCCGCCTACGATTGTCCCTCGAGCCAGTCCTCCACGTGGCGGTGCCTATCAAGTCCGACCGCGGCGAACTCATCGATGTGCCTGTGCGCGCTGGCACCGAGTCTACGAAGTGCCTGAGAGATCGCAGACCGGCGGACAACGGCAGGAGGTGCGTCCAGACCGTCCACGATCGGCCCGAGCACAAGCTCACCGGCGTCCCATACCGCCGCGAACTGCGTCCCTGTCCCGCCCCAGAAATCGGCCTCGACGTAGGCAACCGGCCCCCTCCTTGACCATCCGGCCAGCAGACTGTCAAAGCCTGGCGGAAAGCGCTCGCACAGCGCGAAGCGCGAGTCAACGGCATCACCTCGCGTCACCTCGTCGAAGAGGCTCCCGGTCATGGGCAGTAGGCACAGCCCCTGACCGAGTCGCACTACGACCGCGCTCACCAATCCTGCAACCGGCTGCAATGCGGCGGCCGATCCAATCACACCCTGGAGGACGTACCCCACACCACCGACTCTACGAAATCGTCGCCCACTTCGCTGTCGCGGCTGTCGAGCACTGTCGTCGACAAGATCGGGTGCACTGTTCTCGGCGCTCACCCTCGTCCTGGCAGCCCTCGCCGTCTCAGGATCTGCGCCACCGATACCAGGGCCGCCGGTACCCGCCTCGGCCGGACGCCTGCCGCAGCGCTGACCGACGTCGCCGCCGCCGTATAGGGATCGCGACGCTCCGCGCCAGCAATTGGCACTGCGCGCTCCGGACCCTGATGTGGGTACGGTGCGGAATCCACAGTGGACGCGGCGGCGCGGGCTTGACCCGACTTGTACGCGGGGTCCTCCAACGCGATGGCCGGCGTCCGCGAGTACGCGTGAGCCGTTCGCAGCTCATTTCGTGGGGTGATAGCGGTCTGATCCGACACCAACGAGGATGCAGGTAGGCGAATGTTCGATCGAGCGTTGGGTGTTGACGGCCGCGGCCCTCTTGCCGGGGTGATGAACTGCCGCGCGTAGTCTGCGGTGATCATCACCGTTGGAGGCGGAGGCCCGATGGGCGCGAAGACGGCACTGCTCGCTTTCACCGACGACGATCTGCCTCCCGCCCTGCGGGGAGCGACCCGGTCGGACCCGGCGGAGGTCATCGAGCTGGTACGCGAGCTACACCCCGGCTACGAGGTGACACCGCTGGGCGACGGCTCACTCGGTGACGATGTCTACCCACCGGACGACACCAGCTACGCGACCGCTCTGGCCGGCGCCGAGCTGTTCTGCGACCGCCGGCTCGTCTGCGACCGTCCGTCGCAGCTGCCCGCCCGCCTGCTCCGGGCCGGAGCGGACCGGCGGATCATCATGCACGGGATGCACTCGGTCTCCGACTCACTGTGCTTTGCCGTGTGGGAGAACGGTGACCTCGTCCGCTCGCTGAGCCTGTCCCCAGACGGCGGTATCGCCGAGGACATCGGCGAGCCGTACGAGTTCGAATTGCCGTACTGGGCGGGCAGGCATCCGGTCGAGCCGACGTTCTCGCAGGATCCGTACCCGCTGCCCTTCCACCCGCTGGAACTGGGCGAGGATGCCCTCCGCGCGCTGTTTGGTTTCATCCTTGAGGGGCGCCCCCACCCGGACGACGTCGATCCGTTCGGCGTTCACCTGCACGGCTTTCGGGCCGCCGACCTCACCGGGCGCGAGCAGTCGGAACGCGAGACCACAATGGACCAGCTTCTGAAGCGCATGGAATCGCCTCGCCGCTACCGCATGATGCCCGACGGCACGCTCCGCGAGACCAGCGATGGCGAATCCTGACCTCGACCACCGGACAGGCGTCCATCCCTGCCCAGTGTCACCGCTTCATCCCAAACCCAAGGGCCAACCGACCACGGCGAACTCGCTTCACGAACCCGGGAAACACGTCCGCGCTGACGTCGTGGCGCCCGCCCACCACTGTGGACTGCGCGTGACCCGCGGCGGTGCCATCCGACTCGACGGCCCTGGCTGCGGAGCATTTGCCCTTGCGGCGGTGCGCCGAAAGGGCGCACTCTCGTCGGCAGAACAGCAAGGCAATATCGGCTGCGTTGAGGGCCCGACGGTCCGCGGGCTGGGTGCTCACGGCGGCCCGGCTTCAGGCGACGGCGATGGCCTCGATCTCCTGTCACAGGAAAGCCCGGCGGCCAACCGCGAATCCGTCGCCTCTGCGACGCACTGTCTTCGACCTTTCAGTGCTTCATCAAGCGCGTTCCGCAGGTTGGGTGTTGCGAGCAGCCTGTCGAAGGCCTCGCGCTCGGCCTCCTCGGCGATCAACTCGCGGAGCCGGTTGACCTTGGGCGCTGTGTTAGTCCTTCGGCGGGATGGAGGGGCCGGGTTGGCGTGCGTTATCGCGGGGTTGGCCGGCCGGCGATGGCTGCCGGGGGTGGGGGGAGGCCGGCGTGCAGTGTTTGCCGTAGCCGGTCGTGTTCGGTCGCGGTGCCGATGGCGGCGCGGTGTTCGGGGTGTGCGACGTAGTAGCGGATCGCGTCGGCGAGGACCCACGGGTGTATGTCGAGCCACAAGGTCGGGACCGCCCGTTTCGTTCCGACCAGGCCGCGCCGGCGGACGAGGTGTGGCTGGTCGATGGTCAGTGCCAGCGTGTCCGCGCGCAGGGATGGCTGCCAAGGAAAGCCGGGCCGCAGTGCCTGCCACGGCACTGCGATGACGCCGAGTGGGGCCTGTACTCGGACTCCTTCCGGGGTCAGCTCGACCCGCGGCCAGCCGGCCCAGATGGCCGTCAGCTGAAGTCCGGTCGCCGCGACGCCCGCCAATCCCAGGATCGTCAAGAACACGGGGTCCAATGTGGTCAGCAGTCCTTCCGGTTCGGGATCACCGGCGGGCTCCAGGGTGAAGGACAGATAGGTGCTGAGGTTGACGCTCAGCATCATCAGCAGGGCCGCCGGCCACCACACGGCCCGCCCAGCTGGTGGTGCCAGAAAGGTGCGGCCGTCGTCGCCCGTGACGAACGCCGCCGGCCCGGGTCGCCGCCAGAAGTACGCGATTGACAGCAGCACCGCGGCGACCAGAGCCAGCACCGGCGGCAGCCCGCCGACGATCAGGCTCGCCAGCCAGTGGTCGGGTTCCGGGTACGCCGCCCGCAACCACACAAACGACAACGCCCCGACGCCCACCCCCACGGCGGCGCCGCGACCAAGCCACAGGCGCCGCGTCATCGGCCCCATACCAGCCGGCGCCCCTGCCATTCCAACTCGGCCATGACCAGCTGACCGGGCGGGTCGGTCGTCGACAGCTCGACTGGTTCCGGTAGCACGACCGGCGTCGCCAGGTAGCCGAACCAGGGATGGCCAGCCAAAGCCGGCGCCTGGTCGGTGAATAGTTGCTCGCGGTGATCGTCGCTCACCGTCGACATGGTCGGAGACACGCGACTCATCGTCGATGATCGTCGCCCGCTTGCGACATCGTTCACTCGGCCGACCCGGCGCACCGTCCGATCACCGAAGGCCCGGACCCCCAGCATCGAACGGCACGCGATTCCATGCCCCGGTCAGGACGAGGCGTGTTGAGGTGCGGCGTGATCAGTGGAAGCGGTACGCGAAATGCTGTGGACCGGAATCGGTTACCGCCCGTAGGTTCGGCCCGGAACGTAGGGGGTTGACATGGCACTGGCTCGCAAGGGTTCACGTCGGATCTGTCAACGGACATCTCGATCTCCGGTTGTGCGGACCGCGGACCTCCGGCTGTGCGGACATGAGTTCTCCGGGTGGGTGGTCACCAGATCTCCG
>NZ_BSDI01000058.1 GCF_027923225.1 Phytohabitans aurantiacus
GCCACTGGGAATACCACCAAATCACACCCGGCCTCTTCCAATGGCACACCGCCCTCGGCCACACCTACCTCGTCCCACCCGAACCACGACCAGAGAGCTAGAGCACTCTGCGGTCAGGTTCAAGATCGGGGCCCTGCCCCTACGGGCCCTGGGTGGGGGCAAGCACGGATGGTCGCGCATAGAAGGTCTTCATAGGCTGCACACAGGACAGTGCCGCCGAACGAAGGAGCAGACATGCGCATCCATCCGGGCCGTGCACTGGCCGGGACGGCTCTCGTCGCCGTCCTGGCCATCAACCCCGTCGCGGGCACCGCCGCGGGGGCGGCGCCAGCGGCCGGCGACAGGCGGATCCTGCAGGACGCCGCAGACGACCTGCACGCGCTGGGCATCACGGGCGTGCAGGCAGTCGCCGGCGACGGCCGCCGCACCAGCGCCGTGCGTGCCGGCGTCGCCGATATCCGCACCGGCGCGCCCGTACCCCGCGAGGGTTACCTCCGCATGGGCAGCAACGCCAAGACGTTCGCGGCCGTCATCGTGCTGCAGCTGGTGGCGGAGCGGCGACTGTCGCTTGAGGACACCGTCGAGCGATGGTTGCCCGGCGTGGTCACCGGCAACGGCAACGACGGCCGGCGGATCACCGTACGCCAGCTGCTACAGCAGACCAGCGGCATTTACAACTACACCAGCGACCTGCCCGGTCTTGCCTCGCCCGAGGGATACCTGGAGCACCGGTTCGAGCGCGTGGATCCCGAGGAGCTCGTGGCCATCGCCATGAAGCACGAGCCGCTCTTCGCGCCCGGCACGAGCTGGGACTACTCCAACACCAACTACATCCTCGCCGGCATGATCATCGAGAGGGTCACCGGGAGCACGTGGGCGGCGCAGGTGCGTGACCGGATCACCCGGCCGCTGGGACTGAACCACACCTTCTCGCCGGGTGACCGGCCCACGCTGCCACACCCGCACGCCCGCGCGTACCAGCAGTTCGAGCCGGGTGGCCCGCTGGTCGACACCACGCTGCTGAACGTGAGCTGGGGATGGGCCGCCGGTGACCTCGTCACCACCCCGACCGATCTGGTCCGGTTCTGGCAAGGGCTCCACAATGGACGCCTGCTCGCCCGGCCACAGCTCGACGAGATGCACCGCACCGTGCTCGCCGTGACGTTCCAGGACTACGCGCCCGGCATGCGGTACGGCCTGGGAGTCATGTGGATGCCCAGCCGCTGCGGCGGGTACTGGAGCCACGGCGGAGACGTGCTCGGTGTCAGTACCGTCAACGGCGTCACCGGAGACGGACGCCGCGCGGTCGTCCTGTCTCTCACGACGCGCCTCGCGTCCGACGAGGAGTACCTCGCCAGCATCTGGCGCGCGGACGAGGCGGTCGTCGACATCCTCTGCTAGACACCGCTTCGCTAGACCGAGATGTCGACAGGGGGGCGTAGCGGGGCGAGGCTCGCGAGCGCGTCGTGCACCGGGTTCTTCCGGAACGCGTCCACGAGCCCGCCCTCCGTCGCGGTGTCGCCGTCGAAGGCGGGGAAGGCGACCTGCTCGCACGCCGTCCCCTTCGTCCTGCCGCGCGGCGGCCTCGCGCGCGACGCCGCCCGGCGCTGGTTTCACCGCCAGCGGCTCGACCCCGCGATCGCCGCCGAGGTCGACGGGCACGAGGCACTGCTCACGCTCGTGTCGCTCGGTGTCGGCGCCGGCGTGGTGCCCCGCCTGGTACTGGACACCAGCGTGGCCAAGGGGCGGCTCGCGGTCATACCCACCGACCCGCCCATCGGCACCTTCGTCGTCGGCCTGTGCGCGCGCCGCACCGACCTGCGCCGGCCCGTCCTCTCCGCCCTGTGGGCCTCGGTCGCCGCGACGCGCCGCTCACCCGACCACGGTGCCTGACCAGTCAGTCAGCCAGCCCTGCCTCTCAACCAGCCACGACGAGCGCCTGCGGCGCGGCCTGCTTCATGCGGGTGCGCAGCCACTGGAGCTGGATGGTGGTCTCCCGTTCGCAGGTCGTGACGACGCCGAGCAGGTCGCGGTCGCGCACGCCTTGCGCGGCCTGGCCGACGACGGTCCAGCAGATGTCGCACTCGGCCGCCATGAGATACAGGTCCTGCAGGTCGCGCAGGAGGCCGATGCCACCGGTGCGGGTGCCGCGGAACAGCTCCGAGTGCAGGCGGTCCGGCTCGTCCGGCGCCTCCTCGGAGTAGCGTTCGGCGAACGGGCTCAGCCGCTCGGAGTGGCGGTCGCACACCTGCGCCTGCTGCTCGCAGAGCAATGCGACGTCGGGCTCGTCCCCATGCGCCTCGCCGACGCGGCGGAACGCCTCCGCGAGGTTGCCCTGCGCCCGGTGCAGCAGTCCGAGATAGTGGGCGAGGTGCACGGCTACTCCCTTCCGTCGGGTACCGCGGTCACCCGGACGGCGGCGACCTTGTAGATCGGCTGTTTCGACACGGCGTCCCACGCGGTGAGGGTCAACTCGTTGGCGGCACGCGGCACGCGCTTGTCGGGGTCCACATCGAAGTATCCATAATGGAACGGCACGAACACGACGCCGGAGCGTACCCCACCGATCCGGGCGTGCACGCGGATGGTGCCGCGCGGTGAGGACACCTCGACCAGGTCGCCGTC
The DNA here is from genome assembly GCF_027923225.1 of Phytohabitans aurantiacus. GTDB lineage: Bacteria > Actinomycetota > Actinomycetes > Mycobacteriales > Micromonosporaceae > Phytohabitans > Phytohabitans aurantiacus. The sequence goes on from NZ_BSDI01000058.1 coordinate 2,626, forward strand.
CGCGATGCCGAGCGGCTCCGCGTCGGCGGGGTGCAGCTCCACCCACGCGTCGGGGGCCGCCGCGTTGAGTTCCGGTGCGCGGCCGGTCTTCGTACGCGTGTGGAACTGGTACACGGTGCGGCCGGTGGTCAGCAGCAGCGGGTACTCGTCGCTGGGCACCTCGGGCGACGGGCGGTAGTCGGCGGCGTGCAGGAACGCCCGGCCGGCCGGCTCCTTGGCCCGGTACTCGTCCGCGCTGAACTCCGCCCCGGTGCTCAGATCCTGGCCGTACGTCTCGCAGTAGTCGGGATCGGTGTTGAACACGCCGCCGGTGTAGAGCCGTTCGGTGCCCTCGGGCGCGCCCGCGTGGCACGGCCACTGGATGCCGCTGGCGCCGCGCAGCTTTTCATACGTCATGCCGGTGTAGTCGCACGGACGCCCGGCGGAGCACGCCTTCCACGCCTCGAAGACCTCCTCCGGTCCCGTCCACGGGATCAGTGGCCGGCCGTCACGGTCGCGGAAGTCCATCCGCCGCGCGTAGTCGAGGAAGATGTCCAGATCGGACCGTGCCTCACCGGGCGGGTCGACGGCCTTCTCCGACAGGTGCACGGTGCGGTCCACATTGGTGAATGTGCCCGTCTTCTCGCCCCACGTCGCCGCCGGCAGCACCACGTCGGCGAGTTCGGCGCTCTCGGTCAGGAAGATGTCCTGCACGACCACGAACAGGTCCCGGTTGGCGAGGATCCGCCGCACGCGGTCGAGTTCCGGCAACGACACCGCCGGGTTCGTCGCCGAGATCCACAGCAGCTTGATCGAGCCCTGTTCGGCGTACCGCCAGATCTGCATCGCGTGCGTCGGCGGCGACCAGTGCGGGATCGTCATCTCGTCGACGTTCCACAGCTCGGCGAGTTGCTGGAGGTGGTGGGGGTTGTTCCAGTTGCGCATGCCGGGCAGGTCACCGTCGGCGCCGGTTTCGCGGGTGTTCTGCGCCGTCGGCTGGCCGTTCATCTGGTACAGGCCGGCACCCGGCCGCCCGATCATCCCGCGCAACAGGTGCAGGTTGTTGACCTGGCAGGACGCCGCGGTGGCCTGGTTCGACTGGTAGAACCCCTGCAGCACGGTCGACAGCAGGCGCTCGGCGGTGCCGATGAGCTCGGCGGCACGCTCGACATCGGCCGCCGCCACGCCGCAGATCTCGGCGACCCGGGCCGGCGGGTACGCGTCGACCACTCCCGCCAGCTCGTCGAATCCGATGGTGTGCTCGGCGACGTACCCCGAGTCGTACCATCCTTTGTGGATGATCTGGCGCAGCAGGCCGTTCAGCAACGCCTGGTTGGTGCCGGAGCGGATGGCGAGATGCACGTCGGCCTCGCGCGCGACGGGTGTGGTGCGCGGGTCGACGGCGAGCATCGCCGGCGGGTTCGGGCCGCTGCGGCGGTCGAGCATCCGCATCCACAGCACGGTCTGGGTCGCGGCGACATTGTGGCCCCACAGGGCGATCGCGTCGCAGTGGTCGACGTCGGTGTACGAGCCGGGCTGACCGTCGGTGCCGAAGCTCGCCTTGAGCGCGGCCGCCGAGGTCGCCGTGCACAGCCGGGTGTTGCCGTCCATGTGCGGCGTACCGATGCCGGCCTTCCCGAGCACCGCGAGCGTGTAGTACTCCTCCAGGAACAGCTGCCCCGACGTGTAGAAGCCGAAGTGCCCCCAGCCGCCCGGCCCGTCCAGCAAGGCGCGCGAACGCTCGACCACGCGGTCCATCGCGGTGTCCCAGTCGGTCTCGACGAGGCGGCCGCCGTCGCGCACCAGCGGCCTGGTCAGCCGGTCAGGACTGTTGTTGGCCTGCCAGCCGTAGAGGTCCTTCGGGTCGAGCCGGCCGTGGTTGACCCGGTCGGTGGCGCGTCCCCGCACGCCCGCGATCCGGCCGTCCTTGACGGCGATATCGAGCGCGTCGCCGTTGGAGTGCAGGATCGAGGCGGAGCGCACCCACCGGTCCACGCCGGCGTCGCCGAGCCCGTCGGCCAGGTGCTGGTCCACACGCTCGGGCCAGCGCTCCCCCGGCCCGTACGGGGTGCGCTCGCCCCACGGGTTCTCGATCCGGTCCACGGCACCCCTCTACCCGCTTTCCACCCGACTAGTCCTCGTGATCAGGGCGTTCCTCAAGTCGCTCTAACGACTTGAGGGACGCCCTGATCACGGCGCGGGCTACGGGAGGATGTCGCGGAGCTGGGCGCGGGCCGTGATTCCGAGTTTGGGGAAGGAACGGTACAGGTGGGTCGCCACCGTCCGGGGGGACAGGAAGAGCTGCTCGGCGATCTCCTTGTTGGTCAGGCCGCGCGCCGCCAGCCGGATGATCTGCTGCTGTTGCGGGGTCAGGTCGGCCAGCGCGTCCGGCTCGGCGGCGACCAGGCTGACGCCCGAGGCACGCAGCTCCGCGTGGGCGAGCGCCGTCCACCCGCGCGCGCCCAGGCGGCGGAAGGTCTCCAGGGCGGCCAGCAGCAGCGGCCGGGCATCCGTGCCGCGGCGCCGGCGGCGCAGCCACTGGGCGTACTCCAGCTCGGCCTGGGCGCGCTCGAACGGCCAGCGGGTGCCGGCGGGATCGGTCGCGGCGCGCCGGAAGTGCGGCTCGGCGTCGTCGACCTCGACCAGCAGCGCGCGGGCACGCTCGGTCAGCAGGATCAGCCGGGTGGAGAGCCCTCCGGTCACCGAGCCGGTGAGCCGGTCGAGTATCTCGCAGGCGTGGTCGCGCCGGCCGGTACGGGCGGCCGCCGCGGCGAGGTCCGCCACCGCGTACCAGGCGCCGTGGAAGTGGTCCGGGTCGCCGTCGCCGGTGAACAGCGTCCGGAACTGCTCGTACGCCAGCTCGTGGTCGCCGTCGGCGGTGGCGGCCAGCCCGGCGGCGTGCCGTGCCCGGCCGGCGATCGCACGGCTCTGGCACGGGTCGATGGCGGCGAGCGCGGCGGCCGCCCTGTCGCGGGCGGCCGCGGTGTCTCCGCGTACCGCCAACAGGCTGGCCTCCAGCGCGAGGACGCCCGCGGCGACCAGCTCGACCTGCCCCTCCGCCGCGATCGCGGCCGCGGCCGCGGCGGCCGTCTCGGCCTCGGCCCACCGGCCCTGGTCGGCGTAGGCGCGGCCCAGGCACACGAACGTCGACCCGCTGCCGCCCAGCGCACCGGCGGCCCGGCGGCCGTCGATCGCGGCTTCGAGCAGGTCGACGGCCTGCGCGGTCTCGTCGAGCGTCCACGCGGCGGCGCCGAGCGCGCCCAGCTCCAGCGGGTTGTCGGTGCGCGCCTTGGCAAGGCTCGCGAGCAGGTCCTCGCGCTGGCCGAACGGGTCGGTGGCCGCGACGATCCAGATCCGCCACGGGTTGTCGGCCGGCAGTGGCATCCTGGACGCCGCGCGCAGCACCTCGCGGCGCGCGGGCTCCTCGCCCATGTGGTACGCGGTCAGCGCGGCGTTGACCAGCGCGACCGCCGCGTTCTGGCCACCGCTGGCGGCGGCCGGCAGCAACACGGCGAGCGCCGCGCGGTGGCGGGTGGTCTGCGACAGCGCCCAGCCGGTGGAGTGCGCGGCGAGCGCGAGCACGGCCGGGTCGCTGGTGTCGGCGGGCACCTGTGCGGCCAGTTCCTGCACCCAGCCCAGCTGTCCGGTGAACGTGGCCGCGTCGGCGCCCAGGGCGTGCCGCCGCGCCCGGTCGGCGGGCTCGGGGCTGAGCCGTGCGGCGCGTTCGAGCGCGCGGGCGGCGGCCGCGTACCCGCCGCGCTGCCGCGCCCGGCCGGCGGTGGCCTCGAGCGCGGCGGCGACCGCCTCGTCCGGCCCGGCGCTGGCCGCCGCCAGGTGCCAGGCCCGGCGGTCCGGCTGGTCGCGCAGCGCCTCGGCGAGCGCGAGGTGGACCGTGCGGCGCTCCGCGAAGGACGCGGCCTGGTAGATGCCCGAGCGCACCAGCGGATGGCGGAAGCGGACCTGCTCGCCGTCGAGGTGGACGAGCCCGGCGCGCTCGGCGGGCAGCCAGTCGGTGAGGTCGGCCCCCGCCGGCCCGGCGGCGAGCACGTCGGCGAGGTCACCGTCGGCGGCCGACGCGAGCAGGAGCAGATGGCGGGTGGTCGCCGGCAGGTCGGCCACGTCGGCGGCGAAGATCGCTTCCAGGCGCGCGGTGAGCGGCAACGCGCTGCCGCACGGGCCGCCGGCCGTGCGCGCCAACTCGACCAGGGCGAGCGGGTTGCCGGCCGCGATGTCGAGCACGTCCAGCCGGGTGCGGCCGGACGGCGGGACGGGCTGCAGGTCGAGCAGCCGGTTGGCCTCGTCGGGCCCGAGCGGTCCGAGCGTGACGGTGGGTACGCCGTTGTCGAGACCGGGCGGCGCGGCGCGCCCTCGCGCGGCGGCGAGCAGCGCGATGGGTACCCCGTCGAGGCGGCGCGCGGCGAACGCCAACGCGTCCAGCGAGCCACGGTCGATCCACTGCGCGTCGTCGACGACGACCAGCAGGGGGCGCTCCCGGTCGGAGAGCAGGGTCAGCACCGCCATGCCGATCAGCAACCGGTCCGGCGCGACCGTCTCGTCTTCCATGCCGAACGCGCCGAGCAGCGCGGAGCGCTGGCGGGCGGGCAGCCGGTGGGCTCCGCTGAGGGCCGGGCGCAGGAGCTGGTGCAGCGCGGCGAAGGCGAGGTCGGCCTCGCGTTCGCTGCCGTCGGCGCGCAGCACCTGCCAACCAGCCTCGGCGGCCCGCTCGGCAGCCGCCGCGAGCAGGGTGCTCTTGCCCATGCCCGGCTCGCCGACCACGACGAGCGCTCGGCCGGGCGCCTCGACGAGGGCGAAAATCTCGGTCAGCTCCCGTTGCCGTCCGACGATCTCACGCATCAACGGGACTACCTCGAATCTTTTTCACGAAAAAGGCCCCCCGAGCTGGGCAAAGTGTAGTCAGGTGACTGACGAGCGCGCGATGAGAAAGATCGCACAATGCCACCAATGGAGATGAATTGCTGGGGGGCAACCATGGATGACCGGCGCGCGCTCGCGACCATCACGCTGCCGGAGGTCGACACCACGGGGTACCTGCTGCTGGCGGCCGAGGTGGACGGGCACAGCGGCACACCGAGCGAGACCAAGAGGACACTGATCGCCGACCTGCGGGGCAGCGCGTCGCAGTTACGCCGGGACATGTTCGCGAACCTGCTGATCATGACCGCCGAGCGGTTGCGGCCGGGGACGGGCGGACCGCCCCGGTACGACGTCGCCGTGGTCGTCCAGGCGCCGACCATCGAGTCCGCGCACTGGCTCAAGGGCGACCCCGCCTTTGGCGGGCTCTTCAAGCGGGTGCACGAGGCCGCGCGGCAGACCCACGTGGTCGTCACCTACAACGTCCGGAAGAACGCCTGCGAGTACGGCCCGCGCCTGCCCCGCGCCTACATGCTGATGCGGTACGCCGTCGGCGACGAGCGCGAGGTGGTACCCGGCTGGGGCTGGACGTACCGCCGGCACCTGCTGACCGACGTGCTGTTCAGCCCCGCCGTGCACCGCTACCGCCGTGCCACCCCCACCAGCCGGGCCATCATGTACCGGCTGGCCTGAGCCGCAAGACCTCGCATCGCTACCCAGGGCAGCCGCAACCACCCCGCCTCGCGTGCCGGATCCGGCGAACCCGAAGCGGAGTCACCCCGAGCCCGCTAGCTTGGGACTTCGCGGTCATATGCCACACGGGTGGAATCGAGGTACCGCCGTGACCGCGACCGATACACGGGAAGCGTCGACGACCGCCAAGCTGACGTTCTGGACGATGACCGCGATGGTGGTCGGCTCGATGGTCGGTGCTGGCGTCTTCTCGCTGCCGCGCCGCTTCGCCCAGGAGACGGGCGTGGCCGGTGCGCTCATCGCCTGGACCATCGCCGGTTCCGGCATGCTGATGCTGGCGTTCGTCTTCCAGACGCTCGCGATCCGCCGGCCCGACCTCGACGCGGGCGTGTACGCGTACGCCAAGGCCGGCTTCGGCGAGTACCCGGGCTTCTTCTCGGCCTTCGGGTACTGGGCCAGCGCCTGCGTCGGCAACGTCACCTACTGGGTGCTGATCATGTCGACGGTCGGCGCCATCGCACCCGCTCTCGGCGACGGCGACACCGTGCTCGCCATCGCGCTGTCCACTGTGGGCCTGTGGGGCTTCTTCCTCCTCATCCGCAAGGGCGTCACGGGCGCCACGGCGATCAACCGGATCGTCACGGTCGCCAAGCTCGTGCCGATCGTCGTCTTCGTCGTGCTGGCCCTGTTCTACCTCGACCCGGGGGTCTTCGCCGACAACCTGGGCGGGGCCGACTACGCCGGCTCGCTTTTCAACCAGGTACGCGGCACCATGCTCGTCACGGTCTTCGTCTTCCTCGGCGTCGAGGGCGCGAGTGTCTACTCTCGACACGCCAAGCGCCGCGAAGACGTGGGGCGCGCCACCATCCTCGGCTTCCTCAGCGTGTTCGCCGTCTTCGCGTCCGTCACGATCGTCTCGTACGGCATCATGCCGATGGAACAGATCGCCCAGTTGCGCCAGCCGTCGATGGCGGGCGTACTGGAGGCCGCGGTCGGTGACTGGGGCGAGGTGTTCGTCAGCGTCGGCCTGATCGTCTCGGTACTCGGCGCCTACCTGGCCTGGACGCTGATGGCGGCCGAGGTGCTGTTCGTCGCGGCCAAGGACGACGACATGCCCCGGTTCCTGCGCCGGTCCAGCGCGGCTGACGTGCCCGTGCCCGCGCTCGTCATGACGACCGCCGCGTCGCAGGTCTTCCTGATCGTCACGTACTTCTCCGAAGACGCGTTCAGCTTCGCCCTCGACCTGACCAGCGCGCTCACCCTGATCCCGTTCCTGCTCGCGGCCGCGTACGCGGTGAAGGTGGCCCTCGGTCGCACGCCCGCCGGCCCGCGGGGGCCGACCCGCGACCTCGTCGTCGGTCTACTCGCGACCGTCTACATCGCCTTCCTGCTCTTCGCCGCCGGCCTGAAGTTCGTGCTCGTGTCGTTCATCATCTACGCGCCGGCCACGATCCTGTTCGTCATCGCCCGCCGCGAGCAGGGCCGGCGCCTGTTCTCGCCGGCCGAGTTCGCGCTGTTTCTCGTCTCGGTCGCGGGCGCGGTCGTCGGGATCGTCGCCCTCGCCGCGGGCTGGATCAGCATCTGACCGTCCTATTGGGAGTGTTCGATGACACACAACGAAAAGCCTCCATCGACCGCCTACGGCGTCTACTCCGAGGTGGGCCGGCTGCGGAAGGTCCTGGTCTGCGCGCCGGGCCTCGCCCACCGACGGCTGACACCGACCAACTCCGACGCTCTGCTCTTCGACGACGTGATGTGGGTCGAGAACGCGCAGCGCGACCACGCCGAATTCGTCGACGAGCTGCGCCGGCGCGGCGTCGACGTGGTGGAGCTGCACGACCTGCTGGCGGAGACGATGGCGATACCCGAGGCGCGCACGTGGCTGCTGGAACGGAAAATCACCCCGAACGAGGCCGGCGTCGGGCTCGTCGACGACACCCGCGCGTACCTGGAGACCTGCGAACCGCGCCGGCTCGCCGAGTACCTCATCGGGGGCCTCGCGACGAGCGACCTGCCGGACGACTTCCGCCCGGATTACGTCGCGCTCGCCCGCGAGTCCACCGGCATCCGCGAATACCTCATGCCGCCGCTGCCCAACACCCTCTACACCCGCGACACGACATGTTGGCTCTACGGCGGCCTGACGATGAACCCGCTGTACTGGCCGGCCCGCCACCACGAGACGCTGTTGATGAAGGCGATATACGAGTTCCACCCGGACTTCGTCGGCTCGACGGTGTGGTGGGGCGACCCCGAGCGCGACTGGGGCCAGGCGACCTTCGAGGGCGGCGACATCATGCCGGTGGGCAACGGCGTCGTCCTGATGGGCATGAGCGAACGCACCTCACGCCAAGCCATCACCCAGGTCGCGGCGGCCCTGTTCGAACACGGCGCCGCCGACCACGTCGTCGTCGCCGGGATGCCGAAACTGCGGGCCGCGATGCACCTCGACACCGTCTTCACGTTCGCCGACCGCGACGTCGTGACCCTCTATCCGACCATCGTGGACGGCGTACACGCGTTCTCGCTGCGGCCCAGCGACAAGGCGCCGGGCCTTTCCGTCACGGACCACGGTGGGAGACCATTCGTCGACGTCGTGGCCGAGGCCCTCGGTCTCCCGGAGCTGCGGGTCATCGCGACCGGCGGCGACGTGTACGCCTCCGAGCGCCAGCAGTGGGACAGCGGGAACAACGCGGTCGCGCTGGAGCCGGGAGTGGTCTTCACGTACGACCGCAACACGCAGACCAACACCCTGCTGCGGCAGGCCGGCATCGAGGTGATCACGATCACCGGCGCCGAGCTCGGCCGGGGCCGGGGCGGCGGCCACTGCATGACCTGCCCGATCATCCGCGAACCCGTACCCTTCTAGCGGTGAGGGTGGTTGTCGCCGAAGACTTGGCATTGTTGCGTGACGGTCTGATCCGGCTGCTGGGCGCGCACGGGTTCGACGTGGTCGCCGCGGTCGACAACGGCCCCGACCTGGTGCGCGCGCTGCTGGAAGACCCGCCGGACGTCGCCGTGGTCGACGTGCGCCTGCCGCCGACCCACACCGACGAGGGCATCCGCGCGGCGCTGCGAGCCCGCGAGGAGGTCGACGGGCTGCCGGTACTGGTGCTGTCGCAGTACGTCGAGCGCCTGTACGCCCGCGAGCTGCTCGCCGACGGCCGTGGCGGCATCGGCTACCTGCTCAAGGACCGGGTCTCCGACGTCGGTGACTTCATCGAGGCGGTGCGCCGGGTCGCCGGGGGCGGCACCGCGCTCGACCCGATGGTGGTGGCCAAGCTGATGGACAGCCGGCGGCGGGCGCTCCCCCTCGACCGGCTCACGCCGCGCGAGCGCGAGGTGCTCGGGCACATGGCGCAGGGCAGGTCGAACGCGGCCATCGCGTCCGCCATGGTCGTCACCGAGAAAGCGGTCGGAAAGCACACCAACAACATCTTCGCCAAGCTGGGGCTCCAGCCGTCCGACGACGACAACCGCCGGGTGCTGGCCGTGCTCGCGTATCTCGACGGCTGGGGGGCCTAGGCGGTTTGTGGGGCTCGGCCCTTGGATGGTGGGCCTAGACCTACCCCCGAAGACGGGGTCCTGGCCCAGGGATTTCACACCCCCCACGCACGAGCCTTTAGGCATGACGCAAACATTGACCGCCCCGGCTCCCGCGGGACCGGTGCCCCGGGCCGCCCGATCGCTCGCCCCCGACCTGACCCGCGGCGCCATGCTGCTGTTCATCGCCCTGGCGAACGCCGCCAACTCCGCCTTCGCCGGCCAGCCCGGCATGGACGGTACGCCGCACGGCCTCCAGCGGATCGTCAACTTCTTCCTCGTCACGTTCGTCGACAGCCGGGCGTACCCGGTGTTCGCCATCATGTTCGGCTACGGGCTGGTGCAGATCGCCCGCCGCGCGGACGCCTCCGGAGGCGCCGACCCTGGAAACCGAGCACGGCGGATCCTCCTGCGCCGCAACGCCTGGCTCGTCGCCTTCGGCGCTGTCCACGGTGTACTGCTGTACTTCGGTGACTTCCTCGGCGCGTACGGCGTCGTCGGTATCGCCGCCACGTTCCTGCTGCTGCGCCGCGGCGACCGGTTCCACCGGCTCGTCGTGGGGCTGTGGGTGCTCCAGTTGGGTTACCTGGCGTTCATCGCCGCCACCCTGGTCACGGGGGCCAAGGGCGGCAGCGCGATCATCGTCGACTCTCCCAACCCGTCGCTGGCGGCCTCCTCGTACGCCGACGCGGTGCTCGACCGGCTCGCGGAGTGGCCCGCGCACACCGCCACGGTGCTGCCGTTCATCTTCATCGTCTGGCTGGGCATCTGGGCCGCGCGTCGGCGCGTACTGGAGGACCCGGCCGCACACCGCACGCTGCTGCGGTTCGTCGCGGTCGTCTGCCTCGGCGTCACCGTGCTGGGCGCCCTGCCATACGCCCTGGTGGCAGCCGGTGCGGTGCGGGTCGACCCCGGTACCCTCGACGCCATGGCCTACCTGCACGCGGGCAGCGGGATGTACGGCGGCCCCGGCTACGTCGCCCTCTTCGGGCTGATCGCGCTCCGGTTCGCGGATCGCCGGCGCGGGCCGGTGGTCGGTGCCGTCGCCGCCCTCGGCCAGCGGTCGCTGAGCGGATACCTGTTCCAGTCGGTGGCGTGGACCGTCCTGTTCGCACAGTTCACGCTGGACCTCGGCGGCAACACGTACATCGCGTTCATCGCAGCCATCGCGGTGTGGACGGTGTCGGTGCTGGCCGCGCGCGGCTTGGACAAGCGGGGTGACCGCGGCCCGGCCGAGCGGCTGCTGCGCCGCCTGACGTACGGCCGGTCATGATTCCCCCTTGGCAGTGGCCGCTGGCGGCCCGGTTCGGTCTGGCTGTGGCGCTCGGCGCCGCGACCTGGCTGGTCTGGGCCGCCACCGGCGTCGACGAGTTCTGGCCGCGGTGGGTGTGGTTCGGTCTGGCGACCGTCCTGGCGGCCGAGCAGCTGCTGCGGTGGGTGCTCCGCGTGCCGGCGGGCCGGCGCCGGTGGCTCGCCCTGGACGGCGCGGTCTGCGCGCTCATCGCGGTGGCCGACATCGCGATCTGGCTACTGTCCGGCCGCGGGCTCTTCTGGCCCGTGTTCACGATCCTCGGACTGTCCATTGTGTTCGGCGCGCACGCGTTCATCGTGAACCGCCGGCCCGACGACCGCGAGCGCGTGCTGACCGAGCGCGTCGACACGCTCACCCGCACCCGACGCCGCGCCGTGGAGAGCCAGGCCACCGAGCTGAAGCGGGTCGAACGCGACCTGCACGACGGCGCGCAGGCCCGGCTCGTCTCGCTCGGGCTCGTGCTCGGCATGGCGCAGGAGCTGATCCACCGCGATCCGGACGCCGCCGCGGCGATGGTGGGCGAGGCCCGGACGACGGCGATCAGCGCGCTCGACGACCTGCGCACCGTCATGCACAGCATCCAGCCGCCGGTGCTCTCCGACCGCGGCCTCGCCGACGCGGTCCGGGCGCTCGCGCTCGACCTTCCCGTGCCCGTCGACATCAACGGCGCACCGCCACCGGACCTGCCCGTCCCGGTCGAGACGGCGGCCTACTTCGCGATCGCCGAGTGCCTGGCGAACACCGTCAAGCACAGCGACGCCACGACGGCGACGGTAACCTACTCCCCGACCCCGCACGCCTCCCCGATCCCGCACGCGCTACGGATCGAGGTGGCCGACGACGGCGGGGGCGGCGCCAGCCCGGCCCGCGGCACCGGCCTGCACGGCATCACCCAACGCCTGGAGTCACTCGACGGCGACCTGCGCGTGACCAGCCCCGAGGGCGGCCCCACCCGCGTGACCATCACCATCCCCCTATCCCCGTGACGCTCCCCCACCGGCCGCCGGCCGCCGCCGTCTTCCCCGCCGATCAAGGGCAAATGCACGCGCTTGGATCTCCATTCCACGTGCATTCGCCCTTGATCGGCGCGACCTTCCTTGATCGGCGCCCGCGCCGCGCCCGCGCCGCGCCCCCGCGCCCCCCGCGCCCGCGCGCCCGCGAAACCCGATTTGGGCTACCGCGACGCTCGTCGTGCTCCGGGCCGTTGCTCCCGCGGCCTCACCCGCCGCGGTTCCACCACCCGTCTTGAGCGTGACTGGGCGCGCAGGGTGAGGCCGCGGGAGCGACGGTATGGGCCGCGACGGGCATCGCGGTAGCCCAAGTCCCGGTTTGTGGGTCCTGGGCGAGGCCAGCGAGCCGCGCCCCGCGGCGCTCGCCGGGGCGCGTACCCGCCGGGTATCGTGCCGGGTGGCTCAGCCGCCCAGGAGCAGGCCGATCACCTGACCCATGGTGCCCGCCGCCGCGAAGACCTGGTCGATCGGCACGTTCTCGCCGTTGACGACCTGGAGCAGGGTGTTGACGGCGCCGAGGACGTCCTGGATACCGGGCACCTCGCCTTCCTGACCCTGGTCCTCGGCCTCCTCCTGCCCAGCCTCTTCCTGCCCAGCCGCATCTTCTTCCGCGGCGCCCTGATCCTCCGCGGCGCCCTGATCGTCGACCGCGCCCTGATCCTCGGTGCCGGCCGCTTCCTCCGAAGAGGCGGCCGCTTCCTCCGAGGAGGCGGCCAGCGCGGCCACGTCGCGCCGGACCAGTGGTGTGCCGGCGACCCTCGCCGCGCTCGCGTTCGCCGCGTCCGAACCGGACGGCGGCGGCAGGAAGTTCGGAGCGCCCTGCTCCAGAACGAAGAAATCGTTGCTCGTCGGGCTGGTCACGCCGACGAGCCGCGGGTCGCCAGCGGACACGACCATCTGGAGTTGGTTCTGCCCCGCGGGCTTGCCGGCGACCTTCACGTTGATGGTGAGGTAGTCGCCCGTGGTGTTTCCGTCGGCCTTGAGCGCCGCCACCTTCGGCCGCGCCGCGGCCGCCATCGTGTTCAGGGAGCCGGCGAACCGCGCCGTGTTGCCAGGGTCGATAGACCAGCCGACCTGCTCCGTCACCCGTACGGCAGCCGAGTCGGCGCCCGCGTTGGTTTCGGACGTCGTCTGTCTGGCGAGCGAGGTGCCGACCCCGACAGCGAGCACGATGCCCGCTGACAGGCCGATCAGGCCAGGTTTCCACATTCGCACCGGAAAGGTCTCCTCTCGATCCGTGGAGTGCCGCCACGCACAGAGAGGTACGGCGCGGGAAGCGCCAGAAAACGCGCACATCTTCCACAACTTCGCGCCGCGAACCCGCACTCAGGTGAGGGCGACCGGCAGATGTGAATGATGCTCACGCCGACGGTATGACCACGCCGGTATCAATGATCGTCTTCCCCGGCCGCCATGTGAATGGATATACATATCGCCATTAGTTAACCCCCCACGCCGGACCCGGGAGGAACTGCGTGAAAAGACCCCTCGCGCTGGCCAGCATCACGCTGCTGGCCGGTAGTGCCCTCGTGGCCACCGCCACGAGTGGCTCGGCCGCACCGCCGGCCGCCCCCGCCGCACCAGCGGTATCGGAAGCGTCGGCCATCAGCACCGCTGACCGCGCGCTCAAGGCCCACCCCCGCGACATCGTCTCCGGCAGCGGCGAGGCGTACACCGCCTTCAGCAGCAAGGTCGACCGCACCGGCGCGGCGCACGTCCGGTACACCCGCACCTATCAGGGTCTGCGGGTGTACGGCGGTGACTTCGTCGTGCACACCAAGGCCGGCGGCGCGTACGCGGGCACGTCGGTCGGCCTGGTCGCACCGCTCACATTGGACACCGCGACCAAGGTCAGCGCGGCTCAGGCCCGCAAGACCGCCCAGGCTCGCTTCGCGGGCAAGGTGACCAACGTGGGCGCCGCCGAGCTGTTCGTCGACGCGAGCAGCGGCAGCGGACGCCTCGCCTGGGAAACCGTGGTGCACGGCTGGGCACCGGACGGGCAGACCCCCTCCCGCCTGCACGTCATCAGCGACGCCAAGACCGGCGCGTACATCGGCGCGTTCGACGAGATCGAGATGGTCAACGGCACCGGTGCGAGTGTCTACTCCGGATCGGTCACAGTGGACACCACGCTGTCCGGCTCGACGTACAGCATGGTCGACCCGTCGCACGGCAACGGCCGCACCTGCGACATGAACAACGGCACCGGCACCTGCACGACGTTCACCGACGCCGACAACGCGTGGGGCACCGGTGCCCCCTCCAACCGGCAGTCCGCCGCGGTCGACGCCCACTTCGGCGCCGCTACCACGTTCGACTACTTCAAGAACGTGCACGGCCGCAACGGCATCTTCGGCAACGGCACCGGCGTACCCTCTCGGGTCCACTATGGAAACGCGTACGTCAACGCGTTCTGGGACGGCGCGCAGATGACGTACGGCGACGGCTCGGGCAACGCCCGCCCGCTGGTATCGCTCGACGTGGCCGGTCACGAGATGAGCCACGGCGTGACCGAAAACGTGGTGCCCGGCGGCCTGACGTACTCCGGCGAGTCCGGCGGCCTCAACGAGGCGACCAGCGACATCTTCGGCACGATGGTCGAGTTCTACGCGAACAACACGTCCGACCCGGGTGACTACCAGGTCGGCGAGAAGATCAACATCAACGGCAACAACACGCCGCTGCGCTACATGTACAACCCGACGCTGGACGGCTCGTCGCACGGCTGCTGGTCGTCGAGCACCAACAGCGTCGACGTGCACTACTCCTCGGGCCCCGGCAACCACTTCTTCTTCAACCTGGCCGAGGGCACCGGCGCCACCGCGTACGGCACGTCTCCGGTGTGCGGGTCGGCCGCGGCGGTGGTCGGCATCGGTCGCACCAAGGCCGAGAAGATCTGGTTCCGGGCGCTGGACACCTACTTCGTCTCCAACACCCGGTACGTCAACAGCAGCAACCCCGGCAACACGGCCCGCGCGTACACGCTGTCGGCCGCGACCGACCTGTACGGCCTGTGCTCCACCGAGTACAAGACCGTCCAGGCCGCCTGGACCGCTGTCAACGTGGCCGGCAACGACACCGCCTGCCCGACCGGCAACGACTTCTCCATCGCGGTGGCGCCGGCCGCCGCGGCGGTCGACCCGGGCGGCTCGGCCACCACGACCGTGACCACCGCGGTCACCAACGGCTCCGCGCTGACCGTGAACTTCACCGCCAGCGGCCTGCCCACCGGCGCGACGGCCGCATTCAGCCCGGCGTCCGTGACGGCCGGCGGTACCGCCACGCTGACCGTCAGCACGTCGTCGACCACGCCCGCCGGCAGCTACCCCGTCACCGTGACCGGCACGTCGTCGGCGGCCACCCACGCGACGACGTTCACGCTGAACGTGAACAGCCCACCGGGCTGCTCGGCGGTCGCACCGACCGACGTGACAATCCCCGACAACACGACCGTGGAGTCGCCGCTGACCATCACCGGCTGCGCCAGCACCCCGTCGACGACCAGCACCGTCGAGGTCCACATCGTGCACACGTACGTCGGTGACCTCGTGGTGTCGCTCGTCGCCCCGGACGGCAGCGTCTACACGCTGCGCAGCCGGACCGGTGGCAGTGCCGACAACATCGACACGACGTACACGGCGAACCTGTCTTCCGAGACGGCGAACGGCACGTGGCGGCTGCGGGTCCAGGACGCCGCGTCCCTGGACACCGGATACATCAACAGCTGGACACTGTCACTCTGACCACATCGCCGGCGCACTCTAAAGGCGGCCTCACCGGAATGGTGGGGCCGCCCGTTCGTTTCGCGCCTCGGCGAAATGATTGCCACGCGAGCCCGCCCCGGCCGAGGCTGGTCCCCGTTGAAGGACGGCGATAGGGGGTGCCGCGTGCGGCGGCGAACGATGTTGGCTGGTCTCTCGGCGGGGCTTACGGCGGGCGTGGTGACGGGGGCGTCCGGCGAAGCGGCCGCGGCCGTACCGGGACGGCAGGTGATCCTGGTGGGGGCGAATCCGGGGGTGAGCCTGTTCGACGGCGACCGGCTGACCGCGTTCGCCTCGGTGTGGGACGTGCGGTGGTCGACCCGCGGCAGCGGCCGGGCGATCGTGCTGTGGCACGCCGACCGGGTACGCGTGCTGGCCACCGAGACGGCGCTCGGCGAGTGGCTGTCGCAGTACTTCACCCGCAACTTCCCCGAGGTCGCGGGCGTACCGTGGCCGGAACCTGCCATCGAACGCGCCGACGTGACCGCGCGCCTCGACCTGGCGACGGGCCTGCACGCGCGGGCCCGCGACGTCAGCGTCCGGCTGGACGGCGTCCTGCACCGGCGCACGTTCAGCACCGACGAGTTCGAGCTGGCGGGGGTGCCGCACTCGCTCAGCCTCGTGCTGGCACCGGCGCGCGAGGCGCGGATCACCGTGCGGGGCCGGGCGCTGCCGGGCACGGTCGTCCTGGGCGGTACGCCGGAGCGGCCGTCGTCGTCCGCCTTCCTCACCGAGGCGGAGGTGTGGAGCGCCTGACCAGTTGGGCGCGGAGCAGTTGGGCGCCGAGCGGGGTGAGCCAGTGCCGCACCCCGCGCCCGACCCGCGCCGTGGCGACCAGGCCGGCCTCGCGCAGCACGGTGACGTGCTCGGAAGCGCTGGCCGGGCTGGCGCCGACACGCCTGGCCAGCGCGACCGTGCCGCACCCGGTGCCGACCGCGCGGAGCACGGCCGCGCGGGTGCCGCCGAGCATGCGGGCGAGCGGGTCGGCGGGGGCGGCATCGGGGTGGCCCGGCAGCGGCGTGCCCGTCGGGTAGTGGATCCGCAGCGGCTCGCCCTCGCTCCAGCCGATCCGCACCTCGTCGACCAGGAACGGTGACGGCAGCATCAGCACGCCCGTGCCGCCGGACCGGTGCTCGTAGTCGAACGGGCGCTCCACCTCCAGCACCTGCCCGCGCAGGCGGAGCGTGCGGTGCAGGCCCGACACCGCGGCCGCGAGCCCGCCCGTGCCCAACTCGGCCGCGCGCCGCCCGATGTCCGCCTCCCTGTCGGCGGCCAGGTGCGCGGCCACCGGGGCCACGGCCACCTCGTGCATCCTGGTCGCGGCCCGCGCCAGGTCGGCCCGCGCCGACCGGTCACCGCTCGCGAGGGCCTTGAGCCACGCCGTGGGCGCGGTGCGCAGGTCAGCGATCTCTTCGCGGCGCCGCTCCGCCGGTACCGTATCGAGGCTTTCGAGACCGGCGGCGAGCTCGGCGGCCAGCGGCTCGACGAACGTGCACGTGGGTCCGGCCGGCGGGTTCAGCGCGAGCAGCGGGTGGACCGCCGGCGTGATCGCCGGCGCCACGGCCGCCCGCCAGTTGGCCAGGGCCGGCACCGGCCGGCGGCGCAGCGCGCGGGCCGCGAGGCCGGCGTCGACCAGCGGACCCGGCGCCGCCTCGAACCGCACCCGCGTGAGGTCGTCGGCCGTCAGCACGATCCGCAGCACCAGGCCAGCCTAGTTCGCCGGCCAAACGCGAGAAATTCGCTGCCGTAAATTAAATCTTGCTTAGGTACGTCTTGCCAGCTTTGTCGGCGTCGCATCGATGGTTACCGTATCGCCCCGTGTCAGTACCTCACCCCTCGTCTTCCCAGCCCAGGCAGCCTCAGCCAAAACGGCGTCGGGGGCGCCGCATCGCGCTGGTGGCCACCGTCCTGCTCGGCGCCGGCGTGCTCGCCGTGCCGACCGCCCTCGGCAGTGCCTGGGCGCCCTGGAGCGATCCCGTCTCGACGTCCGGCTTCGGCCCCGGCGCCGACCCCATCAAGGCCGTACCGGCGGACGACCCGGCCGCTGGCCTGGTCTACCGCGGCCTGACCGCCGCCAAGAAAGGCTCGCCGTGTGCCGGCGGCTACGAGGTCGGCGACCGCAACACCTGCTCGCACGGTCCGGACGCCGCACCGCCCGGCCTGAGCGTCGCCGGTGACGTCGCGCCGATCGCCCCCGCGGCGCCCGCGCCGAAGCTGCCGAAGCGCGACAGCACCACGCCGAGTGAGAAGGATGTCGTACAGGACGAGGGCGGCTCCCTCGCCGGTGGCAGCGCCTTCAACGGTGGTGTGGCGCTCGCCGCGGACGCGGCACCGGCGGCCGCCGCCGAGGTCGGCCCGCACGGCGTGGTGTGCGACGGCGACGGCGTGTCCGGCAAGCGGGTACAGGTGCTGTACGTCTACGGCACCGGCACGGCGAGCCGGTTCGCCGAGTACCTCGCCTCGTTCCGCAAGTGGGCGGCCGGCGTCGACACCATCTACGACGCCAGTGCCCAGGAGACCGGCGGCTCCCGCCACATCCGGTACGTGACCACCGCCGACTGCGAGGTCGACGTCCGCGAGGTCGAGATCGCCGCCGCGTCGATGAACGACTTCAACGCCACCATCTCCGCGCTGAAGGGGCTCGGGTTCAACCGCACCGACCGCAAGTACATGATCTTCGGCGAGTCGCGTGTCTACTGTGGAATCGGCTCGTTCGCGGGCGACGACAGGGCCGGCACGGCTAACCGCAGCAACGGCGGTCCCTCGTACGGGCGCAACGACTCGGGCTGCTGGAACGCCGGTGTCGCCGCGCACGAGCTGGGGCACAACCTCGGCGCGGTCAACAACAGCGCGCCCAACTCCAGCAAGGCCGGGCACTGCGTCGACGAGTACGACGTCATGTGCTACAAGGACGCCGAGGGCACCGTACTGCGCACCGTGTGCACGGACCGGGCGCACGACCAGCGGCTCGACTGCAACCACGACGACTACTACCACTCCAGCCCGAGCCCGGGCAGCTACCTGGCGACGCACTGGAACGTGGCGGACAACCAGTTCCTGATCCGCGACCAGGGCACGACAACACCGACGCCGGCGCCCACCACCGCACCGCCGTCGCCCAGCCCGTCGACCCCACGCCCGCCGACGCCCACCCCGTCGGTGCCGGTGCCCACCACGGCCGCGCCGCCGTCTCCGACCACCCCGGCGCCGACCACTCCCGCGCCGTCCTCGCCGGCTCCGCCGACCGCGTCGCCCACCGCCACGGCGAACCCGGCCGGGACGCTGCGGATCAGCGACGTCACCGCGACGTCGGCCCGGCTGGCGTGGGACGCGGCGGCGGCCGGTACCCGGTACGGCGTGGCGCTGAACGGCCGCGTGCTCGGCTGGACCACGGCGACCGGCGTGCGCGTGACCGGTCTGCGGGCCGGCACCACGTACCAGGCGCAGATCGTGTTGCGGGGCACCGGTTCGGCCACCGTCCCGCACACCGCACCGGCGACCATCGCCACCCCCGCCGCGGCTCAACCGGCGGCCGGGTCCTGGTTCGTCCTCGGCAACGCGTTGACGGGCACGGCGGCCGAGTTGTACGGCGCGCGCACCGCTGACGGTACGCCGCTGGTGTCGCAGCGCCGCGCGGGCACCGCCAGCCAGCTGTGGAAGCTGGAATCGGCCGGTGACGACACGTTCCTGTTGCGGGCCAAGGCTTCCGGCAAGTGCGCGAGCGGGGCACCGGTGGCGGGCACCCCGGTGGTGCAGCAGGACTGCGCGTCGGCTCAGCGCTGGCGCCTGAAGCGGGCCGCGGACGGCACGGTCGCGCTGACCACGGCCTCCGGCGACCTGGTGCTGGGACTCGGCGGCCAGCGGTATGCCGGCCAGCGCCTGCTGGTGCTCCAGAAGCCCGGTGCGGCACGCTATCAGGCATGGGTGACTATGTGAGACTCAGCCGCGTTCTCGGGTTCGCGGCTGTGCTGGCGGCGGTGCTGGGCTTTCCCGGCACCGCCGCCGCGCACGCCACGGTCGCGCTCACCGTCAACACCGACGGGCGCGGCAGCGTCTCCGTAGACGTCGCCTGGTCCGACGGTCACCCCGTGACCGAGCCGATGGCGGCCACAATGATCGCGACCCCTGTCACGGCGACCGGTGCGGCGGGCGTCGGGCCGGTCGCGCTCACCCGGCTGCCCGGCCAGCCCACGGTCGTCTACTCCGGCACGCTGGCCGCTGGGGAGTGGCGGGTCACTGTGGACACCGCGCTCCCCGGCGTAGGACACTGCGAGGCGGTGGTCCGCGTCGATCCGGCGGGCACTCCGGCCAGTACCCCATGCGGCGTCACGGCCTCACCCACCGCGCAGGCGGCCGGTTCTTCCACCAACGTGCCGCTCGTGGTCGCCGGCGCGGCGGCGGCCTGCGTGGCGGTAGCACTCCTGGCCTTCCTGTACGTCCGCCGCCGCTCCCCCTGATCACGGGTGGGTCGTTAGCGCGAGCTTGGCGTACAGGTCAGTCAGCATCAGGCGGATGTCGAGGTGGGTGTAGACGCGCATCGGGCGGCCGCCGCTGTTCGGCCTGTACGTGCCGTCTTCGTCGAGGAACGGGGTGGGGCGCGCCGCGTACCGGCTGGACGACGGGTCGGGGTGGAAGTTGGACTGGAGCGTGGAGAGCAGCACCAGCGGGTTGTCGCCGAGGATGTAGGTCTCGCCCAGGTTGTACCCCGCCGAGCCGGCCAGCTTGCCGATCTCGACGAGCTGGTCGAACAGGTACGCGCCGATCCGGCCGGCCGGGCGCAGCTGGACGGCGAGCTCGGCCATCCCGGCCACCGCCTGCCGGTACGCGTCGCGCGGCACCTGCCACAGCGGGATCGCCGAGTCGTTGAACACCACCCGTGCCGCGATCGGGTCGATGTTGAAGTTGTACTCGGGGCCGGGCGTGTCCGGTGGCGGCGGCGCCAGGTCCGGGTGTTCGAGCCCACCGATCCAGATCGCGGTCAGCCGGCCGGCGATGCGCGGCTCCATCAGGTACGCGCTGGCCAGCTCGGTCAGCCCACCGCCGAACGTCACGTACAGCGGCAGTTCGGTGTCGGTGCGCATCGCCTCGGCGACGATGGCCTCGGCTCCGGCCGAGGGCCGCGGGGTCTTCGGGTCGGCGAGGCCCACATTGGACCCCGCGTATGCGGGCACGTCGCGGTCCAGTATGGACAGCACCTCGGTGATCCGCTGGTGCGACAGGTCCGCGGTCTCCGGGCTCGGCGCCAGCGGATCGCCCTCCTTCAGGTGCGAGCCGATGATCCCCCGCAGATCCGCGGACGGCGACAGGATCTGGTGGACCAGCTGCACCAGCCCGTCGGGGTCGCCACAGTAGTCGTTGTCGGTGATGACCCGGCAGCGCGGGCCACCGAAGGCCGGGAAGCTCATCGGATCTCCACCTCGTGCCGCAGCGGGGTGTCCACGACGGACCGTCCGATATGGAGCGTGAAGGCACCGGGCTCGGTGGTCCAGCCGCCGTCCCAGTGCTGGAACGCGCGTGGCCGTATGGTGACCGTGGCGGTGGCTTCCTCACCCGGAGCGGCGGTGACGGCGGCGAACCCGGCCAGCCACCGCGCCGGGCGGTCGATCGCGCTGCCGGGCCGGCTCGCGTACACCTGCACGACCTCGCGACCGGCCCGCTCGCCGGTGTTGCGGACCCGCACGGTCAGCACGACATCGCCGCTGGCCGCGACCTCACCTTCGCCCGCGGCATCGCAAGACATCGATGTGTACTCCCAGCTCGTGTAGCCGAGACCGTGGCCGAACGGGTATCGCGCCTCCGTACCGGCTCCCCGATATCCGATCGCCAGCCCCTCGCCGTACTTCAGCACGCTGTCGACCGGACGGGTCTGCGGCAGCCCCACCTCGGTTCGCGGCCACGTGGTGGGCAGCCGGCCACCCGGCTCGGTCAGGCCGAACAGCACGTCCGCCAGGGCGTTGCCGAACTCCTGACCCGGGAACCAGGCCAGCAGCACGGCCGCCACCTCGTCGGCCCAGGGCAGCAGCACGGGCGCGCCCGCGTTGACGACGACCACCGTCCGCGGGTTCGCGGCGGCGACCCGCCGCACCAGCTCGTCCTGCCGGCCGGGCAGCGCCAGCGACGTCCGGTCGAAGCCCTCGCTCTCCACCTCTTCGGTGGTGCCGACCACGACGACCGCCACGTCGGCGTCGCGCGCCAGCGCCACCGCGCGCTCGATCTCCTCCTCGTCGGTGCCGAACGGCGGGTCCACGTTGAACTGGAAGACGACGCCGAACCCGTCGGGCGCCCACTCGTAGGTGAGCACGACCTCGGCGCTCTCACCCGCCTCCAGGTAGACCGGATAGGTGCGCTGCGGCGGTGTCATCAGAGCCTCGGCGATGTCGGCGCCGGGACCCAGCACCAGTTCGTCGTCGAAGACCTCGGTGCCGCGTACGGCCAGCCGGAACCGCCCGACCCCGGAGCCGCCCACCTCGTACCGCCCGGCGGCGGTGGCCACGAGCGTGGCGTGCACCGCCACGTGCGTCGCCGGTGCGATGGCGGCACCGAGCCAGATGAACGCCCCGCCGGTGCGGTGCTCGGTCGCTACCACGGAGCCGTCAGCGGCGATGAACCGCAGCTCGGCACCGGGCCGGCCGTCGGGAGTACGCAGCCAGGTGGGACGCGCCACCGGAATCCTCGTGTGGGCGCGCACGCCCGGCGCGTGGGTCACCTCGACGCCCGCGCCGCGCAGGCCGTCCACAGCGGACACCACGTACGGCGGGAACACCGTCGCGCTGCCGCCGCCGAGCGTGCGCGCCACGTCGGCGTTCGGCCCGAGCACCGCGACGGTTCCCAGCCCGGTCGCGGGAAGCGGCAGCAGCGCACCCTCGTTGCGGGCCAGCACGAAGCCGGCGGCGGCCGTCTCCCGGATGCGCAGCGCGATCTGATCCGCAGTCAGCGCTGGCACGTCCGGGGCCGGCACATCGGTCAGCGCGCCCACCCGGGCGGCCAGCCGCAGCAGGCGCAGCACCTTGTCGTCCACGGTGGACTCGGCGACCTTGCCGGCCCGTACGGCGGCCACCAGGGCCTCGCCCCACGGCCCGTGCGGCCCGGGCATCACCAGGTCGAGCGCGGCATTCGCGGCCGGCTCGGTGGATCTGGTGGCGAACCAGTCCGACATGACGAGACCGTCGAAGCCCCACTCGTCGTGCAGGATCTGCCGCAGCAGTGGGCTCTCGGTCATCGTGGCGCCGTTGACCCCGTTGTACGCGGCCATCACCGACCACACGCCGGCCTCGCGCACGATCGCCTCGAACGGCGCCAGGTACAGCTCGCGCAGGGCCCGCTCGTCCACCTGGGCGTCGAGCGTCATCCGCTCGGTCTCGGAGTCGTTGGCCACGAAGTGCTTCACGGTCGCGCCCACCCCGGCGTTCTGGAGCCCCCGCACGTACGCGACGCCGATGCGGGCGGTCAGCAGCGGGTCCTCGCTGAAGCACTCGAAATGCCGCCCGCCGTACGGGGTGCGGTGGAGGTTGACCGTCGGCGCCAGCAGCACGTGTACGCCCTTGCGGCGCGCCTCGGCCGCGAGCAGCCCGCCGAGCGCCTCGACGAGGTCCTCGTCCCAGGTCGCGGCCAGCGCGGTCGGCGACGGCACGTTCGCGGACGGCTCGCGCTCGTCCCACAGCTCTCCGCGCACTCCGGCGGGGCCGTCGGAGACCACCAGCCGCCCGAGACCCGCGTCCGGCTCCGGGTGCAGCGACCAGAAGTCGGCGCCGGTCAGCAGGCGCACCTTCTGCTCCAGCGAGAGCCGGGCCACCCGGGTCGCGAGGTCGGGCTCGATTAACGGCGTCACGCCAGTTGGCAGAGTCATGCGCGTCCTTCCAGCAAAGCCAGCCGCTCGGCGCGCCGCCGCGCCTGCCGCTCCGGGTCGGGCACCGGCGCCGCGAGCAGCAACCGGCGCGTGTAGGGGTGTTCCGGGTTCTGGGTGACGGTCGCGGCGTCTCCGGTCTCGACGATCTCGCCCCGGTACATGACCGCGACCCGGTGACTGATGTGCCGCACCACGGCCAGGTCGTGGGTGATGAACAGGTACGCGACGCCGGTGCGCTCCTGGATCTCGATGAACAGGTCGAGCACGCGCGACTGCGTCGACAGGTCGAGCGCGCTGACCGGCTCGTCGCAGACGATCAGCCGCGGGTCGCGGGACAGCGCGCGGGCGATCGCGATGCGCTGGCGCTGGCCACCGGAGAACTCGCGCGGCAGCCGCTGCCCGGCGTCCGCGGGCAGCCGCACCTGGTCGAGCAGGTCGCGTACGCGCCGCTCGGCCTCCACCCTGGACACGCCGGTGACGAGCAGCGGCTCGGTGAGGATGTCCTCGACGGTCATCGCCGGGTTCAGCGACGTGTACGGGTCCTGGAACACCACCTGGATCTCGTCGCTGAGCGCGCGCCGTTGCGCCCGGTTGAGGGTCGAGATGACCCGCCCGTCGTACCGGATCGTGCCCCCGCTGACCGGTGCCAGGCCAAGCACCGCACGGCCGAGCGTGGTCTTGCCGGAGCCTGACTCGCCGACCAGTCCGAGGGTCTCCCCTGTGCCGATACTCAGGGAGACGCCTTTGAGCGCCCGGAACGGCGCCCGCCGCCAGCCCTTGCCGGGGTACTCCACGACGAGGTCGTCGATGTCGAGCAGGCTCATGCCATCTCCTCCTGCCGGGTGCGGGGCGCACTGTCCTCCAAAGTGGAGTCCAGCAGCATCCGGGTGTACGGGTGCTGAGGATTGGCGAACAGCTCGGCGACCGGTGCGGACTCGACGATCTGGCCGGTCTGCATGACGGCCACCCGGTCGCAGATGTCGGCGACCACCCCGAAGTTGTGGGTCACCAGGATCATCCCCATCCGCCGTTCGCTCTGCAGCGACCGCATCAGGTCCAGCACCTCGGCCTGTACTGTCACGTCGAGAGCGGTGGTCGGCTCGTCGGCGATGAGCAGGTCCGGGTCGCAGGAGACCGCCCCGGCGATGAGCACCCGCTGCGCCATGCCGCCAGAGATCTGGTGGGGATACGAGGAGTACACCCGCTCGGGGTCCTCGATGCCCACCCGGGCGAGCAGGTCGAGCGCCTTGCGGCGGGCGGCCGCCCGAGACAGCTTCAGGTGCCGGCGCATCGGCTCGGTCAGCTGGGCGCCGATCCGAAACGACGGGTCCAGGTTGGACATCGGCTCCTGCGGCACGTACGCGATCCGCCGGCCGCGCAGCTTGGGGACGGCCGCCCGGCTGAGCTGCTGGCCGTCGAAGAGAAGCTGGCCGGAAGACACGCGCGCCTCGGGCGGCAGCAGCCCGAGGATCGCGAACGCCGTCTGCGTCTTGCCCGACCCGGACTCCCCCACGAGTCCCAGCACCTCGCCCCGGCGTACCGCGAGCGAGACCCCGCCGACCACCTCCTGGTCGTACGCGACCCGCAGGTCCCGCACGACGAGCAGCTCGTCACCGTCGATGTGGATGGCAGGGCCAGCCATGGCAGCGGGTGTGGTGGGCGCGGGCGCCTTGTTCGAAGCGCGCCTGGACCCGTTCAGCGCGTCACGCAACGCGTTGCCCAGCAACCCGAACGCGGCCACCGTCAGCGCGACCGCCAGGCCCGGCCACAGCAGCAGGATCGGCTTCGTGTAGATGTTGGCGAACGCGTCGTTGAGCATCGCGCCCCAGCTCGCCTCGCTGGCCGAGCCGAGACCGAGGAACTCCAGTCCGGACTGGATGACGATGGCCAGGCCGAACATCTGCGCCGCCTGGATGACGGTCGGCGCGATGACGACCGGCAGGATGTGGCGGCGCATGATGCGGGCGTCGCCGAGGCCGGAGACCCGGGCGGCGTCCACATAGAGCTCTTCGCGCACGCTCGTCACCGACGCGCGGATGAGCCGGTAGACGCCCGGCGCCATCAGCAGGCCGAACACGACCATCGCCAGGTACATGTTCTGCCCGACCACGGCGAGCACGACCAGCAGTACGACGATCGCCGGGATCGCCATCAGCAGGTTGGCCGTCCAGCTCGCCACCGCGTCGAAGCCACGCCGGTAGTACCCGGCGATGAGGCCGGTCGGCACGCCGAGCGCGACCGCCACCGCGACCGCGACGAGCGCGCCGAGGAGGCTGGTACGCCCGCCGTAGAGCAGGCGCGCGAGCACGTCGCGGCCGACACCGTCGGCGCCGAGCGGGTGGTCGCCGCTCGGCGGCGCCAGAGTGTCCTGAAGGGACGATGTGTTCGGGTCGTGGCTGGCGAGCAACGGCGCTAGCACGCTCGCCAGCACGATGAGCCCGAGCACGGCCAGACAGACGATCGCGACCGGGTCACGCAGGAGGCGGCGGGTCAATCCTTGCCGGCGTTCGCTCACGAGACACGCACCTTCGGGTTGAGCCAGCCGTACGCGACGTCGATGAGCAGGTTGACCAGTACGACCATCAGGACCATCACCACGACCACGCCCATCACCATCGGCACGTCACCCTGCGACGCGGCCGAGTTGGCCTCGGTACCGATACCCGTCAGCCCGAACACCTTCTCCACCACGACCGCGCCGCTGAGCAGACCGATGAACTGCAACGACAGCACCGTGAGCGCGGGCGGGGCGGCATTGCGCAGCGCGTGCCGGAACAGCAGGCTGCGCTCGCTGACACCACGGCTGCGCAGCGTGCGGATGTAGTCCATCTTCAGCACGTCCACCATGGACCCGCGCACCTGCTGGGCGGTGGCCGCGATCGCGCCGACCGCGAGGGCGATGGCGGGTAGCGCGATGGACTGCGTCCACAGGCTCGGTGACTGTTCGAGCGGCACGTATCCCGTGGCCGGCAGCCAGCCCAGCTTCACCGCGACCACCAGCGCCAGCAGCAGCGCGACCAGGAAGCTCGGCACGGCGAACCCGAGGATCGCCAGGCCCTGCACGGCGCGGTCGAGCCAGCCGCCCCGGACCGCGGCCGCCACCCCGAGAGCGACGCTCAGCACCGCCGACAGCAGTAGGCCGGCGAGCACAATGGACAGTGTGACGGGCAGCTTGTTGCCCAGTGCCGAGGTGACGGGCTCGTTCGTGAACCACGAGGATCCCAGGTCACCTCGCACCGCGTGCGACAGCCAGTCCGCGTACCGCACGGGCAGCGGCCGGTCCAGGCCGAGCTCGGCCGCCTTCTGGGCGACCTGCTCGTGGCTGGCGGTCTGGCCGGCGATGGTGCGCGCCGGATCCTGACCGGTGAGGCTCATCAGTCCGAACGTCAGCGTGGCGATCACGAGTACCAGCACGACGCCCGCGACGACCCGGCGGACCAGGAACGCGATCATCGCCGACCTCCCTCAGTTCGCCGGCTTGAAGTTGTAGATCGGCGGTACGGCCGCGTACGCCTGCGGCGTGACCGTGACACCCTTCGTGGTCACGTACGCGTTCTCGACGAAGTCCCACGGTGCGTTCCACGCCTGGTCGACCATCATCGTGTTGATCTGCTTGAACAGCGCGGCCTGCGCGTCGCCGGTGGCGTTCTGCGCCTGCTGGATGAGCCCGTCGACGGTCGGATCGCTGTACTTGAACGGGTTCCACAGCGAGTCCTTCTGGCCCTGGATGACGATGGTGTCCCAGGGGCGGAATGACGCGAGCACGAAGTACGACATCGCGTACTTGCCGGCCAGCAGCGAGGAGATCAGCTGGTCGACCGGGATCTTGTCGATCTTCACCTTGACGCCGATGTCGGTGAGCTGCTGTGTCATCAGCGCCTGCTGCGACGGGAAGACCGCCGACACGTCCGGCATCGTCACCTCGAACCCGTTCGGGTAGCCCGCCTCGGCCAGCAGCTGCTTGGCCTTCGCCGGGTCGTAGGTGTACTTCTGGTTCAGCGACGCGTCGAACGCCGAGCCGGTCGGGTTGAACACCTGCGCGGTCGGCTCGCCCAGGCCCTGCTTGGCGGTCTTGACGATCGCGTCCCGGTCGAAGGCGTAGTTGAGCGCCTGCCTGACCCGCGGGTCACCGAGCGCCTTGACCTTCGTGCCGCCGCGATCCCAGATGTAGAGCCCCTCGACGTCGCCCGGCGTGTACTCGCTGACCGTCAGGCCGCTGCTCTTGGCGGGTGCGATGTTCTGCGCGTTGGTGAGCACGGCGCCGTTGACCTGGCCGGAGCGCAGCGCGTTGAGGACGGCTGTCGGGTCGGTCAGCGGCTTCAGGACGATCTTGTCGAACGGGAACGCGGACGTGTTCCAGTAGTTCGGGTTGCGGACGAAGGTGTACACGCTGCCGGCCGTCGTCGCGGCCTTGTCCAATGTGTACGGGCCGGAGCCGACCGGCTCGTTCTTGAGGGTGCCGGCCTGGATCGCCTTCGGGCTGGCCATCATGCCAGCCACCGAGCCCAGGTTCGCGACGAAGGACGGGTCCGGCGCCGACAGCGTGATCTTCGCGGTGCTGGCGTCCACCGCCTCCACGCTCTTGACGACCTTGAGCTGGCCGGCCGCCTCGTTGGTGCCGGTCTGGGTGTGCGTGAGGTTCGCCTTGACCGCCTCGGCGTCGAACGCGGTGCCGTCGGTGAACTTCACGTCGGTGCGCAGCTTGAGCGTCAGCACGGTGTTCGTCGAGTCGTAGCTCCACTCGGTGGCGAGGTTCGCGACCGGGTCGGCCTTCGGGTCCAGCCGCAGCAGCGAGTCGTACACCGGCTGGTAGTACTGCGTGTTGTTGCCGAGGCCGGCGTCCTTGAGGTCCCACGGCTGGGCCTGGACGAGCGGGGCGAGAGTGAGAGTGCCGCCGGTGGCTCCTCCGGAACCGCCGGCGCTGCTGCCGCCGCCGCATGCCGCGGCGAGGAGGGTGACGGCGGTCGCGGCCGCCGCGAGGGAAAGCCTTCGCATGGGTACTCCGCGCGTGTCAGGTCGAGTAGAAGGGCCCCCGTGAGCGTTACTGAAACGATGAAGTGATTCGTATCCGTAAGCTAGCTCCGGCCAACCGGAAGGCGCAAGAGTTAACGAGGATTTGATCGCGCTGTGCGAATGCTGTGACAGGTCAGGCGGATTCGCGGATCACCAGCGTGATCGAGTCGGAGCGCGGCGGGCTCGGCGGCCGCTTGCCGGCGATGCCGCTGACGATCATCTCTGCCAGATGGGCGCTGACCAGGCCGACGTTGTTGTCGATCGTGGTCAGCGGCGGGTGCGCGAACCGCGCGAGCGGGATATTGTCGACCCCGATCACGGCAAGGTCCGCCGGCACCGACAGGCCCACCTCGCGGACGCCGGCCAGCAGGGCGAACGCGGTCTCGTCGTTGTAGGCGCAGACGCCCGAAACCCGCGGCTCCGCCTCCCACCAGGCCCGCACGGCGGTCGCCGCCGCGCCGGTGTCCAGCGGCACCTCGTACACGATGGGCAGGTCGAGCCCGAGCTCCACGCACGCCGAACGGGCGCCGTCGAGCCGCAGGTCGTAGAAGGCGCGGACGCGCGGGTCGCCCGGGCCCGCGTACCCGATGTGCCGATGCCCCCGGGCCGCGAGATGCTCGACCTGCATGCGCCCGATGAGGTGTTGCGGCACCGCGAGAGTGTTGTCCTTGTCTGAGCTGGGACTCAGCAACGCGCCGAACACGTGGATGCCCGCCGCGATCATGGCGTCCCGGTCGCGCGGGTCCAACTCGACCAGGACGACGACCGCCGCCGGCATCATCTCCTGCCACAGCACCGACAGCGGCGTGTGGCGCTCGCTGCGGGAGACCAGCGTGAGCCCGCGCGGCTCCAGCTCCTCGGTCAGCCGTTCCACGATCGAGGCCACGGTGGCGCCGATCGGCACATCGGGGATGACCATGAGGACGAGGTCGCTGCGACCGCGGCGCAGCGCCCGCGCGGCGGCCGACGGCTTGTACCCCAGCCGGGCGACGGCCGCGTGGACGCGCTCCCGGGTGTCTTCGGGGATCTTCTGGTGCGGCACGTTGTTGAGCACGTAGCTGACCGTGGTCGGCGAGACCCCCGCCTCCCGGGCGACGTCGGCCGCCGTGACCCGGCCATGCCTGCCCGCCATGCCCAGATCCTCCCAACCCTCACCCATCCACGCCACTGAATCGTAACAGTAAACCACCGCCCCACCACTCCCCCGCCCCACCGCCCGCCCGCCGTCCGCCACCACCCCACCACTCCCCCGCCCTACCGCCCGCCCGCCGTCCGCCTCCGCCCTCGCGGCCGCGCTGCCCGTCACGCCGCCCCGCCGCCCCGCACGGAGCCCCCGGCGCCGCGCGCCCCTTCTGCCCTGTCCCGCCTCGCGACACCCGCCCGCCGCGCCCGCCGCCCGCCCCTTCCGCCGATCAAGGGCAAACGCACGCGCTTTGATCTCCAATCCACGCGCAGGCGCCGCCCGGCGAGCACGGCACGGCGTGTCGCCACACCGCCTACGCCGATCAAGGGCAAAGGCACACGGTTGGATCTCTTTTCCGCGTGCATTCGCCCTTGATCCACGCAAACGCCCTTGATCGGCGGGGGCGCTGCCGGCCGTCGACGAGGCGCTGCCGGCCGTCGACGGAGGGCTGCTGTCCGTCCGGCGCTGCCGTCCGTCCGGGGGCGCTGCCGGACGTTGGCGGCCGCTGAAACAGCATGGATTCCGAGCTGCCGCGGCGCCCGTCGCGGTCCGTGCCCGTGGCTCCCGCGGCCTCACCCTTCGCGTGCCCACGACCCACCCGGGCACCCGCACGGGGTTGACCGTGAATCGCGGACGGTGAGGCCGCGGGAGCAGCGGCATGGACCACGACGGGCGCCACGGCAGCTCAAAAATCGGCTTGCTAGCCGATGATCAGGCGCCTCGCCTCCTGCATCAGCACCTGGCTGACGGGTGGGTTGACGGTGATGTCGCCGTGGTTGCTCAGGATGACGACGACCCAGCCGGTGTCGAGGTACATGTCGATCGACGTCGCCGCGCCGGGCGATCCGCCGCCGTGCCCGATGATCCGCTGTCCGCGGGTGATCGACGCGATCGGCCCGTACGCCTGGTGCGGCGGGATGGCACCAGGCGGGGTGCCCGGGTTCCTCGGGAGCGGGTGTTTACCGGTCACGGCGAGCGTGGTGTATGCCGGGCCGAGTAACCGGTTTCCCGTGAGCGCCCGCGCGAACCGCGCCATGTCGCGCGCGCTCGCGAACGCGTCGCCGGCCGGCTCGCCGATGAACCCCGCCCAGAACAGGTCCGGGCGTTCGAGCGTGTCGACTCGCTCCCCTGTGGACAGTAACGCGTACGGGCGGGCGATGCGGTCGTCGGTCAGCCGCTGCGGCAGCGTGTAGTAGTCGGTGCGCGTCATGCCCGCGGCGGCGAAGACGTGCTCGCGGATGTAGTCGTAGAACGGCTGGCCCGACACCGCCTGCACGATCGCGCCGAGCGTGACGAATCCCGAGTTGCTGTAGTCGTGCCGCGTGCCGGGTGCGAAGCGCAGTTCCGTCTCGCGAACGACACCCATGATGCCGTCCAGCATCGCGGCGCCGCTGGTCCACGATGCCACGTTCGCGCGAAACTCCTCCGAATCCTGGAAGTTGCCCATCCCCGACGTGTGGGTGAGCAGGTGGTGCACAGTGACAGAGCCGGCCACGGAGGCTGGAAAGCCGTCCAGGTAAGCGCCGATGGTCTGTCCGAAGTCGACCTGGCCTCGCTCGGCGAGCTGGGAAACGGCGATGGCGGTGAAAAGCTTGGCCACGGACGCGAGCGCGAAGGCCGTGTCGGGCCCGTTGCGCACCGACGTGCGCGCGTTGGCCATGCCGTACGCCCGTTCGAGCACCGTCTTTCCCTTGTGTGCCAGCAACACGGTGCCGGACAGCCGCCCCTCCGCCGCGAGCTGACTGAGCCGCCGGTCAAACGCGCCGCCCGGCCGCAGGTCCCGCGGCACGCGGTCACTCCCCGCGGCGGTACCCTCCGCTCGGACCGGCGTCGCACCCGCGAACACACCGCTAGCCACCACGGGCGCCACGCCCAGTACGCCGAGCGCCGACCGGCGCGACAATAGAGATTCCATGTCCCGATGCAACACTCCGGCGTGTTTCGCGAGCGTTATCGTCACCCGTAACAACGGACCCGAAGGGTTGTGGCATGGATCCCGTCGAGGTGCGGCGCTCCTGCCGCCGTTTCCTGAGCGCCCCGCCGCGGCACAACATGCGCGAGCGACTGCTCGCGCTGGCCGCCCGGCCCGAGGCCGACAGCGACACCGTCGACCTCTACGGTGACGGCGGGCCGGTCGCCGCGGTCGAATCCCGGGTCGCCGAACTGCTCGGCAAGCCCGCCGCCCGCTGGGTCTCCACCGGAGTGATCGCCCAACAGGCGGCGCTGCGCACCTGGGTCGAGCGCACCGGACGCGCGGTCGTGGCGCTGCATCCACTGAGCCACCTCGACCGTGACGAGGGCTCCGCCTACGAGCGCCTGCACGGGTTGCGCCCCCTGCGGGTCGGCGACCTGACGCCGTACACCGTCGATGATCTCGAAGCGACGGGCGAGACACCCGGCGTGGTGACGGTCGAACTGCCGCTACGCTACGCGGGCCTGCTGCTCCCCGACTGGGACGACCTGGTGGCGATCTCACAGTGGTGCCGCGAGCGCCGGATCCCGCTGCACTTCGACGGCGCCCGGCTATGGGAGTCCGCGACCCACTACGGGTGGAGCCTCGCGGAGGTGGCCGCGCTCGCCGACTCCGTGTATGTCTCGTTCTACAAGGGAGTCGGCGGGTTGGGCGGGGCCGCGCTGGCCGGCGACCCGCGTTTCCTCGCTGAGTGCGCGCCATGGCTGGTGCGGCACGGCGCGCAGCCCTTCCACTCGTACCCGTACGCCCTGGCCGCGCTCGACGGTCTCGAAAACAGACTGCCCAAGCTGGCCGCCTTCAGGCAGCGGGCGATCACTCTCGCGGCGGCCATCGGCGAAATCGACGGCGTCTTCGTCACCCCGCGGCCGCCACACGTCAACGGCTTCCACGTGTACCTTCCCGGCTCGCCCGACGCGCTGCGAGAGCGGCACCTCGAATGCGCCGCCGAGCACGGCGACTGGCTCTTCGGCTTCTTCGCGCCCACGTCTGCGCAGGGCCAGTCGGTCGTGGAAATCCGGGTAACCGAGTCGACGGCGGCCTTCACCGACGCCGAAGTCGTCCACCGCATCGGCGCGATACTCGGCCGCTGACCGTCTGTCGGCGCCCGTCCGTCCACATAGGCCCAGCAAGATTTGAGCTACCGCGACGCCCGTCGCGGTCGATACCGTCGCTCCCGCAGCCTCGCCCTCCGCGCTTCCACAACCCGGACCTCGAGATGCCGCCGCACCCCGACTGTGTCGTTTTGCTGCCCCTGGAGGGGCACCTGGTCACCACAGTCGCCGCCACGACAATCGGCGTGGCGTGGCGTGGCAGCGCAGCCCGACGCGGCTGGGCGGCGCGGTACGGCTGGGCGGCGCGGCGCCGCCGGGCAGCGCGGTGCGGCGGGGCGGCGTGTCCGGGCTCGTCGATCAAGGGCGTTCGCATCGATCAAGGGCGAACGCACGCGGAAAGAGATCGAACCACGTGCCTTTACCCTGGGACGAAAGAGATCTCCGGGGTGTGAGGCGGCGTGCCGCCGCGCCCTGCACGCCGATCAAGGGCAATCGCATGGATCAAGGGCAAAAACACGCGGAAAAGAGATCCAACCACGTGCATACGCCCTTGATCGGCGCGCCGGGCGTGGAGCGCGGCGGACGTCGCGGTAGCTCAAAGTCCGGAAGCTCTTAGAAGCGGGCGCCGACGTCGGCGCCGTTGGACGGGCGCAGGAAGGTCGAGGACGGGATGGAGCCGTCGGCGTTGCGCGGGCCGGTGATGGTGCTGGGGTCGGTACTGGCCAGCGTCCAGGTGCCGCCGATGTCCCAGGAGTTGCCGCTGCCGCTGGAGTTGGTGCCGTAGGAAACGGCGGTGCCGTTGGCGACCGCGAGATTCTTGTTCAGGGTGCTGTCGGAGCGGTCGAAGTCGAACCCTGTGCCCGGGTTGTCCCAGGCGGTGCAGCGCTCGATCAGGTGCTGGCCCGGGTTGTTGTTGTCGATGAAGCCGCTGACCGCGTTGTCCCAGGTCATGGAGTTGCGCACGGTGTGGTTGCCGACCACCGCGTTGCCGCCGAGTTTGAAGCCGTTGCCGTCGCCGGTGTAGTTGGGGATGTTCCAGCGGTTGAAGCCGTTGCCCCAGGCGAGGCTGTTCTCCACGAGGATGGGTGAGGAGAACATCCACCAGTCCAGGCCGTCGTCCGAGTTGTTCCACAGCCGGGCGCCGCGCACGACGTTGCCGGTGCCGGAGCCTTCCTTGATGGCCAGGCCGTCGGCGCTTTCGCCGTTGCTGCGCGGGTCGCGGTTGCCGTACGAGTCCAGGTTGATGATCTGGTTGTTGCTGGACGTCAGGAACAGGTGGAAGCCGGACTCGTAGTTGTCTCGGGTGACGAGGCGCTCGTAGTAGTTGTTGCTGGAGTCCAGGCCGAAGACGCCGTACGGGCCATGGATGATCTCCAGGCCGATCAGCCGCCAGTAGTCGCCCTCGATGTGGATGGCGCCGCGTTCGGGCCGGGGGATGCTGGAGTCGACCGCGCCCGGCGTGTACGGCATGTTCTCGCCGTCGAGGATGACCCGCTCGGTGCCGTAGTTGCGCATCGTGATGGGCTGGCTCGCCGTGCCGTTCTTGAGGATCTGGATGTTGGTACTGGGCGCGTAGGTGCCGCCGCGGATGTAGATGGTGTGGCCGGGCTGCGCCAGGTCGACCGCCCGCTGGATGGTCGCCAGTGGCGCGCTCAACGTGCCCGTGTTGCTGTCGTTGCCGTTGGTCGCCACATAGAGGGCCGCCTCGGTGACGGCGCCGGCCTCGAAGTCCACATAGTCCACATTGGGCAGACCGGCGGCGGTGGTCGGGTTCAGCCGGATCGTGTTGGCGCCCGCGTTGACGGCCACGGTCAGCGTCTTGGTGACCCAGGTCGACCACGCGCCCGTGCCCTCGAACGACGGCGACTGGGCGGTCACCCCGTTGACGAGCAGGTTGGCCGGGCGCGCGCCGGTGGTCCCGTTCGCGAACCGTACGCCCAGCGTCGCCGTGCCGGCGGCCGAGGCGGTGACGGTGAACTGCGCGTATCCGCTGGTGGAGTTGGCGCCGTTGCAGAAGCCGCTGCCGGAGAAGCCTGCCCAGTTGGAGTCGATGGTGCCGGAGCACACGGCTGGGGAGGTCTCCGCCTCGTACCGGGCGGGTGCCGCGTGCGCCGCGGATGCCGGCATGGCGAGCATCGCGGCGGTGAGGCCGATGGCTGCGACAGCTACAGGAAAGCGCTTACCCATAGACGCGCATCATAGTGACGGCACTCATCGCGGTCAATGCCGGTCTGGCGGGGCCGAGAGGAGCCCGACCCCGCCGGCTCGGTCAGCTCGTCGCGCAGGTGGCGCTCGGCAAGGTGGTGTTGCCGTTCTTGAAGAGGGTGATGCCGAAGCTGTTGCCGGCTCCGTTCGGCCGCGCGGTCAACGTGCCGGTGGTGCCGCTGACCGTCGCGTTCCAGCTGTTCTGCAGGCTCTGCCCGCCGTTGAGGGTGATGCGGACGACCCAGGCGCTGCTGCCGCTGACCGACAGGTTCACGTTGAAGCGGTCGGTCCACTCCTGGCCACGGCTGACGCTCACCGTGCAGGAGCCACCGCCGGGCGGCTGGGTGGAGCTGCCGGGCGGCGCGACGGCACGGCCGGTACTGGCCGAGATGTGCCCGGTGCACAGGTTGCGCGACTGGAGGTCCTGCAGGATGCCCGGCAGCGCCTGGATCGTGTTCTGCGGCCAGTCGTGCATGAGGATGATCTGCCCGTTGGTCAGGCGGCCGGCCGCCTGGCGGATCTGGGCGGCGCTGACGTTGTTCCAGTCCTGCGAGTCGACGTCCCAGATGATCTCGCGCAACCCGAGCGACGCCTCGACCTGCCGGAGGGTCGCGTTGGTCTCCCCGTACGGCGGGCGGAAGAGGTTCGGCGTGACGCCGGCGGTCTGCTGGATCGCCTGCTGGGTCCGGCTCAGCTGAGACTGCATCTGGCTCTGGGTCATGGTGGTCAGGTGCGGGTGATCCCAGCTGTGGTTGCCGATCTGCAGGCCGGCGTTGCGGTACGCCTGCATGAGCGACGGGTTCGCCTGGGCGTTCGAGCCGGTCGGAAACACCGTCGCCGTCGCGCCGCCCTGCCGTAGCGCGTTGATCAGCTGGTTCGTCGTGGAGCCGGTGGGCCCGTCGTCGAACGTCAGGGCGACATAGCCGGCCGAACAGTTGGCGGCCAGGGCCCGGCTCGCGCCGGTGGTCGTGTTTGCGCTGGCGGCGCCGGCCAGCACCGTGGCGGTGATCGCGGCCGCGCTGGCGCAGGCGACACCGATGAGCAGTCTGATCCGCATTGACCTACCCAATCGTGAGGAGTACTCAAGCCTATCGATATCTCCACGAGGATTGTCAAGCAACTTCCGGGAAGTTTCCGGAAGTTGAGCTGAGGTGAGCGACGATCGCATCCATCGCCGGGTCGCGGCCCGCGCGGTAGGCGGCGAAGGTGGGCGGCGCGTAGATGTCCGGCGCCAGGGCCGCGCGCCGGTCGATCGGCCAGGACGTTTGCCAGTACAGGTCGGAGACGTTGACCTCGACGCCGCTGTACGGCAGGCGGAACGGCACGGTTTCGCCGACGAAGTTCGGGCTGGAGCCGGTGGGTTCGCCGACGAACACCGCCTGGGTGTGGCGGTCGAGCAGGGTGGCGGTGTTCTGCGCGGCGGAGAAGGTGTTTCGGCCGGTGATGACGAACAGGCCGCCGCGCCGGTTGACCCGGTCGCGCCGGATGACGTGGTGGACGAGGGGTTCGGCGAGCAAGGTGTTGCCGCCGCCGTTCCACCGCAGGTCGACGACGAGGGGCGCGGCGTGCTCGTCGACCGCGGCGAACAGGCGCTCGTAGAACGTGGCCAGCGGCTCGCCGGGCTTGTCGAGGATCGCGTTGAACTGGAAGTACACGAGGTTCTCGGTCGGCAGGTACTCGAACCAGTAACGGTCGTCGACATCGCGCAGGTAGGCGGGGCCATCGGTGAGGCGCAGTGACGTGGGCGAGCGCCTCGGCCACGGGTGCGGTTCCGCGGTGGGCTCGGCGGCCAGCGTCACATCGTCGACGCCGCCGTCTGTCATGCGGAGCGTCAGCGTGACCTCGCCCGGATCGCGGGCGACGCCAACGGCGTGCAGGAACACGGGTTGGCGCATCCAGACCGGCGCGTTCGCGACCGGCCCGTACTCGTTGTCGCGGGTCAGCAACGGGTCCAGGGCCTCGATCACCTCGGGCACGGGCCGGCCGTCGACGGCGAGGACCCGCGCGCCCAGCAGGTTTTCGTGACGCGGCTCGGCCTGCGGGATGAACAGCCCCTCGTCGAACTGGAAGAACCAGACCGGCAGGCAGCGCGACCATTCGGCAAACGCCTGCCTGGTATCGATGCGGGCGTGGCCGTCGCCCAGGCGCCGCAGCAGCCGCCACATCCCGACCACGATCCGCGCGTCGGAAAGGTCGGGGATGGCGCGGTCCAGGTCGTCGACGGCGGCGTCGAGGGCGGCGTCGACGACGTCCCGAAACGGTGTGCGGCGCTCGATCTCACGCCGCAACACCCGCAGGTCACCGCGCCATCCGTCCACTCGCGACAGTTCACTGTGGTCGCCGCCGCCGAGCAGGTCGCGCAAGCGCGGGTCGTCGCGCAGTGCCGCCAGGTCCGGGTCGGTGGCGAGCCGGTCGAGGTCGCGCAACTGCCGGCGCAGCGCCGTCGCCAGCGCGGCCAGCGCGCGCTCGGTGTCGCCGAGCCGAGCGTGACAGCAGGCGATCCGGTACCAGATCTCGCCCGGGAAGATCGAGGCGAGCGGGAGGCGCTCGGGTCCGCGTACCGGCCACACGCCGAGCGCTTCGGCCCGCTGGTAGGCGACCAGCGCGCCGGCGTGGTCGCCGGTCGAGAACAACGCCTGGGCCAGGCGGTCCCAGTAGACGCCGTTGACCGGGTTCAGGCCGACGACCGCCTGCCATTCGCGTGCGGCCCGCGGCCAGTCCTCCGATCGGGACACGCGCTCGGCCCGCGCCACCATGTCCAGCTGGTTCACGCGTCGCCTCCCTGGACGGTCTTCGGGAGCGGGGCTGTCTTCGCTGACGGGGCGGTCTTCGGCGGCGGCGCTACCGAGGTGGCGAAGAAGATCCGCACCTCGCGTGCGCCGTCAGGGATCGCGTCGCGGTCGGTGGCGCGGTGGGCGAAGCGCCGCGTGACCTCGTCGAGGGCGGCGGTCACCTCTCGCAGCTCATCCGCCGTCAGCGCGGTCGTCACGCCCCGGAAGCTCACCGCGTCGCGCCACTGCGCCGGCTCCAGGGCGTGCCGGCGAAGGCGCGCCTTCATCCGGTCGAGCTCATGGTCGAGGAACACCTCGGTGGCGGCCTGGGCGGCCAGCTCGCCCTCGACGCCCAGGCCCTCCCCCGACAGGTTCTGGTTGACGCTGGTCAGGCGCCACGGCTTCTCCCGGCCGGGCCCGCTGGGCGCCTGCTCGACGAAGCCGTACTTGGCCAGGATGTTCAGGTGGTAGGAGCAGCTCGCGACGCTCTCGCCGAGCTCGTCGGCGCATCGGGTCGCGGTGGCGGTCTGCTCGCGCCCCACCAGGTCGATCAGCTTCCACCGCAGCGGGTGGGCCAGCGCCCGCAGGGCCTTGGCGTTCCGCGCGTGTTTCTCCTCCGGCATGGTCAGCAAGATATCTTGCTCAAGAAATCTTTGTAAAGGAGTCTTGATATACCTGTCGGGCAATAGTGGCCCGTCCGGGGCAGCCACGTGGGGCAAGGTGGCTGTCATGACGCACGCGATTTGGGCAGAAGGGCTGGTCAAGCGGTTCGGCGGAACGACCGCGCTGGCAGGGGTCGACCTGGCGGTCCGGACGGGCACCGTGCTGGGCCTGCTGGGACCGAACGGCGCCGGCAAGACGACCGCTGTCCGGGTACTGGCAACGCTGTTGCAGCCGGACGCCGGGCACGCCACGGTGGGCGGCTACGACGTGGTGCGCCAGGCGCATCAGGTGCGCCAGCTCATCGGGATGACGGGCCAGTACGCCTCGGTCGACGAGACGCTGACCGGCGCGGAGAACCTGCTGCTCATCGGCCGGCTGCTGGGCGTACCGAGGGCGCAGGCCAAGGCGCGGGCTCGCGAACTGCTGGCCCAGTTCGAGCTGACCGGCGCCGCCGGCCGGGCCGCGAAGACATACTCCGGCGGCATGCGACGCCGCCTCGACCTGGCCGCCAGCCTGGTCGGCAGGCCACCGATGCTGTACCTGGACGAGCCCACCACCGGCCTCGACCCGCGCGCCCGGGCGGAGCTGTGGGAACTGATCCGCGGCATGGTGGCCAGCGGCGTGACGGTGCTGCTCACCACCCAGTACCTGGACGAGGCGGACGAACTCGCCGACGAGATCGTGGTCATCGACCACGGGCGGGTCATCGCCACCGGTACCCCCGACGAGCTGAAAGCCAAGGCCGGCGCCCAGACCCTGGCCGTCAGGCCGGCGGACGCGTCCCACGTGGCCGTGGTGGCCGACGTGGTGCGCGAGCTTTCCCGCGGCGAACCCGAGGTGAAGGGCCAGCTGGTGACGGTGCCGGTGGCCGACCCGGCGGTACTGCCGGGCGTGGTGCGGCGCCTCGACGACGCCGGCGTCGTGGTCACCGAGCTGGCGCTGCGCAGCTCCAGCCTCAACGAGGTGTTCCTGTCGCTGACCGGGCACGCGGCCGAGGAGCCATCCGAAGGGAGCGAGTCATGACCACCGCGACGATCGAGCCACGGGTGACCGTGGGTGACGGATTGCGGCAGACGCTCACCCTCGCCTGGCGCACGATCGTGCAGGTCCGCCACAACCCGTGGGAGCTGGGCGACTACAGCATCCAGCCGATCATGTTCGTGCTGCTGTTCACGTACGTGTTCGGCGGCGCCATCGCCGGCTCGACCGGCGACTACCTCACCTTCGCGCTGCCCGGGATCATCGTGATGAACATGCTGTTCGTGACGATGTACGTCGGCACCGGCCTCAACACCGACCTGACCAAGGGCGTGTTCGACCGGCTGCGCTCGCTGCCGATCGCCCGCTGGGCACCGCTGGCCGGCCGGATCCTCGCCGACCAGGTCAAGCAGGCGTGGTCGATCTTCCTGTTGCTCGTGGTCGGCATGATCCTGGGCTTCCGGATCGGCACCAACCTGGCCGGCCTGCTCGCGGCGGTCGCACTGCTCCTGACGTTCGCGCTGGCCTTCTCCTGGGTGTCGGTACTGGTCGGCGTGCTGGCCAAGGACCCGGAGCGGGTGCAGCTGTTCGGCTTCACCGCGCTGTTTCCGGTCACCTTCGTCAGCAACGTGTTCGTGCGCACCGACACCATGCCCGGCTGGCTGCAGGCCTGGGTGAAGCTCAACCCGGTCACGCACCTGGCCGACGCCGCCCGCGGCCTCATGGTCGGAGGGCCGGCGGCCGACTCGGTCGTCTGGTCCCTGGTGTGGGCGGCCGCGATCGTCGCCGTGTTCGCCCCGCTGTCCGTGTACGCCCTGAAACGCCGCGTGTGATCAGATCATCGCCGACGCTCTCGTAAGCACCCCGCCGAAAGGTACATCCCCGCATGCTGGCGATCCGCGCGGCCCGGCTGTTCGACGGCCTCGACCCCGTTCCGGTCGAAAGACCCGTCCTTCTCGTCGCCGACGGCCGCGTCGCGGCCGTGCGACCCGGCGGCGAGGTGCCCGCCGGCGCCGGCGTGGTCGACCTACCGGACGCCACGCTGCTGCCCGGCCTGATCGACGCGCACACCCACCTGGCCTTCGACGCCAGCGCCGACCCGGTCGGTTCGCTCGCGGCCGCGAGCGACGCCGAGGTCCTCGACCGCATGCGCCGAGCAGCCTGTACCGCGCTCGCGGCGGGCATCACCACGGTGCGTGACCTCGGCGACCGCGGCTACCTCGCGCTGCGCCTGCGCGACGAGCTCGCCCGGAACCCCACCGCCGGTCCCGACGTGCTGGCCGCCGGACCGCCGATCACCACACCCGGCGGCCACTGCTGGTACCTGGGCGGCGAGGTGACCGGGGTCGACGGCATCCGGGACGCGGTGCGCGCCCGCGCCGAGCGCGGCGTCGACGTGGTCAAGGTGATGGCCAGCGGCGGCGAGATGACGCCCGGAACGCACGCCCACGTGTCCCAGTTCGGCCCGGACGAGCTGCGCGCGGCCGTCGAAGAGGCGCACCGGCACGGGCTGCCGGCCACCGCGCACGCCCACAGCGGCCAGGCCATCGCCGACGCCGTCGCCGCCGGATTCGACTCGATCGAACACTGCTCGTTCATGACCGAGGACAGCGTCGAACCGCTGCCCGACGTCATCGACGCGATCGTCCGGAGCGGCGTCGTGGTCTGCGCCACCGTGGGCGTACTGCCCGGAGGCGTGCCGCCGCCCCGGATCGCCGCGCGGATCGAGGAGTTCAACGCGCTGTTCCGCCAGATGAAGCAGGCCGGGGTCACGATAGTGTGCACCAGCGACGCCGGTATCGGGCCACCGAAACCGCACAACGTCCTGCCGTACTCGGTGATCATGCTCGTCGAGACCCAGGGCTGGTCGCCTGCGGAGGCACTGGAGGCGGCCACGTCGCGGGCGGCGCGGCTATGCCGTATCGACGACCGCAAGGGCCGCCTCGCACCAGGACTCGACGCCGACATCCTCGCCGTCACCGGCGACCCACTGACCGACCCGCGGGCGCTACTCAACGTGGCAGCCGTATTCCACAAAGGCCACCGCACCCACTAACCCACCCCACCGCGCCACCCGCCCTCTCCCCCGCCCCGCCCCGCCGCCCGCGGCTCGCGCTCGGCGCCGCCCGCGCTCGTCCCGCCGCCCGCTGCTCGCGCTCGGCGCTGCT
Source organism: Phytohabitans aurantiacus (assembly GCF_027923225.1). Classification (GTDB taxonomy): domain Bacteria; phylum Actinomycetota; class Actinomycetes; order Mycobacteriales; family Micromonosporaceae; genus Phytohabitans; species Phytohabitans aurantiacus. The sequence continues at coordinate 43,647 of NZ_BSDI01000058.1, forward strand.
CGCGCTCGGCGCCGCTCGCGCTCGGCGCGGCGATCAAGGGCGAACGCACGTGCTTCGATCTCAAAACCGCGTGCATTTGCCCTCGATCGATGCGATTCCCCTTGATCGGCGCGCGCCAGGCACCGCCCGCACCGCGCGCCGTCAGGCGCCGCACGTCAGGTGCGGGTCCGTCCGTCCACATAGGCGACCGGCTCCATGCGGCGTTGGTGGAGCGAGGTCGATGGCGTCTGTGGCGATGGCGGGCCGGCGAACTGGTTGTGTAGTCGCGGAGGGTGAGGCCGCGGGAGCAACGGGCATCGACCGCGACGGGCATCGCGGTAGCTCAAAACCCGATCCTGAACCTGATCCCGAAGGCTATCCAGACGCGGTCGAGGCAGCGCATGGCGAGGGCCGCATGAAACTTTTTGCCAAAAAGTGCCGGCAGCCTGTAGATTCCAGCCATCCGTGTTGGTGAATGCTAGAGAACGGAGTTCGGCATGGGTTGGACGAGACGACGTGTACTCGCGCGTGGAGCGGTCACGGCGGCGGCCGTCGGCACGAGCACGATGCTCGCCACCGAAGCGCTCGCCCTCCCGGTCGTCGACATGGAGATGGTCCTGCTGGCCGCCCAGGTCGACCCGCCGAAGGCCGACACCGGCCTCACGCCAGGTGCCAGCGGCCACGTCATCGAGGTCGAGCGGGCGCTGAACGCCAAGGGGCTGCTCACCTCTGGCGCCGTCGACGGCCATTACGGCACCTCGACCATCTCCGCGTACGCCGCGTGGCAGCGCTCCCTCAACTACACCGGCATCGACGCCAACGGCATACCCGGACCCACGTCGCTGACGTCACTCGGAAGCGGCCGGTTCACCCTGACCAGGACCGTGTCCACCGGTTCGCGCACCGACACCTACGGCGGCGGGCGGGTCAACACCCGCACCCGCAACATGTTGGCGGCCGCCGACGCCATGCTCTCGTTCAACCTGGTCCTCTCGCAGGGTTCATACACCTCGTCGAACCCCAGCTCCGCGGGCACCCACGACGGCGGCGGAGTCGTCGACATCTCGGTGACGAGCATGACCACCACCCAGCGCTGGGAGACCGTGCGAGCCCTACGCACTGTCGGTTTCGCCGCCTGGCTGCGCAACCCGTCTCAGGGCTCGTGGCCGTACCACATCCACGCCGCAGCCGTCTCCGACCCGGACCTGGCATCGGCCGCCCGCAACCAGATCCACGACTACTACTTCGGCCGGAACGGCCTGGCCAACCACGCCGCCGACGACACACCGACGGCCTACCGCGTGGCCTTCACCTGGTGGGAGAAGTACCGCCGCGGATAACCTCCACGCAGCCGACCGGTGGCCAGCCAGCGGCGGCCACCGCCCGGTTGCTCATTCGCGTCCAGCGGTCGAGTGTAGGGACGTCAGCACTCTGTGCCCCACCAGCATTCGCGGATGCTGTTACAGTGCGCCACCTGAACCGGGTGATGGCGTAGCGGTGTGTTCGTGCAGCCCGGTTTGCACACGGCGGACGCGGTGGTCTTCGGCAGAACCATCGCGCGGAGCCGGTCTGCGACCGCGCCCACATGTTTCGTCATGGTGTAGACCGGCGTCTCCGGCGTCCGCTGTGGACGGACGCCGGAGCGCGCCTTGCTCTTGTACGTCGCGCAAGGCTGGCACGGACGCCGCCGGCGTATCGTGTATCCCGGCGGGAGCAGCCGCCCTGGGTACGGGATCCGGAAGGGCCGCGCCGAGGCATCGCCCGCTACAGCCTCGCCCGCCTCCACGCCCGCCTGCGGCGGCACGACGAGGCCGAAACCTTCTGCCGACAGGCCATCGACATCTTCACCGCGCTCGGCTCCGCGGGGTGCGCGCGAAGTAGCGACCAGGTCGAAGCCGGCTCGGAGCAAACGCCGCGGCCGCGTGTGGTGCTGTGTCCGCCTACCGTCGACGTCCGGACGGATACGGGGCCCGACGCCACCGACCCGCGGATACGGCGACCGCTGGCTTGCGGCGGCCGCGCCCACGCCCTCCGCAGACGCGGGACCTATTTTTTGCGGTATCGGCGTGTCGGCCGGCGTGTCGCCTGGCGGGGCAACGATCACCGCACAAACGTACGAGAATCAATGCGTGCGGGAAACGTTGGAGCAGCTCAGG
>NZ_BSDI01000059.1 GCF_027923225.1 Phytohabitans aurantiacus
AAACCTAGGCCAGGCAACGGCGTGCCCCAATCACCAACCCGACCCCAACCCACACATCGGGGCGAAGAGCCGTGCATTCGCCCTTGATCGGCGGAGAGAGGCGGCGCGCTGCGCGGAGAGGGGCGCGCGAGCGCGCTGCGCGGAGAGGGACGCTGCGGGAGCGCGCGGCGGGGAGTGGGCGCGCGGAGGGAGCGCAGCGCGGAGGGCCGGGTTGGTGTATCGGTGACAGGTTTGGGTGGGGATTGGCGCGGCGCTGTCGATGTCGGTGGGCCTGGTCGCGGATAGCTTGCGTCGGGTGATGAGGGTGAGGCGCGGTGGGCTGCTGACCTTGGGAGGCGTCGTACTGTGCGCCGCGCTGCTGGCCTGGTCCGGCCTCCCAGCCGCGGACGCCGCGAGCACCGCGCCCGCCACCACCAACGCCGCGCCCGGCCCTGCGCACGAAGGCGCCAGCGGCACCGCGCCCGGGAGCGCCGGCACGCCAGCGCCCGCGAGCGGCTGTGCTTTCACGCGACCTGTCACCGATCCCGTGACCGGGGTGACGTACACGGTGCCGGTCAACAATCCGACGGACTGCCCGGCTGACCGGGGCGCCGCGGATCCCTTTGTGCCCGTCGAGCGTGACGGCGGCCAGGTTGTCTTTCCTCGCCCCGCCACCGTCGAACCGGGCTTCGCCGCGCTGCCGCGTCGGCTGGCGTCGTGTGCGCCGATCGTCATGTACTCGGTGCGCGGGACCCGGGAGAATTTTAATACCGACCGGGTCGCCGAAGGGCAGCCGCGATTCTGGAGCAAGCATGGGCTCGCGTCCGATCGCGGGCTGGGCATGACCGGGTTCGCTTTGCTGGAGAGGCTGCGCGCCGTCGAGCCGGCCGGTGCCGTCGACGCGTACTCCGCCTACTATCCCGCGGCACCGACCTCGTTCGGGATCAACCTGATCAACGCGGGGACGGTGGCGCAGGTGTACCGGGGCAGCGTCGCCGCCGGCGTGGCGGAGGCGGTGCGCGAGCTCAACCAGATCAACGCCGACTGTCCTGGCTCGCGGGTGCTGCTGACCGGGTTCTCCCAAGGGGCCGAGGTGATCCGGCGGGCGCTCGCATCGCCGTTCCTGTCCGCCTCGATCGCCAGTCCGCGGCTGCTGGCGATTGTCTTCGGCGACCCCAACTTCGACCCCCGCGAGGCGAACGTGCCGGGGGCGCCGGGGTACGACCCGGCACGGGCCGCCGTCATTCTCAACGGCTCGTTCGACCCGACCCGGACCGGCCTCGGGGACTTCCTCGAACCGGTGATCCCCGTACCGCCGCCGCTGCCGGCGCGGTTCACCGTCGCGTCGTGGTGCCACGCGAAGGATGTCGTCTGCCAGGGGGAGGGTGACAGCGGGCCGCACTCGTCGTACAGCCGGCAGGATGTGGACGCCGCCGCCTATCTGGCCGCGCACCATTTCGCCACCACCGGAGGGCCGGCTGCCACGTCGGCGACCCCGGTCGCGTTCCCGATCGACGCGCGCTGCCTGGGGGACGCGGACCGGACCACCGAGATCAGGATCAGGCTCGCCAGCGCCGGCGGTGCGGTCGACGTGGTCGGCACGGTCACCCCGGCGGGCGCCCCGATCGCGTCGAGTGTCGCTGAAGGCGCGCAGGTGATCCTGACCCACCGCGTACCCGCCGTCGACGGCCAGCGTCGCTTTCTCGTCGAGGTGACCCGGGCCGGCCTGCCCAACCGGGACGCGATCACCCGCGAAGGCCGCAACCCCGACATCCTCCTCTACACCGCCTTCTACGACCACGAGTGCTAACCGCGGGTCGTAGGCTGGGGCACCGTGGCGACTGTCCTGCTTCTGCGACATGGGCGAACTACCGCTAACGCCGACGGTGGCCTCGCCGGCCGGCGGCCGGTCGAGTTGGACGACACCGGGCGCGCGCAGGCGGCCGCCGTGGGGGAGCGGCTGAAGGCGGTACCGCTCGCGGCGGTGGTCACCAGCCCGCTGATCCGGTGCCGGCAGACCCTGGACATCGCGCTGCCCGCCGCCGAGCCGCACGCCGAGGACGGGCTGATCGAGTGCGGGTACGGGGAGTGGGAGGGGCAGCCGCTCAAGAAGCTGGCCAAGGATCCACTGTGGCCCGTCGTACAGCAGCACCCGAGCGCGGCGGTCTTCCCGGGCGGGGAGGCGATGGCCGACATGGCGGCGCGCGCGGTCGCGGCGGTGCGCTCCTGGGATGCCCGGGTCACCGCCGAGCACGGTCCGCACGCCGTCTGGCTGGCCTGTAGCCACGGCGACGTGATCAAGGCGATCGTCGCTGACGCGCTGGGCGTACACCTGGATCTGTTTCAAAGGATCGTGGCCGACCCGGCGTCGCTGACCGCGATCAGCTACACGCCGACCAGGCCGTTCCTGCTTCGCCTGAACGACACGGGCGGTGACCTCGCCGGACTGGTCCCGCCGAAGCGGCGCCGCGCGCGGCGGCCAAAGGCCGCCAGCTCGGACGCCGCTGTCGGTGGCGGCGGTGGTCGATAGCACTGCGCGCACGACGCGCTCGACAGATAGGGTTCTAGGTATGACCCACCAGGTTCACGCCTTCGAGCCGCCGGAGCGGTTCGTCGCTGGCACCGTGGGTCCGCCGGGGGAGCGGACGTTCTTTCTCCAGGCGCGTGGCGGGGGCCGGCTGGTCAGCGTCGCGCTGGAGAAGGTCCAGATGACGTTGCTGGCGGAGAAGCTCGAGGAACTGCTCGCCGAGGCGCACCGCCGCTTCGGCGCCGACCTGCCCGAGCCGCCGCCGGCACTGTCCGACAACGAGCCGCTGGAGACGCCCGTCGACGAGGAGTTCCGGGTCGGGACGCTCGGGCTGGCGTACGACGTCGACACCGCCACCGTCGTGATCGAGGCGATCGCGGCGGGCGAGGCCGAGGTGGAGCTGGAGCTCGGCGGCCCTGGCGATGACAGCGATGACGCTGATGATGACGAGGAGGTCGACGACGACCTCGACCGGCTGCGGGTCCGGCTGACCCCGGCCGCGACGCGGGCGTTCATCGACCGGGCCCGCCGGGTGCTCGCCGCCGGGCGGCCGCCGTGCCCGCTGTGTGGCCAGCCGCTCGACCCGCGCGGCCACCTGTGCCCGCGGCACAACGGCTACCACCGGTGACCGTCGAGACCTCGCCTGTGCTCGACGAGAACGACGCCCTACGACTGCTCGAACACGGGTCGTTCGAGATCGAGGGCCGGTTGGTCGACGCCTCCAACACGACGCTGCGCGCCTTCCTCACCCTCGACGGGGTGACGGCCCGGTGCGTCTACAAGCCGGTGCGCGGCGAACGGCCGCTGTGGGACTTCCCGGACGGGACGCTCGCCGGGCGCGAGGTCTCCGCTTACCTCGTTTCCCGCGAGACCGGCTGGGATCTGGTACCGCCAACGGTGCTGCGCGATGGGCCGCTGGGCGAGGGCGCCTGCCAGCTGTGGATCGACGAGCCCGAAGACGGTGAGGCGCTGGTCGGGTTCGTGCCTGCGTACGAGCTGCCGGCCGGCTGGTTCCGGATCGCGGCGGCGCGCGACGACGATGGCACCGCGTACGCGCTCGCGCACGCCGACGACCCGCGGCTGGCCCGGCTCACCGTCTTCGACGCGGTCATCAACAACGCCGACCGCAAGGGCGGTCATGTGCTGATGGGCGAGGGCGGCCGGGTGTACGGGGTCGACCACGGCGTCTGCTTCAACGTCGACGACAAGCTGCGTACGGTGCTGTGGGGCTGGACTCGCAAGCGGCTGCCCGACGAGGCGGTGGAGACACTCGTTTCGCTGGAGAAGGCCCTCGGGGGAGGGCTCGGCGAGCGGCTCGCGCCTCACTTGACGGCGGCCGAGATTGGGCGAACGCGGAAGCGGGTTTCCGCGTTGCTGTCGACCCGGCGCTTCCCGGACCCTCCCGAGGACTGGCCCGCGGTTCCGTGGCCGCCGATCTGAGCTGGATACTCTTGGCCCATGGATTCCTGGATCGGGCACGAGGTGCCGCGGCTGCCGGGCGGTGGGCAGCCGCTCGCGTTGTTCGACTCGGCGCGCCGTGGCGTGCACCCCACCGCAGTTTCGGGCCCGGCCACGATATACGTGTGCGGCATCACACCGTACGACGCGACGCACCTGGGTCACGCCGCCACGATGATCACGTTCGACCTGGTGCAGCGGATGTGGCGAGACGCCGGCCGCCCGGTCACGTACGTCCAGAATGTCACCGACATCGACGACCCGCTGCTGGAGCGCGCCGCCCGCGACGGTGAAGACTGGGTCGTACTCGGCATGCGCGAGACCGCACTCTTCCGTGAAGACATGGAGGCGCTGCGGATCATCCCGCCCCAGCACTATGTCGGCGCGGTCGAGTCGATCCCGGCGATCGTGGCGAAGGTGGCCACCCTGCTCGACGAGGGCGCCGCGTACCGCCTCGACGAAGACGTGTACTTCGACATCGCCTCGACGCCCCGGTTCGGGTACGAGTCAAACTTGACCCGCGAGCAGATGCTCGCCTTCGCGGCCGAGCGCGGCGGCGACCCGGAACGCCCCGGCAAGCGCGACCCGCTCGACCCGCTGCTGTGGCGCGGCGCCCGCGACGGCGAGCCCGCCTGGGACGGCGGCCCGCTCGGGCCCGGCCGCCCGGGCTGGCACATCGAGTGCGCCTCCATCGCCCTCGACCTGCTCGGCGCCACGATCGACGTCCAGGGCGGCGGCAACGACCTGATCTTCCCCCACCACGAGTGCTCCGCCGCCCACGCCGAGCGCCTGACCGGCGAGGCCCCGTTCGCGGCGCACTACGTGCACGCCGGGATGATCGGGCTCGACGGCGACAAAATGTCAAAATCGAAGGGCAACCTGGTCTTCGTATCCCGGCTGCGCGCCGACCACGTCGACCCGATGGCGCTGCGCCTCGCGCTCGTCGCCGACCACTACCGCGCCGACCGCCAGTGGACCGACGACCTGCTCAAGACCGCCGAGCAACGCCTGGGCCGCTGGCGCGAAGCCGCCGCCGCGTCCCAGGGACCGTCGGCCGCCGACCTGCTGGCCGGCCTCCGCACGCGACTGGCCGACGACCTGGACACGCCGGGCGCCCTGGCCCTGCTCGACACCTGGGCCGACGCCACGCTGGCCGGCGCCGGCGACGACGCTTCGTCGCCAGCCCTCTTCGCGAGCGCCGTCGACGCCCTCCTAGGCGTCCACCTCTAGCCCACCAGTTGCGGCGCGCGGCGCGCCCGCTCTCGCCGTCGATCAAGGGCAAATGCACGCGCTTCGATCTCAATTCCGCGTGTATTCGCCCTTGATCGACGCGGATGTCCTTGATCGGCGGGCGCCCGTGCGCCGCCGGGCGGCGGGCGCCGTGGTCCGGCGGGCGCGGTGTTCAGGCCAGGGCCATGCCCGGGTCGGGGTCCGGGTCTGGGGTCGGTCCTGGGATCTTGTACTCCTCCGTCAGCGTCGTCATCGGGCCAGGCCACGTCGCCTGAGAGACCTCCACCGGTTTGTGGCCCGGGTCGAAGGCCACATGCAGGAGGTGGAGCACCGGCGTGTCGGGGCGGATCTGGAGGATCTCCGCCTCCTCCCGGCTCGGCTGGCGCGCGCTGAGCGTGTCGGTCGCCGACGCGTACCGCCGGCCGATCGCCTCCTCGGCCTCCTGGTAGAGCGGCCGGCCGAACGCCTCCCGCCGCTCCAGTGACGTACCCGCCGCGTCCTCCACCCGGAACCACGACGCGCCCACCTCGACCGGTACGTCCTCGGTGCGCACGACGTGCCGCCGGACGACCAGTTCCGTGCCGTCCCGTACCCCGAACGCGTCCGCCACCTCCGCCGGCGCCGGCGCCCGGCCGACCTCGACCAGGTGCTGCCGGTACCGCGCCGCGAGATCGGCGTGATACCCGCGGAACCCGCCGTACCGCCCGCGCGAGAGACGGTTGAGCCGCCGCTTGGTGCCGCGCACGTAGGTGCCCGAGCCCGGCTTGGTGATCAGCAGGCCCTCGACGCGGAGCTGGTCGACGGTGCGCTGGACGGTCTGCTTCGCCACCCCGAACATCTCGGCGATCGCCGGGATGGACGGCAGCCGCTCGCCGGGCGCCCAGTCGCCCCGCCGGATCCGCTCCCGCAACTGATCCGCGATCTGCCGATGGGGGAACTCAGCAGCTCCAGGATTGATGCTCATAGCAGACTAGGATGCTTTACGGGCCGTGGGGCCCGCAGCCCGACACGCGAAGCTTTACCAGGAGCCGGCTGTCGGGCCGGCGGAGCCGCCGCGGCGACGGAGGTACTTCTCGAACTCCTGGGCGATCTCGTCGCCCGTCAGCGGCTGGATCCCCGCGTCGCCCACGCGCTCCTCCAGCTCCCGCACGTACTCGCCCAACTCCGCGTCCTGCTCAGCCGCCGTGCGCACCCGCTGCTCCCACTCGGCGGCTTCCTCGGCGAGGTCGGCCATCGGTACCGGCAGGTCGAGCACGTCTTCGATCCTGTGTAGCAGCGCCTGCGTCGCCTTGGGGCAGGGCGGGTTGTTGGCGTAGTGGGGCACGTGCACCCAGAACGACACCGCGTCGACCTCGGCGGTCGTGCACGCGTCCTGGAGCACGCCGACGATGCCGGTCGGCCCGTCGTACCGCGTCGGCGTCAACTGGTACCGCTCGGCCGCCGTCTTGTCGGACGCCGTGCCGCTGATCGGCAGCGGCCGCGTGTACGGCACGTCGGCGAGCAGCGCGCCGAGCAGCACCACGCGGTTGACCTCGAGGCTGTGGCAGAGCTCCAGCACCTGCTCGCAAAATGTGCGCCAGCGCATGCTCGGCTCGATGCCACGGATGAGCACGACGTCGCGGTCGGTGCCGGGCGGGCTGGCCACCATGAAGCGGGTGGTCGGCCACTCGATCCGGCGCGTCTCGCCCTCGGCCATCGTGATCGTGGGACGGCTCACCTGGAAGTCGTAGAAGTCCTCCGGGTCGAGCGCCGCCACCTGGCGCGCTTCCCACACCTGTTCCAGATGCTCGACCGCGGCCGTGGAAGCGTCGGCCGCGTCGTTCCACCCCTCGAACGCGGCGATCGCCACGGGGGATCGCAGCACCGGCAACCCGTCAAACTCGGTCACGAAAGCCAGCCTACGTTGCCGAGCCGAGCTGAGCCCGGTGGCCAAGCCTGTCGGGCGGGTCGCGAGGCCGGGTGGGAGGTTGGTGTGAGGCTAGGTGGGCGCGCTTCGCGCTCGATCGGGGAACGATAGCCTTGGACGGTGCCGACTTCGTTGATCGACGCCCTCGCCGACCGCATCCTCATCGCCGACGGCGCGATGGGCACCATGCTGCAAGCCGCTGACCTGGACGTTGATGACGACTTCCAGGGTCTTGAGGGCTGCAACGAGGTGCTCAACGTGACCCGCCCGGACGTTGTCAGGGGGGTCCACGAGGCATACCTGGAAGCCGGCGCCGACTGCGTCGAGACGAACACGTTCGGCACGAACCTGGCAGCGCTCGGTGAATATGACATCCCGCATCGCATCCGCGAGCTGGCCGAGGCGGGCGCCCGGATCGCCCGGGAGGCCGCCGACCGGCACTCGACGCCCGATCGACCGCGGTTCGTGCTGGGCTCGATCGGCCCGGGCACCAAGCTGCCGACGCTGGGCCACGCGCCGTACGCCGCGCTCCGCGACGCGTACCAGGAAAACGCCGCCGGCCTGATCGTCGGTGGCGCCGACGCGCTGATCGTCGAGACCTGCCAGGACCTGCTCCAGACCAAGGCCGCCGTGATCGGCTCGCGGCGGGCGATGGCCGACATCGGCCGCACGATCCCGCTGATCTGCCACGTCACGGTCGAGACCACCGGCACGATGTTGCTGGGCAGCGAGATCGGCGCCGCGCTGACCGCGCTGGAGCCGCTGGGCATCGACCTGGTCGGGCTGAACTGCGCGACCGGCCCGGCCGAGATGACAGAGCATCTGCGGTACCTGTCGCAGCACGCCCGCGTGCCGCTGTCGGTCATGCCCAACGCGGGCCTGCCGGAACTGACCGCCGACGGCGCCCGGTACCCGTTGACGCCGGACGAACTGGCGGAGGCCCTCGATCGCTTCGTCAACGAGTACGGCGTCTCCCTGATCGGCGGTTGTTGCGGGACGACGCCCGCGCACATCCGGGCGGTCTCAGACCGGTTGCGCGGCGCGGCCGCAGGCCCGCGCTCTCCGGAGGTCGACGCCGGCGTCGCCTCGCTGTACCACCACGTGCCGTTCGCCCAGGACGCGAGCGTGCTGATGGTCGGCGAGCGCACCAACGCCAACGGTTCGAAGGCGTTCCGCGAGGCGATGCTGGCCGGTGACTACCAGGCGTGCGTTGAGGTCGCCCGCGGTCAGGCCCGCGACGGTTCGCACCTGCTCGACCTGTGCATCGACTACGTGGGCCGCGACGGCGCGCAGGACATGCGCGAGCTCGCGGGCCGGTTCGCCACCGCCTCCACGCTGCCGATCATGCTCGACTCCACCGAGCCGAACGTGATCGAGGCCGGCCTGGAGATGCTCGGCGGCCGGTGCGTGGTCAACTCGGTCAACTTCGAAGACGGCGACGGTCCCGAGTCGCGATACGCGCGGATGATGCCGATCGTCAAGGAGCACGGCGCCGCCGTGGTCGCGCTGACCATCGACGAGGAGGGCCAGGCGCGCACCGCCGAGTGGAAGGTCCGGGTCGCGTCCCGCCTGATCGACGACCTGACCGGCCGCTGGGGCCTGCCGGTGTCGGACATCCTGGTCGACTGCCTGACGTTCCCGATCTCGACCGGCCAGGAGGAGACCCGCCGCGACGGCATCGAGACGATCGAGGCGATCCGCCAGATCTCCCAGCTGTACCCGGGCATCAACTTCACGCTCGGCATCTCCAACGTGTCGTTCGGCCTCAACGCCGCCGCCCGCCAGGTGCTCAACTCCGTGTTCCTGCACGAGTGCGTGCAGGCCGGCCTGACCAGCGCGATCGTGCACGCCAGCAAGATCCTGCCGATGTCGAAGATCGCCGACGAGCAGCGCGAGGTCGCCCTCGACCTGGTCTACGACCGGCGCCGCGAGGGCTACGACCCGCTGCAGCGCTTCATCGAACTGTTCGAGGGCGTCGACGTCGCCTCGGCGCGGGCGACCCGGGCACAGGAGTTGGCGGGCCTGCCCCTCGACGAACGCCTCAAGCGCCGCATCATCGACGGCGAGCGCACCGGCCTGGAGGCCGACCTCGACGCGGCGCTCGTCGACAAGAGCGCGCTGGCGATCATCAACGACATCCTGCTCGACGGCATGAAGGTGGTCGGCGAGCTGTTCGGCTCCGGCCAGATGCAGCTGCCGTTCGTGCTCCAGTCCGCCGAGGTCATGAAGACCTCCGTGGCCTACCTCGAACCGCACATGGACAAGGCCGACGACGGCGGCAAGGGCCGCATCGTGCTGGCCACCGTGCGCGGCGACGTGCACGACATCGGCAAGAACCTGGTCGACATCATCCTGTCCAACAACGGCTACGAGGTCGTCAACATCGGCATCAAGCAGCCGATCAACGCGATCCTCGACGCCGCCGAGCAGCACAACGCCGACGCGATCGGCATGTCCGGCCTGCTCGTCAAGAGCACGGTCATCATGAAGGAAAACCTGCAGGAGATGGCCACCCGCGGCGTCGCCGACCGCTGGCCGGTGCTGCTGGGCGGTGCCGCGCTCACCCGCGCGTACGTCGAGGACGACCTGCGGTCCATGTTCGCCGGCGAGGTGCACTACGCGCGCGACGCGTTCGAGGGCCTGTCCCTCATGGAGCGGGTCATGGCCGCGAAGCGCGGCGAGGCCCCGCTGGTCGACCCCGCGCGCGAAGAGGCACTCGCCGCACGGCGGGCGCGGCGCGAGCGCCAGCGGGCCATCGTCAGCGAGTCCCTGCCCGATCTCAATGATTCGTCGGTACGGTCAGACGTGGCGACCGATGTCGACACGCCGGCACCGCCGTTCTTCGGCACCCGCGTGATCCGCGGCATCCCCCTCGCCGACTACTCGGCGCTGCTGGACGAGCGGGCCACCTTCCTCGGGCAGTGGGGCCTGCGCGGCAGCCGTGGCGGCTCCGGACCGTCCTATGAGGAGCTTGTCGAGACCGAGGGCCGGCCGCGCCTGCGATACTGGCTCGACCGCCTGATCTCCGACAAGGTCCTCGAAGCGGCCGTGGTCTACGGCTACTTCCCGGCGTACTCGGAGGGCAACGACCTGGTCGTGCTCGACGAAAACGGGCACGCCGAGCGGGCCCGGTTCACGTTCCCGCGGCAGCGCCAGGAGCGCCGCCTGTGCCTGGCCGACTTCTTCAAGCCGCGCGGCTCCTCCCTTGATGTGGTCGCTCTCCAACTCGTCACGATCGGTCACCCGGTCAGCGAGTACACGGCGAAGATGTTCGCCCGCAACGAATACCGCGACTACCTCGAGGTGCACGGCCTGTCCGTCCAGCTCACCGAGGCCCTGGCGGAGTACTGGCACAAGCGGATCCGCGCCGAGCTGGTCCTGCCCGGTGGCGGCACCGTTGCCGACACCGACCCGACCGACCTGGCCGGCCTCCTGCGCACCGACTACCGCGGCTGCCGGTACGCGTTCGGCTACCCGGCCTGCCCCGACTTGGAAGACCGCGCGAAGATCGTCGACCTGCTCGGCGCCGACCGCATCGGCGTCCAGCTGTCCGAGGAGTTCCAACTGGTCCCCGAGCAGGCCACCGACGCCATCGTCGTCCACCACCCGGAAGCGTCCTACTTCAACGCGAAATAACCGCCGCCCACCCACCCGTCGCGCGGCCCGCGCGCGCTGCGCGCCGCGCGCCGCGCGCCCCGACGTCCGCCGATCAAGGGCGAATGCACGTGGTTGAATCTCTTATCCGCGTGCGTTTGCCCTTGATCGATGGGAATGGCCTTGATCGGCGAGGGCCGGTGGTCGCTCGTTCGTGAGTCGGATCGGCGACTCAGGGCGGCATTTCGGGCGTTCGCGCGTATCTTTCCCTTCGACGAGCGCGTCGTTGGAGCGTGGAGATGCCCGCACCGCCCAGACAGCCGCCCGGGTGGTACCCAGACCCGGGGCACCGGGGAATGCTGCGCTACTGGACGGGTACAACGTGGACTAACCGGACGGCGCCGATGCGTCCGGCACCGCCTCTGCCGCCGATGCCCGCTGCTCCTCTGGCGCCACCGGCCTCCGCCCCACCCGCCGGGCCGGGACCGGTGAAGCGAGGCTGGGGCTGCCTCACGTCGCTCGGCCTCGGCGGGCTGGCGCTGCTGTTCGCGATCGTCGTCGCGGTGGTCGCGATCTCGCGCGGCCAGGAGGTCAAGAGCGTCGACGCCAGCGGCAAAATCGAGTTCTACAGCGCGAAGGGCGGCGAGTACTCCGCCGAGGAGATCGCCGACCGGCAGACCGCACTGGAGAAGGAACTCGCCGAGGTCAAGGAGCAGGCGGAGTCCCGCGCGGGTACCACCAACGTGGCCCCGCCACCCGTCAGCCTCACCGGCACCTGGCAGGGCGCCGACGGCGTCGCACAGTATGACCTCCAGCAGTACGGCACGTACGTCGTCGTGCAGGAGCGCACCGTCTACGGGATCACCGCCGTCGGGCAGGGCACCTTCGACGGCCAGCATCTGGAGCTGAGCTACCAGGCGTTCAACTACACCACCGGCCAGGCGTCGCTCGACCTCGTGGATGACCGCACGCTTTCTGGGTACTTCAACAACAGCATGTACGGCCAGAGCCCGGCGACCCTGCGGCGGTGACGATGCGATCGTGGTTCCTCGTGTTGCCGGCGGTCCTGCTTGCCTCGGGATGCCTCGTCGGGCCCGCCGAAGACCCCGCCGCCCCGGCGGAGCCGCCGTCCGGTTCGGTGGCTCCGGGCGAGCAGGAAGACGGCACGATGAGCGTCGACGAGTTCCAGCGCGACATCGAGGGCGCCGTCGACGTCGCCGAGGAGTACTGGGACCAGCGCGTCGAAGGCTTCCAGCCGATCAAGCGGATCATCGCGTACCAGCGCGACGGTGAGATCGAATGCGGCGGCCAGCCCTTGACCCGCAACAACGCCGCCTACTGCTCGGCTGGCGACTTCATCGCGTACGACGTCAACTGGGCGGTGGCCGCCTTCCGCCAGATCGGCGACGCGTTCATCTTCTACCTTCTCGGCCACGAGTACGCGCACGGCATCCAGGTGCGGCTCGGCATCGAGTACCGGTTCACGATCCAGCAGGAGCTCCAAGCCGACTGCATGGCTGGCGCGTACATGGGCGACTCCGTGCGGGCCAAGGCCCTGCGCCTGGACGACGGCGACATCGACGAGCTCCAGAAGGGGTTGCTGGCGGTCGGTGACGATCCGGGACAGCCGTGGTTCGCACCGAATGCGCACGGCACCGCCGAGCAGCGCACCGACTCGTTCTTCAGCGGCTACCAAAAGTCCCTGGACGCCTGCAGCCTCCGCTGACCGGCACCCGTGAGCGGAGGCGCCTAGCCGAGCAGGGCGTCGCGATGCTGCCAGGCCAGGTGCAGGCAACTCGCCCCGGCCGGCGCGAGCCGCCGTCCTTCGATGAGACCGCGGATCTCCGGCCACGTGAAGGGTCGCGTCTCGATCGTTTTGTCCCGTACGGCGATGGTGCCTTCGTCGTTCACGCGGACGAAGCCGCGCCGCAGGTGGTCGAAGAGCGGTGCTTCGAAGACCGCGACGGTCAGGATCTCGTCCCACAAGGTGAGCGCGTCGAGACCCACACCGAGCAGCGACACGGTGAGGCGGCCGTCCTCGCGCGCGCCGTCAAGCGTGAGGAATGGCTCGTTCATGTAGTCGACTGGCCGTTCGTATCCGCTGTGCTCCGGGTTGCCGAGCAGTTCTTCGGAGAACTCCCGCATGATGTTTCGCCAGAGATCGAAGTCCGCTTTTTCGCTGTCGCGGTACTGGCTGGACGGCTGGAAGGCGCCCGAGGGAATCACCTGGAGAAGGTTTCCCGCGATGGCAACCTTTCTGGGATCGCGTCGATGGAGGATGAATTCTGGGGCGTTCGGCGAATTTCTGATCGGACGAGTCGCGGTGTGCTGGTCCGGCGTGCGCCCGAAGGGTGGAAGTAGGCACGTGCCGTCTCGTGCGCCACGGCCTCGCAGACGTCGAGCGCCTCGAAGTAGCTGGTCGGGCCGAATGCCAGGTCTCGTGCCCCTGGACCGACGTCGAGCAGGCGCCAGCTGAACCTGCTCTCGAACCGCTGCGGCCGGTCGAGGTCCATCATCGCGTAGGTGTACTTGGGATACCACCGGCTGCTGGAGACCGGCGGGCGCGCGTGAACGCTCTCCGACTCCGCGCCGGATATCAACGGCGCCGGGGCCCGCTTGCGGTAGGTGAGGGTGATGGACGACAGGTCCAGCGGCCTTCCCGGGATCCAGGCGGGTGCTGTGATCAGTCCGGTATCGGCCAGCTCCAGTCGCGACCCGTACAGCGCGGCGCCGGCGTGCGCGAGGTGCCCGCGTTGTCCATTGAGGACGCGGCGCGTCGCCACCCATTCGCGCTGTGCCTCGGACACCTTTCCGTTGACGATGTGCTCCACGCTCTCCTCTGTCTTTGTGCCGGCGATCCGCCCGCTGCCGATATGCGGAAACCGGCGGGAGGCAATGGCCACGCCGATCGCGACTACCAGCGAACTCAGCGCGATGTAGAAGGAGAATACGCTCGCGACCTTGTCCGCTCGGTCGAGCCCCAAGAGCACGAAGAAGACGGCGGAAACGGCGACGAGAAGGAGCGAAACGGCGGGAGGGGTGAGGGATGGGCCACAGGAGGAGGGCAGGTCGGTGGGAGTCGGGGATGATCGGGGGGTGACCACGACGACCCCCCGACTGGCCGCCGTGCTCTTCGACATGGACGGCACGCTGGTCGACAGCGAACGCCTGTGGGACACCGCGCTCAGCGAGCTCGCCGCACACTACGGTGGTGCGCTGTCGGCGCAGGCCCGCATCTCCATGGTCGGCATGAATCCTGGCGTCTCCATGCGCATCCTGCACACCGACCTCGGTCAGGAGTGGCGCGATCCGGACGAGAGCTACCGCTGGGTGGAGCGCCGGATGACAGACCTCTTCCGCACCGGGCTGGTGTGGCGGCCGGGCGCGCTGGCGCTGCTGGAGGCGGTGCGCCGCGCGGGGGTGCCGACGGCGCTGGTCACGTCGACCGGGCGGCCGCTCGTCGACATCGCGCTCGACACGCTCGGCCGGGACAACTTCGACGTCGTGGTGGCGGGCGACGAGGTGCGCGCGCCGAAGCCGGATCCCGAGCCGTACCGGCGCGCGGCTGAACTGCTGGGTGTGCCGATCGAGCGGTGTGTCGCCATCGAGGACTCCCCGACGGGTGTGGCCAGCGCGCTCGCCGCCGGCGCCGCGGTGCTGGGCGTACCGAACGAGGTGCCGCTGGACGCCGCGGACGGCGTACACCTGCTGGAGAGCCTTACCGGCGCGGACCTGGACTTCCTCTCGGCCATGATCCTCAAGCCCGCACACTGAGACCGTCGCGGTCTCACCCTCCGCGCCCCCACAAACCCGCGGCCGTGACCGGTCGGCGAGGCGGCGGCCAGCGGAGAGCGTGACGACACGCGGTGGGTGAGGCCGCGGGAGCAACGGTCTTGCGCACGACGAACGTCGCGGTAGCTCAGAATTGTCAAGTGAGCAGCGGGCGCAGCAGGGCCCTCAGCTCGTCGGCGGTCTGCCGGTCGATGCGGCCCTTCTTGAGTTGCTCGTCGAGGTCTTTCGTCAGCTCGTTGGCCTGCTTGCGCACGTCGCGTTCGGGGCGGTCGCCGGCGGCTTCCTCGCGGAGCCGGTCGATGCGGTCGCGCAGTTTGCGGGCGGCTTCGGCGTCGATCCGGCCCGCGCCGAGCGCCGCGGTGACGGTGTTGTCGAGCGCGTTGATGACGGCCGTCGATCCGGTGGGCGACGGGCGCGGCGACGGCGGAGCGGCCGTGGTGGGGGAAGGCGACGGGCCGCCGCCGAGCCCGGACGGCTCGCCGGAACCGGACAGTAGCGCCGCGGCGATGATCGTCAACGCCAGTCCGATCGCGATGATCCCGCCGGCGAGCCCGGCGAGCAGCAACCTGTTGGCGCCGCCGCGGTCGGGCCGCGCCTCGACGAGCGTCGGCGGCGGCGGAGCGAGCGGGGGCGGCGAGATCGGCGCGTCGACGGTGGGAGCGGTGCGGACGAGTGCCGCGAGGCGCGACGCCGCCTCGTCGGCGCGCGGGCGGTCCGCTGGGTCGAAGGACATCAGGGCCTCGGACAGGGCCGCCACCTCTGGCGGGACGTCGAGCAGCGGGAGTGGCGTGGCGGCGGCCGCCTCGGCGAAGCTCATCACCAGGCTCGGCGGGCGCCGGGTCAGCGCCTCGTAGAGCACGACGCCGAGCGCGTACACGTCGCTGGCCGGCCTCGCGGCCGCGCCGGCCAGGACCTCCGGCGCGACGTACCCGGGTGTGCCCACCACCGTGCCCCGGTCGGGCTCGGGGCGGTCGACGAGCGCCGCGATCCCGAAGTCGAGAACCTTCGCGCCGCCGGCGGTGAGCATGACGTTTCCGGGTTTGATGTCGCGGTGCACGACGCCGAGCCGGTGGGCGGCGGCCAGCGCCGCCGCGACCTCGGAGGCCGTGCGGACGGCCTCCGGCCACGGCATCGGCGCGCGGCGCAGCCGGTCGGCCAGGCTCTCGCCGTCGACGAGCTCCATCACCAGGTACGGGGCGACGCCGCCACCGGGCAGCGGTGCCTCGCCGTAGTCGTAGACCTGGGTGACGTTCGGGTGGGCGAGCCGGGCGGCCGCTTTCGCCTCCCGCCAGGTGGCGGCGCGCAGCGTGCGGTCGCGGGAGAGCGAGCCGGCGAGCACCTTGACCGCGACCGGGCGTTCGAGAATCTGGTCGTCGGCGCGCCACACCTCCGCCATGCCGCCGAGCCCGATGCGTTCGACCAGCGTGAATCGGTCGTGGAGGCGCAGGCCCGGACGGAGCGGCGTCATGGTCACCAGTGTCCCCGCTCGGCGTCGTTCGCGCCGCACGAGGGGGTGCTCAAAAGCGACCATGACGGGCTGTGATCGTGCCTAGGCTGATTTCGAAGCTGGACTCAGCAGGGAGGGCAGGACAGATGGCCAAGTTCATGGACGTCCACCTGGGGATGGTGGGCATCACCAACGACCAGCTCAAGGAGGCGCACGAGGCCGACCTCGCGATCCAGTCCGAGGAGGGTGTGGTCTTCGAGCGCGCGTGGGCCGACCCGGCGGCCGGCGTCATCTACTGCCTCTCGGAGGCGCCCAACGAGGAGGCCGTCCGGCGTATCCACGAGCGGGCCGGCCACCCGGCAGACGAGATCCACCCGGTGCCCCTGGAGGTGTAGACCGCGACACGCCGAGGCCCTGACCAGCGAGAACCCTTCACTAGGCATACGCTTCGCGAAAATTGCCGGTTTTGCCTGGAGGGTGCTATGCGGGGGTCACGGCTGGTTCGTCTAGGTGCGGCGGTGGCCGCCGGTGTGCTCGCGATCGGGCCCGGCGGCCCCGCCTACGCGGCCGACACGATCGACATCAACCCGAGTCACCGCAACATACCCGCAGCGGACTTCGGCGCGCCGAACTGCGATCCGAACTTCGGCGGCGGGCCGTACCCCGGGCGGGACGTCTGGGTCTTCGTACTGCCGCAGCCGAACCAGCTCGGTGAGTTCACCTCGATCACGATCACCTTCAACACGCCGAACGGGCCGGTGAACCTGACGATCCCGGACGCCGACGACAGCGGCATCGCCGAGGACAACGGCGCCAGCAAGGCGTGGATCATCACGACGGCCGGCTGGACGATCAGCGACGCGTCCGCGAACATCACCGGCGAAGCGACGGAGGATCCGAACGGGCGGCGGGACACCTTCAACCTGACGCACACCTGCCCGGCCTCGTCGACACCGGGCCCGACGAACACGCCGCCCACCGCGGATGTCACGACGCCCGCGGTGGTGACGCCGAGCGGGGCGCCGGAGACCGGCGGTGGCGGCGGCCAGGAGACCGGCAACGTGGCCCTCGGCGCGGGCGCCATCGTGCTCGCCGGCGCGGCCGGCATCGGCCTGATCGCGGTGGCCCGGCGCCGTCGCGCGGACGGATAAGGAAGCTCCGGGGGACCGGGCTACCGGCCGTGGCGGGGAGGTGGGCGGGATGACGATCGGCGAGGGCCGGAAGGCCGCGTACGGCGTCGGCAGGCGACCCACCGCCCGGCTCGGCCGCGAGCGCGCCAAGCCCCCGGCTCGGGGCCGCCCGGAAGCCGTCCCGGCCGCTGTCCGGACCCAGGATCCGAGGCGGATGGTCTGGTGGGCCGCCGCCGCGGCCGCCGTCCTCGTCGCGAGCTGGGGAGTACAGCAGATCCGCTCCGGAACGGACGCGGTGGCGAGCGGTCCGCCTGCCCTGCCGGTACCCGCGCAGACCGGGGCGCCCGTACGCCAGTCCGACCTGCGGCAACTCGTCAATCCGGTACCGGTCGAACGGGCGGCCGCCCTGGACCGCTCGGCGCCCACGTCGATCGTGATCCCGTCGATCAACCTGCGAGCCGCGCTCGACGAGATCGGCATGCTTCCGGACGGCCGGATGGAGGTACCGCCCTACGAGCGGGCGCACCGGGCCGCCTGGTACCGGCTCGGCCCGTCACCGGGTGAGCGCGGCTCGGCGGTGATCGTCGGGCATGTCGACTCGAAGAAGGCCGTTGCCGTGTTCTGGTACCTGACCCGCGTCCAGCCCGGCGACCCGGTCGAGGTGATCCGGCAGGACGGCGACACGGCGGTGTTCACGGTCAGCTCGGTGGAGCAGTTCGCCAAGAGTCACTTCCCGTCCGACCGGGTGTTCGCCGACGTCGACGTACCGGTGCTGCGCCTGGTCACCTGCGGCGGCCCGTACGACGCGGACCGCCACGCGTACGCGGACAACGTCGTGGTGTTCGCGAGCATGACCGGCGTGCGGCCCGCGGGCTGGCAAGGCGGATAGCCCAAAGATGAGGGCCGGCCCGCGATCGCGGGCCGGCCCTCACCGGGGAGGCGGGACTACTCGTGTGCGATCGCGCGCAGCACGTCGAGCCGTGCGGCGCGGATAGCGGGCAGGACGGCGGCGACCACTCCGACGATCGCTGCCACACCAACGAAGAGTCCCATCTGGGCCCACGGGAGGACCAGGTCATCGATGCCCTGGTCTTTCAGCGCCCTTACCACGGAGGCGCCCAGCCCGGAGCCCACGACCACGCCGAGGATGGCGCCGAACATCGAGATGACGACGGCCTCGACGGTGACCATGCGCATGGTCTGCGCCCGGCGCAGGCCGATGGCCCGCAGCAGGCCCAACTCGCGGGTCCGTTCCAGCACCGACAGCGCCAGCGTGTTGACGATGCCGAGTACCGCGATGAGGATCGCGAGCGCCAGCAGGATCTGGATCATCTGCAGGACCCCGTCGAGGCTGCTGGTCTGCTGGTCGATGAACGTCGCCCGGTCGGCCACCGACACCTCGGGGCTGTTGGCCAGCAGCGCCTCGACCTGCGGCTGCACCTGCGCGACGGTCGTGCCCGGCGCCAGCTTCAGGTACGCCTGGGTCGGCTTCGGCACCGCGAAGTCCTTGGCCGCGGCGACCGGCAGCACGAACCCGCCGTACAGTTCGGACGCCTCGTAGATGCCCGACAGCGTGTACGTCTTGGCGTCGCCCCGCGTGGTCTGCACGGTCAGCGACTGTCCGACCGACAGCCCTTTGTCCTTGGCGGTGTCGGCGTCGACGAGCATCTGGTCGTCGCCGAGGCTGCTGATCGTGCCAGCGGTCGCCTTGGCGTGGTAGATGTCCGTCAGCGCGGCGACGTCACTGATCGCGGTCACGCCGTCGTTTTCACCGTTGATGACGGCCCGGTCCCAGTAGATGCCGGCCGTCTCCTGCACGCCGGGCAGCTTGGCGGCCTGGTCGAGCACCGCCGGGTCGAAGCTCGGCGGGCGCGGCCCGGTCTGCGTGCCGGAGATGACAAGCTCGGCGTCGATCGTGTTTTCCGCCAGCGAGGTGAAGCTGCTCTTGGCCGAGTCCAGGATCACCGTCACGCCGGTGACCAGCGCGATGCCCACCATGAGCGCGGCGGCGGTGATGGCGGTGCGGCGCGGGTTGCGGCCGGAGTTGAGCCGGCCCAGCTTGCCCGGCACCGACCAGGAGAAGAGCCGGCCGAGCAGCGCCACCACGGGCTTGCTGATCAGCGGCGTCAGCAGGGCCACCCCGATGAACGTCACCAGCACGCCGGCCAGAATCGTCCACAGTGTACTGTCGCCCGCGTTTCCGCTGAGGCCGAGCCCGAGCAGCGCGCCACCGATGGCACCGACCACCGCGCCGGCCACCGTGATCTTGGTGAGCGGGCGGTCGGGCGTCGCGACGTCCTGCATGGCCGCGACCGGCGGGATGCGCGAGGCGCGCAGAGCCGGTAGCACCGCCGCGATCACGGTGACGAACAGGCCGACCACGAAGGCGCTGATGACAGCCGCGAGCGGTATGCCCACCGAGGCCATCTGCAGCCCGCCGCCGAGCGACCCGAACGCGTACGCCAGCAGGGCGCCCACACCGACGCCGGCACCGAGCCCCAGCACCGAGGCGAGCAGGCCGATGACGATCGCCTCGACGAGCACCGAACCGATCATCTGGCCACGGCTGGCGCCGACGGCCCGCATCAGCGCGAGCTCGCGGGTGCGCTGCGCCACGATGATCGAGAAGGTGTTGAGGATCAGGAAGATCCCGACGAACAGCGCCACGCCGGCGAACCCGAGCAGGATGTTGTTGAAGAAGGCCAGCCCTTCCTTGAGGCTGTCGGACGCCTCGTCGGAGAGCTGCTGGCCGGTCTTCACCTCGTATCCGGTGCCGAGCTTCGTGGCGATCTCGTCACGCAGCTTCGTGTGCGATACGCCGCTGTCGGCCTTGACCGTGATGCCGGTGTAGACACCGGTCTCGCCGACCAGCAGCTGCTGAGCCGCCTTCTCGGTGAACGCGACCTCCTGGACACCGCCCAGGCTGTCCCGCCCGCCGCTGTAGCCGAAGATGCCGACCAGGGTGAACGGCTTCGCCGGTTCGAGCGTCTGCACCCGTACCTGGTCGCCGACCTTGATCTTCGCGGCGTCGGCCACCGTCACGTTGACGGCGATCTCGTTGTCGGCCGTCGGGCCGCGCCCCTCGCGCAGCTCGGTCAGGCCGTCTTCACCGGTCCACGCCTGGCCGATCTGCGGCGGCCCGAACGAGGTGAGCACCTTGCCGTTGCTGCCGATGACCTGGGCGCCGTCGGCGGCGACCGTGCCGGTGGCCTTGGCCACGCCCGGCACCGACCGCACCTCGTCGAGGACCGAGGCCGGGAACGGCGCCTGGACCTCCTCGCCCTCCATCTCGCTCATCTCGATCTTCGGCTTGGCCGCCACACCGACGTCGGTCTGCGAGTACGCGCTCGAGAACACGGCGTCGAACGAACGGCCCAGCGTGTCGGTGAGCACGAAGGCACCCGACACGAACATCACGCCCAGCACCACGGCCAGCCCGGACAGCACCAGGCGCAGCTTGCGGGCGAGCAGGCTCTTCAGGGTCGCGCGCAGCATCTACTCCGCCACCCCGACAGTGAGCACGTCGAGCCGCTTCATGGTGTCGAGGACCGCCTCCGGCGTCGGGTCGAGCAGCTCGGAGACGATCTGGCCGTCGGCGAGGAACACCACGCGGTCGGCGTAGGACGCGGCCACCGGGTCGTGGGTGACCATGACGATCGTCTGCCCGTACTCGCGGACCGAGCGCTTCAGGAAGCCCAGCACCTCGGCGCCCGAGCGGGAGTCGAGGTTACCGGTCGGCTCGTCCGCGAAGATGACCTCGGGCCGGGCGACCAGCGCGCGGGCGCACGCGACGCGCTGCTGCTGGCCGCCGGAGAGCTGGCTGGGCCGGTGGCCGAGCCGGTCGCGCAGCCCCACGGTCTCGATCACCGTGTCGAACCACGCCTGGTCGGCCTTGCGGCCGGCGATGGACAGCGGCAGCAGGATGTTTTCCTGCGCGGTCAGCGTCGGCAGCAGGTTGAACTGCTGGAAGATGAAACCGACCTTGTCGCGCCGCAGCTTCGTCAGGCCGGCGTCGCCGAGCCCCGTCACCTGCGTGCCGCCGATGAAGACCTGCCCCCGGGTGACCGCGTCGAGCCCCGCCAGGCAGTGCATCAGTGTGGACTTGCCGGAGCCAGAAGGCCCCATGATCGCCGTGAACCGGCCGCGCTCGAAGTCGGCCGTCACCCCCCGCAACGCGATGACCTGGGCCTCGCCCGAGCCATACACCTTCCACACGTCGCTCGCGCGGGCCGCCACGTGCGTGTCGCTCGCCGACGTCGCAGTCACTCTTCCCCCTCGTTTGAAACAAAATGGTCCGGCCGGGGTGTCGGCCCGGCCGGCAGCATTCATCGTGGGGGCCGCGGAAGCGAAAATCGTCCCTCCGCGGGCGGAACTGGAGACCCATCTTTCGGTGCGGGCCACCCCCGAGGCGCGCTCAGGGTCACCCCTGAGCGCGCCTGGCAAGATCTCGACGAGACCTTCCCCCGAACGCCGTCTTCACTCACGGTAGGTGCCCGAAGGGGCCGAGCCGTCGTGCTTCGGGAGAGTCTTCTGGTACGCCCACCGGGCGCCGCCTCCTCCACCTTGAGGAGGACAGCGGGGTACTCATGCGCCCGGCCGGACCAGCCCTGTCTCGTACGCCAGCACGACCGCCTGTACCCGGTCGCGGAGCCCGAGCTTGGTCAGCACGTGCCCGACGTGGGTCTTGATCGTCGTCTCGCTGACCGACAGCGCGGCCGCGATCTCGGCGTTCGACTGGCCCTTCGCCACCTGGATCAGCACCTCGCGCTCCCGCTCGGTGAGCGCGTCGAGCGCCTTCGGCGGCGTGGCCGACGGGTCGGGCAGCGAGTCGGCGAACCGGTCCAGCAGCCGCTTGAGGATGCGCGGTGCGACCACCGCCTCGCCCGCCGCGACCGTGCGGATCGCCACCACGAGATCCTCCGCCGGCACGTCCTTGGCGAGGAAGCCGCTCGCGCCCGCCCGCAGCGCCCCGACGACGTACTCGTCGAGGTCGAACGTGGTCAGGATCAGCACCCGGACAGGCAGCCGCGCGTCGACGATCGAGCGGGTCGCGGCCACCCCGTCCATGCGGGGCATCCGGATGTCCATGAGCACCACGTCGGGCAGCAGCCGGCGGGCCAGGTCGACCGCCTCGGCGCCGTCGCCGGCCTCGCCGACGATGTCGAGGTCGTCTTCGGCGCCCAGCACCATGCGGAACCCCGTGCGCAGCAACGGCTGGTCGTCTGCCAGCAGGATCC
Source organism: Phytohabitans aurantiacus (assembly GCF_027923225.1). Taxonomy (GTDB): domain Bacteria; phylum Actinomycetota; class Actinomycetes; order Mycobacteriales; family Micromonosporaceae; genus Phytohabitans; species Phytohabitans aurantiacus. The sequence continues at coordinate 22,301 of NZ_BSDI01000059.1, forward strand.
GTACCGGCCGGTCCTCGGTCGACATATGTGGCCCCCCGTCAGCTCTGTTCCATCGGGATCTTCGCGTACACCCGGAAACCGCCGCCCGGGCGGGGGCCGGTGCGCAGCGTCCCGCCGTACAGGGCGACCCGCTCCCGCATCCCGACCAGGCCGTGGCCGACGCGGTCGGAGCCCGGTGTCGGGCCGCGCCCGGTGTCGAAAATCTCGACGATGAGCCAGTACACGCCGAAGCTGAGCCGGACCTGCGCGGTGGCCGCGCCCGCGTGCTTGAGCGCGTTGGTCAGCGCCTCCTGGACGATACGGTAAATGGTCAGCGCCACGCCCGGTGCCAGCGAGCCGGGCGAGCCGTCGACCCGCAGGGACACCGGCAGCCCGGCCTCCCGCACCTGTTCGACCAGCGTCTCGATGCCCGCGAGCCCGGGCTGCGGCGCGAGGTCGGCGGCCGGCTCGGCCTCGGTGCGCAGCACGTCGAGCAGGCGTCGCATCTCGCGCAGCGTCGTGCGGCTGGTGTCTTCGATCGTGCTGAGCGCCTCGTCGGCGGCGTCCGGGTCGCGGCGCAGCACCCGCCGGGCGCCGGTGGCGAGCACGCCCATCACGCTCACGTGGTGCGCCACCATGTCGTGCAGCTCGCGGGCGATCCGCCGCCGCTCCTCGGCGACCGCCTGCTCGGCGAGGGCGCGCTGGTTCTCCTCGGCCGTCCGGGCGCGCTCCTCCAGGGCCTGGGTGGAGGTGCGGCGCGCGTGCACGGTGCGGCCGATGAAGAAGCACACCATCCCGAGCAGCCCGTTGAGGAACATGATGTAGCCGGTCGACATGTCATCGGGCTTGGCCGCGTCGGGGGTCAGCGCGTTGACCCCGATCACGGGCAGCCACAACACGGCCAGGGCCAGCACCGCGCGGCGCAGCGGGAAGTGGGCGGCCGTCGAGTACGTCAGCACGACGATCGCCACCACGATGGTCACCGGCTGGATCGTGGCCACGGCGCCCGCGATCAGCGCCGCCGTGGTCAGGACGACCGACACCCAGGGAGCCACGCGGCGCAACGCGATGGGTACCGCGCACAGGACGCTGCTCGCGACGGCCACCGCCCACCCGCGCTCGCGCATGTCGGCCGGGCCGGTGGCGACGAGGATCAGCTCGATCGCCACGGCGGCCGCCGCGAGCAGCGCGTCACCCCGCAACGACCGCCGTCCATGCGGCCCCAGGGGCAGCATGCCCGCCCAGTGCGGCACCGCGATCGCCATGAGGCGAAACTATCCGGTAACCGGAGGTGTGCCTTCCTCGCTGGTGGTGAGGCGGTCATCCTCCCCGAGGAGGAGGGGCTGTGCGCCCGTCTCCGCACCGGTCTCGCCGGCCGCCTTCGCACCCGGCTCGGGGAACGGTGGCGGGGTGCCGCCGAACGTGGGGCACAGCGCCTGGTGGCTGCACCAGTCGCACAGCCGGCTGGGCTTGGGGCGGAAGTCGCGGGTGGCCGTCGCCTGCTCGATCGCCCGCCACAGCGCCAGCAGCGTGCGCTCGAAGCGGGCCAGCTCCTCGGCGTCGGGGGAGTAGTCGCAGATCTCCTGATCCCGCAGGTACAGCAAGCGGAGCACACGGGGCACGACGCCGCGGGTGCGCCACAGCACCAGCGCGTAGAACTTGAGCTGGAACAGCGCCCGCGCCTCGAACGCCTCGCGCGGCGCCCCGCCGGTCTTGTAGTCGACCACCCGCAGGTCGCCCGCCGGCGACACGTCGAGACGGTCGACGTAGCCCCGGATCAGGAGCTGCTCGTCGACCAGGGTGGCGATGAGGGTCTCCCGCTCGGCGGGCTCCAGCCGGCGCGGATCCTCCACAGTGAAGTATCCGTCGAGGAGCTCGCGCGTCGACGCGAAGAACTCCTCGCCGCCCTCGGTGACCAACTCGGCCAGGTCGGGCGCCTCGGCCACGAGGCGCTCCCACTCCGGGGTCACGAGGCCGGCGGCCGCGGCCGGCACCCGCTCGGCGGCCGGCAGGTCGAACAGCCGCTCCAGCACCGCGTGCACGAGCGTGCCGCGGGCCTGGTCGGAGGTGGGGCGCTCGGGCAGCCGGTCGATGGTGCGGAAGCGGTAGAGCAGGGGACAGGTCTTGAAATCGGCCGCGCGTGAGGGAGAGAGGGTCGGATACCGAACTTCTTGCTCCACCACCGTCATAGGGCAAAGGCTATGGCACCCGTATGACAGTTCGGCGCGCCGCGCCCGGCAACCCGTAGCATCGAAGGCGTGTCACAGGAACCGACCGAGCGCCGGCCCGGACTGACGCTTGGCCGGGTCTTCGGCGTCCCGCTGTATCTGAACGCCTCGATGCTGCTGCTGGCGCTGCTCGTCACCGTGCTGTACGGCGAGTTCGTGCGCGATCGGCTCGACCTGTCGCAGCTCGCCGGATACGCGGTCGGCTTCGGTTTCGTGGTCTGCCTGCTCGGCTCCGTGCTGCTGCACGAGCTGGGCCACGCGCTGACGGCACGCCGGTACGGCATCGGTGTGCGCGGGATCACGCTGGAGCTGCTCGGCGGATACACGGAAATGGACCGCGACGCGCCCAGCCCCAAGGTCGACCTGCTGGTCTCGCTGGCCGGGCCGGCCGTGTCGCTGGTGCTCGGCGTGGGCGCGGCCGTCGCGACCGCCGCGCTGCCCGAGCGCACGCTGCCGCACCAGCTCGCGTTCCAGCTCGCGGTCAGCAACATCGTGGTCGCGATCTTCAACTCGCTGCCGGGCCTGCCGCTCGACGGCGGGCGGGCCCTGCGCGCCGGCGTGTGGGCGGTCAGCCGCGACCGGCACCTCGGCACCGAGGTGGCCGGCTGGGTCGGCCGCGCGGTCGCGATCGGCACCGCGCTCGTGGTCGCCCTGCTCACGGCGACCGGGCTGCTCTCGCCGTTCGGGCTGGCGTTCATGCTCCTGGTGGCGTTCACGCTGTGGCAGGGCGCCGGGCAGTCCATCCGGGCGGCGCGCATCAGCCGGCGGTTCCCGCTGATCGACCTGGCACGCCTCGCGCGGCCGGTGTTCGCGGTGCCGACGGGAACGCCCCTCGCGGAGGCCCAGCGGCGCGGCGCCGACGCCTCGCTGGGCGTGTCCGACGCCGCCGGCAGGCTGGTCGCGCTGGTCGACCGCGCCGCGGCGGCCGCCGTACCGGTCGAGCGCCGCCCCTGGGTGGCGGTCGACTCCGTGTCGCGCGGCATCGACGGGATCTACGCGATGCCGGTCGATCTCGATGGCGAGCAGGTGATCAAAACGGTGCAGGCGCACCCGGGTGCGCAGTACCTCGTGACGTCAGGCGAAGATGTGGTCGGCGTCCTGCACGTCGCCGACCTGGCACAGCTCCTGGAGCCCAAACGGAAGATGAACGAGTGAAGCACCCCACGAAAACGCTCCGCTGCGCTCCACGTTTCCACGGGGACCCCGCGTGACCACCGCGCTGTCCGACATCGAGCTCACGCCCGCCCACCGGGGTCCTTTCCGCCCGGGCGACCGGGTGCAGCTCACCGACCCCAAGGGCCGCATGCACACCATCGTGCTGGAGCCCGGGCGGTCCTTCCACACCCACCGCGGCGCGCTCGAGCACGACGCGCTGATCGGCCAGCCCGACGGCAGCGTGGTGACCTCTTCCGGCGGCACGGCGTACCTGGCGTTGCGCCCGCTGCTGTCCGACTACGTCCTCTCGATGCCGCGCGGCGCGCAGGTGATCTACCCGAAGGACGCCGCGCAGATCATCGCGATGGGTGACGTCTTCCCGGGCGCCAAGGTGCTGGAGGCCGGCGCCGGGTCCGGCGCGCTGAGCAACTGGCTGCTGCGGGCCATCGGTCCGTCCGGCGAGCTGCACTCGTACGAGATGCGTGAAGACTTCGCGGCGATCGCCCGGCGCAACGTCGAGGCGTTCCTCGGCGGGCCGCACCCCTCGTGGAAGCTGCACGTGGGTGACGTGGCCGAGTGCACCGAGACCGGTTTCGACCGGATCATCCTCGACATGCTGACCCCGTGGGAGGCCCTCGACCTGGTCGAGCGGGCGCTCGTGCCGGGCGGCGTCTTCATCGGGTACGTGGCCACGACCCCGCAGCTCTCCGAGCTCGTCGAGGCGCTGCGCGAGCGTGGTGGCTTCACCGAGCCACGCGCGTGGGAGTCACTGGTGCGCGACTGGCACGCGGAAGGGCTCGCGGTGCGCCCGGATCACCGTATGATCGCTCACACCGCGTTTCTCGTCTCGGCGCGCAGACTGGCACCCGGCGTCACCGCGCCGCCGCGCCGCCGCAAGCCGAGCAAGGGCGCGGAGGCATACCGCCTGCGTCGCGAGGCACAGCGGGGGGAGGGCACGAGCGTCGATGAGTAGGCCCGCGTTCGGGGGTGGCGAGTTGCCAGCGGTGTTCCCCGACTGGTCGCCGTACCAGGACCTGGACTCGGCGGCGCGCGCCTACCTGCGCGACCCTGAAGTGGCCCTGGAGGCCCTCGGCGGGGTGCTGCGCGGCGCGACTGTGCTCGGTTTCACCCTCGAACGCTTCGTCAACGAGGTCAACGGCGTCTGGCAGGAGGTCGTGGTCTGCGACGGCAGCCGTCTCATCCTGTGGCACGGCGAAGACGTCGCCCCGGGCGACGGCCCGCCCGGCTCGATGACCTCCTCGCTGCGGGTCGTACCGCTCTCCACGGTCACCGAGGTGGGCTGCCGCCGGCGCCTGACCAGGACCCCGAGCGGCCAGGCCAGGGTCGACAGCATCGACGTGTACCTGCTGCTCAGCTCGCTGGACGAGTCCGGTGCCACGCCTGCCCCGCCCGGTGAGGACCACCAGGCGGTACGCCATGACGCGCTGCGGTTCGGCAAGACGCTCGACGACGGCGGTGCGGGGCAGATCGCCCGGCTGGAGGAGTTCGCCCGGCTTGTCGCGTCCATGGTCGGGCGTCCGACACTGTGAGCGGTTTTTTCGCGTGTCGCTCGGCGTTTCGCGTGCCGTCCTCCGGCGTTTCGGGTGCCGTAACGATCAAGCTTCGGTGACGAGGGTGTTGCGTAGGTTCGAATCGCCCTCGCACCGGTTAGTGTTTAAGGCAGTACGTTCGAGCCCCCGGGGAGGTGGGACGTGGCACGCAGCGACGACGCGGACTCGCGCGCCGCACGGTGGGAGAAGGAGGCCCACGATCTCTCCACTCAGGTCGCGTTCCTTCAAGAGGAACTGGCCTTGGTGCGGCGCAAGCTGACCGAAAGCCCCCGACACGTCCGGCAGCTCGAGGAGCGGCTCGCGGCAACGCAGGCGCAGCTGGCCCGACTGACCGAGAACAACGAGCGGCTCGTGAGCACCCTCAAGGAGGCTCGAGCCCAGATCGTCACGCTCAAGGAAGAGATCGACCGCCTGGCACAACCACCGAGCGGTTACGGCGTCTTCCTGACCAAGCACGACGACGGCACGGTCGACGTCTTCACCGGCGGCCGGAAGCTGCGAGTGGCGGTCTCCCCGTCACTCGACACCGACGAGCTGCGCCGAGGGCAGGAAGTCCTGCTCAACGACGCGCTCAACATCGTCGACGCGTTCGGGTTCGAACGGGTCGGCGAGGTGGTCATGCTCAAGGAGATCCTGGAGGGTCTCGACGGCGCACCGGGTGACCGGGCGCTCGTCGTGTCCCACGCCGACGAGGAGCGGATCGTCCACCTGGCCGACACGCTCATCGGCAGCCCGTTGCGGGCCGGCGACTCGCTGATGATCGAGCCGCGCTCGTCGTACGCGTACGAGCGCATCCCGAAGAGCGAGGTCGAGGAGCTCGTCCTCGAAGAGGTGCCCGACGTCGGATACGAAGACATCGGTGGCCTGCACACCCAGATCGAGCAGATCCGCGACGCCGTGGAGCTGCCGTTCCTGCACGCCGACCTCTTCCGCGAGCACCAGCTCCGCCCGCCGAAGGGCATCCTGCTGTACGGGCCTCCCGGCTGCGGCAAGACGCTCATCGCCAAGGCGGTCGCCAACTCGCTCGCCAAGAAGATCGCCGAGCGCCGCGGTCAGGAGAAGCACACCAGCTACTTCCTGAACATCAAGGGCCCTGAGCTGCTCAACAAGTACGTTGGCGAGACCGAGCGGCACATCCGCCTGATCTTCCAGCGGGCTCGCGAGAAGGCCGGCGAGGGCACTCCGGTGATCGTGTTCTTCGACGAGATGGACTCCGTGTTCCGCACCCGCGGCTCCGGCGTCTCCTCCGACGTGGAAAACACGATCGTCCCGCAGCTCCTCAGCGAGATCGACGGCGTAGAGGGCCTGGAAAACGTCATCGTGATCGGCGCCTCCAACCGGGAAGACATGATCGACCCGGCCATCCTGCGCCCCGGCCGCCTCGACGTGAAAATCAAGATCGAGCGTCCGGACGCCGAGGCGGCGAAGGACATCTTCTCGAAGTACATCCTCACCGGCCTCCCGTTGCACCCCGACGACCTGACCGAGCACGGCAGCGATGCCCAGGCCACGGTCGCGGCGATGATCGAGGCGGTCGTCCTGCGGATGTACTCCGAGACCGAGGAGAACCGCTTCCTCGAGGTGACCTACGCCAACGGTGACAAGGAAGTCCTGTACTTCAAGGACTTCAACTCCGGCGCCATGATCCAGAACATCGTCGATCGCGGCAAGAAGATGGCGATCAAGGAGTTCCTGTCGTCGGGCCGCAAGGGCCTTCGCCTGCAGCACCTGCTCGACGCCTGCGTCGACGAGTTCCGCGAAAACGAAGACCTGCCCAACACCACCAACCCGGACGACTGGGCACGGATCTCCGGCAAGAAGGGCGAGCGGATCGTGTACATCCGCACGCTGGTCTCCGGCGGCAAGGGCGCCGAGGCGGGCCGCTCCATCGACACCGTGAGCAACACCGGCCAGTACCTGTAGCATGCACTTCCTGATCAGGGCGTCCCTCAAGTAGCTAGAACGACTTGGGGGACGCCCTGATCATTGTCTGCGGCACCACGCGGTCGGCGAAGACCGCCGCGGCCACCACCAACGCGGGCAGGACCGGGATCTCGTACCGGAACATGGTCATGAACGGTGCCACCAGGAAGATGCCCGCGGCGCCGACCCACGCGGACACCACCAGCCACGGCACCACGGTGCGCCACGCCACCACGCACGCCAGCGACGACAGCACGATCAGCAGCACCAGCGGCCAGCTCGACAGCACCACCGTCACCTCGCGTCCCAGCGCGGTCGGCAGGTTCTCCCGGTACCAGGGAATCGCCTCGTGGAATGTGCGCGCCTTGCCCCCGGTCAGGCTCTTGAAATGATCGCTGCTCGTCAGTCCCGCGCTCATCAGCCTGCTCCAGACGGCGCCGGCCACGACGCCGGTCGCGGCGCCCGCGGCCGCGAGGGTCCACGAACGCCAGCGTTCGCGCTGGCTCAGCATCGCCCAGCACCAGACCGCCGCGACGGTCGTCACCGTGTACGGGGTGATGGTGCGCGTCGTCGCCGTCAGGAATGTGACCACCGCCAACCCCGCCACTGTCCATTTTGTGGCTGGTTTGCGCCAGGGCAGCAGCAGGAGCATCGCGGTGTGCAACAGCAACGCTAGCGAGTCTGTGAGCCCGCCGACGCACCATTTGGCCACGAGCGGCGACGCCACCGCCAGGATGCTCGCCGCGGTCGCCGCCGGCACCGAGGCGTGCCCCGTCGCGAACCGGTAGATGAGCAGCATCGCCGCCACGAACGCGATCCCGGGGACCACCACGATGCCACCGGGCCCGAACAGCGCCACGAACGGCACGGAGAGCACCGGAAGCAGCATTCTGGGCCGGTAGCTCAGGGTGAACGGTTTCGAGGCCCACAGGTAGTCGTAGGGCTTGAAGGTGCCGTGGTCGCGGACGTAGTCGAGCACGATCCGTTCGGAGCCGGCCCGATCCTCGCCCAGCATCCGGTACGTATAAATCAGATACCACTGGCTGTCGGGAAAAATTTGGTGCGTCGACGCGTACGTCCAAATCATCGCCGTGGCCGTCGCGGCGAAGACGGCGAGCGCGCCCCACAGCATCGGGCTCAGGCGCCGAATCGGCGCCGTCGCAGGCCGTGCCGCCGTCAGCTCGCTCACCGTCGCTCCTTGATTCTGGTACTGGTAAAGCCCGCCGCATGATGCCTGGCCCCGGCGAACCCGGGGTGACGTTCGGGCAAGCGCCGGGCGAAGCCTTATTGGTGGGGGTGGCTCGCGGCGCGGAGCGTGCCCGGCGGACTACGCTCGACGAGTGGCGCGCGGGGTGCGGCGCCCGGGCAGTGAGGTAGGCGAGGCATGAGTGTTCGGCGGATCATGGGAACCGAGGTCGAATATGGCATCTCGGTGCCCGGCCAGCCCGGAGCCAACCCGATGGTCACCTCATCGCAGGTGGTCAACGCTTACGGGGCGCGTCCAGAACTGACGCGCGGCGGGCGGGCACGGTGGGACTACGAGGAGGAGTCGCCGCTGCGTGACGCCCGCGGGTTCACATACTCGGGCGCGGCGTACGACCCGGCGGAGGCGCTCGCCGACGAAGACCTGGGCCTCGCCAACGTCATCCTCACCAACGGCGCTCGGCTCTACGTCGACCACGCCCACCCTGAGTACTCGACGCCAGAGGTCACGAACCCGATGGACCTCGTGCGGTGGGACAAGGCGGGGGAGCGGGTGATGGCCGAGGCGTCCCGCCGTGCGGCGACGATCCCGGGCACCCACCCGATCCACCTCTACAAGAACAACACCGACAACAAGGGCGCCAGCTACGGCGCCCACGAGAACTACCTGATGCGCCGGCAGACGCCGTTCGCCGACATCGTCGCGTATCTGACACCGTTCTTCGTGACCCGGCAGATCGTCACCGGCGCCGGCCGGGTGGGCATCGGGCAGGACGGGTCGCAGCCCGGGTTCCAGCTCTCGCAGCGGGCCGACTTCTTCGAGGTCGAGGTGGGCCTGGAGACGACCCTCAAGCGGCCCATCATCAACACCCGCGACGAGCCGCACTCCGACGCCGACAAGTACCGCCGGCTGCACGTCATCATCGGCGACGCCAACCTGTCGGAGATCTCCACGTACCTCAAGGTCGGCACGACCGCGCTGGTGCTCACGATGATCGAGGAGAAGGTGCTCACGCCCGACCTGGGCATCGCCGACCCGGTCTCCGAGCTCAAGGCCGTCAGCCACGACCCGGCGTTGAAGCACCTCATGCGGCTGCGCGACGGTCGCCGCCTCACCGCCCTCGACCTGCAGTGGGCTTACTTCGAGCGTGCCAAGTCCTTTGTGGATGACCGGTACGGCGCCGACGCCGACGCGCCCACCATCGACGTGCTCGCCCGCTGGGAGGCCGTGCTCGACAAGCTCGGCCGTGACCCCATGCTCTGCGCCGACGAGCTCGACTGGGTGGCGAAGCTGCGGCTGCTGGAGGGCTACCGCGAGCGGGAGAAGCTGGGCTGGGCCTCGCACAAGCTTCAGCTCGTCGACCTGCAGTACTCCGACGTGCGCCCCGAAAAGGGCCTGTACCACCGGCTGGTCGCCCGCGGCTCGATGCAGACCCTGCTGCCCGACGAGCAGACCCGCGCCGCCATGGTCGAGCCGCCCGAGGACACCCGGGCGTACTTCCGCGGCCGATGCCTCGCCCAGTACGCCTCCGAGGTGGTGGCCGCGAGTTGGGACTCGGTCATCTTCGACGTCGGGCGGGAGTCACTCGTCCGGGTGCCGATGATGGAGCCCGAGCGCGGCACCCGCAAGCATGTGGGTGCGTTGTTCGACAAGTGCCCCAGCGCCAAGGATCTCCTGGAAGCCATCACCGGCGGGAGCTGAATGTCGCTGCGTTTTCGTCGCACCGGCGAGGTACGTTTTCTGCAAGCGATGTTGAGGAGGGGCACATATGGCTACCCGTGACTCCGGCGGTCAGTCCCAGTCCGGCAAGGCCCGCCGCGACCAAGAGGTCGACGAGGTCGCGCCCGAGGTCGACCCCGAGGTTGCCGAGCGGCACGCGGAGATCACCGAGGACGTCGACGACCTCCTCGACGAGATCGACTCCGTCCTGGAGGAAAACGCGGAAGAGTTCGTCCGAGGCTACGTGCAAAAAGGCGGACAGTGACCTAAAAGTCCGTTTCTGGACGGCGGGGAGGCCTGCCGTCCAGGCGACGGGCGTCCCGGGTATCTTGCCAAGGCGATCACCTAGACCGAAGGGAACCACGTGGCAGCGGGTTTCGATCCGTCCGGCCGGATACCGGACTTCTTCACCACCCCGGCGACTTCCTCCTTCACACAGTTCCTGAGCGTCGCGGCGCCCGAGATGTTGCCCGGCCGCCGGCCGCTGCCGCCCGGCTACTCGGCCGAGCTCGCGTCCGCGCACGCCACCACCGTGGTCACCATCGTCGCCGACGGCGGCGTGGTCATGGCCGGTGACCGGCGCGCCACCGCTGGCAACCTCATCGCCAGCCGCGACATCGAAAAGGTGCACCCCGCCGACCCGTACTCGCTGGTCGGCATGGCCGGCACCGCGGGCGTGGGCATCGAGCTGATCCGGCTGTTCCAGGTGGAGCTCGAGCACTACGAGAAGATCGAGGGCGTCATGCTCTCGCTGGAGGGCAAGGCCAACCGCCTCGCCACCATGATCCGCAACAACCTCGGCGCCGCCCTTCAGGGTCTCGCCGTCGTGCCGATCTTCGGCGGCTTCGACCTCGGCGCCAGCGACCCGGCGAAGGCCGGCCGCATCTGGAGCTTCGACATCGCTGGCGGCATCTACGAGGAGACCGGCTACGACGGCATCGGCTCCGGCTCGCTCTTCGCCAAGGCCGCGCTCAAGAAGCGGTACCGTCCCGGCCTGTCCGTCGACGACGCGATCACGCTGGGCATCGAGGCGCTCTACGACGCGGCCGACGACGACACCGCCACCGGCGGCCCCGACCTGACCCGCAAGATTTACCCGGTGGTGATGACGGCGACCGCCGAGGGCACCCGCCGCCTCACCGACGAGGAGACGGCCACCATCGCCGAGTCCGTCGTCGCCCGCCGCATGGAAAACATCGGCGGCTGAGCCCCGCCCATCAGGCCAGCCCACCTAGGTCGAAGGAGAGCCGCCCGCCGTGGCCATGCAGTTCTACGCCTCCCCCGAGCAGATCATGCGCGACCGCTCGGAATACGCCCGCAAGGGCATCGCCCGGGGACGCAGCGCCGTCGCGCTGACGTACGAGGGCGGGGTGCTGTTCGTCGCCGAGAACCTGACCTCCCTACGCAAGGTCAGCGAGATCTACGACCGCATCGGCTTCGCCGCCGTCGGGCGCTACAACGAGTTCGAAAACCTCCGCCGGGCCGGCGTGCGCATGGCCGACCTCAACGGCTACAGCTACGACCGGCGCGACGTCACCGGCCGTGCCATCGCCAACGCGTACGCCCATGCGCTGGGCGCCATCTTCACCGAGCAGATGAAGGCGTACGAGGTCGAGATCTGCGTCGCCGAGGTGGGCGCCACCCCGGACTCCGACGAGCTCTACCGCATCACGTACGACGGCTCCGTGCAGGACGAGCCCGGCTCGATGGCGATGGGCGGCCAGTCCGAGGCCATCTCGACGGTGCTGAAGGAGGCGCACAGCTCCGACATGTCGCTCGCCGACGCGGTCAAGCTGGCTGTGAAGGCGCTCGGCAGCGTCGGCGGCGAGGGCGGGGCGGCCCGCACCATCGGCGCCGACCACCTCGAAGTGGCCGTCCTCGACCGGCGCCGCAAGGGCCGCACCTTCCGCAGGGTCACGGGAGCCGCCCTGACCGCCCTGCTGGAGCCCGGCTCCACGGCCACCGAGCCCGCCTCCGACGAGGAGTCAGCGGCACCGGCCCCACCGGAAGACAAGCCCAGCTCGTCGGCCGGCTCCGCCGACCTAGAGGGCGACGCGAAGGACTAACCCACGCGATCCCAATAGCGCCACGCGCCGCACCACCGGCGCGCGTGGCGCTATTGCATCCAGCACCCAGCGCACGGAGCGCACCGCGGCACGCCTGGCGCGCAGCGCCCGTGGCGCCCGCGGTGCCCGCGGTGCGCGTGGGACGCGCGGTGCGGGGCGGGTCCGCGGGGCGCGCGGTGCCTGTGGGGTGCGCGGTGTCCGTGGGGCGCGCGGCGATGTCGCGTGGGGCGCGGTGCGCGGGGCGTCCGGGCGCGTGGCGCCGGGGCGATGCGTCGATGTCGCGCGCAGGCGGCCCTCTCCGGGAGAGGCGGGTCAGATCCAGCGCCTCACCAGACGCCAGTAGCCCGACATCACCGCGTTCAGCACCGACACGCCCGGTGGGTTGATCAAGGGGGTGTCGAAGCGGTCCGTCAGCACCCGCATCCACTCGCGGTCGGGGACGCGGCGTTCGGCCTGGAGGGTGCGGCGGCGGGCGCGGATGTGGGCGCGGTGCTTCCACAGCCAACCGTATCCGCGCAGCTTGTCGCGCAGCCAGCCCTCCTTGAGCGCCAGCAGCATCATCACGCCTTCGAGCGCCACCAGCGGCGCCCCGAGCAGCAACAGCGCTCGTCCGCCCCACACCGTGGTGACGAACATCAGGCGGTTCTTCTCGATCAGGTAGAACTTGAAGCTGACCTTGCTGAACTCGTACCCGTGCAGGGCCACCGCGTCGGGCACGTTGACCACGCGCAGGCCCATCCGCCAGGTGCGGATGGAGATCTCGGCGTCCTCGACGTACGCGAAGTACAGCGGGTCGAAGCCGCCCAGCCGCTCCCAGTGTGCGCGCCGCATCACGACGAACGCGCCCATCGCGCCGGCGGTCTCGGTGGGCTCGGTGCGGGTGTCTCGCTCGCGGAAGCCGCCGACCCAGCTCACGCCGAGTACGTGGATCTCGTTGCCGAGCGAGTTGAGCAGGTCGGGTTCGTCGGCGAGGCGTACCGCGCCGGCGGCGATGCCCACGGTCGGGTCGTCGAGCTCTTCGACGAGGCGGGCCAGTGCGGTGGGCTCGACGATCGCGTCGCCGTTGACCAGTGCCAGGTACTCGCCGGTCGCCGCCGCGCCGCCGATGTTGCAGCCCGCGGAGAAACCGACATTCTCCCCGGTACCGGCCACCACCACGCCGGGGAGCGCGGAAAGGTACGGCAGGTCGGGGTTGGTGCAGCCGTTGTCGACAAGTACGACCTCGACGTCGACCTTGACGGACGCCAGCAGCGCCTCGACGCACCGGCGCAGCAGCGGCTCGGTGCGCCACGCCAGGACGACGGCGCTCACGCGGGGGAGGTCAGACACGGCCGGCTCCCAGGTACGACGTCAGCATCGTCTTCCAGTCTGTCATCGGCGGCAGCCCCGCGAGCGACCACCGCGCGTGTCCGAGCACGCTGAACGCGGGTCGGGGTGCCGGCCGCGGGTACTTGTCGCTGGTCGTGGGACGGATCCGGTCGGGGTCCAGCCCGCTCAGCTCGAACACGGCCCGCGCCAGCCCGTACCAGGTGGTCTCGCCGCTCGCGGTGCCGTGGTAGACGCCGGCGGGGGCGTCCGCGAGGGAGAGCGCCACCAGCCGCTCCGCGAGGGCGTACGACCAGGTGGGCTGGCCGCGCTGGTCGTCGACCACGTCGAGGTGCTCGCGCTCGCCGGCCAGCCGGAGCATGGTCGACACGAAGTTGGGCCCGTGCGCCCCGTACAGCCACGCCGTGCGTACCACGAAGCCGCCGGCCGCGAGCACCGCCTGCTCGCCGACCAGCTTGCTCCGGCCGTACGCGTTGATCGGGTCGGTGGGCGCGTCTTCCGGGTACGGCGTGGGGCCGGCTCCGCCGGAGAGGTCGGGGAAGCCGGTCCCACCGAACACATAGTCGGTCGAGACGTGCACCAACCGCGCCCCGGCGGCCGCCGACGCGCGCGCCAGGTTGGCGACGCCGTCGCCGTTGACAGCCGTCGCCTCGGCCTCACGGGTCTCGGCGCCGTCGACGTCGGTCCAGGCCGCGGCGTTCAGCACCACGTCGTGTCCCGCGATCGCCTCTTTCACCGCACCGGCGTCGGTGACGTCGAGATCGGCCCGCGCGAGCGCGGTGACCTTGATGTCCGGGAGCGCCGCCAGTACCGCGAGCAGGTCCCGCCCGAGCATCCCGCCGGCGCCGGTGACAAGAAAATCGGTGACACGAGAGCGAGTCATCGCTTGAGCGGCTCCCACCAGGCGCGGTTGTCCCGGTACCACTGCACGGTCTGTGCGAGGCCGGTCTCCAGGTCGACGCTGGGTGAGTACCCGAGCTCCTGGCTGATCTTGCTGATGTCGAGGCTGTAGCGCCGGTCGTGGCCCTTGCGGTCGGTGACCGGCGTGACCTGGTCCCAGCCGGCGCCGCAGGCGGCGAGCAGCTTGCCGGTGAGCTCCTTGTTGGTGAGCTCGGTGCCGCCGCCGATGTGGTAGACCTCGCCCGGCCGGCCCTTGTCCTGCACGAGCGCGATGCCGCGGCAGTGGTCGCGCACGTGCAGCCAGTCGCGGATGTTGCCGCCATCGCCGTACAGCGGGACCGTGCCGCCGTCGAGCAGGTTGGTGACGAACAGCGGGATGACCTTCTCCGGGAACTGGTAGTGCCCGTAGTTGTTGGAGCACCGGGTCACCACGACGTCCATGCCGTGGGTGCGGAAGTACGCCAGGGCGAGCAGGTCGGAGCCGGCCTTGGAGGCGGAGTACGGGGAGTTGGGCGCGAGGGGCCAGTCTTCGGTCCAGGAGCCGTTCTCGATCGAGCCGTACACCTCGTCGGTCGACACGTGCACGAACCGCCCCGTGCCGTGCTTTAGCGCGGCGTCGAGCAGCGTCTGAGTACCCAGGACGTTTGTCGTGACGAACGGCGCCGCGCCCTCGATGGACCGGTCGACGTGCGACTCGGCGGCGAAGTGCACGATCACGTCGTGGCCGGCGACGGCCTGGTCCACGACGGCGGCATCGCAGATGTCGCCCTGCACGAACGTCAGCCGCGGGTCGTCGCGCACCGGGTCCAGATTGGCCAGATTGCCGGAATAGGTGAGCTTGTCGAGCACGGTGACCGCCGCGGGCGCGGCGACGGGGAGGCTGCCGCGAAGCAGCTCCCGCACGTACTCGGAACCGATGAAGCCGGCACCGCCGGTGACGAGGACCCTCACGGGTCACGCAGTCTACGCGAGTGGCCTGGCCGGCGGCGGCTAAGGTACTGCGGGTGCGCGGAATCCTTCTCGCCGGCGGCACCGGCTCGCGGCTCTGGCCCATCACTCGGGCGGTCTCGAAGCAGCTCATGCCGGTCTTCGACAAGCCGATGGTCTACTACCCGCTCTCTACGCTGATCATGGCAGGGATCCGCGAGATCCTGATCATCACCACGCCGGACGACCAGGCGCAGTTCCAGCGGCTGCTCGGCGACGGCTCGCAGTGGGGGCTCCGGCTGGAGTACGCCGCGCAGCCCAAGCCGGAGGGCATCGCCCAAGCGTTCCTGATCGGCGAGGAGTTCCTGGCCGGTGAGGCGGCGGCGCTGATTCTGGGGGACAACATCTTCCACGGCGTCGGGCTGGGCCAGCAGCTCACGGAGCACGCCGACCCCGTGGGGGGTCGGGTGTTCGCGTACCCGGTGGCCAACCCCGAGGCGTATGGCGTGGTCGAGTTCGACGGCGACGGCAAGGTGCTCTCGATCGAGGAGAAGCCCGAAAGGCCCAAGTCCCGGTACGTGGTGCCCGGCCTGTACTTCTACGACCATCGGGTGGTCGACATCGCCCGCCAGCTCAAGCCGAGCGACCGGGGCGAGCTGGAGATCACCGCCGTCAACGAGGCGTACCTGGGCCTCGGTGAGCTGTCCGTAACCGTGCTGGATCGGGGCACGGCCTGGCTCGACACCGGCACGTTCACGTCGCTGATGCAGGCGGCCGAGTTCGTGCGCGTGATCGAGGAACGGCAGGGACTCAAGATCGGCTGTGTCGAGGAGGTGGCCTGGCGTGCCGGCTTCCTCGACGAGGCGCAGGTGCGTGAGCTGGCGATTCCGCTGACGAAGAGTGGGTATGGTGACTATCTGTTGGAGCTGCTCGATACTGAGCGCGGATAGTTGCGGCCGATCGTCCTGTTTGAAAGGCTACCCGCCGTGCCTGACACGGACCGCGAATCGAACCCCGGCACCGATGGTGTCGACTACACCGACCGCCTACAGCGCGTAACCGGAGCCCGTTGGAAGCAGGTGCTGGACGTCCAGCGCCCCTACCGATGGAACATCCGCCGGCTCAACCTCGGCCGCACCCTCGACGTCGGCTGCGGCCTCGGCCGCAACCTGGCCCACCTGGGCGGCAACGGGGTCGGCGTCGACCACAACCCGACCTCCATCGCGGTGGCGCGGGCTCAGGGCCTGGAGGCGTACACGACAGAGGAGTTCTTCGCGACCGAGCGCGGCGCGACGTTCGACTCGATGCTCGCGGCGCACCTGCTGGAACACATGCCCGAGGCCGACGCCCGCAAGGTCATCGAGTCGTACCTCCCGTGCGTCAAGCCGGGCGGCACGGCGGTGTTCATCACGCCGCAGGAGCGCGGCTACGCGAGCGACGCCACGCACGTCCGGTTCGTCGGCTTCGCCGAGGCGGCGTCCATGTGCCGTGACCTGGGCATGACGGTGATCAAGCAGTACTCGTTCCCGTTCCCGCGGTTCATGGGCAAGATTTTCACGTACAACGAGTTCGTCACCGTGGCCCGGCTGCCGTGAAGATCAACCAGCTCGGCATCGAGGGGGCGTGGGAGATCACGCCCCAGCAACACGGTGATCCGCGCGGCCTGTTCCTGGAGTGGTACCGGGCCGACAAGCTCGCCGAGGCGGTCGGCCACCCGCTCGACCTCGCCCAGGCCAACATGTCGGTTTCGGCACGGGGGGTCGTGCGCGGCATCCACTTCGCGGATACGCCGCCCGGCCAGGCCAAGTACGTCACCTGCCCGCGCGGCGCGGTGCTCGACGTGATCGTCGACCTCAGGGCCGGCTCGCCGACCTTCGGGCGCTGGGAGGCGGTACGTCTCGACGACGTCGACCGCAAGGCCGTCTACATCGCCGAAGGGCTCGGCCACGGCTTCTGCGCCCTCACCGACGACGCCACGCTGACGTACCTGTGCTCCACCACGTACAACCCGGCCGCCGAGCACACCGTGCACCCGCTCTCGGTGGGCATCGACTGGCCGGTCGACGAGCCGCTGCTCTCCGCGCGCGACGCGGCGGCACCCCCACTATCGGAGGCTTCGGAGTCGCTCCCTCGGTACGAGGCGTGTCTGGAGTACTACGAAACCTTGCGGCGGGAGTGACGGTTCAGGGCCAGAGACGGCTAATGTCTTTTCATGGAACGGCGAATCTTCGGGATTGAGACCGAATACGGCGTCACCTGCACGTACCGAGGCCAACGGCGACTGTCTCCCGATGAGGTGGCTCGCTACCTGTTCCGCCGCGTGGTGTCCTGGGGGCGGTCCAGCAACGTCTTCCTGCGCAACGGCGCCCGGCTGTACCTCGATGTGGGCTCGCACCCCGAGTACGCCACGCCAGAGTGCGACTCGGTGGCCGACCTCGTGGCGCACGACCGCGCCGGCGAGCGCATCCTGGAAGGGCTGCTCGTCGACGCGGAGAAGCGCCTGCACGACGAGGGCATCGCGGGTGAGATCTACCTGTTCAAGAACAACACCGACTCCGCCGGCAACTCGTACGGCTGCCACGAGAACTACCTGGTCTCGCGGCACGGCGAGTTCGGCCGGCTCGCCGACGTCCTGATCCCGTTCCTGGTCACGCGCCAGCTCATCTGCGGCGCCGGCAAGGTGCTGCAGACTCCGCGCGGCGCCGTGTACTGCCTGTCGCAGCGGGCCGAGCACATCTGGGAAGGCGTCTCGTCCGCCACCACCCGCAGCCGCCCCATCATCAACACCAGGGACGAGCCGCACGCCGACGCCGAGCGGTACCGCCGCCTCCACGTCATCGTGGGCGACTCCAACATGAACGAGGTCACCACCCTCCTCAAGGTGGGCAGCGCCGACATCGTGCTCCGCATGATCGAGGCCGGCGTCGTGATGCGCGACCTGTCGCTGGAAAACCCGATCCGGGCGATCCGCGAGGTCTCGCACGACGTCACCGGCCGGCGCAAGGTGCGGCTCGCCTCCAACAAGGAGGTCAGCGCGCTGGAGATCCAGCAGGAATACCTGGCGAAGGCCACCGAGTTCGTCGAGCGGCGCGGCGGCGACCAGATCGCCAAGCGCGTGGTCGAATTGTGGGGCCGGGTCCTGCGCGCCGTCGAGACCGGCGACCTGGAGCCGGTGTCCCGCGAGATCGACTGGGTGACCAAGCTCAAGCTCATCGAGCGGTACCAGGAGAAGCACGACCTGCCGCTGTCACACCCGCGGATCGCGCAGATGGACCTCGCGTACCACGATCTGCGGCGCGGCCGCGGCCTGTACGGGCTGATGGAGCGGCGCGGCCAGGTCGACCGGGTCGCCACCGACCTGGAAATCTTCGAGGCGAAGGAGACGCCGCCGCAGACGACGCGGGCGCGGCTGCGCGGCGAGTTCATCCGGCACGCCCAGGAGAAGCGCCGCGACTTCACGGTCGACTGGGTCCACCTGAAGCTGAACGACCAGGCCCAGCGCACGGTGCTGTGCAAGGACCCGTTCCGCGCTTACGACGAGCGAGTGGAACGCTTGATCGCAAGCATGTAGCGCCATGATCAGGGCGTCCCTGAAGTCGTTAGAACGACTTCAGGGACGCCCTGATCACGTGCGGCCGCCGCGCGTGCGTCGCCGTGAGGCGGCGCCGGCCGGGCGCGCCCCGGCGCGCGCTGGCGGCCTTCCGCGCGCTGGCCGCTTGCGACGCTTGTGGCGCGTGGCGCGTGGCGCGTGGCCGCTTGCGGCGCGTGGCCGCTTGGCAGCTTGCGGCGCTGGGTGCTTGGGCCGCTTCCGTCGATCAAGGAATCCTGGCCCTGCGGGCTGCCCACAGGTGGGCGAAAGGGGCAAACCGGTCCGCGCCCGTCCTTTCCCCGGCGCTGCGGCCCGCCCGTGACGGCGTGTCGCCGCGCCCGGCGCGCCGATCAAGGGCGAATGCACGCGGTTTGATCTCAAAACCACGTGCATTCGCCCTTGATCGATGCGAAAGCCCTTGATCGCCGCCCGGCACGGGCGGTGCCCGCGCTCGGCGTCCGCGCGTGCGGCGTTTGCGCGGGTGGACTGCGTGCGGCGTCCGCGTGTGCGGCGTCTGCGTGCGGCGTTTGCGCGGGTGCGGCTGTGCGCGGCGTCCAGGCGGGCGCGCCGCGCGGTGCCGCCCGCGCGGGGTGCGGCCGGCGCGGGCGCGGCCGGCGTGCCGGCCGGTCATGTGTCGCGGGCCGATCGTTGGTCGCGGGCCGTTCGTTCGGTGTGGGCGCGATGTTGACGCCATCAGCGTCGCGCGACACGACCCGGGACCGCACCTCGCGGGCATCCGCGTTCGCGCGAGTACGGGGAACTTGCTGCATAAACGCGGCCCGGAGGCCGCGTTTTCGCCGATGTTGCGGTCAGGGCACGGCGGCGGCCGAGACTGTGGCGACTAGCTGCCCCTGCAGGGGCAGCTAGTCGCCACAGACGCCGCCGTCGTCCAGATCTTGGAGCTCCACCGTCGCCATAGCGACCGTCGCTCTGGAGACGTCCGGGCTCCAAGATCCACGCGACCGTCCGGCGCGGGCCGGCGTCCGACGGCGGAGTACGCTCGCCGTGTCATGGATGACTCGTTCAGGCAAGGCGGCGAGCAGCCGCGCGGTTGGTACCAGAAGCGGCGCGACAAGATAGCCGCGGAGATCGCCCGCAACCGTCGCGGTGAGCACACCGTGCCCACCTGGGTGCTCGCGGCGACGCTCGGCCTTTTCGTGGCCGCGTGGGTCGCTCTGGTCGTCTTCAGCTAGCAGCCGCCGCAGGCGGCTTCGCGTCTCGCGCGGCGGCTTCGCGTCTCGCGCGGCGGCTTCGCGTCTCGCGCGGCGGACGAGCGGCGCCGTCGATCAAGGCCATTCGCATCGATCAAGGGCAAAAACACGCGAAAAGAGAGGCGGTTTCAGGGGGTCAGTGCAACGAGGTGCTGGTTGAGCTTCTGGGCTGGAGTATGCCAGTTCAGGGTTTGTCGTGGCCGTCG
>NZ_BSDI01000060.1:0-40909 GCF_027923225.1 Phytohabitans aurantiacus
CCTGAGCCGACGCGATCTGCAACACCTTGCCACTGAGCCGCGACTTCACCTGGTAATAGCCACCACCCACCGACACGAACTGCCACTGCTGCTGATTTCCATCGTTACGCGCCCACTGCACGATCGGCGCACCATCATTCGTCGCCAGGTTGTACACGTCGATCGCCTTGCCACTGTGGCGGGAGGTGAGCACGTAGTAGGCCGACGTGTCGATCGTCGCGGCCAACGACGGCGACGCCGACGCCACGACAACCGCGGACGGCACCGCGAGGGCGGCGATCGCGAGCGGCAACCAGCGCCTGAGGTGTTTGACCATCTGAGGACCTTTCGAGGCGGTTACTGTGAGCGAGCACTACCGATGGAGCGGTCGGCAGCACTCTGGTAGATGCACGGCACCCACCAGGGATAACCGAAAATGCTGAAAGAAATTTGGCGCCCTGCGCCTACCTGCGGCGACTCTTCACAGAGATGACCTTCTTTACAGACAGACATCGTTGTGCGACTATCAGCGACGGTGGACGCGATGATGACGCACAGTGAGGCACCTGACGTCACCGTGCTCGTACGCGCCGCGCAGGCGGGGAGCCGAGACGCGCTCAACGAGCTCGTCGCCACGCATCTTCCGGTCATCTACAACGTCATCAGCCGCGCGCTCAACGGGCACACCGACGTCGACGACGTGGTGCAGGAGACGATGGTCCGGATCATCGCTGGCCTGCCGGGGCTGCGGGATCCCGACAGGTTCCGCTCCTGGGCGGTGACCATCGCGTACCGGCAGCTGCACCTGTACCTGCGCAATCGCCGCAAGGCCATGGTCCGCGTCGAGGATGCGCCGCCAGACGTGCCCGACCCCGACGGCGACTTCGCCGAGCAGACCGTCACCACGCTGGTGCTCGACGGGCAACGGCAGGAGTTGGCGGAGGCCGTCCGGTGGCTGGAAGGCGCCGACCGCCAACTGCTGGCGCTCTGGTGGCAGGAGGCGGCCGGCGAGCTTACCCGCGCGGAGCTCGCGACCGCTCTCGCGGTCAAGCCGAAGCACGCGGCCGTACGCGTGCGGCGCCTGCGCGAGCGGCTGGACGCGGCAAGAGGCGTCGTGCGCGCGATGCGGGCTCGGCCGCGCTGCGCCCAGCTCGCCACGCTGCTCCAGAGCTGGAACGGCGTCGCCGACCCGCTGTGGCGCAAACGGCTGATCCGGCACACCCGCGACTGTCCACAGTGCGACGTTCACCGGCACGGTCTCGCGACCCTCGAAGACCTGGCGCTCGGCGCCAGCGCGCTTCCGGTACCGGTGGCGGTCGTGGAGGGCTTACGGATCGCGCTGGAGGCGGCGACGCCGGCGGCACCGTCGCTTCTGCACGCCGTCCAGGGCTTCCTGCACAACAAGGTCGCCGTACTGGCAGCCACGACCGCCGTCGCCAGCGGCGGCTTCGCGTACGCGGTCTACCACGAGCCCGCGTCCACCCCGCCGGGCGCGACAGCCACCGTGAGTCCCACAGCGGCGACCCGGAAGCTGGTGCCCCAACCGCCCGCCCTGGCCGCGAGCCCGACCGCCGCCGCAACTCCGACATCCGTGCCGGCGGCCTTCAGCGGCGTGGCGGTGGCCGACGTGTACGTCGCGGTGAACGGGTCGGATGCCGGCGACGGCAGCATCGATCGGCCGTACGCGAGCCTCGCCAAGGCGGTCGCGGTGGTGCGTCCGGGGCAGACCATCGCGCTGCGAGGCGGCACGTACCGCTCGGCCGATCCGGTCGTCATCGACACGAACGGCACTCCGGAACGCCGCATCACCGTCAGCAACTACCGCGACGAGCGCCCGGTCATCGACGCCAGCCGGGTGCCGGCCGGGAGCTGGGCCGTGACCCACCGCGGCGGGTACTGGACCGTGCAGGGACTGGAAATCAAGAACTCGAGCAGCCACGCGTACGTGTGCGTCTCCTGCCGAGGCAACACCTTCCGCCGGCTGTCCATTCACGACAACGTCCGGTCGGGCCTGACACTGCGCGATCCGGGTACCGTCGACAACCAGGTGCTCGACAGCGACTTCTACCGCAACTACGATCCCGCCGACCAGGGGCGGTCCGGCGTCGGCCTGGCCATCAAGTTCGGTGCGGGCGCGGGAAACGTGGTGCGCGGCTGCCGCGCCTTCGACAACGCCGACTCCGGTTTCGATCTCGGCGAGTTCGCCGACGCGGTGCGCCTGGAATACAACTGGGCCTACGGCAACGGCGTCAACCGCTGGAGCGCCCCGATCTGGCAGAGCAACGCCGACGGATTCCATCTGGGCGGCGGCCCTCCGGCACCACACGTGTTGCGGCACAACGCCTCCTGGGCCAACGCAGGTCACGGGTTCAGTGACGGTGGAAACTCGGGGCGGCTGGAGCTGAGCAACAACACGGCATTCCGCAACGGTGGGACCGGCTTCCACCTGCCCACCGCGCCGTCTACCGTGCGCAGCAACGCTTCCGTCGACAACGCCCGGGATGCCGAGCTGCGTACCGGTACCGGGTCAAGCCGCAACACGTGGGACGGTGGCTCCTGGGCGGCCAGCGCCTTCGAGTCGACCGATCCCAGCGGCGCCCAGGGGCAACGGCGCCCCGACGGCCGGCTCCCCTCGACCGACTATCTCACCACCGGTCGCGGCGTCGGCGCCTCTATGCGCGAGCCAGGTACTTCTTGATGCAGTGCACCGAGCCAAGGTTCTCCGCGAACGGGTGGAAGTCGGTGAGGTACACGACCTCGTAGCCGAGACCTGTCCAGATCCGGCCGTTGGCCTCGTCGGTGGCGGCGAGTTCCGGCCACGCACCGTGCCCATAGGTCGGCAGGTACACGACGCCGTCGCTGACGAGCGCGTTGTTGGCGGTGGCGAAGTACCACCAGCGCTCCCGCCGGTCGGGGTCGTCGACGTACACCAGCGGCAGCGGGTTGCGCACCACGTCGAAGCCCTGCCGCGCCAGACCCGCCGCGATGTCGTCGAACACCTCCGGCATGGCGTGCGCCGGAGTTGGTGTGCCGAGCACCTCGGCCGCCGCTCGCGGGTCGCCGACGAGCACCCGGTATCGCCCATCGTCACCGCGGCCGGCGAGCGTCACCAGCATGTCGATGTGGAAGACCGGCTGGGTCGTGCCGGGCTGGTTGCCCGCGTACAGGACCTCCGTCCACTCCGCACCGTCCAGAGTGAACCGCCGGGTGCGCTGCTCCGGCACCGGCAGCGAACTGCCGACGTAGATGAGCCGCCGGTCAGGGTCGAGGTACTCGCCGTAGAGCCGCCGCACCAGGTCTGCCGGCCGCTCCCCCGGCTCGGGCACGAGGATGCCGCCGACGTACCGCAATGTATTGGCCGGATAGTCGGCGCCGATGAGGAAGAAGTCGTCGCCGATCAGTAGGTTGCCGCCCTGGAAGTACAGCGGTGCCTGGGTGCGCTCAAGGGCCGGATCGGCGTTGGCCACGAGATCGGCGACCAGGCTGTCGCCGTACCGTGGAAAGGAAAACGGCTCGACGAAGTAGGTCGTGCCCGCGTCGACGACCACGACGTAGCCGTCTTCCGCCCACACGCTGAAGTTGATGTGATCGGGCCCGGCCACGACGTCGATCCGGTCGCTCCAACCGCCGACAGTTTCGGCGGCTGACTCGTGCGTCAGCACGAGGAAGCGCGTCTGCGCCGGCAGCTTGGCCAGCAGATCCTGGTACGCCGCGGCGAGCGGCGGCGAGTCGACCGCGTACGCCGGGATGGTGAACAGGATCCGCGTGACCGGTCCACCCGCCGAGGCCACCAGGCTTGGGCGCTCCGGCCGGGGCGGCAGCAGGTCGGCGATGATCGGGCCGGCCTGGGCCCGGACGCGCTGCGACTCCACGGACAGATCGCCGGTGTACCGGCGCACGAGTGCCGGCGGCGTCGTATAGTGCCGCGGGCGTGCCGAAGCCTCCACCATGGACTCAGCGTATCCGCCACTGTCACTCCAAGGTGACGACCACCTTTCGGCCGCGCCCGGCGTGAGGGCTAGCGCGAACGCACCGGACGCCGCCTGGACTTCGCCGCAGCTCGACCGGAGGTTTACCAACAGGCTCTTACCGCGGGCGGCGCGGTGTGCGCAGCCCAAGCAGGCGGCGGCCGGCCTCGACGAACTGCTGGCGCAGGGTGTCGTCGTCGAGGTCGACCAGGACCGGCCCGGCCGCGCCGGCGGTGCCGGCCAGGAGAATGGCGGCCTTGACCAGACCGCCCGGCCCCGGCTCGACGTCGGCGAGCAGCCTGATCTGCCGCTCGATGAGGTCGCGCAGGTCGGGGTGCGTGCGGAGCATGTCGATCGCGCCCGGGTCGCCAGCGACGACCGCCATCAGGGCACGGTTGCGCACCACGAGGTCGGCGTAACCGGTGAGCATGTGGTCGGCACGGGCGTGCCGCCCGCGCTGCGCCTCGGCCTGCTCGATGATGGTCCGCACCTGCGCGACGAGCGGCTCGACGACGGCGGCCAGCAGGTCTTCGCGGGTGCGGAAGTGGTGGTACACGGCGGCCTTGGTGACGCCCACCTCGTCGGCGATCATCTGCAACGACGTGCCCGCGAAGCTGTGCCGTATGAACAGTCGGATCGCGACGTCGATGAAGCGCTGCCGGCTGTCGGTCGCACCGGATGCCATGTCTTCCGCCCTTACTGATCTCGTGTGTGACTCCGAACATAGCTTGACGATCGGCTAGGTGACAACTAGTCGATCGGCGAGTGAACTACTTCACGATCGGCTAGGCATCGACTTTACGATCGGCTAGCGTCCTCGGCGTCACACACCCTTCTGGAGGAGACTTGAGATGGCATCGTTCCTGTACCGGCTCGGCCGGTTCGCGTACCGCCGGCGGTGGCTCGTCGCCGGCCTGTGGGTCGCGGTCCTCATCGCCGCGCTCGCTGGCGCCGCCACCCTGTCCGGGCCGACCTCGGACGCGTTCCGCATCCCCGGCACGCAGTCGCAGAAGGCGATCGACCTGCTGCAGGAACGGTTCCCGCAGGCATCCGCCGACGGCGCCACCGCCCGGCTGGTCTTCGCCGCGCCGGAGGGGCAGCAGCTGACCAGTACCGCCAACCGGGGCGCCATCGAGCAGGTCCTCAGCGAGCTGAAGCAGTCGTCGCAGATCGCCTCGGTCACCGACCCGTTCGCCAGCGGCGCCATCAACGAGGCCGGCACCGTCGGCCTCGCCCAGGCGACCTACAAGGTGCCGTCGGCCGAACTGACCGATCAGTCACGCGCCGCCCTGACATCCGCCGCCGACGACGCACGTGCCGCGGGGCTGACCGCCGAGATCGGCGGTGACGCGCTCCAGATCCAACCCGAGCAGGGCGCCACCGAGATCATCGGCGTCGCGGTCGCCGCAGTCGTACTGGTGATCACGTTCGGCTCGCTCATCGCGGCCGGCCTGCCACTGCTGACCGCGCTGCTCGGCATCGCCATCGGCATCGGCGCGATCACCGCCGCCACCGGCTTCGTGGACATGTCGTCCACCACCCCGATCCTCGCCCTGATGCTCGGTCTCGCGGTCGCCATCGACTACGCCCTGTTCATCGTGTCCAGGTACCGGCACGAGCTGACCGCCGGCCGCGAGCGTGAGGAGGCCGCGGGCCGCGCCGTGGGAACCGCCGGTTCCGCCGTGGTCTTCGCCGGTCTGACCGTGATGATCGCCCTCGCCGCCCTGTGGGTCGTCGGCGTGCCGTTCCTGACCCAGATGGGCCTCGCCGCCGCCGGCACCGTCGCGGTCGCCGTCCTCATCGCGCTGACGCTGCTGCCCGCGCTGCTCGGCTTCGCCGGCCGCCGCATCAAGCCGGCGCCCGTCCGTGCGCACCAGAAGACCGCCGCCTTCGGCACCCGCTGGGCCCGCGCGGTCACCCGCCGGCCGGTCGCGGTGCTGGTGGTCGCGGTACTGGCGCTCGGCGCCGTCGCCCTCCCCGCGCTGGACCTGCGCCTCGGCATGCCCGACGACAGCACCGCCGCGCCCGACACCACCCAGCGCAAGGCCTACGACCTGGTGTCGCAGGGCTTCGGGCAGGGCTTCAACGCGCCGCTGACCGTCGTCGTCGACGGCAAGGCCGGCCAGGTCAGGGCCGCCGCGGACGAGGTGACGCAGGAGATACAGGGCCTCGCCGACGTGTCGGCCGTGACGCCCGCGACGTACAACCAGGCCGGCGACACCGCCGTGCTCACCGTCATCCCGAAGAGCGGGCCGAGCGATTCCGCCACCAAGGATCTGGTACGCGCCATCCGGCAGCTCGACGGCACCGTCGCGGGCGCCACCATTGGCGTCACCGGCCTGACCGCCATCAACATCGACATGTCCACGAAGCTCGGCGACGCCCTACTGCCGTATCTCGCCGTGGTCGTCGGGCTGGCGCTGTTCCTGCTGATGCTGGTGTTCCGCTCGATCCTGGTGCCCATCAAGGCCGCGGTCGGCTTCCTGCTCAGCATCGCCGCCACGTTCGGCGCGGTCGTCGCCGTCTTCCAGTGGGGCTGGGCCGCCGACCTGCTCGGCGTCGACCACACCGGACCCATCATCAGCTTCCTGCCGATCTTCCTCATCGGCATCGTCTTCGGGCTGGCCATGGACTACCAGGTCTTCCTGGTCACCCGGATGCGCGAAGACTATGTGCACGGCGCCACGCCGCACGAGGCGGTGGTGAGCGGCTTCGGGCACGGCGCCCGCGTCGTCACGGCCGCCGCGATCATCATGATCAGCGTCTTCGCCGGCTTCATCCTGTCGCCTGAGTCGATCGTCAAGTCGATCGGGTTCGCGCTGGGCGTGGCGGTGCTGTTCGACGCGATCGTGGTGCGGATGACGATCGTGCCGGCGGTGATGACGCTGCTGGGCAAGGCCGCGTGGTGGCTGCCGCGCTGGCTCGACAAGCTCCTGCCCAATGTGGACGTCGAAGGCGAGAAACTCCGCCACAAACTCGACGACCCCCAACCCGACACCCCAGCCCTGCAACCCGCCCCCGCCTAGCGGGGTTGCCACGCCGCTTCCGCCGATCAAGGGCGAATGCACGCGGTTGGATCTCTTCTCCGCACGCGTCCGCCCCCGGGCCAGCCCGACACGGCGTGTCGCCACGCCCCACCCGCCGATCAAGGGCAAATGCACGCGGTTGGATCTCTTTTCCACGTGCATTCGCCCTTGATCCATGCGATCGCCCTTGATCGGCGCGCACCGCGCAGGGCGCGGCGACACGCCGTCGCCACCCTCAAACCCCGCGGCTCGCCCCCGCCACGACGACGCGCCGCCGTGCGCGCTCACCACGCCGATCTTGCACTTGTCACGTCCCATTCCGGGCATTCCGCCATGACAACGGCAAGATCGGCGAACAGGAGGGGTGGAAGCGCCGCCGCGCGGCGCGCGGGCGACGGCGACCGCCGCGACCGGCGCGACCGCAGCGCCCGAACGGCGCTGATCAAGGAAAAGCGCAAGGATCAAGGGCGAACGCACGTGGAAAAGCGATCAAACCACGTGCGTTTGCCCTTGATCGGCGGGAGGGGCGGGAGAGGGCTTGATTGGCGCGGACGCCCCGGCGCCGCTCGGGCATGGCCGACACGCCGGAGGCCGCGATGGTCTTCCGGCTGCGGAGCAGGGGAGGCACTGGACGGATCTAGTCCGAGAAATATCGGGCTGCCGCGACGTTCGCGGCGGTCCGGGGCCGTTGCTCCCGCGGCCTCACCCTCCGCGACTACACAACCCGCCCCGCACGTACGGTCGTGAGCGCGACTGGGCGCGGAGGGCGAGGCCGCGGGAGCGACGGTCTGAGCCGCGACGGGCATCGCGGCAGCTCAAAGCCTGGGTTTGAACCTGATCTAGGCGCGGGCAGGCCCGCGGTAGTCGGGGGCGACGTAGACCGGGCGCCGCTCGCCGCCGCCCTGCGCGAAGCGTCTCGTGTAGACGACGCGGGCGCTGGTCGGATCGGCGTCGGCGGGCGGTCGGGCCACGCTGTAGAGAGCGGGCAGCGACGCCGCCCCGTGTGCCTTGCGACACGGTGGAACGTCGTGCCTTTCGCCGTGCCACGGGCCACCCAGGAAGAGCACCTGCATGTCGTCGCGTCTCCTGTCTTGGCTCCCGGCCCTTCGGTGCGGTCGCACGTCCGATTCCGCCGCCTGGACGATCGTAGCCATGGCCTTCCCGGACGGCACGCCGCGACCGTGCTACGGTGGGGGCGTTGCAGTTTTGGTTTCCACGTACTTTGCAGGCGCCTGGTGACTCAATGATCCAGGCGCTCTTTGTTCTGCCGGTGCTCTCCGGACGAGGATTGATCAACGCGGCGACGCGGGGCCCGCGCGGTGCGGGTTCCATCAGCCTTGTGTGAAGGAGATTGACATGGCTGTCGGCACTGTGAAGTGGTTCAACGCGGACAAGGGCTTCGGGTTCATCACCCAGGACAACGGTGGCCCGGACGTGTTCGCCCACTACTCGGCGATCGCGGCTGACGGATACCGCAGCCTGGAGGAGAACCAGCGCGTCGAGTTCGACGTCCAGCAGGGCCAGAAGGGCCCGCAGGCCGCGAACATCCGCCTCATCTGAGGCCGCGCCCGCGTATCCCCGTGGCGTCGACGTACGAGCGTGAAGCCGCGGAGACGCGATCGGCGACACATTTCGACGCGCCTTCCGTGCGGAACGGGTTCCGTCCCGCTCGGGAGGCGCGTCGCCTTGTAAAGGGGATGACGCTGAACGCTCTGGACCGCTCCCACGCGCCCGGCATGGATCAGCTCGCGCTGTCTCCGGTGCCGCTGGTGCCCGAGATGCGCCTGTTTCTCGCCGAGGACGCGATCGTCCTGTGGGCTCGGCTGGAGGCGGCGGCCGGAGTCTCGCTTCCCGCGCCGTACTGGGCCTCCGCCTGGGTCGGCGGGCAGGCGGTCGCGCGATACGTTCTGGATCATCCGGAGTCGGTTGCCGGCCGCAGCGTACTGGATCTCGCCTCCGGATCCGGGATCGTCGCCATCGCCGCGGCGATGGCCGGCGCGACGGACGTCACCGCCACCGAGATCGATCCGAACGCGATCGTCGCGATCCGCGCGAACGCGCAGGCCAACGGCGTCGCCGTCACTCCGCTGGAGGAAGACGTCCTGGACGGTGACGGTCACGGCGCACAGGTGGTACTCGCTGGCGATGTGCTCTACGACGAGTCCGTCGCCGAGCGGGTCAGGCCGTTCCTGATTCGTGCCGCCGACCGCGGCGCGCTGGTACTGCTGGGAGACCCTGACCGGGGTCACCTGCCCTCGGTGGCGCTGGACCTGATGGCCAGCTACACGGTTCAGGGTGCGGGCACGCCGGAAGACGCCCAGCTACGACGCACCAACGTCTTCACGCTGCGGCGCGGCCAATCGGAGCCGATGCTCAGATCTGCGGCCCGCTAGCAAGGCCGACATATCGGTCCCTTTTCGCACTCAGGACGGCGTACGGTCATGAGGCCGTGAACAGAACTGGCCCGGGCTGGTCCCAGCCTGCTTGGGTCGGGCGGTGGGGGTCCCGGGCCTCGGTTCGATGCCCGGGATCCCAGCACGTCTTCATGCCCTCGGAGGGTCGTCGCCATCCTTGCGGCGCAGCTCCTCTTCGCGCTTGCGCAGGTCGGCCTCCCACTTGCGGAACAGCTCCTCGTCTTCCTTACGACCGCGAGTCTGGCTACGCAGGAACTCCGGGTCGTCGTCGGGTGCGAGGGGGCGCGGCCGCTCGTACTCAGGGAAGCCGCTGCCTGGGCGCCAATCGCCGGCACGGCCGACCCGGTGCTTCTGCGGGCGGCCCGCAACGAACCACACGATCGGGCCGATCGGCGGGAACAGCAGGATGATGAACACCCAGGCCAGTTTCGGCAGGTTTCGTACCGCGAACTCCTCAGTGGAGATGCAGTCGATCAGCGCGACCACGATCAGGATCAGGTCGACGAAGAACAGCAAGCCGTAGAGACGAACCACGGCGGCTATCCTGCCGCAAGATCACGCTCTTGTGTGCCCCGTCAGGCGCCGCGCAGGTGGCCCACCTCTTCCAATCCCGGGTCGTACCCAGTCCGCAGGCTCGACCGGCCCTCCCGCCACCCCGGCAAGCGCTCCTCGATGGTCGCCGCGGCGGCGGTCGTACCGTCTACATAGAAGTGCAGGGTGCGTACGCGGCGGGTGGTCTCGTGTGCGAGCAGGTCACCGTCGGCACCGACGGCGGCGGTCAGCTCGTCTTCGAAAGCACGCAACGCCTGGAGAGAACCGTCGAGCGGCAAGCCGCCCTCGTTGGCCTCACGGAACGGCAGCGTCACGGCCACGTGCGTGTCGAAACGCGGGAACCGGACGGGCAGCAGCGGCAGCTGTGCGGTCGCGAGAAGGGGCCACCCCTTGCGGTCCTGGGCACTGAGCACCGCCCAAGTCGGTTCCTTGTACTCGATCGCCTGGCGCTCGACAGCGGCTCGCAACTGCTCGCGCGACCGGGCGTCCGGCGGCGGCGCGCCACCGAACTCGACGACACCCACCCAGCGCTCGACGCCCTCCTCGCCGAGGAGCCAGTCCAGCGAGAGAAACGCGATCTGAGCGCGTACCTCGTCGGGAAGCGACGGAAAGGCCGGGTGGTGGACGGTGACGTCGATGA
The DNA here is from genome assembly GCF_027923225.1 of Phytohabitans aurantiacus. GTDB lineage: Bacteria > Actinomycetota > Actinomycetes > Mycobacteriales > Micromonosporaceae > Phytohabitans > Phytohabitans aurantiacus. The sequence goes on from NZ_BSDI01000060.1 coordinate 10,580, forward strand.
GCTGCCGGCCGGGGGTGACGGCGAACTCGTAACGCAGGTCGGCCAGCACGATCTCGGCACCGGCGATGCCCATCCGCGCGTCGAAGACCGCCGGGTCGGGTTGGCGGGAAGCGTGGTACTCCCACGTCTCGTCGGGCGGCGGAGCGCTCGCCGCCCACCTGGCCGCCACCGCGCGGAGGCTCGCTTCGCCGGCCGGTGACACGACTAGCGCGTGCTGGGCGTGGCTGCCGTTGGAGAACTCCCACTGCAGATCCGGGTGGATGGCGTCGACGCGAGCCTTGATCTCGTCGGTCAACGCGTCCCAATCGCCCGACTTGATCGCCGCCTCGACGCGCCCGCGCGCGCCCTGCCACCACTGCCAGAACTCCGCGATGCTGCTGTCAGGTGCGGGCCGGCGCCGAGAAAACATCACGCCGACCGACCCTACGCCGCCCCCACCCCCGCCGCCGCCCCCCGCTCGTCCCCTTCGCCGACCGGGCGCGCGGCCCGCGCTCTCTCCGCGCGGCCCGCCGCTCGCGCTCTCTCCGCCGATCAAGGGCGAATGCACGTGGTTTGACCTCTTTTCTGCGTGTGTTTGCCCTTGATCGATGCCAATGTCCTTGATCGACGCGCCGCGATCGCTGGCTTCTTCCAGATGAACCCGGGCCGCGAGCGATGAGTTTGTCGGCCCCCGGCGGTCTAATCGTCATCGGACGCGTCTGTCCCGAACCCGAGCGTGGCGGGGCACGGCGTTGGACAATGTGGGAGAGGAGCACACGCATGAGCGGAGTACGGCTACTGGTCGGCACGCGCAAAGGCGCGTTTATCCTGACCGCGGACGGTGCCCGCCGCGAGTGGGAGGTCAACGGCCCACTCTTCGGCGGCTGGGAGATGTACCATCTCAACGCCTCGCCGGCGGCGCCCGACCGGATCTGGGCGTCGCAGACGTCCGGCTGGTTCGGGCAGGTGGTGCAGCGCTCCGATGACGGCGGGCGCACGTGGGAACCGGTCGGCAACGACTTCGCGTACGAGGGCGAGGCCGGCGAGCACCTGTGGTACGACGGCACCCCGCGCCCGTGGGAGTTCAAGCGGATCTGGCACTTCGAGCCGTCGCCTGACGACCCCGACACGGTGTACGCGGGCGCGGAAGACGCGGCGCTGTTTCAGACGACCGACGGTGGCAAGACCTGGTCCGAGCTGCCGGCGCTGCGTACGCACGAGTCCGGGCCGGGTTGGCAGCCGGGTGCCGGCGGTCTGTGCCTGCACACGATCATCCTCGACCCGGCGAACAAGGGCCGGATCTACGTGGCCATCTCGGCGGCGGGCGCGTTCCGCACCGATGACGGCGGCAAGTCCTGGCTGCCCATCAATCGCGGGCTCCGGTCGCAGGGACTGCCCGACGAAGACGCCGAGGTCGGCCACTGCGTGCACCGGATCACGAGGCACCCGTCCCGCCCCGACGTCCTCTTCATGCAGAAGCACTGGGACGTCATGCGCAGCGACGACGCCGGCGGCACGTGGCGCGAGATCAGCGGCAACCTGCCGACCGACTTCGGCTTCCCGATCGCGGTGCACGCGCACGAGCCCGAGACGATCTACGTCGTACCGATCACCAGCGACTCGGAGCACTACCCGCCGGAGGGCAAGCTCCGGGTCTACCGCAGCACGGTCGGCGGCGACGAGTGGGAGCCGCTCACCAACGGCCTGCCGCAGGCCAACTGCTACGTCAACATCCTGCGAGACTCGATGGCGGTCGACACGCTCGACCCGTGCGGCATCTACTTCGGCACCACCGGCGGCCAGGTCTACGGCTCGGCCGACGGCGGCGACACGTGGACGGCGATCGTTCGCGACCTGCCTCCGGTGCTGTCCGTCGAAGTCCAGGTGCTGCCGTGATCCGGGTCGTGCTGCCCGCCCACCTGAAAAATCTCGCGCGAGTGGGCAGCGAGGTCCAGCTCGACGTAGCCAAACCCATCACGCAACGCGGCGTTCTCGACGCGCTCGAAGCGCAGTACCCGATGCTGCGCGGCACGATCCGCGACCAACGCACGGGCAAGCGGCGGGCGTTCATCCGCTTCTACGCCTGCGAGGAAGACCTGTCCAACGAAGAGCCCGACTCACCCCTGCCCGACGAGGTAGTGGTGGGAAAGGAACCCTTCCTGGTGGTAGGCGCCATGGCCGGCGGCTAACCCTTCCCCCAAGCACCCGCGAGCGGCCTTTCGCCGACGCTTGTATAGCGGCCGACGAGCCCGCAGCGACAGCACAGCAACGCGACCGAGCACCGCCGCGGCAGCGGCGCGACCGGCGGCGGCGCGGCCGTCAGCACGACGGGCGGCACATGACCGGCCGCAGCGCGGCCCCCAGTGCGACCGGCGGCGGTCCGGCGGCGCGAGGGCTGCTGCGTGCCGCAGCGCAGCGTCCCTCTTCGCGTCGATCAAGGGCGAATGCACGTGGTTGGATCTCATTTCCGCGTGCATTCGCCCTTGATCGACGCAGATCTCCTTGATCGACGCCGCGCAAGTCGACGCCCTGCCGGTCGGCCGCGATAAGGCACCCTCCGCGGCGCCTCGAGATGCGCCGCGCGCGGGCGCCGCCCGAAAACCCCATCCCCCGGCGATTTTGCAGTTGTCATGGCTGATTGCCCCATTTGGGACCTGACAACTGCAAGATCGCCGAATAAGGCGAGGCGCAGGCCGGCAGCGCCTGCCGGCGGCGTGGCCGCCCGGCGACCACGCCGCCGGTACACGCGGCGACCTTCGGCCGCGCCGCACACGCGGGACGATCCGGCACCCGGCCTCGCCGCCGCGATCAAGAAAGGTCGCGAAAGCGCGCGGCCGCCGAGCGCCGGTCCCGCCCAGCTGGCCTCTTGGAGCGCCACCGTCGCCTCTAGCGACGGAAGCGCTGACGCCGTAGGCGTCCCAGCTGCCCCTCCAGGGGCAGCCATCTTCCACGATCCAGATCCAGCTGCCGACACCGGCCGTCCGCGCCGCACCCGACCACCGTTTCGGCGACCGTGACACTCCCCGGCCTCGACTCAAGGACGCCGATCAAGGGAGATCGCATGGATCAAGGGCAAACGCACGCGGAAAAGAGATCCAACCACGTGCATTCGCCCTTGATCGACGGAAATGGGAGCGAGCGACGCCAGCGACGCGAGCGACGCGAGCGCTCGATTGGCGCTGAAGCCCCTTCAGAAGCGCTCGGCCAGGTGCTCTCGACCCGGCGGCGGCTCGTAGGGCTCGGGCCAGAAGTCCGTGATCTGGGCGATCAGCCCCTGCTCGTCGAACTGAAAGAATGTCAGCGCCGACTGCTCCTCGCCGTCGGTGGTGACCGAGACCCAAGTCGCCGCGTGCGTCCCCTGCCCAACCGCGCGCACCAGCGTGGCGTGCCAATCCCCCGGGTATTCCTCGTTGAACCGCAGATAGTCGGCCTTGCCGCGGATGCGCTCGCTGCTCTGCGGCAAGTCGTAGACCACATCATCGGCGAGCAGCTCGCCAAAGCCGGCCCAGTCGCGCGCCTCCGCCCGAGCCCAGTACTCCCGCACAACCTCGTCCACCGTCGTCATGCGCGCAGTGTGCCAGCGCCCACCGACAAAAACTCTGAGGTAACTCTGAGGTTGGGTACGGCCGCGAACCCCGTACTATCCATTGATAAATCTCAATCAAAGACGCCAGCCGGCCCCCGATCGGTGCGGGGGCCGGCTGGTCCTACGCGTTGGTCGTCGCCAGTGCAGGCTCGGGAGCCGGTTCGGCCTTCGTCGGGCGCAGCTCGTCCAGGCGTACCAGCGTGACGCCCGCGACGATCAGCACGCCGCCTAGCAACTGCACCGCTGTGGGCAACTCGTCGAGTACCAGCCAGGCGATCAGCACCGCGAACATGACCTCGGTCAGCCCGACGAAGGACGAGAGCCGCGCCCCGAGGATGCGGGCCGCGCCGATACCGGCGACGTACGAGATCACCGCCGCCACCAGCGAAAGGCCCAGCACCGGCACCAGCCAGCTCATCCTGTACCCGGCGAATGTGACCTGACCGAACGTGGCGTCGAACGGAAGCGCGCCGGTCAGGCCGAGCGCGACGAGCGCCACCGCGCCGACGCCCATGCCGCCGCTGGCGAGCGCCACGGGCGGCAACTCGTTGTCGCCGCGGGCCGAAAGTACGAAGTAGGCGGCCAGCCCGACGGCCGCGCCCAGCCCCCACAGGACGCCGACCAGGTCGAGGCGCGCGCCGCCGGTGATGTCGAGGACGAACACGAGGCCGAACACGGCCGCCACCGACCCCGCGATGGTCAACCGCCGCGGCCGCTGGCCGTGCGCCGCCCACATCCAGCCCACCACGAGGATGATGCCGAGGTACTCCAGCAACAGTGCGACACCGATCGGCAGATACTGGACGGCGTTGAAGAAGCATGCCTGGGCGGTGGCGACCGCGAGCACCCCGAACACGCCGACCATGCCGAGGTTGCGCCGCAGCACGTGCCACTTGCCGCGCAGCGCGATCACGGCGGGGATGGCGAGGACCAGCGCGGCCAAGCCGACCCGGGTCGCCACGGCGGCCTCAGCGGACCAGCCGGCCTCGATCAGCGACCGCGCGAACGTGCCGGACGTCGCGAACGTGACGGCCGACAGCAGCGCCAGTGCGAAGCCGGTGCCGGTGGAGCGTTGGGGTCGCATCTACCCTCCCCTGTAATAAGCAAAGAGTCGCTATGCTGATGACGTTAGACGAGCGAGGTGACAGGAGTCAAGATGGTTTTTGCTCATGACACGGAGATCGCCCTTGGTACCGCCGCCGCGCTCGTGAACACCACCGGCCCCGACCGCGAAGGGCTCCCCGACGTGGCGGCGCTCGACGCGTTCTTCCGCGCGTACGGCTGGACCGGCCGGCACGAGCACACCGACGCCGAGCTGCGCGAAGTGCGCGCGCTACGACCCCGGTTGCGCGAGGTCTGGTACGCCGACGAGGATCGCGCCGCCGAGATCGTCAACGGGCTACTGCGGGAGTGCAGCGCGCTCCCGCAACTCGTCAAGCACGACGACGAGCCGTACCACCTGCACTCCGTGCCGCGCGACGCTCCGCTCGCGATGCGGATGGCGGTCGAGGCGGCGATGGGGTTCGTCGACGTCGTGCGCAGCGGCGAGTTGCGCCGCTTGCGGATCTGCGAGTACCCCGACTGCGGCAACGTAGTGGTCGACCTCTCGAAGAACCGCTCCAAACGCTTCTGCGACGCGGGTTGCGGCAACAAGGCTGCTGTGGAGGCGTACCGCGCGCGCAAGGCCGCGGCGCTCCGCCCATGATCAGGGCGTCCCTCAAGTCGCTCTAACAACGTGAGGGACGCCCTGATCACCGTGGAGGGTTAGGGAGCGGATAGGGCTTCTGTCGGGGACATGCGGGCGGCGCGCACGGCTGGGTACAGGCCGGCCACCGCACCGATGAACAAGGTGGCCGCCAGACCGCCTCCCATCGCCCACACCGGTACCACGGTTGGCCAGCCCTGCGTCGTGGCGTACGCCGCCGTCACTGCGGTGCCCACCGCCACTCCGCCCGCCCCACCCAGAAGAGACAGCAGCAAGGACTCTGCCAAGAACTGCACCCGCACCTGCCCCCGCGTCGCGCCCAACGATCGCCGCAGCCCGATCTCCGCCCGCCGCTCCAACACCGAGATGACCATGGTGTTGGCGACTCCGACGCCGCCGACAAGTAGCGCCACCGCGCCCAAGCCGAGAAGCAGCCCGGTGAACGCGCGGTCGGCTGCCTGCTTGGCGGCCAGCGCGTCGGATGGGCGGGACACCTTGACCTCGCTCGGCGCCTCGGGGTTGGCGGTCGCGGCGAGCACCTCTCGTACGGCCGGAACCGCCGACTCGCGCGCCCGGGTGTAGATGGTGGTCGGCAGCCCATCGAAGTCTACATAGGACTCCGCTGCCGGCCATCCGATGAGAGCGGCCACGTCGAGCTCCGGGGCCAGCGGCACCGGCGCCAGGATGCCCACCACAGTGAACCACTCCCCGCCCACCAGTACCCGCACGTCTTCGCCGGGCGTGCCGATTCCCAGCCGCGCGGCGGCGGTGCTGCCGAGCACCACTGCCGGGTACCGCGCGGTGGCCTCGTTCAGCCAGGTGCCGCGGGACATTGTCGCGCCCACAGTGGACAGTAGGTCCAGTCGTGCGGCCAGCGCCAGCAAGCCGTTCGTCTCCACCTCGGGGATCCGGTCGGAGCGGTACACGCGGGCGTCGGCTACCCGTCCGGTCGCCGAGACGTCGGTTACCGGGCCGATCCGCTCGACCATCGCGACCGATTCGGTCGGCAGCGTCGCGGGTGCGCCGAAGAGGTCGTTGCCCGGGCCGGCGGTGAGCAGGTTGGTGCCGAGTGCTTCGAGGGTGCGTTCCAGGTCGGCGCGGCTCGACGTGGACACGCCGACCACCGCCACCATCGCCGCGATGCCGATCGCGATGCCCAGCGCCGACAGGAACGCCCGCATGGGGCGCGTCCGGAGCCCGGCGCCGCCCACGCGCACCAGATCGGCCGCACCCAGCCGGGCCGGCGTCAATGAGGCCCTCACACCACACCCCCGGCGTTAGAAGCGGCGCCATCCCAAGCGACCTCGCTCACCACTTGGCCGTCACGCATGCGCACCTGCCGGGGCAGGGCCGCGGCGATCTCCCGGTCGTGGGTGATGACGACAACCGTCGTACCGGCCGCGTGCAGCTCGCGCAGCAACTCCATCACGGCGGTACCCGACGCGGTGTCGAGGTTGCCCGTTGGCTCGTCGGCGAGCAGCAGCGCCGGCTCGCCGACCACCGCGCGGGCGATCGCCACCCGCTGCCGTTCGCCGCCGGACATCTGGTGCGGCCGGTGTTCGAGCCGGTGCCCCAGCCCGACCCGGGTCAGCGCCGCCGCGGCCCGGCGGCGCCGCTCGCGCTGCCGGACGCCGGAGTACAGCAGGCCGTCGGCGACGTTGTCGACCGCTGGTACCCCGGACGCCAGGTGGAACTGCTGGAAGACGAAGCCGATCCGGGACGCCCGCAGCGCCGACAGCTGCCGGTCGGACAGCCGGGAAACGTCGTGCCCGTCGACCCGCACGGTGCCGGTGGAGGGTCGGTCGAGCGTGCCGATGACGTGCAGCATCGTCGACTTGCCCGACCCGGACGGCCCGACGATCGCGACCATCTCGCCGCGCTCGACCGCCATCGAGACGCCGCGCAGCGCCGACACGCCTCCGGGGTACGTCTTCGTGACATCCTCAAGGACGAGAACGCTCACGCCGCGACTCCAATGGACATGCCCTCGGCCAGGCCCTCGCCGGTCACCTCGACCCGCCCGCCGGAGAACATGCCCACCTCCACCGGGACGATCCGGGTGCCGGTGCCCTCGACGACCTGTACGCCATAACCGCCCTCCGCCAGCGCAAGCAGCGCCGCGACCGGCACGCTCAAGACGTTTTCCCGCTTGGACGCCACGAACGTGACCTCCACCGTGGCTCGGTCGAGCGTGCCGAGGCCCTTCTGGTCGGTGAGCGCGAGCGTCACCTCCAGCCGTGTCTCCGGTTCCTGGTTCTGGCTACCCGGATCGATGATGGTATCTACAGTGGACACCTTGCCGGAGACGGCGCGTCCGTCCGGCAGCTCCACCGAGGCGGCCGTGCCCGCTGCCACGAGCCGCTGCTGGTCGATGTCGAGCCGCACGGTGACCACACGCGTCGTGCCGGTGTGCGAAAGCACCTGCCGGCCGGGCCCGGTGGCGTCACCGACCTGCGCCTTGAGGTCGGCCACGCGCACGTCGCCGGGCGCGTACACGACCTGACCGGCCCGCACCCGCCCGGTTTCCGGCAGGCCCAGATCCTCCTGCCACTCCTCGACGGCCGCGGCGGTCGCCGACGAGAACGAATCGTCCACAGTGAACCCGTCATAGCCGAGCGCGGCGAGGTTCTCCTCGAAGAGCTTCACATCGGCGCCTTCGAGCCCGGTGTGGAGGTCACGGTACATCGGCAGCCGCCCCCGCATCAGCACCACCGGCTCGTCATCCACTGTGTACAATCGCTGGCCGCGCTTGACGGTGGCGCCTTCGGCGGGGAGCCACGTGACGGTACCCGGGAGCCTGCCGCTCATCGCCGTCTCCGTACCGTACCCGAGCGTGCCGTCCACGGTCTCCGAATCGGTGAGCGTCGACCGGGTCACCTGCGCCGTCGTGGGCGGGAGCCCGCTGGTACCGGCCGCGCCTCCACCGGTACCGCCAAAGCCGACCGCCGCAGTGCCGCCACCGGCGGCGGCGACCGCGACCCCGGCGGCGACCAGGACCTTGGCGCGTCGTCGCCGGCTCATCCGGCGCCACCGGCGCGCCGCGGCCGCAGGTTCTCACAGGTCTTCTGCGCGGCCTTGAACGTGTCGCTGTTCGGGTCGAGCCCGCTGCCCGGACCGCCGCGCAGCATGATGCCGCCGGTCTCCGGGTCCGGATCGGGGAAGGCGGTCACCCCGTTGTCCCGCATGCACTTCGAGTACTGGCGGGCCTTCTCCATGTCGGCCGCGCTCATCCTGCCCATCTCGCCGCCGTTCGGCAGGTGCTGCCGGCATTTGGCCATCGCGGCGTCGGTCTTCGCCGGGTCGCCGCCCTGGATGCGGATGCCGCCGCCGGGCTCGGGATCGGGCATGTCGACGCCCTCGCCGCGCATGCATTCGGTGAATTTGAGCATCTGCTCGTCCCGATCCCCCGCCGCCGAAGCGCGATCACCGGCCGCGGAAGCGCTGGCGCTCGGGCTCGCCCCCGCCCCATTACCCGCCGTTGCGATGTCGTCATCCTGCGTCGATCCGCCACACGCGGTCAGCGCCATCGCAAGCGCCGCCACTGCCACAACCAGTCTCATCAAAGACTCCCCTTCAGTAGAGAAGCGAAGTCAACGCGCGCGGCGGTTATCCCACTGTTTCGTCCGGTGTTAACGCGGAAACAACATCGCGCCCGGTAATCATTGGACGATGCGTGTACTGGTCGTCGAGGACGAACGGCTGCTGGCCGACCTGATCGCGAGGTGGCTGCGGGGCGAGGCGCACGCCGTCGACGTCGCGTACGACGGTGATGCCGCCCTGGAACGGTTGGGTGTCAACGACTACGACGTGGTGGTGCTCGACCGCGACCTGCCCGTCGTGCACGGCGACGATGTGTGCCGCGCGCTCGTCGACTCGGGCGCGGAGGCCCGGGTACTCATGCTCACCGCCGCCGCCGAGATCGGTGACCGGGTCGCGGGCCTTTCGCTCGGCGCGGACGACTACCTGCCGAAGCCCTTTGCCTTTCCCGAGTTGGGGGCGCGCGTGCTGGCGCTCGGCCGCCGCAGCCGTCCCGCGGCACCGCCGGTACTGGAGCGCGCCGGCATCAGACTCGACATGCCCCGCCGCGAGGTGTACCGCAACGGCCGCTACATCTCGCTGTCCCGCAAGGAGTTCGCGATGCTCACCGAACTGATGCGCGCCGGCGGTGCGGTGGTCAGCGCCGAGCACCTGCTGGAGAAGGTGTGGGACGAGCACGCCGACCCGTTCACCGCTTCCGTGCGGGTCACGGTGCTCAAGCTGCGTCGCAAGCTCGGCGACCCGCCGGTCATCGAGACCGTGCCCGGAGAGGGATACCGCATCCGATGAAGCGCCTGCCGATCCGGGCCCGCCTGACCGTCCTCTATGGAGCGTTGCTGTTCACCGCGGGTGTCGTGATGCTCGCCCTCACCTATGTCCTGCTGGGCCAACGGCTCGGCGTCAAGGTCCTCGCCACATACAACCGCCCGCCCGGAAGCGACCTGCCGAACGTCGAGTACGCCGCGAAGATGCCGGATCAGCTCCGGGACGCCGCGCTCACCAACCTGCTCACCCAAGGCGGCATCGCGCTCGTGCTGGTGACCGCCGTGGCGATCGCGTTCGGCTGGCTGCTCGCCGGGCGGGCACTGCAACCATTGCAGCGCATCACCGAGACCGCGCACCGGATCGCGGACGCGCCCGCCGCCGACCGCAGCCTGCACGAACGGATCGCACTCACCGGGCCACGCGACGAGATAAAGGTGCTGGCGGACGCGTTCGACACCATGCTGGAGCGGCTGGACCGGTCGTTCGACGGGCAGCGCCGCTTCGTCGCCAACGCCTCGCACGAGCTGCGCACGCCGCTGACGCTCAGCCGCGCGGTGCTGGAATACACCGCGCACCGCGAGGCGGCCACACCCGAGGTCCGACAGCTCACCGACCTGCTCCTCGACATCAACGCCCGGCACGAGCGGCTCATCAACGGCCTGCTGCTTTTGGCACGCTCCGAAAACGAGATGGTCGACCAGACGCTGGTGGACCTCGCCGACGTCGTCGAGCACACGCTCGGGCTGCTCGGGCCGGAGGCCGACAAGGCGGGCATCACGGTCGGCTGCCCCGATCCCGCCGAGGCGTTCACGCTGGGCGACCCGGTGCTGCTCGAACGCCTCGTGCAGAACCTCGTCGAAAACGGCATCCGCCACAACGGCGACGGCGGCTGGGTGCGGGTCGCCTGCCGCACGCTTCCCGAGAGCCGTGTCGAACTGACCGTCAGCAATTCGGGGCCGGTGGTGCCCCGATACGAGATCCCAGGTCTGTTCGAACCGTTCCGCCGATATGGCAGGGAGCGGACGGGCCAGGACCGGGGCGTGGGCCTCGGCCTGTCGATCGTGCGGTCGGTGGCCCGCGCACACGGCGGCGACGTCGCCGCCGACCCGAGGGATGGCGGCGGCCTGACCGTCCGCGTCACCCTCCCCGCCGCGCCCCTCCCCCACCCCTCGTGATCAGGGCGTCCCTCATGTCGTTAGGACGACGTCAGGGACGCCCTGATCATCGCTAGTTGGGCCTCGTGGTGGGCGGCCGTCGCGCGGAACAATCCTGAGCCGTGGCTCACTCGGGCCACGCCCTGGGCGGCCAGGTCGGCGATCCGCGGGCCGCCGGCTCGGGCCAGCACGTTGACCCGGCCTCCCACGGCCTCCACCAGCGCGGGGACGTCCGCGTCGGTGGCGCCGATCGGGTACACGCAGTCGGCGCCGGCCGCCAGATAGCGCTCGGCCCGTGCGACCGCCTCGTCGAGTACGCCCGCCACCTCGGGCATGTACACGTCGATCCGCGCGTTGACGACCAGGTCAAAACCGGCCTCGACGGCCGCGGCACGCACGGCCGCGAGGAAATCGGCCTGCTCGCCGGGGTCCACCATTTTTCCGGTACCGGGATCCGAGTCCTCGAGATTGCAGCCGACCGCCCCCGTGGCGGCGAGCCGCTCGACAAGTTCCGCAGGGCGCATCCGGTATCCACGCTCGAGGTCGGCGGTGACCGGTACCTCGACCGCCCGGACGATCCGCGCGACCGCGTCGAGCATCTCTCCCGCCGGGGTGGTCTCGCCGTCGGCGTACCCGAGCACCTCCGCGACCGCGGCGCTGCTGGTGGCGACGGCCGCGAAACCCGCGGCCTGGGTGGCGCGCGCGGACGCCGCGTCCCACGCGTTGGCCAGCACGAGCGGGTCTCCCGGGCGGTGCAGCGCACGCAGCGCGGCCGCTCGGGCGGCGAGCGCCGGCCCCGGATCGCGGGCGGAGGCGCCGGTCGCGGACCTCATGAGAGGGGCCAGGGGTGCGCGATGGCGCCGAGCCGGTTCCAGGCGTTGATGACCGTGATCGTCCAGATCAGCTCGGCCAGTTCCTTCTCGGAGAACTCGGCCGCCGCCCGCCCGTACACCTCGTCGCTGACTGGGCCGTCAGTCAGCCGGGTGGCGGCCTCGGTCAGCTCCAAGGCGGCCCGCTCGCGCGCGGTGAAGAACGGCGTCTCCCGCCACACCGGCAGCGCGTAGACGCGGCGCTCGGACTCGCCGGCCTCGCGCAGGTCGCGGCTGTGCGTGTCGACGCAGTACGCGCAGCCGTTGAGCTGCGAGGCGCGAGCGCGCACGAGGTCGAGCAGGACGGGTTCGAGGTCGGTCTTGCGGGACGCCGCGTCGAGGCTGTTCATGGCGCGGTTGATATGCGGGGCGAGCGTGTCCACCGCTAGGCGGACGGTGCCGGTCGTCGTTGTCATGCCAATGACACTACGGAGCAAGTGGCTCCGCGCTAAGGTCCAATATTGTGCCGCGAAATTGGGCCACTTTCGGTGGCGACCTGCACCTCGACCTGGGCGGCGGGAGCCGGCGGGCGGGGCTGGAGCGCGCGCTGCGCGACGCCATCCGGGCCGGGCGGCTCACGCCGGCCACCCGGCTGCCCTCCACCCGCGCCCTCGCCGCCGAGCTCGGCCTCGCCCGCAACACCGTCAGCGCGGCCTACGACCAGCTCGTCGCCGAGGGCTACCTCGCCGCGCGGCACGGCTCGGGCACGGTGGTCGCGGGACTACCGCCCGCGCCGCGACCGGCCTCCTCGAAAACCGAGCCGGAGGGCGCCGCGCCGCGCTACGACCTGCGCCCCGGAAGCCCTGACGTGTCGACCTTCCCCACCACGGCGTGGCTCCGGTCGCTTCGGCGCGCGCTCGCGACGGCGCCCGCCAGCCGGTACGACTACGACACCCCCGCCGGCACGCACGAGCTGCGCACGGTGCTTTCCGAGTACCTGGGCCGCGCCCGCGGCGTGCTCGCGAGCCCGGACCGCATCGTGGTGACATCCGGGTACGTGCAGGCGCTGGCGCTGCTCGCCGGACTGGTCGACGGGCCGATCGCCACCGAAGACCCGGGCCTCGCGTTCCACCGGGAGCTGATCCGCCGCCACGGGCACGGCGTGCTGCCGATTCCCGTGGACGAGCACGGCGTGCGCACCGACCTGCTGTCCACAAGGGAGCGAGCGGTACTTGTCACCCCCGCACACCAGTACCCGACCGGAGCCACCCTCGCGCCCGACCGCCGGCACGCGCTCACCGAGTGGGCAGCCGCCACCGACGGGTTGATCATCGAGGACGACTACGACGGCGAGTTCCGGTACGACCGGCAGCCCGTCGGGGCGCTGCAAGGCATGGCACCGGATCGTGTCGTCTACGTCGGCACCGCCTCGAAGACCCTCGGCCCGGCGCTCCGGCTGGCGTGGATGGTGCTCCCCGCCCACCTCGTCGAACCGGTCACCGAGGCCAAACGGTACGCCGACGCCCACACCGAAAGTCTCGGGCAACTCGCTCTCGCGGACCTGATCGCCACACACGGGTACGACCGGCACGTGCGGGCCTGCCGTCTCCGGTACCGTCGGCGCCGTGACCTGCTGGTTGCCCGCCTCGGCAGGAGGCACCCGCTGGGTGGGATCGCGGCTGGTCTCCATGCGATGATCACCCTGCCCGCTGGCGGGCCAACGGAGAGCGAGGTGCTGGCCACCGCCGCCGACCGGGGACTCGCCGTCGGCGAGCTGGGCAGCCACTGGCACACCGCTGGCACCGGGGCCGGCGAGCGGCCGCAGGGCATCATCGTGGGCTACGGCACGCCGCCGGAGCGCGGATACCTCGCGGCGCTCGACACCCTCGCCAGGGTGCTGCGCGGGGGCTGAGCGGTCCCTGGGCGGGCACACCACGACGGCGTGGGCACCATGAAGGCGGCGCGGGCACACCAGGGCGGCGCCGGGGCGGCAAACTTAGTCGGCACGCCCCACCAGGCAGAGGAGCTTTCGTTGAGCACAAGCATCATCCCGGACCTGTCCGGGTACGAGGTCTGGTTCCTGACCGGCAGCCAGGGGCTGTACGGCGAGGACACCCTGCGGCAGGTGGCCGACCAGTCGCGGGAGATCGCCCGCGTGCTCGGGGAGGCCAGCGACATCCCCGTCACCCTCACGTGGAAGCCGGTCCTCAAAGACAGCGCGTCGATCCGGCGGGCCATGCTCGACGCCAACGCCGACGACAAGGTCATCGGCGTCGTCGCCTGGATGCACACCTTCTCCCCGGCCAAGATGTGGATCGCGGGCCTCGACGCCCTCGACAAGCCGCTGCTGCACCTGCACACGCAGGCCAACGTGGCGCTGCCCTGGTCCGAGATCGACATGGACTTCATGAACCTCAACCAGGCCGCCCACGGCGACCGGGAGTTCGGATACATCCAGACGCGGCTCGGCGTCGCCCGCAAGACCGTCGTCGGCCACGCCACCGACCCGCGCGTCACCGCCGCGATCGGCACCTGGTCGCGCGCCGCCGCCGGCTGGCGCGCCGCGCACGAGCTGAAGCTGGCCAGATTCGGCGACAACATGCGCTACGTGGCGGTCACCGAAGGCGATAAAACCGAGGCTGAGTTGCGCCTCGGTGTTCAGGTTAACACTTGGGGCGTCAACGACCTGGCCGACGCCGTGCAGGCCGCTTCCGCCGCCGACATCGACGCTCTGATCAGCGAATACCTCGACCTGTACGACGTGGTGCCCGCCCTGCGGCCCGGCGGCGACCGGCACGAGTCGCTGCGGTACGGCGCCGCGATCGAGGTGGGCCTGCGCAGCTTCCTGACCGGGGGCGACTTCAGCGCGTTCACCACCACGTTCGAAGACCTGGGCGCGCTGCGCCAGCTGCCCGGGCTCGCCGTGCAGCGGCTCATGGCCGACGGATACGGGTTCGGCGCCGAGGGCGACTGGAAGACCGCCGTACTGGTGCGCATCGCGACCGTCATGGGTGCCGGCCTGCCCGGCGGCGCCTCCCTGATGGAGGATTACACCTACCACATGGTGCCCGGCGAGGAGAAAATCCTCGGTGCGCACATGCTGGAGGTCAGCCCCGGCCTCACCACCTCCCGCCCCTCCCTGGAGATCCACGCGCTCGGCATCGGCGGGCGCGAAGACCCGGTACGCCTGGTCTTCAACGCCGACTCCGGCCCGGCGGTCGTGGTGGCGCTGAGCGACATGCGCGACCGGTTCCGCCTGACGGCCAACGTCGTCGACGTCATCCAGCCCGACGAGGCGCTACCGAAGCTGCCGGTGGCCCGCGCGGTGTGGAAGCCCGAGCCCGACTTCCACACGTCGGCAGCGGCGTGGCTGACGGCCGGCGCGGCACACCACACAGTGATGACGACGGCGGTGGGTATCGAGGCGTTCCAGGACTTCGCCGACATGGCCGGCATCGAGCTGCTGACCATCGACGCGACGACCGACCTTCGCTCCTTCACCCGGGAGATCCGCCTAAACGCCGCATACTACAAACTCGCCCAGGGCCTGTAGCACTCGCCGCGCACCGCACGCCGCTTCCTGTCGCGGCGCGGCGCTCTCCGCGCGCGCGGCGCGCCGCTCTTTTCGTCGATCAAGGGCGAATGCACGTGGTTGGATCTCTTTTCCGCGTGCGTTCGCCCTTGATCCATGAACATCTCCTTGATCGACGAGCGAAAGGACACGACTGTGGTCACCGTTCGAGCCGCTACACACGCGGACATCGACGCGGTGCTCGCGTTCTGGCGCGTGGGGGCGGAGGGCACGAGCATCAGCGACGACCCCGACGGCGTCGGCGCGCTGATCGCGCGCGATCCCGAGGCGCTGCTGCTAGCCGAGGCCGACGGCCAGATCGTCGGCACGGTGATCGCCGGTTGGGACGGCTGGCGCGCCCACCTGTACCGGCTCGCCGTGCACCCCGACCAACGCCGCCGCGGCATCGGCACCGCGCTACTCGAAGCGGCCGAGCGGCGCCTGAGCGCCCTCGGCGCCCGACGCCTCGACGCCATGGTCCTCGACCGCAACGAACTCGCCCACCACGCGTGGCAGGCAGCCGGGTACAAGCGCGACCCCGACTGGACGCGCTGGATCAAGAGGTAGCCGCAACCGCCCGCGGGCGGCGAGGTGTCCTGGCGCCGTGAGGGCATCCGGCGGGCCGGCGCTGACGCGCCATGCGCGTAGCACCCGAAGCCGCACATTTCGCTCCGCGCACGACGCCGCCAGCGGCCGCCGATCAAGGGCATTCGCATGGATCAAGGGCAAACGCACGCGAACAGAGATCCAACCACGTGCATACGCCCTTGATCGGCGGAGAGGGCGCGTCCGCGCCACGGCGCGGGACGGCGCGACGCGGCGCGGGACAGCGCGACGCGGCGCGGGACAGCGCGACGCGGCGCGGGACAGCGCGACGCGGCGCGGGACAGCGCGACGCGGCGCGGGACAGCGCGGCACGGACGGCACGGCACGGACGGCGCGGCACGGGACGGGACGGGCGGCGCGGGACGGGACGCTCGGACCGTGCAGGAGTGGTTGGTTAGGGCAGGTCGGTGATGGCGGAGAGTAAGCGGTCGACGTCGGCCTCGTTGTTGTAGTGGACTAGGCCGGCGCGGACCGCGCTGCCCGCGTCGCGGATGCCGAGTGCGGCCGTGACCTCCCACGCGTAGTTGTGGCCGTGCCACACGTTGACGCGGTGGGCGGCGAGGTGCTCGGCGACGGCGGCTGGGGTGCGGCCGGCCACGGTGAAGTACGCCGTGGCGGTGCGCCGGGCCGGCTTGCCGTACAGCGTTACGTGCGGCATCGCCTCCAGCCCGTTCAACAGTACGCCGAACAGCTCCCGCTCATACATCTCAGCCGCGTCCAAAGAGGACCGCAAGCGTGACCGCCGGTCGCCGGTCGCCGCGGGGTCCAGCCCAGCCAGGTGCTCGACCGCCGCCACCACACCGGCGAAGTCGGCGAACGGTGAGGTACCCGTCTCGAAGCGCTGCGGCACGGTGTCGGGCGACGAGGCGAGCTTGTCGGGACGTACGGTCGACAGCAGGGCCGGATCCGCGACCACGGCACCGACGTGCGGGCCGGACCATTTGTATGCGCTGGTGGCGTAGAAGTCGGCGCCCAGCGCGACCATGTCAGTGTATCCGTGCGCGCTCGCGTGCACACCATCCACATAGGACAATGCGCCGGCACCGCGGGCGCGAGCCGTGATGGCGGCCACATCCGGGCGGGTGCCGAGCACGTTGCTCGCCGCGGTGACCGCCACCAGCCTGGTGCGCGGGCCGATCAGCGTGTCGTACTGCTCTACCGGCAACTCTCCGGTGGCGGTGTCCACTTCGGCCCAGCGCACGGTCGCGCCCACCCGCGAAGCGGCCTGCACCCAGGGTCGCACGTTGGCGTCATGGTCGAGGCGGGAGACGACCACCTCGTCGCCGGGCGCCCAGTCGCGGCTCAGCGCGGCGGCCAACCGGTACGTCAGCGTCGTCATGTTCGGCCCGAGGATGACCCCGTCGGGGTGACCGCCCACCAGGTCGGCGACCGCCGCGCGGCACTCGGCGACGATGCCGCCGGAGCGGTCGCTCGCGGGGAAGGCGCCGCCCACGTTGCCGATGCCCGATCGGTACGCGCCCGCGATCGCGTCGACGACGCTCTGCGGCACCTGCGTGCCGGCCGCCCCGTCGAGGTACGCGTATCCGTCTGCCAGCGCGGGATAGGCGGCCCGCGTCAACGATACGTCGAAAGCCATGTCAGGCGCTCTCCCGAAGGACCAGCCTGGAGGCGTACGCGGTCGCCGGCGGTACCCGCGATCCCGCCATTAGAGCGGTGACGGCCCCGGCGGCGATCTCTTCGACGGGGTGGGTGGCGGTGGTGAGCGCCGGCGCGCTCAGCGCCGCGAACGGCACGTCGTCGAAGCCCGCGACGGCGATGTCGCCCGGCACGTCGACGCCGCGCTCGCGCAGGACGGCGAGCGCGCCCAGCGCCATGGCGTCGCTGCCGGCGAACACCGCGTCGGTGTCCGGCCAGCGGTGCAGCACCTCGGCCATGCCGGTCCGTCCACTGGCGACGGTGAAGTCGCCCTCGACCGACCGCGCGGGCAGGCCGGCGGCGCGCATGGCGGCGAGGTACGACTCGACGGGCCGGTGCGTGCAGGGCATCCACTGTGGACCGGTGACCATCGCGATCCGGCGCCGGCCCGAGTCGTACAGGTGTGCGAGCGTCGCCGCCGCCGCGCCGCCGTTGTCGACGTCGAATCCGGGCACCTGCGGCGAGCCGACGCCGATCGACACCACGCGCCCGAGCAGCCGCGCCGGCACGGCGTCGAGGACAGCCTGGGTGGTGTTGACGAGCAGCACGCTGTGCACGCTCGGGTCGCTGGCCATGGCGTACAGGTCGCTGGGTGCGTTCAGCGACAGCCAGCGCAGCGAGACGCCGACGTCGTGCGGGGCGCACATGCTGGCGGCGGTGCTGACCACCCGGTCGACGTAGGGGTCGTGCAGCACGTCCGGTGTCGCGCCGACGACGGCCACGACGAGCCGGAAGCCGGTGCCGGTCACGAGGGCTCGGGCGGCGGGGTTCGGCGCGTACCCGAGCTGGCCGGCCGCCTCGACGACCCGGTCACGCGTCGCGGCCGAGGCTGGCCCGTACCCCGCGATGACGCGGGAGGCGGTCGAGCGCGACACGCCGGCGGCGCGCGCGACGTCGTCCAGCGTGGCGCGGTGTGTCGCGGGTCTACTCATGTGAGCAATCATGCATCACCAGCCGCTTGAAGTGAGAGCGCTTTCAGAGGTGGTATCGACGACATGGTCACGACCACCGCCCCGCCACAGTACTTACTGTCCGCCCGCAACGGCGTCGCGGTGGTGTTCGGGCTCAACGGGCTCGGCGTCGCCTCGTGGTTCGCCCGCGTGCCGGCCGCGCGCGACGCTCTCGACCTGTCCGCGGGACGGCTGGGCATGCTGCTGCTCGCGATGTCTGCCGGCGCGATCCTGGCCATGCCGACGTCCGGCGTGATCACCCACCGGCTCGGCCCGCGCCGCACGGTCACGATGGCGGCGGCCATCGCCGCGGCAGGCCTCGCGATCGCCGGCCTGGGTGGCGGCATGGCCTCGATCGTCGTGGTGGGACTGGGAATCTTCGCACTCGGGTACGGGTCGGGCACGTGCGACGTCGCCATGAACGTCGAGGGCGCGGCCGTGGAGCGCCGGCTCGGCCGCACGATCATGCCGCGCTTCCACGCGGCGTGGAGCCTCGGCACGGTCGCGGGCGCGGGCATCGGAGCCGGCGCGGCGCGCGTCGGACTTCCCCTCGCCGCGCACCTCATGCTCGCGGCGGGCGTCATGCTCGCCGGTACTCTCGTCGCCGTCCGCTCCTTCCTGGCGGCCGACCCGGAAGCCCCGCGCGAGAAGTCGGGCGGCGTCCTCGCCGCCTGGCGCGAGCCGCGCACGCTGCTGATCGGCCTTCTGGTACTGATCATGGCGTTCACCGAGGGCACCGCGAACGACTGGCTGGCGGTGGCGTTCGTCGACGGTCACGGCGTGACCGAGGCGGCCGGCGCGGCGACGTTCGGCGTGTTCGTGGCCGCGATGACCACCGGGCGCACCCTCGGCACGCTCGCCATCGACCGCTGGGGCCGGGTCCGCACCCTCACCGTCACGATCTTCATCGCGGGCGCCGGCGCGCTGATCGCGATACTCGCCAACTCGTGGGCGGTCGCCCTCGCCGGCGTCGCGCTGTGGGGCGTGGGCGCGTCGCTCGGCTTCCCCGTGGGCATGAGCGCCGCGGCCGACGAGGAACACCGGGCGCCCGCGCGGGTCAGCGTGGTCGCGGTGATCGGGTACACGGCATTCCTGGCCGGTCCCCCGCTGGTGGGCTTCCTCGGCGACCACACCGGCACGCTCAAGGCGCTGCTGATCGTCCCGCTGATCCTGCTGCCCGCACTCGCGCTCGTGCCGGCTACGCGCCGCCAGCCCGCTGCACCGTGATCGAAGCTTCATTCAAGTCGCTCTTACCACTTGAATGAAGCTTTGATCACGGGTGGAGGGCCTGCGCGGCCAGCGCGGCGCCGCGCGCCCCGGCCATGTCGAGATCGGGTACCAGGGAGAAGGTGACCGTTTCGGACTGTTCCCGCCGCAGCACGGTGTGTTCGCGCACCTTGCCCAGGAACCAGTCGCGGAACTCCGGCACCGTCTCGACGACCCCGCCACCCACGAAGAACGCGTGCGGGTCGGTGAAGTTGGCCGCGATCGTGAAGAGCCGCCCCAGCGCCATCGCCTGCTGTTCGAAGATCGCCCGCGCGAGGGGGTCGCCCCGCTCGCCGTACGACCGGACCAGCCGGGCCGCCTTGTCGATCGGCACCGCCGCCAGCTCGTGCCCGTCGAAGCGGGTCAGCCAGTACGGCAGCAGGTTCTTCACGATGCCGGTCAGCGACGCGACGCTCTCGACGTCACCACTGAACCCGCAGTTGCACTTCGGGACCTGCTGCCCGTCGGCGAGCAGCCCGTCGAGCGGGATGTGGACGTGGCCCAGCTCGCCAGCGGTACCCGTGGCGCCCTTGACCACCTGCCCGGACTCGATGACGCCGCCGCCCAGCCCGGTGCCCACGATCGCCGAGATCGACGAGCGCGCGAACGCGTCGGCGCCGAAGTGCACTACGTGGGCGTACAGGGCGGCGGCGTTGCCGTCGTTGTTGTAGACCACGGGCAAGCCGAGCCGCGCCTCGAGAGCGCCCCGGATGTCGAAGCCGTACCAGGCGGGCAACGAGAAGTTCGTGGCGCCGCGGGAGGAGATCACCCCGTCGGCGCTGGCCGGGCCGGGCGTGTCGAGCCCGACGGCGCGTACCGCCGCCGCGTCCGTGCCGGTCAGGCTGAGCACCTGCTCGACCGAGCCGGCGAGCGCGTCGAGGGCGGCCTCCGGCCCCTGCAGGACGCAGCTCGGCGTCTCGACCATGCGATCGATGAGGAACTGGCCGGACGCGTCGAGAAGGGTGGCATTGGTACTGGTCCCACCCACGTCGAGACCTACGACCACGGGACCGGCTGATGCGTGCACGCCTTGATCGTACGATCTGGCCGGCACGGGTCCCTACATGACGATGGATATTGATACAGTGATACGAACGGTGATGGGTCGGCCACTGATCGTATTCAAGCCCGGCCCGGGGAGGACCGGCCATGGTAGTGCCATTCCCCCGGCGCGCCATCGTCAGGCGCCGCAGAGCATTCGCGTTGCTGGGCACCGTCCAGGCGACGCTCATCTTCACGATCACCGTGGTGTCCGTCCCCCTGCCGGCCATCGGCACGCTCTGGGGGCTCACCCGGTCAGAGTTGATCCTGGTCAGCGCGGCGTACGCGCTCTCCTTCAGCGGGCTGCTGCTGTTCGGCGGCCGGCTCGTCGACAGGTACGGCGGCCGCCGCCTGCTGCTCACGGGCCTGGCTTTCTTCGCCGTCGCGTCGACCGCGGCGGCGTTCTCGAATGGTTTTGAGATGCTCGTGGCCGCGCGGTTCGGGCAGGGCGTGGGCGCGGCGCTCGCGGCGCCGGCGGCCGTCGCGGTCCTGCATCGCCTGTACGCCGACCCGGCGAGTCACCGCCGCGCGATGGCCCGTTGGGGCGGGCTGTCCGTGCTCGGCGCGACCGCGGGCATCCTCACCGCTGGCGTGTGCACGTGGGTGTCGTGGCGGTACATGTTCGCGCCCGGCATCGCCGTGGCCATCCTCGGGCTGCTGATCGCCCCTCGGCTCGTGCCGCGCAGCGCGCCGGTCGAGCGCCCGCAGCTCGACCTGTTCGCCGCGGTCCTCGCCACCGCCGGGGTGACCCTGGTCAGCTACGGCCTCGTCGTCACCGACCAGTATCCGTGGACCGACCCGATGGTCGCCGGTCCACTCGGTGGTGGCGTACTGCTGCTGTTGCTCTTCATCGCGGTGGAGGCGCGCGGCCGCTCCCCGCTGCTGCCGCTGTCGTTCCTCGACGACACCAGCCGCATCGTCGGCCTGCTCACGATCGCGTTCGCGGCGGCCGGCGCCTCGCTGATCACCCTGCTGCTCGGCCTGTACCTCCAGCAGATCCGCGACTGGACGCCGCTGCGCACTTCGGCCGCGTTCCTCCCGTACGGGATCACGCTGCTGCTCGCGGGACGGCTGTGCCGGCGCCGGCTCGAACGCCGCGGCCCTCACGGCGTCATCGCGTTCGGCCTGACGTGTGCCGCCGCTGGGCTGCTCCTGCTAGCGACACTCGACCCGAGCACCCCGTACACCACCGGCATCCTGCCCAGCCTCCTGCTCGTCGCCACCGGGCTGGCGCTCGCGTTCGCGGGCGCGACCGTCCTATCTTTGGCGGGCGTACAGGCCCGGCAGGCCGGACTGGCCGGCGGCGTCATGAATACCGCGATGGAGGTGGGCCCGACCGTCGGCCTGACCATGCTGATGGCGGTGGCCGCGGCACGCAGCGCGCACCTGGCCGACGCCGGCGCCGTGGTGGCGACCACGGGCGGGTACGCGTGGGCGTTCGGGGCGGCGGGGGTGGCGTTCGCGTTGCTGGCAATGCTGGTGACGATCACCGACCGGCCGCGGCGGCGCCCAGACGCGGCACCCGTGGCCGCGTTGCCGGCAAGCAACCGGCTGGCTCTGCCGGCGGCACCACGCCGCTTCACACCCGCCCTCGACACCAAACCATCCACGAAACGCCCCATCCCGGCGGCGACCGGCCCCTCCCCCTGGTTCTAACCCCACCCCCTTCACGGGAGGAGGATTGTGGTTTCGGAGGCGAGGGTTGCTACCAGGTCCGCGGCGGGGAGATCCCGTGACAGCGCGCCGGCCTGGCCCACGAGCATGGGGGGCTCGGGGGTCAGGTAGCGGGGCAGCGGGTAGTCGGGCGGGTCCACTGTGGAGGACTCGAGACGGTCGACGAGCGGGGTGCGTACGGCGCGGGCGTGGCGGCCGGTCAGGACGCGGGTGACGGTGGTTTCCTGCCCCACCGCCCGCCGGTGCGCGTCGGTGGTGCCGGCCTCGGGGCAGCGCAGGAACGCGGTGCCCAACTGCACGCCCTGAGCCCCGAGCATGAACGCCGCCGCGATCCCGCGACCGTCCATGATGCCGCCGGACGCGATCACCGGCACCGATACCGCGTCGACGATCTGCGGTACCAGCGCTAGCGTGCCGATCAATGATCGGTCGACTGGGCGGTCGAAGGTGCCGCGGTGACCGCCGGCCTCGAAGCCCTGGGCCACCACCGCGGTCACGCCCGCCTCTTCGAGCGCGACCGCCTCGGCCACCGTCGTCGCGGTGCCGAGGATGACCGCGTCGACGCCCGCGAGAGGCGGTATCCCGAACGTGAAGCTGAAGACCGGCACCCGCTCGGACACTATGACGTCGAGCTGATCGTCGAAGCTTGGCGGAGGCGGTCGCTCCGCAAGCGGTACACCGGTCAAGGTGGACCACTCCGCGACCCGGTCGGTGCGCGGCGGCGGCTGCGGTGCGAAAAGGTTGACCGCGAAAGGCGCGCCGGTGAGTGACCGGACCGCGGTGATCGCCGCGCGGAGCTGGTCAGGGGCGAGCATCGCGCCCGCGATGGAGCCGAGGCCGCCGGCGGCCGAGACGGCGGCGGCGAGGTGCGGTGTCGAGGGGCCGCCGGCCATGGGCGCCTGGACGATCGGCAGGCGTATTCCGAGGTCGCGCGCCAGCGGCGTATCGCTCCAAACCACGTCGTACCCTACCCCGAAACAACACATTGACGGCCGCCGTTACACATCCTAAACTCGCCGGTAACTTACCGATCGGTAGCGACTTCAGTGCCACACTCCCGGAGGTGGAGACGTGTCGCTCATCCCTGCGCGCCGCCGCTGGCGCCTTACCAGTCTCGCCCTACTAGCCCTTCTCTCGACCCTTTTCGTAGCGCCGCGGTTCGCCGCCGCGGCGGCCGCCTGCCCGACGGACGGCATCCCGTTCACCAGTACGCTCAGCAACGGTGCCGTCCAGATCGGACAGTTGGATCCGGCGACCGGCGCCACGGCCACCGCGTGCGGCGTCGTACGGTGGACACCCGAGTTGACGCTGGAAGGCGTCATTCCCAAGGAAAACCTGGCGTTCGAGCCGCTTTCGGTGCCGGTGGGCCTGCTCTCGGTCGAGGTCGAGATCGTGCCGGTGACCGACTTCAGCGGGCCGGTGACGTTCGGCGCCGACGGCATCCACATCGCACTCAGCGGCCAGGTGGTCGCCACGGCCGATCTCCTACTGAGTAAGTGCTCGATCGGACCGTTCCGCTCGGCGCTCACCACGGACCGCAGCGGGGCCCTGACCGGTGCTCCATTCGGCGGTACCGACATGACGAACCTCAACGGCAAGCTCGTCGGCAACGAGGACCCGGTGCCGGCGGCGCAGCACACCTGGAAGTGCCCGCTGCTGGTGGCCGCGCTCTTCAACTCCATCACGGGGCTGCCGTCGCCCGCGGGCGAGTCGTCGCTCACGTTCGACGCGAACCTGAAGCTCACGCCGGCGGCCGCGGCCGCACTGCGCACAGTGTGAAATTCACCTACCATCCACTTACGAACGTCGAAGGATATTTGCGATCATGGCTGCGTGGCCAACATTCGTAGGACGTCCTTCCTCGTAGCCGGTTGCCTGCTCGCCGGCCTGGCGGTGACAGCACTGTCCCGCCCGGCCGGCGCAGCGACGCCCGCACACAGCGAGCGCCTGCTCTTCGACGGTGGCGGCAGCGAGTCGCTCAACGGCATCACGTACCACTCGTTCCGCATCCCGTCGCTGGTCCGCACCCGGTCGAACACGCTGCTGGCGTTCGTCGAGGGACGGGCGGCGGCGAACGACGACCACGGAAACATCAACCTGCTCTACAAGCGCTCCATCGACAACGGCGCCTCCTGGTCGGGGCTGCAGGAGGTGGTCGGCGCCGGACTGGGCACGTGGGGCAACCCGACCGCCGTGGTCGACGAGAGCAACAACAAGGTGTGGCTCTTCATGTCGTGGAACCCGGCCGGATACAGCATCAACGGCGTGGACGGCACGACGAAGATCACCGCGTGGGAGCACCGCAAGGTGTACGTCTCCAGCAGCACTGACGACGGACTGTCCTTTAGCGACCCGGTCGACATGACGGCGGCTCTGAAACCTCGAACGCTGGCCAACGGCGACCCGTGGGCGTGGGACGCCATCGGGCCGGGCGTCGGCATCCAGACCTCGACCGGACGGCTGGTCATTCCCGCGCAGCACCGCAACATCTACAGCGACGACCACGGCGTTAGCTGGAAGGTGCAGCGCATCACGACCAGCGGCGGCGCGTACCAGGAAGGCACCAGCGAAGGCACTGTACTCGAACTGACCGACGGCCGGCTGATGCGCAACGACCGCGCGACCACGCAGGTATGGAACACGGGAAAGCGCCGGTGGGTCTCGCGCGGCACGATCGGTGGCGCCTACACCACGTTCGCGCCGGACGAAACGCTGCTGGATCCGGCGATGCAGGGTTCGGTGCTGCGGTACAACCTGGACTCACCGACGCGGATCGTCTTCCTCAACTCGGCCAGCACGCTGACCCGCACCAAGATGAACCTGCGGATCAGCTACGACGAGGGCAAGACCTGGCCGGTGCACCGGTTCCTCAGCGACGCCCCGCTGCCTGACTGGGCGGCGTTGGGCTCCGGAGCGTGGGCGGAGGGCGGGTACTCCAGCATGGCCAAGACGGCGGACTACTACGTTGGCGCGCTCATCGAAGTCAATGAGGACAGGAACAACACTGACACCTCGCACGTGTCCATTGTGTTCCGCAAGGTGAACCTGCCCTGGATTCTCAACGGGGCAACCGAGTAGCGCTCATCGGCGGCTCGGTCAGCCTCGGGCCGGGCCGCCCGCGGAGCACCCGGAGCGCGATGCCCGGCCGCATCAGCGCCGCTGGCGGCGAGACGAGATGCAGCACGTCGGTGAGCACTTCGGACACTCGCGCGTCGCGGTTGGCCACATCGGACGTGCGATCGAGGTACCAGTGCGAGAGCCGGCTGAGCCGTCCGGGGCGCGGGCCGGCGGTGGTCGGGTACCGCAAATCGGCGCCCGTGGCGATGAGCCAGGCGGCGGCGCTGCACTCGGCGACGGCTGCCTGCATTTCGCGCCCGAAGGCGCCGGGGTGGCTTCGCAGGTGGTCGTCGAGGCGCACCGCGGCCATCGCCGCGACGGCCATCCCCTGGCCGTACACGGGGTTGAACGAGCACGCCGCATCACCCACGACAAGGAACGCGTCCGGCCACCGCGGCATCGCCTCGAAGTGCCGGCGGTGGTTGGCAGTCTGCCGGAAGCCGTGGATCGGCGAGTCGGGCTCGGCGTCCCGGATCGCGTCGTACAGCAGAGGGCTGCGCAGGCTTCGCGTGAACTCCAGGAAGCCCTCCTCGTCGGTCGGCGGGCAGTCGTTGCCCAGCCCTCCGACAGTCACCATCCAACGGTCATTTTCGATCGGATACAGCACGCCGCCCCGCGACGACTCCGGCGGCTTGGGCATGAGCAGGATGTTTTTGCATCCGTCGACCGCGCCGGGGCGCAACCGGTAGCGGCGGCTGGCGTATCCGAGACCGGCGTCGACGCGGCTCTCCTCCGGCCGCCCGTATCCGAGCTGCGCCAGCCAGTCGGGGCTGCGCGAGCTCCGCCCGCTTGCGTCGACCACCAGGTCGGCGGCGATCCGCTCGATCACACCGGTCTCCCGGTCGCGGACCTCGACGCCGGCGACGCCATCACCGCTGGCACTCGGCAGCAACCCGACGACGATTTGCGCGGTGCGGAACCGCACCCGGTGATCCTCGACGAGCCGCCGCCGGGCGGTCCAGTCGATCAGCTCCCGGCTGGCCCCCACCAGGCCGTGCGTCGGCGGAAACCGCTCCCGCCAGCCGGTGGTACTCAGATACAGAATGTCGGTCGGCGCGGCGACCGGCACCGCGCCCAGCGCGTGCAGCTCGGCCATCATGCCGGGAAAGAGCCGCTCCAGGGCGCGCTGACCGGCGGTGATGAGCACGTGCAGATGGTGAGCCTGAGGCACGCCCTTGCGCACCTTGGGCTCGTCCGGAAACCGGTCACGCTCGACGACGGTGACCTGCTCGACATGCTGGGCAAGGGCGCGGGCAGCACAAAGGCCGGCGAGGCTGCCGCCGACGACGATGGCGTGACGGTACTCGGGCATGCCTCCATAGTGGCCGATGTCGCCGCGACTGGTCAGGTCGGCAAGGGTGTCGGGATTCTTATATGCCCCGGTCCGCGCCGATGAGGGCGGGGTCACACCTGGTTTGGTTGTGCACAACTTAATTGCAAGTTACCGTTCAGTACGTGGATGAGATGGCCCTCCGGCGCCAGGTGTGCTTCGCGCTCTACGCGGCATCCCGGGCGACGACCGCGCTCTACAGGCCGCTGCTCGACGAGCTCGGCCTGACGTATCCGCAGTACCTGGTGCTGCTGGTGCTCTGGGAGCGCGACGGGCGCACGGTGAAGGAGCTCGGCGAAGAGCTGCGTCTGGATTCCGGCACGCTCTCGCCGCTGCTCAAGCGCATGGAGGCCGCTGGTCTGGTGGCGCGCCACCGGACGGCCGGCGACGAGCGCGTGGTCGAGGTGCGGCTGACCGCCGCGGGCACGGAGCTTCAGGCCCGTGCGCGCAGCGTGCCGGCCACGCTCGTGGCCGCAACCGGTCTCGACAGGAAAACGCTCGTGGAACTGCGCGACACACTCACCACATTGGCATCCACTATGGACATTGCCGCTGCGGAGCTGGCGGCCAAGAAGAAGTAGGAGCACACGATGCAGGTGCTGTACACCGCGGAAGCGCTGGCAACTGGCGACGGGCGCGAGGGGCACGTCCGCAGCTTCGACGGCCTCCTCGAGGCCGATCTGGCCGTACCGAAGGAGCTGGGTGGTGCCGGCGGCGCGACCAACCCCGAGCAGCTCTTCGCGGCCGGATACGCCGCGTGCTTCCACTCCGCGCTGCGGCGCGTCGCGCGCCAGGCGCGCGCGGACGTCAGCGGATCGACCGTCATCGGCCGTGTCGGCATTGGACCCAACGGCGATGGTGGTTTCGGTCTCGCCGTCGAGCTGGAAATCGCCCTGCCGTCCGTCGAGCGCGTGGCCGCGCAGCAGCTCGTCGACCGCGCGCACCAGGTTTGCCCGTACTCGAACGCGGTGCGCGGCAACATCGACGTCAAACTGACGGTGGTGGACGAATGAGCGCCGGAGCGGCCGCTGGGCGGCTCATCGGCCGTGAGGTGCGGCTCGCCTCGCGCCCGTCGGGCTGGCCCGTGGCGGAAAACTTCCAGATCGTCGAGGCGCCGGTGCCATCGCCCGGCCCGGGTCACGTCATCGTGCGCAACATAGCCATGTCGGTCGACCCGTACATGCGCGGGCGGATGAACGACGTCAAGTCCTACGTCCCGCCGTTCGCGCTGGACGCACCGCTGGATGGCGGCGCGGTCGGCGAGGTCATCGTCTCCGAGTCCCCCGACCGCAAGGTCGGCGACCTGGTGGTGCACGGGCTCGGATGGCGCGACTACGCGGTACTCGACGCGAGCCGCACCAAGGTGATCGACCCCGGCCTCGCGCCACCGACCGCATACCTGGGCGCGCTCGGCATGACCGGACTCACCGCGTACGCGGGGCTGGTCGAGGTCGGCGCGATGCGTCCCGGCGACACTGTCTTCATCTCCAGCGCCGCTGGCGCGGTGGGCAGCCTCGCCGGCCAGATCGCCAAGCTGCGCGGTGCGGCGCGCGTCGTCGGCAGCGCGGGCAGCGCCGCCAAGGTGGCGTACGCGCGAGAGTTGGGCTTCGACGCGGCATTCGACTACCACGACGGCCCGGTCGGCGATTCGCTGCGAGAGGCCGCACCCGACGGGATCGACGTGTACTTCGACAACGTCGGCGGCGACCACCTGGAGGCCGCGCTCTCCTCGCTCCGTCCACATGGGCGGGTCGCGATGTGCGGAGCGGTCGCTCAGTACAACAACACGACACCGCCCGCGGCGCCACGCAACCTCGCGTTGGCGATCGGCAAGCAGCTGACGCTGAAGGGTTTCATCGTGAGCTCGTACGGCCACCTGGCGGACGAGTTCGCGGCCCAGATGGCCGAGTGGCTGCGCGACGGCAAGGTGCGCTTCGACGAGACGACCGTCGACGGATTGGAAAACTCCGTCCGCGCGTTCCTCGGCATGCTGCGCGGCGACAACGTCGGCAAGATGGTCGTGCGCCTGTCGTAGGATTCTGCGTTGTTGCATTCCTAAACCTGGGGGTTTCGATGTCAGAGTCGAGTACGTGGCCGCCGCCCGGCACTGACATCGACACGCCGAGCGCGCCCCGCATCTACGACTACGCGCTCGGCGGCGCGCACAACTTCGCCGCCGACCGGGCCGCCGCCGAGGCGTTCTTCACGGCGTACCCGGACGCGCCGCTCGTCGCCCGGTCCAACAGGGCGTTTCTGCAGCGCTCCGTGCGGTACTGCGTGTCGCAGGGCATCACGCAGTTCCTCGACCTGGGCTCCGGCATCCCGACCGTCGGCAACGTGCACGAGATCGCCACGCAGCTCAACCCCGACGCCCGCGTCGTGTACGTCGACAACGAACCGGTCGCGGTCGCACACACCCGCGAGATCATCGCCGACGTGCCCAACGTGGCGATCGTCGACGCCGACATGCGCGACGCCGAGGCGGTGCTGCACGCGCCCGAGACCCAGCGGCTGATCGACTTCAGCCAGCCGCTGGGTCTGATGATGGTGGCGGTACTCCACTACGTGGCCAACGATGATGGCATCGCCGACATCATGGCTCGATACAAGTCGGTGCTGGCGCCCGGCAGTTTCCTGGTCATCTCGCACACCACCGAAGACCCCCGCCCCGAAATCGAGGCCGTCATCAAGAAGGTCTTCGAAGAGGCGGGCGCACCGATAATCCACCGCGACCGCGACGAGGTCACCGCTCTGTTCGGCGGTCTCGAAATCCTCGAACCAGGCGTGGTGTGGACGCCCGAGTGGCAGCCCGACGAGAGCGACGCCCTGCACGCCGAGCCATTCCGGTCCGCGACGTTCGCGGCGGTGGCCCGAGTCCCGTAAGAGCCTGTTGGTAAGCCTGCGGTCGAGCTGCGGCGAGGTCCAGGCGGCGTCCGGCAAGTCGGTCGTCGTCTGGGCCCGGCGCGGCCGATCGCAGGCCTACCAACCGGCTCTAAGGCTCGACGCCCTGCTCGGACACGTCGATCGATTGACCAGAGTCGAAACAATAACGTCATAGGCGTGTCACCACCCGAAACCTGGACGGGCCTACTCTTTTGGTGTGGGCGCGGGGATGCCGGAATCGTGGGGCCGGCTATCGCGTACACGGTGCACGCCGCACCGATGGTGCCGGTGGGGATAGGTGCCCATCCCCACCGGCACACACATCTCGTCACGCCCTTCTCACGCACCGATCAAGGGCAAACGCACGCGCCGCACCTCGCGGTGCCTGGCCGCACTGCGCCTCGCCGCGCCCGGCCGCGCCACGCCAAGCCGCACTCCGCCGCGCCTCGCCCCGCTGTGCTGGCCGCGCCGCGCCTTGCGCGCCTGGCCTGGCCTGGCCTGGCCGCGCCGATCAAGGGCGAATGCACGCGGTTGGATCTCTTTTCCACGTGCGTTCGCCCTTGATCCATGCGAATGCCCTTGATCGGCGTGGTGAGTGGCGGGCTCTTGCGACGTGCGACCTCACGACGCACGGCTACGCCGCGCCTTTTGCGGCGTGGCCCGAAGCCGGCGTTGGTGGGCGCGCGGCTTGGTGGGGTGGG
>NZ_BSDI01000060.1:40919-41366 GCF_027923225.1 Phytohabitans aurantiacus
CCCACCCCACCAAGCGGGCGCGAGATCGCTACGCGGGCTAGATCTTGGAGCGCGAGCGTCGCCATAGCAACGGTGGAGCGCCATGATCTGGGCGAAACGCTAGATCTTGGCGCTCCGCCCGGCACCGCCGGGCGGCAACGCTCCGTCGGCAGCGGGCGGAACGCGAGCGATTTGCGGCGCGCAAGCAATGGCAGCGCCCTAACCGGCGGTCAGCGAGGGTGGATGACGGACCTTGACTGGCCACCCAGGCCCGGGCACCGGCCGCGGCGCGCAGACAGAGCTCGAGCTGGGCGACCAGCTCGCCGCGGCCCGCGGCCGCGGGCCGTGGCGAGCCACGATCAAGGGCGATCGCATCGATCAAGGGCGAATGCACGCGGAAAAGAGAGGCGGTCTCCACCGGTCAGTGCAACAGAGGGCTGATCTTGGGAGGCTGCTGGTATGGCACGT
>NZ_BSDI01000061.1 GCF_027923225.1 Phytohabitans aurantiacus
CACGTGCCATACCAGCAGCCTCCCAAGATCAGCCCTCTGTTGCACTGACCGGTGGAGACCGCCTCTCTTTTCCGCGTGCATTCGCCCTTGATCGACGGAAGGGGGCGGGGCGGGCAGCGCGGGCAGCGCGAGCCGCGCGGTGGCTCACGGGTTTTGGCGGGTGATCCGCACTGGGGGCTCTATGAGGTGGACGTCGAGTTGTTCGGGCGCCCTTGGGATGAGGCGGGGGCCCTTGTCGGTGGTCGCGAGCTGCCAGTCACGCACCGACTTTCGCAGTCCGATCGGGAAGATCGTCAGGGCGCCGTCCGGCGTGATCCGGCAGCGCAGGAAGCCCTTGTAGTCCTCAAGGGACAGTGCGGCGAACAGCTCGTTGGTGTTTACCTCCCGCCGCGACACCGCCAGGAGCCAGGCCGCCAGCAGCTCGGCGACTACGACGCCGCCCACGATAGCCGCCGCCACCACCGCGCCGGCCTGCGCCAGCCACCCCCACTCGTCGACGGTCCGGGCGAAGTACACGACCGTCGCTACCGCGGGTACGAGTTGGAGCGCCGCCAATCCAAGCCCGTAGCGCCACCTGCGCCATCGTCCCCCGGTCTTGGGGTGCGTGAACGCGACCGCTCCCCCGGCCGCCGCCGCGAGCAGCGCGACGACCCACAGCCACCCGCTGAACAGGGTGGCGGCGCTGATCAGCCCGTAGAGGCCGGCGAAGACCAGCAGCAGCGTCCAGTTGCGGGTGGCGAGCCGCCACAGCACAGTCCAGGACACGCGGCTCGAAACCGCCTGCGGTGGCCACGTGCCGCCCCGGCGTTCGTACGCCAGCCTGTCGGTCGGGTGGGCGCCGGTCGGTGCCAGTTTGCCGGAGACCGCGAGCTTATCCGGGAGCAGGTGGGTCGGTGAGCTGTACGCCCCGCCGGTGCCCGCGGTGACAAGGAGCGGCGTGTCGGGCTGGTCGCTCTGGTAGCGCGCGTAGTGGTGCACGTCGCCGGTCAGCACGACCCGCACCTGCCGCGCCCGCTCCCCCAGGCTGTACCGCAGAAAGTACGCCAGTCGGTCCATAGAGGAGTCGGTCTCGTCGTACCAACTGGGCACCGCCGTGCAGACGACCACCGAGTCGCCGTCGGCGATCCTCTCCGCGACCTTCTTGAAGTATTCGAGCTGCGGCTTGTCGATGTACGTGTCGAGCTGGATGTCGATCGCGAACAGCCACCAGCCGTGCGGCAGGTCCAGCGCGAAGTAGGAGCGCTTCTGGCGGGTGCACCAGCCGCCGATGTTCGCCTGCTGGCCGAACACCCGCAGGAACGCCGTCAGCCCGTCGTACCAGTCGTGGTTGCCCGGTATCGCGTACAGGACCGGGCTGTCGGCCGTCGTGCCGCCGGACGGCTCCGGGAGCGCGGCCGCGTACACGTTGGTCGTGCGCTGCTCGTAGGACTCCACGTCGCCGAACGGATAGACCTGGTCGCCGCCCATGACCAGGACGCTGCCGCGCGGCAGGACGCCGCCGGCGTCCGGCGGGTCGAGGTCGCTGGCGAGCAGGCTGGCCACCGAGTACGTCGCGTCGAAGCCGTCCCCGATGTCGCTGACGTAGTCGAACCAGAATTCACCCTCGCCGGTGTGCGGGAAGGCGGACTGCTCGAACATCGGCCCTTGTTGCATTTCCCGCCGGTCCGCGTACTGGCCGAAGACGGCGGCGAGGACGGCCTTGAGGCCGGTGCGGACCAACTCGGTGGGCGAAAGCCAGCGTACCGCGCCCAGCCGGGTGACAGTCGTCTTTCCGGCATCTGGGTTGGGTGTCGCCGGTGGTGTCTCTAGCGTGTTCACACCATGAAGGAGCTCCGGACAGAGATCGAAATCCGGGCCACGCCCGAGAAAGTGTGGGCGATCTTCACCGACTTCGCCTCGTACCCCTTGTGGAACCCGTTCATCCGGAAGTTCGAGGGCACGCCGGCACCCGGTGAGCGGGTCGCGATCACCCTGCGCCTGGGGCGGCGGATGGTGAATCTGCGTCCCACGGTGACCGTCATGATCGCGCCCCGGCGGCTGTACTGGCTGGCCCGCCAGTTCCTACCCCACCTGTTCGACGTCGAGCGGCGGTTCGTGCTGGAGCCGGTCGGCCCGTCCGGCTGCCGGTTCATTCAGTCGGAAACCGGCAGTGGTGTATTAGCGCCGCTGCTGATGCCTCTCTTGAGAAGACAGATTCTGGACGGCTACCGGCGGCTCGGCGTGGCGCTCAAGGAGCGGGTCGAGCAGGCCGGTTAGAGGGGGGATCGGTATGCCGCGCCGCACGGCGGCCGTCGGGCTGCCCGGCTGGAAGAGGCGGATCAACAGCCACGAGACCTTTACGCACGACAGCATCGACAGTCTCGGGTACGACTGGTCGCGTGTCGCTGATCCGTCGGTCAGGCCCAAGATCCCGTTCAAGGTCTACCTGCCGCGGACCACCGACGACATCGTCCGAGCCGTCAAGGAGACCAAGGCGCTCGGCGAACGCCTCGCCATCCGCAGCAAGGGCCACTCCAGCAACGACCTCGTGCTCACCGACGGCGGCAGCCTGCTGCTCACCGAGAAGCTCAACCGGGTGGTCGAGGTCGACGAAGAGGCCATGACCGCCACCGTGCAGTCGGGCGCCGTCTCCGCCGAGGTCGACGAGCTGCTCGCCGTCAGCGGGCTCGGCCTGCCGATCATCGGTGACCACAACCACATCACCGTCGGAGGCTTCGCCTCCGTCGGGGGGATCAGCCCGGCCTCACACCGGTTCGGGCTCTTCGTCGATACTGTCCAGAGTCTCGAGTACGTCGACTGGGACGGCGACCTGATCTCGTGCAGCCGCACGGAGCACCCGGAGCGGTTCCACCAGGTGCTGGCGGGCCTGGGCCGGCACGGGGTGATCGCCACGCTGACCGTGCGCGTCATCCGCGTCGACAAGTACCGCACCGTGCTGAAGAACAGCCAGCGGCACTACCTCAACGCCGGCAAGTTCGTCGCCGGCTCGGCGCGCGCGATCCGCAACCCGGGCGAGGCGTTGATGGAGCGCGGGGTGTGGGTCGACTTCGGACGGTTCACGGTCGGCCAGTTCTCGGCGTACCACTCGACAGGGCGGTCGGCGTGGGCGAGGCTGCGCGACCGGATCGCGTACACGGCGCTGCACGGCCTCGGCGCGGTGGCCGGCCGGCTCCCGCGCGGCCTCGACCGGGTGATGAAGTACGTGGGGATGAGCGGCGTACTGGTCAGCCCCCGCTACGCGACCATCAAGAACGTCGAGTTCTTCACCGACAAGATTCTCGACTCCACTGTGGGCGATCCGACCCGGATGTTCATCGTCCTCGCGCCCCTCGGCCGCTACGAGGAGCTGTTCCGCGAGTCCAGCGGGCTGATGCGCGAGTTTCGCGAGAAGCACGGCTGCTTCACGTTCATCTCGGTGTACGTCAAGAGCATCAAGTCGCCGTACCTCGCCCAGGGACGGCCGGACGACCAGTTCTGCGAGCTGATGTTCTTCTGCGGGATGAGCCGCAAGGGCATGTCACCCGAGGTGCTCGAAGAGCTGGCCACCCGCCTCGACGACATCTGCATCGCCCACCAGGGCTTCCGATACATGCACACCAGGACATCCCGGGATCCGGCCCGAGAGGCCAAAGTGGACCCCAACCGGTACTACGGAGATATCCATGTCACGTGAAATACCGCTCTACACCCTCGCTGGTGTACCGGATGCGACCGTCACGCCGTACTACTTCAACACCGAGGACAAGCTCGGGCTGAGCATGTTTCGCTTCAACCGGGGCACCGCCGGCGAGGCGGTGCTGATCATCCATGGGCTCACCACGTCGACCGACATGTTCATCATGCCGGAGCACCGGAATCTGGTGACGTACCTGCTCGACAACGGGTTCAGCGACGTCTGGTGCCTGGACTACCGGATGAGCAACCGGCACTCGTACAACCTGTTCAAGACCCGGTACAACATGGACGACATCGCGCTGTTCGACTATCCGGCGGCGATCGACGTGATGCGGCAGCAGATCGGCGACAAGCCCATCCACGTCATCAGCCACTGCCTGGGGGCTGTTTCGTTCACGATGAGCCTGTTCGGCAAGGCGGTCACCGGCATCAGCAGCGTCATTGCCAACAGCGCCGCCCTCACCCCACGGGTGCCCGGCTGGTCGAAGGTCAAGCTCCAGCTCGCCCCGTTCAGCGTCGAGACGGTGCTCGGCCTGACGTATCTCAATCCACTGTGGAGCGAGGATCCAGGGCTGTCGCGCGGCAAGCTGTTCGCCAAGATGGTGTCAGCCTTCCACCGCGAGTGCGACGTGCCGGCGTGCCACATGCTCAGCCTCATGTGGGGCACCGGTTGGCCGGCGCTCTACAGCCACGACAAGCTCGCCGAGATCACGCATCGGCGGGGCGGCGACCTGTACGGGGCGACGAGCGTGCACTATTACCGGCACGTCCGCAAGATGGTCAAGGCGGGCCGGGCGGTGAAGATGGAGCGGGGCAACCCGACATACGACCGGCTGCCCGACGACTACTTCCAGTACGCCGCCGACATCGACACACCCGTCATGTTCGTCACCGGCGACCAGAACAGGGTCTTCACCGACTCCAACATCGTGTGCCACCGCGAGCTGGAAAAGATAGTTCCGGGGCGGCACGAGCTTCAAATCCTGCCGGGGTACGGGCACCAGGACCCGTTCATGGGCGCGACCGTCGCACAGGACGTGTTTCCGCACTTCCTCCGGTTCCTGGAGAAGCACCGCAGCCGGCAGGCTCAGGTCACCGCGGCGGGCTGAGCGCCGCCATGCCCTGCTCCCGGGTCACCGGCGGCCGGTAGCGGAGCTCGCGGGTGGCCCGGCTGATGTCGACGGTGCACTCCAGCGCCGACAGCCACACGGCGGTACGCGTGATCGGCGGCTCGCCCGGAAGCCGCAGTACCCGCCACACGCCCTCCGCGGCCACGGCGGCGAACCGGGCGGCGGCCGGCGACATGTCACGGTCCGGGATCGTCACGCCCTGGGTGCCGACCCACCGCGCGATGAAGTCACGGAAGACCACCGGCGGGCCGTCGGTCACGAAGTACGACGGCCCCGGGTCGCTCGCGGTGGCCGCCAGCACCAGCCCGTGCACAGCGTTGTCGATGTACGTCGTCGACGTCAGGTGCCGCCCGCCGCCGATCCACCGGAACCGTCCCTTGCGGACAGCCGTCACCAGCGCGGGCAGGATCGTGCTGTCTCCCGGCCCCCACACCAGCCGCGGCCGCACCACGACGGTGCGCAGGCCGTCGCGGTTGGCCTCGCGGACCACCACCTCGGCCATCGCTTTGGTGGAGCAGTACAGCGACTTCGAGTCCGGCCGCAGCGGCGTGTCTTCGTCGATGCCGACCAGTGGCTCGCCGGCGAGCATGGCCGCCTCGGTGCCCACATGCACCATGCGCGGCACGCCCACCCGCCGGCACGCCTCGACGACGTTGCGGGTGCCGGTCACGTTGCCACGCAGGTACTCCTCGCGCCGCCCCCACTGCTTGACGAAAGCGGCGCAGTGAAACACGACATCGGCTCCGGAGGCGCCACCGGCCAGCGCGTCGACGTGGTCGAGGTCACCCTCCACCGGCTCGGCACCGGCCCCGGCGACCGCCCGCGCCGACCCCTCGCTGCGAGCCAGCGCCCGTACGCGCCACCCTTCGGCGACCAGGCGACGGATCAGCGCACCGCCGACAAACCCTGAACCACCAGTCACGAAAGCGACAGCCATGGTTGCTGAGTGTATTCGCCGGCGGCCAGCCGCCTCTATCTAAGAATGAGAGGGGGGTCTCTGATGAGAGAGCACGTCCACGCCGTCGTGGTGGGTTCCGGCTTTGGCGGCTCTGTCGCGGCGTACCGGCTGGCCGAGGCAGGCCGCTCGGTGGTGCTGCTGGAGCGCGGCAAGGAGTACCCGCCGGGCAGCTTCGCCCGCACACCCGCCGAGATGGGCCGCAACCTGTGGGATCCGAGTGAGGGACTCCATGGTCTTTTCGACATCTGGTCCTTCCGCAGGCTCGACGGCGTGGTGTCGAGCGGCCTCGGCGGCGGCTCACTGATCTACGCCAATGTGTTGCTGCGCAAGGACGAGCGCTGGTTCGTCGACGAGTCGCCGCTGCCGGGGGGCGGATACGAGCACTGGCCGGTCAGCCGCGCCGACCTCGAACCGCACTACGACGCCGTCGAGCGGATGATGGGCGCGACGCCGTACCCGTACAAGACGACCCGCAAGACCGAGGCGATGCGAGGCAGCGCCGAGCGGCTCGGACTGTCCTGGCAGCGCCCGCCGCTCGCCGTGACGTTCGCGTCCCGCCCCGGCGACCCGCCCGTGGCGGGCGCGCCGATCGCCGACCAGCCGTACGGCAACATGTACGGCCAGCCGCGCCGCACCTGCCGGCTGTGCGGGGAATGCGACATCGGCTGCAACGACGGCGCCAAGAACAGCCTCGACCACACGTACCTGTCAGCCGCCAAGCACCACGGCGCCGACCTGCGCACCCGCTGTGAGGTACGCGCGTTCGCACCGCTTCCCGGCGGCGGGTACGAGGTGTCGTATGTGGTGCACGACCCGGCGGCCGAAGGGCACAAGACCGCCACCGGCGACCTGCCACCGCACCGGATCACCTGCGACCGCCTGATCCTCGGCGCCGGCTCGTTCGGCACGACGTACCTGCTGCTGCGCAACCGGGCCGCGCTGCCCGGACTGAGCACCACGCTCGGCAGCCGCTTCAGCGGAAACGGTGACGTACTGGCGTTCCTGCTCGACGCCAAGGACCCCACCGCCCACAATGGACTGCGCCGGATCGAGGGCAGCCGCGGTCCGGTGATCACGAGCGCGATCCGGGTGCCGGACGCCCTCGACGGCAACGGCGCGACCGGCCGCGGGTACTACGTCGAAGACGGCGGATACCCGGTCTTCGCCGAATGGCTTGTCGAGGCGTCCCAGATGCCCGGCACGGTGCGGCGCGCCGCGCTGTTCGCCCTGGCCCGCCTGCGCGCCCAGTTCAGCCGCACCCCCGCGTCGAACATTTCCGGCCTCGTCGCCGGCCTCATCGGCCCCGGCAGGCTCGGCGACGGGTCGCTTCCCGTGCTGGGCATGGGCCGGGACGTCCCCGACGGCGTCCTGCGGCTGCGCGGCGACTTCCTGGACGTCCAACTGACGGCAGAGACGTCCCGGGAGTACTTCGACGGGCTGCGCGGCACCATGCGCGCCCTCGCCGCCGACCTCGGCGCCCGCTTCGCCGACCTGCCGACCGCGTGGGCCAAGCGCGGCATCACCGTCCACCCGCTCGGCGGCGCACCCATGGGCCGTCACCCGAAAGAGGGCACCTGTGACGCGTACGGTGAAGTCTTCGGCTTCCCGGGCCTGTACGTGCTCGACGGCGCCCTGCTGCCGGGTCCGGTCGGCGCGAACCCCTCGCTGACCATCGCCGCGGTCGCCGACCGCGCCTGTGACCGGATCATCAGCACTCCGCTCACCGCCACCGCCGTAGCCACCAACCGGACGGGAGTCGCCGTGCCGACCAGCCTGAGCTTCACCGAGGAGATGAAAGGCTTCGTCGCGAAGGAGTCCGTCGATCCGGTACGGGGAGCCGAACTGGGCCGCTCCAAGGACCAGCGCTTCATGTTCCACCTGAAGATCACCGCCGACGACGTCGACCAGTTCGTCGACGATCCCGCCCACGAGGCCAGCGCGACGGGATACGTCGAATGCGACATGCTCGGCGGCCGGCTCCCGGTGATCCGCGGATGGTTCAACCTGTTCACCCGCGACGGCGACGGCGCCCAGCGCCGCATGTGGTATCGCTTGCACTTCAATGACGGCGCCGGCAACCCGCTGACCCTCATCGGCCGCAAGGACGTGCGGGACGACCCCGGCTTCGACGTCTGGCGCGACACCTCCACCCTCTACATGACCGTCTACAGTGGTCACCTGTGGCCCGGCGACGACAGCGCCGCGCCCGTGGTGGCCAGCGGCGTCATCACCATCCACGTCCCGGACTTCCTGCGCCAGCTCACCACCTTCCGCACCGAGCCGCACTCCGGCAAGGCGTTCGAAAGGTTCGGCCGCTTCTTTCTCGGCACCCTGTGGGACGTCTACGGCAAAGCGCTGCCCGGCTGATCGGCGACCGGCCGGGCAGGCGCGGCTTCGGGTGCTAACAGAGTTGGCTTCCGCAGTACTGCCGGATCGCGGCGATGGCCGATTGAGTGGCGGTCTGCCCGCCCTGGCTGTAGGTGACCGTCACGTAGATGAGGGCGTCGCTGTTGGCGACCGCGAGGCCGCAACTGCTGGCGGTGGGCGTGCAGCCGGCCACCACGTAGAGGACCGGGCCGCTGTAGCTCCAGGAGAAGGTGTACCCGTCGCCCGAGAGGTTGTTGACGCTGAAGCCGGCGTTGTAGACCGACGCCGGCCTGTTGTTGTAGCAGGGGTTTTCCCACGTCAGGATGACACCGGGAGCGACGCGGCAGCCGAACGTCTCGCCGCCGAAGGCTTGCGCCGGTGACGCGCTGACGATCGCGCCCGCGGTCGCCGCGAGGACGCAGGCCGCCAAAAGCGTCATGGCACGCCGAATCCGTTGTCTCATAACCGTTCCCTCCACTGGCTCGTGGCCTGATCGATAGATTGGGGTACGGACATGCTAAGGGCCACAGGTGCCCGCACGGGTGCGCAAAAGTGCAGCGCGAATTCATAGACTCGCGGCCTGTCAGCAAACGTTCAGCTTCTGTTCCGTACCGTCGTCGCGGTACGAAAAGACAGGAGTGAGACGGATGCAGGCGTTCGGAGTGTTCCGGGTGACAGCGATCGCCGAGGCGGTCTCGTGGACCGGGCTGCTGGCGGGCATGTACCTGAAGCACGTCACGCACACCACCGAGATGGGCGTGTGGCTGTTCGGCCGGCTCCACGGCGCGCTGTTCGTCGCCTACCTGCTGGCGACCGTGTGGGTGGCGCGCGCGGAACGGTGGTCGATCTGGCGCACGGCGGTGGCGATGGCGGCCTCGATCCCGCCGCTGACCACCCTCCTCTTCGAACGCTGGGTCAGCCGCCGCACCCAGCCAGCCGGCCAGGTCAACAGCTAGAAACACCACACAGGCGCCCGCACTTTCCGCCGATCAAGGGCAAACGCACGTGGTTCGATCTCAATTCCGCGTGGATTCGCCCTTGATCCATACACACGCCCTTGATCGACAAGGCTTGCGCACGTGCCGCGACGTCCGCCGCGCCCCGGACCAGCTACATCCGTGGCCTCATCCTCCACGCTCCATGACCAACAGAGTGAGCTACCGCGACGGCCGTCGCGGTACATGCCGTTGCTCCCGCGGCCTCACCCGCCGCGTTCCCACGACCAACCGGCGCGGGGTCGGTTGTGGATCGCGGAGAGTGAGGCCGCGGGAGCAACGGTCTTGCGCGGGGCGGGCGTCGCGGTAGCTCAGATCTCGGTCCTGGTCTGGGCTGTGGCTTCGGCCACTCCTCGACGACGGCTACCGCCCGGTGCGGCTCGCCGCGGAGCGCGGGGCGGTGTAGACGACCGTCAGTCGGGGGTCGTCGACGGCGCCGCCGTGCTCGTGGTCGATGATCGCGCCGAGCCGGGTCAGGAACTCCTCGCGGTCCGGCTCGGACAGCTCGCGGACGTTCGGGAACGTCGACCACAGGTCGCGCGCCGTCCGCGCGGTCAGGGTCTGGTGCCATTCGATGACATCGACGGTCACGTCGCCGAACCAGCCGCCAGCGGTCAACCGGCCGCGCCACATGCCGGCGTCGAGCACGTGCGACCGGCTGTCTCGATAGCCGGGCTCGGCGGGCAGCAGGTCGTGGTACACCTCGTCGAGGCTGTCGCGGAAGGCTGTCGGCCGGTTGGTGTCGCCGAACTCGTTCCACCAGGCGGCCAGCCAGCCGCCGGGCCGCACCAGGCTGGCGATCTTGTCGATGGCGGTGGCCGGGTCGAGCCAGTGCAGCGAGGTCGCCGCGACCGCCAGGTCGAACCCGCCCGGCAGGTCGGCGGACTCGAAGTCGGAGACCACGACGTCGAGCCGGTCGCACGCGTGGGTGCCGGTGACGATCGCGGCGAGGTCCGCGCCGGGCTCGACCGCGGTCACGTGCGCGCCGGCGGCCAGGAGCGGCCCGGTCGCGAGGCCGTTGCCGGCGCCGATGTCGAGGACCCGGGCGCCGGGGCGCAGCCCGCAGCGGCTCGCGAGCAGGTCGAAGACCGCGTCCGGGTACGGTGGCCGGCCGCGGTGGTACGTGCTGGCGGCGGAGTTGAACGACATCCGGCGGCCGGAACGGACAGCGTCAGCTGCCGGCGAAATGCCCGATTCGGTCGCATCATCCACCCGGCGAGTCTGCCGCCACGGCCATCGGCCGGCAACGGCTTTTGCCGCGGCCCGGCCGCAGCGCCCGGCACGACGCCCGCCCGGCACGGCACCCAGCCGCAGCGCCCACCGCAGCGCCAGGCACGGCGCCCGCCCGGCACGGCACCCAGCCGCAGCGCCCGGCGCGGCGCCCGTCCGCAGCCGCGCCCGCGGCGCCGGCGAGAACCTGGCTCGCCGATCAAGGGAGATCGCATCGATCAAGGGCGAACGCACGCGGAAAAGAGATCCAACCACGTGCAAACGCCCTTGATCGGCGTGCCGGGCGTGGCGACACGCCGTCGCGGGCGGGGGGTACGGCGGGGGCAGGGCGGGGCGGGGGGTACGGCGGGGGCAGGGCGGGAGCGGCGTAGTACCTCGGGACTAGCGGTCAAGTGGGCTCTGTGGAGGGACGCGGGCTACGACGGCCGCTCCGTAGCTTCAGCGGCATGGCTATCCCTACCCGAATCGGCCCTTACCGAATCGGCAGGCTGCGGCGCACCGTGCTGGCGGCGCTCGTCGGCTCCGCTGTCGTGGTACCCATGGCGGGTGCGGCGCGGCCGGCCGCGGTACCGGCTCCGCCGCCGCCGTCGCTGGGGCCGTTGCGGGCCGCGACCTGTGCCACCGACGTGGCCGCCCGGTTCGCCGCGAACCGCGACGGCGTGCTCGCGGGCGAGCGGATGGCGGCCGGGCACGGTGACCGGCGGCGGGCCGCGGCGCTGCGCGCGCTGGCCGACCCGGCGCGAAACCTGCTGTCGTTCGACGGCCGCGACGGCGGGCGCAGCGCCGAGGTGTTCGGCGACCTGTGCGGTGCGGAGCGGATCGCGGTACTGGTGCCCGGGTCCGACACCAGCTTCGAGCAGTACGGGCGGTTCCAGGCCGGTGCGGAGGCGCTGTCGCGGCGGCTGGGTGACCGGTCGGCGGTGGTCGCCTGGCTCGGCTACCCGACGCCGAGCATGCTCGGCCTGTCGGTGCTGACGGCGCGCCGGGCCGAGGCCGCCGCCCCGGCGCTGCGCGCGTTCGTCGACGAGGTGTCCGCGGTCCGGCCGGGTGCCCGGGTATCGGTGCTGTGCCACTCGTACGGGTCGGTCGTGTGTGCCAGCGCCGCCGAAGGCCTGGCCGCCTCCGACATCGTCCTCTTTGGAAGCCCGGGCACCGGCGTCGACAACGTGGCCTCGTTGCACACCACGGCCGCCGTGTGGGCCGGCCGGGGCGCCGGCGACCTGATCGGCCGGGTGCCGCACGTGCGGCTGCGGCTACCGTTCGTCACGGTCGGGTTCGGCACCGATCCGGTCTCGCCGGGGTTCGGCGCGCACGTCTTCGCGGCGGGCGACAGCGCGCACAGCGACTATCTCAAGGCCGGCTCGGTGTCGCTCGACAGCATCGCCCGCATCGCCTCGGGAGACAACCGTGCGTGACCTGGCCGCCCGGATCGAGGCCGCGACGCCGCCGGATCGCGACCGGGCCGTCGACGCGCTGCGCGCGTTCGCCGTCCTCGGTGTCGTGTTAGGACACTGGCTGGTCACCGCTCTTGTCGTCGACAGCGGCACGGTTCGCGGTGCGAGCCCGCTGCGGTACCTGCCGGCGTTCGTCCCGGTGTCGTGGGCGTTCCAGACGCTCGCCGTCTTCTTCCTCGTCGGCGGGTGGGTCGCGACGCGCGGATACACCCGCGGTGTCCCGTACCGGCCGTGGCTGGCGACACGGATGGGGCGGCTGTTCCGTCCGGTGGCCGCGGTACTCGTGGTGTGGGCGCTGGTGGCCGCCGTGTTGCTGGCGTCCGGTGTGGACGTTCAGACGGTGCGCACGCCGCTGCGCCTGGTGCTTTCGCCCCTGTGGTTCCTGCTGGTGTTCGCGGTGTTGACGGCGGCGACGCCACTGGTGTCCAAAGTGCACCCCGCATGGCCGCTGGCCGTCGTGGCGCTCGTCGACGTGCTACGGCTCGGCCTCGACGGCCCGGCCTGGCTCGGGTGGGCCAACGTGGCGGCGGGCTGGCTGGTCCCGTACACGATCGGCGCCGCCTGGGCACGCGGCCGGCTGCGCGACCGCACCACCTTGTGGGTGCTCCTGGTCGGCGGCGCCCTGGCGACCGCCGCGCTCGTCCGCTGGGCGGGTTACCCGGCGTCGATGGTCGGCGTACCGGGCGACGGCTTCTCGAACCTGGACCCGCCGAGCCTCGCCGCGGTCACGTTCGGCCTGGCCCAGTGCGGCGCGGCCGGCCTGCTGCTGGGCCCGCTGCGGCGGCTCACGCGGCGCCCGGCCGCCTGGGCGGCGGTGGCGCTGGTCAACCTCTCCGCGATGACGATCTTCCTGTGGCACCAGACGGCGATGATCGCGGTGACCGCGCTGGGCCTGCTCACCGGCCGCCGGCTGCCGGGGCTGCACACGGTGCCGGACGGACCCGCCTGGGTGGTGGCCCGCTTCGGGTGGCTGCCGCTGTTCGCGGTCGCCCTGCTGGTGTGCTGTGCGGCGTTCCACGGCTATGAGCGAGTCAGCCCAAGCAGGAAGTCCCTAGGGCGTGTCTGACGGATCTTTGTGGGGCCGAGCCTCATGAAACAGGCCCTAGCATGGAGCCGGTGAGCACGGGCGGTGACAGGAACGG
Source organism: Phytohabitans aurantiacus (assembly GCF_027923225.1). Classification (GTDB taxonomy): domain Bacteria; phylum Actinomycetota; class Actinomycetes; order Mycobacteriales; family Micromonosporaceae; genus Phytohabitans; species Phytohabitans aurantiacus. Next base: position 12,952 of record NZ_BSDI01000061.1, read on the forward strand.
CGCCGGGCGGCGTCTGGCGGCCGCCGCCCGGGCGGTGCGCGACGACCTCTGGACGGTGGCGGCCGACCCGATGCCGCCGATGGCGTGGCCGCGCTGGCTGGCCCGGCTGCCGCACCTGCTCGTGATCCTCTACGCGCTGCTGGTGGCCTGGGCGTACGACGGTCAGACGCAGATATCGGTCCTGCTGACCGGGGTGCAGGCAGCCGCCGTCGTGCTGGCGCTGTTCCGTCCGGTGCTCGCCTGGTGGGTGGTCACGCTGGCCATGATCCCCGGCAGCGCGATCGCTGGTGACCCGTACCCGTGGAGCCATGGCACGGTCGCCACCCTCGCCGGCGTGATGTTCCTGCTCGCGCTGCGCGCCCGCCCTCGCACGGTGCTCGCGGCGCTGGCCATCAGCGTGCTGATCGGCCTGGCGTGCGCCGGCTTCGACATCCACACGAACAACCCCAACGCCACCTGGGCCGTGGCGTTCTTCTACACCGACCTCGGCCAGGCCGCGTCGATCTGGGGCCTGGCCGCGCTGCTGGGCTCGTTCCGGCGCGCCCGGCGAGTGGCGCGCGGCCAGCTGGCGGCGCAGTCGCAGATCTCCGCCGAGGAGCGGGCCCGCCGCACCCTGCTGGAGGAGCGCACCCGCATCGCCCGCGAGCTGCACGACGTGGTCGCCCACCACCTGTCGGTCATCTCCATCCAGGCGCAGGTCGCGCCGCATCTGGTGGCCGACCCGCCCGAGGAGCTGAGGCAGAACCTCGCCAGCATCCGCGGCAACGCGCTGGAGGCCCTCACCGAGCTGCGGCGGGTGCTGGGCGTACTCCGGGTGGACAGCGCGGCCCCGGACGCCGGGCACGCGCCGCAGCCCACCCTGGAACGGCTGGACGAGCTGGTCGGCAACGTGCGTGACGCCGGGCTCACGGTCACCACGCACACCACCGGGCGGCCCCGCCCACTGCCGCCGGGCGTCGAGCTGTCCGCGTACCGGATCGTGCAGGAGGCGCTCAGCAACGCGATCCGGCACGCGCCCGGTGCCCGCGTGCGCGTCGAGATCGGGTACCACCCGGCCGCCGTGGTGATCCGGGTCGTCAACACCGCGCCGGACTCGCCACCACCGTCCACTTCGGAGGCTGGTCACGGCCTGCTCGGCATGCGGGAGCGGGTCGCCATGCTCGGCGGCAAGCTGGCGACCGGCCCCACAGTGGACGGTGGCTTCGAGGTGACCGCCAACCTGCCCGCGCCGACGACGGAGACCACGCCGTGACCGAACCTGCTGACGCGAACATCCGGGTGCTCATCGCCGACGACCAGATGCTGGTGCGGCAGGGCTTCACGGTGCTGCTCAACGCCGAGCCGGGCATCGAGGTGGTCGGGCAGGCGATCGACGGCCAGGACGCCATAGGCAAGGTCGCCGAGCTGGCGCCCGACGTGGTGCTGATGGACATCCGCATGCCGGTCGTCGACGGCATCGAGGCGACCCGCCAGATCACCGAGCCCGCCAGCGCCGCGGTCAAGGTACTGATCCTGACCACGTTCGACCTGGACGAGTACGTCTACGAGGCGCTGCGGGCCGGCGCGTCCGGATTCCTGCTCAAGGACGCCTCGGCCGCTGAGCTCGCCCACGCTGTTCGCGTCGTGGCGGCCGGCGACGCGCTGCTCGCCCCGAACGTCACCAAGCGGCTGATCGAGGAGTTCTCCCGGCTGGGCAGCGCCCCGCGCGCCCCGCTGAGGGAACGGGTGGGCGAGCTGACCGAGCGCGAGACCGAGGTGCTCGCCCTCATCGCGCAGGGCCTGTCCAACGGGGAGATCGCCGAGCATCTGGTACTGGCCGAGCAGACCGTCAAGACCCACGTGAGCCGCATCCTGACCAAGCTCGGCCTGCGCGACCGCACCCAGGCCGCCGTCTTCGCGTACGAGACCGGTGTGGTCCGCCCGGCCGGCGCGTAGCGGTTGCTGGCAAGATCGTAAAGGTTGAGACCGGTATGAAGGTCGAGGGGGAACACTCATGCTCATCGGAGAGTTGAGCCGGCGCACCGGGGTCAACCCGCACCAACTGCGCTACTACGAGGCACAGGGCCTGCTCGAACCCGACCGCGGCAGCAGCGGCTACCGCCAGTACGCCGACGATGCCGTGGTCACGGTCACACAGATCAGGAAGCTGCTCGGCGCCGGCCTGTCGACCGAGGAGATCGCCGCCATGATGCCCTGCGTGACCGGCACCAGACCGGATCTTGAGCCCTGTCCCGAACTGCTGGACGGCATGCGCGCCCGCCTGAAGGGGCTCGACGAGCGCATCGACGCGCTCACCCGCTCCCGCGAGGCCCTCCACGCCTACATCGACGTCACGGAGCAGCGCGCCCAAGGGTGACGCCGCCGAGGCGGCGGCACGCGGCGCATGGTCACCCTGAGTGTTACAGGCTGCCAGGTCGCCGTTGGGTGGCTACGCTGTACCGCATCAGGCACCCCCGGGAGGTCCAGATGCGCATCAGCGACGTGCTACGGGTCAAGGGCGACCGCGTGATCACCGTTCCTCCCGACACGCGGATACGAGAGCTGGTGGCGGTGCTGGCCCAGCATCGGATCGGCGCGGTGGTGGTGTCGAGCGACGGCCGCACGGTCTCCGGCATCGTCAGCGAGCGTGATGTCGTGCGCGCGCTCTCCGAGCGGGGTGCCGAGGTGCTCGCCGAGCCGGTCACCTCGATCCACACCGTCGAGGTGCACGTCGTGGGGCCAGACAGCCACGTCGAGGAGATGATGCGGCTCATGACCGACCGCCGCATCCGGCACGTGCCGGTGGTCGCCGACGGCGTGCTGTGCGGGCTGGTCAGCATCGGCGACGTGGTCAAGAACCGCATCGACGAGCTGGAGACCGAGCGCACCGCATTGACGAACTACATCTCCGGTGGCCGCTGACCGGCACTCCGCTGATACGGTTCGCGCGTGATTATCTTCGGCTTCTCGGTCTTCTACATCTTCGGTCTCATCGGCTCCGGCCAGTTCGCCTGCCCGAACTGCGGCGGCGACCGCGAGTACCAGCACCGGACCGCCCGCCGATTCTTCACGCTCTTCTTCCTGCCGGTGATCCCGCTCGACAAGGTCGGTGAGGTCGTCCAGTGCCAGACCTGCAAGGTGCGCTTCGACCCGGCGGTCCTGCAGCGGCCCACCAGCGCCCACCTGGCCCGCGCGCTCCCGGCCGGGATGCGGGCCGCCGTCGCCGCCATGGTGCGCGCCGGCGGCAGCTCCGAGCCCAGCATCAGCGCCGCCGTCGAGGCGGTACGCGCGTCGGGTGCGCCCGACTACGACGTCACGCAGCTCCAGACCGACCTCAACCTGCCCGCCCCGGCGGCCGCCGACCTGATGCGGACCCTGGCCCACAACCTCACCCTGGACGCGTGCGAGCGCTACCTCGCCGAAGCCGTCCGGGTGGGCCTGGCCGACGGGCCACTCTCCCCGGACGAGCTCGAATGCCTCAGCTGGATCGCCAGCAACCTCGGCCTGACCCCCGCACACGCCCACGGCGTCATCTCGACCGTCGAGCAGTCCACCCGCCGCTGATCCCCCGGGCCGGGACGGCGGCGGCCAGTACCGCCAGGAGCAGGCACAGGCCGACCACGCCGCCGACCACTGGCCATGGCACCACCAGGTCGACCGGTGCTCGTACCTGCTCGCTGAGTCCCGCCCGGATGCTCACCAGCGCGGCCACCGCGACCGCCCCGCCGAGCAGGGTACCGATCGCGACCACCAGCGCGGACTCGGCCGCCGCAGCCAGAGCCACCTGCCACCGTGTCGCCCCGGCCAGCCGGAGCACCGCGAAGTCGCGTACCCGGTGGACCGCCGACATCAGCAGCGTGTTGGCGACGGCCAGCGCACCGTACCCGGCCGACACGCCGACCAGCATCAGCGCGAAGATCCAGATGAGCCGATCCTCCTCGGTGTCGGCCTCGGCGGCGTAGGTCGCCACGTCGACCACCCGGATACCCGGGCCGGCCGGTGCGGGCTCGGCGGCCCGCAGGTCCGCCATCGGCGCGAGCGCGGACGGGTCGTGCGCGCGGACCAGATCGCGCGGCAGCTGCATGTCGACCTGCCCGAGTCCACTGTCGACGATCTCGCCCACCCGCACGGGCACGGTCTCGCCGTCGGCGAACACCATCGGCACGCTCTGCCCCACGCTCCAGCCGTACTGGTCGGCCAGGCCACGCGAGATCGCGGCGCCAGGGCGGTCCACACCGGACACCGACAGTGGACGCTCACCCGTGTACACGGTGGATTCGAGTGGACCGCGACCCGCCGTGTCGGGCAGGCCCGGCGTGCCGTCGGGCACCACGACCGTACCGGTCTCGACGGCGGCGGCACGCCGCGCGGCGTACGCGTTGGCGGATGTGGCGACCATGCCCGAGACCATGACGGCGAACGCGACGGTGAGCAGTACGGGAGCGGCGGTGCCGGCGGTGCGGCGCGGTGCCGTGAGCGCCCCCTCCCTGGCGAGCATCCCGGTGGCGCCCCGCACGCGGCCGAGTGGCCAGGTCAGCAGCCGCACCACGGGTGGCACCACCGCGGGCGCGAGCGCGGCCGCGGCGAGTACGAGTGCCATCGCCCCGTAGAGCGCGAACGTGGCGCCGTTCTGGGCGTCGTCGCTGGTCGCCGTGCCGGCGGCGAGGGCCAGTCCCAGTGCGGCGCACGACAGGCCCGCCGCCCAGCGCGCCCGGCCCATCCGCCGATCCTCCACGATGGCCTCGCGCAGCGCTTCGAGGGGTCGCGCCCGGCCCGCCCGGCGCGACGCGGACCAGACGCCCAGCAACGCGACCACCGGTCCGGCGGCCAGCGACACCGCGACCGGCCAGGCCTCGAACCGTACCCGGTAGCTGGCCGGCTCGAACCCGGCGTCGACCAGTACCGCGCCCAGCGCCGGCGCGAGCGCGGCGCCGACCGCCAGCCCGGCCACCGACGCGGCCGCGCCGACCGCGAGCGCCTCCCCGTACAGCATCCGGCGCACCTGGCGCGGCGTCGCGCCGATCGCGCGTAGGAGCCCGAGTTCGCGGCGGCGCTGCGCCACCGTGAACGCGAACGTCGACGCCACCACGAACACGGTCACGAACCCGGAGAGCGCGGCCAGCGCGGTGAGCACCTGCATGCCGATCCAGCGGGTGCGGGCGTCGGCGCGCGGCTCCAGCGCCGAACGGCCGTCGCCGGTCAGCACCTGGCCGTCGCCGCCGGTCACCCGCTCGGCGGCGGAGGCGACGCCGGCGGTGTCCACATCGGGTGCCAGCACCAAGCCGATCGCGCGGACGCCGGGCGCGACGCGCTCAGCGGTCGCGTCGCTGAGAAAGACGCCGGCGCCGTCGACGACGCCGCTGACCGTGTACTCAGCCGGGCCGGCCGCCGTCAGCAGCGTGACCCGGTCTCCGGGCGACCGCCCGAAGGTACGCCCGAGCACGAGGTCCCGGTCCCCCTGCGGGGGCGCGCCAGCGACCAGTCCCGCGCCGCCGAGCCGGGCACCGGCCCAGCCCTGGCCGAGGGTGACTGACTCGTCGGGCCGGCCGTCGAGCACCGGCTGGGCGTAGAACACCCGGTCCGGTATCGCGGCCGCCACGCCCGGGATCGCGGCGAGCCTGGCCGCCAACCCGGTCGCCGCGGGCGACGACCACGGCCGGGCCTCCGGGAACGGATCCGCGGTCACGCTGGCCGCCGGGCTCCGCACGATCACCGCCGCGGCGGCCAGCCGGTCCGGCACCGGCGCCTTGCCCGACGCGAACAGCAGCGTGCTGAGCGCCACCACCCCCACGCCCACGGCCGCCGCCAGGAACGCGCCGAGCAGCGACATCCACCGCCCCCGCAACGTCAGCATGACGCCTCCAGCCGTGCGGTACGCGCTGCGATGTCCTCGGCGCTCGCGTCCGTCAGGTCCTCGACGAGGCGACCATCGGCGAGGATGAGCACGCGGTCGGCGTACCCGGCGGCCATCGGGTCGTGCGTCACCATCACGACGGTCTGGCCGTCCCGGTCAACCAGCCCGCGCAGGATGTCGAGCACCTGCCGCGAGGTGGCGCTGTCCAGGGCGCCGGTCGGCTCGTCCGCGAACACCACGGCCGGCCGGCGCAACAGCGCCCGCGCCAGCGCGACCCGCTGCTGCTCGCCGCCGGAGAGCTGGCTGGGCCGGTGGCCGGCCCGCCCGGCGAGGCCCACGGCGGCGAGCGCCGCCGCCACCTGGTCGGGATCGGGACGGCGGCCGGCCAGGCGCACCGGCAACGCCACGTTCTGCGCGGCCGTCAGCGAGGAGACCAGGTTGTACGCCTGGAACACGAAGCCGATCCGGTCCCGCCGCAGCCTCGTCAGCGCGGTCTCGTCCAGGGCGTTGAGCAGGGTGCCCTCGATCGTCACGGTGCCCTCGACGGGCCGGTCCAGCCCGGCCGCGCAGTGCAGCAGCGTCGACTTGCCGGATCCGGACGGGCCCATCACCGCGGTGAAGGTGCCGCTGTCGAACCCGACGGTCACGCCGTCGAGCGCGGTCACCCGCGTCGGCCCGGTGCCGTACACGGCCCGTACCTCGCGGAGCATCACTGTCGTCATGCCCCGAAACCCTGCCCGTCGGGGAGCCGCCGGACATCGTGCCGAGGCGGGCACTTCGCCGTCGGCCCGGGGCGGTACGCGGCACCCGGCCGGTGGGCCGGCGTACATCCCGAGGATGACGGGCCACGGGCGGACGCCACCGGCACGACCAGCGGCTACCGTCGGTACGTGATCAGGCTGCTCACCCACCGCCTGCGCCGCGCCGACCTCATCGCCCTCGACGCGGCGCTCGCGGCCGCGCTCATCGCCATCTGCTGGTACGCGGCGAGCGAGCGACCGGCGTCCGGTAGCCCGGCGGAGCCGGCGTGGCTGTCCGTGCTGGCCGGCCTGCTGGTCGGCGCCCCGGTCGCGGCGCGCCGCCGGTGGCCGGTGGCGGTCGCCGTGACGGTCTCCGCCGCCGGGAACCTGGCCGTGCTGACCGGGATCGTGCCGGACTACGCCAGCGGCGGGCCGGCGGTCGCGATCGCCACCGCGCTTTACATCGTCGGCGTCACCGTGCCACCGCGCCGATCGGTGGCCACGCTGGCCGGCTGCCTCGTCACCACCACGGCCGCGCTGATCGCGGTCGACTCCACCGGGGCGGTCACCGAGATCGCGTTCTTCTGCCTGGTGGTGGCCGGCGCGTGGCTACTGGGCTGGCTGGTGCGCGAGCGCCGGGCGTACGCCGCGCAGGCCGCCGAGGAGTTCGCCCAGCGCGCGGTCACCGACGAGCGGCTGCGGATCGCCCGGGAGATGCACGACATCGTCGCGCACAGCATGAGCCTCATCGCGGTGAAGGCGGCCGTCGGCAACCATGTCGCCGAGGCCAGCCCCGCGCAGGCGCGCGAGGCCCTGGCCGTCATCGAGGCCACCAGCCGCGGCGCGCTGGTCGAGATGCGGCGCGCGCTGGGCGTGCTGCGCCAGGATGCCGAGTACGCGCCGGCGCCCGGGCTGACCGAGCTGACGGCGCTGGCCGATCAGGCGGCGGCCGGTGGCGTCGACGTCGACCTCGACGTCGACGGGCGCGCCGAGCTGCCCGAGGCGGTCGGCCTGTCGGTGTACCGGATCGTCCAGGAAGCGCTGACCAATGTGGTCAAACACGCGGCACCGGCCCGCTGCCGGGTCGCCGTCACCGTCCACTCCGGAGAGGTGAGCATCGACGTGACCGACGAGGGTGGTCCGGTGGAAGCGCCGGCGCCCGCCGGGCACGGCCTGATCGGCATCCGCGAGCGGGTCGCCATGTACGGCGGGGAGTTCGCCGCCGGCCCGCGCCCGGAGGGCGGCTTCCGGGTCAGGGCCCGCCTCCCGTACGGTTCCGTCGCGTGATCAGGGTACTGATCGCCGACGACCAGGCGCTGCTGCGGGGCAGCTTCCGGGTACTGGTCGACCTGGCGCCCGACCTCACCACGGTGGCCGAGGCCGGCACGGGCGCCGAGGCGGTGGCGCTCACCCGCACGCACCAGCCCGACGTGGTGCTGATGGACGTGCGCATGCCGGAGATGGACGGCATCGAGGCGACCCGGCGCATCTGCGGCGACCCGGCGACCGCGAGCACCCGGGTGCTGATCCTGACGACGTTCGACCTCGACGAGTACGTCTACGCGGCCCTGCGCGCCGGCGCCAGCGGCTTCCTGCTCAAGGACACCCCGCCGGCCGACCTGCTCACGGCGGTACGCGTGGTCGCCTCTGGCGAAGGGCTGCTCGCGCCGAGCGTGACCCGGCGGCTGATCGCCGAGTTCGCCCGGCGCCCCGAGCCGGCCCGGCCCCTGCCCCGCCGGCTCGACGGCGTGACCGACCGCGAGCGCGAGGTACTCACCCTCGTCGCGCATGGACTGTCCAACGTGGAGATAGCGGAGCGGCTGACGCTCAGCCTCGCCACCGTCAAGACGCACGTGAGCCGGCTGCTGAGCAAGCTGCACGCCCGCGACCGCGCCCAACTGGTCATCGTGGCGTATGAGACCGGACTGGTCGCCGCCCACCCGTCGTAGCGATCAGTCGAACGGGCCCTCGAAGATCGACGACACGATCTGTGCTTGTGGGGTGGTACTGCTGGCGGTACCATCGATTATGTCTTCGTTGGGCAAGATCATTGAAGCGATGCGGAGCAACCCGCGAGGCGTCGCCTACAACGATCTCTACCGAGTGTGCGAGCACTACTTCGGGAAGCCGCGGCAAGGCGGGACCTCTCATGCGGTGTTCGCGATGCCCTGGGCAGGCGACCCCCGCGTAAACATCCAGAACGACAAAGGCAAGGCCAAGGCGTACCAGGTTCGGCAGGTTCTCAAGGCGATTGACAAGAAGGAGGCCATGTGATGCAGACCGATACCCATCCTGAAGTGCAGCACTACACCTATCGTGTTACGTGGTCAGCCCAGGACGGCGAGTTCGTCGCCACCTGCGTTGAGTTTCCATCGCTTTCGTGGCTGGCCGCGTCGCAGGTCGAAGCTCTGCTGGGACTCCAGGTTCTGATCCATGACGTTGTCGCGGAGATGAGGGAGCAGGGCGAGCAGGCACCGCAGCCGTTTTCCGAGCGGAGCTATTCAGGCAAGTTCAACCTTCGGGTGGGAGAGAGCCTGCATCGCGAGCTGGCTATCCACGCCGCCGAAGACGGGATGAGCCTCAACCAGTACGTCCTGCGGAAGCTCGCTGCCGCTTAGGGCTAGGTCGAGCGCCGGTCCGAATTGGACACGATCGGGTTGCGCAGCGTGCCCAGGCGCTCGACTTCGACCTCGACCACATCGCCGGGGCGCAGAAGCCACGGCGGTGTGCGCGAGTAGCCGACGCCCGCCGGGGTGCCGGTGGCGAGCAGGTCGCCGGGGTGCAGCGTGAGGGTGTGGCTGATGAGCGCGAGCGTGTCGCCGACCGTGTACACCATCTCGTCGGTGCTGCCCTGCTGCACGACGGTGCCGTTGACGCGGGTTTCCACCGTGAGGCCGTCGCGCAGGTCGCCGACCTCGGCGGCCGGCACCAGTGGCCCGAGTACACCGGAGCGGTCGGCGTTCTTGCCCAGTGTCCACTGTGAAGTGAGCTTCTGGGCGCGGCGGGCGGTCACGTCGTTGAAGGCCGAGTACCCGACCACCGCCGCCAGGGCCCGCTCCGGCGCGGCGTCGACGAGGGTCTCGCCGACCCAGGCCACCACCTCGCCCTCCCAGTCAACCCCGTCCTCATTGGACGGTACCGGGATGCCGGTGCCGCTCACGGTCAGCGAGCTGGGCCAGCGGGCGAACAGCGTCGGGTGCGGCGGCACGCCCTCGCCGGCGTAGGAACCCTCGGCGACGTGCTTGAGGTAGTTCAGCCCGATGCAGATGACCCGCGCGCCGGGCAGCACCGGCGGCACCAGCTCGACCTCGCCGACCGGCAGCACAGGCTGGTCGGTGACCGGGTCGGCGAGCCAAGGCGCGGGGTCGGCCCAGAACTCCGCCAGGGTCGCCAGCACGGCGACCTCCCGGCCGCCTGCGGTGAGCGCGCCCACCAGTACCGAGCCGTCGGTGTCACGCAGCCCGACGATGCGCGTCGAAGCGCTCACAGGACCGCCACCGCGCCGACCGGGCAGCCGGACGCGCCCGTGATGGGCAGCGAGGGCGCGGTGAACAGGAACTCGTACTTGCCGTACCGGGCGCACGCCGCCGAGAGGTCGGCGAAGTCGAAAATCTCACCGATCGCCAGTCCCATGTGGACCAGCGCCACGACATGAAACGGCTGGAAACAGTCGATCTCGTTGGGCCGCACCTCGACGCCCCAGGTGTCCGAGGCGACCGCCGCGATCTCCCGCTCGTGGAACCAGGGCGCGGTGTGCAGTGAGATCCCCGGCGCCGCCCCGCCCGCGTAGTCGCCCCACGCGTGCCGCCGCGTCTCCAGGAAACCCGTGCGAATCAGTACGGCGTCGCCACGCTCGATCGCCACGCCCTGCGCCTCGGCGGTGGCCTCCAGGTCGGCGACGGAGATGGCGTAGCCGGGTTCGAGGGAGTCGACGCCCAGGTGCCGGGCCACGTCGAGCAGTACGCCGCGCATCACGAACTTGCCGGCGTAGTTCTCCACGCCGTTACGCGCCGCCCCGGCCGAGGAGACAAGGCCAGCGGAGTACCCGTTGTACATCTTCCCCTTCCAGAAGATGTGCGAGAGCGAGTCCCACTGGGTGCCGGCCTGGTTGGGCACGATGAGGATGTCGTCGGAGCGCCCGTACCCCTTGGCCGGGCCGAACCCGGCCGGCAGGATGTCCTGCGCACCGGCCAGATGGTCGGCGCCCGTCGCGGTCATCACGTTGCGGGGATTGGCGCGCAGGCTACCGGTCTGCGGACCACGCTGGTCATACGGCAACGAGCAGGAGACCGTGACACCATGCTCGACCAGGGCCGCGGCCCGGCGCACCTGCTCCGGCCCGACGTAGTTCATCGTGCCGAGCGAGTCGTCCTCACCCCAGCGCCCCCAGTTCACGCACTGCTTGATGTAGCCCTCCAGCACATCCGCACCGCGAAAGTCGGACATGTCACCTCCAGGTAGTGAAGACGCCTACGTCGTGGTCGCCAGGTCGCGGGTGCGCGCCGACTGGTACCGGCAGCCGGCGGCGTCGAACGCCGCGGCGGCCGCGAGCATCCGGTCGCGATCGCCGTCGAGCAGGGCTTCCGCCCGCTCCAGCAGTGCGGTGGCGATCGGGTTGCCCGCCACGACCGCGCGGGCGGCCGTGATGCGGTCGCGAGCGTCGGAGCGCCTGGTCAGGGCGCCCGCCTCGGCGCGCAGCGCGACATACCAGTGCCGCCACACCCAGATGACCCGGTCGTCCATCTCGTCGGGTTCGGCGGCCAGCCCCGCCAGTGCCTGGTCGGCCTGGCCGTGGTGGAGCAGGACGATCGCGTCGAAGACCGCGCGGTACCCGGCCTGCTGCCGCTCACCCGCCTGCTTCTCCACTGCCACGTCGAGCTCGTCGACGATGGCCAGCCAGCGGGCTCTCGCCTCGCCGTCACCGCGCAGGCCGTGGACCATCGCCACCGCGGCAGCCGCCATGCCGAGGTGGGGCGCGTGCCGGCTGCCCGAGCGCTCCCACGCGTCGAGGAACCGCCCGCTGCCCGCCAGTACGCCGTCGAGGTCGCCCGCCAGCGCGTCGGCCACCAGCAGCCGGGAGGTGGCGAAGTCGCCCTGCTCGGACAGCAACGGCAGGTCCCGAAGCTGCTCGCCCCACCGGCGGGCACCCGCGAGGTCGCCCACCCCGACGCAGATCTCGGCCGCCTCGGAGAGCGCGTTGGCCCGCTCGTACGCGCTGGCCGGCGTGACCGGCACCGAGGCGAGCAGCTCGACCCGGCGGCGCGTCGTACCGGCCGTGGCGAAGGTGTCGCCCGCCCAGGTCCGCACCGCGGTGAGCGCGTCAAGGGCCGCGCTCAGGGCCAGCGGGTCGCCGGTCCGCTCAGCCAGGTCGACGGCCCGCTCGGCGCGCGCGACGGCGTCCGCCAGGACCGGTTGGTGATCGTGCGCCAGCACGCCGCACTCGGCCAGGGCGACCGCAGCCTGGGCGGCGGGGTCGTCGCCGGCCAGCTCCCGCGCCTCGGCGACCAGCCGCGCCGCCTCGCCCGGCGGTGGCGGCTGCGAGAACGTGCCGGCGAACCGGAAGGTGGTGGCCGCCGCGGTGGCCAGGTCGCGGCCCGCCCCGGCGGTGTCACCGGCGCCACGGGCGGTGTCGGCGGCGGCGCGGTACAGCCGGTACATGTCATCGCCGCGCATCCGGCAACCGGCCACGGCGGCCGCGTACCGGAGCGCCGACCCCGCCGCGGACGGGTCGCCGGCCAGCGCGGCCGCCTGCTCGTACCGCTGCTGGGCCTCGCCGACCAGGTTCCGGGTGAAGGCAAGCCGAGCCAGGGACAGCGCCAGCTCGTACGCGGCGGTCCGGTGACCGGGCTCGCCGGCAGCCCAGCCGAGCGCGGCGCGGATGTCGTCGGCCAGCGCCTCGAACCGGGCTCGCCACGCCCCGCTGCCCGGCGAGGCGTCTCCCGCCAGCTCGGTGGCGCTCGCCAGGGCCCAGCCCGCGTGCCGGGACCGGACCTCGTCGAGATCGCCGGCACCCGCCAGCTGCTCCACGCCGTACTGGCGGATGGTCTCCAGCGTGCGGTAGCGCGTGCCGCCGGGCGATGGGCTCGCCGTCAGCAGGCTCTGCTCGGTGAGCCGGGCCAGCCCCTCCATCACCTCGGCCGCCTCCAGCGGCGCGAACCCGGCGACCCGCCGAGCCGCGTCCGCCGTGAACGGCGCCACGAACACCGCGATCCGGCGGAGCAGGACGCGGTCGGCCGGCTCCAGCAGCGCGTGGCTCCAGTCCAGCATGGCCCGCACCGACCGGTGCCGGTCTGCGGCACGGGCGCCGCCGGTCAGCAGCCGGAGCTGGTCGGAGAGCACGCCGGACAAGCCGTCCAGGCCGAGCATCGGCAACCGGGCGGCCGCCAGCTCGATCGCCAGCGCCACGCCGTCCAGCCCTCGGCAGATCTCGGCCGCCTGGGCGCGCTGCTCCGGCGCGACCGGCCAGCCCACCGCCGCGGCCCGTTCGAGGAACAGCGCCACCGCGTCGGAGTCGCCGTCGCCGTCTCCGCTCAATGACAGCGGCGGGATGGGGTGGACGCGCTCGAACGGCACCATGAGCCGGGCGCGGCTCGTGGCCAGTACGGTCAGCCTCGGGCAGGCGGTGAGCAGTCGCTCCAGGAACAGCGCCACGCCATCCCGTACGTGCTCGCAGTTGTCCAGTACCAGAAGCGCGTGCCGATCGGCGAGCGCCGCGACCACCGACTCGTCGATGCCGCGGCTCTGCTGCTCGCCGACGCCGACCGCCGCGGCCACCGCCGCGCCGACCATGGCCAGGTCCGTGACCGGTACCAGGTCGACGAACCAGACACCGTCGGCGAAGTCGGCCTCCACCCGCGCCGCGACCGCGAGGGCCAGCCGGGTCTTGCCCACCCCGCCCGGACCGACCGCGCTCACCTGCCTGTGCTGCTTGACCGCCTCGGTCAGCGCCGCCCGTTCGGCGGCCCGGCCGACGAACGAGGTCACCGGCGCGGGCAGGCCCAGGGACGCCTCGCCACCGCGCGCGGCCCGGCTCCACTCGGCGGCGAGCTGCGCGAGCGCCCGCCGGTCCGCCGCGCCGAGCTTGCGCAGCAGGGAGGACACGTGGGTCTCGACGGTGCGCACGGAGATGTACAGCCGCGCGCCGATCTCCGCGTTGCTGAGGTGCTCGCCGAGCAGGGACAGCACCTCGGCCTCGCGGCCCGAGATCCCCGCCTGAGCCGCCACGGGGTACATCCTGCCGCATACGTAGGCCCCGCTCCGTGGTGGTCCCCGTGGTCACCACGGATGCGGCCTCACCGGCTCCGGGGAGATGCTCAATGCGTCACAAGGAACGCCAACTTTTCAGGAGCAATCATGATTAAGACGGTTTTGCACCCGGTGTCCGACCTCGCGGCGGCCAAGGCGGTGTACACCGCTCTGCTCGGCGTCGAGCCGCAGACCGACAGCACCTACTACGTCGGCTTCGAGGTCGACGGCCAGCAGATCGGCCTGGTGCCGGGCGGCGGACCGCAGGGCATGACCTCGCCGGTGGCGTACTGGCACGTGCCGGACATCGAGGCGAAGCTCGCCGAGGTCACGGCGGCGGGCGCCACCGTGAAGGAGCCGGTGCGCGACGTCGGCGGCGGCCGCGTGGTGGCCACCTTCACGGACCCCGACGGCAACGTGCTCGGCCTGCTCCAGGACAGCTGACCCTTTTCGGACATACAGGAGGAACCACCATGGCTACGAAGAAGGCGTACGACGGGTTCACCGAGGACGAGCGCGCGGCGATGAAGGACCACGCCCAGGAGCTCAAGACCGCCGCCGCCCGCCGCGGCTCCAAGGACGCCAAGGCCGCCGGCGAGAGCGACGTGCTCGCCAAGATCGGCGAGATGGCGGACGCGGACCGTGTACTGGCCGAGCAGATCCACGCCATCGTCACGGCCAACGCGCCGGACCTCACACCCAGGCTCTGGTACGGGATGCCCGCCTACGCCAAGCACGGCAAGGTCCTCTGCCACTTCCAGCCCGCGCAGAAGTTCAAGACGAGGTACGCCACGTTCAGCTTCAGCGACCCCGCCAACCTCGACGACGGAACCATGTGGCCCACCACGTTCGCGGTGACCAAGCTGACCGCCGCCGACAAGGCGAGGATCGGCGCGCTCGTCAAGCAGGCGGTGAGCTGAGAGGCCGGAGCGCGGCGAAGACCTCGGGCCAGTTGGCCGGCAGGTTGTCGAAGATGAAGCTCTGGTACCTCTTCATGAATCGCGTCCCGGCCGCGCGCACCTCGGCATCGTCCGAGCGCGCGGCCTCGATGCATTTCTCGAGGCAGTCCCAGTCGTCGCGGTCGCGATCGGGCACGCCGATCGTCTCGAACATGGCCTGGACGTCGTCCTCTTCGAGAAACTCGCTCTCCCACCCCGTCGCCGCGCCCATCAGGTACATGAGCTGGCTGCTGGGCGACAACCGTTCCGCGGCAAGGGTTTCGCTGTCGTACGTCCGGTCCTCGTCCTCCCCGACGATGCCGGACTCCTCGACGGCCGAGTCGACAAGGTCCCGCCAGTACACGACGTCGTGCGGCCCGTCGGTCTGGAGCATGTGCTCGCTGGCGAACTCCGCCATCCGCTCCGGATCGTCGATCAGCGGCGAGACCACCGTGTCCATGCTGTAGTCGAACCCGAAGAACCACGTACGCCCGTCGACCGTCATCGCTTCGATGCCGCCCACGCAACCCTCGCGGCCGTCGATCGGCTTGATGTCACCCATGGCGTGCGAGCCTAGTAGTAGCGTCGGCGCGATGGTGGGCGTACTCGACCGGCGGGTCGACGGGTGCGTGCGGCACGTGCTCGACGGCTCCGGGTACGTGCTGGGCCGGTTCGTCTGCCCACCGGACGCCGCGCGGTGGGGCGCGGTCAACTGGATCGGCGGCCAGCCGCACGTGGTCGTCCCCGACACCGCGGTGCGGCTCATCCCGGACGGCGACGACGACTACGTGTCCACCGTCAATCACGGGCTCGTCTACGACCGTGACGTGCACTTCCGCCGCCGGCTCGTCAGCGCGGAGGGCGACCGGTGCACGTTCGCGATCGTCTCCGACGACCTCGCCGCGGAGCTGGGCATCGAGCGTTCGCCGCGCCGGACCCGGCGGCCGCGACTGCGGTACGGGTCGTGCGGCGCCGACGCGTACGCGCTGCTGCACCAGGCACACGCCGCCCTCGCCGACCCGGCTGTCGACCTGCTCGCGGTCGACGAGGCGGTGCTGTCGGTACTGCGGCACGTGACCGGCCGTGTCGCCGGCCTGTCACCAGCCGGCCCCGGGCCGGCCCGGCCCGCCACCGCACGGGCCCGGCGTCAAGCGGTCGAGCAGGTCAAGGCGCTGCTGGCCGGCGCACCGTCGAAGCCGTGGACGCTGGCCGAGCTGGCGGCCGCCGTCCACTACTCGCCGTACCGCCTCGCCCGCATGTTCCGCGCCCACACCGGCTACCCGGTCGCCGCGTACCGCCGGCACCTGATGGTGCGGGCGTCGCTGCCGGACGCGGCCACCCGGGGTGTGGACCTGTCCGGCGTCGCCGCCGCGTACGGCTTCAGCAGCCACAGCCACTACACCCGGGTGTTCCGCCAGGTCTTCGGTCGCACGCCGTCTCAACTGCGGGCGGCCGGCGCTCAGGTGCTGGCGAGGTAGACCACGTCGCCCACCGCCGCGGACAGCAGCAACTCGATCCGCCCGTCGCCGTTCACGTCACCGAGCCCGACCGCGTCGTACCCGAGCGTCTCGCCGGCGTTCTGGCTGGCATAGTCGAAGAGCTTGCGCCCGGTCCGTCCGGAGTAGACGATGACCCGCCCGGCCTGTGACGCGGCCGCGCTGCTGGCGTACAGGCCCACCACGACGTCGGCGTGGCCGTCGCGGTCGACATCACCGGCCGACCGGCCCGGACCGGCGCCGTCACCGGGCTGCTCGCCCCGGAACAGGTGCAGCAGCCGGCCGGTACGCCCGGAGAAGACGTACGCCTGCCCGAGCGGGGTACCGCAGCCGCCGGCCGCGTCCTCGGCACAGAAATCGCCGACGTACACGTCGTTGCGCCCGTCGCGGTCGACGTCACCGGCGCTGGCGACGAAGAACCAGCCGAACTCCGCCGACTGCGCGTCGCCGGTGAGGGTGTGCCGAAGCCGGCCGTGCCTGCCGTCGTACACGAAGGCGAGGCCGCGGTCGCCCGGTCCCGCGTCCTTGGCACCGATGACATAGTCGGGCCGCCGGTCGCCGGTCACATCCCCCAGTGCCCCGGTGCCCCACCCGAAACCGTCGCCGGCCGCCCGGCCGTCGTGTACCCGCAGCGTCGCGCCCGTCCGCCCGGACACGACGTACGCGCGGCCCGCGTCGACGCCGTACCGCCCGTCGTGGCAGGGCGCGCCGACGAGCAGGTCGGCGCGACCGTCGCGATCCACGTCGCCGGCCGCCGCCACCGCCGCGCCGAACTGGTCACCGGCCGCCTCGCCGCCGGCACGCAGGAGCAGAGTCCCGTCCGCGCCGGAGTACACGTAGACCCGGCCGGTACGGGGAACGGCGGCGCACGCCAGCGCGGTGACACCGGTGGCGCCCACCACGATGTCGGCTACCCCGTCGGCGTTCACGTCGCCGGCGTCCGCCATCGCGTACCCGTGCCGGTCCTCCGCCTCGCCTTCGAACCGGTAGAGCTGCTTGCCCGTCCGTCCCGAGACCACGTCCGTGTGCCCGGCGGCCGTCCCGGCGGCGTCCCGGTGGAACGGCGCGCCGATGATCGCCTCGCGGGCGCCGTCGCCGTCGATGTCCGACAGCTCGCTGACGGCGAACCCGAACCGCTCCCCGGACTGGTCACCTCGCCAGGTCTGCGTGAACACCGGCTCCGCCGGTGCCGTACCGGCTCGCGCCGCCTCGACCCCGGTGGCCGCCACCGCCAGTACCCCCACCGCCAGCCCGCCCGCCGCACGGCGAATCCACATCGTCGGTGACATCCGTCCCGCCCCCTCCCCGGCGGCCCTGGGTGGTCCGCCGATGCGACGACGCTAGGAGCCGCACCGAGGCGGCCGCTGTCACGATCGTGCCCACTTCCTCGTAGACGCCGGAGATGGTCATTCGATGCCGTCAATGGTCAATCGATGTCGCGGATGCCCAGCAGGTCGCGGAGGGCGGCCTTGCCGTCCGAGGTCGGGCGCACCGCCCTGCCGGACCCGATCCGCGCGATCCACCCGTTGCCCAGGAACGTCTCGCACACCTTCGCCCCCGCCAGGCCGGCGAGGTGTTGCCGCCGCTCGGTCCAGTCGAGGCACCCCCGGGCGAGCGGGCGCCTGCCGGGCCGGAGGTCGCTCGGACTCAGCCCGAGCGTGCCGGTCAGCCAGTCCACACCGGACGCGGTGATGGCGAAGCCGCCGCTCTGGTCCAGCAGCCCCGCGGCGGTCATCGCGTCGGTCACGGCGACACCGAGCCGCCCCGCGAGATGGTCGTAGCAGGTGCGGCCGCGTCGCAGGGCGGCGCTGGCGGTCGCCGCCCGCAGCCCGCGCGCCGGGGTCGGGCGGGGCTCGGTATGGGCGGACAGGTCCTCGATGAGCTGCGCCGCCGAGCCGCCGGCGAGCCGCAGGTACCGGTGGCGGCCCTGGCGGCGCTCGACGAGCAGGCCACCCTTGATGAGGCGGTGCAGGTGCTCGGTCGCGGTGGAGGGCGCCACGCCGGCGTGCGCCGCCAGCTCGCCCGCCGTCCAGGCACGGCCGTCGAGCAGCGCGAGGCACATGGCCGCCCGCGTCTCGTCGGCCAGGAGCGCCGCGAGCGAGGCCAGGTCCGAGGCTGAGGTCACCCTCCCATTGTCCGCCGCGTCGTTTCGGCCAGTACCGAACCATCGCGGCCGTAGCGTGGTCACATGACGGACTTCGCCTCGCTGCACCGCGCCGGTGACCCGCTGGTCCTGCCGAACGTGTGGGATGTCGCCTCGGCCCGCATCCTGGTCGAGGCGGGGTTCCGCGCGCTCGGTACGACGAGTCTCGGCGTCGCGGCGGCCAGCGGCCTGCCGGACGGGGTGGGCGCCACCGACACCGAGGCGCTGCGCCTCGCACTGCACCTGGCCGAGCTGCCGGTCCCGTTCACCGTCGACATCGAGACCGGGTCGGTCGGCACCGCGGCCGCGGTCGCCGGGGTCGGCGCGGCCGGCGTCAACATGGAGGACGCCATGCGACCGGCCGAGGCGCACGCGGCGCTGATCCGGTCGGTGAAGCGGGAGGTGCCGGGGCTGTTCGTCAACGCGCGCACCGACACGTACTGGCAGCGCCCCGGCGACCTGGCCGAAACGCTGCGCCGGGTGCGGCTCTACGCCGGTGCCGGCGCCGACGGCGTGTTCGTTCCCGGCCTGTCGGAACCGGCCGACATCGCCGCGGTCGTGGCGGCCGTCGACGTACCGGTCAACGTCCTGTTCCTGCCCGGTCGCCACACCGTCGCCGCGCTCGCCGATCTCGGGGTACGGCGGATCAGTACCGGCTCGCTGCTGTTCCGCGCGGCGCTGGCCGCGGTCGTGGACACGGCCGTCGCGGTCCGCGACGGCCTGGATGTGCGGATGGACCTGCCCTCGTACGCGCGGGTCAACGCCGCGCACGCGGAGTGACCCGGCGAAGGGCCGGGTCACTCCATCGGGTCAGTCGTTCCGCTCGACGTGCAGCTCCCAGCTGCCCAGCGTTCCGGTGAGCGCGCTGTTGGCCGCGAAGTCGAACAGCCGCCACTCCACCGTCACGGTGTGCGGGCCGGGTCCGTTCACGAGGGTGCACGCCTGCAGCGCGTCGGACTGGCCGGCGTCGGTGTTGAAGACGACCGCGCCCGGTGGCAGCACCACGCCGTCGACCAGGATGCGGACCTGCATCGCGTCGACGACCGGGTTGAGCACGTTGGGCTGACCGTCGAGCATCGCCTCACCGGTGAAGATCACGATCAGCTGGTCGGTGTCGGCCGCCGCCGGCGGACCGTCGACCTCGACGGACGCGTCCGTGACCGGTACGAAGACGCCGTTCTCGCCGATGGTCTCGGGCGCCGACTTGGTCAGTACCGCGGCCTGGAGTTGGGCCTTGCCCTCGCACAGGTGCAGGTCCTCGGGGTCGGTGAGTGCCTGACTGACGGCGGCTCGCGCGGGCTCTGCCGCCGCGCTCGCGTGCCCCGCCGCCACCGCGCCGAACGCCAGAGCCGCCAGTGCCGGAATGACGAACAGCGTGCGCTTGCCTGACATACGCATGATGCCTACTTCCCGTTGCCCGGACCGCGATCTGCGGTCCACGGCGACGGTCGCACCGGGCCGTCAGCGTGGCGTCACAGTGACCTCAGTCCGGCTTAGTCGAGGCCGGTGCAGTACGCGATGGTGGCGTCGTCCGGTGGCACCGCTTCGCGCGCCTCCGCCTGCCGGACGCGCGCGATGACCTCGGCCGGCCCGCTGCTCGCGAGGAGCGCCAGCACCTCCGGCCAGCCGGTGAGCCCGAACCGGTCGACGATCCGGCTGGCACCGTTGCTGAGCAGGGCGGCGCCGGCCAGCTCGGAGATGGGGCAGCTCCCCGTCAGCGCCTCGGCGGCCGCCCGCGGGTCGTCCTTGGCCACCCAGTAGCCGCCGGGACGGTTACGGTTGGCACGCATCACCCTGGTGCCCTCGCGGCTGATCTGTTCGTACTCGGCACTGCCCTCGACCAGAGCGTCCAGCGCGGACTGGTACGGCTCGGCCACCGCCGCCTCGCGATGGTCGGAGACGGCGAGCGGCCCGCCCACTCGGTCGAGGACGGCGACCGCGTCACCGAGCACGAGATAGTCGGCGCGGCCGTCGTGGAGGCGCAGGATCGCCACGGTCGCCCACGGGCTCCGGGGATCGGCGAGATCGCAGGTGGCCCGATGAGCGTCGGCGACCCGCTCGATGGCGTCGGCGAGCAGCTCCGGCAGGGCCCGGCCGGCGCCGAGCGACAGCAGGCCGAGCAGCTCACCGCCGAGGCGGTGCGCGTGCCAGGCGGTGCCGTGCCGGCATACCAGCTCCATACCGGAGACGCCGCCGGCGCCGTCGACCAGTACCGCCGCCGCGGGGACGGCACCGGCGAAGTCCTCGTTGACCCGGCCGGGCCGCCCCGCGGCGGCGGTTGTCATCGCAACACGCATGTGCCCATTATCGGTCGGTGCGTCAGCTGTACGCTTTCACCTCCAGCAGACCGACGGAGAAGCTCGGTGCGCTCTGCAACACCACGCGCAGGCGCGTGGTGTTCACGGCGGAGAAGTTCACCGTGTTGTACTGGTTGGCCGCGACCGGATACCCGCTGGCGCCCGGCACGTCCACATAGGAGCTGCCGTTCCAGTACTGCAGGCGCCACGACGCGGGCAGGTCGATTCCCTGGTTGTCGTCGAAGAAGTACACCTGCGCCTGCCGCACCGACTGCGCCGACGACCACGTCAGCTCGGCCCACTGCTCACCCTGGTTCGGCCAGGTGCCCCAGCGGTTGCCCTGGTTCGGCGCGCCGATGTTGGAGCTGGCCGGGTCGCCGCCGGTGTTGATCGCCGCGCAGCTCTCCCACGACGACGTGAACGAGCACGAGGCGGTCGCCTGCGTGGCCAGGTTGCCGGGGTTGGGGTTGGGGCTGGACGTGGCGGTCGGCGTGGGCGTGGGGTTGGGGCCGCCACCGCCGACGGTGAGCTGGAAGGTACGCGTCACCGGGGTGCTCGCGCTGTCGTAGTCGCGAAGCTCCACAGTGAACGAGTACGTCCCGGCCGTGTTCGGGGTGCCGCTGATGGTGCCGGTGAAGCGGTCGAGGCTGAGGCCGGCCGGCAGCGCGCCGCCGGTGACCCGCCAGTCGTAGAAGGGCACGCCTCCCTTGGCGGTCAGGGTCTGCTGGTACGCCTGACCGGCCGGAGCGTTGGGCAGGCTGGTGGACACGATGGACGGTGCCAGGAACGGCGTGAGGTTGCGGTTCAACGGCCACCCGGCGTTCTCGGCCACCAGCAGGGCCAGCTTCGTCAGCATCCACCTGCGGGTCGGGAACAGGTGTGTCCAGCCGCCGCTCTGTCCACTGAGGCGGTCCCAGTACGGCTGCGTGCCGGGGATGTGGTAGCTACTGTCCAGCGGCACCGTGCGGCCCTGGTACGCGATGACCTCCTGGTCGTTCGCGCCCTGAGTGTTGACGTAGTTGCGCATCCCGGCCCAGTCGCTGTGGTAGGCGACCGCGTGCCCGTACTCGTGCATGACCAGGCCGTGCACGTCGAGCACCGAGCCGGCGATCTCGGTCTTGTACCAGTCTTCGTCGGCGAGAGAGGTGAACAGCTGCTTGCCCGCCTCGTCGTACTCGAAAATCTGCGCGGTCGAGCGGTGGATCGGCCCGGGCAGCTGCTGCCCATTACGCGTGGCGTACCGGCCGTTGGCGGCGGGATACCCGGTGGAGTAAGGCGTCTGGATCCCCCGGAAGAACACGTACATGCCGTTGTAGGCCACATTGTTGGTGACGTTGATGGTGTTCTGCCAGTCGTTGCCGGGCAGGTGGTTCGACTCGGCACCGGCGGCGACCGTGTCGAACGGCTGCAGGTCGAAGAACCGGAACCAGTCCTTCACCGCCTCTTCGGCGGCTGTGCGGAACGGCGCGTTGTTGAAGTACCCGGTGATGGTGTCGTACCGGTAGTCGAAGTTGATCGGGATGGTTGGTTCGAGCGCGGTTTTCTGGTCCTGCTGCACGCGGATCGGCATGGTCTGCACGAGCGTGCTGTTGTCGGCGGCCCGGATGTTGAGCCGCAGGGTGTAGAGCTCGTCGGCGCCGGGCGCGCGCTTGGAGTGGATGGCCAGCTTGAAGGTCTTCTGCTCGGAGGCGTTGGCGAAGGTGAGCTGCTTCGTGGCTCCGGTGGCGGTGAGCTGGCTGGGCAGGTCCATCATCAGGCGGGAGGTGCCCTCGGCCTTGAGGTCGATGGTCACCGGGAAGGGGCCGCTGGCTGGCGGCCGCACGGTCAGTTCGATGTACGGGTTGGCCAGATAGCCTTCCCAGTCGACGAGTTTCACGCCGTAGTCGTTGACAGTTCGGCCGAACCTGTCGACCACCGTGGCAGAGCCGACGGCCTGTGCCGGTGTCGCGACCAGAAGCAGCGAGGCGGCGAGCAGCACGAGTACCGCGGGTGTGATTGCGCGTTTCATGTCGACCTCAGTTCTTGATGCCGGTGAGGGTTACCCCTTCGATGAAGTAGCGCTGCAGGAAGAAGAAGAGCGCGATGATCGGGGCGATGACGGCGGCGGAGGCCGCCATGAGATAGCCCCACTGGGTGATGTAGATGCTTTGGAACGACGCCAGCCCGATCGACAGCGTGTACTTCTCCTCGTCGTTGAGGTAAAGCAACGGTCCGAGGAAGTCGTTCCAGGTGCCGATGAACGTGAAGATGGTGACGACGACAATGGCGGGTTTGGACAGGGGCATGACGACCATCCAGAACACCCGCCATGGCGAGGCGCCGTCGATGTAGGCGGCCTCGTCCAGCTCGAACGGGATGGTCAGGAAGAACTGGCGCAGCAGGAAGACGTTGAGCACTCCCCCGCCGGCTCCGGCGAACCAGCTGGGCACCGTCAGCGGGGCGATCGTGTTGAGCAGGCCGAGCTCCTGCCACATCACGAACGTGGGAATGAGCGTCACCGCGTACGGCAGCATCACGCTGCTGAGCAGTACGGCGAAGACGACGTTGCGGCCCCGCCAGCGCAGCCGGGAGAAGCTGAACGCCGCGATCGAACACGTCAACACCGTGCCGATGACGCTGATGACCGCGATGACGACCGTGTTGAAGAAGTACCGGCCGAACGGTTGCGCCGTCAGCGCGTCGGTGAAGTTCGACCACTGGAACGGGTCGGGAATCCACTGTGGAGGCGCGATGAACATCTGGGCGTCCTGCATCAGGGCGCTGCGCAACAGCCACACGAACGGCAGCAGTGTCGGCACCGCACCGGCCACCAGCGCCAGGTACAGCAGGATCCTGCCCCTGCTCCTCATCGCCCACCCGCCATCTCGTAGTAGACCCAGCGCCGGGCGTTGCGGAACATCATGAACGTGACGACCATGATGATCATGAAGAGCACCCAGGCGAGGGCGCTCGCGTAGCCCATCTCGCTTTCCCGGAACGCCTTGCGGAACAGGTAGTAGACGTAGAAGAGGGTGGCGTTGTTCGGACCTCCTTCGGTCATGACGTATGCCTGGTTGAACACCTGGAAGGTGCCGATGACACCGACGACGAGGTTGTAGAAGATGGTGGGAGTCATCATCGGCACGGTCACGTGGCGAAACCGGTGCCAGGGCCCACCCCCGTCCACCGATACCGCCTCGTACAGGTGCTGCGGCACCCCCTGCAACCCGGCCAGGAAAATCACCATCGTGTTCCCGAAGGCCCACGTGCTCATGATGATCAGCGACGGGACGGCCAGGTTCTCGTCGTAGATCCACATGCCGGTCGGCAGCCCGCCCTGTCGCAGCAACGAGTTGAGCAGGCCGAAGTCCGGGTTGAAGATCCAGATCCAGAGCACCACGTTGGCGATCGCGGGCACGAGCGTCGGCAGGTAGAAGATCGTGCGCCAGACCGGCAGGCCACGCACGCGCTGGTTGAGCAGCATGGCCACGACGAACGCGACGATCAGCGACAGCGGTACGGCGCCGAGCGTGTAGTAGGTGGTGGCGCTCAACGACTTCCAGAACAGCTCGTCGTCGGCGAGCGCCGTGTAGTTCCCGGTCCCGACGAACGACGGCGTGCCGCCGACCTGCCAGTCGGTGAGGCTGAGACCGAGTGAGGCGACCATCGGTCCCGCCGTGAAGATGAGGAAGCCGAGGATCGCCGGTACGGCCATGAGCAGGCCCCAGCGCCGTTCCAGGCGCCGCTGGCCGGAGAGAGCCGCCACGGTGTTACAGCTTCTGCGTGTGCTGCCAGCCCTGCATCCTGCTGGTTATCTTCGGCGCTATCTCCTTAAGTACCGCCGCGGCTGGTCGCTTGCCCGTCTCGATCTCCTGCAACCCGGGAGTCAGCACGTCGCTGTTGATGGCCGACAGGTTCTTCAGCCGCCCGCGCAGGTCCGGTACGCCGTGATCCCGCGCGTAGTCCACCACCGCCGTACGGAACTCGGACGGGTGGGAGTCGTTTTTCGTCCAGGAGTCGATGGCGCCCTGGTCCTCGTAGTACTTGCGCTCCTGCGGCATCCACAGGCCCTGCTTGTACAGGTCGACGTAGCGCGGGTCGATGTGGAACGCGAAAAGCTCGATCGCCTCCTCGACGCTCTTGCTGCCCGCGAAGACGGCCGAGGCGCCCGCCACCTGGCTCGTCGTGAACGGCTGGTCGTACTTGGGCAGCACGCCGATGCCATAGTCCACTTTGCTCTCGTTCATGTCGAGCAGGCTCCAGTGGCCGTCGACGATCATGGCCACCCGCTTCGTTTTCAGCAGGATGTTCGTACCCGGAACGTCGTCGCCGGTCGCGGCGAGCTGCCCCGGCCCGGGAGCCACCCGGTGCTTGTAGATGAGGTCCTGCAGGTTCTGGAAGACCTCGATCGCCTCGGGCGTGTCGAGCAGGCACTTCTTACCGGTCGGGTCGGCGAAGTCGGCGCCGTTGCTGCGCAGGAAGCCGTACCAGGCGGCGGCGTACGTGATGCTGCTGGAGATGCCGAACTGCCGCACCTGCTTGGCGTTGAAGCCGGACTCGTCGGGGTGCTTGCCGCTCTGGTCGACGGTGAGCTTGTAGGCGTTCTCGACGAGCTGATCCCATGTCCACGCGCTTCCCGCCTGGGCCGGTGGCGGGGAGATGCCCGCTTCGGCGATGGCGGCTTTGCTGTACCACAACAGCTCGATCTCGTTGGCCGTCGCCACCCCGTGCAGCTGGTCCTTGCCGTACCACAGGTACGCGTCCGGAAGGTAGCTGGCCAGCTGCGGGTACTTGTCGAGGTACGAAAACAGGTTGACCAGCTTGCCCTGCTCGGCCAGCCGGTACGACATCGCCATCGGAACGTAGCCGACGTCCGGCACGTTGCCGCTCGCCACCAACGTGTTGAGCTTGACGTCGTACTCGTCCGGGGTGAACAGCGGCTTGACCTTGGTACCCGAGTTGCTCTCCTCGAAGGCCTTGAGCATCTTCTCCACGGCCTTCTGTTCGAAGGTCGACCCCCAGTACATGAACTGGAGTTGGATATTCTGCGCGGAACCCTCGTCGTCGTTTCCACACGCGGCGGCCAGCGGCACCAGGCCGGCGAGCGCGAGCAAATTCCTTCTTCTCATCGCACATCCTCAGGCTTGCGGATGTCGACAAGCTCAGCGCAGCGAACGGCAGCGCCGTGCACCTCGGGCGACGTAAGCATCGAACCCCCGGATCGTCGACATCACGAACGGGTGTGACATGCGACGCGGTCGCCCGGTGCGTCGTGGAGAAACCGTATGGCGCTGATCGACCCCTGTCAACCTGTCAGCGGCGGCCGGCCGCCATGTCCATCAGGTGGCCCAGCACGCTCTCACCGGCGGTGCGCAGCCCGTCGTGCTCGTACTCGTTCGTCACCCAGGTGCGCACGTTGCCCACCGCCGCCGCGGTCTCCAGCGACAGGCCCGCGTCCACGTACATGTCATCGGCGTAGACGGCGGCACACACCGGTACCTCGTTGGCCGCCAGGCGGGCGCGGTCGTACAGGACCGGCCAGTCGGTGGCCTCGGCGAGGATGTCGGCGGCGCCCGCGAACGGAGTCAGCGCGGCGATCTGCTCGAACATCCACGGATACATCATTTCGCCGGTGAACAGCAGCGGGTCGGCGTCCAACGCGAAGTCACGATGGTGGTTCAGCGCACGGTCCGCTGCCCACGCCGACGCGGCGCCACCCTGGCCGTAGCAGTACTCCTGCAGCGCGAACAGCGGCTTGTCGACGAAGCCGGTCAACCTCATGACCTCGTACCGGAAGCTGTCCGACAGCTCCGTACCGTGCCACGCCTCTTCGAAAAGCCAATGCACCTGCGCGTAGCCGTAGCTCATGCCAAAGTGGTTGCCGAGCAGGCGCAGCCGTTCGACGCTGAGGCGGTCGCCGTCCGGTAGGCGCACATCCTCATTGGACAGGTGATCCGCCACCCCGCGCACAGCGGCGGCATCGCCGGGAAACTCGCGGTAGAACTCGGCGTTCTTGGCGGCGACGCGCGGATAGGTGCGCGCGTACACCTCGTCGGCCGTCGCCGTCAGACCCGGCAGACCTCCGGTGACATAGCAGGTGCGCAGACCCTGCGGCGCCGCCGACAGGTACGTCATCGTGACGAACCCGCCATAGCTCTGGCCGAGCGTGTTCCACGCGGCGCCTCCGGCGATACGCTCGCGGAGAATCTCCGCGTCGGCGACGATACTGTCCGCGCGGAAAAGCTTGAGATAAGCCGCCAGCTTGTCCGATGGCATTCCGTGTACCGTCCGAGCGGTCACCGGTGTGCTGCGTCCGGTGCCACGCTGGTCGAGCAGGAGCACGCGATGTGTCTTCACCGCGTGCGCGATCCACCCTTCCGCGCGCAGCGGCCGGGGCGACTTCCCACCCGGCCCGCCCTCCAGATACAACAGCCACGGCAGATCATCACCGGCCCGGTCAGCGGCCACGACCTCGCGAGCGAAAACCTCGATGGTGGCACCATCGGGCCGGCGATGATCCAGCGGAACGTCGACGGTATGAGACCTGAACCGAACCCCAGGATGAGCGATCACCCAGCCACCCTATTCCGCCCGCCAGCTCGCCCGACCCTCGAGCGCACGGCCCGACCTGCGACGAGACGGCGCTTTGGCAGCGCGCGCCCCCACGGCCCCGCGCACCGCGCCGCGCGCCCCCGCGCCGCGCCGCGCCGCGCGGGCCCCCCGCGCCGTCGATCAAGGGCGAATGCACGTGGTTGGATCTCTTTTCCGCGTGCATTCGCCCTCGATCCATGCAGATCTCCTTGATCGACGGCCGAGGCACATCACCGCGGAACAGCCCCCAGCCCGACCAAGCAGGCCAACTTTTTCGGCGACCGGCGTGTCGGCCGGCGTGTCGCCTGGCGGGGCAACGATCACCGCACAAACGTACGAGAATCAATGCGTGCGGGAAACGTTGGAGCAGCTCAGGGAGATCGCCGGCCACTGCGCCGGCACCCCGGTCTGGTCGCTGCCCGACACCGACCTCATCGACGCGATCCACACCGTGCACGACGCGCAGCAGATGCTCACCGCCGTCAAACTCCACCTGATCCGCGAAATCGACGGCCGCAACCTACCC
>NZ_BSDI01000062.1 GCF_027923225.1 Phytohabitans aurantiacus
ATCTGGTCCGCCCCGTACTCGGAGAAGTGGGTGTTGTCGCGGAGTTCGGTATACAGGTACAGCGATTTGGAAGCCTCCGGGCCCAGGCCCTGCACCAGCGCGGCGCTGTCCGCCGTCAGGTTGATGTAGGGCACCGCCTGCTCGCTCGCGACCCGGGCCATCTCGGCCGGTAGGTCCACACCGAGCCCGTTGATGTGCAGCGCCGTCGGGGTCAATGCGCCGGCGCTGTCGAACAGGCGGCGCACGGGCGGGCTGACAAGTACGGGGCGGGCGTGGCGGGCGCGCACCTCGGTGACCAGCGTGGTGAGGTTGGCCCGGTAGTCGTCGGCGGTCGTCTGCTTGTCGTTGTGTCCAAACTGGATGAGCACGACGTCGCCGCGGTTCAGCAGGGGGCTCATGGTGTCGAACAGTCGCGGGTCGGCCAGGAACGAGCCGCTGCTCTCGCCCGAGTCGGCCTAGTTGGCCACCGTCACCCCGCGCAGGTGGCACGGGTGTGCCCGGATTGTCATCGGCGCGTACGGGATCCTTTCGAGAAGACGATCACCGGGCGGGAGGTCTGCCCGGACTGCGCGAACGCCCTCGCCATGAGAAGTGCCGCGGGGGTGGTCACCGGCAATGTCGGATCCGGGTACGGCGTTTGGGCGATGCTCATGCGCAAGATCCGCCGCTCGGAACAGCGCGACTAGCGGCCCTCGCAAGCAACTGGGGACAGTTAACCAGTCCGCTTCGCGCCCCTGAGCGCGCCCATTTCAACCCGCCAAATCACCTCGCCCACCGGGGGCTCGCCGTCGAGGTCGGCCTCCACCCGTCGGGGCCTCAGGGCGTTGCATCCGGATCTGATCGGTCCTGGCGAAACCTGATCCGCCCGGCTGGGGGCCTGGCGAGGGCCCTCGATGCCTTGGACGGTTCTGCATCAGGGAGGCCGGGGCGATGGGATGGTCAGCTTTCCCTGGCGTCACACCCCACTGCCATCAGCGCGAGCATGACCGATGCCAAGGCACGCCTGCGCCGCGATCTCCAGACCTGCCGTGACGCCCTGCTGTGGAAACTCGACGGCTTGGGGAATATGATCTGCGCCGACCCATGACCCCGACCGGCACCAACCTGCTCGGTCTGGTCAAGCACATTGCGGGCATCGAATCGGGCTACTTGGGCGAGGTCTTCGGCCGGCCCCTCAGCGAGCCGCCGGCCTGGTTCGACGACGACATGGATGAACCCAACGTCGACAGGTGGGCACGTGTTGAGGAGACCAGCGTCGCCATCATCGACTTCTACCGCCGCGTCTGGGCCCACGCCGACGCCACCATCGAAGCGGTTGATCTCGACGCCACCGGCCGCGTCCCTTGGTGGCCGGCGGAGCACGCCGATGTCACCCTCCACCAGATGATCGTCCTCATGATCGGCGAGACCAACCGTCACGTTGGCCATGCCGACATCGTCCGCGAACTCATCGACGGAGTCGCTGGCCTGCGCCCGGACTTCAGCAGCCTTCCTGAAGGCGACCAGGCATGGTGGGCCAATTACCGTGACCGCCTCGAGCAAACTGCCCGCCAGGCCGCAACGCCATAAGCTTCATCCTCATCGTCCCTGCAGTTCCGCGTAGGTGATGGCCCGCTCCGCACCGGCTCCGTCGACGTGGACGACGTGCTGGCCGGACGCCTCGGTCGCGGCCCGTATCGGCAAGCCGGTCAACGTCATGATCGAGATCTTACCGAGGGGGTCGTTCCCGTCTCCGACCCCCGTGGGTGGGCGGGTTGGTAGGCTCGAACTCATGACTCAGCCCGCGCTCGCTTACCGATGGAGCCAGAGCGAGTTCGTGCGCGCATCGGAAGCGGAAGCATTTGACCACCGGGTGGAACTCGTCGAAGGGGAGATCTGGCCAGTGGTAATCGGTTCGTGGCACGGTGACACGGTCGGTCAGCTTTTGGCGTCGCTGCCACGGTCCGAGGTCCGGGTAACAACCGCGACCCTGCCAACAGGCGCGTCGCTACCCGACCCCGACTGTTGGGTACGGCGGGCGGATGCCGATCCGGTCGGCATCGTCGGGTCAAGGCTGTCGATCTGGGACGCTTCCGACGTGCTGCTCGTGGTCGAGGTTGCCGACGAGACCATGATTCAAGATCTCAACATCAAGGCCAGGCTGTACGGTCAGGCTGGTTATCCGGTGTACTGGGTGATCACCCAGGAGGCGATCTATGAGCACACCGGACCTATCGCGACGGGCTACCGGACGCGGGTCGAATACCTTCACGGAGAGCGCATTCCTGTTCCGTACACCGATGCGGACCTCGCCATCGATGATCTGATCGCCCCGCGTCCTGCGTGAGTCCCGCGCGGCCCGGAGCGGTAAAGGCCGCATTCCGTCGACGCGTAACCGTGGTCGCGTGCCGGAGGGACGCGACGTAAGGGATGTCTCGTAACTGGCGTGTCAATCCTGCTCCCAAGCAACCATTCAGAAGACCAGCCGGTCCCTACCCAGGTCATCGGCCACTCAGGCGTGATCAGTCAAGATAGACAACCGTTGAAGGACATTCAGCGCCGTTGACCGCTTCAGCGTCAACGAAATAACTGCAACGCTGTGACCTGTGATTTTCCAGCAACCGCAGGTCACAGCAACGCCGTTACGAGCAGCCCGACACGGTTCGACGCCATCCAGCGCCACTCAGAGCGACCCGCCGCTCCCAATCAATCGAGTTTGAGGGCGTGTCGTGGGGGCGGCGCAGCCGTGTTTGCGGATGAGTCGACTGCGCCGCGTGTCCTTGAGCTAGTGCCAAGATCAGAGCTACTGGCGAGGTGGGCGGCAGTGGCACCACGACCGGGGCGGTTGATCAGACGTCGCCGCCTTGCGCAATCCGCCGCTGCCGCCGCACCGAACGTTGTGGCCGTTGAGGTCATATCCATGACTGTGCTGGCGGCGGTCCCGTTGGCGCGCGTGTATTGAACTGTCAATCGCGCGAGCGAGGCACCCCAGGCGTTGGTGGGCTGGCTGTCGCCGAAGCGCAGGTAGACGGTCTTGGCCTGGCCCAGCCACGAGGTGACATCGACGACCTTCTGCGTACGGTTGGAGCCGTCTTGGATGTCGCGGGTCTCGATCGCCACGTCCCGCACGGTTTGGGATGTCGGTGTCGGGCCGGCGCGCACCAGGTACTCGTTTTCGACGTCCATGTGGACGACGGCTTGGATGGTGTGGGCGGGCAGGCTCACCTTGTAGGTGAACATGGCCGAGCCAGCTTCTCACGGTCCTACTGCGGGTAGATGGTTCCGTAGCTGGCGCAGCTGATGGCCGATACGGCGTTATCGATGCACTCCTGGCCCTCGATGTAGTAGATGTCGCCGCGGAAGTCCCACGTCATGGTCACGTCGTCGCCGGAGCCTTGGCTGTTCTTCAGCACCTCCTCGCGCGGGTCGCCGTGCGTGTAGTAGGCCCGCAGATAGACACGGGCGTCCTTCTTGTTCGCCACCGTGTCACGTAGGACCACCTTCACGTACAGTCGGCCGTCGCCGCCCCACCAGTAGGAGCCGCGTGCCCAGGCACCGACCTTATCGCCGCCAGTCCCTGTTAGATCCCACTTTGTCGCGGCCATCGCTGGCGATGGTGCGACGATGACCCCGGCGGCAATGGCGGCCAGCCCGATTGCCGCAGCCGCAATACGGCGCAAATTCATGTTGTGAACCCACTCCCCATAGTTGGTCCTGCAAGTGCGTAGACACTAACCAGAGCACGGGCTCGAGGGCATCAAACCAGCACCGTATCTTGCGCTACAACCACTGAGTTAGCAGCTACAACCAGCGCGGCAGCGTTGATGGCGGTCGGTTTCGTCGGCTCGCGCCTCGCGGCGTCTCGCCGGGGCCGCTTCGCGGGTTGACGTCGCCGCGTTCGCCGGGTGGCAGCGGCGCTCCGGCGGCGCGGTCGGATGGCTGGGGGACGTGGCCGCTTGTGCTGCGTTGACCGAAATATACGACGCCGTTGTTCGTGGTGAATCCAGTGATCCATTGCTCGTCCGCCGCCGAGATCACCTGCACCATGGCAGCATTGACGAACATTCTCTGGCAGCCTCGCAACGACACGCCAGCTTCCCGCGCTCGCCGTTTCGTCCAAGCCATTGACGGCCCGGGTTACCGACTGGCTCGACTCCCGCGCCGGCCATCTGCCGATGGCCGCTCGTGACACACTGCGCGGGCTAGTCGCCCACGCGCCGCCCGACCGACTTCCCCGCCAGCTCGTCCATTTCGATGTCCGCTCCGCCAACATCATCTGTGCCCTCGGCGAGGTCGCCGCGATCATCGACTCGTCGAGCTGGCCCGCGCGGCAGTCCTGCTCGGCACCCGCTACCACAACTGGGGGCCGGTGTCGGCCGAGGTTCGCGCAGAATCTCTTACCGGCTACCAGTCCGAGCGCCCGCTGACCCCCGCCGAGGCGGGCTGGTTGGACATCCTCCTGCTCTGGCAGGCCCTGGCGATGGTGCCACCCGGCGACGACCCGACCGGGTGGGGACCGTCGGCCCCAAGCCAGCTGAGCCATAAAACCGCAAAGTAGGTCCGGACGATCGCAGCTCACACCGTCCGGAACTACCTTGCGAAACGCCGATCAGCTGGCCGGTATCAGAAATCATGTCGCTTGATCATGCGGTGAGCAGAGCGGCGACAAGCAGATGGAGACGAACAAGACGGTCCCTGGCTCAGGCTATCGCTAGTCGACATTCGACATCGCTCGATGTCCAAACGATCATGTCATCGGCCAACACCCGTGGACTGGGCTTCGACATGTGCAATGAGACGGGGTGGCGCGGATTCTCGTCGAGATTGGCGGATTCGGTGCGTCAAGCGGCTGCCCCGGTAGGGTTTTGGTCCATGCCGGACGATTCGATCACGCTCGGGGTGGACTTCGGCACGTCGCATACCGCTGCTGTACTGACCGCTTCGGACGGTCGGCCGCGGCAGCTGCTGTTCGACGGTGGCCCGCAGCTGCGCTCGGCGGTCTTCCTCGACGATGAGGGTGAGCTGATCACCGGCCGGGACGCGGTCTTCGCCGGCCAGCAGCGGCCAGAACGCCTCGAACCGTTCCCGAAGCAGCGTATCGACGATGGCACGGTCCTATTGGGTAGCACCGAGGTCCCGGTCCAGGACCTGATCGCGGCGGTGCTCCGGCGCGTCGCGGACGAAGCGGCCCGGGTCGCTGGCGCACCGGCGGCCCAGGTGGTGCTTACCGTGCCCGCGATCTGGGGGCGCCGCCGCCGGGAGGTCTTCTCCGCCGCGGCCGGTGTGTTCGGCGGCCACCGGCTGACCACCGAGCCGGTCGCCGCCGCCGCCCGGTTCCTGGCGCTAACCGGCCCGGCCGGGCGGGTCGGCGTCTTCGACCTGGGTGCGGGAACGTGTGACGCCGCGGTCGTCCACGCCATGCCGGGAGGGGACTTGGAGGTGGTCGCGGCAGCGGGGCTGTCCGACGCGGGCGGGCTGGACGTCGACGCCGCGATCCTCGGCGCGATCGGTGCGGCGCTGGCGCCCAGGGATCGGGGCACGTGGCGCCGGCTCACCAACCCGGACAACGCCGCGGACCGGCGTGCGCGGTGGCAGCTGTGGGAGTCGGTGCGGCAGGCCAAGGAGATGCTGTCCCGGGCCGCAGTCGCGTACGTGCCGGTACCGCTATTCGACGACGCTGTTCCGTTCGGACGCGAACAGCTCGATGAGGTCGCCAGGCCGGTCCTGGACCGCACCGTGACGCTGATTCGGACGGTGCTGCGGGACGCGGGCGTCGAGCCCGGCGGCCTGTCGGCGCTGTACCTGGTCGGGGGTGCCAGCCGAATGCCCCTGGTCGCGCAGCTGTTGCAGCGGTCGCTGGGCATCGCCCCGGTCGTGCTGGAGCAGCCGGAACTGGTCGTGGCCGAGGGAGCTGCCCTTGCCGCCGCCTCGGCGCCGGTGATCGCCATCGAACGGCCCGAAGACCCATCGACGCCGCGCATCGCCACGTCACCAGAGACGCACCTCGTTCGCCGGCGAGCTATCGGCGCCGCTACAGCCGTAGCGGCCGCCGCCACCGCGATGGTCGCGTGGGCCGCCGTTGGCGGTGGCCCCGACCGCGGCGAACCGGACAGCAGCGACTCGCTATCGCCGCGCGGTGCGGTGTCCGGCGCCATAGAGACCCCCACCACCATCGTCAACACGCCTGCCCCCGTCATCGACTCATGCCTGGTCGGCTCCTGGGCCATCACTAGCCTGGAGATCCGCAACGCGAATATCAACGGGCGGACGATGACGCTCGCCGGCAAAGGCACCACCGAATCCATATACACATTCGACAACGACGGCACCGGCGCGCTCTCTCCGGGAAGCCTCGTCGCAAACGGGTCCGCAGGCGGCGGCACCTACCGGGTCGAGTTCAAGGGCTTCACCAGTTGGACCTACGAGGCCACAGACGGCGGCATCACCTACTACAGCCGGCTCGGCAACCTGTTCACCGTGGCGACCCTTGCCGGTAAATCGGTCAACGGCAACGTAGGGGACAAGCTCAAAGCGGGCTCCGACCGGTACGAGTGCGACGGCGACAGCGCCAAAATCCTGGGCACCGACTTCGCCGCTCAGCTACGCCGCAGATCGTGACCAGCGGCGCCCGTCGGGCCGGACAAGTCCACCGGTAACCGTGCGACGGGCGTGCTCGGGGCCACCACACACCCCAGCTGATGACCCAACTGGTTCGACTGACCAACAAGCGAGTGCGGGGTAGTGCCGATTGCGGCTTCTCGTCCGGCGTCCGACCCAGCCAATGATCGCCACGCACCGTTACGAGCGCTTCGCGACCGCTCGCCATCTCATCGCCCACAGCAGCACGCGCACGCACTGTCATCCGCAGATCCGTGCCCGCACAGCCACGCAGCCGGATGGCTCCGCAGCTACACAACGTCATCATGAGACGGGGCGGTTCCTTCGGCGGCGGAGCGTCCGCCATTGCCCCTGCCGTCCGGCCGCATGATCCATTGGGAACTTCCAGATCCATCGGGACGGAAGTCACTCCACCGAAGTACGGCGGTGACCGCAGCTCCCAGCGAAAGCCAGCGTCACCGACCAGATCCATGCCTGGGAGGTGAAGTATTTCCAGCCCTCCTGTATGTCGTTGAGCATGGTCGGGTCGCCCTTGGCGCGGGGTGGTCGGCTGGGAAGGGACATTCGGGCGAAGCAGGCGGCGGCTAGCAGGAAGGTGGCGGCGTCCGCCGCGATGGCCCAGCCGCCGCCCATGGAGGCGGTCAGCAGGCCGGCGACGGTTGGGCCGAGGATCCGGGGGGTGTTCCCTGCGGACGCCAGCAGGGAGCTGGCCTGCTGAAGACCTCGTCCCACGGTCAGGTTCGAGAGAATGTCGCGCAGTGCGGGCTTAGTCAGCCCCTGGAAGATGCCGTTGAAGGCGGACAACGGCAGCAGTAGCGCCGGATGCTGATGCGTGAGCAGGATGATCGCGACGCCGGTCTGGGTGAGGCCGGCACCGATGCTGGTGATTCGCAGGACGGTGTCGCGGCGGTAGCGGTCGGCGATGCCGCCGTCCAGGAGCATCGTCGCGACCATCGGGACCAAGGCCGCGGCGGTGACCGCCGACAGCCAAACCGCGCTGTCGGTGATTTCCAGAACGCCGAAGGCCAGGGCGACGGGCGACATGAAACTGCCACCATGGAGATCGAACGGCCGAGGAAGAACCACCGGAAGGCGGATGAGCGCAGCGGCCGCGTAGCCGCAAGATGAAGATCGAGCCGGCTTCGGCCCCTTTCCGCTGCTCAGGATCGGGATCCTTAGACGCTTCCGGTTCGGACATGAGGAGCCGAGCCACGCTGCCAGCGCGTACCGGATGCATCAACTCGGTTTCGCGCGAGCCGGTCGGAACGGGCGGATCACCAGTGCCCGAGAAGGCGCTCGGGTTCGGCGTGCGGCGGGGGGATGGTTCGCCAGCGATCACCGCCGTGACCAGCAGCAGCCCGAGAATGCAATGACCCTGTTTTCGATACGGTCGAGGTGCAGGTATCGGGCGGCGAGTTTGTCGAGGTCGACGGTGAAGTAGATCGCCATCAGCGGGTTGACGAACAGGGCGCGTCCATCGCCGTCCGGGCGTTCAGTGTGGGAACGCGCGGGGTGATCCTGTCCCGCGAGGAGCATGGCCACGAACGCTCCTACAGGCAGGCAGCCGCGTTGGCGTCGCTCGCGGCATCGATCGCCTCTCGGGTCCGGTCGACCAGATCCCGTGCGACCGGGGTCTGGTGATAATGCCGTTCATAGAACTGGAGCCCGTCGGCCGCCGCGCTGCGGACCGTGATCAGTTCGCGGTACGTGGCCATGTTGGCGCCGGCGTCGGCGGGCGCGGAGAAGGCCCGGTTCGGTCCTGGAACGACGGCTCTGCCCCGGGACCTCGGATCGGCGCGGACCGCCGCCAGGAACCGGGTGGGGTCGGCCACCACCTCCGGCTCGCAGGGGGCGGGCGCGTGGCGGAACTCCCAGACCCAGACCTCCCCAGGTGCACAGTTCCACCACGCGATGTCCGCCGGGTTGTCCGAGTCGTTGATGCGTGTCGTGATGGCCGCCTCCGGGAACCGCTGGCGCAGGTCCAGCACGCGTAGCGCGATGGCGGTGCCGTGGGCGTAGTGGGTGTCACCCAACTGCATCGATCAATCGTCCAATCCACTCACGCCGCCAGCACCCATGTCGTCACCGCCGCCGCGCCCGCGGTCACGCAGAGGAACACGCACGCCGCCGCGCCCACCACGACCGTCGTGACCACCACAGCGCCGGTCACCAGGGTATCGCCCACCGGATCCGACCGGACCGCCCCCGGATCGGCCGGATGGACGAGCACGTCCAGGTACGCGTCCGCGTCGTACTGCGCGTCGGAGGCCACCTCGTACGCGTCATCGGTCTTCTGCCTCATCTTGCTGTCGACCTTGTCCCGGAACCTCGTCCGGTCATATACCTGTATCCCGTCCTCCTCCACATTCTTGACGGTGATGAGCTCTCGGGAATCGGCCCGGTTCGCGCCTGTCTCCTGCGCCGGGTCGAACATCGGGCCGCGTATCACGTTTCTCCCCTCGGCCCGCGGGTCGTTCTTGATGTCGTTGAGGTAGCCGTCCAGTTGGGTTCGAACCGCCTTCGAGTGGTTCCGGTACTCCTTCGCTGTCTTGAATTCCCATACCCACACCTCTCCTGGGACGCAGTCCCAGCAGATGAGGTCGGCACCGTGCCGGTCACCTTGAATATCGTGCGAGATACGCGCGTGCGGGTACATCCTCTGCAGGTTCGCGAGTCGGAGTGCGATCGCGGTGCCGTGCGCCGGATCGGAACCCTTCTGAGGCGTGCCCTGGGATGTATCCGCGAAGCCGTTCGGGTCCGAGGGGTCGAGGGGGGCGGGGAGGAGGCCGTCGGGGTCGGAGAGGGTGGTCGGGTTGTTGTTGCTGTAGGAGTAGCCGTGGATCTGCTGGGGATCCTTGTCGTCCATGATCGGGTCGATGGAGATGAACCGCCCGATTGCCGGGTCGTACTCCCGCGCGCCGAGATGCGTCAACCCTGTACTCGCGTCGATGGCGCCGCCGACGAAGCCCTTCTCCCCCGGCCACGCGGCCGGCGGCGACCCACGGACGGCGCCGAACGGGGTGGTGCGACGGCGGGTTATCTGACCGCTGGCGGCGTCCACGGTGACCTGGGCCGTGTTCAGGTGGTCACCGGCTAGGAACGACACCCCGGCCGGGGTGCGCACCGCCCGCGCGCCGCCGCCCAGATCGTAGTAGCGGGTGCCGGCGACCACGCGTGTGGCCGTGTCCAGCCGCAGCTCCATGCCGCCCAGGTAAAGGGTGGTGACTCCGGGCTCGCGGCGCAGCAGCCGGTTGCCGTCCGGGTCGTAGACGAACGACGTGGTGCGGCCGCCTTCGGTGACCGATGTGAGGTGGCCCTCGGCGTCCCAGTTCAGGGTCTGCTGGCCGGTGACGCCCGGTCGCTCGACGGTGTTGCCGGCCGGGTCGTACCGGTACGACCCGGCGGTCTCAGCACCGTCCATTGTGGTCTTGATGCCGGTCAGTGTGTGTGGCTGTTTCTGCCCAGCCGCCGGATACTCGTACTCGCGCACGGTGTCGGCTGCTTCGGCAATGCCGTGCAGGGTCTCGGTCAGCCGGTTGCCGGTCTTGTCGTAGGTGTACGAGTGGTGGTAGGGCGCCGGGCCAGCCGGAGCGGGTGCGTTGGCACAGGCCTGCGGGTCGGTGTAGCCGGTCGCCCGCGCCTCGGTGAGCCGGCGCAGGTGGTCGTACGCGAAGCACTGCGCGTCGGGCTCGCCGGCCGCGGGCGTGTCCACCAGTGCGGTGACGTTGCCGCCAGGGTCGTAGCCGATCCGCACGTCGGACTGCTCGGTGGTGACGCCGCCGAGCTCGCGGTGGACCTGGGAGCGCACCAGCCGCTCGGTGCCGCGCTCCATGCCGTACGTTATCCACGTCTTCGGCCCGCCGGCGGTCAGCTCGACCTGCCGCAGGTGGCCGGTCTGGTCGTACAGCGCACTGGTCACATAGGACGCGAGGTTGCTGGTCACCTTCGTGCGCCGGCGCAGGCCGTCGTAGCTGTACGCGATGCTTTCGGCGGGCAGGCCACCGGCCGCGGGCAGGGCGATGCCCTGCGCCGTACCGTCCATGTTGTAGGTGGTGCTGAAGTCGTACGTCCCGGCCAGCACTCCCTCGGCGGCGGGGATGATGTACCGGGTCACCCGCGGCCGATAGAAGTCGTCGCGCAGCGGATAGGCCGTCGTGTACGTGCTGCCGCCGGCGAACCGCTGGGCGTACGAGAGCTGTCCCACGTGGACGGTGTCGTATGTCCAGCCGGCGAGTTGGGTGTTCCCCTCGTGCACGGCGGTTTTGCGGCCGAGCGCGTCGTACGTGGTGGTCCGGGTGAGGCCGCGACCGTCGGTGACGGAGGTCAGCCGGTCCAGATCGTCGTAGCCGTAGCTGATGGATCCAGCGTCCGGGTCCTCGGCCGCCACCTTCCGGCCCCGCTGGTCGTACCCGTACCGCCACACGTTGCCGGCCGCGTCGGTGACGGTCGCGGTGTGGCCGGCGGGCGTGTACGTGTACCGGGTGGCGTCGTACGGCCCGGTCGGCGCGTCGCCGTGGTACTGGCGCAGTTCGAGGGTGTTGTTGCGGGTGTCGCCGATCGTCGTGGTGGGAGTCTGTCCGGCGGGCGGGTCGACGTGGGTCCGGTCGCCGTCGTATGTGGTGGTGGTCCGCCACAGCTCCTCGCCCGCCACGGCGGTGATTTCGGCGGTGGCGCGGGCGGCGCCGTCGTACACGAATATGGTCTGACGGTCGACCGCGCCGCCCGGCACCACGAGCAGCTGCCCGGCGGGAGCGCCGGCCGCGTAGTAGGTGCCGTTGGTCCTGGCCACCTTTCCGATGGCGTTGTGGTAGGTGTCGGTGACCACCCGCCCGCCGTCCGGCCCCGGCGCCTGCGTCTGACGGGGGCGCAGCAGGCCGTCGAAGAGCTGATACTCCACCTGGTACCCGCCGGCGTTGGTGATCCACTCGACCTTGAGCGTCACCGGTGCGTCCGCCCGTACCGTGTACGTGTACCGGAGGCTGGGCGACTTGTCCTTGGGCCGATCGGGCATCCATACCGACACCAGGCGCCCGAGGGCGTCGTACTCCTGATGGACGGTCTTGCCGTTCGGGTCGGCTTGGGCGGTGCGCTGTCCCCGCGCCGGGTTGTACTCCACCGTCTGGGCGTGGCGCAGCGCGTTCGTCTGCCGGGTTCGCGTGGTCAGCCCGCCGGTTTCGGTGTATTCGGTGATCGTGGTGGCTCCGGCGGCATCGGTGAGGGTGAGCGGGCGGCCGAACGCGTCGAACGTCCGCTTCTCGACGGTGAGGTAGCTGGCCGCGGTGCCGTCGTGCGTGGCGAGTTTCTGGACCGTCGTCACGTCGCCCTTCGTGGGCGTCGCGCCGAAGCCCTGCCCGTCGAAGAACGCCCGTTCGTCGCTGATCACCTTGGTGCGGCGGTCCACCGACGCGTCGCAGGCCACCGCGACCGTCTCCACGCGTGAGGTGGACGCGCGCAGCCAAGCGGCCGCGTTGTCCGCGTGGCTGATGCGGGTGCACCGGTCGTCCGCGGCGGTGGACACGTCGCCCAGGTCCTCGTTGCGGGTCAGCCGCCCGAGGCTGGGATCGTAGGTGGCCGTGGCACGCATCTGGCGCCACCCGCCGGTCGACAGGGCGGCGAAGCCGAGCGTGGTGGCGGTCCGGACCAGGTGCGCCTTGACCATGCCCCAGCTCGGTGTGGCGGTGGCGGTGACGTTGGACCACGGTGTCGTGATCATCTTCGAGACGACGGCGGATCCGTTGTAGACGGCGCTTTCCAGCTGGTGCCCGGAGAGATGTTCGTGGTCGACGTACTCCGTCCCGGTGGAGTCGGCCACGGAGACCTCGCGGGTGCCGCCTCCGGGGTCCTTGTTGCCGTTCAGCCCGCGCAGGTAGGTGTATTCGGTGCGGGTGGTCATCGTCTGGCCGTCGCCGCCGCGCACCCGCACCTTGCCGTATCCGCGCCAGTCGCTCCAGGTCCGGTACTTGGCCTCGCTGATCCCGTCCGGCTCGGCGTACCGCCAGCCGGCGTCGCCCAGGTACTCGTACCTGGTGACCATGTCGCCGTTGCCGCCGGTGCGGTCGGTCTCGATGACCTCGGCGACGACGTACTTGTGGAACCAGTCGGTGATGGGTTCGTCGGTGCCGGGCGGGCTCCACTTCACCGGGAAGCAGCGCTTCGTGCTGTCGCCGGGCGAGGGCAGGCTGCCCAGAGCGCACTCGGTAGCGGCGTAGTTGACCACCGTCTGGCCGCCGCTCTCGGTGTATATCGCGGCCAGCCGGGGGCGGATCAGCCCCGATATCCCGTCGTCCGGCCCGTCGACGCGGTTGGCCAGTTGCCGCGGCTCCAGGTCGAGCGAGGGCAGCGTCAGGGTCCCCGCGGCGTGGGTTATCTGGCTGAGCCACAGGCTGCGGCTGGCGTCCCCGTTGTCGGTGAACACGTGCGTCAGCGACCAGGAGTCGACGTCGGCGAGCGCACCGCCGACGCGGGCCTGGGTGGTCACCTTGGTCAGGCGCATCCGCGTCCAGAACGTCGGCGCCTTCTGCTCGGCCTGGCACTTCACGCCCGTGGCGCAGTTGCGGTCCCACGGCACGTCCGGCCAGTGGCGGGCGTTCTCCTCGGTGAGCTGCCCGGCTGCGCACGTGATGGCGCCGGACGGGATGCACCGTTCCGCGGTGGCGAACAGCACCCGCGCGGGCGGTGCGGCGTACGCCTGGCCGTCGCGTAGACCGTAGTCGACGCGTTTGAGGTATCCGCCGCGGTGGTAGGCGACGCCGTCGACGTCGGTGCGGCCGCGCTGTGCGTAGTGGTTGGTTTCCCGGCCGTAGAAGTACGCCATGGCGTTGCCGTGCGGGTCCGTGACGTAGTCCAGGTTCCACCGCCACGCCTGCCGGCAGCTCGCGTCGGCGAACGTCGCCGAGTAGCACGGCTCCCCCGCGTCGTCGCCGAAGACCGGCACGGTCCAGGTCGAGGCGGTCTCCTCGGCGCCGCTGGACCATCCGGGCAGCCGGTTGAGGCCGAAGTGGTACTGGGTGCCGTCCAGTGTGGTGACCCGCCAGTGCTCACCGTCGTTGTCGCCGTTGCCGGTGTCCGCGTCCGTCAGCGCCTCGACCCGCGACCCGTCGTCGTCGCGGAGCCGCCAGGCGCCGGACTCGTCGTCCCGGACCAGCTGGGTGGAGCGTCCATTGAGGACTATCTGGACGACGTCGCCGGCCCAGCACTGGTCGTACATGCCGTCGTGGCCGTCGTCCTCGCACGTCTTGTATGAGCGTTCGATGTATCCGGGCTCGTACCCGAAGCCCTCGCCGACCCAGGAGCCTTGGTTGTTCGTGGCGGCGGTGCGCCCGTCGACGATCTGGGAGGAGTACGACAGCTCGACGTTCGGCGCCAACCCGCCCGGGACCGGCGGTGTGCGCATCGGGTACGCCCAGGCGAACGCGCCGGAACTGGGCGCGACGCTCCACTTGGCGGACGGGGACAGCGGGGTCGCCGCGTAGTCGCCTTGGGATGACGCGTCCCCGGCGGCGAGGGCGAAAAGGCCATCGGTTGGCATCTCGGCGGTCACCGTCCGGGCCGCCGTGTCGTTGCGCGACGGTACCCCGAGC
This sequence comes from Phytohabitans aurantiacus, assembly GCF_027923225.1. Lineage (GTDB taxonomy): Bacteria > Actinomycetota > Actinomycetes > Mycobacteriales > Micromonosporaceae > Phytohabitans > Phytohabitans aurantiacus. The sequence goes on from NZ_BSDI01000062.1 coordinate 14,178, forward strand.
AGCCTGAGCCGCGCGCCGAAGTCGCCACCGTAGGCCGCGGCGAAGTCGGCGTACCCGATGCTCAGCCGGACCGTCGACCGGCCGCCGACCGGCGTCAACCGCACCAGCACACCGCGAACGCCGGCCGCCCGCGCCGCGTCCTGACCGAGCACCTCGACCCGCACCGGCGGCGCCGTAGCCGACCGGGAGCCCGGCGCTGCCGGGCGCACCGGGGTGATCCTGACCGGCAGGTCACCGACGCGGGCCGTCGCACCGGAGGCCGTCAGCACCGCGGTCGCCGGCTTCGGCCAGGTGGCTCGTGCCGGCGCGGCCGGCACGAGCCAGGAGGCCGGGCGCGGCCGCACGGGGGCGACGGTTCCACGCACCGGTTCGCGGGACTCGGCCACCGCCGGGCGGCCACCGGTCGGTGCCGCCGTCGCCGGTCGCGGTGCGACATGGACGGCGTCGGCCATCAACACGATCGCCAGCACCGGCGCGAGCGCTCGCGCGGTACGGCCGTGGACACGGGCAAGGAACATCACGGCTCCCTGGGGTCGCGGTGTTTTCACAGGTCGGGTTGCTCGATGACGGGCTGCGCGAGCAGCTGGACGACGGTCGCGTCGGCGGCGCCCGAGTACACGCGCACGTCGTCGATCGCGCCCGCGAAGTGCTCGCCCCAGGCGCCGTCTACCAGCGCTCGACCGACCTGGAGGCCACCGGTGGCGTTCCAGTAGCCGGGGTGCGGCGCGACCGCGGAGTCGGCCAGCTGCCCGTCCACGTACAGCCGGATCTCGTCGGCGAACCCGTCGTAGACCACGGCCAGGTGCTGACCGCTCGGATCGGCGCTGGGCACGCGCTGATCGTCGATCAGCGACGTGGTCGCCACGTCACCGCGCTGGTCGGCGTGCGGCAGCACCAGCTCCCAGGCGTCAGACCCGGGCGAGTACCGGACCACGAAAGCGCTGGTGTTGACGCCGGGCGCGGAGAGGACCGCCATGGCCCGGCCCGGCGCCGCGGCGGCCAGCCGGACCCGCGCGGTGACCGTGAAGCTGTCCTTCGTCGCGGTGACCGGGCCAGCGGTCGCCGCGTGGTCGTCCACGCCGTCCAGCAGCAGGTGGCCGTCGCCCACCAGAGCAGGTGGATCGAGGATCGGATCCTGCGGCAGGTAGATGGCCGGCCCGCCGGACAGGGCCAGATCCTGGCCACCGGTGGCCTCCGGGCTGGCCCCGTTGGCCGCGTCGTTCAGTGGCCAGTACCCGCGCCGCTTCGGCGCCAGCTTGACCAGGTCGCCGATCTCCTGCGGCGTCGCGATCCGGTCGAACACCCGCACGTCGGCGAGATCACCGCGCCAGAGGTTCTCCGGGCCGGCCTTGGTGGTGCTCCGGCCGATCTGTACGGCGCCCCGAGCCACCCACGCCGACCGGCGCGTGCCGGAACCCGCCACGGTTCCGTTGACGTACAGCGTCAGGACGCCCTTCTCGTGGTCGAACACACCGGTCAGGTGCGCCCATTCACCGGCCACCGGCGAACCGCCACTGACCCGCCACTCACTGAGCGTGTCCACATCGGTCACCGGCACGCGCAGCGCCCACGCGTTGTGGTGATAGCCCAGCGTAAAACCGGGCTCGCCGGAGCCGTCCACGCTCACCGCTACCGCCGAACCGTCCGTGGCCGCGGCTCGTGCCCACGCGCTCACCGCGAAGCTGCGCGAGGTGTCCAGTAGCCCTGAGCCTGCGGTCAGCGCGGTGCCGGCGGTGCCGTCCAGCCGCACGGCACGGTCCGCCGCGCCACCCGGCCCCGGCACGCCGAAGGTGACGCCGCCAGCGGCCACCGCGCCGGTGCCGCCCCGCACCTCGACCGCCTGCCCGGAGCCGGGGTCGTCCTCCATCCGCCATTCGCCGGTGGCCGGCTCCTGGTTGACGATGAACAGGTGCACCCCGGTGCTGCTGGTCTTGCCCGCACGGTCCACCGCCACCACGGACAGCCAGTTCGGTCCGGCCTTGGTCGCCATGATCCGGATCTCGACTGGGCCACCGCCGACCGTCGTGGTGACCTTGTTGTTGGCCGACGGGTTCTGGTTGACGCCGTACCAGTACTCGGAGACGTCCGCCGAGTTGCTCTGGAATCGGAAGCCGCCATACCGGCCCACGCCGTCGTGGCCCTGGTCGTCGTCGGGGAAGTCCGCTGAGGTGACCGCCGGGGCCGCCGGTCGCGTCTTGTCGTAGACGAACTGGCAGCGGGTCTGGTCGCCGGCCGAGCTCCAGGCGCTCCACGCCGTCCCGTCGCTGGCTCGTACCTCCCAGGCGAGCACCACGTTCTCCGGGATGCTGGCGGGCACGGTGTAGTAGAAGGTGGATCCGCTGGGCTTGGCCGAGGTGGTGTAGTGCCGCTCTTCCAGGGCGCCGGTGCTGGGATTGGTCCAGTACACCTTGAACTCCGCCTTCAGCGACTCGGCGTGCGCGCTGGAGTGGTCGGGGTCGCGCAGCACGGCGTTCAGCTTCGGCGGTACGTCCGTATAGGGCGCCGCGCTGCCGTAGACGCAGGCGCCACCGGGCGACAGGGTCAGTTCGGACTGCTTGGGCGTGGACGGCGCGGTGTTGTAGTTCACCTCCAGCAGGGCGTTGTTGCAGAACCGTTTCCACTGCAGGTGACTGCCCTCGTCGTCGGCCCGCAGGCCGAACGTGGTCGTGGCCCAGCCCTTGGACGCCGCAGTCGTCACCGCGTCCGTCGCGGTGAACTCGGCGTTCTGGTTGGTGGACGTGCACGAGCCGGTCGGCTTGGACGGCGACGCCTCGTCCTGCAGCGTCTTCCACGAGGGCTGGTTGTTCCAGGTGGTTGCGGAGCTGATCGCGCCCGTCAGGTGCAGCCGCGCGGGCCGGGCGGTGTCGTCGTATGTGTGGTAGAGCGTCACCCGGAACGTCGCGGACAGGATCGTCTTTCCCTTGTACGCCGAGGTGGGTATCGCGTAGAAGAGCCGCTTCACGCCGACGCCCGCGCAGGTTCCGGAGGCGACCGGGCACTCGCCCATGCCCTCGTGCGAGGCGCCGTCGAACTTCCAGTACTTCTCGCCCGGATAGCCGCTTGCCACCATGGCCCAGCCGGACCGGGACGACGACTTCCAGACCGGGTCGATGACGATCGGGAACCGCGTCGCCGGGTCCGTCAGCAGGCGTTGGTCCGGCACCAGTGTCAGGGACCGGGCGCCGACCTGTACTCCCAGCGGGCGGCGCACCGCCGCGCCGGCGTCCCACATCAACGGGGTCGGCGCCTCGAACACCGCGCCCCCGCTGGCGTCCACCGCCTCGACCCCGCCGGTCGCGGTCTGCCGTATCGCGAGGCCGTCGGCCCGCACCGGAAGCTCCAGTTTGGACAGCGTGGGATGCCGGGCCGCGTCCGCGGTCTTGACGACCAGCACGTGCGAGAAGCCGTCGACGTCTGCGGTCACCACGAGGTCCACGTCTGGCAGCACGTTCCGGTACGTCGCCGTGGCGCCGTCGAGAACCGGCGCCGGCAGCGTACCGGGCCAGGACAGCGCGAGGCGACGGCCGGACCGCTCCATCGCGGCGAAGGGGCCCTGACCTCCGCCGGACAGCAGCAGCCCGACCGTCGCGGCCCTCGGCCCAATCGAGCCATCGGGACGCCGTACCAAGGTGGCGTCGACCCCGACCCAACGCCCGCCTCGCAGCATCCTGACCGGGCGCACGTGTTCCACGGCCGTGCGGCTGCCGTCCGGGTTGGCGTACACCTCGCGGTACTCGTTCCGGAAGGCGCCGATCTCCACCGGTGTCCCGGACGCGGCGGCGAGCGCGGCCGCGTCGACCTCGGTCTGCCGGACGCCAGTGTCCAGGGCCACGGGTGTCGCCGGCTCTTCCCGCCCCGGCCCGTGGGTGTACACCGCCATCAGGGCGGCGAGCCCGGCCGCCAGACCGACTCCACGCAGCCACCGTTTCGCACCAAACACGACAGGCCCCTTCCCCGTACTGTCCATGTCCGCCTCAGCTGACTGCCGCGCCGAACGCGACCTCGTCCGCCGGAATCCCGTCCGCGCCGGGGCGCCAGAGCCGCTCCGGAATCACCGTGCCGGCGGCCAGATCGGTCCACGCCAGCGCGTACACCACCGGATCGCCGTAGGGGCTGGCCACATACAGCGACCCCGTCGAGGAGCCGAGCACCAGACCGAGCAACTCGCTGGCGGCGGCGTCCCCCGGCAGGCCCGCGCCGCGCCCGATCGGCGTCATGCCCGGGCTGGCGGCGGTGCCCGAGAAGAGCCCGATCCGTCCGGCGTCGTTGGCGGTGCTGTCGCGGCCCGGTGCGCCGACGGCGACCATGACAGCGCCGGAGGTGGTGGTATGTGCCAGCACCCGCTCCCCGAAGTACGCGCCTTCGGCGGGGTCCGCGAGTGTGCCCAGCCGTTCCACAGTGGTCGCCGTGACGTGGAACCGCTCCACCGCGCCGGCGTCGCGGTAGCCCGGCGCGTCCCGTCCGGGCACGCCCGACACGAGTAGGGAGTGGAGCTCATCCGCGGGCGCCCCGGCCGGCCGATAGCCCGCGAGAGACACCGATTTGCCGAAGGTGTCGTTGGCCGCCGGTGCCGTGGCGGTGAGGTCGGCCACCAGCCGCGGCTTGCCGGCGAGCAGGTCGTGGCCGTAGATGCTGGCGGCGCCGGCGAAGCCGGTAGCGCCGATCCCCTCCCCCGGCCGACCGGCCGCGAAGTGGTACACCGACCCGGACACCGAGTAGCCGAACCGGTCGTCCACCTCACTGACGTCGGTGGCTCCGGTCTCCTCCTGGTCGATCCCGACATTGACCGCACCGCGCAGGTAGTTCACCATCCCGGCGTCCGCGGTGGTGCCGATGTCCTCACCCGGTACGCCGATCACCAGGTACGCCTCGCCGGCCGCTGTGTGGCCCGCCGCCACGGAGAAGCCGAACCAGTCACCCGCCTCGACCGCGCCAGCCACGGCGCCGACGTCCTGATGCCATAACAGCGACGCGGGTCCGGTGTCCAGGCCGCCGGGCGCACCCAGCAGCAACCAGACCGCGCCCGCGTCCGCCACACCGTTGACATCCCGGTAGGGCGCACCGACGGCCAGATCGGCGCAGCCGTCGCGGTTGACGTCGAATGTGGACAGCGCGTGACCGAACCGGTCTCCGGCCGCCGGGCCGTCGGCGGTGATCGTCCGTACCGCGCCGGTGCCGCCGTCCACGACACGCACCAGGCCGGCGTCCGCCTCCGCGTCCACCGCGGCCCGCGGGTCGGCGATCGCGAGGTCGCGTACCCCGTCGCCGTTGTAGTCGCTGTCGACGCCGGCCACGCAGCCCTCGACCGGTGGCGCTATCACGTAGACCGTCAGCTCGCAGAACGAGGACCAGACCGCGGATCCGCTCACCCCGTCCGAGGCCCGCACCCGCCATCGATAGGAACCGCCGTCCAGGAACGCGCCCGCCGGCACCGCGGTGGCGGCCGTGGCTCCCGATGCCACACCCGTCACCGTCGCCGATCCGATCGGCGCGGCGCCGTCCACCGCCCACCACTCGAACGTCACCGACATCGCCGTGCCGTCGTCGTCGCTGACGGTGGCCTTCAGCTGCGGTGTAAGGGTGTTCACCAGCGGCCGCTGGGGTCCGGTCGCGCACGCCGTGGCTGGGTCGGTCGCCCGCGCGGTCACCGTCGGCCACGCGTTGTAGGTCACCACGGCCTTGGGCACCTCGGCGGTGCTGGGCCCGTTGCGCGACCGGAACTGCTTGAACCCGTTGGCGTCGCTCTCGTCGGCGGCTCGGATGCCCATGTATCCCCGGGTACCGCCTGCAGTGGCGGCCCGCTGGAAGAACGACGTGCCGTCGATCGTCGCCCAGGCGTCGTCGCAACCACTGTCGAACCCTCGGGTGGCGGTCGAGGTCGCCTCCTTGAACCGCCACTCGGGCTGGTTCGTGAAGCGCGTGTCCGCGTTGGCCACGCCGGTGGTCCAGATCTCCCAGCCCTGCGGGGCGCAGGTGTGCGACCAGTAGTTCCAGAACGAGATGGTCGCCGAGTTGATCTGCCGGCCGGCCAGCATCGAGGTGTCCCAGCTCAGGAACGAGCGGGCGATCGTGGGTGGCGCCGTCGCCAGCAGACCGACCTGTAGGTCCGGCTGGTCGCTGCGGTCGACGGTAACGCCTTCGCGCACGTACGTGTCGAACGTGGTCGACAGTGGATTCACCGTTGGATCGAGCGTCACTGGGAACGTGGTGGCGGGGTCGCGCAGCCACGCCAGGTCGGGAGTCAGGGTCAACGCCGCCCCGCCGGCCACGGTGTCCACAGTGGTCCGGATCGGCGCGGTCCGGGCCGGGCTGCCCGCGTCCCACATCGCCGGCGCGGGGACCGTCGCGACCAGCGAGCCGGCCGCGTCCTTCAACGAGACGCTTCCGCCGGCCTCCCGCACCGACGACGCGACGCCCGGACCGGTCACCGGCAGGCGTACCCGGACGAGCCGGCCGACCGCCGCGCGCTCCTTGACCACCAGCAGTTGCTGGAACCCGATCTGGGTCGCCTCGACCACCAGGTCTGCTCCGGGCACGGCGTCCACATAGGTCGCCCGGTTGCCGGACAGCACAGGCTCGGGCAGCACGCCCGTCCAGCTCATCGCCACCCGCCGCGCGCCTACGCCGACCGCCGCCAACTCGTGTGTGCCGGCCGGCCGCGCGCCGGCGATGCGCAGGCCGCCGGGGTGCGCCACCGGAGCCACGGATCCGTCCGGCGCCCGGACCAGAGTCAGGTCCACCGGCACCCACCCCGCATTCCGGCGCACCCGGACGACTCCCGCCGAGATCGTCACCCGCATGTCGCCGTTGGGCAAAGCCGCGTACTCGGCGGTCTCGGACGTCAGCTCCGGAATTGGCACCGGTTCTCCGGACAGCCGAGCGGACCGCAGCGCGTCCGCCTCCACCGAACGCGCCGCGACTCCCGGTCGAGCGACGTCGCCCGCCACGCCCACGAGCGCCACCGCCGCCAGAACGGCCGCCAGCGCGGCCCACGACCTCCGGGTACCACCCATGACCGACCCCCGCCCCACTCGCTTTCCAGGTACGGTCAGCTTCAGCGGGGCCGCCGCTCCGGCGGTTGACAAACTGTTGCCATAGCACGGCAGGGACGTGCTCGGGCGCGGGGGAGCTACAGGCGGAGGCCGCCCACGCGGCGCAGCGTCAGGGCAGGGTCTTCGCCGTCGGTGAGGTTGAGGTCCTCGACGACACGGCCGCCGCCGAGCCGGATCAGCCGGTCGCATCGGGCGGCGATGTGTTGTTCATGGGTGGCGAGCAGGATCGTCATTCCCCGTTCTCTGCGCAGCTGGAGCAGCAGGTCGAGGATCTGCGCGCCGGTGGCGGCGCCGAGATTGCCGGTCGGCTCGTCCGCGAGCAGCAGACCCGGGTCGCCGATCAGCGCTCGCGCGATCGCCACCCGCTGCTGTTCGCCACCGGACAACTCGGCGGGTAGGGCACGCTCACGGCCGGCGAGGCCGACCGCATCAAGCAGTTCCCGCGCGCGGTTCGTCGGGTCGCGTGGATTCCGGTACGGCAGCGTCGGCGCGACGACGTTGTCCAGCACGGTGAGAGCCGACAGCAGGTGATATCGCTGGAAGACGAAGCCGATCCGCCGACGGTAGTCGGGCAGTTGACGGCGGTGCAGCGTGGTGAGCTCCAGCGGTCCGACCGTGATGGTACCGGCGTCGGCCGGCTCGAGCGCGCCTATCAGGTGCAGCAGGGTGGACTTCCCGGAGCCGCTCGGCCCGGTGATCGCCACGGCGGCGCCGGCGGGCACGTCGAAGCTCAGGTCGTCGATGGCCGTCAGCACGTGTGCGCCGGAGGGGAAACGCTTGACCACCCTCGCGACGCGTACATCGAATGACATCATCACTCCTTCGCCAAGGATCGGTGGGTGGGCAGGCGGCACTGCAGCCTGGCGTGGACGAGCCCGGCAAGGCCGGAGAGCAGGACAGCTCCGGCGCCGCCCACCGCAGCGGTCGCGACCAGCGAAGCGGGCACCTCACCGACGAACCAGGCGGCGCCAGCGAACCCGAGACCGGCTCCGGTAGCGCCGCCGAGCGTGCCTATCACCGCGCCCTCATAGACAAGCAGGCGTGCGAGCGTGCGGTCGCTCCAGCCCATCGCTTGCAGCGTGGCCAGTTCGCCGGCCCGCTCGCGCACATTGAGGTAGAGCACGTCCGTGACGGCAGCCACACCCAACATCACGGTCCCGGCTACCGCCACCATGTCCGCGGTGCGCACGCTGAGTGAGACGGCCTCGCCGAGGAAGCTGCCGACGATGGCGCTACGGAACGCGTACCCGACGGCGCCGAGCATGATGAGCGCGGCGACGGCGATCGCGAGCGCGCCGGCTCCGAGGGCGGTTCGCGCCGGCCGGTTGGCTACGTTGACCATGGCCAGGCCGGCCAGGGTACGTCGCCGGTGAATCCATCGAGCGTGGAGCGCCGGTGGGCGCAAGGCGGCCATCGGGTGGGCGCGGGCGGCCCGAAGTGCCGGTGCTGCGCCCGCTGCCCACGCCAGCAGCAGAGCGATGGGTACCGCCAGCCAGGCGCGCTGCCAGCCGACGTCGACGTCGATCGCGGCGGCGATGGGCAATGCCAGCCCAAGTGCGAGCGGTCCAGAGGCCAGGCCGATCGCGGTCACCTCGCCTACGATCAGCACCCCGAGGCCGCGGGCTGGCCAGCCGACGCAGGCCAGGACCGCCAGGTCAGGCGCGCGGGCGTGCACGGCGGCGGAGACCGCGTTGCCCAGGAAGAGCGCGCAGACCACCAGAACGAGCAGGAACAGCGCGACGCTCTTGCGGTCGACCGCCTTGGTAATGACGGGCGCCACGCCCAGGGCGGTCCAGTTCTCCCTCAACTTCAGGGCGGGACGGCCGAACGCGCCAGCGGGCAGGTGGATGGTTTGCGGCGCGGGCGACGAACCCAGCACGACGTCCACGTCCAGGCCGGTGGTGGCGGCGATCCGCTCGGCGACGAGTCGCACCCGTTCGGCGGACCGTTCGTCATATCCGTCCACATCGGATACGCGTACCCGGATCGAGCTTATCGGAGCGGCGATCCGCGGGTCCGTTGCCAGAAGCAGCTTGGGCACCGCGGCGAGTGTGGTCAGCAGCATGGGCGGCGCGGTCAGGTACCCACCCGGTTCGCCGCTGGGCGCCAGCCGCCGGTCTTCGAGCGCTTCGCGGCTGACCTCGTCGGCACCGGTGGCGACGGGCGGCTGGTACAGCTCGCCGGCCAGCCGCCGCGGGTCGTACACGCCGACCGCTCGCCATTGGACGGTCGAGACACCGGCCGGCACGGCCACGGCATCCGCGCCGATGGGGTGGAAGGCCACATCGTCGGCGAGCCACGGCTTGGGCCCCGAGCCCCGCACGGTGTCCAATGGTGTGCGCCGTACGGTATGTACCTCCAGGCCACCGTCGGGCAGTTGCCGGTACTCGGCAGGGCCGGCCGGCACGAGGGTGTCCAGCGTGCCGGCCCCGGTGCCGCCGTCAGCCGTTGCCCGAACGCCGTCGGCGACGTCGAGCCGGCCCGCGCCGGCGGCGACACCGCCGATCCTGCCGAGTTCCCGGTCGAGCTCGGCCGCGGTCAGCCCGGTGACCCGCTGAGGCGCCAGCCGCGTGTAGGTGGTGTTCACCACGGAGTCCAGGGCGGGCTGACCGGTGGCGACGACCGGGATCGAGCGGATCGGCAGCCTCGCCGGTATCTCGTCGATCGGCGTGTCGGTCGCCCGCAGCGGGCGCCCCGCCACCACAGCCTCGTCGAGGCCGACCAGGCGCTGCTCGGCCTCCGGATCGACCGCGGCGAGCGCCATCGGCGCGGTAACCTCAATCGAGACCATCAGCCGTTCGGTGGGCGGGCGCGGTGCCTCGCCCGCACGAAGTATGTCGGCCGGCTGGAACCGTCCATCCGGCAGCAACCGGACCGCTTCGATCCGCCAGAGATCACGCTCGGAGACGCTTGGGTACTCGGCGGCGCTCCACGTTGGTGAGCAGACCGGCTCGGTGCCCCCGCTGGGCAGCACTTCCCGGACCGCAATGCCGCATTCGCTGGCGTACGTCCGCCCGTCCGAGTAGGTAAGCGCGTTGTCACTCCACCGGTCGCCGAGCACGGGGTGGATGAGCGGGTGCTTGGTTACGTACACGTACCGGGGCTTGCCCCGCGCTGTGGACAGTTCGCGGTCGGTCACGAAGGTGGGGTCGACCCGGATCACCTGGCGGTCCAGCGAGCGATCGATCGCGTCGGTGAGGTCCAGCGGAAGCGGCACGGTGGTTTTGGCGTATCCGAGCATCGCGACCGGCGCGGCCACGTCGACGCCGGCGATTCCCGCGATCTGTCGGTATTGCGTCGTGGTGATTCCGCCGGACGGGTCAAGCAGTCCGTCAGGGCGTACCAGCTTGCGCGCGACCTCGACCGGCGTGCGGCTGCCTTGCGGTCGGACCAGGATGTGCTGGGAGGAACGAGTGCTCTGCCCCACCGCGTCGGTCGCCTGAAGCCGGGACGTGGTGACAGAACCGGTCAGCACCACAAAGCTTGTGGTCGCCAGGAGCACGCCGGCCAGCAGCGCCATCGACCGGCCGGCGTGGCCGCCTAGCTGGTGCCAGATCAAGCGGAACACGCCTGCCTCCTGCGTATGGTTTCGTGACCTTGGGACGTATACACTCTGCGCGATACATTGTCACAATGCAAGAGTGGCTCGGGAGGTCACATGGCGATCCAGCACGCGGTCCTGGCCCTCCTCGCAACCGGACCCAGCTACGGATACGAGCTGAAGGCGTCCTTCGAGGCCACGGTCGGACCGCAGTGGGGGCCGCTGAACATCGGGCACCTTTACCAGATCCTGGACAGGTTGTCCCGAGACGGTTTGGTGGACGCCGAGCGCCAGCCGCAGCCGGTCAAGCCGGACCGCGTGGTCTATGAAATCACCACGGCCGGGCAGGCGGAGCTCGACCGCTGGCTGGACGAGCCGAGCCCGCGCGGCGGCGGGTTTCGTGACGACTTCTTCCTCAAGGTGACCGCGGCGGCCCGCACCGGCAGCCCGCGGACGGTCCGCACGGTACTGGCCCACCAACGCGGGCACCTGCTGCGCGAACTGCGAAACCTGGACGCTCTACGCCGGGAGGCCACCGACCCGGTCGTCGGCCTGCTGCTCTCGGCGGCCATCCGGCACGTCGAGGCCGACCTCGTGTTCATCGACGACGCCGAGGCGACCCTGCTCCACGACGACAGCCAAGCGCTGGCCGCCATCGTCGAGGCGGCGTCGAGGCCGACGCCACCAGTCCGACAGTCCCCACGAAACGGGCGCACCGCCGGCTAAGCCGGCCGGGCCGATGCGAAGCGCCAACGGTGTGGGTGTGTCGAAGCCTGTCGGCTCACCGACTGCGGATTGCATTGTCGCGATGTAAATACAATACGACACAGAGTGCGACATCGATGGAGACCACGAGGTTCACGGGGGGCTCGGGTGGATGATGGATGCGCCGATGACCGTGCGGAGATCCAGTTTCGGGTGCTCGGCGCGGTCGAAGTGATCATCGGTGACCGTGCGCGGCCCATCGCCCGTCGGCGGGAGCGCTGCCTGCTCGGATTGCTGTTGCTGGAGGCCGGACGGGTCGTACCGGTCGACCGGTTGATCGAGTTGCTGTGGGAGCAGGCGGCGCCCGCGTACGCGCGACGCACCGTACACAGCCACATCGCGCGGCTGCGGGCGGTATTAACCACCGCGGGAGGCGCCGCGCAACTGACCACCAGCGGGGCTGGTTACCTATTGAAGGTGGACCCTGATCTAATCGACATACATCGCTTCAGGCGGCTGGTCAACGAGTCCGTCGCGACGGCCGACCCGGCAGTACGGATCGACCTGCTCGACGCGGCCGCGCAGCTGTGGCGCGGCCCTTTGCTGGGCGACGACGCCGATCCGCTGCTGCGCGAGCGCGTGGCCTCGGAGTTCGACGCGCTTTGGCTGAGAGCACAGGAGCAGCGGATGGCCGCACTCGTCCACTTGGGACGACACCAGGAGGCGCTGCCCACGTTGGCGCGGCTGACGGCCGAGCAGCCGGCCCAGGAACGGTTCGCGGAACTGTACATGACGGGTCTTTATCGCGCCGGTCGCAAAGCCGAGGCCCTGTCCACGTACGAGCGGACCCGGTCGTGGCTTGTGGAACACCTGGGCATCGACCCCACCCCGGCGCTACGGCGGCTCCACCAGGCGGTCCTACGCGACGAGCTCGAACCGCCGTCGCTTCCGCCTCCGGCGCCAGCCGCGCCATCCCGCGCGGCGACACAGGTTGCGGGAGAGAGGCAGGCGCGCGAGGTGCCAGCCGAACTGCCCGCCGCGGTGCCCGGGTTCGTCGGCAGAGACAGCGAGATGACCAGGCTCGACGAGTTGCTGCTGGCGCACGACGCAGGTCCGGCCGCTGCGGTGGTGGCGGTCGCGGGCACAGCCGGTGTCGGCAAGACGGCCCTCGCCGTCCACTTCGGGCATCGGGTGGCAGCGCGATTCCCGGACGGCCAACTGTACGTGAACCTGCGCGGCTTCGAGAAGGCCGCACCGATGAGCCCGCTAGAGGCATTGACCCGAATGCTGGTCGCTTTGGGCGTGCCGGCCGAGCGAATCCCCGCGGAGAAGGACGCCGCTGCCGGCCTGTACCGATCCGCGCTGGCGGGCAAACGGATGTTCATCCTGCTAGACAACGCCGGATCAGCTGAGCAGGTGAGGCTGTTGCTGCCGGGCACGCCCGACTGCCTGGCGGTAGTGACCAGCCGGAAGCGGATGACCAGCCTGGTCGCCAACCACGGTGCGCTGCACCTGGCGTTGGATCGGCTACGCCCGGACGACGCACGAGAGTTGCTCGTCGCGATGCTCGGGCAGACACGCGTCGCGGCGGAGCTAGCAGCGGCGCTTGAGCTGACCCGGTTGTGCGCCTACCTGCCGCTGGCGCTACGTGTGGCGGCCGCCAGCTTAGCCACGCGTCCACAGTGGGCAATCACGGAATATGTAGACCAGTTGCGGGGGGATCCGGGCATGCTCCAGATGGACACCGAGTCGGCCGTGTCGGCCGCGCTTGAGTTGTCCTACACGCGCCTCTTGCCCGCCGCGCGGCGGCTGTTTCGGTTGCTGGCCTTGGCGCCGGGTCCGGATATCACCGCCGAGGCCGCTGCCGCGCTGGCGGATGTGGACACCGCCACCGCGTCCAGAACGTTGGAACAATTGGCCACGGCACATCTGGTAGAGGAGGGCAGACCGCGCAGGTACGGCTTTCACGACCTGTTGCGCTGGCACGCCGGCGCGAAGGCGGAGCACGAGGACAACCCCGCAGTTCGGGCCGCCGCCCTGGAACGGCTGGCCACTTGGTATCTGAAGGTAACGGCCGGCGCCACCCAACTCGCCTACCCGAATATCCACCGTCTGCCGGCTACCGCGCAATGGGCCGACCGATCCAAGGTGGTGTTCGGCACGGCGGCGGACGCCACCGCTTGGATCGATGCCGAATGCGCCAATCTCGTCGCGACTGTCGTCTCCGTGAGCGAGCGCGGACCTCGCGGGATCGCGTGGCTGCTCACCGACGCCTTGCGCGGATACTTCATCTACAGCGGAAACCTCTCCGACTGGTTGGTAACCGCACACGCCGCGCTCACCGCCGCGACGCAGGAAGGTGACCTGCACGGCCAAGCGTCCGCGCGGCTCTGCATGGCCGATCTCGCCACCGTCCACTCCCGATACGCGGAGGCGATGCTCCACTACGACGAGGCGATCGTGCTCAGCCGGCGGGTGGGGTGGATGCAGGGTGTGGGGAGCGCCGAGAACAACCTCTCCATCGTCTACTGCGAGTCGGGGGACGAGCAGGGAGCGCTGACACGCCTGGAAGCGGCGCTCGCCGCATACCGGGCCGCCGGTGACGTCGAGGGCGAGGCCGCAAACGCCAACAATCTCAGCCAGATCTTCCGCTGTTTGGGCCGTCTGCGGGAGGCTGCGGAGCAGGCTCACCGCTCGCTCGCATTCCGCTCCCCCTCGTCGCCTGCCAGGTCCACAGCCCTGAACAACCTCGCCGCCGCGCAACACGGACTAGGTGACCTCGACGAGGCGCTCCGCAACGCGAACGATGCTCTCGACATGCGGCGTCGGCTCGGCATGCCCATGGCAGAGGCCGAAGCCCTCGCGACGATATCCCACATCCATCGCGACTCCGGCCGGCTCGATCTCGCCCTCGACGCGGTGACCCGCGCGTGGCGGATGGTCAAGGACAACGCAAACGCCCGGGCGCGCGCTGAGGTGCGAAACGCCCTCGGCACTGTCTACACCCGACTCGGAGACTACGCTCGCGCAACCGAAGCACACCTCTACGTCGTGGACGTGGGACAACAGGCCACGATCCGCTACCACGAAACTGTCGCACTGGTAGGCCTCGGTGAGGCGTATCTCGGCTGGGGCCGCCACGAGGATGCGCGCGTCTACGCAGGCCGCGCGCTGGAGTTGGCCGGCAAAGCCGGATATCAGGTCCTGGAGAGACGCGCCCACACCGTCCTGGCTGTGGCCGACCAGACAACGGGCGACGAGGCCCACAGCGCTGAAAGCGCGCCAGACCGGTCGTTCGGTGGAAGTTGTCGGCGTGCTCAACGCTCATTGTGCGAAGGTCCACGCGGGTCGGGCCGGTGACGTACTCGTGGTCGGCTACGCCACCGACCTTGCGCCTTCAGCCCAGCCGTCGCAGACGCCAAGTGCTCTCCGGGGCGAGGCCGCAACGCACCGTCGTCGGCTCGTCTCGGCTCCTCGGCGAGGTGGAGGACGACGTGGCCATGTTTGCGGTGGACGACCACGCCGTCTGCGCAAAGATCGTACGCGGGCCACCGGCAGCAGTAGCCCTCCCGCTGCGTCGCCGAGCAGGCGGCCGACTTCCGCCAGCTCGTCGATCGGCCCAAGGTCTCTGGCTCAGCACTGGTGCCACGCACGGACCGGATCACCGGTTAACCCTGTGCGTGCCGATAGTCTCATCCGCGCAGCTCAGGCGGCGTGTTCGTATTCGTGGAGGAGTCCGCCGAGTCGATCGTGTCGGCGGATGCGCAGACGCGTGATTGCAGCGGGGTCGGTGATCGGCTCGGGCAGCGGATGAAGCGCATGTTAGTGCAATCGACCCGGATCAGCTCGGTCCTGCTGCCGAAGTCGGGTAGCCGGTCCATGGCCAGCCCATCGAGCCACAGCCACCGGAGGCCGACCATGCCGGCTACCGGTTGAAGATCGACCAGTGTGCGGACTGCGCGTAGGGCCAGGCAACGCAGCGAGGTCCGGGTGGCAGCACGCGAAGATCAAGGCGAGACGGTCGTCGACGCCCGGTTCCGGTGGCGGCTCGGCGGCCATCCGGGCCGCCTTCTCCCGCCCGGCGGCGTCGCGGCGCAGCCGGTCCAGCGCCTTACCCCAGCCCACGGTGACCAGCCACCCGGTCGGGCTGTCCGGCACGCCCTCGTCGGGCCAGCGCTTGAGCGCCTCGGCCAGCGCGTCCTCGGCCCGGTCGAAGTCGCCCAGCCGCCGGCTGAGCGCACCGAGCATGCTGGCCGCATGCCCGCGCCAGATCCGGTCGACCAACTTCGTCACCTCGTCCACCGCACCAGGGTGCAACATGGTGGCGGCGCGGCGATCGCTAGGCCGGACCCCGCGTGGTGCGAGGGCCTGTGCGCCCGCTGGGCAAGTACCTCATCGACGCACCGCTGACCTCGGCACCGCCCACCTCACCGCCGCCGGCTGGCTCGACCACCGCGTGGCAGAACGGCCGCCTCGTCGTTGACGCCGCCGGGGTCGCCCGCCCGCCGAACATCGTGCTTGGTCGAGTCAACACCGACGCCAGCGTTTGAACGGCAACGGCTACTGCGCCGGATTCAGCGCGGCCAGCAACGCCTCGTGCGACTCAGAGATCCCGGCCAACTACAACGCCCGACACGCGACCACCGGAGCCGAGATCGGCCTGTGGATCTGGCAGAGCTACCTCACGACCGACGACCGTTCGTTCCTGTCCGCCCACTATCCGATCATGGCCGGGGCCGCGAGGTTCCTGCTCTCCCATGCCCGGACCGGATCCGACGGCCTGCTACGCACCTTCTCCAACGCCCACGAACCCAGTCGGAGTCAACCACCCAATCAACGACATCGCCGCCATGCAGGGCCCTGCTCCCCGTCGTCATCGCCCCGGCAAAGCCACTCGACGTCGACGCCGACCTGGGCGGCCGGCTCAACACGGCCATCCCGAAGATCCGACCGCTGCCACGCACCGACATCGCCATCAGGTCGCTGGTGCTCACCCCGACCTCAGACACCGCCGCAAACAAACATGCTCGCGATGTCCGCCCAACCCACCGCCCCCAAACACAACCAGGAGAACGTCGAGCGAGCTCGAAACCAGTCTGCGACAACGCTCGACGAGCTCACGTCGGGGGACTTGTCAAGTTTTACAGTCCCCGCGTCGGGCGTGCCGATGGTTGGCGCGCTAATGCTGTTCATCCGGGTGGTGTATCGGTGTCCGTGGCGATACGTATCAGGCGGTCGCCGTCGGGTGTGCGGTAGTAGAGGACCGACCGGCCGGCCCGGCGGCGGCGCACGAGTTGTGCGTCCAGCATGATCTTGAGGTGGTTGCCGACGGCGCCGATGGCGAAGCCGGTCACCGATACCAGTTGGGTAGTGCTCATCGGGTTGTCCAGCAGGCTGAGCAGGGTTGCGCGGGCCGGGCCGATGAGGCGGCGCAGGGCGCCGGGCGCGGTGGTTCCGCCCTCGGCAAGCAGACCGCCGCACGGATAGACCACTGAGTAGCGGTGCGGTCGACGCCATCCGACCCAGCCGCGCACGCTGGTGCTGGGAATGAACAACAGTTGCCCGGCGGTCAGGTCCCGCGGTGGATAGTCGTAGGCGTTGATCTGTATTCGTCCTTCGCCCAGCCATCGCATGTTGGGTCGCATGTCGTCCAGAGCGGACGCCCATCCGCTGGTACTCAGTCGCCGGGTCCGCGCGATGATGTCCGCCTCGAACGCCCTCTCCCGGCGTTGCCAGTCAGGCACGACCGCCTCGGTCCACACCCAGTCGAGTACGGCGGCAATCCGGTCCGCCAGGTCTGGCACGTCCAGTGTGGGGTCGTCGCCGGCCAGGTCGGCGCGCAGCGCGGCGGCCGGCGCGGTACGGATCCGCTGCATCTCATCGTCGAACGTGTGCTCGTCGTCCTCCGGCGGAGGGCAGAGGATGTCGGTCAGCCAACCAGGCAGTATGGCGGCTTTCAGGAACGCGCGGCCGACCGGATCGTCGGCCATGCGGGCCCGGAACGCTGCCCGCTGCTGAGCCGTGCTGGCCAACTGGCCGGGACGGTGCGGCCACGCCCCCGCGAGCACGCCCAACACCGCGACGGTCTCAGCCAGCGCCGAGATCCGAAACCGGCTGCCGGCGAGGACGTCCGCGTCGACCAACCAGACGCCCACGTTTCGCCTCCCCGCGAAACTCTACGCTGGCGGGACCGGCGATGCCGAGACTGTCTGGCATGCGTACCTATCGGGAACTGTTCCGCACGCCGGAGTTCGCGTCGCTGTTCGGCGCGTCGTGCGCCCGGGTCGCCGGGACAACGCTGGCCGGGCTCGCGCTCGCCACACTGGTGTACGCGCGCACGGAATCCCCGCTGCTGTCGGCGCTGAGCATGTTCGGGCCGTCGTTCGCCGGGCTGATCGGCGCCACCACGCTCCTGTCGGTGGCCGACCGCGTACCGCCACGCGCCGCGATGACCCTGGGCGCTCTCGCCGCCGCGGTGACCGGCCTGCTGCTGGCGACGCCGGGCTTGCCGCTACCGGCGATGTTCGCGGTGATCTTCGCGCAGGGCGTGATCACCTCGATCGGAGCCGGGGTGCTGTACGGCCTGCTCGGCGAGATCCTCCCGCCCGACGGGTACGTGTTGGGCCGGTCGGTACTCAACGTGTCGGTCGGCGCGATGCAGGTGGCCGGATTTGCACTGGGCGGCGCCCTCCTCGTGGTGGTGTCGCCGCGGACCTCACTGGTCATCGGTGCGGCACTGGCGGCCTGTTCGGCGCTGGTATTCCGTCTGGGGCTGCGGTCTCGGCGGCCGCGGGCGTCCGGCCGTCCGTCCGTCGCGATCACGTGGCGCGTCAACCGGGAGCTGTTGTCGACGCGAGCGCGGTGGGCTGTCTACCTGTCGATGTGGATACCCAACGGGCTGGTGGTGGGCTGCGAAGCACTGTTCGTGCCGTATGCACCACATGCCGCTGCCACGCTGTTCGTCGCCGCGGCGCTGGGCATGCTGCTCGGCGACATGGCCGCCGGACGATTCCTGTCACCACAACTGCGGCAGCGGTTCGTCACTCCGCTGCGGTTCCTGCTCGCGGCACCATATCTGCTATTCATGCTCCCGCTGAGCCTGCCGGTGATGGTAGGCGCGGTCGCCCTCGCGTCGACGGGTTTCGCCTCGACACTGCTTCTGCAGGAGCGGCTGATCACGCTGACCGGCGAGGAGGCGCGTGGCCAGGCTCTAGGACTGCACGCCAACGGCATGAAGGCAATGCAGGCGATCGGGGCGACAGTCGCGGGCCTGACCGCCCAGTTCCTGCCCGTCGGTACGGCAATGACGATGCTGGCGGTGGCATCCCTCGCCGTCACCGCCATGCTCAGCCCCGGCCTGCGATTGTCCGATCCCCGGATCGCGCTGCGCCGCGCTACACGCACAGACCTCACGGCACCTCAGCTCAGTGAAACACCGGCTTGACCATGAAGCGCTCTGGCCACCGCCCCCCAATGATCAGCAACGAAGGAGAACGACGATGCGCCCGAACGAAATCACCGAGATTCTGAACCGGCCGATCAGTCAGGAACTGTTGGCTCGCGACCTGACCCGCTTGGCCTACATCGCGAAGGACGGCACCCCGCGCAACGTCCCGATCGCGTTCGCCTGGAACGGCTCCGAGATCGTCATGTGCACCGCGAAGAACGCGCCGAAGCTGCCGGCCCTGCGTGCGAACCCAGCGGTTGCTCTGACGATCGACACCGAAGTGCACCCACCCAAGATCCTGCTCATCCGAGGCCGAGCCGAGTTGGACTTCGTCGACGGCATCCCGGACGAGTACCTCCAGCCCACCAGCACCTACGAGATGACGCCCGAGCAACGGGTCGAATGGGAGGCCGGGGTGCGTTCGCTATACCACGACGGCATGGTCCGGATCATCGTGACCCCGACCTGGGCCAAGCTGATCGATTTCGAGACAACATTGCCGAGCGCGGTCGAGGAACTCATCCGGCAACGGGACGAGCGTCAGCGTGTCTGAGGTCGACCCCGACCGGCCGATCACCCGTATAACGAGACGAGGAGTAGCTGACGCCATGCGCAAACTCATAGCTGCGTGAGGGAGGCGGCGTCCGACCTTCAGCTGTTGCTGCGGTGCCCGCGCGACAGTGCGGTCGAGATGCGCGACTACGCGATCCCGATGCTGGTCACAATGGCCCGGCTGCTACTCGACGATCTCGACTGGCGCAGTGGTGAAATCGTCGTCCGGAGCAAGGGACGGCGCGAGGACCGGCTCCCACTGCCGGTCGAGGTCGGTGAGGCTGTGGTCGCCTACTTTCCGACGCCCAGCCCTGGCTCGACGATCGCCATCTGTTCCTGATCGATCGAGCTCCCCGCGCACCGATCCGCGCGGATCGGGTCAGCGACGTCGTCAAGCGGCCTGTCTTCGAGCGGGGCTGGCCCACATGGGGCCGCATCGGCTGTGGCATGCCCTGGCCGAGCAGATGCTGCGTCACCTGCGCTCGTTGCGGAACGGCTCCATAAGGTTGTGATGGGCATGTGCCCTACCGCGGTGTCGCGTCCAGTCCAGCGGGAACAGGCTGACGATCGGTCGCTACCGGCTTCGAGGCAGAACTCGTAGAGGCAACGCCGCACGGCACGGTCTCGCAATGCGCTCGTACCGACAGCCCCCACGGCACTTCGATGAGCTGCCAAACTCGTTGAATGCCGTTCGTTGTCACCTTGCGCAACCTGGGGACCGCAGCCATCGTGATCGGACTGCTCATCACGCTGCTCACACTGGCCAGCGCTGGTTCCGACCGCCCGTTCGTCCTGGCCGTTCTGATCGTCCTGATCGGGATCGGACTACGGATCGAGGCTGCGCTAGCAGCTACCGCCGCGCGGCAGGCCGATCCCTCGGACTGACCTGGCCCTTCCACCGGTGCGCTCATACTGCGACAACAGCCAGCAACGGGGCAGCCAATCGCGCGTAGAACGTGGCCTCTTTGAGCACATGCCGCGGCAGCGCGCCCAGTTCCACCACTGGACCGTCTTTCAACCTCCACCGACCGACAAACAGAAGGTGCCCTGACCGGCGCGCGCCCCGCGGCTACAACGCTGGATCTGACCGCCGTGTCTATGCTGCGTGCATGGCGTGGCGACACGCCGTCACGGGCGGGCGGCGG
This sequence comes from Phytohabitans aurantiacus, assembly GCF_027923225.1. Classification (GTDB taxonomy): domain Bacteria; phylum Actinomycetota; class Actinomycetes; order Mycobacteriales; family Micromonosporaceae; genus Phytohabitans; species Phytohabitans aurantiacus. Next base: position 34,620 of record NZ_BSDI01000062.1, read on the forward strand.
CGCCGGCGAGAGGACGGGCCTTGAGTGCCTCGGGCCCATACATGTCGAAGTTCGACGCCGCGACCGCTGCGTCGAACGCCGGATCACCCTCTGTGGTCAGAAATCTCCAGTCCAGCATGTGGTTGATCCTTCCGGTGATCCTGTCCGCCACGTTCATGTACGGCTTCGACCAAAACGCGGTGAACGTGGCCCTGCCGACAGTGCGGGACGACCTGCACGCCGGCCCTGGCCGGCGACACGGGACGACGTCCAGCCCACGCCCGATCGCCCGCCCGGGTCGACACCGCAGCTGACCTCGTGCCGCTTGCCGAGCAGGACCGTTCACTGTGGCAGCACGACCTGATCAAAGAAGGCGTCGACCTGCTGGAACAAACCCTGCCCCGCGGCCACGTGGGCAGGTTCCAACCACAGGCCGCGATCGGCGCCGTAAACGCGGAGGCCGCAACGTGTAAGCAGACCGACCGACTGGCTCCAGATCAGCCTGCTCTATGACGTGCTGAGCCGGGTTGCGCCGGGTCCAGCCGTCACGCTAAACGACGCCGTCGCCGTCGCGATGGCCCACGAACCCGCGGCGGGTCTCGCCATGCTCGAACCGCTACTGGACGACCCCGGCCAGTCGGTGACCTCACGCTTGCTCGCCATTCTCGACTCCTTCGACGTCACCCACCCCGCGCCTGTCATTGTCGGAGATTTCCCGCCGCGCAGGGCTGCCCCTGGTTACCACCCACCGACTGGTCGGTGAACTCGTGGCCTGGCGGGGTCTGTGCCTCCGCGACGACGGCCACTACGAGATCGGACAACGGCTGTGGGAGGTTGGACTTCTCGGCGCGCTGCATTTGCGACCACGAGAAATCGCCCTGCCGTTCCTGCAAACCCTCTACGAGGTAACCCGCGAGAACGTGCACCTCGCTGTCCGCGACGGTGACGACGTTCTCAACGCCGAGAAACTCGTCGGTCACCGGTCAGTGCCGATCATCTCCCGCCTCGGTGGTCGGCTACCCCTGCACGCCACGGGCGTCGGCAAGGCGCTGCTCGCCCACGAAAGCCCGACTTCCGGCGCGACTACCTCACCGGCCTCTTGCCAGGCCCACCCGCTACACCGTCGTCGAACCGGGCCGGCTCAGCGCCGACATGAGCAGGCCGCACAACGCCGCTACGCCGCCACCCATGAGGAGATGACGCTGGGCACCTGCTCGATTGCCGTCGCCATCCTCGGCCACGCTGGCCGGCCTGTCGCCGCGGTCGGAGCTGTCGTGCACAGCATCCGCGTCGAACCGGCCAACTCGCCCCACCCATCCGGCTGACGGCCGAAGGCATCGCCGCCCGCATCGACGCGACCCGCTCATGTTTGTGGACGGCGTCTTTCACTGGGCGTAACGAAGGACCGGTGGCCGTCGCGGCCCCGCCATCGTCGCCATGCGAACTCAGATCGGCATCGTCGGCTCTGGCCCGAGTGGTCTCCGGCTCGCCCAGCGCGGCTTCGAATCCGGCATCGTGGAGAGCCGCTACCGTGAGCACGTCGAGGCAGATGCTAGGCGAATACGCGGTCCACGGGGCGGTGCTACTCCCGGTCGGTGGACAAGTTGGTCGGCGAGGAGCCGAGGTGGTCGCCCGGTTCCAGGCGTGGATGCGGGCCGCCGACCGCGCGGCGTCGACAGTGCGGGTGTATGCGACAGTGGCCGGGGAATTCGTCGCGTTCGCGGGCACCCGCGGCCAGGGTCATTGCATTCTCGGGCTGCTGCTGGTCACGGCGGTGATCAGGTCGTGGGGACGGCGGTTGGCGCGTCGTGTGGCGCGGGCGATGTTGGTGTCGCCGTTGGTTCGGTGGAAACCGATTGAGGTGTTACGCAGGGTTGCCATGACGGCTGGGCCGTTACCGATCCGGGCCTGATGTGAGTCTTCACGGAACGTCACGTCCCTGATGTGGTGCAGGGCTTCGATAAGCCACTCGCGGCGGATCCAGTCCTGCAGGTCGCCGGGCTGGGCGTCGGCGGCGGTCAGCGAGATGGTCAGGTACGCGGTTGCGCGGGTGGTCTTGCCGCTGTTGGTGCTGGTGCGGGTCCGGGTGATCCGGATTGCCTGTTCGGCGTGAGGGAAGCCGATGCCGCCTGGGGTGGTGACGGTGACGGCCTTGACAGTCCGGGTCTCGCGGCGGCCGTGACCGGTCTCGCGGGTCTGGTGCCCTGCCGGGATCTGGGCCCAGGGCAGGGTCTTGAGCTGGGTGTGCAGGGTCGGCTGGTTGCCCTTTGCCGGGATCAGCAGGTGTGCACCCCGGGCGGCGATGTCGTTGGCGTGGCTGATCTGCGTATGCAGGGCGTCGGCGACGAAGATCAAGTCTTTCAGGCTGCCCAGCAGGCGTTCGACGGCGTCTAAAAGTGGTGTGAAGGCGGGAATCTCGTTCGACTTCGCGTTCACGGTGACTTGCGCCAGGACGATGCCGGTGCTGGTGTCCAACGCGGACAGTAGATGCACCTGGCTGCCGTCGGCGCGGCGGGCCCCTCGTAGGGTTTTGCCGTCGATCGCGATGACCTGCCGGTACCGCGGCTGCCGGGCACTGTCCACCGGCCTGGTCCGGGTACGCAGCCAGGCCGCGAGGATCGTGGCGAGCTGGTCGGCGTCCAGACGGATCAGCAGCCGCCACACCGTGGTCGCGGCGGGAACTTCGCGTAGGAAGCCGAGCCGGGCACGGGCGATGTCGTCCAGATCATGCAGCCAGTCGGCGATCGCGGTCACGCTCGACGCGCCGGCCATCACCGCGCACACCGCGACCGCGAGCAGCCCGGTAAGCGGATAGCGCAGTCCGCGCGGGCTGCGGGGATCCGGCACAGCGGACAACGCGTGCAGCAGACCAGCTTGTTCACCCGTGGTTATCTGGCGGTCCAGGGTGTCGGTGGGGGCGGTGACCGCGGACAGTACTCGGATCGGGCATGCTGACATCGCGGGTGAGGTCCTCGAAGGTGTCTGGGAGCGTAGAGAACTCCATGAGTGCGCCGTGAGGCGCTGTTGGTTCGTGTGGTGGTGAGAGACCATCGCCGTCGTCTTGTCGCAGCGAGGCGGTTGAAGCTGAGGGCAGCCTGATCCGGGAGGTGCCGGGGAGGGTGGCAAGCGGCCCTGACAAAGCCGGGGTATGCCAGTACCACCAGATGGTGTGGGTCCGGCAAGCGAGTCGGAGAGGAGCACGCGAGGAACCGGCGTTTTACGCCCCTCAATTCTTCTACCGGCTCAAATCTGGAGGATACGGGCCGGGCGCGGTGCGCATCTGCCCTGATTAGGGACAGAGAACTCCTGGGCTGGATTCATGGGCTGGTCGGGAGGCCACGAGAAAGTCTGCGGCGTACTCGTGGCGATGCCGCAGGGGCAAAGTCGGGCTCCTCCTTCGTCGAGCGAACCACAGTGAACACGGGAACCGTCTCGGCAACGCCCGTCATCGCGCATCCGGCGTGAATGCTCATGGGCTGAGTCCACCGTCGATTGAACAGGCCGGGACGGGGCGGAGCCGTCGTAGTACTCCGAGGCCGGGAGAGCCGGTCACATGGGGAAGGACGGCAGCGGAAGTTGAGGGGTGTGGAGGCTGCAATGCCGAAAGACGCGCTGGTGAATACCGGCGCCGGCGCGGATCCGGTGCCGATGGGACCGGTCCGGCGGGTATCGGAGATGCAGGCCAAGCTTCACCGTTGGGCGGCGGCCGAGGACGGCCGCCGATTTGATGACGTGTTCAACCTCGTGTGTGACCCGGCGACGCTGAGCGTGGCGTTCGACCGGGTCGCGGGCAACCATGGCGCGAACACGCCCAGCGTAGACGGTGTGACCGCCATGCTGGTCGAGGAGAAGATCGGGGTGGCGCAGTTCCTCGCCGACCTGCGGGCCCGTTTGCGGGAGGGAACGTTTCGGCCGTTGCCAGTGCGGGAGCACACCATTCCCAAACCGGGCGGGTCAGGCAAGGTCCGCAAGCTCGGGATACCCGTGATCGCGGATCGGGTGGTCCAAGCGGCACTGAAACTGGTGCTGGAGCCCATTTTCGAGGCCGATTTCCTGCCGGTCTCCTACGGGTTCCGGCCCCGCCGACGGGCGCATGACGCGATCGCCGAGATCCACTTCTATGGCACCCACGGCTACCAATGGGTCCTGGACGCGGACATCGAGGCGGCCTTCGACCGGGTCTCGCACCCCGCGCTGATGCAACGGGTGCGCAAGCGGGTCAAGGACAAGCGGGTGCTGTTGCTGGTGAAAGCGTTCCTCAAGGCCGGAATCCTGACGGAGTTCGGCGAGGTTCGCGACAGTCTTACCGGCACGCCGCAGGGCGGGATCCTGTCACCGTTGATCTTCAACATCGCCATGACAGTGCTGGACGAAGACCTGCACGGACCGTGGCTGTCCGACGGGACGATGAGCACGCCCAGCCGCCGTGCCGGACGTCGAAGCAAGGACCAGCCGACGTGGCGAGTCGTCCGCTACTGCGACGACTTCGTCGTACTCGTGCACGGCACCCGCAACGACGTCGAGGCGTTGCAGGGACACGTTGCGCAGGTGCTCGAACCGCTGGGGTTGCGGCTGTCACCGGCCAAGACCCGGATCGTGCACATGAGCGACGGGTTCGACTTCTTGGGGTTCCGCATCCAGTGGCGCCGCAAGTACGGCACGAGGAAGTGGTACGTCTACACCTTCATCGCAGACCGTCCGGTCCGGTCGTTGAAGGACAAGGTCCGCGCTTTGACCAGGCGGACCACGCAGCGAAATCCCGGGTTCGTGCTGACCAGGTTGAACCAGGTCATGCGCGGATGGGCCAACTACTTCCGGCATGCCGTGTGCAAGCACACCCTGTCCACCCTCGCTAGGTTCGTCTGGCAACGGGTGATCCGGTGGCTGAGCCAACGGCACCGTTGGAGGTGGAACGACGTCCGCCGCCACTTCACCACCCCGAACGGGCGTTGGAAACCGGTGACGGCTGTCGACGCCGCGTGAAAACTGAGCCGTAGTCGGCGGGTGAAACCTGAGCACCCTGTGTACGGCTTGGGGTGTGATCAGCGTGGAGGACTGGGCCGAGATTCGGCGTTTGCACCGGTCAGAGGGTGTGAGTCAGGCG
>NZ_BSDI01000063.1 GCF_027923225.1 Phytohabitans aurantiacus
GAGACGGTGGAGATGTGCACGCCGGACGCGCGGGCGACGTCGCGGATGGTGGCGGGCACAGCGGCGTCTCCATTCCTGCTCGTGTGGTGGTCGTCACTGGGATCGGCCAATTAATGCAAACGGTTGCGGCCGTGTCAACGGATCTTGGTTTCAAATGTGTTGCGGTGGCGCGCCTATTGGGGGTGTGAGCGATACAAAACGGACGTCGTCGGTGCAAACCTTTGCAGCCAGAGATCGGTTAGAACGGGCTGGTTCCGGGAAGGTACGGTTGGCGGAACCACCGGCACCCGAACGGACAACGCGCAATGACCACCTTCGACCACCCGGCGCTGCTCTATCGCGACTCCGCTGAGTACCTCGCGGGTACGCTGCCGTTCATCGAGGCTGGGCTGGCGGCGGGCGAGCCGGTGCTGGTGGCGGTGCCAAGGGGCAACCTCGCGCTCATCGAAGACGGTCTCGGTGAGCAGGCCGCGATGGTGACGCTGCGCGACATGGGCCAGGCCGGGCGCAACCCCGGCCGCATCCTGCCGGGCGTGCTGCTGGCCTTCGCCGCCGCGCACTCCGGCCGGCCGGTACGCGTCATCGGCGAGCCGATCTGGGCTGGGCGCAGCGCGTTGGAGTACCCGGCCTGCGTGCAGCACGAGGCGCTGATCAATACCGCGTTCGCCGACCGCGACGGCGCCATTCTGTGCCCCTATGACGTCGCGCGGCTCGCGCCCGATGTGGTCGACGACGCGTACCGGACGCACCCGGTCGTCGAGACCGCGACCGGCCGTGCCGACAGCGCCCACTACGGAGATCCGGTCGTGTTCGCGGCCCGGTTCAATCAGCCGCTGTCCGATCCGCCGCCCGGCGCGGTGACCATGGTCGTCGATGGCGGCAGCCTGGCGGCGGTGCGGCAGCTGGTGGGCGCGCGCGGCGCGGCCGCCGGTCTCGACTCGTTGCGGATCGCCGACTTCACGGTGGCGGTCAACGAGCTCGCCACCAACTCCGTCAAGCACGGCGGCGGCGCCGGCACGCTGGCGGTGTGGTTGGAAGGCGGCGCGCTCGTGGCCCAGGTGTCCGACAGCGGCCACATCGCCAACCCGATGTCCGGGCGGGTGCCGCCGCCGCTCGACAGCGCGAACGGTGGGCGCGGGCTGGTGCTCGTGAACCAGCTCTGCGACCTGGTTCGCGTGCACACCACGCCCGACGGCACCACCATCCGCGTGCTGCTGTACCTCTAGGCCGCCGTGCGGCGGCGGAACAGCGCGCCGGCCGCGGCCACCGACACCAGCAGGATGCCGCCGCTCCACGCGAGTGCCAGCCACGGGGCGGTGCCGAGGTCGGTGCCGAGCATCAGCCCGCGCAGCGTCTCGATGATCGGGGTGGCCGGCTGGTGCTCGGCGAACCCGTGTATCCAGCCCGGCATCGTGTCGATCGGCACGAACGCGCTGCTCGGGTACGGCAGGAACATCACGAAGAACGTGAAGCCGCCGGCCGCCTCGGCGGAGCGTACGAGCAGGCCCACCGCCGCGGACAGCCACGAGATCGCGAACACGAACAGCAGCAGGGCACCGGCCGCCGCCAGCCATTCGAGCGGCCCCGCCGTCGGCCGGAACCCGATGATCAGCGCGATGCCGAGCACGAGCAGCGTGGAGGCGACGTTGCGGATCACACTGGCCACGACGTGGCCGGTCAGGAACGCGACGCCGCCGACGTCCATCGACCGGAACCGGTCGACGATGCCGCCGGTCACGTCCTGACTGACGCTGACCGCCGTCGTGGACGCCCCGAACGCCGCGCACAGCATGATCACGCCGGGCACCACGTAGGTGACGTACTTCGTGCCCGTCTCGATCGCGCCGCCGAACAGGTACACGAACAGCAGCATCAACATGATCGGCAGCATCAGCGCGGTGAGCAGGGCGTCGAGGTTCCGCCGGGACAGGCGCACCGAGCGGTCGACCATCACGAGGGCGCTAGACATCGGCGGTCTCCTTCTCGCGTGCCGGCGTTCCGGTCAGGGCCAGGAAAACGTCGTCCATGGTCGCCGCGTGCAGCGCGAACCGGTCCACCGCGCGCCTGCCCGGATCGATCTCGTCGAGCAGCGCCCGCACGTGCGCGGCGCTGCCGTCGGTGGCCACGCCGAGCGTCCGCCGCGCCGGGTCGCGCAGCAGCACCCGATCGCCGAGGCGGGCGGCGGCCGCGTCGTACGCCGCCGGGTCCGCGAGCGTCAGATCAAGGCGCCGGCCACCGACCTGCTCCTTGAGCCGGGCCGCGGTGCCGTCCGCGACAAGTCGCCCATGATCGAGTACCGCGATGCGGTCCGCGAGTTGGTCGGCCTCTTCCAGGTACTGGGTGGTGAGGAAGACCGTCACGCCACCGCGTACCAGATCGCTGACCACGTCCCACATGGCCTGCCGGCTGCGCACGTCGAGCCCGGTCGTCGGCTCGTCCAGGAAGATCACGGACGGCTGGCCGACCAGGCTCGCGGCGAGGTCGAGGCGGCGCCGCATGCCACCCGAGTACGTGCCCGCGCGGCGGTCACCGGCGTCCACCAGGTCGAATCGCTCCAGCAGTTCCGCGGCCCTTCTCCGGGCGTCCGGCCGGCTGAGTCCGGTGAGTCGGGCCATCATGCGCAGGTTCTCGGCGCCGGTCTGCAACTCGTCGACCGCCGCGTACTGGCCGGTGAGGCTGATCGCCCGGCGCACCCGGTGCCGCTCGCGCACCACGTCGAACCCGGCCACCGTGGCCCGGCCGCCGCCCGGCTCGGTCAGCGTGGCCAGGATGCGCACCATCGTCGTCTTGCCGGCACCGTTGGGCCCGAGGAGGGCGAAGAGGGTGCCGGGCGCGACCCGAAGGTCGACGCCCGTGAGCACCCGCTTGGCGCCGTACGACTTCTGCAGGGCGGTCACCTCGACCGCCGGTACGTTGTACGAACACATGTGTACACCGTACGACGCCTTCTCAAACAGCGCAAACTGTACTAGGGTAGGGCTGTGAGTACTAGTACAGATGCGCCGTACGCGCGGATCGCCAGCGACATCCGGCGGCGGATCGCGGCGGGAGAGTTGCGCCCGGGCGACAGGGTGCCGTCGACGCGGCAGCTCATGCGCGAGTTCGGCGTCGCGCTCGCCACCGCGACCAAGGCCCTCGCCATGCTGCGCCAGGAGGGTGTGGTGACCGCCGTGCCCCGGGTGGGCACGGTGGTGGCCGGCTCTCCGACGGGCGCTTCGGCTCCTGCTCCTGTCGTTCCCCGCCGCGCGCGGCCTGGGGAGCCTGCCGTCGATCGCGACGGGATCGTCCAGGCCGCGATCCGGATCGCCGACGCCGAAGGGCTCGCCGCGCTCTCGATGCGCCGCGTCGCCGCCGACATCGGCATCCCGACCATGTCCCTGTACCGCTACGTGCCCAGCAAGGAGGACCTGCTGCTGCGCATGGTCGACGCGGTGTTCGCCGAGGATCCACTCCCCGAGCCGGCGCCGCACTGGCGCACGAGCCTCGAAGACCTGGCCCACCTCCAGTGGGCGATCTGCCACCGCCACCCGTGGGTCGCGCGGCAGGTCTCGATCACCCGCCCGATGGCCGTACCGAACGGGATGGCGCACACCGAGGCGTCGCTGCGCGCCCTCGACGGCCTCGGCCTCGACAAGGCGACGATGGTGCACGCGGCGGTGACCATCGCCGGGCACGTGGTCGGCACCGCCCTGCACCTGGAGCAGGAGGTCGAGGCCGAGCAGGACACCGGGCTGAGCAACGAGGAGTGGTACGAGGCGCAGGACCTGACCCTGGGCAGGCTGCTCGCCTCGGGCCGCTTTCCGATGCTGGCCAGCCTCGACGAGATCCCCGACTTCGACCTCAACCTCGACATCGTCTTCGAGCTGGGCCTGCGCCTGCTGCTGGACGGCCTGGCGGCAATGATCGGCGCTGAGCGGGCTTTGCAGCGCGATCATGATCAGTTAGGGTAGGCATGCCTTAGTCGAGGGAGGGTGCTGTGACGTTTCGGGTTTTCCGGGTCGAAGTGCGGGCGGTGCGCAAGCTCAGCCCCAGCTTCCTGCGCGTGACGTTCACCGGCGACGACCTCGACGCGTTCGAGGACACCGGCTGGGACCAGCGCATCAAGCTGGTGCTGCCGCTGCCCGACAGCGGCGTCGCGCACATGCCCGCCGGCCCCGACTGGTACGCGAAGTGGCGCGAGCTGCCCGAAGAGCGGCGCAACCCCATCCGCACGTACACGACTCGCTACGTGCGGCCGGCGGTGCGCGAGCTCGACCTTGACGTGGTACTGCATGGCGACGGCGGGCCGGCCGCGCGCTGGGCGCAGACCGTGCGCCCCGGCGACATCGTGGGCCTGGTCGGGCCCGATGCCGATGCCGGCGGCCCGCACGGCGGCATCGAGTTCCATCCGCCGGCGGATGGGCGTCCGCTGCTGCTCGCCGGCGACGAGACGGCGGTACCGGCGGTCGCCACGATCGTCGAGCAACTGCCCCGCGGCGCGCGCGGGGAGGTCCTGCTGGAGGTACCCGAGTCCGGCGACATCCTGGAGCTCGGCGCGCCCGCGGGCCTGCGGATCACCTGGCTGGCACGCGACGGCGCGGCGCACGGCAGCCTGCTCGTACCCGCCGTCACGTCGGCGGCCGGCCGGCTGCTGGCGAAGGCTCCCGCGCTCGCGGCCGTCGGCGGCGGCACGGTGCTCGACGACATCGACGTCGACACCGAGATCCTCTGGGAGGTGCCCGAGGACGGCGCGAGCGGCGGCGACCTGTACGCGTGGCTGGCCGGCGAGGCCGGTGTGATCAAGACACTGCGCCGCCACCTCGTCAGCGAGCGCGGCGTCGACCGCAAGGCGGTCGCCTTCATGGGCTACTGGCGCCTGGGCCGCACCGAGGACGACCTCTAGAGCTTCCACCATCTAGCTCAGAGCCTGGTCCCGAACCTGATCCTAAAAAGTCTCTAAAGAGCAGGTTCAGGATCGAGCCTCGAGCTGCCGCGATGCCCGTCGCGGTAGCTCGGAATTTTCTGGGCATTTGACGCCGGAACACCTCGAGGCCGCCCGGCCAGCGCTCGGGTCGGCGTGCGTAGCAGCAGTATCAGGGATATTGCTGCATCAACGCGCTGCGGATGCCGCAAGAACCCCGAACATGCGGCATCCGACCGTCTCCGCGCGGCGGTGGTTGCGCTTGAGCTGCGCGCAGCGCAGGTTCCGCCCTTGCCGTCGATCAAGGGAAGTCCCGTCGATCAAGGGCGAACGCACGTGAAAAGAGATCGAACCACGTGCGTCTGCCCTTGATCGACGGCAAAAGGGCGCGCGGGGGCGGGGCGGTGCGTGGGCGGCGCGGGGCGGGGCAGGGGTTGTGGTGTTAGAGGGGGCGGGCGAGCATCCATTGGTGGCCGAAGGGGTCTTGGAAGCGGCCGCCTCGTTCGCCGTACTCCTGGTCGGCTATCGGGTAGATCACGGTGGCGCCGGCCGACGAGAGGCGTTCGCCGAGGGCGTCGACGTCGTCGACGTACAGGGCCATGATGACTGGCGTGCCGCCCAGCGTCGTCGGTGAGCGGTCGGCGTCGTCTTCGTCCTTGACGGCGACCGTCGCGCCGGCGATCACCAGCTCGGCGTGCACGATCTTGCCGTTGGCGTCGGTGTGGCGGGCGGTCTCCTTGGCGTCGAAGGCGGCGACGTAGAACTCGATGGCGCGAGCGGCGTCGCGTACCACAAGGCGTGGATAGAACATGTCCTCATCGTCGCGCCGGATCGGCCACCACGCTTGTAAGAATCAGACCGGCGCTTGTAAGAATCAGACCGGCACGTGGTTCGCCTCGCCCGGCGAGCGCGGCGCATAGCCTGTCGGGAGCATGCCCGCCAGCTCCCGGAACTCGTGGATCATGTGGGCCTGGTCGTGGTAGCCGCACGCGGCCGCCCGGCTCGCCCAGTCGCCGTCGGTCGCCAGCAGCCGCTGCAGGCGCCGCACCCGCGCGAACCGTTTCGGCGTCAGCCCCACGCGCTCCACGAACCGCCGCGCCAGGCCGCGCGGCGTCCAGCCCAGCCGGTCGGCGGTCTCGGCGACGGTCGCGCCGCGCGCCAGCGACCGCACCGCCACGCCGGTCGCCGGGTCGGGCGACAGCGGCCGGCACGCCGCCTCCAGCAACGCCCGTTCCATCACGGCGAGCATCGCCTCAGCCCGCCGCTCGCCGCCCGAAAGCCCGCCGCCGCCTCCAAGCCGAGCGCTGCCGGCGAGCGGGGAGCTGGCGAGGCGGTCGCGGAGGTCGGTGCCGGGCCACAGCTCGTCGAGCGGCACGAGCTGGTCGCGCACCGCCGAGGCGGGCGCGGGGAAGAAGGGGTACGCGCCGCCGGGGCGGAACGCCACCCACGCGATGGCGCGCTGTTCGGCCGGGTCGATCAGCGACGGGCGGCCGTGCGCGCCGAGCAGCGCCGCGCCCGGCGCGCTCTGGGTGACACCGCCGTCGATCGGGTACGCGTGCAGCGCGTCAGCGTCGAGGTTGACGAGCAGCTGGGCGGTGCCGGTGGGCAGCGACAGCTCCCGCGCATGCGCGAACCGCCCCTCCAGGTAGCCCATCGAGGAGACGAACGGCGCCAGCGCGGGTGACCTGGGCCTCATCGACACGTACATGCCACCACCGAGCCTATCGGCAATCATGGGGGCATGCCGGTGAGCGAGGAGGAGAGCGCGGTCTGGACGCGCGTCGATGGCATCTGGGAGACCGGCATCGACCTGCTCAGCGCCCGCTTCGTCGGCCACCGGTACGCGCCGCACCTGCATGACGAGTACTCGATCGGAGTGTGCACCGGCGGCGCCGAGCGGATCGACTACCGCGGTGCCAGCCACATCGCGGTGCCGGGCACGGTCGCCCTGCTGGAGCCCGGCGAGCCGCATACCGGCGAGGCGGCCGCCAGCGGCGGATGGTCGTACGACGCGGCCTATGTGCCGCCGGAGCTGTTCGGCGACGGCCCGCCGCACTTCCCCCAGCCGGTGGTCACCGACCCGGACGCCGCGCGCATGCTCGGCGCCGCCTACCGGGCGCTGATGCGCGGCGCCGACCCGCTGGAGGGGGAGACGCGGCTGCTGCTCGCGCTCGACACGGTCGTCTGCCGGTACGCCGTTGGCGTCACCGCCGCCGAGCGCCGCCTCGGTGGCCGGCTCGTGGCGACCGTCATGGCGAGCCTCGGAGACCGCATCGTGGCACCGCCGAGCCTCGCGGAGATCGCCGGCGAGGTGGGCCTGTCGCGGTACCAGGTGGTGCGCGCCTTCCGCGAGGCGGTGGGCATGCCGCCGTACGCCTGGCTCGCCCAGCACCGCGTGCGGCGCGCTCGCACGTTGTTGCTGGCCGGCCACCGGCCAGCGGACGTCGCCGGCCTGGTGGGCTTCGCCGACCAGGCGCATCTGACGCGGTGGTTCCGGCGCGTGATGGGCGTCACGCCGGCGGTGTACCGCAACAGCGTTCAAGACATCGGGCGCGCCAGCGGGTGAGCATGTCCCCGTGACTCGACGGGGATGGCTGCTGTTCGTCGCGATGGGCCTCATCTGGGGCACGCCGTATCTCATGATCAAGGTCGCGGTCGACGAGGTGTCGCCGCCGATGGTGGTGTTCGTCCGGTGCGTCTTCGGCGCGATCGTCCTACTGCCGGTGGTCGTACACCGGAAGCAGCTGGCGTCGCTGCGCGGGCGCTGGTGGTGGCTGATCGCCTTCGCCGTCACGGAGATCGTCGGCCCGTGGCTGCTGCTCTCGGACGCCGAGCGGACGCTCTCCAGCGGCACCACCGGCCTGTTCATCGCGACCGTGCCGGTCATCGGCGTGGTGCTCGCGTGGATCGCGGGGGACCGAGGGGTGACGCCGGCGCGCTGGGCGGGGCTGCTGCTCGGGTTCGGCGGCGTGGCGCTGCTGGCCGCGCCGACCGTGGAGAGCAGCGGTGCCTGGCCGGCCACGGAGATGCTGCTGGTGGCGATCGGGTACGCGGCCGCGCCGCTGATCGCCGACCGCGCCCTGCGCGACGTGCCCGGTCTCGTGGTGACCGCGACCTGCCTGGCCTTCGCGAGCCTTGTCTACGCCCCGGCGGCGGCGTGGACGTGGCCGGACAGCCTGCCGTCCGGGCGGGCGCTGCTGGCCCTCGCCGGGCTGGCCACGGTCTGCACGGCCCTCGCGTTCGTGCTGTTCTTCGAGCTGATCAAGGAGGTCGGCGCGGCCCGCGCCACCGTGATCACATACGTGAACCCGGCGATCGCGGTCGCCCTCGGCGCGGCGGTGCTCGGCGAGCCGCTGACGCTGAGCGTGGGCGCGGCGTTCGCGCTGATCCTGGTCGGCTCGGTGCTGGCGACCCGTGGCGGCGGCGCCATCTCAGAAAGCGTCAGCCCAGCACCGGTCAGCCCAGAACCTCTGCCAGAAACTCCAGGTGACTCGCCTTCTGGTACGCCAGACCGCCCTCATGACCGTTATACGGCCACACGTTGATGGCCTTGCGCCCCGCGTAGTGGTTGTACGCGGCGTACACGGTCGACGGTGGGCACACGTCGTCCATGAGCGCGACGGAGAAGTTGGCCGGTGCGGTGGCGCGGGTGGCGAAGTTGACGCCGTCGAAGTACGACAGCGTGTCGAAGACGGTGTCGACGTGGTCGCGGTGGGTCTTGAGGTACGTCACGATCTCCTGGTACGGGAACGCGTTGGTGATCTCGGTGGCCCGCCGGTAGTGGCACAGGAACGGCACGTCGGGCATCACACCGGCCAGGCCCTCCACGAGCCCGGAGACCGCGATCGTGATGCCGCCGCCCTGGCTGCCGCCGCCGATCGCGATCCGCTCCGGGTCGACGCGCTCGTGGCCGCGGGCGGCGTCGACGGCGCGCACCGCGTCGGTGAAGACCCGGCGGTAGTAGTAGTGCTGGGGGTCGGTGACGCCCCGGGTCATGAAGCCGGGCGTCTGCGGCCCGCCGCTGCCGTCGGGGTCGGGGGTGTCGCCGACGAGATAGCCGCCGCTGCCCTGGCCACGCGTATCCATGACGAAGTGCGCGTATCCGGCGGCGCTGTAGTGCAGCCAGTCGTGCGGCAGCCCGCGCCCGCCCCCGTACCCGATGTACTCGACCACGCACGGCAACGGGCCCTCGGCGTGCTTCGGCAGCAGGAACCAGCCGCGCACCGGCTGCCCCGCGAAGCCCGCGAACGTGACGTCGAAGACGTCGACGGTCTTCAGCCGGGTGGGGTGCGGCTCGAACCGCGGCTCGGTGCCGGCCGCCCGTGCCTGCTCCACAGTAGACTTCCAGAACGCGTCGAAGTCAGCGGGCTCCACGCGGTCCGGGCGGTACTCCTGAAGTTGCTCGAGTGGCCAGTCGACGAACATGCCCGCACGGTACGTCATGTTGACCATGGAAGGGAAGGGCGCGCGGTAGGGTGGTGGCGTGCCCGTCACGGCCGCTGAGACCTTCACACCGATCGCCCGGTACGCCGCGCGCCTGCACGCCATCGCGGGTGGCACGCATCACGTCGCGTCACCGCTGGGCGCGTGGCTCCTGCTGGCCCTGTGCGGCGCGGCTGGCCATGACGTCGAGGAGGCGCTCGGCGTCGACGCCGACGACGCGCTCGCCTTCGCCGCCGACCTGCTGGGCACCCCGCACGACGCCGTCCTGTCGGCGGCCGCCGTCTGGACCCGGGCCCGCGCCGACGCGCTGCTGCGCCGGCTGCCGGCCGCCGTCGAGACCGGCGACCTGCCCGGCCAGGACCGCCTCGACGCGTGGGCGCGCGAGCACACGCTCGGCCTGATCGAGAGCTTCCCGCTGCAGGTGCCGCCGACCGCCGTGGTCGTGCTCGCGACCGCGCTCGCCACGAAGGTGTCGTGGGGCATGCCGTTCGACGTGGTGCCGGGTTCGACGCTGGGCGGCCCGTTCGGGGCTCGACTCGCCAACGCGTTGCGCACGCCCGAGGGGCATGGGCACCGGCAGTTCGTCGCGTCGTCCGCACGCGCCGGCGACCTCGTCGTGCACACCGCACGGGCCCGCGAGGGCCTGGCGGTCACGTCGGTCGCCGCCGCGCCCGACGTGCCGGCCGCCGACGTGCTCGCGGCCGCGTACGAGGTGGCGGGCGGCACGGCTGTGGCGCGGTCGCTGTTCGACCTTCCGCTCGGCGACGGGCCACTGTGGACGATCAGCGAACGGCACGCGCCGGTCACCGCCGCGAGCGGGCGTGAGGAGCGGTGCGCGGCCATCCTGCCCGCCTGGGAGGCCCGCAGCGAGATCGACCTCGGCCACCCCGACCTCGGCTTCCCGGCGGGGGCGCGGGCCATCGCTGAGCTTCTGGGCCTGACCGAGTACGACTACGAGGCGCGCCAGTCAGCGGTGGCTCGCTACACGCGGGTGGGCTTCGAGGCGGCGGCGGTGTCCGCGATGTTCACGACGACCGGGTTCACGATGCCGCGCGAGGGCCTGGTGCGCACGGCTGAGCTGCGGTTCGGCCACCCGTACGCGGTGGTGGCGGTCGCGTCGGGCGGTGGACCGTGGGACGGCGTGCCGGTGTTCTCGGCGTGGGTCGCTAACCCCAGTGGGTCGGCCGGCTGACCGACGCCGGCAGGCGCGTCGTGCGGTCGCCCCGGGCGGCGTTCACCTGCGGCTGGGTGAGGAAGAGGCTGTCGCTCAGGTTGGCGCCGCGCAGGTCCGCCGCGCGCAGGTCAGCTCCGATCAGGTCGGCGAGCCGCAGGTCGGCGCCGCGCAGGTCCGCGCCGATGAGGTACGCGCCGCGCAGGTTGGCGCCCCGGAGGTCGGCACCCCGCAACCGGGCACCGATCAGGTCGGCGCGGGCCCTCTCGGGTCGCCGCCGCACGCCGGCCCGCGCCAGCTCGCTCACCTTGCGGAGCAGGGGGTCGGCTGCCTCCCAGTACACCTTGGGAGCGATCGTGGTGAGGTCGCTGCTCCGCGTCGCGGCCTCGACCCGGTCGTAGGTTGCGGTCAGGTCTTTGTTCATCGATCGGGCGGCGGGCAGCGCGCGTGCCTCGCGCAGGTACCAGAGCAGCTCGTGCAGCTCGCGCATGACCGTGAACGCCGCGAACATCGGCGCGGCGGTCTCGGGCGCCTCGCGCCAGCTCCGCCCGCCGAACGTCACCTGCGCCACCTTCTGCCCGGCGCCGAAGCAGTCGAAGACCACGCAGCCGGGAAAGCCGCGGTCGCGCAGGTCGCGGTGGATGCCGCAGCGGAAGTCGTCCTGGAGGTTGGCGCAGGCGTGGCCGGCCGGCTTGTCGATCGCGAAGTCGGCTGATTTGGCGAACGCGGGCGCGACGCAGCACAGCCCGAAGCAGCGCTCGCAGTCGGCGCGGAGCTCGTCGGTCACTGGGTTCACCGGCTTCACTATCGGATCTCCAGACCGATGTTCTGGGCGATCACCACCGCCTGCTCGGGCGTGATGATCGCGCCGCGCAGCTCGACGCTCGCCGGGTCGAGCGTGGTGAGGTCGCTGCCACGCAGGTCGCAGCCGCTGAGGTCGGCGCCGCGCAGGTTGGCGCCGGAGAGGTCCGCGCCGATGATGGTGGCGCCGGCACAGTTGGCGCCGCTGAGATCCACCTCGCGCATGCGTACGCCGTCGAAGGTGACCCCGCGCAGGTCGGCGCGCGCGAGCGAGGCGAACGACCAGTCGCCGCCCTTGACGCGCATCGGTCGCACCGGTGACTCTTCGAAGGTGCTGCCGGTCAGCTTGCACCCGTCGAACTCGGCCTCGAAGAGGTTGCACCGCGTAAAGGAGCACCGCAGAAACGCCGAGTCGGCGTGCCGCGACGCGTTCAGGCGCACGTTGCCGAACGTGCACTCGTCGAACACCACGCCCCGGGTCTGCGCCTCGGTCAGGTCGATGTCGTTGAAGTCGCACCTGCGGTAGACGCGCTCGACGAACTCGTCCCCGTACCAGTCCTCGTGCGCGAACGACTCGTCCTCGACCAGGGTCTCCATCTGTAAATCCTTGCCGCTAATCGTCAAGATGATGAAAGAATGTTACGTTCACCCGCATGATGCGAGCTTTGGGTGCCGCTGTGGGTGTCGCGGTACTGATGGTAGTGGGTGTGATCGTGGCACCGGCGGCGTCCGCCGCCACCGCGCTGACCGCCTCGAACTTCCGGCTGCAGGCGAGCGCGTACTCCAGCCTCATCGACGACCTGGACGCCGCGCTGCCGAACGTCAGCGTCCCCGCCGTGCTCGCGGACGCCAACCGGGAGGCGGAGGCGTGCGCGCCCACGGTCAGCAACCGGGTCGCGTCCTTCTGCTGGGACCCGGGTGACAACGGGGTGACCTACTGGTACCCGCAGGGCATCACCACCACTGCCGACGCGCTGGGCGCCGGCACGTACGAGGGTGCCACGGCGATCCTGGTGAGCTGGTACGACGACGGGACCAGCGGGATCGAGCGCGGCGTGCGAGTGTCCTTCGTGGACTACTCGACACCGTCGGCGCCGGTCTACCGGCACGTGCTGCTCGTCGAGCCGTACACGCGCACCGACGGCAAGGCCTCGTTCCGGGCCGTCAACGTGCACGCCGGCGGCATCTTCTGGTACGGCCACTACCTGTACGTGGCGTCGACAAGCCAGGGCTTCCGGGTCTTCGACATGCGGCACCTGTGGCAGACCAGTACGGCCAACGGTGCCGCGATCGGGCTGCAGTCCGACGGCACCTACCAGGCGTTCGGGTACAAGTATGTGCTGCCGCAGGCGTTGACGTACACGCGGTCCACGGCCGGCGGGTACGCGGCGCTGCGGTTCTCGTTCGCGTCGCTCGACCGCACCAGCACCCCGGACAGCGTGATCGTCGGCGAGTGGGACGGCGGCGGCGCCGGCACCCGCCTGGTGCGCTTCCCGATCGACGCGAGCACCCGGATGCTCACCGCGTCCAGCGACGGCCTCGTGCGGGGCAGCCAGGCGTACGACATGTCGATCGCCAGCATGCAGGGCGGCACGGCGATCCGCGGCAAGTACTACCTGTCGGTCAGCGACAGCGACACCGGCCGCGGAGAGGTGAAGACGTACACGCCCGGCGGGTCCGTGACGACGTACACCAACCACCTGCCCATCGGCCCCGAGGACGTCTCGTACTGGGAGGCACGCGACCAGCTCTGGAGCCTGACCGAGTACCCGAACACCCGGTCGATCTACGCGATCCGCGCGTCGGCATACTGAGCTGTGCTTATCGAAGAACCGCTAGCCGGCAACGCCACGGCGGGGGTGGTGCGCGTCGGTGACACCGTGCGCCGCCCCGCCGGACCGTGGAGCGACACCGTCGACGCCGTACTGTCGCACCTCGCGGCGGTCGGTTTCGACGGCGCGCCCCGGCCACTCGGGCGCGACGAGCGGGGGCGGCAGGTCCTCGAGTACGTGCCCGGCGAGGTCGGCGACGTCACCGGCACGTACTCCGAGGCCGAACTGGCATCGATCGGCCGGATGCTCGCCGACCTGCATCTCGCGCTGGCGTCCTTCCAACCGCCCGCGGACGCGGCCTGGAACGAGCTGATCCCACCCGATCGCGCGGACCAGGTCTGCCACAACGACGTGGCACCGTGGAACCTCGTCAAGTCGGCGCGCGGCTGGGTCCTCATCGACTGGGACGCCGCCGCGCCCGCCTCCCGCCTGTGGGACGTCGCCTACGCCGCCCAGAGCATGGCGGGCCTGCGCGCCAACCGCCCGGTACCCGAGTCGGCGGCCCGCCTCCGCGCGTTCGCCGACGGCTACGGACTCGACCAGGACGGCCGCGATGCCCTGCCCGCACTGCTGGGGCGGCGTGCCGGCGCGATGTGGGAGATGCTCCGCCAGGCCGCCGAGGAGCAGCGCCAGCCGTGGGCACGGATCTGGGTCGACGACGGCCCGTACTGGCGCTCCACCGCCGACTACCTGGACGCCAACGTGCCGGCGTGGCAGGCCACCCTGACTTGACCTGCCCTGACCTGGCCGGGGCGTCCGCGGGGCATGCTGCCCTCCTTTTGCGGCTTGGCGCCGTCGTGCCGCTGGCCGGTCAGCGCAGGCGGCGGTGCCCTTCGGATGCCGACGCGCCTGGGCACGCTGCCGGCGACGACCGCAACGCCCAGAGCAAGTGGGGCATCGCGCCGTCCGCCAATAAGATCTGTCAATGACGGTCGCCGGTCCTCCTACGTCCGCCTGTGGTAGATGTTGCGTCGGGGTCGACGTTCACTGTCCACATAGGGTGGTGGGATGAACTCGGGTCGGCCGTCGTCGGCTATCCGTACTTCCCATTCTCCGCGGTGGATGACCCGGTGGTGGTGTCCACATAGGAGTACGCCGTTGTTGAGGGCGGTGTCGCCGCCGTTTGTCCAGTGTCGAATGTGGTGGCCGTCGCACCATTGTGGTGGTCGGTCGCATCCGGGGAAGGCGCATCCGCCGTCTCTGACGACCAGTGCTCGTCGTAGTGGTCCGGTGAACAGGCGTCGTTGTTGTCCGACGTCGAGGATCTGTCCTTGTCCGCCGAGGACGATGGGGATGATGTGGGCGTCGCAGGCGAGTCGTCGCACCTGTTCGGCGGTGAGTCGTTCGCCGGTGTCGAGCTGCCCGACGCCTAGTTCTTTACGCACCACGTCGTATGGCACGGTGACTACGACCTGTGGGCGGTCTCCGCCGTTGGCTGGTAGTTGTTCGGTGCGTAGGGCGAGCCGGCATACCTCGACGAGGGCGTCGGCGCGGCGTTGGGCGGGTGTGCTTTCCAGGTCGGGTTTGCACAGCGGGTCGAGGGCGGCGTTGACGATCGCGGCGGCCTCAGGGTCGAGCCAGCCGGTGACCCGGAATCTGCCGTCGCCGTTGTTGGTCAGTGTGAACGCGCGGGTTTGTTGGGCGCGTTTCTCGTCGCGTTCGGTGGCGCGTCGGTCGGCTTCGTCGGCTGCTTCTGGTGCGACGTGGGTGAGGATGCGTTGGGCGGCTTTGCGGAGGATGGTTGGTTCCCAGTCGGCGAACTCTGTGATGAGGGCCTTTTCGGCGAGGTCGACCATGTCGGGGGTGGCTTCGGATGCCAGATCCTGGACGGTTTTGGCCACGATGTGTGCCTGCTCGGTGTTGACCGCCGCCGTGGACAGCGCCACATCCAGCGCCGGCCGTTGGTCCAGTGTCTTGGCCAGGTCGACGGTGCGTCGTGCGGTGTGGATGGTGATGTGGAGGCGTTCGCGGAGCCAGACGGCGGTATTGGCGGCTTCCTGGGCGATGGGCAGGTTGCGGCCTTCGATTTCGCGGATGAGGTGGAGTTTGGTGGCTGTGAGCATCTGCTCGGCGTCGTGGATGGTGTGGAGGGCGTCGACGAGGTCGGGGTTGGACAGCGTCCAGGCGGGGGTGCTGGCGCAGTGGCCGGCGGTGTCCCGTAGCTGTTCCAACGTTTCTCGCACGCATTGATTCTCGTACGTTCGTGCGAAGATCGTTGCCCCCGCAGGCGCCACGCCGACGCGACACGCCGGGCACCGCAAAATTAGTCCCGCGCGGCCGGCGGGAGCGGAGCGCTTCCGACCGCGGCCGCCCTACCTTGCAAGCCTGTGGCAAATGGCGTCCGCGAGTGAGTTTCAGCCACAACTGCCGAGATTCCTGGATTCGAGCTACCGCGATGGCCGTCGCGGTCGATGCCGTTGCTCCCGCGGCCTCACCCTCCGCGTCCTCACGACCCAGCCACACAGGGGTTGATCGTGAATCGCGGTGGGTGAGGCCGCGGGAGCTACGGTCTGGCGCACGACGGGCGTCGCGGTAGCCCAAAGCGCGATCCTGGGCCTGGTGCGGGCGTCGCGGTCTCGCGATTGCCGCGGCCGGCGCTTCGCGCTTCGGCTGACGAGCCACCGATCGACGACGACTCGAGCGCTTCGGCTCCGCCCTAGCGTGCCATCTCGGCGGAGGCTGGCGTGGCGCCGATCAAGGCCATGTCGATCGATCAAGGGCGAACGCACGCGGAAGAGAGAGCTGCAGGCGCCGGCTGCGGACCGGCGGAGGTCCATGCGCCGGTATCGCCGCTGCGAAGGGCGCGAGTTGGCCGCGCGGCGGGGCGGAGGCGTCGCCGATCAAGGGCATTCGCAAGGATCAAGGGCGAATGCACGCCGAAAAGAGATCGAACCACGTGCATTCGCCCTTGATCGGCGGGGAGAGGGCGCGGTGGGGCGGGCGCGGCGGAGGCGCGAGGGTGGGGGCGGGGTTAATGGAGGAGGGTTTGGGCTTCGGTGGCTAGTAATGGGTAGTGGTAGGCGGTGGCTAGGCGGTTGGCTTCCGTTGCCAGTTCGCCGGCGGACGCCGCCTCGCCCAGAGCCGCGCGGGCTCGGGCCAGGCCCAGCCGAGCCTGGACCGCTGGGTAGCGCTCGCCGGTGTCTTCGGCCAGGGCTAGCGCCTGCTCGTACAGGTCGGCGGCGGTGCGGGTGTCGCCGGTGGCCAGGTGGATGGATGCCACGGTCTCCAGGGCTACGGTCTCGGCTTGGGGGACGCCGGTCTCGCGGGCGAAGGCGAGCGCGTACCGGCCGTCGGCGAGCGCCTCGTCGTAGCGGCCGGCATCGCGGTGGACGGTGGCGAGGATGCGCCGGCTCTCGGCCTCGCCGGTGCGGTCGCTGACCTCGCGGTGGAGGTCGAGGGCGCGGACGAGGTGGTCGAGGGCGGCCTCGTTGTCGCCCAGATCGTGGTAGATCTCGCCGAGGTTGCCCAGCCCCATCGCCTCGCCGTACCGGGAGCCGATTTTCCGGTACAGCGCCAGCGCCCGCTCGTGGCAGTCGTGCGCCTCGGACAGCCGGCCCAGCTCGCGCAGGGCGAGCCCGAGGTTGCCGAGGCTGCCGGCGAGCAGTGGGATCTGGCCCATCTTCTCGAAGTGTTCGGAGGCGTCGCGCAGGTACCGTTCGGCCTGGTCGGTGCGGCCGAGCTGGCGGTACGCGTTGCCGAGCAGGCCGAGCGCCGCGCCCTCACCGTCGCTCCACGCTATCCGGCGGGCTAGGTCGAGCAGTTCCTCGAAGTGGGTGCGGGCCAGCTCGCCGGCGCCATCGCGCATGTAGACGGCGCCCAGGTTCAAGTGCATCGCGGCCTGGCCGCGCAGGTCGCCCTCGGCGATGGCCGCGCGCAGGCCGGCTTCCCCTGTGGACAGCCAGTCGGCCCGGCGGCCGCTCACGCTGTAGTAGCCGCGCAGCATGTCAGCGAGCAGCCACGATGCCGGCCGGTGCGCGCCCCCGGCGGCACTCCGGGCAACGAGAACGAGATTGTCGGCCTCGTCGTCCAGCCAGCCGGCCGCGGCGGACACATCGTCGAAAGTGGACTCCGGCGGGGTGGGCGGATGCAGGCGGATCCTATATGGATACATCGCTTGCGCCGCCGCGTCGGTCGTGTGCACGTACCAGTCGATGAGGCGGCGCACCGCCGCTGCCCGCTCCGGCTCGCCGTACCGCTCCTCGGCGCGGCTCACGGCGTACCGGCGCAGCAGGTCGTGGCAGGCGAACCGGCCGGGCCCGACCTCGTCGAGCAGGTGTGCGGCGGCGAGCGTGCGCAGCAGGCGGCCACCCTCCGCGGGTGTCAGGCCGGTGAGCGCGCCGGCCGTGGCCGCGGTGAAGTCGGCGGTGGGCGCGAGCCCCAGCAACGCGAACAGGCGCGCGGCGGCCGGCGCGAGCGTCGCCTCGGACAGCTCGAACGCCGACCAGACCGCGCTGTCACCGTTCAGCTCCAGCGCCGCCAGGCCGTCCGGGCCGCGGAGCGCGGCGGCGAGGTCGGCGATGCCGCGCCGCGGTTCGTCGGCGAGCTTGGCGGCCACGATGCGCAGCGCCAGCGGCAGGTGCGCGCACGCCTGCGCCAGCGCCGCCGCGGCGGGCGGGTCGGCGTCGACCCGCGCCGCGCCCAGGGTGTGGACGAGCAGCGCCCGCGCCTCGGCCGGCGGCATGGTGTCGAGGGCCAGCCGGTCGGCGCCGTCGCGGGCGACCAGGCCGGAGAGGTGGTTGCGGCTGGTGACGAGTACGAAACAGCCGGCGCTGCCGGGGATCAGCGGGCGTACCTGGTTGGCACCGGCCACATTGTCCAGTACGACGAGGACGCGCTTGCCGGCGAGCAGGCTGCGGAAGAGTCCGGCCGCCTCGTCCACATCGGACGGTATCCGCTCGGGTGGGACGCCCAGCGCTCTGAGGAACACGGCGAGCGCCTCGGCCGGCGGCACCGGGGGAGTGGTGGCGAACCCGCGCATGTTCACGTAGAGCTGCCCGTCCGGGAAGTGCCGCCGAGCGGTGTGTCCCCAATGGACAGCCAGCGCGGTCTTGCCGACCCCGGCGGTGCCGACGATCGCGCACACGCCGACCGTGGACGCGGTGGCGCCGCGGGCCGCGTCGAGCCGGTCCAGGTACGTGCCGCGGCCGGTGAAGGCGGGACTGCCGGCGGGCAGCTGTGCGGGGGCGACCGCCGGTGCCGGGTCGCGCTCGGGTCGCAGTACACGCTGATGCGCCGCGCGGAGCTCGGCGCCCGGCTCCACGCCGAGGTCCGCGACAAGTCTCTTGCGGGCCCGGTCGTAGGTCGACAGCGCGTCCGCCTGCTGGCCGCTGGCGGCCAGCGCCAGCATCAGCTGCGCCCACAGGCGTTCGCGCAGCGGATGGCGCGCGGTCAGGGCACGCAGCTCGGGTACCACCTCCGCGTGCCGGCCGAGCGACAGCTCGGCGTCGACGCGGCGCTCGATGGCGTTCAGGTGTCGTTCGTCCAGTAGCTGGGCGACCTCGCTGGTCGACTCGATGTCCGGAAGCGCGGGCCCGCGCCACAGCGCCAGCGCCCGGCCCAGGTGCGCGACCTCGGCGGCGGTGTCGCGTGTGGACGCCGCCTCGTCGGCCGCGGCTATCGCGGCGTCGAACTCGGCCAGGTCGAGCTCGTCGCCGGGCGCCAGCGCGATGAGGTATCCGGGTGGGCGGTGGACGACCCGTTCGGGGCCGTGCCCGTCGAGCGCGCGCCGCAGCCGCGAGATGTGCACCTGGAGCGCGGCGCGCGCGTTGGCGGGCGGGTCGTCGCCCCAGACGTGGCGGACGAGGGTGTCGGCGGAGACGACCTGCCCCGGCTGGAGCAGCAGAGCGGCCAGCAGCGCCCGCTGCCGGCCGGATGCCACCGGAACGCTCGTGCCCGCCGCCTCGACGAGCAGCGGGCCGAGCAGTCCGAATCTCACCGCGCCATCCTCACATGGCGATGCGCTACGCGGGGAAGAGGCGGATCGCCACGCCGGTGCTGCTGTAGACGGGCAGGGCGCGCAGGCCGGGAACGGTGACGCGGACGGTGCCGAACGTGCCGCGGACCCGGCCGGCCCGGATCAGCTGCACGGTGCGGCCGGTCGCGGGAACGTGCTTGGGGTCCAGCCGGACCTCCAGCGTGCTCTCGCGGGCCAGGGTGAGCGCGCCGCCGACCACCAGTGCGGGCCGGCCGTCGGTGCCGGCGGTCACCGCGAGGGTGCCGGCGCCGACGTGCACGTTGCCGCGGCCCAGGGCGTCCCGGGAGCCGGCGACGAGGGTGCCGGCCGCGATGGTGGTGCCGCCGCTGTACCGGTTGTCGCCCGACAGCGTCAGCGAGCCGCTGCCGCGCTTGGTGAGCCCGCCGCAGCCGGCGATGTCGTTGCGCCACGCGTCGGCCGCGTGGAAGCCGCCGAGCGCGGCGTCGAGCGTCACGTCGACCGCGGAGTCGAAGGCGCCGTAGCCGTCCGCGGCGGCGAACAGGTTCAGGCGGCCCCACAGCTCCGGGCTGTCGAGCAGCACGTACCCGGACGGCAGCGCGGTCGTGCGCAGTACCTCGCGGCGCTGGGCCGCCGACAGGTACGGCTGGCGGGTCTCCAGGAGCACCTCGGCGCCCTTGGGGACGACCATCTCCCGGCGCCGGCCCTCGCGCGGCAGGATGTACGTCATGCGGGGCGTGAGCGCGCGGAGGTTGGCCTCGCGGTCCGCGTACGGGTCGGTGTCCAGGCCGGACGAGTGCGCGTACGCCCACAGGTCGGTGGTGCCGGTCTGCGCGGCGAAGTACTCCAGCGCCTGCGCGCGGGCGGCCGCCTTGAGCTCGGCGTTCACCGGGTTCGACAGCGTCGCCGCGGCGAGCGCGGTGCCGAGGATGCGCCCGCCGATGACGTCCACAGGGGAGTGCATGCCGGCGACGATGCGGGTGTGCGCCTCGGTGGCCGCGTGTGCCATCAGCTCCTGGAAGCGCTCCGGCACCGCGTACGCGTAGGCCAGCCCGGCCAGGTACACGGCGTTGGTGTGGCCGCTGACGAAGCCGGCGTCGTCGACCGGGGCCTTGCTGCGCTGGCGGAGCAGTTGCGGTGCCACGATCACGTCGGTCTCGTAGACCGGGTAGCCCAGGTCGTCGAGGGCGCCGGTGTCGACGACCACGCTGTCGGGGTTCAGCCGCCAGGGCCGCGGGTACTGGTAGCCGTACTTGCTGGGGTTGCTCGACGTGTGCGGGCCGCGTACCGCGTTGACGAGCTGCGCGACGAGACCGAGGGCCGAGTCGGTGGCGCCGGAGCCGAGCGCGGAGCCGGGCGGGGCGTCCGCCGGCAGGGTGTCGCTGATCGTGGTCGGCGGGGTGCCGTCGGGGGCGCTGGTGATGCCGGTGACCGCCTTGGCGCCGGTCCGGTACAGCTCGGCGAGCGGTCCCAGGCCGGCGATCATCGAGTAGCTCTGGTGCTGCCGGTCGACGATGAACGCCTGCTTCGCCTCGGCGTCGGTGCGCTTGGCGGTGACCAGGGCGCAGTACCCGACGTTGGCCCGCAGGAGGTCATGGTCGACCGGGACGCCGCTGTCCCACGTACTGCCGGTCTTCCACACGCGCTGCATGCCGCTGAGGATGACGACCGCGGCGTTGTTCTCAGCCGTGGTGTTGGGCAGCTCGTTGGTGTGGTACCAGTCGACGAACGGCAGCAGCGCCGCGGACTCGGCGACGGCGGCGTTGAGCGACTCGGCCCGTGCCGCCGAGCTGACCAGCGGTCCGGCGGCGATGCCGGCCGCGACGCCGGTGGCGGCCCCGAGGGTGGTGCGCAGGAAGCGCCGACGATCGATCATGCTGTTCTCCCATCTCCGGGCACGAGACACTAGCCGAGTAGCGGTGACTTTGGAAAGACGTCCTTACAAACTCATGCCTAAAACCGGACGAACCAGGGGACTGTCGCGAGCGGTGGGTGGAATGGCACACTTTCGCGGAGTGTGACGGGGAGGCGGCCCGGCCGGGGTCGCGCACAAGCGGGGTGACCTTTCATGAAGGGCGAGGCTGGGTCGCGCACGGCGCCACTGCGCCCGAGCGATCCCGCGCGGCTGGGCCGCTACGAGCTGCTGGGGCGGCTCGGCGAGGGCGGCATGGGCACCGTGTACCTCGCGCGCGGCGCCGACGGCAAGCTCGTGGCGCTCAAGGTGGTGCGCGCCGACGTGCTCGACGACGAGTTCCGGCGGCGGTTCCGCAGCGAGGTCAACCGGGCCCGGCAGGTGCCGCCGTTCTGCACCGCCGAGGTGCTCGACGCCGACCCGGACCACGAGCGCCCCTACCTCGTCGTGGAGTACGTCGACGCGCCCAGCCTCTCCACCGTCGTCAGCGAGCGCGGCCCGCTCAGCCCGGCCAACCTGCACAGCTTCGCGATCGGGGTGGCCACCGCGCTGACCGCGATCCACGGCGCGGGCGTCATCCACCGCGACCTCAAGCCCAGCAACGTGCTGCTGGCGCCGGGCAGCCCGAAGGTCATCGACTTCGGCATCGCGCGGGCCGTCGACCCCACGAGCCGGCACACCGACACCCACCAGATGCTCGGCACCGTGGCGTACATGGCGCCGGAGCGCTTCGGCCCCGACTCCGGCACCGACGTCACGCAGGCGGCGGACGTCTTCGCCTGGGGCGCGGTCGTCGCGTACGCCGGCACCGGCCGCACCCCGTTCGCCGCCGACTCGCCACCGGTGATCGCGGCACGCATCCTGACCCAGCCGCCCAACCTGACCGGCCTGGTGCCGCCCATCCGCGACCTGGTCGAGCGGGCGCTCGCCAAGACGCCCACCGAGCGGCCCACCGCCCGCGAACTGCTCGACCTGCTGCTCGGCGCCACCTCCGACCGGTCGCCGGAGCTGGCGGCGGCGCTGGATCGGCAACCCGACCTGCGGGTCGCGGCCGAAGAGGCGCAGGCCGCCACCGAGCCGCACGCGTCGCGCCATCTCACGGCCGTAGCCGTGCCCGGGTACCTGGCGGATGTCGCCGCCGGCGCGACCGAGGCCGCCGGGCCCGCGACCGAGGCCGAGACGCCGGTGTCGCCGGCGCCCACCGTGCCGGCACCGCCGCCGGCGCGAAGCGGCCGGGCCGGGCGGATCGCCGTCGTCGCGGTGGCGCTCGCCGTGCTCGTGACCTCGCTGACCGTGGCCGGCATCGCCGCGGGCGTGCTCCCGCTGGAGAAGACCGGAAGCCCGCCGGCCGGCGCCACACCGTCGGCGACGGCTTCGACGCCGAGCGGCGCACCGAGTACCCCGGCCGCGCCGCCGACGATCGTCAGCCCGCCGCCCAGCAAGGTCGTCATGGCGGACCCGCTGACCAAGCCGGGCCTGTGGCCGACCCGGGAGGAGCCGGGGCAGCTCGCCACCTGCGACTACGAGGACGGCCTCGTCGTCACGCGCGGCAAGCAGGGCCCGTACCGGTGCCGCGGCCCCATGGACCCGTTCACCGACTTCATCTTCTCCGTCGACGTGCGGCTGCGCACCGAGGGCACCTGCGCGGGCATGTGGTTCCGCTTCGCGCAGAACGCCGGCTACCTCGCGCGGATCTGCCCGGAGGGCTTCTACGTGGCGACCCACGGCGTCAACGACGCGGCGGAAGTGACGGTACTGCGCACGATGCTGTTCGCCACCCCGATCCCGCTCGACACGAAGACCCGGGTCGCCATCACCGTGCGGGGCTCGTCGATCGCCCTGGACCGCGACGGCTACCGGATCGGCGAGCTGAGCGACACCACGTTCACGGAGGGTCGCGTGGTGCTGGGCATATATCCCGAAATCACCGAGCACCAGCCGCCGTTCAGTGTGGCGTTCACCAATGTGGAGGTTCGCACGATCACCGGCCGATGATCACGACCCTACGATGGTCAGGTGATTCTGGGGCGCCGCGGGGAGCTCCGGGCGGTCGACGAGCTGCTCCGGGCCGCGATCGATGGGGCGGGCGGCGCGCTGGTGCTGCGCGGCGAGGCCGGCATCGGGAAATCGGCGCTGCTGGAGCACGCCGTCGCGCGCGCCGGCAGGTACGGGATGCGGGTGCTGAGCACGGCGGGCGTACAGGCGGAGGTGCACGTCCCGTTCGCGGGCCTGCACCGGCTGCTGCGCACCGCACCCGACCGCGGCGGACCGGCGGCCGCCTTGCTGCACGACCCCGACACCCTGCCGTACCGGGCCGCGATGGCACTGCTCGACCTGCTCAGCGAGGCCGGCGGTGACACGCCGCTGCTGGTGGCCGTCGAAGACGCGCACTGGCTCGACGAGGCGAGCTGGGAGGCCGTCGCCTTCATCGCGCGCCGCCTCGAGTCCGACCGGGTCGCGATGGTGCTGACCGCGCGCGACGGTGAAGACGTCGACCGCCGGCTCGCGGGCGCCGGCCTGCCGGAGACGCGGCTGGAGCCGTTGAACCGCGCCGACTCCGGTGCCCTTCTCGCGCGGGTGGTGCCCGGGCTGCGGCCCGCGCTGCGCGAACGGGTACTCGCCGAGGCGGCCGGCAACCCGCTGGGCCTGGTCGAGCTGGGCGAGGCGGCGG
Organism: Phytohabitans aurantiacus; assembly: GCF_027923225.1. Taxonomy (GTDB): domain Bacteria; phylum Actinomycetota; class Actinomycetes; order Mycobacteriales; family Micromonosporaceae; genus Phytohabitans; species Phytohabitans aurantiacus. Next base: position 23,663 of record NZ_BSDI01000063.1, read on the forward strand.
TCCGCTCCGGCGGCGCGGCGCTGCTGCCGTCCTGGCTGCCGCTGAGCACCCGCCTGGAGCGCACCTTCTCCGGCCTGGTCGCCGAGCTGCCCGAGACGACGCAGGCGCTGCTGCTGGTCGCCGCGCTCGACGACGGCGACGACCTCGACGAGATGATCGACGCGTGCCGCCGGGTGCAGCGCGCCGAGGTCGGGCCCGACGACATCGAACCCGCCGTGACGACCCGGCTGGTGCAGGTCGACGACCGGTTCCAGGTCAGCTTCCGGCATCCGTTGCTGCGCTCCGCCCTGTACCAGCGTGCGACCCCCGCGCAGCGCCGCAGGGTGCACGCGGCCCTGGCCGGCGTGGTGGCCGGCGATCCTGAGCGACGACTCTGGCACCGGGCCGCCGCGGCGAGCGGCCCGGACGAGAAGCTGGCCCGGGAGCTGACCGAGGCGGCGCGGCGCGCGAACCGCCGGCAGGCGGCCAGCATCGCGCTGGCCGCCTTCGAACGCGCGGTGCGGCTCAGCGAAGACCCGGTGGCGCGCGCCAGCCGGCTGCTGTCCGCTGCGGACGCGGCCATGGACCAGGGTGACGTCACGACCGTGCGCCGGCTGCTCGGCGAGGTGCGGGAGCGCGAGCTCGCCCCCGCCGACCTGGCGTTCTACGGCCTGCTCAGGGAGATCTACTTCGGCACCGGCTGGAGCGGCAGCGGGCGCGTGGCCGCTTTCGCCGAGGCGGTCGAGGCGATGTGCCGCGACGGCGCCACCGACGCCGCGCTGGATTCGTTGCTGGCCATCAGCCTGCGGGTCTACTGGTCCAATCCGGACGGTGAGATGGTCGACCGGCTGGTGCGAGCCGCCGAGGGCATCGCCGCGCATCCCGACGACCCGCGGCTCGTGGCGACCCTCGCCACGATCGCGCCCGTGGCGCGCGGCGCGTGGGCGCTGCGGCGGCTGCACGCGCTCCGGGCCGGCGGCGACCTGAGCTCGCGCGACGAAGGCAGCCTGGGTCTGGGCGCGGCCGCGCTGGGCGCCAACCCGCTCGCGATCGCCTTCCAGACCACCGCCGAGGCCGGCCTGCGCGCCCAGGGCCGGATCGGCGTGCTCAGCAAGACCCTCGTCAGCCACGCGATGAACGCCGCCTACCTCGGCGACGCGCGGGCCGCGCGGACGCTCGCCGCGGAGGCCGACCTGCTCGCCGCCGAGACCGGGGAAGGGGGCCGGCGGCGACACCGTCGGTGGCCTGCAGTACCAGTTCCCGGGTACCAAGCTGGGGCTGGACGCGCTCGACCTGCGGCCGATCACGCTCCCCGACGGCAACCCGAGCTACGACGCGTACGTCAAGAAGGCGGTCTTCCGCGAGGTCTTCGCCGGCGACCTGCCGGCGGCGACGGCGGCGGTCATGGCGGCCACCCAGCGCCCGGCCGACGCGAACGCGCTGCAGCAGGCGTCCGGCCCGCCCGCGTGGCGGGGCATCCCGTCGTGGTACCTGGTGGCCCGCGACGACCAGCTGATCCCGGCGGCCGCGCAGCGCTTCATGGCCCAGCGGGCCGGCGCGCGGGTCACCGAGGTCCGTAGCTCGCACGTCGCGATGATCTCCAAGCCCGACCAGGCGACAGCGGTCATCCTCTCCGCGGCCCGCTAGCCTCCGGGGTCCTGCCGAGCTACTCGGCGGGACCCCGGCCCGGTGTGACGAACTCGGGCTGGTCGAGGACGCGGAGCCAGCTGCCGTCGGGCTGGCGGCGGACGACCTGGGCGCGGGCGCCGGCGCCGTCGCGCGGTGGCGTGGAGGTCAGCGCGATGTCGCCGTTGACCAGCGTCGGCAGGGGCTGCTCGGGCTCGAAGTGCGGCCGGTTCGCGAGCACCTTCTCCCACAGCGCGCGGATCGCCTCGCGGCCGACCGTCTGGCCGCCGGGCGGGTACGCCAGCACCGCGCCCTCCTCGTACAGGGCGGCGACACCGGCCGCGTCGCCGGCGTTGGACCGCTCGACGAACAGCCGGGTGATGTCCTCGGGGCGCAGAGCCTTCTCATAATCCGTCATGCCTCCAGCCTCGCTCGCACACTCTCATGAGTCCAACAGCTAGTTCGGATGCGAACTAGAATCACCAGTTATGGAACTTCGGCACCTGGAGTACTTCGTCGCCGTCGCCGAGGAGCGAAACTTCACCCGCGCCGCCGCGCGCGTGCACATCAGCCAGTCCGGTGTGAGCGCCCAGATCCGGCAGCTGGAGCGGGAGTTGGGCGCGGAGCTGTTCGACCGGTCGGCGCGCGCGGTGACGCTCACGGTCGCCGGCAAGGCGGCGCTGGACCACGCCCGCGCCGCGCTCGCCGCCGCCGGTGCGGTGCGGCAGGCCGTGAGCGAGGTGACCGGTGTACTGCGCGGCCGCCTCGCGGTCGGCATGGTGATCGGGTGCACGATCACGCCCCTGTTCGACGCCCTCGCCGCGTTCCGTCAGGCGCATCCCGGCGTGGAGATCTCGGTACGGGAGGACAACTCCGACCTGCTTGTCGCAGGAGTACACGATGGCGCTCTTGATCTGGCTCTTGTCGGCGCGGCGGCGCCCCCGGACGGCCTGGAGTCGCTGACGATCGTCAGTGAGCGGCTCGTCGCGGCCTTTCCGGCCGGGCATCCGCTGGCCGGGCGGTCGCGGGTGCGGTTGCGCGACGTGCTCGCCCATCCGGTCGTGTGCATGCCGCCCGGCACCGGGCTGCGCACCGTCTTCGACGCGGCGTGCGCGCGCCAGGGCCGCGAGCCGGCGGTCGCGGCACAGGCAAGCGCCGCCGACGCGATCGCCGACCTCGCCGCGCGCGGCCTGGGCGTGGGGATCCTCAGCGAGTCCATGTCGGAGGCGTACCGCGACCGCCTCACCGCCCGCGTCATCGCGGACGTCGCGTCGCCGACGCTGCTGGCCTTCGGGTGGCGGCCCGCGCCCGGCCCGGCGGTGCGCGCCTTCCTGACCCACGCCCGCCGCGCCTTCGGCGTCGATGCCCGCTGAGTTTTGTTTCATGGGTTGACCTAAACCGAAACCGGGTCGTAACCTGCTGCGGAGCAACTCCTCGGGAAGGGATCGCATCCCCCATGGTCGATCGACTCGCAAGATCCGTTAACCGTAGGGACCTCATCCGCATGGCCGGTCTGGCCGGTCTCGCCGGGCTCGGGCTGTCGGCGTGCGGCCGCGGCTTCGGCGGCGGCGACGACGAGCCGGAAGGCGGCACCGTCCAGCTCAACATGGTCTGGTGGGGCGACGCCAAGCGGGCCGAGAAGACGCAGGCCGCCCTCGACATCTTCCAGCGCAAGAACCCCGGCATCACCGTCAAGACCGAGTACCAGGACAGCGGGCCGTACAAGGACAAGCTCGCCACCAGGTTCGCCGCGGGCGACGCGCCGGACCTGATGGCGATGCGGATGGACAGCGTGCGCGAGTACGCCGACCGCGGCGCGCTGCTGGATCTGACCCCGCACTCAGGCGCGGTCGACCTGTCGGGGCTCAGCGAGGGCGCCCGCACGCTGGCCGCCGTCGGCGACAAGACCTATGGCGTACCGGCCGGCCTCAACGCGATCGGCTTCGTCATCAACAAGACGCTCACCGACAAGTTCGGCGTCCAGATCCCCGACGGCAACACGTGGAGCTGGGCCGACCTGAGCACGTTCTCGCAGGCGGTCACCAAGGCCAGCGGCAAGAAGGTGTACGGCACCCACTTCGACGCCGCGACGCTGGCAAACCTCATCGTCTTCGTCCGCCAGCAGGGCGAGGACTTCTACACCGCCGACGGCGCGCTGGGCGTCACCGAGGCCACCATGGTTGCTTGGTTCGACCTGTTCAACCAGATGCGGGCCAGCGGCGCGATGCCACCGGCCGGGTTCATCGAGGACGTGGGTGCCTCGGCCGCGGCGTCGTACCTGGCGAAGGGGTCGATCGCGTCCCAGATCATCCCGACGAACAACTTCCTTGTCTACAAGGAGGCCGCCGGCGGCAACCTGGCCCTGCTCCGCATCCCCGGCGAGACCCAGGCCCGGCGGCGCGGCCAGTCCGTCGACTGCCCCCACCTGTGGTCGGTCGCGTCCGCGTCCAAGCACCAGGCCGAGGCGCTGAAGCTGCTCAACTTCCTGGTCAACGACATCGATGCGTCGAAGGCCACCGGCACGACCCGGGGCGTCCCGGCCAGCTCGAAGATCGCCGAGGAGCTCAAGCCGAGCCTCACGCCGGACGACCAGCTCGCCACCGACTACCTGATCGGCCTGCAGGGCGAGAAGCTGCCGCGCTCGTACACGTACCCGCCGGGCTCCAGCAAGATCCAGTCCAGCCTGGAGTCGATCGCGACGGAGGTCGAGTTCAAGCGGCAGACGCCGCAGCAGGCCGCGAAGGCGTTCCTCGACGCCGGCCGGAAGGCGCTCGGCAAGTGACGTCGGGTACCACGACCGGGTTGCCGGCCGGGGTCGTCGCGCGTGACGTCCCGGCCGCGCCGCGGCGGCGGGCCAAGCGGCGCAAGGACCGCGCCGGCTACCTGTTCCTGCTGCCGTGGTTCATCGGGATGCTGTTCACCGTCATCCCGTTCTTCGCCTCGCTGTACCTGGCCTTCACCGACTACAACCTCCTCAACGCTCCACAGTGGATCGGTCTCGGCAACTTCCGGGAGATGCTCGACGATCCGCTGCTGCGCCAGTCGTTGAAGGTCACCTTCATCTACACCTTCGTGTCGGTGCCGCTGTCGCTGGTGGTGGCGCTCGGCGTGGCGATGATGCTGAACCAGGGCATCAAGGGCCTGCCGGTCTACCGGGCGGTGTTCTACCTGCCGTCGCTGCTCGGCGGGAGCGTCGCGATCGTCCTGCTGTGGAAGTACATCTTCGGCTTCGACGGCATCGTCAACGGCTTCCTGGGCTGGTTCGGCATCGACGGTCCAGGGTGGACCACCGACCCCGACTACGCCCTGACCACGCTGATCATCCTGCACATCTGGACGTTCGGCTCGCCGATGGTGATCTTCCTGGCCGGCCTGCGGCAGATTCCCACCATGTACTACGAGGCCGCCGCCGTCGACGGGGCCTCGCGGTGGCGGCAGTTCCGCTCGATCACCCTGCCGCTGCTGAGCCCCATCATCTTCTTCAACCTGATCCAGTCCCTGATCTCGTCGTTCCAGACGTTCACGCAGGGCTTCATCATGAGCGGCGGCACCGGCGGCCCGGCGGACTCCACCATCTTCTACAACCTCTACCTGTACCAGCAGGGCTTCTCGCAGTTCCACATGGGATACGCGTCGGCGATGGCATGGGTGCTGCTGGTGATCATCGCGGCGTTCACCGCGCTGAACTTCCTGGCCGCCAAGTATTGGGTGTTCTATGACAACTAGAAGGCGCTTCGCGAGACACGTCGTGCTCTGCGTGCTCGGCGCGGTCATGATGTACCCGTTGCTGTGGATGGTCTCCAGCTCGCTCAAGCCCAGCCGCGACGTGTTCACCGACCTGTCGCTGTGGCCGTCCAACTGGGACCTCGGCAACTATCCGGACGGCTGGACGGCGCTGGAGCACCCGTTCACCGTCTACTTCGTCAACTCGCTGGTCATCGTCGTGCTGAGCATCATCGGCAACCTGGTGTCGTGCTCGCTGGCGGCGTACGGGTTCGCCCGGCTCAACTTCACCGGTCGCAAGCTCTTCTTCGCGCTGATGCTCGGCACCATGATGCTGCCCGGTCACGTGCTGCTCGTGCCGCAGTACATCGTGTTCGCCAAGCTCGACTGGATCAACACGTACTACCCGCTGCTGGTGCCGAACTTCCTCGCCACCAACGCGTTCTACATTTTCCTGATGGTGCAGTTCATGCGGTCGCTGCCGAGCGAGCTCGACGACGCCGCCCGAATGGACGGCTGCGGGCCGTTCCGTACCTTCTGGAGCGTCATCATGCCGCTGTGCATGCCGGCGTTCGCCACGACCGCCATCTTCACGTTCATCTCGGTGTGGAACGAGTTCTTCGGCCCGCTCATCTACCTGACCGACTCCGAGCTCTACACGGTGCCGCTGGCGCTGCGGCAGTTCATCGACTCCGAGGGGCAGTCGCAGTGGGGCCAGATGTTCGCGATGTCGTTCCTGTCGCTGGCACCGGTCATCGGGTTCTTCATCGCCGGCCAGAAGTACCTGGTCAAGGGCATCGCGACGACGGGACTCAAGTGAGCATGAGACGGTACGCGTTCGTGGGCACCGGCTCGCGGGCCCAGATGTACCTGGGCGCGCTGCTCGGCTCGCACGCCGACGCCGGGTACCCGGTCGCGTTCTGCGACACCAACGAGGTGCGGATGGCGTACCACGACCGGGTCGTCGCGCGCACGCGGCCGGACCTCGCGGTGCCGCACTACGCCGCCGGTGACTTCGACCAGATGCTCGCCCGGGAGCGGCCCGACGTCGTCGTGGTGACCTCGCCGGACGCCACGCACGCCGGGTATGTGAGCGCGGCGTTGCGGTCCGGCGCCGACGCCGTCGTGGAGAAGCCCATGACGACCGACCTGGCGGGGCTGCGGCAGATCCACGACGCGCTCGCGGCGCCCGGCGCGGGGCGGCTCACCGTCACCTTCAACTACCGGTACTCGCCGCGCAACACGCTGGTGCGCCGGCTCATCGCCGACGGCGCGATCGGCGAGGTCACGTCGGTGGCGTTCGAGTGGTGCCTCGACACCGTGCACGGCGCCGACTACTTCCGCCGGTGGCACCGCGACAAGGCCACGTCGGGCGGGCTGCTGGTGCACAAGGCCAGCCACCACTTCGACCTGGTCAACTGGTGGCTCGCCGACCTGCCCGAGGTGGTGTTCGCGCGCGGCGGGCTGCGCTTCTACGGCGCCGACAACGCCGCGCGCCGGGGGCTCGGGCCGCGTCCGGAGCGTAGCCGCGACGCCGCCGACCCGGCCGATCCGTTCACTTTGGACATCACCGCCGACGGCAAGCTGCGCGAGCTGTACCACGCGGGCGAGCACCTGGACGGGTACATCCGGGACCGGGACGTGTTCTCCGGCGGCATCACCATCGAAGACAACCTCAGCGTCGTGGTCGGCTACCGGCGGGGCGCCTCGATGGCGTACACGCTGCACGCGCACAGCCCCTGGGAGGGGTACCGGGTCGCGGTCAACGGCACCGCCGGTCGCATCGAGCTCGACGTCGTCGAGCGCGGCCACGTCGCGAGGGCCTCGGCCGGCGCGTCGATCGGCGCCGCCACGGCCGTCGTCGACCCCAGCGCCGCGGCGGTGGTCGCCAGTGCCGGTTCGCGGCCGCGCGGGGCCCGACTGCTGCTGCAACGCCACTGGGAGGCGGCGGAGGAGGTACCGATCCCGAGCGGCACCGGCGGCCATGGCGGCGGCGACACGATGCTTCTCGACGACGTGTTCCGTGGACCAGACGGTGACCCGCTGAGCCGGCAGGCGGGCTATGTGGACGGTGCCGCCAGCGTGCTCGTGGGGGTGGCCGGCAACGAGTCGCTGCGCACCGGGCAGGCTGTGTACGTGGCGGACCTGGGGCTGCCGCTGACGGGGGAGAGTTGAGATGACAGCGCCGTGGGTCGCCGACAACGGCGACGGCACGTACCGCAACCCGATCCTGCACGCCGACTGGTCCGACCCCGACGCGATCCGGGTCGGTGACGACTTCTACCTGGTCGCGTCCAGCTTTCACCGGGTACCGGGGCTGCCCGTCCTGCACAGCCGTGACCTGGTGACCTGGTCGGTCATCGGGTACGCGCTGGAGCGGCTGGAGCCGGTGGAGGAGTTCCGTACGCCGCAGTGGGGGTGCGGCGTGTGGGCGCCGGCCCTGCGTCACCACGACGGGCTGTTCTGGATCGTCTACCCCGACCCCGATCGGGGCATCTTCGTGGTGACCGCCACCGACCCGGCCGGCCCCTGGAGCCCGCCCCGGCTGCTCAAGGGCGGGCGCGGGCTGATCGACCCGTGTCCACTGTGGGATGACGACGGCTCGGCGTACCTGGTGCACGGCTGGGCCAAGAGCCGGGCCGGCGTCAACAACAAGCTCACCGCCCACCGCATGCGCCCCGACGCCACCGAGCTGCTCGACGAGGGCCGCGACGTCGTCGACGGGGACGCCCTGCCGGGGTACCGCACCCTCGAAGGTCCGAAGTGGTACAAGCGAGACGGCTGGTACTGGATCTTCGCACCGGCCGGTGGGGTCGCCACGGGATGGCAGTCGGTGTTCCGGTCCCGGCACGCCTTCGGGCCGTACGAGGACCGGATCGTGCTCGCGCAGGGCGGCACCGAGGTCAACGGGCCGCACCAGGGCGCCTGGGTCACCACCCCGAAGGGCGAGGACTGGTTCCTGCACTTCCAGGACCGGGGCCCGTTCGGGCGGATCGTCCACCTGCAACCGATGCGGTGGGGCGCCGACGGGTGGCCGGAGATGGGTGCGGGCGGCGAACCGGTGGCCCAGCACGCGAAACCAGCGGTGGCCGACCCGCGCGTCGCGCCACCGGACGACCGTCTCCAGTGGACCTGGTCCGCCAACCCCGAGCCCCATTGGTCAGAGGCCCTGCCTGGCGGCGGCTTCCGGCTCGCCTGCGTGCCCGGCGGCGACGACCTGCGTGCGCTGCCCAACGTGCTCGGCCGGCGGCTCCCGTCCGACCGGTTCCGCGCGACCGTCACGTTGCAACTGACCGGCGCCTCAGCGGGCACGCGGGCCGGCCTGACCGTGCTCGGCGCCACCTACGCCTGGGTCGGCGCCGTCCGGACCGCTGACGGTGACCGGCTGGTGTGCCGGGTGGCGAGGGAGGGCGAGTCCGAGGTGGACACCGTCTCAGCGACCACTGTGGACACGCCGGTGACCCTTGGCGTCGACGTGTACCCGGACGGGACGTGCCAGTTCCGCGCGGGCGGCGAGCCGGTCGGGCCGCCGTTCCAGGCCACCGGTGGGAGGTGGGTCGGCGCCACCCTCGGCATCTTCGCCACCGGCGACGGCGGCACCGCCGACTTCGCCGATCCCCGGATCAGCGCATGACGCGTACCCTCCGCGGCGCGCTGAGCCTGCGCCTCGACGGGCACGCGGTCGCCGAGTACGTGTGGCGCCCCCAACTGCCCGCGGACGTCTCGCCGCGCCCCTACCTGCACCCGGTGCGGACGCTGGGCGGCACCGAGGTCACCGAGCTGATGCCCGACGACCACCTGCACCACCTGGGCGTCAGCGTCGCGGTCGCCGATGTGGACGGTGCCAACTTCTGGGGCGGGCGCACGTTCGTGCGCGGCCGCGGCTCGGTGCGCCTGCCCAACCACGGCGTCCAGCGACACCACGACTGGACCCGCCGCACCAGCGGCGACCTCACCCACGAGCTGCGCTGGATCGGCCCGGCGGGCAACGACCTGCTGCGGGAGCGCCGCAGCATCGCCGTGCGCCCCGCCGGCGAGCAGGCGTGGGCGCTGGACTTCGAGTTCGCCCTGACGAACGTCACCGCCGGACCACTCACGTTCGCCAGCCCGGCGACCAACGGGCGCTCGGGTGCCGGGTACGGCGGATTCTTCTGGCGGGCCCGGCGCGGCCACCAGCGCATCCACGTCCTGGGCCCGGAGCGCACGGGGGAGCGGCACCTGCACGGGCGGCGGTCGCCGTGGCTGGCGCTGACCGGCACCAGCACCGACCCGTGGACCCTTGTCTTCGTACCGGTCGCGCCGGCGCAGCGGAGCGACCTGTGGTTCGTGCGCAGTCGCGACTACGCCGGCGTCGGCTCGTCGCTGGCCTGGGACCAGCCGCTGGTCGTCGCCGCCGGCGGGCGCGTCCACCGCCGGATCCTCACCGTCGTCGCCGACGGCAGGCTACGCTCCGGTCAAGCCGCCGACCTCGCTGGCGCGGTCCTGGCGGGCGCGGGGGCCGGGTGATGAGAGGCGGCGAGGCAACGATGACAGCACCGCGGTCCGTGGTCGTCGAGCAGCCACGCGGCACCGCCGTGCTGCGCCTGCGCGGGCAGGAGGTCGCGCGCTACGTGTGGCAGCCGGAGGTCCCGCTGGGCAGTTCGCCGCGGCCGTACCTGCATCCGGTGCGCACGTTCGCCGGCGCCGCCGTCACCGACGCCGCGCCCGACTCGCACCCGCACCAGTTCGGCATCAGCGTCGCCGCGCCCGACGTCGACGGGCACAACTTCTGGGGCGGGCGCACGTTCATCGCCGGTCACGGACCGGCCTGGCTCGACAACCACGGCACGCAGGCGCACCAGCGCTGGCTGCGCCGCACCGACACCGAGCTGGCGCACACTCTGCTGTGGACCGGCGCCCATCACACACCGCTGCTGCGCGAGGAGCGGTCGATCAGCTGCTGGCCGGTCACCGGTACCGCGTGGGCCCTCGCGGTGCGCACCGAGCTCACCAACGCGCTCGACCGGCCGCTGCCGGTCCGCAGCCCCGCCGCGCACGGCCGGGTCGGCGCCGGATACGGCGGCGTCTTCTGGCGGGGTCCGGCTCTCGCGGGCACCGCGCGGGTGTTCAGCGCCGCCGGGGCGGACGTGCCAGCGGTACACGGCAGCGCCGCCGCGTGGGTGGCGGTCACCGGCGACGCCTGGACCATGCTCTTCGCCCCCGGAGACGAGACCACCGCGCGCGACAGGTGGTTCGTGCGCGCACGCGACTACATCGGCGTCTGCTCGTCGCTCACCTGGGACGAGCCGCTGGTGCTGGCGCCCGGCGAAACCATCGCCCGGCGCGTCGTCGCCGTCATCGCCGACGGCGCCCTCTCCACCGAGGCCGCCGCCGAGCTGGTCGCCGCCGCCGGGCGAGCCCCGTGACCGGGCTGGTCCGGCCCAGCAGCACCCGCCAGGCCACCGAGCCGGTGCGGCAGGAGGGGCTGCGAAGCATCAACCTCGAGCTGGTGTTCCGGCACATCCTGGCCGCGCCGGTGCCCATCTCGCGCACCGAGCTGGCCGCAGGCACCGGCCTGACCCGCCCCACGATCAGCCGCATCGTCGACGAACTGCTCGCCGGCAAGCTCATCACCGAGTCCGGCCTCACCCACGACGGCCGCGCCGGGCGCCCGCGCGTCGGTCTGTCCATCTCGGACGAAGGACCGGCCGGCCTGGGGCTCGACATCCGCTCCGACGGCCTCGCGGCCTGCGTCGTCGACCTCACGGGTACCGTGCGGCACCTGGCTTTCGCACCGTCCACATACGACGATCGGGGCGCGCCGGCGGTGCTCGCCGAGCTGGCGCGCATGGCCGGCACCGCCATCGAGGCCACCGCCGCCGAAGACCTGACCGTCGTCACCGCCACCCTTGCCGTGCCCGGCCCGGTCGACGCCGGCATGGTGCGCTCCGCGCCCGCCCTCGGCTGGCGCAACGTCGACGCGGGCGCGCTGCTGCGCGGCGCCACCCGGCACCTCGACCTGCCCATCACCGTCGACAACGAGGCGAACCTCGCCGCACTCGGCGAGCTGTACGCCAGCGACAACACGCTGAGCGGCTTCGTGTACGTCTCGGGCGGGCTCGGCATCGGCGCCGGCATCGTCCTAGATGGACAGTTACTGCGCGGCGTGCGAGGCTGGAGCGGCGAGCTCGGGCACGTCACCGTGTACCCAGACGGCAAGCCCTGCCCGTGCGGCTCGCGCGGCTGCCTCCAGACATACGCGAGCCTGCCGGCCATCCTCAGCGACGACCCCGTCCCCCCGCACAGCACCCCCGACGCGGCCGTGACCACCCGCGCCGACGCCGGCGACCCGGCCACGCTCGCCGCCCTCGACACCGCCGGCACCGCCCTGGGCATCGCGCTCTCCGACGCGATCAACATCCTGGACATCGACACGGTGCTGCTGGGCGGCGCGTTCTCGCTCCTGTCGTCGTGGCTGACCGCGACCGTCCGCACCGAGCTCAACCAGCGCGTCCTGACGGCCGCGTGGGCCCCGTTGACCGTCCGGCCGGCGCAGCTGGGCCCGGACGCGGCGGTGATCGGCGCCGCCCTGACCGCCATCGACCAAATCCGCCAACACCCCACAACCTGGCTAGCTCGCTAACCCCGCCGCACTGCCCACGCCGCGCGCCGCGCGCGCCGCTCTGGCCGCCGATCAAGGGCGAATGCACGTGCTTTGATCGCGAAAGCGCGTGTATTCGGCCTTGATCGATGCGATTGCCCTTGATCGGCGTGCCGGGCCGCGCTGGTCGCGCGCGGCGGCCCTGCGTCGCTTGGCCGGGCGCCGGTCGCGCTGGGCCGCGCCCGCGGCCGCCCCTCCTTCGCCGATCAAGGGCGAACGCACGCGGTTGGATCTCTTTTCCGCGTGCCTTTGCCCTTGATCCACGCGGATGCCCTTGATCGGCGAGCACCACGGCGGCTCGCCGCCGCCCGCCGCCACGGCCCGCGCCGCCACGGCCCGCGGCGCCGCAGACGCGGCCGGCGCGGACCCGGCACCCACGACGCAGCGGACGCGGCACCCACGACGCGGCGGCCGCGGCACCCACGCTCGACGGCGACCGCAGCCACGACGCAGCGACGGCCGCGGGCGAACCACACGGCCTTGAGCTGCCGCGACGGCCGTCGTGCGCTATGCCGTTGCTCCCGCGGCCTCACCGGCCGCATTCCCACGGCCCACCCCCGGCCGCGGGTACGATGCGGCGTCCCGCGGCGTGGTTGGGGACCGCGGAGGGTGAGGCCGCGGGAGCAACGGTCTCGCCCGCGACGAGCGTCGCGGTAGCCCGTATCTCGATCTCTTACGAGCGACCCACCCGTGGCCGCCCGTGCGAGCGTGTGGATCGGTAGGGAGGTGTCCAGCGGTTGAGTCCAGAAGAGTCGTTCCGGGCCTATGTCGGCGGTCGCATCGCCGCGCTCTCGCGGGTTGCTTACCTGCTGACCGGTGACCGGCACAGTGCTGAGGACCTGGTGCAGATGACGCTCGTGCGGGTCGCGCGGCACTGGGAGCGGGTTATCAAGAACGGTGACCCCGACGGATACGTGCATCGGACCATGTACAGCCAGCATGTCTCGCTGTGGCGCAGCCGCCGGCGCGACGCGCGACCGGTGGCGGACTCGCCCGACCGGGCCGGTCCCGACAGCACCGCCGGTGTGGCCGACGCGCTGGTCGTCAGGCAGGCTCTCGCCAGGCTCACGCCGAAGCAGCGTGCCGTGCTGGTGCTGCGGTTCTTCGAGGATCGCACCGAGGTCGAGGCGGCCGCCGTGCTGGGCTGCTCGGTCTCCACGGTGAAGAGCACGACCCGCGACGCGCTGGCCCGGCTCCGCGCGCTCGCCCCCGAACTGGCCGACCTCGTGGGTGTCGGCGTGCTGCCCAACGAGGGAGGTGGCCGATGACCGCGCGGCTGGAGCGAGCACTGGCTGAACTGGCGGAGCAGATGCCACCGGCGCCGGCCCGGGACGACCTGTGGCGGCGCGGGCGGCGGCAGCGGCGCCGGGACCGGCTCGCGGTCGCGGCCGGCGTCGCGGTGGCCGCTGTGGCTGTGCTGTTCGCGGTGCCCGGCCTGCTGGCGCGGCCGGCGCCGATGGAGGTCGGCGGCGGCACCGACGCGGTGCCGTCGACCGTGTACCTGCCGTGGATGTGGCAGGCGACGGTGCGGCAGGACCCGCGCGGTCCCGCCTCCATGCTGGTGAGCGGGGACAGCATCGGGTTGCGGGGGCCGGATCCCGTCGACCACGAGGGCAAGATCGCGGTGATCGGGCGCGACGGCTCGTACCGGATGCTGCTGTCCGGCGGCTCCGAGCGGGTCGCGGGCGAAGGCTCGATCCTCTCGCCGGACGGCCGGTACGTCGCCCAGGATCACCTGTCCGGCGAGCGCGACGGGTATGTCCTGGTCACGGACCTGACCAACGGCAAGACCAAGCGGTACGAGGGCCCGGCCGGCGCTGAGTGCTGCGCGATACCGGTGGCGTGGCGGCCCGACGGTGGCGCGCTGGTGCTCGCGGAGCTGTACCGGGTCGACTCCGACCGGGCCGACCCGGTCTCCGGCATCTACCTCCAGCCCGGCCGCCTGGTGCAGCTCGACCTGAAGACCGGCGCGACGCGGCCGCTGCTCCCGTTCGACAATTTCAGCAACGTGCGGACGGCGTCGCTGGCGGCGTACTCCCCCGACGGGAGCCGGATCGCGGTGGCCGTCGACCAGCGGTTGCGCCTGCTGGACGCCGCCACGGGCGGGACACTGTGGACGGCGGAGCTGGGAGAGCGCCGCTACCTCGCCGGTCCCGGCGCGTTCACCGCGGACGGCCGGCGGATCGCGACGGTGTCCCTCGACGGCTGCCTGAACGACTGCGACACGGCGCGGCTCGCGTCACGGCAGTGGCGGGTCGGCTATCTGGACGCCGGCAGCGGCGCCGACACCACCGGACCGGCGATGCCGCCCGTGACCGCGATGGCGGTACGGGCGCTGGGCTGGCGCCAGGGCACCGACCTGGTCGCCGTCGCCTACGGGCCGGAGGAACGCGTGCGCAAGGAGGCCGCGAGCGGCTGGAACGACACCGGCTTCTGGGAGGTCGGCGACGCCTCGCTGGTGGCGCTGCGGCCGGACGATACGGTGGAGACGCTGATCGATCCGCCGGACGCCGTGCTGTCGATGGACGTGGCGCGGGACCTGCTGGAGGCCGGGCGCTTCGGTGGCGAGGCGAAGGAACCGGACATCTTCCCGGCGCGCCGGATCATCATCGTGCCGGTCGCCGTCTACAGCTCGCCCGTGCTGATCGTGGTCGGCGGCGCGCTGATCGGGTGGTGGGGCTGGCGCCGCCGGCACGGGCGGCGCTAACCGGTCAGGTGTACGACGCTGTGTCGACGATGATGTCGGCGCGTTCGCGGGTGCCGTCGGCGGCGAAGAACTCGTCTTCCTCGGCCATCCACCGCCGCCACAGCTCGTCCTTGCCCGCGAAAGTGGTGTCTCTGGCCATGCCGCGCGCGAGCCGCAGCTCCGCCGGCGCGTCGACCCAGACGGCGTAGGCGATGCGGCCGATGGTGTCGCGGCGCGTGCAGGTGACGCCTTCGAGGATGACCGTCGGCGCCCACGGCTGGGTCTTCCACTCGCCGAGCGACGAGCCGTACCAGTCGCTCCAGTCTCTGGCCTGGAACCGCGCGTCGCGGCCGGCCAGCAGCGGCCCCAGCACCTGCTCTTCGAACCGCGGCCACCAGCCGGCGAAGCAGTCCCACGAGACGAAGTCGTCGATCTCGATGACCGGAGCGTCCAGTATGGACGCCAAGCGCGCCGCCAGGTGGCTCTTGCCGGAACCGCTCGGGCCGTCGACCCCGACGATCCGGATGCCGCCAACCGGCTCGCGTGCGCGAACCGCGGCTGCGATCTCCACCGCGACATCTCCGGTCATGTGGTTCAGGCTCCCACCGCGACGCCCATCGGGCGGACGGTCACGCCGACGATGAGGTTCGCGGCCGCGTACGGGTCGTCGAGCAGCATCCGCCGTACCGCGAGGATGTCTTCGCCGCGGACGATGAGGACCGCGCTGTCGACCGGGTCGAGCGTCGCGCCGGCCAGGATCAGCCGGCCGGCCTCGGCCCGCTCCTTGAGCCACGCGATGTGCGCCGGGCGGCTCTCGGTGCGCCGCTGCTCCATGTCGGGCACGTACTGGTAGATCACGAGGAACGTCGGCAAGGTCTCGGCCATACCGCCGATCATGCCGTACCGCCGGCGGGTGTGGCGCGGCGGCCAGCCGGCCGCCGCGCCACGGTGCCCTCGATCACGCCGTCAACTTGTCCCGCAGGTCGCGGTGGGTGTGGTGTTGTTCCCGTTCTTGTAGAGCGTGATGCCGAAGTTGTTGCCGTTGCCGTTCGGCCGCGCGGTGAGCGTGCCGCTGGTGCCGCTGATCGAGGCGTTCCAGCTGCTCTGCAGGCTCTGGCCGCCCTGCGTGGCGATCCGGACGACCCAGTTGTTGGTGCCGCTGACCGAGAGGTTCACGTTGAAGCGGTCGGTCCACTCCTGGCCGCGGCTGACGCTGACCGTGCAACTGCCGCCGCCCGGGTTCCCGGTCGTGGGGTTGGTGCCACCGCCGCCGACGGTGATGTTGGAGCTGCCGCTGCTCTGGAAGCCCTCGGTCGCCATGATCTGGTAGTCGTGGTTGCCGAGGTTCATGCCCCTGCTGGCCCAGGCGTCGAAGTGGGTGCCGGCCGTGATCGTGCCGCCGACACGCTTCGACTGCCGCACGCTCCAGTACTGGTAGAAGGTCCGCGTGCCCTCGATGGAGGGCTGGTTGACCCGCTGCGTGCGGTAGATGTCGTACGTGCCGCCGTCGCTGGTGACCGTGCCCATGTGGCCCGAGCCCGGTGGCCGCCAGCTTCCCCAGCTGTCGACGATGTAGTACTCGATCAGCGGGTTCCTCGTCCACCCGTAGAGGGTCAGGTAGGAGTTGCCGTTCGGGTTGAACGTGCCGGAGTACGACACCGTCCGGCGGGCACCCGGGTTCCAACCCTTGCCGGCGACGAAGTTGTTGATGTTGCTCCACTGGACGTCGTACTGGCCGCCGTTACCCATGTTCATGGTGACGTTGCCGCTGTCTTTCCAGAACGAGTAGAAGTAGCCGTTGTGCGTGCCCGTGGAGTTGCTGGTCACCGTCTGGGCGTGCGCGGTACCGGTCATGACCATCCCGGCGGTCGCCACCAGCGCCGCGACACAGGCGCCGCCGATGAGCATCCTGGTGCGACCGCGCCGGCGACCCCCAGGGCGGTCGGGAGCGTCGTTCATCTGCGCGTTCCTCTCGTGAGCCGATCGAAACCAATTGATGTTCGCCGATGGCACAGTATTGATTTGATCTGTCCAGGTTGTCAACGGTTTCCGGAAGGGTTTCGGAAGTAAGATGCGAATCTTCCGGAGCGGAGGAGTGGCCGGCCCGTGGCCGGGATGTCACACTTCGGGCAGGTGCGAGCCGTCACGATGAGGTGAGACGATGCCGCTGCCCGACAACGGTCTGCGTCCAGCGACCGAGACCTTCGAGTACGCCGGTTGCCGGATCGGCGTGGTCGGCTTCGACGAGATCATGAGTGCCGCCGCCGACCAGCGCGTCGAAATCCTGCGCGGCGCCGTGCGGCTTTCCGTCTCCACCGGGGCGCGCGACGGTGACCCCGCCTGCCACCTGGACGCGTCGATCCGCCTCGGCCGCGAGCCGCAGCCGGCCTTCGCCGTGCTCGGGCGGGACCCGATCGGCGTACTGCTGGCGCGGCGGGCGGCCGCCGGTGACGACTGGGCGATCCGGGTCGTCGACGGCGTCGGTGCCGCGGTTTCCGAGGTGTCACGCTGGATCGGCCGTTCTCCCGCGCCGGCTCGGGAGGAGCAGCCGGTCCGCTCGGTGGTGCGCACCGACGAGGCGACCGGCCTCCGCGCCACCGTGACGTACCACCGGGTCCCGCCCCGGTTCGCGGGCGGCGGGCCCCTCGTCACGGTGCGCGCGACGGTGCCGGTCGCGCGGATGTCACCGCGGCACCTCGCCGCGATGCTGGGGGTGGTGCTCGACATCGCCGGACCCGGCACGGAACGCGAGTACGTGCTGTCGCCGTACCCGATGGGCGCGTCCTCCGCGAGCGCCGCCGAACGCGTGACGCTTGACCACGTCGGCGGCCTTGATCCGGTCGTGGCACAGTTCCGCCAGATCGCGGTGTCGTTCCAGCATCCGCAGGTCATGGCCCGCTGGGGAGCGCGCCGCCCGCAGGGCATCCTGCTGTACGGGCCGCCGGGCACCGGCAAGACCATGCTCGCCCGCGCGCTGGCCGCCGAGATCGGCGCGACGTTCCGCGAGATCCGCACGCCCGAGATCCTCGACAAGTGGCTCGGCGGCTCCGAACGCAACATCAAGCGGATCTTCCGCGACGCGCGCCGCTACCGCGAGCCCACCGTGATGCTCTTCGACGAGTTCGACAGCATCATCAGCTACGCCGGCGCCGGCATGGACGCCGCCAGCCAGGCGATCAACGCCGTGGCCGGCATCTTCAAGCAGGAGATGAACGACCTCATCGAGGACAATCCCAACGTCATCGTGGTCGCGACCACCAACTTCCCGGAACGCGTCGACGACTCGCTGATCCGGTCCGGTCGCTTCGACATCAAGCTGGCCATCCCGCGACCCGATCACAGCGGGCGGGCACAGATCATCGCCAAGATGATCCGGCAGCTGATGGCGCGGCACGAGATGGGCGGCTTCCGGATGTTCGCCGACGACATCGACGTGGACGGCCTCGCCACCGCCAGCACGGGCATGACCGGCGCGGACATCAAGGAGGCGCTGCGCCGCGCGCAGCTGGCCAAGGCGATGCAGGAGGCCCGCACCGGAGTCACCGCGACACCGATCAGCCAGCACGACCTGGCCGGCCAGCTCGCCTCGCTGGCGTGAGGGTGGTGGGGCGGATCGCGCGCGTCCGGGATGTGCGGCGACGGCTGGCGACGGACGGTCCACCGTGGACGCGGCCGCACGAGCGGGACTTCGAGACGGTGACGTTGCCCGAGCGCGACTGCGACCTGGTGCGCGACCTGCTGATCGCCGAGGGCGTCGCGACCGTCGTCGAGGTCGGCCTCGCGTACGCCAGCTCGGCGCTCGCGATCGGCGAGGCGCTCGTCGCGCTCGATCCGCCCAACCCGCGGCACGTCATCGTCGACCCGTTCCAGGAGACCGCGTACGCCAACGTGGGCTGGGACCTGATGCGCGACGCGGGACTGCACTCGATCGCCCAACTGCTGGTCGAGCCGTCGTCGATCGCGCTTCCGCGGCTGCTCACCGGCGGGCTGGTCGCGGACGCGGCGTTCGTCGACGGCAGCCACCGCTTCCACGAGGTCTTCGTCGACCTGTACTTCCTGCGCAAGCTCGTCCGGCCGGGCGGGCTGGTCATCATGGACGACGTGTGGACGCCCTCGGTGCGCACGGCGGTCCGCTACTACGAGCGAAACCTGGGCTGGACGCCGATTCCGGAAGCGTTCGCCGGCGGAAGCGTCTGGCTCGTCGACGGCGCGCCGGTGATCCGCTGCGCGGCGTTCCGCCTCCCCGACCGCCTCACCGAGCCCGCCTTCGAGGCCTTCCACCCGTTCTGATCGCGGGGCGGCATCGAGGCCAACACCCGGAAGATCAAAGGACTCCGAGCTACCGCGACGCTCGTCGCGGGCGAGACCGTAGCTCCCGCGGCCTCACCCTCCGCGGTCCCCAACCACGCCGCGCGGGCGGCCGCATCGTACCCGCGGCCGGGGGTGGGCCGTGGGAACGCGGCCGGTGAGGCCGCGGGAGCAACGGCATAGCGCACGACGGCCGTCGCGGCAGCTCAAGGCGGTGTGGTTCGCTCGCGGCCGTCGCTGCGTCGTGGCTGCGGTCGCCGTCGAGCGTGGAGCGCCGCGGCCGCCGGGTCGTGGGTGCCGCGGACGCGGCCGGCGCGGGCCGTGGCGGCGCGGGCCGTGGCGGCGGGCGGCGGCGAGCCGCCGCGGTGCTCGCCGATCAAGGGCATCCGCGTGGATCAAGGCCGAATACACGCGGTTTCGCGATCAAAGCACGTGCATTCGCCCTTGATCGGCGGGGAGAGCGGCGCGCGCTGGCGCGGCGGGCGGCGGCGGCGTGGACAGTGCGGCGGGCCGCGGCCACGCGGGCGGGTGAACGCGCGGCGTGGGGTGCGCGGGCGGGGCGGGGGCGAGCGCTAGGGGTGGTGGGCGTGGGGGAGCCAGCCGTCTAGCTCGCGCACGAAGGTGCGTGGGTTGATCGGCTTGGCCATGTAGTGGTCGAAGCCGGCCGCGAGCGTGCGTTCGCGGTCGCCGACCATGGCCACCGCGGTCACCGCGATGATTTTGATGTGGGCCGACGCCGGCAGGGCGCGCAGCGCGCGTAACACCTCGTAGCCGTCGAGGTCGGGCAGTTGCAGGTCGAGCAGGATGAGGTCGGGCTGCTCCGCGCCGGTGGTCCGCACCGCCTCGACGCCGGTGCGGGCGCTGCGCACCTCGTGCCCGTGCGCGTGGAGCAAATATGACATGAGCTCCAAGCTGTACGGGTTGTCTTCCACGATGAGGATGCGTGCGCCCACCGCGGTCACGCGGCGAGCGTGAGGTAGAAGACGCTGCCGGTGCCGGGTTCGCTGTGCACCCGGATCTGGAAGCCCATCAGCTCGGCGAGCTTGTGCGAGATGTACAGGCCAAGGCCGGTGCCCTCGTCGCCGTGCTGGCGGGTGGCGCTGGTGCGCTCGAACGCCCGGAAGATGCGGGCCTGGTCCTCGGGCGCGATGCCCGGCCCGGTGTCGCTGACCCGCAGTGTCCATGGCGAGCCGATGCGCGGCCGGGTCAGACTTATGCGCACCTCGCCGTCGGTGGTGAACTTGACGGCGTTGTGCACGAGGTTGATGAGGATCTGGCCGAGGGCCCGGCGGTCGGCGACGGCGACGATCTCCTCGGCGGGGAGCTCGATGCTGAGGGCCAGTGACTTCTGCTCGACGAGTGGCCGCATCGACTGTACGACCTCTTCGACCACCGCGCGGCAGTCGATCCGTTCCGGGGTGATCTCCACCTTGCCTGATTCGATCTTGGCGAGGTCGAGGAGGTCGTTGATCAGTGACAGCAGGTGCTGGCCGCTGGTCTCCACGAGCTGGAGCTGGCGGGTCTGCGCCTCGTTCAGCGGCCCCGGCATCCCCATCAGCAGCGTGCCCGTGAAGCCGATGATGGCGTTCAGCGGCGTGCGCAGCTCGTGGCTCATGCTGGCCAGGAAGGCGTCCTTGGCCTTGCTCGCCTTCTCCAGCTCGACGTTCTTCTCCCGCAGTTGGCGCTCGAAGCGGATGCGCTCGGACACGTCGCGGATCGCCGCCGCGACCAGCTCGCCCTCGTCGGTATCGATCGCGGACAGCGAGATCTCGGCTGGGAACTGGGTGCCGTCGCGGCGCAGCGCCGACAGTTCCAGGCCGGCGCCCATCGGGCGCGGCTTCGGCCCCCGCAGGTACCGGCGGCGGTGCCCGGGGTGTACGTGGCGCGCGTGCTCCGGCACCAGTACCTCCATGAGCTGGCCCAGCAGCTCCTCGCGGTGGTACCCGAACAGCCGCTCGGTCTGCGCGTTGACCAGCGTGATCCGGCCGGTCGCGTCGACGGCGACGATCGCGTCCGGAGCCGCCTCCAGCATCGCCCGCCACTTCGCCTCGACGCGGCGCAGCCGGCCGACGTCGCGCGACATCGTGGCCACCCCGATGATCTCGCCGGTGGCGTCGACGATCGGCGAGGCGCTCATCGTCACCGTCATCGTGCCGCCGTCCCGGTGCACGCGCTCGGTGACGTACTGGTCCACCCGCTCGCCGGAGCCGATCCGGCCGAGGATCGTCGACTCCTCCTGGCGGCGCTCGGGCGGGTACAGCAGCTCGGCGTGGCGGCCGATGGCGTCGCTCGCGCGGTAGCCGTAGAGCTGCTCGGCGGCGCGGTTCCAGGTGACGATCACGCCGTCGAGCGTCTTGCTGATGATCGCGTCGTGCGACGACCGTACGATCGCGGCGAGCTGCGCGTGCGCGGAGTTCACCCACAGATGGTGACGGCGTGCCAGCCCGGGCGATCGGACAACGAGTGCGGGTGCCCCCGCCATTCCGCCCTTACCATCGGGCCCGATGGCAACGCTGCTCGTCGTCGACGACGACCCGATCAACCGCGAGTTCCTGCGTACCCTGCTCGGCTACCGGGGACACGAGGTCCGCGAGGCGGGCGACGGTGACAGCGCGCTCGCGCTGGCCAGCCGGGAGCTGCCGGACGCGGTGATCACCGACGTGCTGATGCCGGGGCTGGACGGGTACGAGCTGGCCCGCACCCTGCGCGCGGCGCCTCCCACCAGCACGATCCCGATCGCCTTCAGCACCGCGCACTACGACCGGCAAGAGATCCAGCCCCTCGCGAAGGCGTGCGGCGTACAGGGCGTGATCTTCAAGCCGACCCGGCCGAAGGCCGTCTTCGCGGTCGTCGACGCCCTGCTGTCGGGTCCCGGGTCGGCGGGCACGGGCGAGGAGGACTTCGCCGACCGGCACCGCCAGGCGCTGAAGGCCAAGCTGCTGGCCAAGAGCGAGGCCCTCGCCGAGCTGATGGACCGGCTGGCCGAGACGCAGCGGATGACCCACTCCGGCACCTGGGACCTCGACCCGCGCACCGGGCTGATCACGCTGTCGCCCAGCCTGAGCGCCCTGCTCGGGATGCCCGCCACCACCGTGACCCGCGAGCAGATGTGGCACCGCGTCCACCCCGACGACGTGCCCCGCGCCGCGGCCGCCGCCGAGGAGACCGCGCGCACCGGAAAGCAGCAGGTGGTCGAGGTGCGCGTCGCCGGCCTCGACGGGATCGTGCACGAACTCGTCGTCTCGTGCCGGGCCGCGGACGGTGCCGCGCCGCGCCACGGACTGTGGGGCGTCGCGCAGGACATCACCGAGCTGCGCGACCGCGAGCGGGCGGTGCTGCGCGAGCAGTGGGAGCGGTACACCGAGCGCCGGGTCATCGACTCCTTCCGCCGGGCGATGCTCCCCAGCGACCTGCCCGCCGTCACCGGCGTCGACATGGCCGCGGTACACCGGGTCGCGCCGGACCGGGTGGACATCGGCGGCGACTGGCACGACGGCTTCCCCGTGGCCGGCGGCCGGATGCTGCTGTCGGTGGGGCGGGTCGCCGGCCACAGCCAGCCGGCGGCCGCCGTCATGGGGTCCGTGCGGGCCGTGCTGCGGGCCAGCGCCATCGAGGACCCGGACCCGGTCGGCGTACTGGCCCGGCTGAACCGCTTCGTGGCCCAGAACTACCGCGACACCACGTTCGCGACGGCCGTGGTGGCGCTCTACTCCCCGGCGACCGGCGCGCTCCACTACGCGAACGCCGGCCACCCGGTGCCGCTGATCGCGATGGCGGACCCGCACAGCGCCGAACCGCAGGTGCTGGCGCTCGCCGGGCGCGGGCCGGCGCTGGGGATCTTCCCCGAGGCCCGGTTCGCCGGGGACACCCTCACCATGCCGCCGCATGCGGCGCTGTGCCTCTACACCGACGGGCTCACCGACCGGCACCGCGACCCGCTACCCACCGCCGGCCACCGCCTGGCGCAGGCCGCCGCGCGGGCGTTCGGCCTGGTCACGGGCGGCCAGCGGCAGCCTGTACCGGCCGCGCGGCGGCTGGCCGAGCAGTTGGTCGCCGAGATGCTGGGCGGCGAGCCGCCGGACGGCGACGCGACCCTCGCGGTGCTGTGGCCGAGGTGAGGATCTAGGTGAGGGGCAGCAGGACCGACTTGGTCTGGGTGTACTCGTGCAGTCCCTCGGGGCCGTACTCGCGGCCGTACCCGGACTGCTTGTAGCCGCCGAACGGCACCGTCACGTCGAGCATGCCCCACGTGTTGACCCACACCATGCCGGCCTTGAGCTTGCCGGCCACCCGGTGCGCCCGGGCCACGTCGCGGGTGTGCAGGCCGGCCGCCAGGCCGAAGGAGGTGCCGTTGGCCATCGCGATCGCCTCCTGCTCGGTGTCGAACGGCTGCACGGTGACGACCGGGCCGAAGATCTCCTCCTGTACGAGGCGGGAGCCCTGGTCGACGTCCGTGATGACGGTCGGCGCGAAGTAGTACCCGTCGAGGGTGTCGACGCGGCCGCCGCCGGCGGCGATCGTGGCGCCCTCGGACGCGGCCAGCTCGACGTACCCGCGGACCTTGTCGAGGTGGCGCTGGCCGGCCATCGGGCCGACGACCGTCTCCGGCGAGAGCGGGTCGCCGACGGGCACATGAACGGCACCGCCGACGACCCGGGTCACCATCTCGTCGTACACCGGGCGCTGCACGAGCAGGCGGGTGCCGCCCATGCAGAACTGGCCGGTGTTGAAGACGAAACCGCTGACGGCCGCCTGCCCTGCGGCGTCGAGGTCGGCGTCGGCGAACACGATCTGCGCCGACTTGCCGCCCAGCTCGACGGTGACGGGTTTGAGCGTCTCGGCGGCCGCGCTGGCGATGCGCCGGCCGACCGCGGTGGAACCGGTGAACGCGACCTTGTCGACGCCGGGGTGGCGGACCAGGGACTCGCCGACCGGTCCGCCGCCGGTCACCACGTTGAGTACGCCGGGCGGCAGGCCGGCCTCGGTGAGCAGCTCGGCGATGCGCAGCGCGGTGAGCGGGGTGTCCTCGGCGGGCTTGTGCACGACCGTGTTGCCGGCCGCGAGCGCCGGGGCGATCTTCGACGTCGACAGGATCATCGGGAAGTTGAACGGTGTCACGGCGGCCACGACACCGATCGGCTCGCGCACGGTATAAGCGAGGGCGGGCATGCCGGTCTGCCGCGTGGCGCCGTCGATCGAGTACGCCAGGCCGGCGTAGTACTCGAAGTGGGTGACCGTGTTGCCCACGTCGACCATCCGGCTGAACTGGATCGGCTTGCCGGTGTCGGTGGTCTCCAACTGCGCCAGCTCCTCGGCGTGCTCCTGGATGAGCGCGGCGGCGCGGTACAGCACCCGCGAGCGCTCCCGGCCGCTCAGGCCCGACCAGGCGCCGGAGTCGAAGGCGCGCCGGGCGGCGTCGACCGCCGCGTCCACCTCGGCGGGGGTGGCGTCCGGCACCGTGGTGACCACCTTGCCGGTGGCCGGGTTGACCACGTCGCGCATCGCGCCCTGGCCGCCGCGCCAGGCGCCGTCTATGTAGAGCCGTCCAGCGGCGCCGATCACAGTCATGCCATCTACCGTGACGCACGTGCAACAAGATGTCAACATTTCGCGCGGCCAACATTAGGGCTATGCTCTGACGCTCGTAAGGGAAAGTGTCATAGGAGGTCTCCGATATGGCCCGCACCGCCACCGCCGCCGTCGTCCCCGAGGTCGGCGCACCGTTCGCGCTCACCGGCGTCACCCTCGACGCGCCCCGCCCCGACGAGGTGGTGGTGCGCCTGGTCGCCGCCGGGCTGTGCCACACCGACCTGTCGGTACGCGCCGGCAAGCTGCCCTCGCCGTTCCCGGTCGTACTCGGCCACGAGGGCGCCGGCGTCGTGGAGGAGGTCGGTTACCGGGTCACGAGCGTGGTGCCCGGCGACAAGGTACTGCTCTCGTTCACGTCCTGTGGCGCGTGCGGCAACTGCCTGGCCGGGCACCCCGCGTACTGCGCCGGCTTCCTGCCCCTCAACTTCGGCGGCGCCCGCGCCGACGGCACCGGCACGATCAACGGCGCCGATGGGCGGGTAGCCGGTCACTTCTTCGGGCAGTCGTCGTTCGCCACGTACGCCCTCACCGACGAGCGCAGCCTCGTCAAGGTGGCGCCGGACGCGCCGCTGGACCTGCTCGCCCCGCTCGGTTGCGGTATCCAGACCGGCGCCGGGACCGTGCTCAACGTGCTGCGTCCCGAGATCGGCAGCACGCTCGCCGTCTTCGGGGTGGGCGCGGTCGGGCTCGCGGCGGTCATGGCCGCGGCGCTCGGCGGGCCATCGCGGATCGTGGCGGTGGACGTGGTACCCGAACGGCTGGAACTGGCGCGCGAGCTCGGCGCCACCGACGTGGTCGACGCCCGCGGCCCCGATGTGGCCGCCGCGCTGCGCGAGCTGACCGGCGGCGCCGGCGTGGACTACGCCGTCGAGGCCTCCGGAAACGTCGCCGCGCTGCGCGCCGCCATCGACGCGCTCGCGTTGCGCGGCACCTGCGCGATCGTCGGCGCGCCGGCGTTCGGTACGACCGTGCCCGTCGACGTCAACGGGCTGCTCGGCGGTAAGCGGATCGTGGGCGTGACCGAGGGCGACGCCGACCCGCGCCGGTTCGTGCCGCTGCTGGCCGACCTGGTATCGCGCGGCGCCCTGCCGTTGGACAAGCTGGTCCGCCGCTACCCGTTCGTCGACATCGAGAAGGCCGTGCTGGCGACGGAACGCGGCGAGGTGGTGAAGGCCGTGCTGACCTTCGAGTGAGGGCCGGCTCAGCCGGTGAAGTCGCTGGTGTGGCTGCGGACCAGGTGGGCCAGGTCGGCGTCGAACTGGCCGACCACCTGCACCACCCGCTGCTCGGAGAGCTGTGCGAGCCCGTCGTACAGCTCGATGAACAGCTGGCGGGCCTGCTCCCGGGGCCACCGCTTCGGCAGCAGGCCCGCGGGCAGCTCGGGGTCGAGGTTGGGGAAGTTGCGCCAGTCGTCCATGAGCGCCGTGCGGGCCACGAGCGCCTCGGCGGTGCCCACCTTGCCGTCCCGCCACTTCACGCGCACCGGCTCGTACTCCTCCAGCAGCCGCTCGTACTGGACGCGCAGCGCGTCCAGGTCCCAGGCGTGGATGGGGTGGCCGCCGGGCGGGCTGCCGTCGGCGAGCTCGGACGCGAACACGGTGGCCCGGTCGATGCCCAGCTCGGCGAGGACCGCGGTCACCTGGGCCACCCGCTCGTGCGGCGAGACCCAGAGCCCGTCGTAGAGGGGCGCGAACCCGTACCAGCCGAGCCTCGTGCGCAGCGCGTGCCGCAGGTCGCGCTGGTCCTCCGGTACCGAGAACGCGGCGACCGTCCACCGCCCGGACCACGACGACTCCGCGCCACCGAACGACATGATGTGCCGGCTGCCCTCGCGCAGCACCTCGGCGGCGCGCTCGCTGAGCGCGTACGACGTGCGCCGCCCGGTCTTGGACTGCTCCAGCAGCCCGCGCCGGGCCAGCCGGCTCAGCGCGGCCCGCGCGCTGACCTCGGTGATGCCGAACTCGCCGAGCAGCGCCACGAGCGCCGCGGAGGGCAGCGCGGCGCGCTGGCCGTACCAGTAGTCGCCGAGCAGCGTCAGCAACAGGTGCTGCGGGCTGCCCCCGGCCTGCATCCGGGGCAGGTCGAGGTCGTTGTCGGTGGTCGCGGCGGGCATCACTGACATGCGCTTACTCTACGCACGGAAAATATTCGGCACTAGTGTTGACCCTCGACCAATAGGTGTCTAGCTTCGGCGTATCACATCGATAGGGAGGACAACCGTGCGACGTCCAACCCTCTACCTCGCCGCGCTAGCTCTGGCCATCGTGACGGCCGGCTGCGGCGACGACTCCTCCGACAGCTCAGACTCAGGGGGCGAAGGCCCCATCAAGGTCGGCCAGATCGTGTCGCTGACCGGCAACTACGCGCCACTCGGCACCGAGAACGAGAAGTCCGTGAAGCTCGCCGTGGAGCAGGTCAACGCCGCCGGCGGCGTACTCGGACGGCAGCTCGAACTCGTCGTGCGCGACGACAAGAGCCAGCCCGACCAGTCGGTGCTGGCGTTCAACGACATCAAGGGCGACGTCGCGGCGGTGATCGGTTCGCCGTTCTCCAACTCGGCGCTCGCCACCATCCCGCTCGTCGACCGCGAGAAGATCCCGTACATCTCGCTTACGCCAGCGGACGAGCAGGTCAAACCCATCCACCCGTACGTCTTCGTGGTGCCCGCCACCTCGGCGACGTACGCCGCCCGCATCCTCGCGTCCCTCAAGGCGCAGGGTGTCACCAAGCTCGCCGTGGCGTACGACGGCAAGAGCTCCTACGCCAAGGCCGGCTTCAACGGCACCAAGGAACAGGCGGGGGAGTACGGCATCACACTCGTCGCCACGCCCGAGTTCCAGACCACGACGACCGAGTTCAGCGCGGTCTTCAACCAGGTCCGCTCCTCGGGGGCGGGCGCGCTGCTGGTGTGGGCGACCGGCCCGCCCGGTGTGGCGCTGGCCAAGCAGTACGCCACGGCCGGGCTGAGCGTGCCGCTGGTGTTCACCGGTGCGCAGGCCAGCAAGCTGTGGCTGGAGCCGGTCGGCGCGGCGGCCGAGGGGGTCACCGTGGCCAGCTCGGTCGGCGTGGTCGGCGGCAGCCTGCCCGACGGCGCGCTCAAGCAGGCCATCGACCAGCTCGCCGGCCCGTTCCAGACCAAGTACGGGTACGCGCCGCCGCAGTTCGCGCAGGACGGGTACACCGGCGTCAAGCTGCTCGTCGCCGCGATCGAGAAAGCGGGCAGTACCGATCCGGAAAAGGTGCAGAAGGCCCTGGAAGGGTTGTCGCTGACCACCCCGAACGGCGCGTACACCTACAGCGCCGAGGACCACGCGGGCCTGTCGGCCGACTACATCTCCATCAACACCGTCAAGGGCGGCGCGTTCGTGCCCACCGAGTGGTCGGCGTGGCAGCTCGCCACGGTGGCCGGCAAGTGAGTGAGCCGCTGCTCTCCGTCGAGAGTGTGTACCGCTCGTTCGGCGGCGTGTTCGCCGTGCGCGGGGTCGATCTGACCGTCGCGCCCGGCGAACTGCGCGGCGTCATCGGGCCGAACGGCGCCGGCAAGTCCACGCTGTTCAGCCTCATCGGCGGGCAGCTCGCCGCCGACCGCGGCACCGTCACGTTCGCCGGCGACCGGATCGACCGGTTGCCGGCGCACCGGCGGGCTCACCTCGGCATCGCGATCGTCTTCCAGGGCGCGCGCATCTTCCGCGGGATGACCGCCCTGGAGAACGTCATGGTCGGCGCGCACGCCACCACCCGCGCCGGCTTCCTGCGGGGGACGCTGCGGCTGCCGCCGCATTACCGCGAGGAGCGGGAGATCCGGCAGCGGGCCCGCGAGGCGCTCGGCCGGGTCGGGCTCGCCGACTGGGCGGACCGCGCCGCCGAGGCGCTGCCGCTGGGCCAGCAGCGGGCGCTGCAGGTGGCTCGCGCGCTGTGCGGGCGCCCGCGCCTGCTGCTGCTCGACGAGCCGGCCGCCGGCCTGCGCGCCGCCGAGCGGGAGGCCCTCGCGCAGCTCATCGAGGAACTGAAGGCGGGCGGGCTCACGATGATCAAGATCGAGCACGACGTGGCGTTCGTGACCCGGCTGGCCGACCGGGTCACGGTGCTCGACCTGGGCAGGGTCATCGCCGAGGGCACGCCGGCCGAGATCCGCGCCGATCCCGCCGTCGTGGCGGCCTACCTGGGGACGGCGGCATGATCGAGGGCAGCGTGATCGAGGTTCGGGACCTCACCGTCCGGTACGGGGCGGCCGTGGCGCTCGACGGCGTCAGCCTGACCGTCGGCGCGGGCGAGATGGTGGCGCTCATCGGCCCCAACGGCGCCGGAAAGTCCACATTGGTCAACACGCTGTCGGGCATCCTGCGCCCCGCGTCCGGCCGGGTCACCATCGGCGGGCGGCTCGCGCAGGTCCCCGAGGGACGGCAGATGTTCCCTGATCTCACCGTCGACGACAACCTGCGGCTCGGCGGCTGGCGGGTCCGCAACCGCGACACCGGCCCGATCTACGAGGTGCTGCCGGACCTGGTGAAGCTGCGCCGCCGCCGTGCCGGGCTGCTGTCCGGCGGGCAGCAGCAGATGGTGGCGGTCGGCCGGGCGCTGATGAGCCGGCCCGACGTGCTCGCGGTCGACGAGCTGTCGCTCGGGCTGGCGCCGCTGGTGGTCGCCGACCTGGTGCGGCACCTGCGCGAGCTCAACGCCGAGCGCGGGCTGGCGGTGCTGCTCATCGAGCAGAACGCCCGCATCGCGCTCGACCTGTGCACCCGCGCCTACGTCCTGGAGGCCGGCCGCATCGCGGTTTCCGGCTCGGCGGAGGAACTCGCGGCGAGCCCGACGGTCGCCGCCGCCTACCTAGGTGCGGACGCCCCCGTGATCAGGGCGTCCCTCAAGTCGCTAGAACAGCTTGAGGGACGCCCTGATCACGAAGAGGAGGGGGTCGCGCGATGAGCGAGTTGTTGCAGTACCTCATCACGGGGGTGGGGGGTGGGTGCGCGTTCGCGCTGGTGGGTAGCGGGCTCGTCGCCATCTACCGGGTCACGCGGGTGGTCAACTTCGCGCAGGGCGCGTTCGCGGTCATCGCGGCGCTCACCGCGTCGACGCTGCTCGCCACCGGCCTGCCGCACGGCCTCGCCGAAGGGCTCGCGGTCGCGGTCGGCGCACTCACCGGGCTGCTCGTCGGCCTCGTCGCCATCGGCAAGCCCGGTACGCCACCCGGCGCGGCGCTCATCGCCACGCTCGGGCTCGGTGTGTTCGCGTACGCCGTCGAGGTGCTGATCTGGGGCGACCAGCCGCGCTCGTTTCCCGGCGTGCCCGGTGCCGTCGAGATCTTCGGTGCCCGGTTCCAGGCGCACTACCTGCTCATCATCGGCGCCACACTCGCGGTGTTCGCCGGGATGGGGCTGCTGTTCACCCGCACCGACGTGGGCCGGGCGCTGTCGGCGTGCGCCTCCAACCCGTACGCGGCGAAGGTCGTCGGCATCAGCGTGACCCGGATGGGGCTGGTCTCGTTCGCGATCGGCGGCGCCCTCGGCGGGCTGGCCGGCGTGCTGGTCACCCCGATCCAGCTGGTCACGTTCGACTACGACGTCACGCTCATCGTCGGCGGCTTCGCCGCCGCCATCCTCGGCGGGCTGGTCCGCCCGGCGCTCACCCTCGCCGGCGGGCTGCTGCTCGGCGTCGCGCAGGCGCTGGTCGCCGGGTACGGCAACGCCGCGTACCAGATGGAGGTCGCGCTGGTGCTGATGCTCGCCGTGATGGTCTGGCAGGCCGCGCGCAAGCCCATCGTCCAGGAGGAAACGGCATGAGGTCGCGGGTCGTTCGCTGGCTGCCCGGGGTGGTGGTCGCCGCCGGTACTCTCGCGCTGCCGCCGCTGCTTTCGAGCGGGCACCTGTCCGTGTACATCCTGCTCGGTCTCGCCGCCATGGTGACCATCGGGCTGTCGCTGCTGATGGGGTACGCCGGGCAGGTCTCGCTCGGGCAGGCGTCGTTCTACGCGATCGGCGGGTACACGGCCGGCCTGCTGAGCGTGCACAGCTTCCCGCCGCTGCTGGGACTGCTCGCCGCGCCGGTCGCGGCGGCGCTGTTCGCCCTGCTGGTGGGCGTACCGCTGCTGCGCTTGCGCGGGCACCACCTCGCGTTCGCCACGCTCGCCACGCAGCTGATCCTGCTGTCGCTGGTCGGGCAGGCCGACTGGGCCGGGGGAGCGATCGGGCTGCAGGGCATCCCGCGGCTGTCCGTGGGCGGGTACGAGTTCGCCGAGGACATCTCGTACGCGTACCTGACCTGGGCCGCCGTCGCGCTCACCCTGATCGTGGCGCACAACGTGGTCGCGTCCAGATCGGGGCGCGGCCTGCGCGCCCTGGCGACCAGCGAGACCGCGGCCGCGGCGAGCGGGGTGCCGGTCGGCGGGTACCGGCTGGCGGTGTTCGCGCTGTCGGCGGCGTTCGCCGGCCTGGCGGGCGGGATCTACGCGTTCTACCTCGGCTACATCGCGCCGGGCTCGTTCCCGGTGCTGCTGTCCATCGAGTACGTCGTGATGGCGGTCGTCGGCGGTCTGGGCACGCTGTGGGGCGCTCTGGTGGGTGCGACCGCGATCGTGCTGCTCATCCAGGTGCTCACCACGATCGGCACCCAGCCCGGGATGCCCAGCTACGCCCCGAGCGTGCTCTCGTACGCCGTCTACGGGCTCCTGCTGGTCGTCGTGGTGCTCTTCCTGCCGCACGGGATGGTGCCAGCGGCGCGCCGGGCCGTCGAGCGACGTATGACACAAACCTTGACGGTGGAGAAGCGATGAGTCAAGCTAACCTCATGACCGGCGACCCGTACGACGCGATCGCGCGGCTCGGCACCGCCCCGCTGTGGCGGTACTACGGAAACCTCTTCGCCGCCGAGCCGAAGAGCCGGGCGGTGCCGTACCGGTGGAGCTACGCCGCGCTGCGGCCCTACCTGCTGCACTTCGCCGACGTGCTCTCCCTGGAGGAGGCCGAGCGCCGGGTTCTCATGCTCGTCAACCCCGGCCTGACCGAGCCGCCCGCCACGACCACCAACCTGTACGCGGGCATCCAGGTGATCCTGCCCGGCGAGACCGCGCAGGCGCACCGGCACACGGCTGGCGCGTTCCGGTTCATCATCGAAGGCAACGGCGCCTACACGACGGTCAACGGCGAGCGGGTCCACATGCGCCCCGGCGACCTGCTGCTGACCCCCGGCTGGCACTGGCACGACCACGCGCACGAGGGCGACGGCCCGATGCTGTGGCTCGACGGGCTGGACTACCCGCTCGTCAACGCCCTGGAGGTCGGGTTCTTCGAGCTGTACAGCGAGCGGACGCAGAAGGCTGACGTGCCCGACGACATCTCCTCGCGGCAGTTCATCCACGGCCGGCTCACGCCCGCGTGGGACCCGAAGCCCAGCGCCAACTCGCCGATCGGCAACTACCCGTGGGAGGAGACCTCCCGGGCGTTCGACGCGATCGCCGACGACGCGAGCGGCAGCGACGCCGACGGTGTGGTGCTGGAGTACACCAACCCGTGGACCGGCGGACCGGTCATGCCCACCATCGGCTGCCGGATCGCGCGGCTGCGCCCCGGTTTTCGTGGCGTGTCGCGCCGGCAGACCCCCAGCACGATCTACCACGTGGTGCGTGGCGAAGGAGTGACCATAGTGGACGGCCAACGCCTGGAGTGGGGCGAGAAGGACGTGTTCGCGGTGCCCGGCTGGGCGGCGTACGAGCACCGGAACGCCTCGCTCTCGGACGACGCGATCCTGTTCTCGTACTCGGACACCCCCGCCGTGACAGCACTGGGCCTGTACCGCGAGGAGTACGTACGGTGAGGCTGTGTGTCTACCGCGACGGCGGGACGCGGCTCGGCGTCGTCGATGGTGGTGATGTGGTCGACGTGACCGACCTCGCGCCCGCGTTCGGGGTGCCTGGGCCGCTGCACGCCGTCCTGGAGCACGGCATCGACCTGGCCCGCCTGCGCCCGGACGGCCGGCCACGGCGGCCACTGGCCGATGTGGAGCTTCTCGCGCCGTTGCCGCGCCCGGGAAAGATCGTGGCGGCACCCGTCAACTACCGCGACCACCAGGCCGAGATGGACGCCCCGCTGACCGTGGCCGAGCTCGGCGTCTTCCTCAAGGCGCCCTCGTCGGTCATCGGCCCCGGCGGCACCGTCACGCTGCCGTACACCGACCTGCGCACCGACCAGGAAGCCGAACTGGCCGCCGTCATCGGGCGCACCGCCCGCGACGTGCCGGAGGCCGAGGCGCTGTCCTATGTGGCCGGCTACACCTGCCTGCTCGACATCACCGTGCGGTCCACGGAGGACCGGTCGACCCGCAAGTCGTTCGACACGTTCACGCCGATCGGCCCGTGGCTGACCACACCCGACGAGGTCGGCGACCCGGGCGGCCTCGACCTGCGCTGCTGGGTCGGCGGGACGCCACGCCAGTCGGCCACTACAGCCGACCTCATCTTCGGGGTGGCACGCCTGATCGCGTACGCCAGCTCGGTCATGACGCTGTGGCCGGGTGACGTGATAGCCACCGGCACCCCGGCGGGCGTCGGCCCGATCCACGACGGCGACCGGATCGTCATGGAGATCGAGCGCGTCGGCCGCCTCGAAGTGGGCGTGAGCGGCGCCGGCGCCCGCCCGTACGCCACC
This sequence comes from Phytohabitans aurantiacus, assembly GCF_027923225.1. Lineage (GTDB taxonomy): Bacteria > Actinomycetota > Actinomycetes > Mycobacteriales > Micromonosporaceae > Phytohabitans > Phytohabitans aurantiacus. The sequence goes on from NZ_BSDI01000063.1 coordinate 56,856, forward strand.
CGCCCCGGCGCCCGAGCGGTGGTGGCCTCATGAACCACCGTCAGGTCATCGTGGTGGGCGCCGGACCGGTCGGCATGGCGGCGGCGCTGTCGCTGCGGGCGCTCGGGCGGCCCGTCACGGTGCTCGAAGCCGGCGCCGAAGACCGGCTGCGCCCCGGCAGCCGCGCCATCTTCGTGCACCGGGCCACCCTGGAGGTGCTCGACCGCTCCAGCCCGGGCCTCGCCGCCGACCTGGCCGCGCACGGCCTGATCTGGCAGACCAAGCGCACCTTCTACGCCGGCACCCAGGTCTTCGCCCGCACCTACCCGCCGCCCCCGGCCGGCACGCTGCCGCACTTCACCAGCCTCCCGCAGGTGGAGACCGAGCGGTACCTGCTGCAGGCGTGCAAGGCGGCCGGCGTCGAGTTCGTCTGGAACGCCGAGGTGACCGGCGCCGAGTCGACTATGGACGGTGTCGCGCTGGCCACGTCGACCGGCGACCGCTGGACCGCGGAGTACGTCATCGCCGCCGACGGGTCGCGCTCGCCGGTACGGGCCGCCCTGGGGATACCGATGGAGGGCAGTCGCTCCGACGGCTGGTACGTGGTCGTCGACGTGGAGGAGGACGCCGGCGACCCGCTGCCGGTCGAGCGGGTCTTCCACTACGCCCACCCGAGCGTGGACGGGCGCAACGTGCTGCTGGTGCCGTACGCCGGCGGCTGGCGCGTCGACCTGCAACTGCACGACGGCGACGACCCCGACGCGCTCAGCTCCGGTGAGGGGCTGCGCGAGTGGCTGCGCGCGGTCATGCCGCCCGCGTACGCCGACCGCGTCGCCTGGGCCTCCACGTACCGGTTCCTGCAGGTGGTGGCCGCCGACTTCGCCGACCCGGCGCGGCGGGTGTTGCTCGCCGGTGAGGCGGCACACCTGTTCGCCCCGTTCGGCGCGCGCGGCATGAACTCCGGGGTACCGGACGCCGACGCCGCCGCCACGGCCGTCCACATCGCACTGTCCACTCCGGTGGCGGCGCGGGCACGGGCGGCGGTGGACGACTTCGCGCTGTCCCGGCGCCGCGCGGCGATGTTCAACCGGGACGCCGCCGGCACCGCCCTGACACACCTGCGCCCGGGCCCGGCCGAGCGGGCGGCACAGGAGGGCGCGGCCCAGGGCGCCGACCGCGACGAGAGCCTCGGGCACTGGCTCGACACCGCGCCGTACGGCCCGCGCGAGCTCCCGCCCGGCAACACGATCTACAAGTACTGAGGGGCCGACATATGGCAGAACCCGCGTCGATCGTCACGCGCAGGCGGCTGGAATGGTCGGAGACCGACCCCATGGACCGCTGGCACTACTCGGTGGTGCTGCGGTTCGTGGAGAGCGCCGAGACGCTGCTGCACCACCGGCTCGGCATCCAGCACGACGAGTTCCGGCGGATGCCCCGGCTCAACGTCACCGTCGACTTCCTCGGCGCGCTGCACTACGACGAGACCGCCGAGACGGCGCTCGCGGTCGAGCACGTCGGGCGCAGCTCGATGCGGTACGCGTTCACGGTGAGCAGGGACGGCCGGCCCCTCGCGCGAGGGACGATGACGGTGGCGTGGTTCGACCCGGAGACCGGGCGCAGCGCGCCGTGGCCGGACCGCCTGCGGAAGCTCTTCGGCGAGTCCGGACCGGTCCCCGCTTCCGAGGAGGGCTGACTGATGCGAGGCACGATGGGTTCGACGCCGCTGTCGGTCGGGATGATCCTGCGGCGCGGCGCCGCGATGGGCCCGCACGCCAAGCTCGTCGGCGTGACCCCCGCCGGGCGTTCATGGCAGACGTGGCCGGCGTTGGCCAGCCGCGCCCGGCGGGTCGCCGCCGCGCTGCCCGCGCTGGGCGTACGCCCCGGTGACCGGGTCGGCACGTTCGCGTGGAACGGGCTGCGGCACCTGGAGCTGTTCTACGGCGTACCGATCGCCGGCGCTGTGCTCCAGCCGCTGAACGTGCGGCTGCACGCCGACCAGATCGCGTGGATCGCCGAGCACGCCGGCGACAAGGTGATCTTCGTGGAGGCGTCGCTGACCGCCCGGCTCGCCGAGATCCGCCCGAAGCTGGGCGGCGTCGAGCGGTACGTCGTCCTGCCCGACGGCACCGAGCCGCACCCTGACTTCGCGGACGCGGTCGGGTACGAGGAGCTGCTCGACGGGGTGGCCGACGACGAGCCGGCCGAGGTCGACGAGTGGTCGGCGGCCTGCCTCTGTTACACCGGTGGCACCACCGGCCGGCCCAAGGGCGTCGCGTACTCGCACCGCTCGATCACGCTGCACGCCATGAGCGGGCTGTTCGTCGACTCGTTCGCCGTGCGCGAGCGCGACGTGGTGCTGCCGCTGACCCCGCTGTTCCACGCCACCTCGTGGGGCCTGCCGTACGCGGCCGCGCTCGCCGGCGCCGGCCTGGTCCTCGCCGGCTCCGACACCAGCCCGCCCGCGATCCTGCGGCTGATCCGCGAGGAGCGGGTCACCGTGGCCGCCGGCGTACCGACGTTCTGGCTGGCCGTCGACCAGCTCGAACCGGCCGCCGACGACCTCGCGAGCCTCGACCGCATCCTGTGCGGCGGCTCAGCGATCCCGCTGGAGCTGATCCAGCGGTACCACCGCCGGGGCGTGCGGATGCAGCAGGGCTGGGGGATGACCGAGATGTCCCCGTCGGGCAACCTCACCCTCGTACGCGGGCACCTGGAGGAGCGCCCCGAGGCCGAGCGGCTCGCGCTGCACGCCACCCAGGGCGTCACCACCGCCGGCGTCGAGCTGCGCGTGGTCGACCCGACCGGCGAGGTGCTGCCGCACGACGGCGTCGCGACCGGGGAGATCGAGGTCCGCGGCCCGTGGATCACGTCCGAGTACTACGAACCGGACGACGACGCCAACACCGCGCGCTTCCACGACGGCTGGCTGCGTACCGGCGACGTGGGCACCGTCGACACCGACGGGTACCTGCACCTGCTCGACCGCACCAAGGACCTGATCAAGTCCGGCGGCGAGTGGATCAGCTCGATCGAGCTGGAGAACCACCTGATGGACCACGAGGGCGTCGCGCAGGCGATGGTGATCGCCGTGCCGCACCCGGTGTGGGGCGAACGCCCGGCGGCCCTCGTGGTGCGCGCGTCCAGCGCCCACAGCACAGCTCAGCTCACCGCCGACGAGCTGCGCGAGCACGTGCGCGCCCGGGTAGCGAGCTGGTGGGTGCCGGATGTCGTGGAGTTCGTCGAGGCGTTGCCGACGACGGCGACCGGAAAGTTCGACAAGAGGACCGCGCGGGCGCGGTGGCAGCAGCAGCTGGCCGCCGGGTTCACGCTGGCTAGCGACGGGCAGAGCTGACTGGAGTTGGGCGTGACTGGAGTGGCGATGAGTGGAGTGTTGGACGGACGGGTCGCGGTCGTCACCGGGGCGGCGCGCGGCATCGGGCAGGCCACCGCGGCGCTGCTGGCCGAGCATGGCGCCAAGGTGGTGTGCGCCGACCTGGACGGCGACGCGCTCAAGCAGACCGTGGAGCTGATCGGCGGCAACGGTGTCGCGGTGGCGGCCGACCTGACCGACCCGGCGGCACCGGGAGAGGTCGTCGGGCGCGCGGTCGCCGAGTACGGGCAGCTGGACATCGTGGTCAACAACGCCGGGTACACCTGGGACGGCATCTTCCACAAGATGAGCGACGAGCAGCTCACCGCCATGCTGGAGATCCACCTGGCGGTGCCGTTCCGGCTGCTGCGCGCCGCCGCGCCCGTGCTGCGCGAGGCGGCCAAGCGCGACGCCGCTGAGGGGCGCGAGGTGTTCCGCAAGGTCGTCAACGTCACCTCGATCGCCGGCACGATGGGCAACGTCGGCCAGGCGAACTACTCGGCGGCCAAGGCGGGCCTGATCGGGCTCACCAAGACCCTCGCCAAGGAGTGGGGCCCGCTGAAGATCAACGTCAACGCGGTGGCGTTCGGCTTCGTCGAGACCCGGCTGACGGCGGCGACCGCCGACGCGGGCACGTTCGAGCGCGGCGAGCGCAGCATCCAGCTCGGCATCCCCGAGCAGGTCCGCGAGCGCGCCAAGGCCGGCATCCCGCTCGGCCGGGCGGCCACCCCCGCCGAGGCGGCCGGCGGCATCTTCCTGCTCTGCACGCCCTGGTCCGATTTCGTACACGGCCAGGTGCTCACCGTCGCCGGTGGCCAGGCCGAGGGGATGACCTCGTGAAGCTGACCAAGGTGGCGGTGCCGCTCGGCCTCGCCTGGAGTTCGCCGTTCTGCCGGTGGCAGGGGCCGCTGGCCGAGATGTCCAGTGTGGACCTGGCGGTCGACGTGACGAACCGGGCGCTGTCCGGTTTCGATACCAGCCAGGTCAGCCACGTCTCGTTCGGCACCACGGTGCCGCAGCCGACCTCGTTCTACGGGGTCACCACGATCACGCCCCGGCTCGGGCTCGAAGCGGTCACCGGTCCCACCATCGCGCAGGCGTGCGCCACGTCGGCGGCCGTCATCCAGTCGGCGGCGACGCAGGTCGAGCTGGGCGCGCACGGCACGGTGCTGGCGCTCACCACCGACCGCACCAGCAACGGGCCGCTGATGGTGTGGTCGGCGCAGGGCAGCCCGGGCGCCGCGCCGCGTACCGAGCACTGGGTGCTCGACCCGATGAAGTGGGACCCCAACACCGGCGGGTCCATGCTGGACACCGCCGAGGGCGTGGCCGCCGACGAGGGGTACACCCGATCAGAGATCGACGAGGTGACGCTGCTGCGGTACGAGCAGTACCGGGCCGCCGCGGCGGGGCGGCGCGACTATCTGGTACCCGTGCACGTGCCCGGGCGGCGTGGCGAGACCGTGGTCGGCGACGACTCCGGCGTGCACGACACCACCGCCGAGGGGCTGGCGAAGCTGTCACCGGCCCAACCCGGTGGGGTGGTCACCTTCGGATCGCAGACGCACCCCGGTGACGGTACAGCTGGAATGGTGCTCTCCACAGTGGAGCGCGCGCGGGAGCTGGCCGCTGGCGCGGGCATCGCGCGGGTCCTGGCCGTCGGGTTCGCCCGCGCCGAGCGGGCCCGCATGCCCAAGGCGCCGGTGCCCGCGGCCCGGCGCGCCCTCGCCGACGCCGGCCTCGACATCGGCGATCTGCACGTCGTGACCACGCACAACCCGTTCGCGGTCAACGACGTGTACTTCGCCAGGCAGACCGGATTCCCGGTCGACAAGATGAACCCGTACGGGTGCAGCCTGGTCTACGGGCACCCGCAGGGACCGACCGGCATGCGCGCCGTCGCCGAGCTGATCGAGGCGCTGCGCGCCCGTGGCGGCGGGCGCGGCCTGTTCACCGGATGCGCGGCCGGCGACACGGCCGGCGCCGTCGTCGTGGAGGTAACCGAGTGACCCACCCCTTTGAACTGTCCGTTGTGGACCGCTGGAGCGACGAGCGCGCCTTCGAGGTCACGCCCGACGCCGTGCGCGCCTATTCCGAGGCGGTCGGCGGCCCGTCTCCGGTGTTCGCCGTGGTGCCCGCGATGGACCTCGTGTTCGCGGTCGCCGAGGTCGCCGCGCCGGCCGACCTGCGCACCCAGGTCGTACACGGACAGCAGGACCTGATCCTGCACAAGCCGCTGCCGGTGGGCGAGAAGGTGACCGTGCGGGCGGCCGTGGTCGGACTGCACGGCAAGCGCAGCGGCACCACGGCGACCATCCAGGTGCGCACCCGCGACGCGGCCGGCGACCTGCTCAACGAGCAGTACGTCACCGAGTTCTACCGGGGCGTCCCGACCGACCTGGCGGTGGGCGTCGCCGCGCCCCGCCTGCCGTCCGAGCCGCCCGCCGGCCCGCCGCTGCGCGAGGCCGCCTACCACCTGACGCCGGACCTGCCGTCCCGGTACGCCGCCGCGTCGGGCGACCACAACCCGATCCACCTCGACGACGAGGTGGCCCGCGCGGCCGGCCTGCCCGGCGTCATCGTCCACGGCCTGGCGAGCCTGGCCATCGCGGCGCGGATCGTGCTGGCGGCCGCTGATGCCGGGGATTCGCGGCTGGCGCGGCTGAGTTGCCGCTTCACGCGACCGATCGCACCCGGCGACACCCTGACGACGAGAATCTGGGCCGATGGCACGGCGTACCGCTTCGACGGCGTCGACGGCGCCGGCACGACGGTACTGGGCGCGGGCGTGGCCGAACTCCGGCCGTGAGCGACCGCTATCCCACCTTCAGGGCCAGCTTCCCGACATAGTGACCGTTGAGGGTGCGGTGCGCGTCCGCGACGCGCGCGAACGGGAAGGTCCGGCCAATGTGGACCTCGAAGGAGCCCGCCTCGATGATGGCGTTCAGCCGATCCGTGGCGGTGCGGCTGCGATCCCCGTCGTAGTAGGACACCGTCGCGCCCGGCGGCGTTACGGGCACGGGCAGGACACCGTTCGGCCAGGCGATCCGTCCGGAGCTCTTGATCGCGCGGAGCGACCGTTCGGCGGTCTCGCCTCCCGCGGTGACCAGAACCGCGTCGAGCCCGCCCGGTGCGAACTCCAACGCCGCGGCCAACACGTCGTCCTTGCGGCCGTCGATGGCGCCGTCGGCGCCCAGCCGTCGGGCCAGGGCGACGCCGTCGTCACCAGAGGCCACGGCCAGCACTCGGATGCCGCTGTGCCGCGCCAGCTGCACGGTCATGTGCCCGAGACCTCCGCTTGCCCCGAAGACCATGAGCGTCTCGCCCGGGCGCAGGCCGAGCAGATCGAGGCCACTCAGTGCCGTCAGGGCATCCCAGGCCATCGCGCCGGCCTGTTCGGTCGGCATCCGGTCGGGCACGCGCGCCACGAACTCCGCCTCGACGACGGCATACTCGGCGTAGACGCCGCCACGCGCTGCCGGCACCGTCGCGGCGTAGACACGCTCGCCCACGTCGAACCGGGTAACGTTGCGCCCGACCGCGGCCACCGTGCCCGTCGCGTCCCAGCCGAGGACATAGGGAAAGGTCGACGCGACACCGAAAGCGCCGTCGTAGTGCCCCTCGCGCTCGACCGCGTCCCAGGACGCGACCCCCGCGAACTCCACCCGGATGAGGACGTCGTCGTCGCGGACCTCCGGGAGCGGTATCCGCCGCGCGGAGAGCTCGTCGACTCCGCCGAACCGGTCGAGGACGATCGCGTTCATCCGCGCCACCGTGTTCCTGTCCATCGATCCTCCGATTTACTTGAGTGAATCAAGGATCATTGGATCACAAGTAGTTGAGCGAATCAAGTAAACCGTCTAGGCTGGTGGTTATGGCGCTGCCGAGCGGACCGGTGACCACCTCGTCTGAGGCCGAGGCGGTCCTGTTCGACCTGGTCGACGTGTACGACCGCGCCTACGAGGCAGCCGCGGCCCAGCTGTCGCTCAGCTCGGCGCAGGCATGCGTGCTCGGGCGGCTCGACGAGCGACGCGGCATGGGAGCCTTGGCCGAGGAGCTCGGCTGCGACGCCTCCAACATCACCCAGATCGTCGCGCGCCTCGAAGCGCTCGGCCTCGTGACCCGCGAGCCGGATCCCCGAGACCGCCGCGCACGACAAGTCGCGCGAACCCCCCAAGGAGACGAAATCAACCGCCGGTTCGCGGCAGCCTTCGCCTTCGCCCGCACGGCGGTCGGCCGACTCTCACCCGACGAACAGGACCAGCTGACGGCGCTGCTCCGAAAAGCACTGGGCTGAGCCGGAGCCGCTAGAGATCCTTTAGGGTCAGGTTCGAGACCAGGCTCTGAGCTACCGCGGCGTCCGCCGTGCGCGAGACCGCTGCTCCCGCGGCCTCACCGTCCGCGGCACCCGACCCGCCCTTGTCGGGTTGGTCGTGCGACGGCGGCGGCTGAGGCCGCGGGAGCAGCGGGCATGGACCGCGACGGGCATCGCGGTAGCTCAAGGGCTCTCTCTAGCAACGCTTGCTTGGTTGACCGCTGGTCCCGTCGCGCTCGGCACGATGCTCGGGTTCTGCCCCTGGGCTCGGTTGGAGATGGAGCGGGGCGGTGTGCGGACTGCGTCCGCAGGCGTGTCCATCATCGATACCAGCGTCACGGGCCGCGCGGATCCGCAGCCTGATTGGCGCCTGCCGCGACAGACGGCGCGGCGGGCGAGCAGCATCGTCCGGTGACTCGCGGGTCACGGGCGTTGCGGGTTCACGGACGGACGGAGTTATGTCCGCCGGTGGTAGATGTTGCGCCGTGGTCGACGTTCACTGTCTACATAGGGTGGTGGGATGAACTCGGGTCGGCCGTCGTCTGCGATCCGCACTTCCCACTCGCCGCGGTGGATGAGCCGGTGGTGGTATCCGCACAACAGCACGCCGTTGTCGAGGGCGGTGTCACCACCGTCTGTCCAGTGTCGGATGTGGTGGCCGTCGCACCATTGTGGTGGTCGGTCGCAGCCGGGGAAGGCGCATCCGCCGTCCCGTGCGACGAGTGCTCGGCGTAGTGGTCCGGTGAACAGTCGTCGTTGCTGACCGACGTCGAGGATCTGCCCCTGCCCGCCCAGCACGACCGGCAGGATACGGGCGTCGCAGGCCAGCCTTCGCACCTGTTGGGGGCTCAGTGCTTCGCCGGTGTCGAGCTGCCCGACGCCCAGTTCGTGGCGCACCACGTCGTACGGCACCGTGACCACGACCTGTGGGCGATCCCCGCCGTTGTCCGGCAACTGCTCGGTGCGTAGCGCCAGCCGGCACACCTCCACTAGCGCGTCGGCGCGGCGTTGGGCCGCTGTCCGTTCCAGGTCGGGCTTACACAGCGGATCCAGGGCGGCGTTGACGATCGCGGCGGCCTCAGCGTCCAACCAGCCAGTGACCCGGAACCTGCCGTCACCGTTGTTGGTCAGGGTGAACGCCCGTGTCCGTTGGGCGCGTTTCTCGTCGCGTTCGGCGGCCCGCCGGTCGGCTTCGTCGGCCGCTTCTGGTGCCACGTGCGTCAGGATGCGGGCGGCGGCTTTGCGGAAGGTGGCTGGTTCCCAGTCGGCGAATTCCGCGATCAGGGCTTTCTCGGCCAGGTCCACCACATCCGGCGCCGCTTCGTCGGCGAGATCGTGGACGGTCTTGGCCACGATCTGCGCCTGCTCGACGTTGACCGCCGCCGTGGACAGCGCGACATCCAGCGCTGGGCGTTGGTCCAGTGTCTTGGCCAGGTCGACGGTGCGGCGGGCGGTGTGGATGCTGATGTGGAGTTGTTCGCGGAGCCAAACGGCGGTGTTGGCGGCCTGCTGGGTGATCGGTAGGTTGCGGCCGTCTATCTCGCGGACCAGGTGGAGTTTGGCGGCGGCGAGCATCTGCTCGGCGTCGTGCACGGTGTGTATCGCGTCGACCAGATCAGCGTCGGGCAGCGACCAGACCGGGGTGCCGGCGCACTGGCCGGCGATGTCCCTGAGCTGCTCCAACGTTTCCCCCACGCATTGATTCTCGTACGTTTGTGCGGTGATCGTTGCCCCGTCAGGCGACACGCCGGACGACACGCCGATAACGGCGGGAAATCGCGGTCACCGCGGCGATCTTGGGTTGCCTAACGTGTAACACACTGGTTACGCTTCCGGGGTGGACGAGGTGGCGGCGGCGATCGCTGATCCGGTGCGGCGCGACATCCTGGTGATGCTGCGCGAGCAGCGGTTGCCCGCGGGCGAGATCGCCGACCGGTTCATGATCAGTCGGCCCGCGGTCAGCCGGCACCTGCGGGTGCTGCGGGAGAGCGGCCTGGTCCGCGACACGCTCGTGGGGCGCCAGCGCCTCTACGAGTTGGACGCGTCGCGGTTCGCCGGCTTGGTCGAGTGGCTCGACCAGTTCGTCCGGGTCACCGGCTGGGAGCACCGCCTCGACGCGCTGGAGACCGAGGTCTATCGCACCCGTCGCGAGCGCCGCGCGCGCGGTCCGGCGGATCACCGACAGGAGAACACAGCATGATCAACCCACCGGCCGGCCGGCTCTTTCCGACCTCTGACGGTCACGATCTGATCCTCAGCCGCGTGTTCCGGGCGTCCATTGAGGACGTGTGGGCCAGCGTGACCGAGTCCGAGCGTACGGCCCGCTGGTTCGGGGCCTGGGAGGGCGACGCCGCTCCCGGTCGCATGATCAAAATGCAGATGGCGTACGAGGACCAGGCACCGTGGTTCGATGTGCGGATCGACGCGTGCGACCCGCCGCGGCGGCTGGCCCTGTCGATGAAGGACGAGTCCGGCGACTGGCGGCTGGAGCTGCTGCTGTCGCAAGCCGGTGAGCAGACCGAGCTGCGGCTCGTGCACCACCTCGACACCACCGATGGGCTCGGCGAGACGGGCCCCGGCTGGGAGTACTACCTGGACATGCTGGTGGCGGCCCGGGCCGGCCGGCCCGCCCCGAGCTTCGACGACTACTACCCGGCGATGAAGCCCTACTACGACTCTGTGACCACCCGCTGAATCGATTCGACGGCTCTGTGAGGGTGCTCCTCCGTGGAAGCACTGCACTGGCAGGGGAATTGACATTCGTCAACATCGTGTCCTAGGCTCCCAGCGAATCGGTTCGATGGGAGTGCATCATTGTGGACACTTCAATCCGCCGGCGGCCGGTGCGCCGCCTCCTCGCCGCCGCGACGGCGGCCGCCGCTTTCGCCGCCGCCTCGCTGGTGATCGTCGCCATCACGGCTCCGCCGGCCGCGCAGGCCGCTGACGAGTCGATATCGGTCAACTTCTCCGTCGCCGGCGGTTCGCCGACCTATCGCGCCTCCGGGTGGATCTACGGCATGACCGAGAACGCGTCGGGGCCGGCGGACAACTTCTACCGCGAGGTGAAGTTCCGCTACATGCGCGCCGGAGGCGCTCAGCTGGACAGCCCGGGCGGCTGGGTGTCGGGCCGCTACGACCGCCGGTGGAACGCGACCCGGGCGCAGTTGCTGCGTACCCGGTCGCTGGGCGGCGAGTTCATCCTGCTCCCGCACGACCTGTGGGGTGCCGACGGGTACCCGATCTCCCGGTTCCCCGGCGACAACGGGGACTGGAGCGACTACGACGCGTTCCTGACCCGGCTCATCAACGACGTGCGGGCGGCGGGCGTGCCCGTGCAGTGGGACATCTGGAACGAGCCGAACCTGGGCCTGTTCTGGAACCGGCCGCAGTCCCAGTATTTCGAGCTGTGGCGCCGCACGTACCCGCGGATCCGGGCCGCGTTTCCGAGCCACCTGATCGTCGGACCGAGCCTCGCGGGCGTACCGTCGACCGGCGGCTGGTGGGTCCAGTATCTCGATTTCGTCAAGTCGACGAACACGATCCCGGACATCTTCAGCTGGCACGCCCTGCCGAGCGACCCGGTGGCCAACGTGGCGACGGCGAACTCCACACTGGACTCCCGCGGCATACCGCACCCGCGCCCGTACCAGATCAACGAGTACGGCTCGTCCAGCGAGCAGAACCCGGGCGACGGCTCGTGGTACATCGCGCGCCTGGAACGGGCCGGCGCGGACGGGCTGCGCGCCAACTGGGCCAGCGGTGGCAACCTGCACAACGACCTGGGCAACCTGCTCGTCCACAACTCGGCCGGTGTGCACCAGCCAAAGGGGGAGTGGTGGGTCTACCGCTTCTACGGCTCGCAGACCGGCACGATCGCCTCGGTCACACCCAGCGCGGCGTACGACGCTTTCGCCACAAAGGACAGTGGCGTGGCGAAGGTGCTGGTCGGCGGTGGCGGCACCACCGGCAACATCGCCGTCAACCTGCAGCGCCTGGACACGACCAGCGGCCTCGTGCAGAACAACCGGGTGCGGGTGGTGGCCGAGCGCATCCCGTACAACGGCGGCGCCGCGGTCTCGGGTGGCCCGGTCGTCATCCAGGACTCGGTGGTGAACCTGTCCAGCAACGGTACGACCGTGAACCTGCCGCACTCCAACGCCGACGACGCGTTCACCATCACGCTCCTGCCGCCGGGCAACACCACCCCGCCGCCCACCTCGCCCACGGTGGCGCCGCCGACCACCACACCGCCGCCGAACCCCACCGGTTGCGCCGCGTCGGTGTCGCTGAACTCGTGGACCGGCGGCTTCGTCGCTACCGTCCGGGTGACCGCCGGATCGGCGCCGCTCAACGGGTGGCGTGTCACGGTCGCGCTCCCGTCCGGCGCGTCGGTCACCAACACGTGGGGTGCCAGCGCGAGCGGTTCCACCGGTACGGTGCAGTTCGCCAACGCGAGTTGGAACGGAAGCGTCGCGGCGGGGCAGTCCACCGAGTTCGGATTCCAGGGCAGCGGCAGCGGCGCCGGCATGACCCCCACCTGCGCCCCGGCCTGACGCCCCCGGCCTCACCCTTCGCGGCTCCCGGTTGTGGGGCGGCGGAGGGTGCGGCCGCGGGAGCGACGGTCTCGCCCGCGACGGACGTCGCGGTAGCTCGAATCCCTTTAAGGCCTTGAATTTCTTACGGCATGGCCTCGCGGACCTTGGCGGTGTCGACGAACTGTTCGAAGCGGACGATCAGGCCGCCGCGGACGGTGAAGTGGTGGGCGACGCGGACGTCGATGGGTTTGCCGGTGGCCTTGTTGGTGGCCGTGTAGCGGGCCAGGACCACGACGTTCTCGCCGTCGGTGACGTAGGTGTCGTCGTGGGCGGTCCAGCCGTCCCAGTCGGCGCCGAGGCGTTCCATGACGTTGGCGGTGACGCCGTCCGGGGTGCGGTAGGTGCCGGCGAGCGGGAAGCCGGCCATCTCGGTCCACTCCACGTCGGGTGCGAGGGTGGCGCGTAAGGCTTCCAGGTCACCGGCGGCGGAGGCGAGGTACTGGCGGCGCACCACGTCGGCGGGTGCGGCGGAGGTCGCAAAGTCGGTGGAGGCGGCATAGTCGGTCATCGCTCAGCCCCAGGTCATTTCGCCCTTGGCGACCTTGGCGCCGATCTGGGCGGCGATGAGCATGCCGTGGTCGGGGTAGCGGCTGGTGAGGGCGGCGGTGAGGCTGGCCCCGTCGGCGGCGTTCGCCAGCTCGTCCTCGAAGGCGATGAGGTAGTCGCGGGTGCCGGTGATGGCGGTGGCGTCGGCGGGTGTGTCCGGGAGGCGGTGGCCGGGCACGACAAGTTGCGGGTCGAGGGCGGCCATCTCGTCCAGGAGGGCGATCCAGGCGGCCCGCTGCTCGGGCTTGGCGGTGTCGGCGACCCACACGTGCTCCTGCTGGAACAGCAGGACGCCGGCGAGGATGGCGCGGTGCTCGGCCTGCCACAGGTAGTGCCGGTCGGGCAGGGTGTCGGGGCCGCCGCGCAGTTCGAACCGGTGCCCTTCGAGGGTCAGGTCGCCGGTCAGCGGGGCGATGTCGACGAGGCGGGTCGGCAGGTTGGCGCCGAGCGCGGCCCATGCCTTGAGCTTGCCTTCGTACGAGTGCTGAATGTGCTCGATGGTCTGCGGCGTGGCGACGATCGCCGCGTCGGGGAACGCGTCGGCCACGACCTCGGCGCCGAAGTAGAAGTCCGGGTCGCCGTGGCTGATGAACAGGGTGGTCAGCCGCTTGCCGGAGTCGAGGATCCGGGCGACCAGGCGGTGGCCGTCGGCGCGGGTGAATCCGGCGTCGACCAGCAGCGCGTCGGTGTCGCCGGTGACAAGGGTCGCGGTCTTGTTCTTGCTGCCGGCCGGGAAGTCCAGGTCCAGGACGGTGAAGTCGAGCGTGCTCATGAGTCCTCCTCGTGGCGTTCTCCTGATGTAACAGAATCTGACTTGTCAGGTAATCCTGCCAGCGGGATGCCAGGAATGTGATCCGGGTCGCAGCCGCCCCAGGTCAGCGCAGGCGCGGCAGCCGGTCGCGGGCCGTGTGGCTGAGGATGCGCAGGTCCTCCATGAACCGCTTTCTATCACCCGCGGGCAGCGGTTCGAGGAAGTATCGCTCGATGTTTTCCGCGTGGACGCGGGCGGCCCGCACGGCCGTCTGCTCGCCCAGCGGGGTGAGCCGCACGAGCCGGCTCCGCCGGTCGCCGGGGTCTCCGGTGCGCTCGACCAGCCCCGCCGCCTCCATGCGGTCGACAAGCCGGGTGGCCCCGCCGGTGGTCAGCACCTGCTCCTGGCTGATGGCTCCCATCGACAGGCCCTGGCCGCCGGCGCGACCGAGGATCAGCAGCACCTCGAACATCAGGTGGCTGATGCCGCACTCCTGCTCGATGGCCCGCCCGAGCAGGTACTCCAGCCGGTTGGCCGCCCCCTGCAGCCGGCCGAACGCCAGGATCAGCTCGTGGTCGGCGGCGTCCTTCGCCGTCGAGATCTCCGCGCGCTCAACCATTGTCGAGCTGGGTGAGGATGCGGCTGGAGATCCGGCCGAGGGTGGCCAGGTCGTCCGGGCCGAGGGGGTCGATGACCAGGCGCCGCACGGTGGCGACATGATGGGGTGCGGCGGACTCGATGGTGTCGCGGCCGGCGGCGGTGAGGACGACGAAGGCGCCGCGACCGTCTTCGGCGCACTCCTCGCGGGCGACCAGGCCACGCTTGCACATCCGGGCGATCTGGTGGGACAGCCGGCTCTGCTCCCAGTCGATCGACTTGGCGAGGTCCTGGAACCGCTGCCGGCCGTCGGGCGTGTCGGTGAGCGCGACGAGGATCTCGAAGTCGGCGCCGGAGACCTTGCAGTTCGCCTGCAGGTCGCGCACGAGAGTGGCGGTGAGCTTCTGGTGCAGGCGGATGAAGCTGCGCCAGGCGTCCTGCTCCGCCGGGCTCAGCCACTGCGGCGTCGCGTTCATCGGGCAAGTCTAGCAATACTCTTGATGCGTCATGGATATCCTGGTCGCAACTGGTGTGTGGAGGTGCGTTCATGAGCAACGTAGAGATCGACGTGCTCTCGCCGCGCGACGTGCCGCTGGGCGGGCTGCGGGCGATGTCGGTGCGGCGGACGCTGCCGCAGCGGGCCCGCACGCTGATCGGCGCGTGGTGCTTCGCCGACCACTACGGCCCGGACGACGTCGTCCGGACCGGCGGCATGGAGGTCCCGCCGCATCCGCATACCGGCCTGCAGACGGTGAGCTGGCTGTTCAGCGGGGAGGTCGAACATCGCGACAGCCTCGGCAGCCACGCCCTCATCCGGCCCGGCGAGCTGAACCTCATGACCGGCGGGTACGGCATCGCGCACTCCGAGGTCTCCACCCCGGGGACCGCCGTGCTGCACGGCGTGCAGTTGTGGGTGGCGCTGCCCGCGGAGCACCGCAACGCCGCACGCGACTTCCAGCACCACGTACCTGGACCGGTGCGGCTGGACGGTGCCGAGATCAGGGTGTTTCTGGGCTCGCTGGCCGGCGACGCTTCGCCCGTGCGGACGTTCACCCCGCTGCTCGGCGCCGAGATCAGCATCGAGCCGCGCGCGGCGATCAGGCTGGCCGTCGACGGCGCGTTCGAGCATGGCGTACTGGTCGACAGCGGCCACGTCACGGTCGTGGACACCCCGCTGCGCCCGGCGGAACTCGGCTACGTCCACCCCGGCATCGACTCGCTGACCCTGACGAACACGTCGGACGGCCCGGCGCGGGTGGTGCTGCTCGGCGGCGCGCCGTTCGAGGAGGAGATCGTCATGTGGTGGAACTTCATCGGCCGCACCCACGACGACATCGTCCGGGCCCGCGAGGACTGGGAAGCGGCGTCGGGCCGCTTCGGCGCCGTCGAGGGATACCCGGGCGAGCGGCTCCGGGCGCCCGTGCTGCCCAACGCCACCATCATGCCGCGCCGGAACCCGCCGCGTTCCTGAGCTGCTGGTATTGACAGTCATCGTGTTGTCGCTAACACTCAGGCATGGTTGTCGGTCGCCAGCTCCGTCACGTTCTCACGCTCGCCAGCGCGGCACTTGTCGCCGGCGCGGTGGCACTGGTCGCGCACTCCGCCGCGGACGCGGCGGTGATCGACCCGTCCGCCCACTACCAGATCGTGTCGCGGCACAGCGGCAAGGCGATCGAGATCGCCGGACAGTCCACAGCGGACGGTGCGGGTGTCCAGCAGTGGGCCACGTCCACGCAGACCAACCAGCAGTTCCAGTTCGTCGACGCGGGTGGCGGCTACTACAAGCTGCGCGCGCGGCACAGCGGAAAGCTGATCGACGTGGCGTCGGCGTCGACGGGCGACGGTGCGAACGTGGTGCAGTACGGCGACAACGGCGGCACCAACCAGCAGTTCCGGGTCGTCGACACGGACAGCGGGTACGTCAAGCTGATCAACCGCAACAGCGGCAAGGCCCTGGACGTGTGGGGGCGCTCCACCGCCGACGGCGGGCGGATCTCGCAGTACACCGACAACGGCGGCACGAACCAGCAGTGGAGACTGGTGCTCGTCGGTGGCGGAGGTGGCGGTGGCGGCGGTTATTTGTTCAGCTACATGACCGGCGAGGGAACGGCCAACGGCGAGCAGGTCTACTTCGCGCTCAGCCAGGGCAACGACCCCACCCGCTGGCGCCAGCTGGGCGGCGGCCAACCGGTCCTCACCTCCAATGTGGGCACCCGCGGGGCGCGCGATCCGTACATCATCCGCTCGCCGCAGGGCGACCGCTACTATCAGATCGCGACCGACCTGCGCATCTACGGCAACGGCAACTGGGACGCCGCACAGCGCACAGGCAGCAAGTCCATTGTGGTCTGGGAGTCGACCGACCTGGTCAACTGGAGCGCGCCCCGGCTCGCGCGGGTGTCACCGGACACCGCCGGCAACACCTGGGCGCCGGAGGCCTACTACGACGAGAGCCTCGGCCAGTACGTCGTCTACTGGGCCTCGAAGCTCTACGCCACCAGCGATCCGAACCACACCGGCAGCAGCTACAACCGGATGATGTACGCGACCACGCGCGACTTCCGCACGTTCAGCGCCGCGCAGGTGTGGGTCGACAAGGGATACTCCACAATCGACTCGACGCTTATCAAGCACAACGGCACGTACTACCGGTACACAAAGGACGAGCGGAGCGCCTCGCAGTCGGCCTGTGGCAAGTTCATCCTGGCCGAGCGGTCCACCGCCATCCTCAACGGCAACTACTCCTTCGTCGCCGAGTGCATCGGTCGAGGGTCGATCTCGCAGGGCGAGGGACCGCTGGTGTTCAAGTCGAACACCGAGCAGCGGTGGTACCTGTACGTCGACGAGTACGGCGGTCGGGGCTACATCCCGTTTACGACCACCGACCTGAGCACCGGGCAGTGGACGATGGTCTCCGGCTACACCATGCCCGGCCGGCCCCGCCACGGCACGGTGCTGCCGCTCAGCCAGGCGGAGTACGACCGCATCCAGCAACGTTGGGGCTGACCCGGATCCGGGTCAGAGCGGGGGGCGGACGATGAAGGTGGCCGCGCGGCGCTCGGTGCTGGTGTTCGCGCTGGAGATGTAGAGGTCCGAGGAGCGGTGGTTCAGGTACCGGTCGGGGTAGTTGAACGAGCGCAGTGAGGTGTTCTGCCCGGCGAGCCCGCTGACGGCGCAGAACGTGGCGTCGGCGGCGAAGAGTTGCGAGCCGTCCACGCGGTGCAGGTAGATGCGGAAGTTCTGGTGCCGCAGGTAGTACCCCGGGTAGTTCGTCGACTCCAGCGAGTAGCACTGGTTGTAGGCGAGTCCTCGCCGCACCCTGAACGTCGAGTCTGCCTTGTCCGCCGAGCCGCTGCGGGACCCGATCGGGTCGACGCGGCCGGCGAAGTTCCGGTGCCGCACCCGGTATCCGGACAGGCCGATCGGCTCCAGCCCGACGCTCGCGCCGACGGTCAGCGTGGCTCCCGCTGGGGTGGTCGCCGGCGGCGGTGTGGCCGGCGTCGCCTTGCCACCCGTGCCCTCCGTCGTCCGCCCCGGCGCCGCCGGTGCTCCCGGTCGCCCGCCGTTGTCTCCGCCACCGGCGGCCGCGGGGGCCGTGGTGGCGGTACCCGGTGCGGGGGCCGCCGCCGTGCCGAGGCCGGAACTGGTGCTGAGGTCCTCCGCCTGCGGCCACAGGTACGCGGGGCCGGGCGGGGAGGAGGTCGCCGGTGCGACGCCGCCGCGCTGGAACGACACCACGGTCACCGCGGTCACGAAGACCACGACGGTCATGCCCGCGATCGCCACCCGTCGCCGGAAGAAGGCGCGTGAGTGGGTCGCCACGCCCGGCTGCGGCACGTACCGCACCAGGTCTGTGCCCGCGCTCGCCGGCTGGTCGCTCAGCAGGTCGGGTCGGGCCTGACCGTCACCGTCGAACGAGGGCAGCCACCCCCCGACCCGCAGACGGTGCCGTGTGATGTCCTCATCGGACACGAGTCCTCCCGCAACCGGCCCAACGCTGGCAAGGCGATCACCATAACGGGACCGCGCTGCCACGTACAGAAGGCCCCCCGAATTCGTTACCGAGAGGTAGGGACAAGTGACTCTGGCAGGGGCGGAGCACTGATCGGAGACTCAGACGCACACCAGCGAAAGGAGTCGCCGTATGGAAGCACCCAAACGGCCCGCCCACACTCCGCGGCACCGGCGCCCCGCATCGGGCCGGAAACGGCGCGTTGGCAAGCCGATACTCATCGTCATCGGCGCGCTCGCGATGGTCGTCGCCGGGGTCGGCATCGCGTTCGCCGGGTGAGGAGAGCACCCGAGAACCACAGTGGACAGTGGTGCGACTGAGCGGTCAGACAGGAGCCGGGCCGGTGGAGGGGCGGACCACCAGCTCGGTGTCGAGGGTGACGCGGCGCCGTGCCGGGTCGTCCGGCGGGTCGAGTAGCAGCTCGCCGGCGATCCGGCCGCGCTCGTAGGCCGGCTGCCGCACCGTGGTGAGCCCGGCGCCCGCCGCGGCGGGCACGTCGTCGAAGCCGGTCACCGACACGTCGGCGCCCGCGCGCAGGCCGCGCTCCCGCAGGGCGTCCAGCGCACCGAGCGCGAGCACGTCGGTCGTGGCCACCAGCGCGGTCGGGTGCGGGTCGCGGTCGAGCGCGTACGCCGCCGCCGCGGCACCGTCTTCGCGGGTGTTGGTGGCCGCGTTGACCGTCATCACGTCCGGCCACGGCACCCCGGCCGCCGCGAACGCGTCCCGGTATCCGCGCAGCCGCTCCCGGCTCACGTACGACGGCAGGTCTTCCGGGGCACCCACGGTCGTGGGTCCGGTCTCCGGGTCGGTGCCGATGTAGGTGCCGATCACCGCGAACCGCCGGTGTCCGAGAGTGGTCAGGTGCTCGCCGACCGCGCGGGTGGCGGCCGCCTCGTCGATGCCGACGTACAGCTCGCCCTGGTACTCGGAGTTGACCATGGGCAGGCCGCGGGCCAGGGCGGCGCTCATCGCCCGGTACCAGCCGGGCACGCAGTACACGCAGAAGCCGTCGACGGACGCCTCGCGGACCGCGCTCAGCGCGCCCTCGTCGTCGGCGCCCAGCGGCACCAGCAGCAGCCCGGTGCGGTGGTTCTCGGCGGTCTCGGCCAGCCCGCGCAGGAACTCGACGGCGTACGGGTCGGTGAACGCGTACGACAGGGTGGGCGTGAAGAGCACGCCGATCGCGCCGGCCCGGCCGCGCCGCAGCGAGCGGGCCGTGGGGTTCGGTCCCGCGTACCCGATCCGCCGCGCCGCCTCGAGGATCTTCTCGCGCAGCTCGGGCGAGAGCTGATCCGGCCGCCCGTACGCGTTGGAGACGGTGCTGCGGGACACGCCGACGGCGTCCGCGACGGTCTGGAGCGTGGGCCTCACCGCGACCCCCTTTCTTAATCGATACAGTAGCTCAGTCGGCCAGGTTCGAGCCGACCTGGTGGAAGGTGGCCGGCGATTCGGTCGCCACCTTCCAGGTGTCCTGCCAGTGCCCCACGCCGTCCTGGTCCCGGTACTCGATCTCCGCGGCGGCCCGCATGGACCCCACCGCGGCCACCGCGGCGAAGGCGCCGGCCGCGACGGTGCCGGCGGCGGACAGCGCCGCCACCAGCGCGGTGTCGTCCTTGAAACCGATGAAGACCACGAAGAGCACGACCAGGCCGAGCGTGGTAGCGGCGGCCGTGGAGAGGGTACGTAGGCGGGACACGGCAAGAACCTACCTGGACCGTGGACTAGCGTGATGATGACCTTCGAGCGGGGCAGGAGCTGGATGACAGACGCGGTGACCACGGACACGGTCGAGGCCGGCGACCACGCCTGCGTGACGTTCACGGACGCGGAGGAGCGGCTCGACTTGGTGGCGGCGTTCGTGCGCGACGGGCTGCGGGCCGGTCAGAAGGTCGTCTGCTGGACCGAGTCGGTGCGCCCCGAGGCGCTCGCGGGGCAGCTCGCGGAGCGGGCCGTGCGGCCGGGCGCCGCGCTGCGGCGCGGGCAGCTGCAGATCGCGCCGGTCGACGGGCTGCTGCTCGGCAAGGGTACCGGCGGCGCGGCGCGGATGGTCGACGTCCTGGCGCGCGAGGCCGAGCAGGCCGGGCGGCAGGGGTACAGCGGGCTGCGGGTCACCGCCGACATGGGCTGGGCGACCCGGCCCCTCGCCGCGGCCGACGAACTTGTCGCGTTCGAGACGGCGGTCGGTGACCTGTTCGCCGACGGGCGGCTGTGCCTGATCTGCCAGTACGACCGGGACCGGTTCGACGCGGTGACGCTGGCGTTCGCGGCGAAGGCGCACCCGAAGACGGTGGCCGCGCAGGTGTACGTCGACCACCCGCTGCTGCGCGTCTGCCGGCAGTACAGCCCGGCCGGCGTGCGGGTGGCCGGGCAGCTCGACTACCGGCACGCCGACGTGCTGGAGCAGGCGCTCGCCGAGTCGACGCGGCTCGACCGGCACATGCACGTCAACCTGTCCAAGCTCGACTTCATCGACGGGGCGTGCGCGGGGCTGATCGTGGCCACCGCGACGCGGCTGCCGGCGTCGCGCCGCATGACGATCACCTGCCGGCGGGCGGTGGCGCTCGTATTGGACCTGGTTGGCGCGCATGCCGCGCCCCGACTACGGGTAAACCGCGTCGATGAGCAGCGCTGAGCCGCTCGACGCCGCGGTCGACGTCGACCAGACCTTCGACGCCGACGGGCTCTACGCGCTGCGCGCCACCCTGGCCGCGCACGCGAGCGCGCTCGGCGCCCCCGACGAGCAGGTCGAACACCTGCTGATCGTCGCGGTGGAGCTGGCCACGAACGCGATCCGGCACGGCGGCGGCAGCGGGCGGTTGCGGCTCTGGCGGGACAACGGGCACCTGTACTGCCAGGTGTCCGACCGCGGGCCGGGGATACCCGACGCGACGGTTGGGCGTACCCCTCCCGACCCGACCCGGCTCGACGGCGGCCGCGGCATGTGGATCTGCCGCAACCTGGCCGCCAGGATCGTCATCGACCGTGGGCCCGGCGGCCGGGGCGCCACCGTGACCGCCGCGATCCCGGCCCCCTGACGACGAAGGCGCCCCCTTGTGGGGGCGCCTTCGCCTACCTACCCGAGGAGAACGGCTAGCGGGCCGCGCACGTGGGCGTCATTCCGGAGCCGGTGCCGTTGCCCTGGAAGCCGAACTCCGTCGACTGCCCGGCGGCCACCGATCCGTTGTAGCTGACGTTGGTGAAGGACACCGCGCCGCTGTTGCCGCTGCGGTTGGCGTTCCACGCGTTGGTGATCGTGGCGCCGCCCGGCAGGGTCATCGACACCGTCCAGCCGGACAGCGACGACGAGCCAGCCGTCACCCGTACCGTCGCCACGAACCCGCCGGTCCACTGGTTGATCGACACCGTGGCCGTACAGCCCGCACCGCCCGGCGGTGGGGTGGTGGGCGGCGGGGTGGTCGGCGGAGGCGTGGTCGGGGGCGGGGTGGTCGGGTTGCCCGGCGTGCTGGGCGGGGGAGTGGTCGGAGTGCCGGTGCCGGCGTTCAGCGCGGCCAGCGTCGCGTCGTACGCCGGCTTCTTGTTGCCGCTGCCGTCGAACAGCAGCGGGGTGCCGCTGGCGCGCCACGAGTCGGTGTCGCGGATGCCCCACACGGTGATGCCGTTGCACCGGGCGACGGCCATGCAGTCGTTGACCACGCTGCGGTACGTGTTGGCCTGCGTGGTGCCGGAGCCCTCGATGTCGAGCTCGGTGATCTGCACGTCGACGCCCAGAGCCGCGAAGCTCGACAGCGTCGTGCGGTAGTTGCTCGGGTACGGCGAGCCGCTGTTGAAGTGCGACTGGAGGCCGACGCAGTCGATCGGCACGCCGCGGGACTTGAAGTCGCGCACCATGTTGTACACGGCCTGGGTCTTGGCGTGCGTCCAGTTGTCGGTGTTGTAGTCGTTGTAGCAGAGCTTGACGTTGGGGTCGGCGGCCCGCGCGGTGCGGAAGGCCACTTCGATCCAGTCGTTGCCGGTGCGCTGCAGGTTGGAGTCGCGCCGCCCGCCGCCGCTGCCGTCCGCGAACGCCTCGTTGACCACGTCCCAGGCGACGAGCTGGCCACGGTAGTGGGTCATGACCTGGGTGATGTGGTTGATCATGGCGTTACGAAGAGCGGTGCCGCTCATGCTCTGCATCCAGCCGGGCTGCTGGGAGTGCCAGGCCAGGGTGTGCCCGCGCACCTGCATGCCGCGCGAGCGCGCGTGGCTGACGATCCGGTCCGCGTTGGTGTAGTTGAACTGGTTCTGGTTCGGCTCGGTCGCGTCGATCTTCATTTCGTTTTCGGGCGTGACCGAGTTGAACTCGCGGTTCAGGATCGTGGTGTACACGGAGTCGCTGAGCTTGTTGGCGGCGACCGCCGCACCGAAGTACCGGCCTTTCTCGGCCGCCGACGCGCCGAGCGTGGTCGCGGCCGTCGCCGAGGTCGCGAGCACCATCGACACGCACGCGGCGATGGCACCGGCGCCGGCCGCCGCGAACGCGATGCGTTTCACGGGCCTCGCTTTCGGTCTGCTCATGGTTGTTGCTCTCCTGACCTTCGTGGGTGGTGGGGGCGCCAGGCAGGCTCATCGCTTCGATGAGCCTCGATGGCAGGATGCTACCGGAAATCTTCCCGAAACATCAACGCCCCTCAATCGGGATAATCCCGGTCAGGGGCTGCTCACTGCCTGCTACATGCCCGCATGACGTTCCGGTACTTTTGCGGAACGCGCTTACCTGGACGGCCCGCGGTGATCGGCTCCGCTTACCGGCCCCGACCGCGCTGGTCGGCGTAGAAGTAGCGGCCCTTGCCGTTGTGCTTGACCGCGTACATCGCCGCGTCGGCGTCGCGCAGCAGCGTGTCGACGTCGGCGCCGGTGCCCACCGCGATGCCGATGCTTGCCCGGATCGGCACCTCGTGCCCGTCGACGTACGCCGGCTCCTGGAACGCCGCGAGGATCTGGTCGGCGATCGCGGTCGCGCCCGTGTACGACGTCGCCGGCAGCAGGATCGCGAACTCGTCGCCGCCCAGCCGGGCCACCGTGTCGGTCGGCAGCACGCACCGGCGCAGCCGCTCGGCGACCGCCACCAGCAGCGCGTCGCCGACGTGGTGGCCGAGGGCGTCGTTGACCGGCTTGAAGTCGTCGAGGTCGACGGCCAGGATCGCCATCGTCGTCTCGGCGTGCGGTGCCTCGCTCGCGAACAGCCGCACCCGCTCGTCGAAGAACGCCCGGTTGGCGAGCTTGGTCAGCGTGTCGTGGGTGGCGTCGTAGCGGAGCCGCTCCTGGAGCTGGCGCTCCTCGCTGACGTCGCGGGCGTTGACGATGATGCCCTCGACGCTCGGGTCGTCGACCAGGTTGGTGGCCACGAGTTGCAGCCACCGCCACGTGCCGTCGGCGCTGCCGGCGCGCAGCTGTACGGTCACCGTGGTGCGCGGGCTGCCTTCGAGGCGTTGCCGCAGCCGGTCGGCGATCGGCCGGTCCTCGGGGTGGATCAGGTCGCGCGGGTCGATGCCGAGCGCCTCGTCGGGCGCGATGCCGAGTACCCGCAGCAGCGCCGGGCTGGCGTAGGTGACCACTCCACGCCCGCCGATCACCAGCGTGACGTCGGACGCGTGCTGTACCAGCGAGCGGAACCGCCGCTCCCGCGCGTCCAGCCTGGCGAGCAGCTGCGCGTTGTCGGTGAACGCCACGCTCTGCCGCACCACGACCAGCGCCGTGATGGCGACGACGCCGGCCACCACGCCCCACGCCCGCAGGTTGAGCCCCTCGTCGAGCAGCGCGACGATCAGCAGCGCCTGGGTCGCGCCGACCGCGATGTACGGCAGCCGGCTGTAGGGGCGGCGCTTGCGCGCGGTCACGCCGCTCGGCTCGACCCGCATCTGGAGCTGCTGCACCCGCGGCGCGGCGGCGAGCAGGAAGCACGGCAGCAGGCGGGCGATCAGCACGCCGGGCTCGGACGCCTCCGCGACGACCGCGTGCAGTGAGGTCTCCAGTCCGACCAGCGCGGCGCTGGTCACCCCGACGACCCCGGCGCGGAACGTGAAGGGCGCGGCGCCGCTGAGCAGCAGCTTGCACATCGCGAACGCCGACACGAGCATCAGCCCGGACCCGACCAGTGCCACCGCGATCTGCGCCGGCGTGTCCGGCGCTGAGTCGCCGCTCAGCGAGAAGTACCAGGCGAACACCGCCACGCCGCACAGCACCGTCGCCGCGTCCAGCCACAGCCGGGTGCGCTCGCGGCCCTCCACCCGCAGCGGGTGGGTCAGCATCACCCACACGACGCAGCCGAGGCCCATGGCGACCAGGACGGTCTGTGCCGTCCCGGCCGTCGCGTTCAGCTCCGGGTCGCGGGCGGCGGTGATGCTCTGGTACAGGTCACCGAGCAGGAAGAAGCAGCCGCCCAGCGTGGTGCCCCGCCAGAAACGGCGTACCGAGGCGTCGATGCGGGGGCGGGTCGCCACCTTCCAGGAGAACCAGATGAACACACCGTCGAGCGCGGCCTGGACCAGCCAGGACGCCGCATCTGGCCACGGCCCGGCGAAGACCCACACGGTGGCCAGCACGGCGCCAGCCATGAGTGCGCGTAGGACCGGGTCGCGCGGCATCGACGGTGCGACCACCCTCCCCCTCGCCGTTTCCCCAGCTCTTCGGCGCCCGGCCCCCCTGGGCACCCCTCCTGGATCTCGACAGTAACGGCAGCGACCCCGCCCCCAAACTGTCCGAACCGTCTTCCGTCAGTAAGTCTGCGGTTGGAAACGGGCAGTCTTTACTTATGGGGATGATTACGGACGTCTGGTAAAGGTCGCGACCCAGTTGACCTCCCAGGTTTCGCCGCCGTCCGGGGAAAACGCCTGCTCCCAGCGGGGGTGCTCGGTGTCGATCTGGGACCAGCGGTACCGGACCCGGATCGGCCGCCCCTCCCAGGTGTCGTCGCACTCGAACGTGCCCACGTTCCCCTCGAACCGGCCCACCACGGGCTCGTCGAGGCGGCCGCCGCTGGTCTTCGACGCCCACCAGATCCGCCAGACCTTCTCCTCGGGGCTGTACAGGCGCAGCGTCACACCCTCCATGCCGCGCTCCGGGGCGCGCAGCACGTCGAAGACGCCGGTGCCGTCCAGCAGTACCTGGCAGTCCAGGGTCGCGTCGAACTCGTACCATTCCTCGTTGTTCTGAAGGATCTTGGTCAGCCGGCGCTGGTGGCTGTTCCACTGTCCGTGCAGGAAGTCGAAGTCGCTGATCGTCATGCCGGCGACGCTATGGCGGTACCCCTGACATGTTGTGTCAGGGGTGATCGGCAGACTTGGGGCCATGCGCGCCGACCGCCTGCTCTCGATCGTCCTGCTGTTGCAGAGCCGAGGGCGCCTCACCGCCCACCAGCTCGCCACCGAGCTGGAGGTCTCGGTGCGCACCATCTACCGCGACATGGTCGCCCTCGGCACCGCCGGCATCCCCGTCTACGGCGACGCGTCCGGATACCAGCTCGTCGACAGCTACCAGACCCGCCTCACCGGCCTCACCGCCGACGAGGCCCGCGGCCTGGTGCTCACCGGCCTGCCCCGCGCCGCCGCCGACCTCGGTCTCGCCGAAGCCGTCGCCGCCGCCCAGCTCAAGCTCGCCGCCGCCCTGCCCGACGCGCTACGCGAACGGGCCACCCGCATGCGGCAGCGCTTCCACCTCGACGCGCCCGGCTGGTACCACGACGGCGACAGCTCCGACCACCTCGAAGCCGTGGCCGACGCGGTCTGGCACCAGCGAATCCTGTCGGTACGCTACGAAGGCTGGACCCGCGAGGTGGAGCGCCGCCTGGAGCCGTACGGCCTCGTACTCAAGGCCGGCAAGTGGTACCTGGTGGCGAACGCGGGCAGGGGCGCGCGCACCTACCGCGTCAACCAGATCCGCGAACTGACCGTATTGCCCGAGACGTTCGCGTGGCCCTCCGACTTCGACCTGGCGGTGTACTGGCGCGAGCACATCGCCGAATTCCGCACCCGCCTGCACCGCGGGGAGGCGCTGGTCCGGCTGTCGCCGGACGCGCTCGAACTACTTCCCCACCTGATGGGGCGCGCGGTCGCCGAAGCGGCCGCGGCCGGCGACTTACAAGAGGACGGCTGGGTACTGGCACGCGTCCCCATCGAAACGGAGACCCACGCCGAACGCGAATTCCTCCGCCTGGGCGCCGGCGCCGAAGTCCTCGAACCCGCATCGTTGCGAGCCCGCCTGGCAGCAACAGTCTCCACATTGTCGACGACCTACACCATTTGACCCCCTCGCGCCGCGCGCTTTTGCCGTGCGCGGCGCTTGCAGTCGCGGCCCGTGCGCGCGGTGGTTGCGGTCGCGTGCGGCGCCCCCTCACCGTCGATCAAGGCGCCCCGGCCCTGCGGGTCCTCTCCGCGCGCGCCGCGGCGCCCCCTGTTCGCCGATCAAGGGCGAATGCACGTGGTTGGATCTTGTTTCCCCGCGCGTCCGCCCCCAGGCTGGCCCGGTACGGCGTGTCGCCACGCCCGGCACGTCGATCAAGGGCGAATGCGCGGCTCTTCGCCCCGATGTGTGGGTTGGGGTCGGGTTGGTGATTGGGGCACGCCGTTGCCTGGCCTAGGTTTCGGACTGTCTGACGGTTCG
>NZ_BSDI01000064.1 GCF_027923225.1 Phytohabitans aurantiacus
AATCGAACCGTCAGACAGTCCGAAACCTAGGCCAGGCAACGGCGTGCCCCAATCACCAACCCGACCCCAACCCACACATCGGGGCGAAGAGCCATTCGCACGTGGTTGGATCTCTTCTCCGCGCGCGTCCGCCCACAGGCCAGCCCGGCACGGCGTGTCGCCACGCCGCTTCCGCCGATCAAGGGCGAATGCACGCGGTTGGATCTCTTTCCGCGTGCATTCGCCCTTGATCCACGCGAATGCCCTTGATCGGCGCGCGGCGCGGCGCGGGACGGCACAGCGCGGCGCGGCACAGCGCGGCGCGGCGCGGCACAGCGCGGCGCGGCACAGCGCGGCACAGCGCGGGGCGCCGCGGCACAGCGCAGGGCGGCACAGCGCGGCGCGGCGGGGTCCGGGGCGAGGTCGGGCGAACCCTCCCCCGAGCTGTCGCCACCGCTGTCGAGCCGACCGTCGGTACGCCACAAATTCGGTATCGCCCCGCCCTCACGCTCGGTACAACATAGGGATGCCCGAAGTAGCGCTTCCCGGTGGCAGGACCGACGGTGCCGTGCTGGTCGACAATGTCGTACGCAAGCGGGCCCACCCGTCGACGCCCGCGGTCCACGCGCTGCTGCGCTACCTGGAAGAGGCCGGCTTCGAGGGTGCTCCCCGGGCGCTCGGCATCGACGACCAGGGCCGGCAGATGCTCTCCTACCTGCCCGGAGAGGCGATGGGCGAGCAGACCTCCTGGCCGGCGTGGGCGCGCACCGACTCGATGCTGGTCCAGGTCGGCCAGTGGCTGCGACGCCTCCACGACCTGACGGCGTCGTTCACACCGCCCGCGGACGAGCGGTGGTTCATCGGCACGAAGATGCGACCGGGGCTGATCATCGGCCACCAGGACGCGGCGCCGCACAACGCGGTCGTCGCGGGTGACAAGCTGGTCGGCTTCTTCGACTGGGACACCGCGGGCCCGTCCCCGCGCGAGTTCGACCTGGCGTTCTCGGCGCTGCTGTGGGTACCGCTGACGGCACCGGTACGCGAGGAGGAGATCGCGGACCGGTGCCGGCGACTCCACGTGCTCCTCGACGCGTATGGCTACGACGAGGACCGGCACGGGCTGGGTCCGGTGGTGCGTGAGCGGGCACTGCGTCAGGCGGGCGTCATCCGGCAGATGGCCGAGGCCGGCGACCCCGCTTCGATCGCACTAATCCCCATCGCGACCATCCTGGAGCGCTCCGCGGCCGCGCTAGCCACTCTCCCCACCGACTTCTGGGCCCCACCACGCGTGAGTACCCGTACCCAGGTGCCGTAGGCATCGGTCCTGTCGCCGGCCCGCCGGGAGCGGCCCCATGATGGCGCCCGTGGACAAGCTGGAGAAGCCGCCGTCGAGCACCCAGATCCTCGTCGGCGTGGCTGTGATGTTCGGCTGGTTCGCCGCCGCGATCGTCGCGGTGGTGCGGTGGGTCTCGGTGCAGTCGAAGGTGACCCCCGAGGGGGAGGACTGTTCAGGCTGGTGCACGTCCGACTTCTTCGACGCGGCGGGGATGGCCATCGTCTTGGGGGTGCCGGCGGGCGGCGTGGCACTGATCGTTGGAGCGATCGTGCTGGCCTTGCTCACCCAGCGGGTGAGGTACGGCCTGCTCACCGGCACCGTGGCCGGCCTGGCGGGCCTGCTCACCGGCCCAGCCGTCGTCTACTGCGTCATGTCCGCGTGGGGCGGCTGACCAACGCCGCCACCTACGGTAGAGGTATGGACGCACCCAGGGTTCTGTTCATCGGCGGCAGCGGCATCATCAGCTCGGCGTGCTCCCGGCTCGCCGTCGAGCGCGGCATCGACCTGTACCTGCTCAAGCGCGGCACCAGCGGCCCCCGCCCGGTGCCGGAGGAGGCCACCGTCCTGCGGGCCGACATCCGCGACCCGGCCTCGGTCAAGGAGGCGATCGGCGACCTGGAGTTCGACGCGGTGGTCGACTGGGTCGCGTTCACGCCGCAGCACGTGCGCACCGACATCGAGCTGTTTCGGGGGCGCACGCGCCAGTACGTCTTCATCAGCTCGGCCTCCGCCTACCAGACGCCACCGGCCAGGATGCCGGTCGTGGAGTCCACTCCCCTGCGAAACCCGTTCTGGCGGTACTCCCGCGACAAGATCGCCTGCGAGGACCTGCTGGTCGCCGCGTACCGCGACGAGGGTCTCCCGATCACCATCGTCCGCCCTTCCCACACGTACGACCGCACGCTCGTGCCCTTCGACGGCGGCTGGACGATGATGGCGCGGATGCGCCAGGGCAAGGAGATCGTCGTACACGGCGACGGCACGTCACTGTGGACACTCACCCACCACGAAGACTTCGCGAAGGGCTTCGTGCCGCTGCTGGGCCACCCCCGCACGATCGGCGAGGCGTTCCACATCACCTCCGACGACGTGCTGACCTGGAACCAGATCGCCGAGGCGCTCGGTGCCGCGCTGGGCGTCGAGCCCCGCATCGTGCACGTACCGTCGGACGCGATCGCCGCGGCCGACCCGGAGTGGGGTGCGGCGCTGCTCGGCGACAAGGCCCATTCTTTGGTATTCGACAACGCCAAGCTGCGCTCGGTCGTCCCGGACTTCGTCGCCACGATCCCCTTCGAGCGAGGCGCCCGCGAGATCGTGGCCTGGCACGACGCCGACCCGGCACGGCAGGTCGTCGACGAGCGCTACGACACCCTGATGGACCGGCTCGTCACCGCCTGGCGCGTGTAACTTCCACGCGAGTCAACGGCACAGGGTGCGGGTTAGCGGATGGGGTGGGCGGGGCGGTAGACGCGGTAGCCGGCCACGTCGGTGACGTCGGCGGGTACGCCGCGGTCGGCCAGGCGCTGGGCGATGGCTCGCTCGTGGACGGAGCCGATCGGCAGCACGTACGCGGGGTTCGGGGTCGCTTCGAGGATGGCGCGGTACGGCAGGTAGCGGTCGTGGCCGGGGCTCAGGTCGTCGTGCAGCGCCGCGCAGACCACGCCTTCGTCGGTGGCGAACGCGAGGCGGTTGCAGGTCCAGTATTCGGTGTAGAAGCGGTCCACGCCGAGACCGTGCAGCGCGTCGACCAGGGCGCGTTCCTCCCGGGCCACCACCTGCCCGCGCGGCGCGTCCCGGAGCAGCGCGACGGTGGGCGCGAGCATCGAACCGGCCAGGATCGCCACCATCCCGGCGCCGGCCAGCGGTCGTGGATCGCGAAGGGAAGCGCGCCGCAGCCGCGCCGCCGCTGTCCACAGTGGCCAGAGGATGGCCGGCAGCGACAGCAGCAGCGGTGTCAGGTACCGCACGCTGGTGGTCGGGGTGAGGCCGGCGGCGTCGCTGCGCACGTACGCGAGCAACGTCAGTGCCCCGCCGGCGACCAGGGCCAGCCGGCCGGCCTGGCGGACGCGCTCGCCGTGAAAACCAGAAGCGGTGCGGAAGGCGGCGATCGCGAGACCGGCCGCGAGCAGTAGCAGCAACGGGTACGCGGCGCCGAGCGCCAGCGGCCAGCCCTCGCAGGTACCCGGTCCACAAAGGCCGGTGCCCAACGGTACGCCGAGCAACAGTCCACC
Source organism: Phytohabitans aurantiacus (assembly GCF_027923225.1). Classification (GTDB taxonomy): domain Bacteria; phylum Actinomycetota; class Actinomycetes; order Mycobacteriales; family Micromonosporaceae; genus Phytohabitans; species Phytohabitans aurantiacus. Next base: position 3,547 of record NZ_BSDI01000064.1, read on the forward strand.
GTAGACACGGTCCCAGACCGACGCCTGGCCTCCTCCGCTCAGGTGCAGCATCGTGTCGAGGCTCTGCGCCGCGACGCCGGGCCGAACGTGGTGCAGGATCGACGGTGCCGCACCGGCGAGCACCCCGGCGACCAGCACCAGCCCGGGCCAGCCGAGCAGTTGGCGGCGACAGCCGAAGACGAGCACCAATCCGGCGGCGGCCACGTACGGCAGGATGAGCCAGTCGACCCACAGCGCCAGCCCCGCCAGGACTCCCCAGCCCGCGTACCCGATCAGCCGCACCCGGGCGGTCCGGCCGCCGCCGCTGCCCAGCCAGACCGCGATGAGCAGCGCGCCGGCTCCGATGGGTTTGATTTCCGGGTACCCGCCTCCGGCGGAGACCTGACTGTGGACGACGGCGTCCGAGCCGATCGCCAGCAACCCCACGACGAACACGGCGAACCACCGGCTGTACAGGCGGCTGACGAGGCCGTACATGACGTAGCAGAAGACGGCGTACACGGGCAGCAGCGGCAGGCGAAGGGCCACAGAGGACGGTTCGAACAGGACGAACAGCGGTGCGGCGAGGTACGCCTCCAGCGTGCCCATGTAGTGCTGGCCGTAGAAGAACGCCGGAAACCCGCGACCCTGCGCGATGTGGGTGGCCGCCAGGCCCATCGTCGCCTCGTCGCTGTTCGTCGGCGGCATGCCCGACAGGATCAGGTACAGCCGATAGCCGACCCCCAGCGCCACGAGCGCGGCGACGACAGGCCCGGGACGCACGCGCCGGGTCGGTCCGGCACCGGTCGTGGGGCGGGTCATGAGGGCAGCGGTCATCGCCAGCACCGTCCACAGTGGTAAGTCGCGAGTGCCGGACTCGCGCGAGGCACGTCAGGGGAAGAGCGGCGGTGCCGTCCTCCCCCTCGTGTGGCCGCTATTGACTAAGACCCACTGCGACCCCGAAAGGTTGAAGGCTATTTCGCCGCGGCTTCGGCGAGCGCGACCAGCAGTGCGGTCGTCGCGGGCGGATCCGGCGGCTCGCCGTAGGTCGCCGCGTACACGTGCCGGCGCGAGCCCGCCAGCTCGCTCGCCACGATGCCCTTGGTGCGGTGGGCGCGCAGCGCCAGACCGGGCATGATGGTGGCACCCAGGCCGGCCGCCACGAGGGTCTGCATCACCACCATGTCGTCGGAGGCGAATCCGATGCGCGGCTCGAAGCCCTCCTCGGCGCACAGTGCCAGCAGGTGGCTGCGGCACCGTTCGCAGCCGGCGATCCAGGTGTCGTCGCGCAGTGTCGACAGTGCACGGACGCGCCGGGTGGACAGCACGTACACCGGATCGTCGAGCAGGTGGTGCAGGCGTATCCCGTCGGGCTCGGGTTCGGTCTCGTCGTACCGGAAGATGACCGCGACGTCGATCGTGCCCGCGCGCAGCAGCTCCAGCGCCTCGGGCGGGTGGGTGTCGACGAGGCTGATCCGCAGGCCGGGGTTTCTGGTGGCCAGCGCCGCCACCGCCCGCGGCACGAGCGACCCGATGACCGACGAGAAGCCGGCCAGCCGTACCCGGCCGGCGGTGAGCCCGACATGCGCGGCGAGCTCGGCGTCGGCGGCGTCGATCCGCCCGATGATCTCGGCGGCGCGGTCGGCCAGCAGCTGCCCGGCCTGGGTGAGCCGGATGCCGCGGCCGACCCGCTGGATCAGCTGGGCGCCGGTCTCGGCCTCGAGCCGGGCGAGGTGGTGGCTGACGGTGGGCTGCGAGTAGTGCAGCACCTTCGCCGCCGCGGTGACCGATCCGTGCCGCGCGAGCGCGTCGAGGACGCGAAGCCGGGTGACGTCGAGCATGTATCGATCCTATCTATGGTTTGCCACGAAGACTTCCATTAGACATATGGATTGCCCGGGCGCACGCTCAGAACATGACGACGACACAGATCCGCCCCACCACCGAACTGGCCACTCTCGTCGATGGCGTCCGCACCGCCGTCGCCGTCCACGCCGACTGGTCGGGCACCGCGCGACTGGTCGCCGAGCAACTGCGGCGGCACCTACCCAGCCCGGACGTCGTGGGCTCCGGCGAGAGCGACGGTTACCAGGTCCTGCACGTCGAGCCCGACGGCTCCTTCTCGATCGTCGCGATCGTGTGGCGGCCCGGCCAGATCACCCGAATCCACGATCACGTCACGTGGTGCGTGTTCGGCGTCCTGCAGGGTGTCGAGCGCGAGGAGCTGTTCGACGCCGACCTCAACCTGATCGGCGTGAGCGACAACCTCGCCGGTGACGTGAGCGGGTTCGCGCCGCCCGGTGACATCCACCGGGTCCACAACACGGCCGGCGGCACCGCGATCTCGATCCACATCTACGGCACCGACGTGACGCGGGTCGGCTCCAGCGTCCGCCGGTACTACGACTGAACGCCGGTGTGACGTAGCTACCGTTCCACCCAGTCAAACAGGTGGGAAGCCACCGGATGACAGGAGTGAACCGTGCGAGACAGCCTGCGAACGCTCTTCGACCGAGTACTCGAAGACGAGCCCCCGCAGCCCCCACATGAACTCGCGCGCGCGGCCATGACCAGCGGCGGGCGCCTGCGCGACCGGCGCCGCCTGCTGGCGGGCGGCGGCGTGGCCGGCGTCGCCACCGCGCTGGTCGCCGTGATCGGGCTGAGCGCGTCGCCGGCGCCGGCGACGGAGCCGGCCAAGGCGGTGGCGATGGCCATGCGGCCGGCCTGCACCGATGCCGCGCGGAACCTGGTCGAGGCGGCCATCTTCCTGCGCGCCGACGTCACCGACGAGCAGCGCGCCGCCCTGGACGAGTCGCTGAGGTCCGACTCGCGGGCCACCGAGGTGCGGTACGAGAGCGGGCAGGCCGCCTACGAGAAGTTCAAGCGGATGTACCGGGACGCGCCGGATCTGGTCGCCGCCGTCAAGCCGGAGCAGCTGCCGGACGCGTTCCGGGTCAAGCTCGACAGGCCCTCCCAGTACGGGAGGTTCGTCGAGGAGTTCCAGGGCAGGCCCGGCGTCGAGTCGGCCGCGGTCGGCGTGTGCACCGAGGAGGCCGAGTGACGCGGGGCCCGTTCGCCCGGTGGACCCTGGCCCGCCGGAGCCAGCGCGCCGCGCAGGACGAGGAGTTCACCGCGTTCGTCGCGACGGCCGCTCCCCGGCTGCGGCGCGTCGCCTACCTGATGTGCGGCGACTGGCACCTCGCGCAGGACCTGACGCAGACCACCCTCGCCCGCATGTACGCGTCGTGGGGCCGGATCTGGCGGCACGCGAACCTGGAGGCGTACAGCCGTCGCGTGCTCATGAACGCGGTCTTCGACCAGCGCAAGCGGCGCAGCAACACCGAGATCGTGCTCGCCGAGCTGCCCGAGGCGGCGCACGCCGGCGCGCAGGCGACCACCGAGCTGCACGTCACGCTGATGACGGCGCTGGCCACGCTGCCGCCGCGCGACCAGGCCATCGTCGTGCTGCGCTACTGGGAGGACCACAGCGTGCAGACCGTCGCGGAGATCCTCGACCTCTCGGCGACCATGGTGACCACCCGGAGCGCACGCGCGCTGACGAAGCTGCGGGTGCTGCTCGGCGACGAGTTCGCGCTGACCTGAGCTTGACAACGGAGGGCTCCTTATCGATTATCGGTATATCGAAAATCGATAAGGAGAGTCACATGCGCATCCCCGACCGGCTCCGCAGGCCGGACTGGCTGGCCGAGATCCAGAGCGCGACGGCGTTCGTCCTCGCGGTGCTCGCGGTGGTCGGCGTCGCGGGCATCGCGATGACCGCGATCGGCGACAACCTGACCGTCGAGGTACCGGCCAGCGTCGTCGCCGCACCGGACGGCCTGCGACCGGGCGTCACGGTCGACACCGAGGGCACGCTCGACGCCGTCATCGCGCAGCCGGACCGCGCCGAGCGGGTCGCCGCCGCGCTGACGAGCCTTCCGACGTACCTCGTCGTCGTCGCCATGCTCGCCATCCTGTACGCGGTCGCGCGCCAAGCCCGGCGCGAGGACCCGTTCCTCGCCGTGACCGTCAACCGGCTGCGACTGCTGGCGCTGGTGGCCCTGGTGGGTGGCCCGCTCGCCGCCGTCACCGAGACGGTCGCGGCGCTCGACCTGACCAGGCGCGTCACCGGCGACGCCTCGGCCAGCCTCGACGTGACCGCGATCGGACTGTGGACACTGGCCGGGTTCGGCTTCCTCGCCGTCGCCGAGATCGTCAACCGGGGACGCGCGATGCGGGCCGAGCTGGAGACGGTGATCTGACGCCGTGCCACCGGAAGAGGACCACCGCGTCGAGGTACACCTCGACAAGCTGCTCGCCGAACGCGGCCTCACGCTGACCGAGCTGGCCGACCGGGTCGGCGTCACCCTGGCCAACCTGTCGGTGCTGAAGAACGGGCGGGCGCGCGCCATCCGGTTCAGTACCCTCACCGCCCTGTGCCAGGAACTGGACTGCCAGCCGGGTGACCTGCTGACTGTCTCGACTTTTACAGTCCGAGCCCGCGACAACACATAGTGTCACCACCATGAAGCCACTGAGGAGTCTGCTCGCCGCTGCCATCGGCGTTCTGGTCCTGGTGCCGCTGGGTGCCGCACCCGCCAACGCGGGAGGATCGTTCCGGCCGGGCGCGGCCGGCGTGGGTGACCCGTACTTCCCCGGCTACGGCAACGGGGGATACGACGTCAAGCACTACGACCTCGACGTCCACTATCAACCGAGCACCGACGTGCTCACCGGCCGCGCCGTGATCCACGCCCGCGCGACCCAGAACCTGTCCAGCTTCAACCTCGACTTCGTCGGTCTGACAATTGACAAGCTCTCGGTCAACGGCCACAAGGCGTCGTACTCGCGGTCCGGCCAGGAGCTCACCGTGACGCGGAAGATCCGCAAGGGCAGCCGCTTCCGGGTGGAGGTGCGCTACCACGGCGTACCGGAAACCATTCAGATCCCATTCCCGGGCATCGTGCTGGAGGCCGGGTTCATCCACACCGACGACGGTGCTCTCGTCGCCGGGCAGCCCGAGGTGGCCGCGACCTGGTTCCCGGTCAACGACCACCCGCAGGACAAGGCCAGCTACAGCTTCGCGGTGACGGTGCCGGCCGGTCTGGAGGCGATCGCCAACGGGGTACCGCGCGGCAGCAAGACGAAGGACGGCTGGACCACGTGGAAGTGGGAACAGCGCACGCCAATGATCAGCTACCTGGCCACGGCCACGATCGGTGAGTTCCGGATCAGCACCACCAAGCACCACGGCAAGCCGACCATCATCGCCATCGACCCCGATCTGCCACCCAGCCTCGCCGACGACGCGGTGGGCCGCACCAACGAGATCACCGATTTCCTGGCGGGGTTCTTCGGGCCGTACCCGTTCGAGGCCAACGGCGCGATCGTCGACGACTACGACAACCTGTTCTTCGCGCTGGAGAACCAGACCCGCTCCATCTACTCCAAGTACTTCTTCGAGGAGGGCACGACCACCGGCGAGACGTACGTGGTGGCGCACGAGCTGGCGCACCAGTGGTTCGGCGACAGCGTCGCGGTCGAGCAGTGGGACGACATCTGGCTCAACGAGGGCTTCGCGACGTACGCGGAGTGGCTGTGGAGCGACAAGCTCGGCGAGGGTACCCCGCAGGAGATCTTCGACTTCCTGTACGCCCAGCCGCTGTCCGCGCCGTACTGGGCGCCGCCGCCCGGCGACCCGGGCCCGGTGGACCTGTTCGACGACTCCGTGTACGTGCGCGGCGCGATGACGCTGCAGGCGTTGCGGGTCACCGTCGGCGACGCGGACTTCTGGAAGATCGTGCGCCAGTGGTACGCCAAGAACCGCAACGGGCACGGCTCGACCGCTGAGTTCGTCCGGCTCGCCGAGCGCGTCTCCGGCGAGCAGCTCGACGATCTGTTCCAGGCGTGGCTCTTCACCGACACCAAGCCGCCCCACCCGGGCGCGGCCACAGCAACCCTGGCAGCGTCCACCGCCGACAAGCCCGCAGTCCTCAAGTCCTGGGACCGCCGCCCACACCTGAGGCGCTGACCCGGCTCTCCCCGGCGCCGCCGCCCGCCCGTGACGGCGTGTCGCCACGCCCAGCATGCCGATCAAGGGCGAATGCACGCGGTTGGATCTCCTTTCCGCGTGCATTCGCCCTTGATCCCCGCGGATCACCTTGATCGACGCCGTTGCGTGAGGCATACCGGATACCTGACGCACTGACCAACGCCTCTGGCGCACCGGCGATCGGCGCTGTTCAATGATGTGCGTAGGCTGTCGCGCCGGTCGGACGGGGGTCCAGCATGTCGACGCAAGTGGTCCACCCTCAGCGGCTGGCTTGGGATGCCGCGCGGGTCGTCGTGCGTGCGCTCGGCTCCGTCGAGGTGCTCAAATGGCTGCACGGCCAGATGGCCGCCCGGCTCGGCCCGGCCCAAGCGCAGGCGCTGGTGGCGTCCCGCGATCGGCTGTGGGGAAACCCGCGCCCTGACGCGCCCCACGTCGAGGCCGGCATCTGGCGTGCCCGGCTGGCAGACCTGGTGGCGGCCGACGGTTCGCTGGCCACGCCGATCAGCGAGATCACCGCCGAGGGCGCGGTTCGCCTCGCGCACGCCACCGACGTGATGGTCCACGGCGAGCTGGCGCTGATCGACGGCCCGCGCGTCATCGACCTCGACGTTCACCGGCCCTAGAGCCTTCAAAATCGGGTTTTGAGCTGCCGCGACGCCCGTCGCGCGCAAGACCGTCGCTCCCGCGGCCTCGCCCTCCGCCGCTACACAACCAGTTCGCCGGCTGTGGATCGTGGCGACCTACTGCCCCTCAACCCGATGGTTGACACTTTGTGTCTCGTACGCAAATGTAGTGTCGACCAAAATGAGGGAGGACCCGCATGCCGACCACCAGCGCCGCCGGCACCACCGTGGAGTACACCGTCGCGGGCAGCGGCCCGGGCATCGCGCTGGTGGCCGGCACCGGCCTTCCGGCACAGGGCAACTTCGGCCATCTCGTCGACGCCTTCGCCGGCAGCACGGTGGTCCTGCCCGACTACGCGGGCAGCGGCCAGACCACCGCCCCCGACGATGGGCCGCTCACGTTGGACCTGCTGGCCGAGCAGATCGCGGCCGCCGCCCGAGACGCCGTCGACGGGCCGGTCGACCTGGTGGGGTACTCCCTCGGCGCGATGGTCGCCGCGACCGTCGCCGCCCACCACCCGGACCTGGTGCGGCGGCTCGTGCTCGTCGCCGGCTGGACGGGGCCGGACGACGCCCGGCACAAGCTCGCCGTCGACCTGTGGCTGCGGCTTGAGCGGACCGATCATGACCTGTTCAACCGGTTCCTGCAGTTGAACTGCCTGAGCGCCCCGTTCCTGAGCGGCCTCGGCGACGAAGGCATGGCCGGGCTGATCGCGGGCGCCCCGCCGATCACGCCAGGCATGCGCCGGCACATGGAGCTCGACCTCGTCGCCGACGTCCGCGAGCTGCTGTCGAAGATCAGCGCGCCCACGCTCGTCGTCGGCCTCACCCGCGACCAGGTCATACCGGTCGAGCGCGCCCGGCAGGTGCACGAGGCCATCCCCGGCAGCGCGTACGCCGAGATCGACACCGGCCACCTGGTGATGTTCGAGCAGCCGGGCCTGTTCGTGGAGACCGTGCGCGGCTTTCTGCGCTGAGGTGTTGCCTCCAGGGAAGCAGAGCGGGGCGGGCGGGACGCAGAGCGGGGCCGGCGGTTGTGGTGAACGCGCAGGGTGAGGCCGCGGGAGCGACGGTCTTGAGCGCGACGGACGCCGCGGTAGCTCAAATCTCTCTATAAGATCGCGACGTGGACGTGACGACGCGGGCGAACCGCAGCGCTTGGGAGACGGCCGCTCACAAGTATGTGGACGAGTATGACGAGCTTCTGGCGCAGGCGGCGACCGGCTCGGAGCTGGTCGCCATCGAACGCGACCTGCTGCGCGAGGTGTTGAGCCGCTCCCCCGCCGTCGTGCACCCGCAGAGCGGCCACGGGCTCGACGACATCGCCCTGGTGCAGGCCGGTGCGAGATCGGTCGTCGGCGTCGACTACAGCTCGGTGACCGTCCGGGCCGCGCAGCGCCGCGCGGACGAGCTGGGCGCACCCTGCCGCTACGTGGTCGCCGCCGTGCCCGGGATGCCGCTGGCCGGCGCGAGCGCCGACCTGGTCTACACCGGCAAGGGCGCCCTGATCTGGATGCGCGACCTGGCGGCGTGGGCGCGCGACATCGCGCGCGTGCTGCGCCCGTCGGGGCACCTTTTCGTGTACGAGGCGCATCCGGCCGTGCCGCTCTGGACGTGGGACGAGGACGAGCCGCGCATCCGGCCCGACCGCGGCTACTTCGCCCGCAGCCACGTCAACGACACCTTTCCCGGCAACGGCGCGGTCGAGTGGCAGTGGAATCTGGGTCAGATCGTCACCACCCTGGTCGCCGCCGGCCTGGAGATCCTGCACCTCAGTGAGTACCCGGAACCGTTCTGGCGCGCGGGAGGCGTGTCCGCGGCGGCGTGGAGCGGCCGCCTGCCGAACTCGTTCGCCCTGCTGGCCCGCCGCAGGCCCTAGCCCTTCGAGACCGTCGCATCGGCGGTCGGGTAGACGCCGGCCGCGAACGTGGTCAGCCACAGCGGGTCCAGGCCGGTCCGCGCGGCGGCCTGGATCTCCAGCATCCGGCCGTCGCCCAGGTCGGCGTACACGGTGGTGGCCGTGCCGCTGATGATGATGCGCGCCGGCCGCCGGCCCGCCGTCGCCGGCTGACCCGCCTTGGGCATCTGATCCACCGGTGAGAGGCTGACCACGAGCTTGTCGACGAAGTCGGCGCTGGCCGGCACGTCCGGCGGCCGGAACGTCATCACGGCCGGCGTCACGGTGTCCAGCACCAGGCCCGGCGGCGTGGCGTCGAACTTGAACGGCACAAGCACCGGCACGCTGCCGGTCGCGTCGAGGCCTTCGGCGTACGCGGTCACGACGGTGACCTCGACGCGCGAGTCCGCCTCCACGCGGACCCAGCGCCCGTCGCTCTCCTTCCAGGTCAGCACCGTGGTGGCGCCGATCGCCAGCGTGCCGGCGTGGCCGCGCACCTCGCACTCCAGGTACGACTTCGCCGGCTCGTCCGGGCCGGCCGGCGGGCTCGGGGTGACCGAGACGGCCAGCCACCGCCCGTCCGCGCTCACCTGGCGCAGCACCGGGTGACCCGCCTCGATCTCGGCCACCGGGGCGCCGTAGCCGTTGGGCGCGACCCGGGGCACGAACGGAAACGCCTCGGTCACCGGTGCCGGCTCGGCCGCCGACTCGGCCGCCGGCTCGGGGTCCGCCGAGGGTCTCAGAAACCCGGCGAGCGCGGGCGCGGCGAGCAGGACCGCGGCCGCGGCCATCGCGGCGGCGACGACGGATTGGGTACGCCGGCGGGCGCGCCGGGACCGCCGCCTGACCCGGTCGGCGAGGTCGGCGTCCGGGGTGACCTCGTCGGACCGCCGCACCAGCGTGGACCGGACGAGGTCCTCGATCTCATCCATTGCGTGCCTCCGTGACGGGTGACGGCGAGAGCTGGCCGCGCAACGCGGTGAGGGCTCGCATCGCGGTGACCCGTACCGTCGGCACCGCGCAGCCGAGCAGGTCGGCGATGTCGCTGTCGGGCAGGTCGAGGTAGTACCGCAGGACCAGTACGGCACGTTGGGTGCGGGGCAGGGTCGCCAGCAGCGCCCACATCTCGTCGCGGACGGCGAGCTCGTCCTCCAGGTGCCTGGCGCCGGCACGGTCGGGTACGTCGGCGACGACGGCCTCGGTGCTGGCCCGGCGCCGCCGCCACGACAGGTACTCGCGCAGGACCGCCCGCCGCAGGTACGCCTCGGGCGGCCCGCTCGACGCGATGCGGTCCCACCGGCGGTAGCCGCGCGCCAGTACCTCCTGCAGCATGTCCTCGGCGAGGTGGCGGTCACCGCACAGCAGGTAGGCGAAGCGGAGCAGCGCCGGGGCGCGGGCCGCGACGAAGCCGTCGAACGAGATCATGGTCCTCCCGTTCTCTACACGCGATCGGCGGCCGGTTTCGTTTCACCGTTCCGGCAGCGGATCGTTGTAGACGCCGGACGGACCCCGGTACCGCTCACCGTCGACCAGCGGCCAGGGGTTCGGCAGGCATCCGTGCAGGCCGAGCGTCTGTTGCTGCATGAGGGGCGCGGGTTTGCCCTTCTTGGGACACTTCTCGTGGCCGTTGCCGAGGCGGTGGCCGACCTCGTGATTGACCAGGTACTGCCGGTAGACGTCGAGCCGCTCGCCGTAGTGCGGCACCCCGTGCACCCAGCGGGCCACGTTGATCACCACGCTCGCGCCGTTGCGGCACGACGTGTACCGGTCGTACCCGCTGTCGCAGAGCCTGTCGCGGGTGGCCGGGGTGGCCAGGTACACGATGAAGTCGTACGGGGAGCCGGGACCGACCCGACGCAGCCGCCACTGCCCGTCACCGGTCCAGCCGCGCGAGTCGCCGAGCGTCTGCTCGACGGCGCTGGCGAACACCGCCGGGTCGACGTTGCGGATGCCCCGCTCGACGGCGACGCGGTACCGCATCAGCGTGCCCGAGCGGCCGGCGGTGCGCCCCTGCCCGGCGGCGACCAGCCAGGTGCCGGCGCCGCTTTCGGGATACTCGATGGGCTGTTCGATGGCCACCGGAGTCGACGAGCGAGTGGGCGACGGGCTCGGTGGTGGTGTCGACGCGGTCGGCGCCTCCCAGGCCGGCGGCGCGGGGGGCGCGGTGCCGCACCCGGCCAGGAGCAGCAGAGCCACCGTCAGCACGATCCTCATGCCCTGATCACGGGCTGCGGCCGCGCACCTGTTTCAGAACCGGACCTTCGTCACACGACGCAACCGTTACCGGTGGTGCGAGTGCCAGGTGCGCATCGCGTCGTCGATCTGCTCCGGGGTCGGCGGCGACGGCGTCAACGGCGTCGCCCTGCCCGGTTCGGCGCGCAGCCCGTCGACGACGCGGTGGTGGCCGTACCGGCTGCCGAGGAGCACGTCGCGCAGCCTGCGGTCGAGGGACTGCGGGGCGTTGGTGTTATCCAGGAAGCGCTTCCTGACCTCCGCCTTTCCGTCGATCAAGGGCGAATGCACGTGGTTCGATCTCTATTCCGCGTGCATTCGCCCTTGATCCCGGCGGATGCCCTTGATCGCGGCCAAGCTGCCGCGCCCCCGCGCCCCGCGCCCCGCGCCCCGCCTCGCGCGCTCGCGCCCCGCCCCGCGCGCTCGCGCCGCGCTCACGTCACGCCGCGCCCGAGCCGCCGCGCCCCCGCGCCGCGTCAGAACAGCCCGTTATCGTGCGGAAGCTCGGCGGGGATCGGTGCGATGACGTCCCAGTGCTCCACGATCAACCCGTCCCGAACGCGGAACAGATCCCAGTAAGCGACCGGCCCGCCAAACTCCCCCTCGCTCTGGACCAGCACGAAATCCCCCTCCGCGACGACCCGGTGAACGGTCTTGTAGACCAGGTTCCTGCCCTGCTCCGCCCACTTCGCGGCCGCCGCGCCGAACCCGTCCAGGCCATCGGCGGCTTCGGGGTTGTGCTGGTGGTAGGTCTCCGTCGAGATGTACTCGGTGAGCACCGAGTAGTCGGCCCCCTTGAGGACCCTCTCGGCGAACTCCGTCACCAGCTTGCGGTTGGCCTCCGTCTGGTCAAGGTTGGCAACCGCGCTCGGGCCGTCGGTCTGCGAGCGCCCGGAGGCGGTATCGACCACCAGCGGCGTCAACGCGTCCCAGTGCTCGGCGATCTTGCCGTTGGCGTCCACCCGAAACAGGTCGAACGCGACGAGCGGGTCGGGCCCAAAGCCGTGGTAGGTCCCGTGCAGCGCGACGAGGTCGCCGTCCGCGATCACCCGCGCGCCCTCGTAGCGGAAGCCCTCCGGCAGCGTGGCCACCAGGCCGCGCAGCCCGTCGGGCCCGTCGGGCGCCAGCGCGCTGTGCTGCCGGTAGCCGGCGGCCACCCACCGGTCGACAGCCGCGACATCCTTGTCGCCGAACAGTTCCTTGGCCGCGGCGAGCACGATCCCCTTGGCGTCCATGACACATCCTCCTATGTCCTGTTTCTGCCTGAGCACGCTTCAAGCTATGCGCGATACGTCCGCTGACGTGGGTACTGTTGTGACCCGTGATGGTCAAAAACCGACACATCCCCGAGGTGCGGTTCACCGCCCCCGCCGGCATGCCGGCCGGGTTCGAAATCATGTCGCTGGCCCAGCTCCGCTCGCGAGTCGCCGTCCGCACGCTGTCGGTGCCCCAACGACCGACGTTCCACCACCTCATCGCCGTCGACAGCGGCAGGCTCGCACACATGGTCGACTTCACGGGGTACTCGCTGGGGCCAGCCGAATGGCTGTGGGTGCGCCCGGGCAGGGTGCACCAGTGGGGCGACCTGCGGCACGCGACGGGCAGGCTGATCCTCTTCGAACGCGAGTTCCTGGACCCGGCGACCGCCTCGTCAGCCTCGATCGACGACCCGCACGCCCCCGCCCTGTACCAGCCGGCCGAGCCCGACACCACCGACCTGAGCGACTACGCCACCCTGCTCGACCGGTCGTTCCACGCCACCGCGGGGCGGCTCCCGCTCGACGTACACATGGCGACGCTGCGCCACCTCCTGGCCGCACTCGTGCTGCGCCTCTCCCACGCCGCGGCGCCAGCGGAGGAGACCAACGCGACGGTCAATGAGACCTTCCTACGATTCCGCGACGCCGTCGAACGCGACTTCGCCCGCACCCGGCGCGTCGAGCACTACGCACACATCCTCGGCTACTCGCCACGCACGCTGTCCCGCGCGACGCTCACCGCGGCCGGCGTCGGCGCGAAAGAGTTCATCGACCGCCGCGTCATCCTGGAAGCCAAGCGCCTGCTCGCCCACAGCGACCAGCCCGCCAACCGGATCGCGCGCCAGCTCGGCTTCTCCAGCGCCACCAACTTCAACAAATACTTCCAGCAGCGCACCGGCCAGACCCCGATCTCCTTCCGCACCACCCTGTCCTGACCGGCTCGCGGCCGATCTTGGCAGACACATTCAGATTGCCCCGGTCCGCGCCACCTGCGGACCGCATGCTCCCGCGGGCACCGCGCGGGCCGGCGGCTCGCAAGCGCTCGCCGAAACCCCCGACCCACGCTTCCAGCACCCCGAGCCAAGCCCAACCCCGCCACCCGCCACGTCCGACGCCAAGCGCGACACGGGCGCCGCCCGCAGGGCCCGGCGCCTGCGCCGATCAAGGGCATTCGCATCGATCAAGGCCAAATACACGCGGTTCAGAGATCCAACCACGTGCACTCGCCCTTGATCGGCGAAAAGCGGCGGACGCGCGGCGGGAAATGGGGCGCGGCGCGCGGCGGAGGGGCACGACGCAGGCGCCGCCCGCAAGGCGCGGCGCGTGCGCCGATCAAGGGCATTCGCATCGATCAAGGCCAAACGCACGCGGTTAGAGATCCAACCACGTGCATTCGCCCTTGATCGGCGGAAAGCGGGCGGACGCGCAGCGGGAAAGGGGGGCGCGGCGCGCGACGCAGGCGCCGCCCGCAAGTCGCGGCGCGCGCGCCGATCAAGGACATTCGCATCGATCAAGACCGAATACACGCGGTTTAGAGATCCAACCACGTGCATTCGCCCTTGATCGGCGGAAAGCGGGCGCGCGGCGCGGCGCGGGCAAGCGGCGCGGCGCGCGGCGGGGTGGTTAGAGGGTGGTGGAGATTGCTTGGGCGGCTGCTGTTAGGGCGGCCACTACGTCCTGCATCCGGGCTGGGGAGTGGCGGACGCTGGGCATCGACACGGATACCGCGGCTACCGTTTCGCCGCTGGCGTTTGTCACGGCGCGGCCGACCGCCACGACGCCGCGCTCGGAGCGTTCGAGGTTGAGGGCTATGCCGCTGCGCCGGATCGCGCGCAGTTCGGTGCGCAGTTGCGCGAGGTCCGGGCGCTCGTCGGAGCCGTTCGCCGGCGGGGACGCGTACAGGGCGGTCAGGTCGTCGTCGGACAGGGCGGCCAGCATCACGAGGCCGCCCGTCGCCAGGTGTGCCGGCAGGACCATGCCCTCGCGGCTGCCGACCCGCAGCGACTGCGAGCATTCGACCGCGGCGATGAACCGGATGGTGCGGCCGGTGCGGATGCTGACGTTGGCTGTCTCGTCGAGGGTGTCGACCAGGGTACGCAGCGGGCCGAGGGCGGCCGCGCGGATGGCGGCGACGTTCGACTGGGTCTGGGCGGCGATCTCCAGTACGGGGCCGACGCGGTAGGTGCGGTCGTCGTTCTGGACGGCGAAGTCGCGGTACACGAGTGTGGAGAGCAGCCGGTGCGCGGTGGAGCGGGCGACGCCGAGCCGGTTCGCGGCTTCGGAGACGGTCAGAGGGCCCTCGACCTGCAGGATCACCGCCAGTTGCAGCGCGTGGTCGACGCTCGTCACGCCGTACGCCGGTGGGTTCTTCATGGGTTTCGCCACGGTGATCACTCGCTTCGCTGTTCCGCTGAACAGAATCTACTGTTCCGGAGCGGCCACGCCGACCACGGTTGGTAGATGAGTGACTCCCCCGTGACGTTGACCGCCGAGGACCGGCCGGACCAGCCGCCGGTGACCCCGGAGCTCGAAGACCTGTACCGCGGGTTCGAGAAGGCGCTGCTGGTGCCGCTGTGGACCCGGATCGGCGACCTGATGCCGCCGCATCCCCGTTCGAAGGCGCGCCCGTACCGGTGGGAGTGGAAGACCCTCGTCGACCTGGCGGCCCGCTCGGGCGACCTGGTGCCGGTCGGGCGTGGCGGCGAGCGGCGCGCCATCGCACTGGCCAACCCGAGCCTCGGCGGCCGGCCGTACGCCACGCCGACGCTGTGGGCCGCCATCCAGTATCTGATGCCGGGCGAGAACGCGCCCGAGCACCGGCACACGCAGAACGCCTTCCGGTTCGTGGTGGAGGGTGAGGGCGTGTGGACGGTCGTGGAGCGCGATCCGGTACCGATGCGCCGCGGCGACTTCCTGCCGCAGGCCGGCATGAACTGGCACGCGCACCACAACGCGGCCGGCGCGCCGATGGCGTGGATCGACGGGCTGGACATCCCGTTCCAATACGACGTCGAGGGGCAGTTCTTCGACTTCGGGCGGGACGAGCTGACCGAGCCGGAGCACGCGACGCCCGACCGTTCCCGCGCCGAGCGGCTGTGGGGACACCCGGGGCTGGCGCCGGTCTCGCGGCTGCGGCCGAATGCGGGCAGCCCGCTGCTGCGGTACCGCTGGGAGGACACCGACGCCGCCCTGGCCGACCAGTTGGAGTTGGAACGCGAGGGGTACCCCGGCACCGTCGAGCCCGGCCACGCGCTGGTGCGGTACACCAATCCCACGACCGCCCAGGACGTGCTGCCGACCATCCGCGCGCAGTTCCACCGCGTCCGCTCCGGTACCCAGACCGCCCCGCGCCGCGAGACGGGATCGTCGGTGTACCAGGTGTTCGACGGCTCGGGCCGGGTCAGCGTGGGCGACGCCTCCTGGTCGGTTCAGCGTGGCGACCTGTTCGTGGTCCCGTCCTGGATGCCGCTGTCGATCACGTCCGAGGCGTCCGCGTCCGACTCCGACTCCGGTGGGCTCGACCTCTTCCAGTTCTCGGACACGCCGATCTTCACTAAGCTCGGCCTGTACCGCAGCCAGGTGGAGGAGACGCGGTGAGGGACCTGTCGACGGCGCTCGCGTGGATCGCGGAAGGCACCGCTCTGTGCCGTAAGGCCGTTGCCGGCCTCGACGAGGCGGCGTACGGCGAGCCGTCGCTGCTGCCCGGCTGGAGCCGCAAGCACGTCGTGGCGCACCTGGCCGGCAACGCCGAGGCGCTCGGAAACCTGCTGCACTGGGCCCGCACCGGTGAGCGCACACCGATGTACAGCTCGCGGGAGCAGCGCGACGCGGGCATCGAGTCGGGCGCGGAGCTGCCCGGTGCGCGCCTCACCGCGTGGTTCGAGGAGTCAGCGCGGGCGCTCGACGAGGCCCTCGCAGCGATGACCGGCGAGCAGTGGCGGGCGGAGGTCCAAACCGCGCATGGGCGCACCGTGCCGGCGAGCGAGACGCCGTGGATGCGCAGCCGGGAGGTGATGGTGCACGCGGTCGATCTCGGCACCGGCATCTCGTTCGCCGACCTGCCCGAGGGGTTCCTCGACGCGCTGCGCGAAGACATCCTCGCCAAGCGCGAGATCCCTGACGTGCGGGGTGATCTGGCGGAGGTCACCGCCTATCTCGCCGGCCGCCCCTACACGGGCGTGGTCACCGCCGACGGCTCCCCCGCCGAGCCACTACCCCCTTGGCTGTAACCCGTGATCAGGGCGTCCCTGAAGTCGCTCTAACGACTTGAGGGACGCCCTGATCACTGTGCTGGGCTAGAGGGTTACTACCCGGCCGCCGAGGGTTACCACCAGGCGGCCGTCGGAGGCGAAGGACCAGCCGAGGGCGCCGCTGAAGTTGGCGCACCGCGAGCCGTTGGTGCCCGACCAGAACTGGTTCGAGCTGTCGGTGTTGCCGACGATCCGGTCGTTCGTGCCGCTGGCGCTGCGGCACGAGGTGTTGTTGCGGAACACCGACGTGCCGGCGTCGAAGGAGTAGTTGCGCTCGGTGTTGTCGATGCTGAGGTTGTTCGAGATCGTCATCGTGCCGGGGTTCCGGTTGTACGTGAACCCGTGCTTGCCGTTGCGGAAGGCGATGCTGCGGCGCACGACGTGGTTGACTGGCACGTCCTCGCCACCGAGCTTGTACCCGTTGCGGTCACCGTTTCCGGCCTGGCCGCCGTTGCTGAGGGTGCCGTTGTTGTACGCGATGGAGTCCTCGATGGTCACCGCGCCGATCGGCCCCTCGTCGGCGTACGTGTAGAGGTCCCAGCCGTCGTCGATGTTGTTGTGCGACACGGCGTACCGGAACACGTTGCCGGCGCCGACCGTGAGCTTCGCGGCGAACCCGTCGGCGTCCTCGCCGTCGGAGTCGGCGTTGTCGTGCGACTCCGCGCTCAGGATGAGGTTGTTCGACGGCCACTGGTCGCGGGGCGTGCTGGACAGCATCCGCGACAGCTGAAGACCGGTGTCGCGGTTGAAGCGGGTGATCGTGCGCTCGAAGATGTTGTTGTGGCCGCCGACGAAGATGCCGTTGTCGCCGGCCCGCTCGACGATGATGCCGTAGACGTGCCAGAAGTTTCCGTTGACGGCGAGGCCGCGGTTGGCCGGGTCCTCGGCCTGTGCCGAGAAGTTCAGCACCGGCGTCTCGCCCGGGTACGCGGAGATCTTCTTGCGGGCGCTCGACGTGCCGTTGTTGCCCTGGGCGATCGTGATCGTCTGCGAGTAGTTGTACTGCCCGCCGCGCATGTAGATCGTGCCGCCGGCCGCGATGCGGGTGATCGCCGAGGTGAGCGTCGTCGGGTTCGCCTGGGTGCCGGCCGCGCTGTCGGTTCCGCCGGGCGCCACGTAGAGAGCGTTGCCAGCGGGCGGTGGCGACGAGGGTGGCGGGGTCGTGGGGGTCGTGCCGCCGGTCGTGACGTCGACGTAGTCGATGTTGGCCAGGCCGCCGGAGCTGGTCGGGTTGAACCGGATCGTGTTGCTGCCCGCGTTCAGGTTGACGGTCAGCGTCTTGGTGACCCAGGTGTTCCACGCTCCGGTGCCCTCGAACGACACCGACTGCGTGGTGGCGCCGTTGACGATCAGGCTGGCGGCGCGGGCGCTGGTGGTGCCGTTGGCGAACCGGACCCCGAGCGTCGCCGTGCCGGCCGCCGAGGCGGTCGCGGTGACCTGGGCGAACGCGTTCGTCGCGTTGTCGCCGTTGCAGAATCCCGAGCCGGAGAAGCCGGAGTGGTTGCTGTCGATGGTGCCGGTGCAGACGGCTGGGGAGGTCTCCGCCTCGTAGCGCGTGGTCGCGGCGAACGCCGAGCCGGCGACCCAGACGCCCGCCGCGCCCGCGGCGACGACGGCTGCACCGCCGGCGACAAGAATTTTGAACCGCATCGTTCTTCTCCCGGACACAAGATCGAAACATGGACAACCGTCAGCGTACGGAAAGCGCTTTCCGAAACTCAATAGCTGGCGTTTGCAGGTTTGTTGCAGGTCAGGGAGTCAGCTGCCGGCGTGCACCTGGTTGCGGCCGCCGCGCTTGGCCCGGTACAGCTCGGCGTCGGCCGACTCGACGAGTTGGGGCCACCCGCCGCCACTCGCCGGGGCGGTGGTGGCGACGCCGATGCTCACGGTCACGTCCCGCTCGGGGAGCGTCATGACCGCGGTACGCAGGCGCTCGGCGGCCGCGACGGCCGCCTCGAGGTTCACGCCCGGCATCACGACCGCGAACTCCTCGCCGCCGTACCGGGCGACCAGGTCGGTGTCGCGCACGTGCTGGCGTACCCGGGCCGCCACCCGCTGCAGGCACCGGTCACCCGCCGCGTGTCCGAAGTGGTCGTTGTACTGCTTGAAGTGGTCAATGTCGATCATTGCGAAGCTGATCGGCGACTCAGCCGTCCGCGCGCGCTGCCACTCGGCGTCGAGAACCTCCTCCAGCCGCCGCCGGTTGGCGACTCCGGTCAGCGGGTCGGTGACGCTCAGCTGCTCCAGTCGCTCGTTGGCGATGCTGAGCAGCTCGTTGGCGACCGCCAGCTCCGCGGTGCGCTCGGCGACCTTGCGCTCCAGCGAGGCGTACACCATGGCGTTGTCGAGGGAGACGGCCAGCTGGCCGGCGATGAGCCTGACCCCGTCGAGCCTCTCGGCGGAGAACGCCCCGCGGATGAGGCGGTTCTCCAGCAGCAGCACCGCCCGCAGCGTCCCGCGGTTGACGATCGGCACGGCGAGCAGCGAGCAGCAGGCGACGTCGGCGAGGTACGGGTCGCGGGAGAAGCGGTCGTCGCGGGTGGCGTCGCGCGTGACGAGCGGTTCGCGCACCCGCTGGGCGTATCGCAGCACCGACAGGGGCAGGGTGTGCTCGCGCCCGGCGGGGGGCAGCAGCCACTCCTGCGCCTCGTCGTTCCACAGCACCAGGTGTACTCCCGTGGCGCCCGTCATCGCGCTGAGCACCTCGACGACGTACGAGTGCAGCCCTTCGACGCTGGTCTGCGAGCTGAGCTCCTGCGACGCCGACAGCACGCCGAGCAGGTCGATCGCCCCGGTCGTGACGGCGGTGCGGCGGTCGCGTGGCCGCAGCGTCGGGTACGCCCAGTCCAGCTGGTCGACCTTCGCCGTCGCGCCCCACGCCAGGTACTCCTCACGCGCCTGCGACAGCAGCTCGTACCCGGTGTGTTCGACGCCGTGCGCGAGGTGGAAGCGGGCCGCCCGCTCGGCGATCAGCGCGCGGTGCCAGGGCCGCTGCCGGTCCTCGACCTCGCGCCGGGCGGCGTCGAAGCCGAGCACCGCGGCGCGGAAGTCGCCGACCGCCCAGGCGCGCTCGGCCTCGACCAGCCGCTGCAGGTGCAGCAGGTTCTCTGGCGCGTCGGCGGCGCGCAGGGCCAGCCAGCCCGTCACGCCGTCCAGCTCCGCGAGTGCGGCCCGGTTTCCGGCGCGGATCTCGCCGGCCAGGGCCAGCCCGCGCACCAGATAGGCGGTGACGGTCGGGTAGCTGCCGAGGTCGGCCGGCAGTACCGGCATCGCCGCCGCGGTGTGCCGGCTGAGCGCGACCGGATCGCCGAAGATGGCCGCGGCGACCGCGTGACTGATGTGTCCATGTAGGACGGCCAGCGGGTTGTCGGTGTACTTGTCGATGGGCGCCGCCGCGGCCGAGCTCTCGCCGCGCAGCACGCCGATCAGCCACCGGTAGATGTCGAGCGTCGCGCCGGTCTGCTCGTCGCCGCCGCGCCGCACCAGGGCCAGCCCCTCCTCGACCTCCGCCGCCACACTGTCCACAGTGGGCGCGCAGTCGAGCATGCCGCGCACGGTCGTGTGGTAGGTGTAGATGGCGTACACCAGGTCGCCGCCGCCGATCAGCCCCTCGCGGGCCCGCCGTGCCACCGCGACGGCGTTCTCGACCGGCTCGAAGCACCAGCACATGGTGGCGAACAGGAAGCGGATCTGCGACGTGTCGGGCTCGTAGCCGCGGGTCTCGCCCAGCGCCAGCACCCGCCGCAGCGCCCGGTATCCGGCGGCGTAGTCCGAGCGCATCGCCACGACACCGAAGGCGGCGATGCCGACCGGGCCGATGAGGGAAGGGCCGGGGCCGTGTTCGAGCCAGATCCGCACCGCTTCCAGGCTCAGCCACGCGTGCGTGGCCGGGTCGGGAAACAGGTACGCCGCCGGCAGGATCGCGTCGATCAGCCGGGTGGCGGCGAGCAGCGTCGGGTCGGTGAGCTCCGGCCGGGCCAGGTCGTCCGCGCCGTCGACGCGATCCAGCCACCGGTACAGGTGGTCGAACTCGATCGGGAGCTGGATCTCCTCCGGTACCGGGATGCCGAGCTCGCGCAGTGACCGCAAGCCGAGACTGAGCGCCTCTGCGTACCGGTTGCGGAACGTCAGACCGCGCACCTGCACCCCGGTCGCGGCCGCGCGCTCCATTGTGGTGGGTCGCAGCGCGACGATCTCGCGGTACTCCTCGTCCGCGTCGTCCAGGCGGGCCGCGCCGAACAGGGCGGCGTGCCTGCCGGTGCGCAGCGCGATCAGCGTGGCGGTGTCGTCCGGGTCGGCGAGCCGCAGCGCGGCCGTCAGCAGCGTGATCACCAGCGGGTGGTCGCCGACCAGGGCGGCCTGGCCGGCGGCGCGCCGCAGCAGCCCGACGACCGCGCGCCGCTCCCCCGGGTCGTCGACCGCGTCGACCACCGGCAGGTACTGCTCGGCGGCCACGGCGAACAGTTCCGGCACCGCCGCGAGCCGCCGCGCGATGGTCAGCTGCAGGGTGCGGCGCCGCCGCTGGTCCAGCTCGTCGAGGATCACCTCGCGGATCCGGTCGTGCCGGAACCGCATCGCCTCGCGCGCGCCCGGCTCGACGACCAGCAGGCCCTCGTCGAGCGCCGCGGCCAGCGTCGACTCCACCTCGCCCGCCGGCTCGCGGGTCGCGATCTGCAGCACGGCGACCTCGGCGCGGCCACCGAGGCACGCCATCGCCTCCACCATCGCCCGCGACCGCTCCGGCAGCGCCGCGACCGGCGCCGCCAGCAGCCCGGCGGCCTCCGACCGTCCCAGATGAGCCTGTACCGCCGCCGCGTCCCACCGCCAGCCGCTGGCCGTCGCGGTCAGCACGCCGTCGCGGCGCAGCACGTTGAGCAGTTCCGCGCTCTCGTACGGGTTCCCGGACGTGTACGCCTCGATCACGTCGACGAGGGTCTTCGTCGACGCCGGGGCGGCGTGCAGCATCTCCGCGACCATCGTCGCCAGGCCCCGCGCGGGCAGGTTCCCGAGCCGCAGGTGGCGCACCGCGGGCTGGTCACGCCAGCGCGCCAGCGGACCGGCGAGCGGGTGCGCGTCCTCCAGGTCGTCGTCGCGGTACGTGCCGGCCAGCAGCAGGCCGTCGATCGGATCGTCGCCCAGCACGAGGTCGACGAAGCCGAGCGACGTGCGCCCGGACCACTGCAGGTCGTCGAGGAACAGCACCACGGGCCGCTTGCGCGACGCGATGGCCCGCAGCATCTGTACGCCGGTGCGCCGCGCCCGCGCCTGCGCGGTCAGCGGATCCCCCGGATCGGCCGGTACCGCCAGCAGCGCCGCGAACTCCGGCAGGGTGGCCGCCACCAGGCCGGCGTTCTGGCCGACCGCCGCCAGGACGCGTTCCCGGACCTCGGCCAGGGCGTCCTCGGGCTCGGCCAGCAGCAGCCGGCCCAGCGCCCGGAACGCCTGGTGCACGGCGTCGAACTCCAACGCCCGCCGGTACTGGTCGTACTTGCCGGCCACGTACCAGCCGTCGCTTCCGGTCACCGCGGGCCGCAGCTGCTCGACCAGTGCCGTCTTGCCCACGCCGGGCGGCCCGCCGACCAGTACGCCGCGGCACCGCCCCGCGAGCGTCTCGGTGAACGCCGTCTCCAGGGCGGCCACCTCGTCCTCCCGGCCCACGAGGCGCGAGGGCGGCAGCAGGCGCAGCGGAAAGTCGTGCTCACCGACGTGTACCCGGCTGGCGGCCTCCCGCAGCCGCTCCAGGTCGTGCGCCACCCCGTCGGCGGTCTGGTACCGGTTGTCCGGTTCCTTCTCCAGCAGGTGCATGATGATCGCCGACAGCGGCCTGGGCACGGCGGGGTTCACGTCGCTGGGCGGCACCGGCACCCGGGCCAGATGATCGTGGGTGAGCCGCAACGGGTCACCGGAGCCGAACGGCGGCTCCCCCGTCGCCAGCTCGTACAGCGTGGCGCCCAGCGCGTACAGGTCGGCCCGCTCGTCCACCGACCGGCCGGTACGCCCGGTCTGCTCCGGCGCCAGGTAGGCGAGGGTCCCGACGATCTCCGTGTGGTGCGTGAACGCCGGGCGGATCTCGGCCAGCGACGACGCCAGCGCGAAGTCCACCAGGCACGGGGCGCCGTCGCTTCCGATGACGATGTTCTGCGGCGAGATGTCGTGGTGCATCACGCCCGCGCGATGGGTGCCGGCCAGGGCGCGGGCCAGTTCGAGCGCGAGCCTCGGCAGGTCGCCGACCGGCTTCGGCACCCCGGTCAGGCCGTCGCCGGCGTCCCGCAGTACCAGCGATCCCGGGTACCGGATCCCGTCCAGCAGCTGCGCGACTCCGGCGACGCCCCGCAGCCGTTCCAGCATCGCCAGCTCGTGCCGCAGTCGCCGGTCCGCGTCTGGCCCCAGCGGCTCCTTGCGGATGGCGGTCCCGTCCGGCAGGTACAGCCGGGTCACACGTGTGCGCCCGCTCTCGTGCAGCACTTCGGTCCGGACCGGCGCGTCCCGGTCCGGCGGCACCCGGCCCATACCCCGTGCTTACACCCGTGCGAAGGCTGGGCGCGGCCGTTTGTCCAGAACGTAGTCAGACGGGCAGCAGGCCGTCGATCGCGGCCTTGATCTCATCGGCCGTCAGGCGCCGGTCGACCGTCAGGTGGTCGAACAGGCTCGACACGAACGGCGCGAGCAGCAGGTGCGCGAGGACGGCCGGGTCGCGGTCGGGTCGCGCCTCCCGCAGCAGCACGCTGACGTGGGTGTGCATGGTCAGGTACGGCCCGCCGTGGTACCGGGCGATCGGAGACGCCTTCTCCGCCACGCGCATGATCTCGCACTGGTCGATGACGTGGTCGGCGAGCGCGTGCAGGAAAGCGCGCAGCCGCTCGGCGGGCGGGGCGCCCGGCCCCAGCGGCGGCGGCCCGGTCAGGAAGGCGGCCTGGAAGCGCTTCTCGCTCTCGTCGAGCAGTGCGAACAGCAGCTTGCTCACGTCGCCGAAGCGCCGGTACACGGTGCCCACGCCGATGCCGGCCCGGTGAGCGACCGCGTTCATCGTGACCGCCTGCGCGCCCTGCGCGGCGATCAGCTCCGCAGCCGCGCAGAGGATCCGCTGCCGGTTGCGGGCGGCGTCGGCGCGCTCCGGCTGCTCCTGACCGCTGACCGGTAGTTCGGGGCCTGCCATGCGACAAGAGTATCGGATAGCTATCCGGTTCGTGTCGCCCACGTCACGTTGCCAACCGGATTGCTATCCGATTCACTTGCCTACGAAGCGGATGACAATCCGGTTTACAGTCGCCCCAGGAGGACCACGTGAGCACCAAGGTCGCCGTCGTCTACTACTCGTCCACCGGCAACGTCCACCAGCTCGCCACGGCACTCGCCGAGGGCGCCGAGAAGGCCGGCGCCGAGGTCCGCCTGCGCCGGGTCGCCGAGCTCGCGCCGGACTCGGCCATCGACGCCAACCCGGCCTGGCGCCAGCACGTCGACGCCGTCCAGGACGTACCGGTCGCCACGCTCGACGACCTCAGCTGGGCCGACGCCTACGCGTTCGGCTCACCGACCCGGTACGGCAACATCGCCGCCCAGCTGAAGCAGTTCATCGACACCACCGGCCCGCTGTGGCAGCAGGGCATCCTCGCGGGCAAGCCCGCCACCGGCTTCACCAGCGCCTACAACCGGCACGGCGGCAACGAGTCGACCACGCTGGCGCTCTACAACACCTTCCACCACTGGGGCTCGATCATCGTCCCGCCCGGATACACCAGCCCCATCGTGTACCCGGCGGGCGGCAACCCGTACGGCATCGCGCACTCCGGCGCCGACGCCCCGTCCGAGGACACCCTCGAGGCGGCCCGCTACCAGGGCGAGCGGCTCGCGACCATCGCCAGCCGGCTGCTCACCACTGTGGCGCCCGCCATATCGTGATATCCCGAAACGTCGGTATCGATCGGTAGGCTGGGGCCATGACGGAAAGCGCGGTCGCACCGGACCCGGATGTGCTCCTCGCGTTGCGAGCGCTGTCCAACCCGGTGCGACTGCAGTTGATCTCGTGGCTGCGCGAGCCCGAGCGTCACTTCCCGCTCGAGGGAGCGATCGCCGACCCCGCCGAGGTCGGGGTGTGCGTGAGCCACATCCAGGCGAAGGTCGGGCTGGCCCAGTCGACGGTGTCGGCATACATGGCCGAGCTGCAGCGGGCGGGCCTGGTGCGGGCGACGCGAGTGGGCAAGTGGACCCACTACCGGCGCGACGAGCAGCGCATCGCCCAGCTCGTCGCCGCGCTCGGCCAGACCATCTAGCGCTGCGATCAGCATCACCCGGCCAGGCGGTTGTCTCTCACATCGTTATTTTGCGATAGTGCGATATGTTCTGATTGACGACGCACGGGAGATCTTCGATGAGCGGCATGGACCTTGGCACGTTCGGGATCTACACCTTCGACTTCGAGAACCAGCCGGCCGCGCGGATGCGCGATTCGATCCAGGAACTCGAAGAGCTGGGATGGCGGGCGTTCTGGTTCCCCGAACTCCTCGGGCGGGAGGCGCTCACCCACGCCGGCTACCTGCTCTCCTGCACCGAGCACATGCGCGTCATCAACGGCATCGCGCAGATCTGGTCGCGCGAGGCCCGGTGGACGTACGGCGCGAGCCTCCTGCTGGCCGACGCCTACCCCGACCGGCACGTGCTCGGCCTGGGATACGGCGGCGTCGGGCGGCCGGGAGTCAAGCCGGTGGCGGCCATGACCGAGTACCTCGACCAGCTGGACGCCGTCGAGACGCCCAACCCCCGGCCCGAGGCTCCGATGCGCCGGATTCTGGCCGCGTACGGGCCCAAGATGCTCGAACTGGCACGCCACCGCGCCGCCGGCGCGCAGACCTACCACGTCAACGTGGCGCACACCGCGCACGCCCGGGAGATCCTCGGCCCGGACGCCTTCCTGGGCGTGGAACACCCGGTGCTGTTCGAATCGGACCCCGACACCGCCCGCGCGACCGCGCGCGAGCACCTGCACCCGTACCTGACCAGCAGGTACAACATCGCGAAGTTCCGGCGCCTGGGCTACTCGGAGGACGAGATCGCGGGCGGCGGCAGTGACCGCCTCGTCGACGACCTCGTGTTCTGGGGCGACCTCGACACGATCGCTGACAAGCTCCACGCCCATGTCAAGGCCGGGGCCGACCATGTCGGGGTGCAGGTGATCGGTATCGAGCCGGGGCGGTCCGCGATGCGGTACTGGCGGATGCTCGGCGACGCACTCCTGCCAGCGGCCAGGACCAACGAGCCACCACCTGCTGAGGTATAGATCGGTCGCCGCCCGCGCACCCGGCGAGCGCGACCGCTGCTGGGTCTGGCGTGCGCCCGCCGGGTGCGGTTTCCTTGCGGTTGGATAGCAGGACCGGCTTGGCGACAGCGTTACGGGACGAGCTGGGCGATGCGGGTGCGCCACTGGCAGGCGGCGGAAATGGTTACCGCCTGCTCGCCCGCGAGCCAGAAGGTACTCAGGCCTGGATCGGTCTGGGCGCCGGAGTAGTCACCGCTGCGGGCGGTGGTGGTGCTGGGCGCCGTGGCGGGTAGGGCGCACGTTCCCGGGGCGTAGGTGAGTACCCCGGACCACGCTCCGCCGGCGTTCTTTATCTCAGCCGCGGAGCTGAGGAAGTTCCCACTCCCGCTGAACTCCCAGGTCGCACCGGACTGCAACGCGGAGTTGGTGGCGATGCTGTTGTGGTGGACGAAGATGTTGTCGGTGAAGCCGGCGAAGGTGTTCTCCACGATGCTCGCGGTGAGGCCGCCGGCCGCGTCGGCGCTGACCGCCACCCGGGGCGTCATCGAGCAGGACTCGTTGGCCGTTCCGGCGGTGAAGTTGCAGACCGTGGTGAGGGTGCCGACCAGGGTGTTACCGATGCCGGCGGTCTGCAGCAGCCGGTTGTCCCCGGTATCGACGAGGATCGCGCTCCCCGGCTGGGGTGAGTCTGGCGGTATGCCGTATCCGGTGCTGGTCAGGATGAGGTGAGCCAGGGTCGGCGAGCCACCCGCGACGTTACGCACCCGCCAGACGTGGTACTGGGTGCTGGTGCCGGATGTGGTGCTCAGGAAGTACGCCGGGTTCGTCGTGTTCACAAAGGACGATGGGCTGGTGTAGTGCTGCGCCGGCTGGATGGTGAACTGGGTTCCGTCCCCCGCGGCGGCGGCCGGCTGGAAGGTGAAGGTCGGGATGGTGGGGCAGGCGGCGGCGTTGTTCTCCGCGACGGTCTTGTTGAAGGTCCGGATGATCGCGAAGGTGAACGTCCGGTTGGTGAACCGGAACTGGTTCGTGGTCACCGAGAAGCTGTCCGCGCCAGCGCCGAGGCCCGGGTAGTCCGCCCAGCTGGCGTCCGCGGTGCCCACGTTCCGGCGGCCCTCGATGTTGTAGAAGCACCAACCGGAGGAAAGGCTGGCCGGGTCGGCGGCCCGGGAGATCGCGATCCAGATCCGGGAGACGTCGTTCGCCGCGTTCGCGTCGTCCCGCCCGGCCACCTGCAACGCCGTGACGAAGAAGCGGGGGTTGGTCGCGTTGCGGTCGTAGTAGACCTTCGGGTCGAACATCAGCCCATCGGCGGTCGCGGCGCCGGTGAAGGCGTTCAGGTTGAGCGTCTGAAGCGTGCCGCCCGTGTTGGTGGACAGTCGCACCGCGCTGTTCGTGGCCTCCACGATCCGGTTCGGGCTCTTGCCGACGATGGTGTCCGGCGGGTTGAAGACACTGCCGTTGTTGATCGAACCGGGCCGGTCCAGCCCGTTGAAGAGGGTGGTCACGCTCTGCTGCGTCTGCATCCGGCTGGGAAGTGGCGTGCTGTCGGGCCGGTCGCTGGTCGGCGCCGCGACCGCGGCCAGTTTCTGCCGCTGGTAGGTCTTGGCGTCGACCACCGGCAGGGGTGCGCTCGACGCGGGCGTCACACCGAGCACCTCCTGTGACCCCGTGGTGCCCGCGCCGGCCACCGGCACGGCCCGCCCAGCTTCGGCCGGCGCCTCGACCGAGCCGGTCGGCGCTGGAGCCGCGGCGGCGGCCGGTGCGGACCCGATCGTAGCGATCACCAATGCGGCGACACCGACAATTGATCGTCTTCTCACAGCGTCGTTCCCTTCGTCGTAAATGCGACAGGGGTCTATCTACGTGGCCCCCAATCCATTTTCGTGGGTCAATTGGACGTGCTGCTTGCGTAATCCTTGAACACCGTGGGTGGTGGGGTAGATGGCCGACATTTTGCTGCTCGGGCCCGTCGAGGTGTGGCAGCGGGGCAGGCGCGTGGCCCTGGGCCACGCGCGGCAGCGCTGCGTGTTGGCGATATTGGCGGTGGAGCCCAACAAGCTCGTCCTGGCCAGCAAATTGATCGAACGGGTTTGGGGCAAGCTGCCACCGGACGGCGCGCATAAGACAATTCAGGCGTACATTTCGCGACTTCGTCGCGCTATCGGTGGCACGGAGGGGATCGCCCTGGGTAACCGAGGTGGCGGCTACCTATTTGATATTGGCGATAGCCAGACTGATATTCGCGGTTTCCGAAGCCTCGTCGGCGCCGCCCGTGAGGCTGCCGCGACCGGGGACGACAACGGCGCGGCGGCGTTGTTCGACAAGGCGCTGGGCATGTGGCGGGGCGACGCGCTCGCCGACCTGGCGGGCCATTGGGCCGACGGAGTGCGCGCCCAGTTGGCGGAGGAGCGGTTCGCCGCGCTGGAGGGCCGATTGGACGCGGACCTCAACCTGGGCCGCCACGCCTGGGTGGTCGGCGAACTCACCGCGCTGGTGCACGCCTACCCATGGCGAGAGCGGCTGGCCGGGCAGCTGATGCTCGCCCTGTATCGCGACGGCCGGCAAAGCGAGGCACTGCGGGTCTACCACGTCGTCCGGAACCGCTTGGCCGACGACGGCCTTGATCCGGGCCCCGCGCTGCGGCAGGTCGAGCTCGCGATCCTGCGCGCCGATGCCGCTCTGCGGGTCCATCGGGCCGGCGAACCGGGAGCTCCGGCCGATGGGGTCAGGTTCAAGATCCGGCTTTGAGCTACCGCGACGCCCGTCGCGGTCTATGCCCGTAGCTCCCGCGGCCTCGCCCTACCCGCCTGGGCGTAGGCTGTGGTCCAACCGTACGCGCAGACCTACCCGCTCGCTTGAGGCCGGGCTCCCGCCGGATGTCCTGGGCCGCAATGTAGTTCCATAATGGACGGACGAGCCCATAGTGGACGGATGAGCGAAGTGTCGAAGACTGACCGGTCGGCCCGGTGAGGTTGGCCCTGCTCGGGCCGGTGGCGTGGCGTACGCCGCCGCGCCACTACGGGCCGTGGGAGCAGGTCACGGGTCTGCTCGCCGAGGGTCTGGTTGCCCGAGGCGTGGACGTGACCCTGTTCGCCACGCTGGACTCGGTGACGTCGGCTCGCCTGGACGGGGTGTGCCCCCGGGGGTATTCGGAGGACCTGGCCGCGGACGGGCGGGTGTGGGAGGCGATGCACGTCGCCCATGCGTTCGCCAGATCCGCGGAGTTCGACCTTGTGCACAGTCACCTGGACTGGTTGCCGTTGGCTTTCGCCGAGCATTGCCGCGCGCCGATGTTGACCACCGTGCACGGTTTCTCCGGGCCGGGGATAATGCCTGCGTACGCGCGGGCGCGGTCGGCCTACGTGTCCATCTCGGACGCCGACCGCGCGGACGGGTTGGACTACGTGGCGACGGTGTACCACGGCATTGATCTTGACGGGTTGCCGTTCGTGCCGGATGGCGGGCCAGATCTGGTCGCCTTCGGCCGGGTGCACCCGGACAAGGGCACCCACACGGCGATCGAGATCGCGCGTGCAGCGGGCCGGCGACTGACCATCTGCGGGATCGTCCAGGACGAGCGGTATTTCACCGAAAAGGTGGCCCCACACATCGACGGCGACCGGGTTACCTTCCTCGGTTCGGTCGGACCGATGCGCCGGAGTGAGATCCTTGGCGCCAGTGCGGCACTGCTGCACCCGATCGACTTTGACGAACCGTTCGGGCTGTCCGTGGCGGAGTCGATGGCCTGCGGCACACCGGTGGTCGCGTTCCGTCGGGGCTCCATGCCGGAGGTGGTCGACGAGGGCGTGTCCGGGTTCGTGGTGGACACGGTCGGCCAGGCTGCCGCAGCCGTCGCCCGCATCGGCACGATCGACCGGGCTGGCTGCTCAGCCCGGGCCCGGCAACGCTTCGGCGCCGACCGGATGGTGACCGACTACCTGCGCGTCTACCGCGACATCATCGGCTGACGGCGCTGCTGATGGCCGCCAGCCTCGCCGGCAAGACCCGCCAGCTAGCCCCGGCTATGCTGTGGCCAGCTGTGGCCGCGCGCTACACCGCGCTCGCCGAGCGGGTGATCGCCGCCGGCCCGGCCGCTGTCGCCACGGCACCGGCGTGACCGCCGCAAACTTCGCGCACCTGATGCGGCTGACCGACGACACCGGCCTATTCGAGCACGCGCGGCACGCCATCGCACGCCGCTGGCACGGCTACTGCACCGACGACGTCGCCCGCGGGCTCGTCGTCGCCAGCCGTGAAACCCACCCGCCGACGGATGTGCTCCGGCTCGCGGAGTGCTACCTGACCTTTCTCACCCACGCCCAGGACGGCAGCGGCGCCTTCCACAACCGGCTCGCCCACGACCGGCGCTGGACCGACGAGCCCGGCCTCGGCGACTGGTGGGGACGCGCGTTGTGGGGCCTGGGTACCGCTGCCGCGCGCAGCCCTGCCAGCTGGATCCGCGATGGAGCCCAGGTTGCGTTCACACTCGGCGCCACCCGGCGGTCGCCCGCACCGCGGGCGATGGTCTTCGCTGGTCTCGGCGCCGCCGAAGTGCTCCGCGCCCGCCCAGACGACACAGCCGCGGCCGCCCTCCTGGCCGACGCCGCCACCGCCGTCGGCACCCCTGGGTCCAGCCCGGAATGGCCGTGGCCGGAGCAGCGGCTGACCTACGCGAACGCCGCCCTCGCCGAGGTCGTCATCGCCGCCGGCCACCTAGGCGACGATGGGCCGCTACTCGCCAACGGCCTACGGATGCTGACCTGGCTACAACGCATCCAGCTTGTCGACGGCCAGCTGTCGGTCATCCCCTGCGGCGGCTGGCAACGACACGCACCACGACCCCGGTACGACCAGCAACCGATCGAGGTCGCCGCGCTCGCCGACGCCTGCGCCACCGCCGCCGCAGCCACTGGCGACTCCGCCTGGAACACCGGCGTACGGCAGGCCATCGCATGGTTCCTCGGCGACAACGACACGCGCACCGCGATGTGGGATCCCGCCACAAAGGGCGGATACGACGGCCTGACCCCGCACGGCCCCAATCTCAACCAGGGCGCCGAGTCGACCCTCGCCCTCATCTCCACCCTGCAACACGCCCGGCGGCTGTCGTGAGCGACGAACATCCAGAGCTGGCGGTCAGGCTGGACGCCAGGCTTGGCCCCGACCCCGGACGGTTCGACGACGACGACTTCGAACAGGCCCTTGGCCGCATCCCCAGTGACCTGCTCGCCCGCGCCACCGCTCAGAGCACCCTCGAGCGCCGCATCGCCACCGACAGCTACGCCATGGCCTTCCCCGCAGAGATCCCGCTCCACCAGCGGGTGCTCTGGCCAGCCGCCCCCGCCGAGAGCAACGGGATGGAGGACGTGCGCTTCGTCAGGTTCACCGGCGACGACGGTACCTCGACATACCAGGCCACCTACACCGCCTACGACGGCCGGCACATAGCCGCCCGCCTGCTCAGCACCCGAGACCTCACCCAGTTCCATATGACTCCCATGCGCGGGCCCGGCGTCCGCAACAAGGGCGTCGCGCTCTTCCCTCGCGCCATCGGCGGCCGCCGCCTCGCCTTGTGCCGAAACGACGGCGAGACGATCGGCCTGACCACCCTCGACGACACCAACCGGTGGCAGAAAGCTGTGCCACTGCACGCCCCGCGGCGCGGCTGGGAACTGATCCAGGTCGGCAACTGCAGATCACCCATCGAAACCGACACTGGCTGGCTGGTACTCACCCACGGAGTCGGCCCGATGCGCTGTTACGCCATCGGCGCCATCCTGCTCGACCTGCACCAACCCGACCGCGTCATCGCCGAACTGCCCGGCGCTCTGCTGGCACCCAACGACACCGAACGCAACGGGTACGTACCCAACGTCGTCTACTCCGCAGTCTTGTCGACGACGAGTACCTCGGTGGTCAGAAACAGCGCGGCGATCGACGCGGCGTTCTGTAGCGCGCAGCGGGTGACCTTGGCGGGTTCGACGATGCCGGCTTTGAACATGTCGACATATT
The DNA here is from genome assembly GCF_027923225.1 of Phytohabitans aurantiacus. GTDB lineage: Bacteria > Actinomycetota > Actinomycetes > Mycobacteriales > Micromonosporaceae > Phytohabitans > Phytohabitans aurantiacus. The sequence continues at coordinate 35,107 of NZ_BSDI01000064.1, forward strand.
CACCAGTGGCGGCGTCGAGGCCATGGCCCGGCGGGAGCGAGTTGACCTTCTCGGCGACCACGCCGCCTTCGAGGCCGGCGTTGATGGCGATCTGCTTGAGCGGCGCGGCGAGCGCGACCCGCACGATGTTCGCCCCGGTGGCCTCGTCGCCGGCCAGGTCGAGCTTGTCGAACGCCGTGGCCGCGGCGTTGGCCAGCGCCACCCCTCCACCGGCAAGCAGACCCTCCTCGACGGCGGCCTTGGCGTTACGCACGGCGTCCTCGATGCGGTGCTTGCGTTCCTTGAGCTCGACCTCGGTGGCCGCGCCGACCTTGACCACCGCGACCCCGCCGGCCAGCTTGGCCAGCCGCTCCTGCAGCTTCTCCCGGTCATAGTCGGACTCGCTCCGCTCGATCTCGGCCCGGATCTGGGCGACCCGGCCGGTGATCTGATCGACGTCGCCGGCACCGTCCACGATGGTTGTCTCGTCCTCGGCCACGACGACCTTGCGGGCCCGGCCCAGCGTGTCCAGGCCGGCGCTGTCCAGGGACAGACCCGCCGTCTCGCTAATGACCTGCGCTCCGGTGAGGATCGCGACGTCGGCCAGCATCGCCGTGCGCCGGTCACCGAAGCCGGGAGCCTTGACCGCCACCGACGAGAAGATGCCACGGACCTTGTTGACGACCAGGGTCGCGAGAGCCTCCCGCTCGACGTCCTCGGCGATGATCACCAGCGGCTTGCCCGTCTGCATGACCTTCTCCAGGATCGGCACCAGGTCGTTCAGGTTCGAGATCCGTTTCTCGACGATGAGCAGGTACGGATCGTCCAGGACGGCCTCCATCCGCTCGGTGTCCGTGAGGAAGTAGGGCGAGATGTAACCCTTGTCGAAGCGCATGCCCTCGGTGAGCTCGAGCTCGAGGCCGAAGGTGTTGCTCTCCTCGACGGTGATGACGCCTTCCTTGCCGACCTTGTCCATCGCCTCGGCGATGATCTCGCCGACGGTGGCGTCACCGGCCGAGATCGACGCGGTGGAAGCGATCTGCTCCCTGGTCTCGACGTCGCGCGCCTGACTGCGCAGCGCCTCGGTCGCCGCGGCCACGGCCTGCTCGATCCCGCGTTTGAGCGCGATCGGGTTTGCTCCGGCGGCGACGTTGCGCAGCCCTTCGCGCACCAGCGCCTGCGCCAGAACAGTCGCCGTCGTTGTGCCGTCACCGGCCACGTCGTCGGTCTTCTTGGCGACCTCCTTGACCAGCTCGGCGCCGAGCTTCTCGTACGGGTCATCGAGCTCGATCTGCTTGGCGATGCTCACCCCGTCGTTGGTGATCGTGGGCACGCCCCACGTGCCGTCCAGTACGACGTTGCGGCCCTTCGGGCCTAGCGTCACCTTCACCGTGTCGGCGAGTACGTTCATGCCCCGCTCAAGGCCGCGGCGAGCATCTTCACCGAACGCGATCAACTTGGCCATTGGGTCATCCTTAACATCGTCATGCCCACGTACAGCACTGCTCGGGCCGATTTGCGATGACCGCTACACACGGTCCCCCTCCGGGGTCCCATCCCATTCGGTTGGCACTCACACAGGGAGAGTGCTAACCACAGTGGAGCACCTATACCCCCAAAGCACAAGAGACAGCCGGCGCCCCTGGCAGCCGACCGCCGACTACAGGACCGCTCCGCGTGGCGCGACCTCGACGGCGGCTACACCCCTTCCGTACAGAACCACGAGCCGGTCGCCGTGCCTGCACCGGAGCACGCCCGAGTCCTCGGCAAGCGTCGAAACGACACGCTCGACCAGCTCGTCCTCGTCGGAGATCTGAGGCTCTTCGTACGTGATGTCCATACGCTCGCCACCGGCGAGCCGGACGCGAAGCACTACAGTTGCCATGACATCGAACCTAGCCGTGGGGTGAGGCGGTACCGGAAGACCATCGCGACGTCCACCGCGTCGCGGCTGTATTGGGCACCTGGCGGGCTGGCTAGCTGCCGGTTCGTCCGATCGCCGACGGATCTATTTGAAGCATCCGCAGCAGGGAACCGTTCTTGTGCGTATCGACGATCCCGGGAAGTTCGCGGTCGACCCAGTCGGCCCTCTCGTGCAGTCCCCTGGACCGCAGTACCTCGATGATCTGAGCCTTGTCGATGGATGGCTGCCCCACTTCTACCGTGCCTCGCTCGGAATGAGGCGGATGCGACTGTCTTCGGCCTCCCAGGCGTCCTCAACGGCGCCGGCGATCTGGCCTGTGGCCGGTGGGCTGACGGCGAGGAGGATGTGTTGGGCGTGGACGAGATTGGTGGTGGTGGCGGCCAGGATCATGGCCGCGTCGGCGGTGCCGCTGGCCGTGTCAGCCGGGACTACGAGCAGGTCGATCCGGTCGTTGCCGCAGATGGCGGTCAGCAGGTTGGCAGGCTGGCTGGTGAAGTAGCCCAGCCGCAGGACCCGGCCGGCGATACCGAGGCGGCGGGGATGGGGGTCCCAGCCGGTCGCGTCCAGGACCAGCCGGGTGACCGGTCCATGGACCTTGTCGAGAGCCAGGACCAGGCCGGGCAGCTCGGCGACGGGGTCGGTGGAGCGGGGCCACCAGGCACCGTCCAGCAGCGTGCGGCGCGCGCCGGTGGCTTCCATCCGCAGTCGTGGGGTCGACGGTGGTGTCAACGAAGTGACGGTCGTGCGTTGGGCGGCGGTTGTGGCCTTCAAGGTTGGCTCCTTGCCCTTCGCCGGTCTCGCCAGTCGAGAGCGGCGGCGGGCTGGTTGGGTGCGCGGTACCCGGGGACGCCGCGATGGGCGCGGCCCAGGGTCTAGCGGCGCTGGCGGGACATGCGGCGTAGCTGGGCGATCCGGGCCGCGCCGACCGCCGTGGTCAGCAACGCGGCGCCGATGCCGGCGATCAGCAGCGCCAGTGCCAGCGGCAGGCTGCCGTCCATCCACAGGAAGTCGACCCGCACGCTACGGGTGTTTTGCAACATGAACACGATCAGCACCACGGACAGCAGCACGGCCGTGCAAAGACCGAACCAGGCCGCGCCAGTGCGGGTGCGCGGCACCCGGCTGGCGCCTGCCGTCGGGGGCGAGACCACCGGAGCTTTCGCCGGCACCGCAGCGATCGGATCGTCTGAAGCTCCTCGAACACGACGCAGGTCGTTGGACATGACATCCCCATTTCGGGTGGGGCCGGCTTGGCGGGCACCTCAAGGTGGATGTCGTCGATTCCGGAGTGCCTTCATCGTACACCCGTTCGCCGCCGTCGCGGTGGTCGTCGTGGTGCGGTGGGTCGCCCTCGTCGGGGTTGGTCGTGCGACGGCGGCGGGTGAGGCCGCGGGAGCAACGGCATGGAGCGCGGCGAACGTCGCGGTAGCTCACGTCTAGATGATCGATTCCAAGGGATAGGGGACAGCAAACAGACGCGAGGGCATCCATGATCGACGCTGCTGAGCAACGATGACCATGGAGGCCACG
>NZ_BSDI01000065.1 GCF_027923225.1 Phytohabitans aurantiacus
GAGGCGAACACTGTGAGCGCTCACAGATTTCGGCCGGGTTAACGAAGGAGACTTCGCATGCTCGATAGACATATCAGCCGCCGCCGCTTCCTGACCGGGACGGCGCTCGCCGCTGGCGGTGCGGTGGCTGTGCCGCTGCTCGGCGCCTGCGACGCCAGCTCGGACGACTCGTCCGGCGACGGCAAGACCGTGACGCTGACCGTCATGTACAAGTCCAATGAGCTGACCAAGGAACACATCGCCGACTTCGAGTCGCGGAACCCAGGCATCAAAATCAACTTTGTCGAGTTCGACGACACGCGGCTCAACGCGATGCTCGCCTCCAACGAGCCGCCGGACTTCGTCCGTGCGCCGGCGGTCGGCAGCTCCAGCCGGAACGCGCAGGAACTCGCCACCGACCTCGACCCGTACCTCGCCAAGAGCACCGTGCTGAAGAAGGAAGACCTGCTTCCCGTCAACGACGGCTTCCGCTGGGACGGCAAGCGAAGCGGCCAAGGCCCGTACTACGGGATCGTCAAGGACTGGAGCCAGGACGCGACGCTCTGGTACAACCGGGCGCTGTTCGAGCAGGCGAAGGTTCCGCTGTTGAGCCCGACCGAGCCGGTCTCGTACGACGAACTGCTGGAGATCGCGAAGAAGCTGACGAAGAAGAGCGGCGGCAAGACTCAGGTCTACGGCCTCGGCGTCGAGTGGGCGTGGGGGCTGTCGGCCCCGATCCACATGATGATCCTTCAGCAGGGCGGCCAGGTCTACAACGACGATCTGACCCAGACCGACATGACCACTCCGGAGGCCAGGCGCGCTATCCAGTGGTACGTCGACTTCGCGCAGGCGGGCGTCGGGCCGACCTCGCTGGACCCGGTCCCGGACGGCGCCGACCTGTCGCTGTTCCTGGCCAAGCGGATGGCGATCACCCAGGACGGCTACTGGTACGGCGGCAACTTCGTCAAGGAAGCCGACGAGATCAAGAACAACGTGGCGATGGCGCCCGCACCGGTCATGGGCGACAAGCGGATCAGCCCCACGTACGTCGGTTGGGGCGCGTTCATCCCGGCCAAGGCCAGGCACAAGGACGCGGCGTGGAAGCTCATGGAGTACTACATGGCCGGGCCGCCGTCCGAGGAGCGCGCCAAGAGCGGCTGGGGCATGCCGGGCCTGAAGTCGCAGCTGTCATTGCTTCCGCAGGAGCTGCCGTACCAGAAGCAGGCGTACGAGACCGCCCAGGCCGAGCTGCAGCACGCCGGGCCGTTGCCGGACTCGCCGTACATGACCGGCAGCTGGATCGACGTGCTCAACAAGCACATCACCCGGGCGATCAAGAAGGAGACCACCGTCGAGGGTGCGTGCAAGGACATCACCAATGAGGTGAACAAGCTGCTGAAGCAGGGCAAGGACCAGATCGGCTAGTGGCCGCCACGACAACGACGGGTGCGCCACGACGCGGGCGGCAGCGCTGGTCGCGGTACTCGAGTGGGACGTTCTATCTGTTCGTCTCGCCCTGGGTCCTGGGCTTCGCGCTGCTGACCGCACTGCCGCTCGGCTACGCGCTGCTGGTCAGCTTCACCAACTTCAACGGCATCAGCGACCGCTGGCGCTGGGTTGGCATGCGCAACTACACCGAGCTCGTGCGCGACACCGACGCCATCGCCAGCCTGGTTCGCACGCTGGCGTACACGGCCATCAGTGTGCCGCTCATGGTGGCCGGCGGTCTCGGCCTGGCGGTGCTGCTCAACCGGCGGCTGAAAGCCGTCGGCCTCTTTCGCACCATCTTCTTCCTGCCGTCGGTGGTCCCGGTGGTCGCCATGGCGATCATGTGGAAGCTGATCTTCAACCGGAACGCCGGCATCCTCAACGCCATCCTGGAGAAGCTCAGCGTCGGCCCCGTTGCCTGGCTGGTCGACCCGAACGCGTTCTACGCCCTGATCATTCTCACCCTGTGGGGCCTCGGCGGCGGCATGGTCATCATGCTGGCCGCCCTGCAGGGCGTGCCGGCCGAGCTGGAAGAGGCGGCGGTCGTCGACGGCGCCAACCGGTGGCACGTGTTTCGCCACGTCACCGTGCCGATGATCTCGCCGGTCATCTTCTTCCAGGTCGTCACCGGGATCATCGCGTCATTTCAGATCGTCATCCAGCCGTTGCTGCTGGCCGAGACCGGCCAGGTGGGCTCGGTGGCCCAGGTGCCGCAGAGCACCCACCTGTACATGGTGCAGGTGTACCAGGAGTTCTTCGCCAACAGCCGGTACGGATACGGCTCCGCCATGCTGTGGGTGTTCTTCCTGGTGATCCTGGCCATCACGCTCCTGGTGCAGCGATCCAGCCGGCTGTGGGTGCACTACCAGGTCGACAGCGAGGCAGAACGATGACCGTTGTCCGTGATTCCGCCGCGCCCTCGGCGACCAGGCCCGACCCGCTGGTGCCGGCCCGGCGGCCGGTCGCCCGCCGCCGGGTGAACGCCGCTGGCACGTACGTGTTGTTGATGGGGCTGGCGGTGCTCTTCGCCGGGCCGTTCGTCTGGCTGGTGCTCGCTGCCCTGAAGACGAAGGCGGAGTGGGTCGCCATCCCGCCGAAGATCCTCCCGGAGGCGCCGCGGTGGGGAAACTTCACCGATGCGTTCACAGAGATCAACTTTCCGGCGTACCTGGGGAACTCGCTGTTCCTGTCGTTCCTGTACGCGGTGCTGGTGACGTTCTCGAGCGCGGCTGTCGGCTTCGGCTTCGCTCGGCTGCGCGGGCGCGGCAAGCGCCCGCTGTTCGTGGTGTTGCTGTCGACCATGATGCTGCCGCAGATCCTTACCCTGATCCCGACCTATGTGATCTTCGCTCGGACAGGGCTGGTCAACACGTACTGGCCGTGGGTGCTCTGGGGCCTGGCCGCCTCGCCGTTCCTGGTCTTCCTGTTCCGCCAGTTCTTCGCGGCTATCCCCGCCGAACTGGAGGACGCGGCCATCGTCGACGGCTGCGGCTACGGCCGGATCTTCCTACAGATCTTCCTGCCCTTGTCGCGGCCTGTGCTCCTCACCTCGTTCCTGCTGTCGTTCACGTGGACCTGGGGCGACTACATCGCGCCGGCGCTGCTGCTCAACCCCGACCAGACCACGCTGGCGGTGGCCATCTCCGCTTTCTACCTCGATCCGCACGGCAACCCTGACGCGACCGTGCAGGCCGCCGCGGCGACCCTCTACGTGATACCTGTCCTGGTGATTTTCCTGTTCGCGCAGCGCTACTTCATCCGCGGCGTACTCGGTTCGGGCGTCAAGGGCTAGTAGATCTATTTCAGGAGATATTGGGCTACCGCGACGTCCGCCGTGCGCCATGCCGTTGCTCCCGCGGCCTCACCCTCCGCGCGTGGTCGCGCTCTGCGCTTGTCGCCGCCTCGCCGTCCGGCCGCCTTGCGGTCGGCCGTGGCTGAGGCGGCAGGAACCCTGTTTTTGTCGCCTCGGCGGCAGCCGGAAGCCGCATTATCGGGGATTTTGTTGCTTGGCCCGCGTGGGGTGTGGGTGCGCGGTGGGTGAGGCCGCGGGAGCGGCGGTCGTGTGCGCGGCGGGCGTCGCGGTAGCTCGGATGTCGGTCGTGGTTGTGGGCTTGCCGCGCCGGCCCCGGCGCCGCGCCGATCAAGGCCATGTGCGTGGATCAAGGGCGTTTGCACGCGGTTTTGAGATCGAACCGCGTGTGTTTGCCCTTGATCGGCGCGGCCGGCTGAGTCGGCGAACCCTGGCCCCGAAAGATCTCTAGTGGATTGGTGTGGTGGCGTCGGTGCCCCAGCTGGCGAGCAGGCGCAAGGCGTCGGCGGAGGCGGAGCCGGGTTCGGCGTGGTAGGTGATCATTGCCAGCTCGGGGTCGTCGGGCAGGTGGAGGATTTCGTACGAGACGGCGAGCTCGCCGACCAGGGGGTGGGTCAGCCGCAGGCTGCCGTGGCTCTTGCGCCGCAACTCGTACGCCGCCCACAGGCGGCGGAACTCCTCGCTCTTGACCGACAGCTCGCCGACGAGGGCGGCCAGCAGGGGGTCGTCGGGGCAGCGACTGGCGTCCATGCGCAGCATGCTCACGATGGCGGCCGCCTTGCCGTCCCAGTCGACGAACACGTTTCGCGTCGTGGGTGACAGGAAGACGAGTCGGGCCCAGTTGCGTTCCTGCGGCGGCAGCTCATCCCAGTTTCCGAAGAGCGCGGCGGCGAGCCGGTTCCAACCCAGGATGTCGGCGCGTCGCCCGGTCACGTAGGCCGGCACCTCGAGCGCGTCGAGCAGCTGCTGCAGGGCGGGGCGCAGGTGCTGGGGACGCGGGCAGGGCGCTTTCTTCTTGTCGGGCTTCGGCTTCGCCAGCTGCGTCAGGTAGACGTGCTGGGCCTCGGTGAGCCGCAGCGCGCGGGCGATGGCGTCGAGTACCTCGGCGGAGACGTTGTCGCTGTGGCCCTGCTCCAGCCGGGTGTAGTAGGCGACGGACACGCCGGCCACCTGGGCCACCTCCTCGCGACGCAGTCCGGGCACCCGGCGGCGCCGGCCGAAGCTGTGCAGCCCCAGATCCTCCGGCTTCAGGGCGCCTCGGCGGGTGCGCAGGAACTGACCCAGCTCCGTGCGACGATCCAGAGAGGCTCCCGTTGGGGCGCCCGATCGTGTCTGCTCGACCATGCCGTCAAGTATGCCCAGCTCACTACGGCGTTAGCCGGTCCCTGCCAGTAGTAGGAAACGGGTACGTACCCAAGACGGTGGCCTGGTTGGCGAGCCGGAGCGGGGCAAGGCTGATGGCATGACGTTTTCAATTGGTGGGGAACTGCCGGTCAACCGGCTCGGCTACGGCGCGATGCAGCTCACGGGGCCGGGCGTGTGGGGCCCGCCGCGCGACCACGACGAGGCCATCCGGGTGCTGCGCCGGGCGGTCGAGCTCGGCGTGACGCTCATCGACACCGCGGACGCGTACGGCCCGCAGGTGGCCGACGAACTGATCAGGGAGGCACTGCATCCGTACCCGGACAACGTGGTCGTCGCCACCAAGGCCGGTCTGGTCCGGCCAGGGCCCGGGGAGTGGTTGCCTGTCGGGCGGCCGGAGTACCTGCGCCAGCAGGCGGAACTGAGCCTGCGCCGCCTCGGTGTAGAGCGGATCGATCTGTTCCAGCTGCACCGTATCGACCCCACCGTCCCGCTCGCCGACCAACTGGGCGTCTTCGCCGAGCTGCAGAAGGAGGGCAAGATCGGCCACATCGGGCTCTCCGAGGTGACGGTCGAGGAGATCAAGGAGGCCCGCGAGCACGTGCAGATCGCCACCGTGCAGAACCTGTACAACGTGGCGAACCGGCAGTCCGAGGCGGTACTGGAGTACTGCGAGGCGGAGGGCATCGGCTTCATCCCGTGGTTCCCGCTCGCCACCGGAGAGCTGGCGAAGCCCGGCGGGCCGTTGGACGCGCTGTCCACCCAGACCGGCGCCACCCCGGCGCAGCTCGCGCTGGCCTGGCTGCTGCGGCGTTCGCCGGTCATGCTGCCGATCCCCGGCACCTCGTCGGTGGCCCACCTGGAGCAGAACATGGCGGCGAGTGGCATCACCCTTACGGCAGAACAGTTCGCGACCCTGTAACGCGTACGACGGGCCGCCGCGCCTCGGCACGGCGGCCCGTTCGACCGGCCCGATCGCGTGGATCCGAGAGTCAGCCGAGCCTGAAGTCGACTACTCGAACAGGCGAGGGTGTGGTGCCGCTCGACTGGCGCTGGTACATGATGGACAGAACGCCGTCGACGAGGGCTCGGGAGCGGTCGACGACGACTTCGCCGAAGGCGTTCAACCCGGATCCGTCGAACCGGAGGGTCCAATCGGTCCAGCCGCTGGCTGCGCTGGCGGTGACGATGCGCCCGTACGGCAGGACGACGTAGGCGTTGTCGGCGCGGTCGAAGACGATCTGAGACCGGCCGAAAGCGTTCAAGGCCACCGGGATCTCGATTTTGCGCCACACACCCTGCGCGTTGCGGACGAGGTGGAACGCGCGCGCCGAGGAGCGGCGCTGGCTGGTGAAGTTGTTGACGCACTGGGTGAATCGGCCGGGCACGTAACTGATGATCACGTGGGGCTGGCCGGTGGAGTCGACGGCTTGGCTCTCCTGGTTGATCAGGGCGTGGTCGGCGTTCAGCGGATCGACCACGTGTCCCGGCGAGGTGACCGACACCAGGGTGCCATTGGTGGTGCCGACCTGCTGCCCGGCGTTGTTGCGCCAGGTCCGGCCGCGGTCGTCGCTGTAGACATAGCCGGTGTCGTGGTTGCTGAGCCCACCGCTGTTGCACATGACCGCGGCGTTCTGCTCGCGCCAGGTGAAGGCGGCGTGCAGCCGGCCGTTCGACCCGTACGTGATGCCGTGCAGGTACATGTTGCGCCGCGTGCTGGTCGCGCCGTGCTGGCTCCAGTTGCCGGTCGCCGACGACCACCGGCCAAGGTGGCGCCAGGTGGAGCCGTCGTACTCGGCGAGTTCGTTCGTACCGTTACCGGAGCCACCGGTGCGGTAGCTGAGCTGCAGCCGGCGTTCGGGGGTGATGGCGAACTGCGGATACGTGATGGAGCCCAACTCCAGACCGTCGAGCGTGCGTTGTACCGGCCCGAACGCGCTCGCCACCCAGCTACGGGAGCCGGCCTCGGTCAGCAGGCCGGCCGCGGATTTGACGTAGAAGACCCGGCTGTCATGAGTGTCCATCGCCAGGTGTAACCGGCCGTCCGACGGCGACACCCCGAGCGAGATGGAGTTGTGCGAGTCGTTGACGGTCAACGAATGCGGAAGCTGCAGCGTCTGCCAGGCCCCACTCGGCAGCTGCCGGCGCGCGACGACGACCCGGCGGCTGGCCGTGTACCACGCCGCGTACTGGTAGCCGGCGAAGGTGAGGATGCCGTCCTGCTGGTACGAGGCGTTGTTCACTATCCCGTCGTACGACACGAAGTACAGCGCCTGCGGGTCCAGCTGCGTGTCTGCCAATCGCGTGACCGTTGGCCCCGCGGCCGCCAGGGCGTTGCCCGCCGAGGCGACGGTGACCGGGATGGTGAGCCCCACCGCGATGATGGAAGCGGTGATGCATCTGCGGATGTCACGCATTGAGTGCTCCCATGATTCAGGCCAGCCCGTTTCGTGGATGTGCCAGATAGTGTTCTCGGCGAACGAGTGACTGTCAATCGATGCCCTTCGACATAGTCGGTGTCCTGGAGCGTGGACGAGGGCGCGCGTTGCCTGGGTTGCCGGTTACAGTCGGTGGCACCATGGACCCCCTCGCGTCGGGAGCGCACAGTGGTACGCCCGTTCGATATCGATGAGGTCTTCCCCGAGGCCGTCAGCGGACGGCCTCGGCGCCGGCGCCGGCAGTTGGGCACTTCGGCGCAAGACTTGGCCGTGACACTGATCGCGGACTACACCGTCCGCACCCGGGCCTGGCTGCCGTCGGCGGCGATCGTGGCCCTCATGGGCGAGTTCGGCGTCACCAGCGGCGCGGCCAGGACGTCCATCAGCAGGCTGGCCCGGCGGGACGTCCTGGAGGGGAGTCGAGACGGGCGGTTCAGCTCGTACCGCCTGACCCGGGAAGCCGCGATCGACCTGTCGAGAGGCGGCACCGCCATCGGCACCATCGGCGCCGATTCGGAGCAGTGGGACGGCTCTTGGACGGTCGTCGTCTTCTCGATGCCCGAGCAGGAGAGCACGCGGCGGCGGGCGCTGCGGGAGCACCTGCGCTGGAACGGCTACGCTGCGTTGTACGACGGTGTGTGGATCTCGCCGGACCCTTTGTCGCTGGCCGGACGGGCGGAGTTGGCGGCCGCGGCCCGTGGCGCGGTAACGGTGTTTCGCGCCCAGCACCTGGACCTTCAGGCAGATGTCGACCGCGATCCGGTCGAGGCATGGGATGTGCCGGGCATCGCGAAGGAGTACGAGATGTTCATCGACCGGTGGAGTCCGCTGCTGCCGCGGATAGCCGCCGGGCAGGTGACCGGTGTCGCGGCGGTACGGACCCGCACGGAGGTGATGGACGTCTACCGCCGCTTCCCCGTACTGGATCCGATGCTGCCCGTCCGGCTCCTGCCGCCGGACTGGCCACGCCGGCGCGCCCGGGAGGTGTTCGTCGCGATCTACGACGGGCTCCTGGAGCCGGCGCAGGACCACGTGCGCGCCGTGGTGTCCACCGTGGCGGAAGGACCCTGGCCGGGCATCCAGGCGCACACCGTCGCCCAGATGGCGGCCGGGTCGGCCACCACGCCACCCGAGCCGCGATAACGCCGGCTTCCCGCACGACGGGCCGCCGCGCTTCGGCGCGGCGGCCCTTCTGGCTTCCATAAGTCGAAAATCATCGATTGACAAGTATGTGTCCGACAGTAACACTGCTTGATACGTCTCAATGGGAGCGCTCACAGGTCCTGTCAGCAGGACGGAACCCCACGCAAGGAGTGATCGTGTTGATGCAGCGACGTACGTTCCTTCGATTGAGCGCTGCGGGAGCCGCGGCCGTTGGCGGTACGGCCGTGGTTGGTACGTGGCAGGCGCAGGCGGCGCCCGTGAGCGTCCTGGACACGGCGCCGACCACGCCGTTCGCGGTGGGAGTGCGGCGGTACAACTGGACGCGGGGTAGCCGTCCGTGCACCACGTATGTGTACTACCCGGCGACCGGCAACCCGGGTGGGAACCCGGTCACGGACGCTCCGGTCGCGGCGGGCGTTTTCCCGATCTACAACTTCACGCACGGGTACGACAGCAGCCCGCAGAACTCGCTGTTCATCATCCGGGCGTTGGCGGCGGCGGGCTTCATCGTTCCGGCGCCGCATTTTCAGCACAACTTCGCCGACGTCAACAACGGCAACACCTCCCGGGACGTGTCGGAGATCCTGACCCGAACCCTTGCCCTCAACGGGAGCGGGCCGCTGGCCGGGCACATCGACACGGGTATCGGTGTGGGCGTGTCGGGTCACTCGCTGGGCGGCATGACCACCCACGGCCTGCTGACCTCCTGGCCGGACAGCCGGATCGTCTCCGCCAACCCACAGTCCTGTGTGGACATGGGAAACCCGGCCAGCTCGGTCCGAGCCAAGGTGCTGTTCGTCCACGGCGACCGTGACGATCTCACGCAGTACTCCTCGGCCCGGCAGGCGTACTCGGAGATGCCCACGCCCAAGGCGTTCCTGACCTTCGTCGGTGGCAGCCACACCAGTTTCTGGAGTAACAGCCGTTTCCCCGCCACGGTGGTGGACTGGGCACGTTGGAGCATGTACGGCGACACCGCTGCCCGTGACCGCCTGCCATCGGACGCGGCCAGCTCCAGCACCCGATGGGAAGCCCAGCTGGGCACGCCCACGACCTCGGCACCGGCGACCACGGCACCGCCGAGCACGCCGCCGCCGACGACCCCGGCACCCGGCGGCGCGGTCAGTGCCAGCTACCGCACCGTCAACAGCTGGCAGGGTGGCTACCAGGCCGAGGTGACGGTGACGGCGGGCAACTCACCGATCAACGGCTGGACCGTCCGGTGGAGCCTGGCCAGCGGCCAAAGCATCAGCCAGCTCTGGAACGGCACGTTGACCGCGAGCGGCTCGGCCATAACGGTTCGCAACGCCACATACAACGGATCGCTGGCAGCCAATGCCTCCACCACCTTCGGATTCACCGCGACGGGCACACCGTCGACTCCCTCTCTGACTGCGACCACGCCATGATGAAAACCGCCCGTGCCCTTCTGATGTCGGCGGCACTGTTGAGTCCTGTCGTCGTGGTCGCGGTTTCGGCGACCGGCAGCGACGCGGCCGCTGGGCTGACGTATTACGTGGCGCCGACCGGCAGTGACAGTGCGGCGGGTACGCAGGCGGCGCCGTGGGCGTCGATCGCCCGCGCGCAGACCGCCGCCCAGGCCGGTGACACCGTCTACCTGCGTGGCGGCACCTACGCCTACACCCGCGCCAACACCACCTGCGCCAGCCGGACCGCCCAGGTCGACGCGATCACACTCAACAAGAGCGGCAGCTCCGGCAACCCCATCCGGTACTGGGCTCATCCGGGTGAGCGACCGGTCTTCGACTTCTCCCGGATGACCGACGACTGCCGGATCAGGGGCTTCGGTGTCAGCGGCAGCTACCTGCACCTCAAAGGGCTGGAGGTCGTCGGGGTGCCGCAGAACAACACGCTCAACGCCGAATCCTGGGGGCTGCGGATCACCGGCAGCAACAACACCTTCGAACAGCTGAACATCCACCACATCATGGGCACCGGCCTGTTCATCAACGGCGGCGCCGGCAACCTCGTGCTCAACACCGACTCCCACGACAACTACGACCCCCGCAGCTCAGACGGGCCAGGCGAGAACGCCGACGGGTTCGGCTCGCACTACACCCCCGCCGGGCTCGCGTCGAATGTGTTCCGCGGCTGCCGCGCATGGTGGAACGCCGACGACGGATACGACCTGATCACCACCTACTCCCCGGTCACCATCGAACACTCATGGTCCTGGCGCAACGGATACCGCCCGGGAACGACGACGCCGTCGGGTAACGGGGCTGGTTTCAAGGTGGGCGGGTTCGGCGCCGACTACGACGCTCGCGCGGTCAAACACACCGTCCGGTTCTCGGTGGCGTTTTTGAACAAGGCGGCCGGGTTCTACTCCAACCACCATCCGGTGGCCAACGACTACCTCAACAACACCAGCTACGCCAACAACCCCGACTTCAACATGCTCGGCATCGACCCGGGCGGCGCCGCCGTCGGCCGCGGCAACCTGCGCAACAACATCGCCTACACCGGCACGCTCACGTCGAACATGACCGGTACGACTGGGTCGAACAACTCCTGGAACCTGGGCCTCACCCTGTCTGACGCCCAATTCCAGAGCGTGTCCACGACCGGCTGGGACGCACCCCGACAGGCCGACGGCAGCCTGCCCGTACTGCCCCACCTACGCCTTGCGGCGAACAGCACCCTCATCGACAAAGGCGTCAACGTCGGCCTGCCGTACAGCGGGACGGCGCCGGACCTCGGCGCGTTCGAATCCGGCAGCACATCGACGCCGCCACCGACCACCGGCCGCCTCGAAGCCGAAACCGCACCCGCGGTATGCCAAGGCACCATCGATTCAAACCATGGCGGCTACTCCGGTGCTGGCTTCTGCAACGCCAACAACGCGACCGGCGCGTACGCCGAATTCACCGTCAACAGGACCGCCGCGGGCACCGCGACGATCGGCATCCGGTTCGCCAACGGTGCGAGCACCGCACGACCAGCCAATCTCATCGTCAACGGGACCATCCTGCAGACGGTGTCGTTCCCACCAACGGGCGCTTGGACGGCGTGGGTCACCGAACGCGTGACCGTGTCGCTGAACGCCGGCGGCAACACCATCCGGTTGGATCCAACGACGCCAGCCGGACTGCCCAATGTGGACTATCTAGAAATCTGAGCGAAGGCAGGAGTCATGAAGCGTAAATCAGGCGTACTACTCGTCGCCGCACTGCTGTTGGCGTCGGTCGCGGTGGCGAACCGCTTCGCCGCGGCCGAGACCACGACCGGCGACGCGGCCGCGGCGGGCGGCCTCCAGACTCTGGTCACCGACTATCGAACCCGCGTTCCGAGCAGGTACACCGCAGAATCCTGGGCGCCCTTCGCCAAGGCGTTGACCGCCGCGGCCGGTGTCGCCGGCAACGCGTCGGCGAGTACGTCGCAGGTCGCCGGCGCCAAGACGGGCCTCATGAATGCCGCCGCCGACCTGGAGGCCGCCGACGAGGGCACGTTCCAGACCATCACGAACAACACGTTCTGGAACGACACCAGCGGCAACCCCATCTACTCGCAGGGTGGCGGCGTCTTCAAGTTCGGCGACACCTACTACTGGTACGGGGTGCACTACCGGGGTGCGGAAAGCTACCGGGCCAACCCGACGAGGAAGTACGACAACGAGGTGTCGTTCGTGTCGATCCCGGTGTACTCCTCCAGGGACCTGGTGAACTGGAAGTTCGAGAACCGGGTCGCCACCGGCTCGACCAGGCTGGCCAACAACACCACCCTCGGCCAGGCCGGCTGGGTGGGGCGGATGGGCGTGTCGTACAACGAGAACACCGGCAAGTACGTGCTGGTCACCCAGGTGTATCTGCCATCGCTGGGCGGCGACGGCAACGGGGTGCTGATCCTGCAGGGCGATTCGCCAACCGACACCTTCGACTACGCCTACTACCAGAACCAGGTCGTCAACTCACCCACGACGGGCACCGGAGACCAGACCGTCTTCACCGACGACAACGGCAAGGACTACCTGATCTTCTCCAACCGGTCCGGGCGCTCCCGCGCCTTCGTCGCCAAGCTGAGGGAGTCCGACTCGCTGCGCATCGAACCGGCGGTGGAGATCGGTCGCCAGTCCTCCGGTCGTGAGGGCAACGCCATGTTCAAGCTCGATGGCAAGTACTACCACGCCGCGTCGGACCTGCACGGCTGGAACACCTCGGTCAACCATGTCATCGAGTCGACCACGAGCAACGTCCAGGGCGCTTACACCAGCGAGTACACCCTCGCGGGGACCGAGCTGGACTACAGCCACGTGACCCAGACCGGCTTCTTCGTGACCGTCAAGGGCACCAAGCAGACCACCGTCGTCTACGCCGGCGACCGGTGGGCCGACTTCGCCTGGAACGGCATCGGCTACAACCAGTGGGTACCCATCACCAAGTCCGGTGCCCGGCCGCAGTTCCACTCGGTGAGCCAGTGGCAGTTCAACGCCACCACCGGAGAATGGCGCGTCGGACCGCAGAACAACTACATCCTCAACCCGAACTTCCAGGCCGACCGCGTCACCGTGTCCACCCTGACCGGGTGGACAAACACGGGCGGCAGCGTGACCAACATCAGCCCCGGCGCGAACGGCAGCCGCTTCGCGCTGCAGGTCGGCTCCGGATCGGCCGGCGTGCGGCAGCAGATCACGGTACCGGCCGGAACCTACCGGATGTCGCTGTACGCCCGGACCAGCGGGTCGCTCAGCGGCGCGCAGATGACCGTCACCGACGCCAGCGGCGCCACACGCACCCTCAACATCCCAGCGTCAAGCGGCTGGACCCGCCGGGAACTGGCCGACATCCCCCTGTCCGCCGGCACCGCCACGGTAACCGTCCGAACCAGCAACGGAGTCCTCGCCGTCGACGACCTCGCACTCGTCAAGACATCCGGCGACGACCCGACGCCGCCGGTGGGGCAGCGGTACGAGGCGGAGACCGCGCCGGCGGTGTGCCAAGGCACCATCGACTCCAACCACACCGGCTTCACCGGTAGCGGATTCTGCAACGCCAACAACGCGGCCGGCGCGTACGCGCAGTTCACCGTGAACGCGGCGGCGGCCGGTTCCCGGACGTTGGGAGTGCGGTTCGCCAACGGCACGACCACCGCGCGGGCAGCGAATCTGATCGTCAACGGCGCGACGGTGGCGACGGTGGCGTTCGAGGGCACCGGCGGGTGGACGACCTGGGTCACCAAGAACCTCACCGCATCGCTCAACGCCGGCAGCAACACCATCCAGCTCAGTCCCACCGCCGCCGAAGGGCTACCGAACATCGACTCCCTCGACGTCGGCGCCGCCTGACGTCTCGACCTCACCCTGGGAAGGCCAGCGCGTCCGCGGCCCGGCTGTCCGGGCCAGCCATCCGCGGACGCGCTGGCAAACAACGTTTCTGCCGTCAGATGACGTCGATGACCGCGGTGACCGGGCCGAGAGTCGTCGTGCCGGTGACGATCACCTCGCCGGGCGCGTCGGTCGCGCCCGGCGGCAGCGCGTCCCAGCGGACCGGGATGGTGGTGACGGACCTGTTCGCGGTGGTGAGCACGCGGACGGCGGCCGGCAGCTCCGGAGCCCAACGCACCGAGGTACCGATGTAGACGGTGTCTTCGAGGACGTGCTTGGCGCGGCTGGCGTTGTAGACGTTGACAGACGCGTGCGGCTCCCAGGTGTTGGGCAGCTCGGGCACGGCCCGGAACATCGTCTGGAAGCCCGCTGGTTCCCAAACCAGTACGCCGGTGCCCTGGTTGTTCACCACGTCGTTGGCGGTCTGGAAGACACGCTGGATCGCGTCCGCCTGGCCCTGGATGGTGCGGGGGAATGGTGAATTGGGCATTGGTGAACCGTCGCCGCCGGATGCGGGGTACGAGGTCTCCGCGACGTCGATCTCGTAGTCGGGGTACGTGGTCGCCATCGTGTGCAGGTTGAGCTCGAGAGCCTCGGGGGTGCCGTGCCACTCGGGGTAGTAGGAGATCGTGAGCACATCGGGGTTCTGGCCCTTCGCCTTCACCCGCGTGAGGAACTGGTGCCAGAACTCCATGGTCTTGGCGAGCCGGTTCGGCCCGACGATGACATGGATCTCCACTTTGGACTTCGGAGACGCGTCGCGGACGGCCTTGATCCCGGACGCGGCGAGGGTGGTGAACCGGTCCCACGCCTCGTCGTAGAGCCGTTGCTCGACCGGGTCCGTCGAGCCCCAGTACCGCCACAGCAGGCCGCCGCCGGGCTTGGACTGGTACACGTCGGCCTGGTTGACGAAGTAGGGCGGGTTCGTCGTGCCGATCAGGGACGCCTCGCTGCCATACATGAAGCCGTTGATGATTTCGTTGCCGACGGCGACCTTGTCCGGCGTGGTGCCCTGCTTCCTCAAGCGGCGCAGGTAGTCAGCGGTGAAGTCGTACACCGCCTTGCTCAGCTCGTCGAACTCCAGCTCGGCCCAGGCGCGCGGCTTGGGTTGCTTGCTCGGGTCCGCCCAGGAGTCCGCGTAGTGGAAGTCGATGCCGAGGCCCATGAGGCGGTCCTTTATGGACCGTGCCGACTCCAGCGAGCGTTCCGGGCCCTGGCGGGGGATGGGCGTCAGCGCGCCGGTGCTCTCGTTCCTGGGCTCGTTGAATATCCGGAGCCGGGCGTACTCCATGCCGCGATCCTTCGCCACGTCGAGCAGGTGTGGCCCGGCGCCACGATCGGCGGCCAGGGGATCGACCCAGTACTGGCGGGTCTGGAAATCGTCCACCCAGGACATGTCGGCGCCGAGGGTGAGGTCGTCGCGCAGATAGTTGAAGACCTGGATCTCGCTGACGCCGATCCTGGCGCGGCCCGGCACACCCTCGACCGTGAGCCGGACGAAGCGGGTATCCGGGCGGGTGAACAGGTGCACCGCTCCGCGCGAGACGTTTCGGTTGCGGGATTTGTCGGCGATCGTCTTCCA
Source organism: Phytohabitans aurantiacus (assembly GCF_027923225.1). Classification (GTDB taxonomy): domain Bacteria; phylum Actinomycetota; class Actinomycetes; order Mycobacteriales; family Micromonosporaceae; genus Phytohabitans; species Phytohabitans aurantiacus. The sequence goes on from NZ_BSDI01000065.1 coordinate 15,168, forward strand.
CCGGCGACCGTCGGGCGACGCCTCGACCGCGTACCGATACGCCATGCCGCGCTCCGCGAACACCACCTTGACCTTGCGCAGGTTGTCGTACGCGCCGCCCAGGTCGACGGTCAGCCGCTGCCGGGCACGAGGATTGTCGGCGTACCACGAGGTGGTCGGGTCGCCGTCGATGGCGAGCCGGGCGGTGGACGTACCGCTGCTTGCCGTCGCCGAAGCCCAGAACTTGGCGGCGATGTTGCTTTCGATCGGTTTGATGTCCGCGGTCCCGAAGGTCGCCCGTGCCGGCGCGGGATTCACCAGTAACCCCGCGCCGGCCAGGGCGGCGAGCGCCGAAATGGTCATGAATCGTTTCACCGGTACCTCCTGGATCTTGCATGCATCGATTGACAGTTGTGCGTCCGACAGGAACACTAACCGATGCAGCAGCACCGTCAACCGTCGAAGAAGGACGATGGACGATCTATTCCAAGAGCTATGGCGCCATGAGCGCGCTGGTACGAGGCGCGCGTACGCCTTCGCGGTAGGTGGGCAGTTCCGGTTTCCAACCCAGCTCGGTTTTGGCTTTGGCGTTGGATGCCCGCAGGTTCGTGTCGATCATGAGGACGGCGAAGTAGGGTGCGGCGAGCCGGATGAGCCAGTCGGGCAGGCGTTTGGGCGGCTTGGTGCCCGCTGTTTTGGCGTGCTCGGTGATCATCTGGCCCCAGGTGGTGGGTTCGTCGTCGACGATGTTGTAGGCCTGGCCGGCTGTGCCTTTGTTCATGGCGGCCACCGTGGCCGCGGCGGCGTCGGACAGGTGGATCCACGACATGATCCTGCCGCCGTCCTTGGGTATCGGCAGTTTGCCGGCTCGAAGCGCGGTGATGAGGGCTTCGGAGCCGGTCAGGCCGTAGAAAGCGCCGTAGCGCAAGGCAATGCCTTCGATGCCGTCCGCGGTGAGTACCTGTTGCTCGGTGGATTGCATGGCGGCCACGATCGGCGCGGTCTTGCCTTCGCGCTGGCGTCCGAAGGGGTCGTTCTCGGTGAGGACGCGGCTGCCGTGGTCGGTGTATCCGTAGCCGGGCACCATCGACTGGGTCAGGAAGCGGCGAGCGCCCACGGCCTGCGCGGCCTGTAGCAGGTGGGCGGTGCCGGTGGTGCGCAGCCGGTTGGTCATGTCCATGTCGGCGTACCTGGCCGGTGGTTTGCTCAACGCGGTGAGTTGGTGGATGACCACGTCGGCTGAGATCGGGTCCACCGCTTTGAGCAGAGCGTCCCGGTCCAGGACATCGGCGACCACTGTCCGGGCACCCGGTACCCGGGCGGTGGCGTTGCGGGTGAGGGCCAGTACCTCGTGGCCTTGCGCGCGTAGCGCCGTGACAAGTGGGCGGCCGATCGCGCCGGTGGCGCCGGCGAGCAGAATCTTCATGGTGTGGCCTTCTTTCGCAGGCGCAGGGCGATGGTGGTGACGGCGATCAGGGTGATGGTGCTGAGGATCGGTACGTCGGTGTCGTGGCCGCCCATGTGACGGTCTACGTAGTGGGTCATCGTGTGGATGGCGCTGGCCACCGCGAAACCCGCCATCGCGACCACGAGTGCGTCCGACCAGACCAGGGCGAACAGCAGAGCGGCGCCGATACCGATCTGGAAGGCGCCGGCGTCGTGTACCAGATGTTCGTTGAGGGGGTGGTAGTTCACATAGTCGATGAAGCTGGAGGGCGACAGCAGCGCCCAGAAACCGAAAACCAACATGCTGGCCGCGCTCACCAGCACGCCCACCACGATGGGTATTGATTTGCCTCTCACCGTCATGGAACAACGATCGCCCGGCCATCGGGGCCGAACAACGCGAAAGATCGAATCGCTGCGATAACCCCTGGTTATAGTTCGACGCTAGTCGATCGAGAGTGTGGCGCCGGTCGCGTCGAGGACGGCGGGGAGGCCGATGGGGACAGGCGGGTGTCCGGCGCCGATCGGCAGGTCGGCCAGTACCGGCACTCCGAGGGCGCACAGGTGGTCGGTGAGTACGTCGGTGAGGGTCCAGTCGCGGTCCACCAGGCCGTCGAAGCCGGTGAACAGGCCGACCGCGACCGCGCGCACGCCCGCGAAGGCGCCCGCGCGGATCAGGTGGGTGAGTTGCCGGTCGACCTGGCCGAGGCCCTGGGTGCGTTCGCCGGTGAGCAGCAGGATCGCGCCGTCGAGACTCGGCAGGCCGGCGCCGATCATGGCGCGCAGCGGGCCGAGGCTGCCGCCGAGCAGGACACCCTCGGCTCGGCCGGTGACCCAGGTCTGGCCGGTGAGCCGCCGCGGGCCGGGCGGGATCGCACCTTCGCCGTGGTAGCCGGCCAGGCCGCACTCGCGCCACAGCTCCATGTGCACGAAGGTGGTCGCGCCGGCGCCGATGATGGGTTTGGGGTCCGCGCGTACGGCGTCCAGGTCGAGGCCGTCGAGGACGCGGTGGTCGGCGTCGAGGGCGATCGTGCGGACCGCCGGATCCCGCAGGGCTTGATTGAGTTGGGCCGCGTTCATCAGTACACCGGTGATTCGACGGTGAGCGTGCCCGCGTGCGTATCCATCGTCGCGGTCACGCCCAGCGGTAGGCAGATCTGGTCGGTGCGATGCCCGAACGGCAGCCCGCCGAGGATCGGCACGCCGAGGCCGCCCAGCCGTTCGCGGATGACGGTCACCGCCTGATCAGGGCCCGGCCGGTCGACGTCTGGATCCAGGCCGGGCAGGTCTCCGATCGCGAACCCGCGGATCCCGGCGAGCACCCCGGCGCGCAGCATGCCCCACAGCAGGCGGTCGAAGTGCGGGTTCTGCGGCCCTTCCAGGCACAGGATCACCCCGTCGAGCCGGGGCAGCCCGGCGCCGAGGAAGTTGCTCACCGCGCCGACCGAGCCTCCGACGAGTACCCCGGTCGCCCTGCCCGCGACGGTCACCGGGGACGGATCGGCGTGCAGGGTGATCGGCTCGGTGTCGAACAGCAGCCGGCGGCACGACTCGTCGGTGCGCCCGCCGGGGCCCACGCAGCCGTGCACACCGGCCAGCCCGGTGGCGGCCCAGAGCGCGAGGTGCAGGTTGGTGATGTCGCTGAAACCCACGATCGGCTTCGGGTCAGCGCGTACGGCGGCAAGGTCGAGGCCGTCGACGATCCGGTACGCCCCCGCGCCGCCCATGGCGGTGACGACCGCCCGCACACCCGGGTCGCGCAGGGCGTCGTTGAGGTCGGCGAGGCGGTCCCGGTCGGTGCCGGCCAGGAAACCGTGCCGGTCAAGGGCGTGCTTGCCGAGCTCGGGTCGCAAGCCCCAACCGGCAAGCGTGTCCATGACGTGGTCGGCCCACGCCTGGTCGGGAAAACTGGCCGGCGACAGCACACGTACGCGGTCGCCGGGCCGCAGTCTGGGGCACCGCATCCGCCGGACTCTACTTGAACCGGCCTCACACCGGCGCGGGCGCGACCCCTGCCGCCGCCAGCCGCTCCCGGCCCGCTTCCCGCCACAACTGGCCGGGGCGGCCCAGCCGGCTCGCCTCCCGCCGGCACAGGACGTAGTAGCGCTGCACCGGCAGGTGCGAGGTCATGCCGCGGGCTCCGCACACCTGCACGACCATCCGGGTGATCGCGGACGCCGTCTCGGCGGCCTGCGCCAGCGCCTCGGCGGCCGGGTGCCCGAAGGAATCGTCGGTGTCGGCTAGCCACACCGCGTGCGCCACCGCCAGCCGCAGGGCTTCGACCTCGGCATGAGCCGACGCGAGCCGGAAGGCCACGCTCTGGAATTCGCGCAGCGGCCGGTCGAACTGGCGGCGCTCGGTGGCGTAGCGTACGCCGGTCTCCAGCGCGCCACGAGCCAGGCCGAGCAGGTACGCGGCCTGCCGGATCCGCGCCCGGCCGACGGCACCGCTCGGGCAGCCGGGCGTGCGCGGCGCTCTGTTCAGCAGGCGTCCGGCGGGGCACGGGGTCTGGTCCAGCACGCCGACGGCGGCGGCGCCGGACGGGTCCGGCCCGGGTCGCAGGTCCAGTGTGGACAGGTCGAGCAGCACCAGTCCACTGTGGTCGTCGGGCAGGCGCACCGGCAGCAGTACCGCCTCGGCCACCTCGTCGACGGCCCGGTCCATCGGCAGCCAACCGGTCAGGCGCAGGTCGCCGTCATTGTCCACTGTGGTATTTGCTGTGGCGTCTACCGATGGTTCGGGCGTCTCGAAGCCGGCGAGGGCGACGGCTATCCGGCCGTCGACGAGGTCGCGCAGCAGCGACTGGTCGGCGTTGGCGCCGTCGACTCCGGCGGCGTCCGCGGCGAACGCCCCGGCGAGGTACGGCACGGCGAGCCCGGCCCGGCCAAGCTCCTCCGCGATGGCCCCGCTCGCGGCCAGCCCGAGCCCCAGCCCGCCAGCCTCGGCCGGCGCGTCCATCGCCGGTACGCCGAGCTCGCACAGCAGCGACCACGCCACGCGCGTCGACTCGTCGACCTGTTCGGACGCGCGCGGCCCGGCCCCCGACCGGCACGCCACCGCCTCCCGGAGCCGTACCCGCACGACGCTGCGGAGCCGTTCTCCCACCGGGTCCGGGTGAAGGTTCACGATGCCCGCGCCTCCCTCTCCAAGCGGTCCAGCGCGAGGCTGGCGACGATCTGCAGCATCATCTCCGAACTGCCGGCCGAGATGGTCAGGCCGGGCGCTTCCCGGTACGCCGCCTCGACCAGGTCGGCGGCCTCGGCCGGGAGTCGCGGGTCGCCGGCCGATCCGGCGAGCCGAGCCGTCGACCAGCCGGCGATCCGCTGGGCCAGCTCGCTGGTGTAGAGCTTGGCGGTCGCCGCGGCCAGCTCGTCGACCTCACCGTCCGCCAGTCCCGCCAGTACCCGCCACGCCAGCAGCCGGCCGGCGTTCACCGCGGCGCCGTACCGCCCGATCTCCTCCAGCACCGCACCGTCGACGCCCTCCGGACCGGTGGTCGCGTCGAGTACGTCGCAGGCCGCGGCCAGCCAGCGCTCCGCCTTGAGGTAGTAGTCCAGCCCGGTCCGCTCGACCGTCAGCGCCTGGGTCACCAGGGGCCAGCCGTTGTCGACCTCGCCGAGCCGGTCGCTGTCGGGTACCCGGACGTCATCCAGCTCCACCCGGCTGAACTGTTCGTCGGCGATGCTCGCGACGACTGACCGGCGCACGCCGGGAGCGTGCAGGTCGACCAGGAACAGCGTGATTCCCTGGTACCGGCTCTCGGGCGGCCCGGTGCGGGCGGCGCACAGGCCGATGTCGGTCAGGTGGCCCTTCAGGCTGAAGATCTTCAGGCCGGACAGCCGCCACCCGCCATCCCCGTCCGGTACGGCGGTGGTGGCCAACGAACCAAGATCGGAGCCGGCGTCGGGTTCGGTGTAGAGGACCGTGGCGAACCGTTCACCGCTCGCCATCCGGGGCAGGTACCGCGCCTGCTGCTGCGGGGTGCCGGCCATCAGCAGGAAGAGCCCGACGATCTGGATCGTGTTGACGTGCAGGGTGTCCGGCACTCCGGCCCGGACCATCTCCTCGACGGTGATCGCGGCGTCCAGGAGGCCGCGGCCGCCGCCGCCGTAGCGCTCGGGCCAGTTGACGGCGAGCAGGCCCCGGCGTCCTAGCTCCCGATACAGCGGCCGGGCGTCCGGCTCGGGATCGGGGTCCGCCCGCAGCGCCGCGATCCCGTCTCGCACCGGCCCTTCGGCGAGCAGGTTCCGTACCCGTTGCCGGAACAGCTCCTGCTCCTTGCTGAACCCGAACTCCATGGCTCACCGTCCAGCTTCGTCGGCCGGCTCAGCCAGCAGTACCGCCGCCTCGTCGTCGGTCAGCGAGTCGAGTAGCGCCAGCAGGCCGGCGTCGCTCACGGCGGCCGAGCGGCGGCTCGCCACCAGCCCGGCCAGCGCCCGCACGGTGGGCCCGCGGAAGAAGTCGGCGAGGCTCATCGTCACCGAGAAGTGGCCACGAATCCTGGACACCACCCGGGCCGCGGCCAGGCTGTCCCCGCCCAGCTGGAAGAAGTCGCCGTCCGGCGCGATCTGGTCGGCGCGCAGGCCCAGCACCGGCCCGACGATCTCCGTCGCCAGCTCCCGTTCGGTCTCGTCCGCGAACTCGACCTGGGTCGCGACCTCACCGTCGTCCTCGGGCGCCGGCAGCCGCTTGCGGTCGACCTTGCCGCTGCTGTTCAGGGGTAGGGAGTCGACCGTGACCCAGTAGCTGGGCAGCATGTACGCCGGGAGATGCCCGGCCAGCCAGTCGCGCAGTGACGCCGGCTCGATCGGCCCGGACCGTCCGGCCAGATAGCAGACCAGCTGCTTGTTGCCGGTCTTGTCGGTGTGCACGTCGACGGCGACCTGGTCGATGCCGGGGTGCCGGCTCAGCACGGATTCGATCTCGCCGAGCTCGACCCGGATCCCTCGAATCTTGACCTGGTGGTCGATCCGGCCCAGGAACACCAGCGCCCCGTCGCGCTGCCGCTTGACCAGGTCTCCGGTGCGGTAGAGGCGGCCGCCGGGCGCGGTGCCGAACGGGTCCGGGTAGAAGCGCTCCTGCGTCAGTTCCGGGCGGTTGAGATAGCCGCGGGCCAGGCCCGCCCCGCCGATGACCAGCTCACCGGGGATGCCGATCGGCACCGGCCGGCCCGCCGGGTCCAGGACGTGCGCGACGTGGTTCGCGGTCGGCAGCCCGATCGGCGGGGAGCCCTGCCAGTGGCCGGGACACTCCTGGATGATCATCGTGACCGTGCACTCGGTCGGGCCGTACCCGTTGAAGAAGCGGCGGCCGGGGTTCCAGCGGTTGACCAGTTCGCCGGGGAACGCCTCGGCGCCGACGAAGACGATCCGCAGCGCGGGCAGCCGCTCCGGTACGAGCAGCGCCATCATCGGTGGCGGCAGGTCGACGACGGTGGCCGCGGAGCGTTCCAGCAGGCCCTGCAGCAGGTCGATGTCGAGCCGCTCCTCGTCGGTGGCCAGGTACAGCCGGGCCCCGGTCAGCAGCGCCGAGAACGTCTCGAAGACCGACACGTCGAAGGTGCTCGCGGCGAAGCCGAGCATCCGGTCGGCCTCGGTCAGCTCGAAGAGGTCCTGCATCGCGCCGATGAAGTTGACCACCGACCGGTGCTCGATGAGTACCCCCTTCGGCGTCCCGGTACTGCCCGACGTGTAGAGCACGTACGCCAGGTCGCGCGGGCCGGCGGTGGGTTGCGGGCACTCGATGGCGGCGGCGGCCAGCCGTTCCCGGTCGGTGTCGAACCGGATCACCGGGACGGTGAGTGGGGGCAGGTTCCCCGCGGTGGCGCCGGTGGCCACGAGAGCGACCGGCTGGCAGTCCTGCAGCAGGGTGGCGAGCCGGGCCGGCGGATGGGTGGGGTCCAGCGGTACGTAGGCCGCGCCCGCCTTGAGCACCGCCAGCATCGTCACGATCAGGTCGGTACCGCGTGGCAGGCAGAAGGCGACCAGCCGGCCCGGTTCGGCACCGGCCGCGCGCAGCAGGTGGGCGAGCTGGTTCGCCCGGCGGTCGAGCTCGGCGTAGGTGACCTCCGCACCGCTCGCGACCACGGCGATCTCGTCCGGCCGCCGGGCCACCTGCGCGGCGAACAGCTCCGGCACGGTCGTGTCCGGGATCGCGCGCGGCGGTCCGTTCCACACCTGCAGCGCGGCGCTCTGCCGCTCGTCGAGCAGGGGGATCCGGGACAGCGGCAGCTCGGGATCGGCGGCGACCGCGCGCAGGACGTTCTCGTAGAGATCGGCCAGCGTCTCGATCGTCGCGGCGTCGAACAGGTCGGTGCTGTAGTTCACCGCGATCTCGACGCCCGTACCTCCCAGATCGCGCGCTACCTCGATCAGGTCCCAGGACATGTCGTAGCGGGTCGTGCCGTAGTCGACCGGCACCCGTTCGGTGACAAGTCCGGGCAGCGCCAGCTCCGCCGGGATGCCGTAGACGGAGAACGCGATCTGGAACAGCGGCGCGCGGGACGGGTCCCGGGCCGGCCGGACCGCGTCGAGGAGCTTGCCGAACGGCAGCGCGCCGTGCGCGAAACCCTCCTCGACGACCGTGCGTACCCGCCCGACCAGCTCGCGGAAGGTCGGATCTCCGGAGAGGTCGGTGCGCAGCGGGAGCATGCTGACGAAGCAGCCGAATACCGACTCCAGCTCGGTGTGCTCGCGGCCCGCGTTCGGCGCCCCGATGACCAGGTCCTCGCTGCCCGTGCAGCGGTGCAACAGCGCCAGGAAGACCGCCGTGCCGACGACGTTGGCCGTGGTGCCGAGCGAGCGGGCGAGCGCCTTCGGCGACTGGCCGGCGTCCGGGTGGATCGTCCGGTGCAGCCAGGCCCCGCGGTACGACAGCTCCGGCGGGCGGGACCGGTCGGTGGGAAACTCCAGCACCGGTGCGCCGGCGAGCCGGTCCCGCCAGTACAAGGCCAGCGACGACAGCGTCTCCCCGGCCAGCCAGTCACGCTGCCACAGCACGTAGTCCCCGAAGTCCAGCCGGCCGGCCGGGTCGGCGTCGGGTTGCTCGCCGGCCGGCGTGGTGCCGCTATGCTCGCCGGCCACCTCGGCGCGGTACCGCTCGGCGAGCTCGGTGAGGAGCACGTTCAGCGACCAGCCGTCGTAGACGACGTGGTGCACGACGAAGACGAACAGGTGCTCGTCCGGCTCGATCTGGGCCACGCCCGCGCGCCACAGGGGTGCCCGATCCAGCGCGAACGGGTCGCGGCTCAGCTCCAGCAGCCACGCGTCCGCCACCGCCCGCCGCTGCGCGTCGTCGCCGCCGAGCAGGGCCATCACCGGTACCTCGACGGGCACCCGCGCGTGCACCGTCTGCATTGGACCGTCCGGTCCCTCCGTCACGGATGTCCGCAGCATCTCGTGGCGTTCGACCACCGCAGCGAGCGAGCGGCGCAGCGCCGGTATGTCCAGCGGGCCGATGATCCGGAAGCAGAGCGGCTGGTTGTACATCGGCTGCTCGGGCGCGAGCCGGCTCACCAGCCACAGCGCCTCCTGCTGGTACGCCAGCGGGATCGTCGCGCCTCGTTGCCGGGGCACCGGGACGGCGGAGCGCGGCTCGACCGTCTCGCCGTCCTGCAGCAGCGCGAGCAGCTGCGCCCGGCGGTCCGCGGGAAGCCTCGCCAGGCGCTTGGTCAGGTCGTTCATGAGTGACCTCCGAGGAGAGGGATGAGGCCGGCACCGCCCCGGGAGACCGGCGCCACGATCAGCGCCAGCTCGTCGAGCGCGGTGCCGAGCACGGCGATGCCCCGCAGGTAGTCGTCGATGAGGATGTGTTCGCCGGCGCTGTGGTCCAGCCGGCTGTCGCCCGGCCCGTAGGTGGCCATGGGCACGTCCCACACCTCGGCCAGGGTGTTCATGTCCGAGGTGGCCGTCTTCAGCTTGTGTCGCGGGGTTCCGCCGGCCCGGCGGATCCCGGTGTTCAGCGCGCGGACCACCGGGTCGCCCCGGCTGGTGCGGACCGCCGGAACCATCCCGAGCACGTCGAGATCACCGCCGCGGGCGCGGTCGCGCAGCTGGCGCAGCAACGCCTCCACGTCGAAGCCGGGCGGTAGGCGGTAACTGAAGTCGAGCCGCGCCTCGGTCAGGTCGCCCGCCATCCGCCCGAGCGTGACGGCCGGCCGGTCGAAGGCGGCGTGGCTGGCGTCGGGGCCGAGCATGGCGACCGCGTCGGCCCAGAACGCGGCGGCGGCCTCGGTCGCCTTCTCCATCGGGTTGGTGGGATGGGTGGCCGGTCGGCGTACCCGATACCGCAGGTCCAGGATGCCCTTGTATCCGAGCACCACGGTCGACCAGCCACTCGGCTCGCCGATCACGGCCGCGTCCGGACGGTCCAGAGTGGACCGCAGGTGGGTGGCGCCGCGCGAGCCCGGAACCTCCTCCTCGACGGCGCCGGCCACGATCAGCCGGCCCGGGAAGTCGAGCCGCTTGGCGGCCGCCGACAGCATCGCCGCCAGCGGCCCCTTGGCGTCGACCGCGCCACGACCGGCCACGCGGTCCGGGTACAGGTGTGCGGGGATCGGGTCGTCGATGGTGTCCAGGTGTCCCAGTAGCAGGATCGTCGGTCCCCGGCCGGTGCCGGTCTCCGCCACCAGGTTGCCCACCTCGTCGACGACCGCGCGCAGGCCCAGGTCGCGGCACTGGACGGCGAGGAACCGGGCCAGTTCGTGCTCCGCGCGGGACGGGGAGTCGATCCGCACCATCTGGTACAGCAGGGCGACCTCGGGCTGCACGGTCATCAGACCGCCGCCGTCGCGTCGCGCAGGACCACTTCGGTACCGGCACCGGCCAGGGCGGCGAGCACCGGTGTCGCGGACCGGCCGTCGGCCACCCGTACCCGGCTCACGCCCTGCAGCAGCGCCTCCCGGGCGGCGACGAGCTTGAGCGCCATGCCGCCGCGCGCGTGCGGATCCGGCGGGCCCGTGCGGGGAACCGTCGAGACCCGCTGCACCGTGCCCTCGTCGGCCGGATCGCGGTGTACGCCCGCCGCCCCGGTCAGCAGCACCAACTCGCCGGCGCCGACGGCACCGGCCACGGCGGCCGCGACCCGGTCGGCGTTGACGTTGACCGGCAGGCCGTCGTCGGCCAGCGCCGGTGGCGAAACCACCGGGACGATGCCCTTTCCCAGCAACAGTTTGAGCAGGCCGGCGTCCACTTCGTACACCGTGCCGGCGTGGCTGTCGCGGACCACCATGAGCTTGCCGTCCAGTACGGCGCGTTGCGGTCGCTTACGCCGGGCCCGCAGCAGCCCGCCGTCGAGCCCGGTCAGCCCGACGGCCCGCGCTCCGTGCCGGGCCAGCGAGGCCACCAGCCGCGGCTTGACCTGCCCGGCCAGGGCGAGCGTGACAACTTCGAGGGTGGCCTCGTCGGTGTGCCGGGCGGGCACGCCGTCCGCGGCTGTCTGGGTCCGCTGCTGGACACCGAGCCGGTCGGCCAGCCGGTCGATGTGCGCGGATCCGCCGTGCACCAGTACCACCGGACGGCCGGCACCGGCGAGCCGCGCGACGTCGCGGCACACGGCCTCGAAGTCCACGGCCGCGTTGCCGCCGCACTTGATGACCAGCACCGACACCATCTCCTTCACATTGGCCTCACGGAACATTGGCCTCACGGGCGTCGGCCTAGAGCGGGTGCAGGCCGGGAAACCCGAGCCCAGATCGCTCCGGCAGGCCCATCCGGACGTTCATCGACTGCACGGCGGCGCCGGCGCCGCCCTTGACGAGGTTGTCCAGGGCCGCGACCGCCAGCAGCCGGCCACCGTCCCGGTCGAGCGCGAAGCCCACGTCGCAGAAGTTCGAACCGAGCAGGATCTTCGGCTCCGGCAGCCGGTAGAGCCCGCGCCGGTGGGCGACGACCCGGACGAACGGCTCGCGGTCGTACCGGTTCTGGTACAGGGCGCGCACCTCCGCCTCGGTGACGTCGCGGGTCAGCGCGGTGCGGCAGATGACCTGTACCCCGCGGACCGCCTCGACGCCCGTGGCGGTCAACCGGGGCCGGACCCCGCACAGGGCCGCGATCTCCGGCTCGTGCCGGTGCCCGCCGGTGGCGAAGATCCGCATCGCCCCGCTGCGCTCCGCGTGCAGGTTCTGCGGCCCGGCGGTGGCCCCGGAGCCGCTGGAGCCGGTCCGCGCGTCCACCTCGACGTCCGGCTCGACCAGGCCCGCCTCGGTCAGCGGCGTCAGAGCCAGCACCGCCGCCGACGCCATGCAGCCCGGCACCGAGATGCGGTCCGCGGCACGCAGCGCGTCGCGGAACAGCTCCGGATACCCGGGTACGAAGCCGCCGAGCAGGTCGGGAAGCTCGTGCGGCACCCCGTAGTAGCGCTCGTACACGGCGGGGTCGGCGAGCCGGAAGTCACCGGAGAGGTCGATGACCACCTTCGCCCGCTCGGCCAGGCGAGGCAGGATCCGCATCGTCTCGCGGTGCGGCGCCGCCAGCAGGAGCACGTCCAGCTCCGGCAGCGCCTCCTCGCGGCAGAACGTCAGGTCGGTGACCCCGCGCAGGTTCGGATGCGTACTGTCCACCCGCCGTCCCGGAAGCCGGGTCGAGACCACCGCGGCCACCCGTACCTCCGGGTGACCGAGCAGCAGCCGGAGCAGTTCGCCACCCAGGTATCCGGACCCGCCCACCACACCGGCCGTGATCATGGCTGTTCCCCGTATCGGGTGAGCAGGTGGTCGGCCAGCTCCTCGGCGAGGTCGATCCGGTCGCCGTGCGCCTGTTGCATGCCGGAGAACTCCACGTTGTGGTTGACCTCCAGTACGAGCAACTCGCCGTCGCCGTCCTCGATGACGTCGACGCCCGCGATGTCGCTTCGCACCGCACCGGCCGCGGCCATGGCGACCTTCGCCAGCTCCGGCGTGACCGGGCAGGGCAGGCTCAGCGCGCCGAGCGCCACGTTGCACCGCCAGTCGTCGACGGCCACCCGGTAGGAGGCGGCGACCGGCCGGCCACCGATGACCACCACCCGGATGTCGCGGCCGGGCTTCTCGACGTACTCCTGGAGGTAGATGAGCTGGGCCTGCGGCGACGGCAGCGCCGCGCAGTGCTCGAGCACCGCGCGGGCCGCGTCCGGCTCTCGCAGCAGGCTGACCCGCCGTCCCCAGGACGAGGTGAGTGGCTTGAGGACCGCCGGATAGCCGAAGCTGTCCAGCTCCCGCAGCGCGGCCTCCGGAGTCAACGCCAGCGACGTGCGCGGCGTGGGTACGCCTTCGCGCCGCAGGGCGAGCGTGGTGAGCCACTTGTCGGCGCAGACGTCGGTGGCGGCGGCCGAGTTGACCACCAGTACGCCGGCGTGCTCCAGGCAGTGGGCGGCGTACCGGGCGCGGGTGGCGGAGATCTCCCGGTTGAGTACCAGCCGCCACGGCGCGCCCACCGCCTGCGCCGAAAACGTCAACCGGCGCGTGTCGACGTGCTCCACCGGTATCCGGCGCCGCTCCAGCGCCGCCAGGATGCGCTTGTCGTCGGCCCGGATCCGGGAGGCCAGCAGGGCGACACCCGCCGGCCCGGCGATCGATCCGGTCACTCGCCCCAGTCCTCCTCCGGATCGGGAGCGAGCGCCAGCGCGATGGGCGTCAAGGCGATGACCTCCAACTCGCTGCGGCAGCCCGGGCATTCGATCAGCTCGCTCACGCGGGCGTCGCCGGGTGGCTGCACCGGGCTCTCGCACTCAGGGCATGCGGTCGACATTCGTTTCGTCCCTCCTCGTAGCCGGTGTGTGCGGGTCCAGCCCGTCCAGGACCCGCGTGAAGATCGCGTCCGCGGTGATGCCGTAGTGCGTGACGAGGGCGTCGTGGCCGCCGACCACCGTGGCGAAGACGTCCGCCACGCCGATCCGCAGAACCCGGGCCGGGCCCTGCTCGGCCAGCGTCTCGGCCACCGCGCCGCCGAGCCCTCCCGAGCGCCAGTGCTCCTCGACCGTGACGACCAGCGGCACGCCGGCGGCGTAAGCGCACAGCCGCTCGGCATCCAGCGGCTTGAGGGTGTGCATGTTGAGTACCGCCGCCGCCACACCCGCGCCGGCGAGCCGATCCGCGGCGGCGAGCGCGGCGAGCACGGGGTGCGGCCCGCAGCACACGAGCAGCACATCCCGGCCGGAGCGCAGCACCTGGGCGACGCCGATGCGGGGCGGCTCCGCGGCCGGCGGCAGCGGCGGGGTGGCCTTGCGCCCCAGCCGCAGGTACAGCGGGCTCGGCAGGTCCAGGGACTCCTCGACGGCCACCTCGGTCGCCGCGGCGTCGGCCGGTACGACGACCGTCATGTTCGGCAGCGCCCGCATCACGGCGAGGTCTTCCAGGCTGTGGTGGGTCGGTCCGAAGTGGCCGGCGGAGAGGCCGCCGTGGGTCGCCATGATGCGCACCGGCAGTGCGTTGTACGCGATATCGATCTTGACGGCCTCGACCGCCCTGGTCGCGGCGAAGGTCGCCATCGTGTTGACGAACGGCTGGAAACCGCTCGCCGCCAGCCCGGCCGCCATGCCCATCAGGTTGCTCTCGGCGATGCCCAGGTTGATGTACCGGTCCGCTGCCGGCCCGAAGTCGACGCCGGTGAACAGGCCGGTGTCGGTGTCCAGGCAGACCAGGCCCGGGTGCTGGGGGAGCAGGGCGACCAGCCGATCCCGGTACGCGTTGCGGGTCGGCCGGTTGGCGGGCGCGGGTTCAGGCATCGACGGCCTCCAGAGCCGCACGTACGGACGCGGCCCGCGCGATCGCCACCCGAGCCTGCGCCTGCTGGCGCGGGGAGACCTTCATGTAGTGCCCCTGCGCCTTGCCCTCCGCGAACGGCACGCCGGCGCCCTTGGTGGTGCGGGCGATCACGACACTGGGCCGGCCCGGCTGCCACGGCGCGCTCCCCAGCGCCTCGACGAGCGCGTCGAGATCGTGGCCGGGGCATTCGCGTACCGACCAGCCGAAGGAGCGCCACCGATCGGCCAGCGGCTCCAGCGCGCAGATCCGCTCGGTGTCACCGGTGATCTGCAGGCCGTTGCGGTCGACCACGGCCACCAGGTTGTCCAGGCCGAGGGCGGCGGCGCCCATCGCGCCCTCCCAGACCGACCCCTCCTGCAGTTCACCGTCACCGAGCACCACGAAGGCGCGGCGGTCCCGCCCCCGCAGCCGCGCCCCAAGGGCGAAACCGGCGCCGAGGGCCAGTCCGTGGCCGAGCGAGCCGGTGGGCATCTCCACACCCGGAACGGTCCGGACCGGATGGGCCATCAGCCGGCTGCCGACGGTGCCGAAGCCGGCCAGTTCGGCGGCGTCGAAGTAACCGGCCTCGGCGAGCGTCGCGTACAGCCCGATCGCGGCGTGACCCTTGCTGAGCAAGAAGATGTCGCGGGCCGGGTCGTCCGGCCGCCGCGGGTCCACCCGCATCACCGCGAAGTACAGGGCGGTGAGCACCTCGACGACAGAGAGGGAGCCGCCCATGTGCCCGCCCTCGACGCCGGCGCACATGGCCACGATGTGCTCGCGGATGCGGTCCGCCCGGCTGGCCAGGGCCGCCGTTTGGCGCTGGCCAGCCAGCGGGCGGTGCGTGACGACGTCCATCAGGACGCCGCCATCGAACGCACCAGGTCCCGGTGCTCCCAGACCTTCTCGAACGCGTCGGCGTACCGCTGCAACAGCGGGCCGGAGTCCGGATGCAGGTGCCGCTTCTGCAGCACGAGCGAGTCCGCGATCACCTGCTCCGCGACCGGGAAGTCGACGTCCTGCACGGGCGTGCCGGCGATCGCCCAGGGATAGCCGCGGCCGAAGCCCTCCCGGTCCAGGAACACCCGCTGCTGGGGCAGCGGGATGCGCTGGTACTGGCCCGCCGGTACGCCCTCGGCACGCAGCAACCGGCACAGGGCGTCCCGGACCGCACCCGGCCGGCCTCCGTCCATACCGGCGGCCGGCAGGTCGATGCGGAACCGCAGGACGTGCCAGGCGTGCGTACGGTCCGCGGGCGCGAAGGGCACGTGGAAGCCCGGCAGCGCGGCGAGCCGGTCCAGAAACGGCACGATGTTGGCTTGGCGCAGCTTCTCGTACTCGTCGAACCGGTCGAGCTGAGACGTGGTGAACGCGGCCTGGATCGGGTTGAGCTTCGCGTTCCAGCCGAACCGTTCGCTCAGGTAGTCACGCGGGCGCCCCGGCGCGATGACCTCGCCGAACTGCCGGGACTGCCGGATCCGTCCGGCGATCTCCGCGTCGTCGGTGGTGACGAGACCGCCCTCACCACAGGTGGGCAGGTTCTTGGTCACCTGGATGCTGAACGCGCCCACCTTGCCCAGGCCCCCGACCGGGCGGCCGCGCAGCGTCGCGCCGTGCGCCTGGGCGGCATCCTCCACTATGGCCAGTCCGTGCCGGTCGGCGAGCGCGCCCAGGGCGTCCATGTCCGCCGGGAGCCCATGCAGGTGCACCACGACGATCGCGGCCGTCCGCGGAGTGATCCGCCGCTCGACGTCGGCCGGGTCCAGGTTGAAGGTGACCGGGTCGATGTCGGCGAAGACCGGCACGGCCATCTGGTGCAGCGGCCCCAGCGCGGTGGCGATGAAGCTCAGCGCGGGCACGATCACCTCGTCGCCCGGCCCGACGCCCAACGCGGCCAGGGCGAGCGACAATGCGTCGGTACCGTTCGAGACGCCCACGCAGTGCGCGACCTCGACCCGCTGGGCCCATCTGCGCTCCAGCTCCAGCACGGCCGTCTCGCCGGGCGCGTTGGAGACCATGATGTCGGAGTCGAGCACCCGCAGTACCGCCGCGCGATCCGCGTCCGTGACGACCGGCCACCGTACGTGGCGCATCTCGCGTGGCACCGCGGGTGTCCCGCCGAACACCGCCAGCCGGCTCATCGAGTTCTCCTTCGTTGATGTCGCGCTTGCCAGAAACGGTTCCAGATCTCGCCGCCAGCCTCGTCCGCCTGATGCTGACGCCGGGGTAAGCAAGCAGATGAAGTTGCCCGTCAACGGCTGACCGCGGCCGAAACGCCGCCATACGATGTGGCCCTCCGAAGGGGGTGGCGGATGCCGACCGACCGACCGATGATCCTGGCCCTGTGGAGCGCGCCGCGCAGCCGTTCGACCGCGTTCGAGCGCATGATGCGCGCCCGGGGCGACCTCACCGTGCTGCACGAGCCGTTCTCGCACCTGGCCAACTACGGATCGACCACAGTGGACGAAGAGGTGATCACCTCGGAGCCGAAGCTGCTGGCCGCCCTGCGGCAGACCCGCGGCCGGGTGTTCTTCAAGGACACGACCGACTTCCACTACCCGCACCTGCTCGAAGACGAGGCGTTCCTGCGCGGTGCGACCCACACGTTCCTCGTCCGGCATCCGCGCGAGGCGATCGCGTCACACTTCGCGCTGCATCCGGAGCTGGGGCGCGACGAGATCGGCTTCGCCTGGCTGTACGAGATCTTCGCCGCGGTCCGCGCCGCGACCGGCAGCACACCGGTGGTGGTGGACTCCGCCGACCTGGTGGCGCGACCCGCCGAGACGGTCGAGCGGTACTGCGCGGCGGTGGGTATCCCCTTCGTGCCCGCGGCCCTGAACTGGTCCTCCGGCATGACACCGGCCTGGCTGCGCAGCGAGCGCTGGCACCAGGGCACGAGCGAGACGACCGGCTTCGTGCAGACCCTTTCCCGCAACGACACGGCGATCGACGAGTCGCCGATGCTGGCCGAGTACCTGGAATACCACCTGCCGTACTACGAAAACCTTTGGCAGCACCGGATCCGCCTCGACGAGCCGGTCTCGGACGGCCGGTGGGGGAGCCTCGATGACCGGCGCGCGTAGCCGTCCGGTCGCCGACCTCCTGGCGCGGCTCGGCGGGGTCCAGAGCGAGCCGAGCCTGGAGAGGCGGGCGCGGTCCGGACCCGTGCCGGCCTCGTACGAGCAGCGGACGCTGTGGTTTCTGGACCGGCTCACGCCCGGCGACGCGAGCTACCACACCGGTGCCATGTTCACCCTGGCCGGCGAACTGGACGAGGCGGCTCTGCGGCGGGCGTTGGCCACCGTGGTCGACCGGCACGAGAGCCTTCGCACCGCGTTCGACGACACGCCGGACGGTCCGGTGCAGCGAATCCTGTCCACAGTGGACGTCGCTTTGGCGGTGACGGAGGTGGCCGGCGGCGACGCCGCGAGCCGCCGCGAGCACGCCCGGCGGCTCGCCGTGGCGGACACGCGCGCACCCTTCGACCTGAGCCACGGTCCACTGTGGCGGGCCCGGCTGCTCCGGCTCGACCCCACCGAGCACGTCCTCGTCTTCGTCGCCCATCACATCTTGGTCGACGGCTGGTCGTTCGAGGTGTTCGCACGCGACCTGAGCGCCTGCTACCGCGCCGAGCTCGGTGACCCGAAGGCCCGGCTCGCGCCCCTGGCTCTGCAGTACGCCGACTACAGCCAATGGCAACACGAGTGGCTCAACGGGCCGACCCACGACGAGCTGACCGCGTACTGGCGCGAACAGCTCGCGGGACTGCCGACCGTGGAGTTCCCGCCCGACCGGCCACGGCCGGCCCGGATGACGTACCGCGGCAACCGGCGCGAGCGCCTGCTGCCCGCCGAGGTCGCCGACGCCGTGCAGGCACTGGCCCGTACCGAACGCACCACCTCGTTCGTGGTGTACCTGGCCGCCTTCCTGGTGCTGCTGCACCGATACACCGGCCTGACCGACACGGTCGTCGGCTCACCCTCCGCCAACCGCGGCCGGTTCGAGACGGAGCCCCTGATCGGCTTCTTCGCCACCATGCTCGTGCTGCGCACCGACCTGTCCGGCGACCCCACCGCCTGGGAGCTGCTGGGCCGGGTCCGGGATGTGGTGCGGGGCGCTTTCGCGCACGGCGAGCTGCCGTTCGAGCGGCTCGTCGACGCCCTGCGCCCGCCCCGCGATCCGGCGCGCTCCCCGCTGTTTCAGGTGGGGTTCACGGCCGAG
This sequence comes from Phytohabitans aurantiacus, assembly GCF_027923225.1. Taxonomy (GTDB): domain Bacteria; phylum Actinomycetota; class Actinomycetes; order Mycobacteriales; family Micromonosporaceae; genus Phytohabitans; species Phytohabitans aurantiacus. The sequence goes on from NZ_BSDI01000065.1 coordinate 33,532, forward strand.
GAGTGGAGCCCGCCGCCCGCGCTGCCCGGGCTCACCGTCGACCGGGAGTACGTGGACGCCGGCACCTCCCGCTTCGACATGAGCTGGTGGGTCACCTCGCGCCCGGACGGCGTGCACATCAGCGTCGAGTACAACAGCGACCTGTACGACCAGGAGACCGTGGACCAGCTGATCACCCACTACGCGGCCGCGCTGCACGGCATCGTCGCCGCTCCCGGCGGGCGGATCTCCGAGGTACCGCTGCTGTCCTCAGAGGAGCGTGACGAGCTGCTCACGCGGTGGGCCGGCCCGGTGCGGCCGGTACGGGAGGTGACGCTCGCCGAGCTCGTCGCCCGGCAGGCGATCACCCGGCCGCACGCGGTCGCGCTGGTGGCTGGGGACGCGCGGACGAGCTACGCCGAGCTGGACGAGCGCGCCAACCGCCTGGCCCACCTGCTCGTCGAGGCCGGAGCCGGTCCGGACCGGCCGGTGGCGCTGTGCCTGCCCCGCCAGACCGAACTGATCGTGGCGATGCTGGCGGTACTGAAGGCGGGCGCCGCGTACGTGCCGCTCGACCCGGCTCACCCGGCGGCCCGGCTGGCCGCGATCCTGCGTGACTGCGACCCGGCGACGGTGGTGTGCACCGGCTCGACCGCGGCCGCGTTGCCAGACGGGTTCCCGGTGCTGCGGCTGGACGCCGAGCGGGACCGGCTGGCTTCGGCCTCACCCCAACCGCCACCACAGAGCGCCGGACCGCACGACCTGGCGTACATCCTCTACACCTCGGGGAGCACCGGGGTACCGAAGGGCGTTCCCGTCGAGCACCGCTCGGTCGTCAACTTCATGGACGCGATGCGGGACCAGTTCGACCTGTGCGAGACGGACCGGGTGCTCGGTTACGCGGCGGCCACGTTCGACGTATCGGTCCTGGAGATCTTCGCGGCGCTGCTCTACGGCGGGCGCCTCTATCTGGCCACCGACGAGGAGCGGCTGGACATCGACCGGCTGCAGCGGCTGCTGACCGGCTCCGCGATCACCTTCTCCGACATGCCCCCGTCGGTGATGGCGCTGCTGGATCCGGGGCTGCTGCCCGCGCTCCGGATCGCGTTCACCGGGTTCGAGGCATTCCCCGGCGATCTGGTGAACCAGTGGAACAAGGGACGCCGCTTCTTCAACGGGTACGGGCCGACGGAGTGCACGATCACGATGACCGTGCAGGAGTGCGCCGGGCAGCAGCGGGGTGCGGCGCCGATCGGGTACGCCATCGCCAACCATGTCGCGCACGTGCTGGACGGCCGTGGCGAGCCGGTGCCCTACGGGGTCGCGGGTGAGCTCGTCATCGGCGGCGTGGGCCTGGCCCGGGGGTACCTGAACCAGGATGACCTGACCAGGCGGGTGTTCTACGACGACCCGTTCGGCACCTCGCCGGGCGGCCGGCTCTATCGGACCGGAGACCTGGTCCGCCGCCGCCGCGACGGGGCCCTGGTCTTCCTCGGCCGGATCGACCAGCAGGTCAAGATCCGCGGGCTGCGTATCGAGCTGGGCGAGATCGAGTCCGTGCTCAGCGGGCATCCCGGTGTCGAGCATGTCGCCGTCGACGTCCGGCCGGACGCGCGGGGCGAGCGGCACCTGGTCGCGTACCTGACAGCGGCTGGCGGGCCGCTCCAGCCGGCTGAGCTGCGCTCCCACGCCGCCGCCCGGCTTCCGGGCTACATGGTGCCGGCGTACTGGGTCATCCTCGACGCGCTGCCCCGACTGTCCAGCGGGAAGGTGGACCGCCGCGCACTGCCCGCCCCGGACGTCACGGCGCTGCCCGCCGCGGCGGGCGGGCGAGGACCGGCCACCGAGACCGAACGGGTGCTCGCGGAGGAGATCGTGCCCGCGGTCGTGGGGCTAGATCGGGCCGGCGTCACCGACGACTTCTTCGCGCTCGGCGGCAACAGCCTGCAGGCGGCCCAGCTTGTCTCCCGGGCGGCACGCGCCTTCCAGGTCGAGATCGGTCTCGCCGACTTCCTCCAGTCACCAACGGTGGCCGACCTCGCCGCCGTCATCGACCGGCAGCGCGAGGCGGACGAGGCGCTGCTGGCGCAGATCGAGCAGATGTCCGACGCGGAGGCGGCGCGGCTGCTCCAGATCGAGGGGGGCTGACGGTGGAGTACGACGTGGTTGTCAACGACGAGGGGCAGTACTCGATCTGGCCGGCTCACATGTCCATCCCGCCCGGCTGGCGCCCGGCCGGGAAGTCGGGCGGGAGGAGCGAGTGCCTCACGTACGTGGCCGAGGTGTGGACCGATCTGCGACCGCTGAGCCTGCGCGACGGCGACGTACGCGAGGAGCGGGCGTGACCGGGGCGGAACTCTCGGACGCCAAGCGGGCGCTGCTGGAGCTGCGCCGGCAGCGGATGCGCGGTCCCGGCGCGCTGACGCGGGTGTCTCGGGATGGGCGGTTGCCGCTGTCGTTTCAGCAGGAGGGGTTGTGGTTTCTGCACCAGTTGAACCCGGGTTCGACGGTGTACACGATCCCGTTCGCCTGGCGGTTGCGAGGTCCGCTCGACGTGGAAGCGTTGGAGCGGGCACTGACCACTGTGGTCGGTCGGCACGAGGCGTTGCGGACGCGTTTTGATGCGGTGGATGGGCGGCCTTTTCAGGTGATCGATCCGCCGCCGGAGCGTTTCGCGTTGCCGGTCGTCGATCCGGGTGAGTGGGCGGAGGCGGACCGTCCGTTCGATCTGGCCGCGGGTGGGTTGTTTCGTGCTGGGCTGATCCGGCTCGGCGATCGGGACCACATCTTGACGATGGCGGTGCACCACATCATCGCCGACGGCTGGTCGATCGGCATCCTCACCCGCGAACTGGCCGCCCTCTACGACGGCGCGACCCTTCCCCCGCTGGACATCCAGCCCGTCGACGTCGCGGCTCACGAGCGGGAGGCGCTCACCGAACAGGTCCGCGAGCAACGGCTGGCCTACTGGCGCCGGCGCCTCGACGGCGTTGCGGCGCTCGACTTGCCGACCGACCGCCCGCACTCCAAGGCGCGGACCACCGCCGGCGACACGATCGAGCCGGAGCTGTCGCCGGGCCTGCACACCGCCGTCCGCGACCTGGCCCGGGCCGAGCACGCGTCGCCGTTCGAGGTGCTGCTGGCCGCCTTCCTCGTGGTACTGGCCCGCTACACGGGTCAGGAGGACCTGGTGGTGGGCTCGGTCTTCGGCGGTCGCACCCGGCCGGAGGTGGAACCCCTCGTCGGCTACTTCGCGGATCCGATGGTGCTACGCGTCGGCGTCGACGGCGACCCGACGTTCCGGGAGATCGTCGCGCGCACCAGCCGCCACGCGCGGGAGGCGGTGGCCCACCAGATCCCGTTCGGACTGCTGGTGGACGCGCTCAACCCGGCACGGGAGGCCGGGCGCAACCCGCTGTTCCAGGTGAGTTTCTCGTACCAGGCGAACGGTACGCAGGCGAGCGGCGGGTTCTCCGGCCTGGTGACCGAGCCGGTGCCGTACACCGCCACGCAGTCCCGCTTCGACCTCTCGGTGACCGTGGTGGAGGAGCCCGCCGACGGGCTGCGGGTGTCGGTGGAGTATTCGACGGAGTTGTTCGATCAGAGTCGGATGTTGCGGTTGGTGGAGCATCTGGAGTTGGTGTTGCGGCAGGCGGTCGGTGATCCGGGCCGGCGGTTGAGCGAGTTCCGGTTGTTGTCCGATGCGCAGGCGCTGCGGATGGTCGAGGACTGGAATCCGGCTCCGGTGCCGCGTGCGGATGGGGTGTTGCTGGCGGATCTGGTTCTCGAGCAGATCCGGTCGCGTCCGGAGGCGCCGGCGGTGCGGTTCGGCGGTTCCGAGATCTCGTATGGAGAGTTGGGTCGGCGTGCGTGTGGTTTGGCGTGGGTGTTGCGGCGTGAGTGGGGTGTGGATGCGGAGTCGGTGGTGGGGGTGCGGCTGGAGCGGGGTATCGATCTGATCGTGGCTCAGCTGGCGGTGATGTTTGCCGGTGGTGCGTGGCTTGCGTTGGATCCGTCGCATCCGGTGGAGCGGTTGCGGTATCAGGTGGAGGACGCTGGTGCCGTCACGGTTATCACCGAAAGCGACCTGCTCGCGTCCGAGACCGACGATGGGCCGCCACCGGTGCGCACGCGTCCGGACAACTTGGCCTACCTCATTTACACGTCAGGGTCGACCGGGCGTCCGAAGGGTGTGCTTGTCACCCATCGCAACGTGACGGATTTCGTGGTCTCTGCGCGGGAGTTGTTCGGCCTCACTCCCGCGGATCGGG
>NZ_BSDI01000066.1 GCF_027923225.1 Phytohabitans aurantiacus
GCGGTGATCACTCCCGCACGTGCCATACCAGCAGCCTCCCAAGATCAGCCCTCTGTTGCACTGACCGGTGGAGACCGCCTCTCTTTTCCGCGTGTATTCGCCCTTGATCGATGCGATCGGCCTTGATCGGCGGAGCAAGGCGCGGAGCAAGGCGCAAGCCCACCCGGGCGAGCCGACCCGCGGGCGGGCCCGGCGGGCCCGCCGCGCGGGCAGGGCCGCCGGGCGGGCGTCAGCGGCGGTTGGGGAGGTGGGTCGGGTCGGGGGTGAGGACGACCGTCGCGCCCGGGACCGCCGCCGCCTGGATGGTGCGCAGGTGCAGCAGAGCCGGGTGCTCCTCAAGGAGCCGCGCCGCGTTGGCGAGCGTACGCAACGCTGCCGCCTCGCCCCGGGCGCGTTCCAGATCGGCCTTTCCGCGTTCGCGGGCGAGCAGCGTCTCGGTCGCGGCCCGGCGCAGCTCGCCGGGGAGCATGAGATCCTTGACAGTGGCGGCGAGCAGTTCGATGCCACGGTCGGCCACGCGCGGCCCGGCCGCTTCGGCCAAGCCGTTGGAGAGCCGGCTGCGGTCGGTGAGTACCTCGTCGAGGGTCAGCGCCCCGACGGCGTCGCGGATCGCGAGCTGCACCGCCGTATAAAGGTCCTGGCCGGTGTCCGCCGACGCGGTGAGGAACGCCAGCGGCTGACTGATCCGCCAGGTAGCCACAGTGGACACCCGCAGCGCGACGCTGTCGGCGGTGAGCAGCTCCTGGCCAGAGACGATCATAGTGCGCGGCCGTACGTCGAGCACGTGCAGGTTTGTGCGGCGCTGACGATACCGGTGGCGGCCCGGCGGTAGCTCGCGCGTGAACCGGCCGTCGGTGAACAGCAGGCCGCGCTGCCATTCCATGATTGTCACAATCGCCATGTCGTTCACCTCCATTGTGGACCGGGAGCGGCTCCGCGCGCACCGCGACGGTGACGGCGGGGGCGTCCGCGACCGTGGTCGCGAGCCCGCATGGCCGCACCGCCGTCGCCCGAGGGCAGGATTGCGCGGAGCCGCTCTGCGAGGAGTCGAACCTCGGCCTTTCGGCCTTACCTGAAATGGGCGGAGAGCCCGACGCGCGGGACGCGGGCCGGCGATGCCGGTGCGCCGCTTGGCATCTCCAGCTCGAAACGGTACGGGATCATGTCCGCGCGACGCATCGGGTTTTCTCGAGCCGGACGTCCGCCGGGGGATCAAGTTCAGGATCGGGTTTTGAGCTACCGCGACGCCCGTCGTGCGCGAGACCGTTGCTCCCGCGGCCTCGCCCTCCGCGGCTACACGACCGCCCGGCATCGCCGCCGGCCATGGATCGTGGAAGCCTGCTGCCCCTGCAGGGGCAGCAGATCGCCACAGACGCCGCCAACCTCGCTCCACTGATCCAGCCAGTCGCCTATGTGGACGGACGGACCCGCACCGCTTGTCTAGACGCGCTGCGTATGCACGCTGGGCAGAGGCGATTCGGTCCGGACAATGCGCCAGATTGCTACGAGGCAAAGCGCGTTGACAACGAAGATCAGCACCGGCACCGATCCGGCGCCCGTGAGTTCGATCCCGGCGCCGAGCAGCGGCGGGAACGCGACGCCGCCCAGCATCGAGGCGGCGAACACGTATGCGCCGGCGCGGCTGGCGCCCGGTACGGCGCGGTGCAGCCAGGGAAGACCGGTCGGGAAGACGGGCGCGATGAACAGGCCCACACCCGCGTACGCGACGACGGCCAGCCCGGGCACTGCCGCCAGGGCCAGGCACACCGCGATCCCCACGCAACTGCCAATGACGATCGCGCGGTCGGAGACGCGGAGGGTCAATGGCACCACCAAGAACCGGCCGAGGGTCATCATCAGCCAGAACACCGAGGTGGCGGTCGCGGCGTCCGACGCACTGTGGCCGATTGCCTCAAGGTGCGTGGGCTCCCAACCGCCGACCCCCGCCTCCACGCCGACGTTCATCACGTACAGCACGATGAAAGCGGCCAGCAGCCCGCGGCGGCGGATGAGCACCGTCGTGGCGACCGGTTCCGCCGGCTCGGCGGGAGCTTCCGTGATGCCTCGGAGCCCGAGTACGAGCAATAGCGACACAAACGCGAAGCAAAGAAAGATCACCGGGTACCGGTGTGGTCCGAGCACTCCGAGGAGCAATGGGCCTGCAATCGCGCCGATTCCGAAGTGCGCGTTCAGTACATTCAGCATCGCCGAACCCCGCCGCCGGAACGCCCGCGCGAACATGTCGTTGCAGCCGTAGTCGATACCGCCGAAACCGACGCCGGCGAGCAGCGCCGCCACCAGAGCGAGCGGCCAGCTGGGTGCGAGCGCGACGCCCGCCGCGCCGGCGGCCATCGCGACCAGCGACAAGGCGAGCTTCCGGGTACCGGCCAGCGGCGAACGCGCGTACCAGAGCACCCCGGCGATCCCACCGACGAAGTGCGCGCTCAGCGCCAGCCCCGCGGCCGCTACGGAGATGCCGAAGTCGGCGCGGAAGGCGGAGATCGCCGGCCCGTACAGCGCCTGGAGCGCGCCGATCAGCACGAACGCCATGAAGGCGCTGACCACGCCAAACCACTTCACCCGGGCCTCCGTTAACGGTCACGTGAACGTTCACGGTAGTCTGACCCGGGTCGAGGTGGACGTCAAGATCGGATTACGATCGGGAGCATCGTGGACAAGCGCCAGGAAAACTCACCCCGCCGGGCAACCCTGAGGGACGTGGCCCGCGCCGCTGGCGTGTCCCATCAGACGGTCTCGCGGGCGATCAACGACAAGGGCGAGATCGATCCGGAGACCCGGCGCCGGGTCCTGGAGACAGCGCGCCAGTTGCATTACCGCCCCAGCCGGTACGCCCGCGGGCTGGTCCGGCCGGGGCTCGTCACGGTCGGCCTGATCGTGCCCGACGTGGTAAACCCGTTCTTCCCCGAGTTCATCGCCGGCGTCATCCAGGCCGCCGACGCGCAGGACTGGCAGGTCATCGTCGCCAGCACCGAAAGCGACCGCCGTCGCGAGCTGCCGCTCGTGCGCTCGCTCGGCCGGCAGGTCGACGCCGTCGCGGGGTACATCAGTCACACCGACGCGGAGCTCGCGCCGTACGCGGAAGGGCTTCCGCTCGTGATCGTGGAACGCGGACCTGAGCCGTCACTCAACGGCACCGTCCGTGTCGATCTCGCGGCCGGCGTGCGCGCTGCCGTGGCGCACCTGGTCGAGCGCGGCCACCGGCGGATCGGGATGATCGACTGCGAGTCGGTGTGCGACCCACACGTCCGCCGGCTCACGTTCCTCGCGGCGGCCGCCGAGCACGGGCTGCCGGTGGGGGAGGAGTGGATCGCTCGCGGCGCGCAGTCGATGGACGGCGGGGCCAAGGTATTCGCCGCGCTGCACGCGGCACACCCCGACATGACCGCGGTGTTCGCGTTCAATGATCTGGTCGCGATCGGCGCGATGCGCGAGGCGCGCCAGCGAGGTCTTCGGGTACCGGAGGATTGCGCGATCGTCGGGTTCGATGGCCTGAGCATTGGCGAGTTGCTCGACCCTCCACTGAGCACTGTCCACATCGACAAGAGGCGCCTCGGTGAGCTGGCGATGGAGCAGATCCAGGCGTTGCTCGCTGGCGAGGCGCCCACGCCCGCCGTCCTGCCTCCGACGCTTCTGGTGCGGGGCACGACCTGATGGCCGCTGACCGGCCGCATCCACTGCTCGGGTACCTGCTCGACGCGGCCGGAGGCCAATTCCCGCCCGCCGACGGGAGCGTCACCGTGCTGCCGGCGCTACCCGGCGGCCTGGAGTGCTCGGTCGCCTTCACCGGCCACGCGGTCGTCGCCACCGCACTACCCACAGTGGACGTACATGCCCAGCGTCCGGACGGATTCGGTGGATCTTTGGCTCCCGACTTTCTGCGCTGGCTCGCCGGTCCAGGTGGATGGATCGACGTCGTCGACGCCACCCTCACGCGCGGCGGTATCGGCGGCGAGCCGCGCCTGCGCCCGCTCAGCGACGCTGGTGACCATCCCCGGGTGCGGCACGCCCTGGAACTGCGCACGCGAGTCCGGGTGTACGGCGACGAGCGCGGCCTCGTCACAATCGCCGAAGGGCTCGCCGGTCGCACCGAGCTGAGCCTCGAATTGCACCGACCAAATGATGGCAGCCGCGGGCACGGGCGCTCGCTGATCACCGACGCGCTCACGTTGGTGCCCGCGGGAGAGCCGGTGTTCGCGGCGGTCGCTCCGGGCAACGCACGGTCGCTGCGCGCGTTCCTCGCGGTGGGGTTCAACCCGATCGGCTCGGAGGTCCTGCTCCGCCCCGCCCGCCCGAGGGGCTAGTAGACGTATGGCCAGCCGGCCGCGTCCCAGCCGAGTAGGTTGATGCCGAGGCGGGCGGCGCCGCTGTCGGTGTAGTAGTGGTAGAAGAGCACGTCGCTGTCGGTGTCGGGCAGCACCGCCTGATGCCCAGGGCCGTGCACCGAGCCATGCCCCGCGAGGAGTTCGGTGCCGCCGCCGGCGGTGAGCGCGGTGCCGTTCCGGTCGACGTACGGGCCGGTGACCGAAGCGGACCGGCCGACCATGACGCGATACGTGCTGCTCGCTCCGCGACAGCAGAAGTCGAACGACGTGAACAAGTAGTACCACCCGCCACGGCGGTGGATGACCGGAGCCTCGACGGCACCACTGGCGCTGGACGGCCGCGTCGCGAGGGCGCGAACCGCGGTGTCCGATGTGGAGCGCAAGCCGGTTGCGGAGTCGATCCGGATAAGCTTGATGCCGCTCCAGAACGAGCCGAACGACAGCCACCATTGCCCGCCCGCGTCGACGGTGAGGTGGGGGTCGATCGTGTTGTAGTTGACCGATGAGCTGCTCTCGACGACCAGGCCCCGGTGTGTCCACGTGCCGGCCGCGCCGGTGGTGCTGGTGGCCAGGAAGATGGCCGAGCGTTGAGACCCGAACGTCGAGGCGGAATAGTACAGGTAGTACTGTCCATTGTGGTAAGAAACGTCGGGTGCCCATAGGTTGGCGCTGCCGGCGGTGTACGCGGTGGTCCAGGGCGCGCCGCCCGGCCAGACGACGCCGGCGTTGCGCCACGCGATGCGGTCGGTCGAGGTCTTGATGGCCAGGTTGTTGCCCGTGTGCACGAGCAGGTACGTGCCGTTTGGTGCCCTGACCACGCTCGGGTCGTGCACACCGGTGGCGCCGGTGACCCGACCCGGGTTCGGATAGTCCGCCGCGTCGGCACCGGTCGTGACCGTGACCGCGCCGGTGATCGCGGTCGCCGCAGCGAGGGCGATCGCGGCAATCAGGCGCCCTGACCTGTATCTATTGACCATCGTCGACCCCCTTCGGCTGGGTTGAAACGATACATGGATATGGATGGGTGGGGAAGGGCCTGTACGGTGTGCGCGCGTGGCCTTCCCGGCGTCCGGATCGGACGCCGAGGTCGCGTCGATCAAGGGCAATCGCGTTGATCAAGGGCAAATGCACGCGGAAAAGAGATCCAACCACGTGCGTTTGCCCTTGATCGGCGGGCAGGGCGCCCGCGGTGGCGGGCAGGGCGCCCGCGGTGGCGGGCAGGGCGCCCGGGGCGGCGGGCAAGGCGCCTGCGGCGGCCAAGCTGCGCGGTGGGCAAGGCGGCGGGGTGCGCCGTGGGCAGGGCGCGTGCGGCGGCGGGGTGCGCGGGCGGCGAGGCGCGGGGCTGGTTTAGGGGGTGTAGGCGGTTAGGAAGCGGTCGCGGAAGGTGTTCATCGGCCACACCGGCGACTGCGGGCTGGGGCGCAGGCCGTCCTGCCAGCCCCAGCTCGCGATCCGGTCCAGTACCGCCGGGTCGCGGGCCACGATCGAGATCGGTACGTCGTGGCCCGCGTCGTCACCGGCGACCAGCGGCGACGGTTGGTGGTCGCCGAGGAAAACCACGACGAGGTCGTCGTCGCCGTACGTCTCGATGTACGAGGTCAGCACGGTCAGCGTGTACTCGATCGAGTGGCGGTACTCGGTGCGCACCCGGGTCTGGTCCCGCCACACCTCCTCGGCGTTCAGCCCCTCCTTGCGGATCTCGTGGTAGATCGAGCCGTCGCCCACCTGGTTCCAGTCGAGGAAGCGGGGCAGCGGCGCCCACGGGCTGTGGCTGGACACGAGCGGGATGGTCGCGAACAGCGGGCCGCGGTCGGCCTTGGCGTGTTCGAAGCGCTCGTACGCCAGCATCGTGTACTGGTCGGGCATGGTCGCCCAGCCGAAGCCTGGGCCGCGGTACCCGAGGTTCGGCAGGTCGTATACCTGGTCGTACCCGTAGAAGTCGCCCTCGGGCCAGGCGCGGGTGATGCCCGGCATGACTCCGACCGTGCGCCAGCCGGCGCGGCGGAACGCACTGACCAGAGTCAGCCGGTCGCTCGACGTGACGGTGCGGAAGCGCTGCTGATTGTCGATCCACAGCCCGGACAGGAACGTGGAGTGCGCCAGCCAGCTCCCGCCGCCCGAGGTCGACGAGGTGAGGTACCCGCTGCGCGCCCCGTACCCCGCGGCGCGCAACCGCCCGTACCCCGCGTCGAGCACCGCACCGACCTGCCCGGAGAACTCGGGGTCCTCGACGGCGTCCCGCCCGTAGCTTTCTACGAACGCGAGCACCACGTCCTTGCCGCGCAGCGCGGTCAGCAACTGGTCGCCCGGCGTGTCGCGGAACGCGTCGACCTTGGCCTCCTCGGCGAACAGCTGCCGGTCGCGCAGGCCGTCGCGCACCATCCCGGCCCGCTCGTACACGAGGATCGAGCTGCGCTCCGTCGCGATCGGCGCGTTGGTGACGAGCAATGCACCGAGGAGGGCGCAGGCGATCCACGCGACCGCGCCCCGACTGCGCGGTACAACGCTGGTCAGCCGGAGCACCGAGAGTGTGGTGACCACAAGCACCGCGATTGCTAGCAGGATCGCTCCGACGATGGTCGCCGCCACGCCCCCCTCGCCGACGGAGCCCTTGAGCACGGTCAGCCCGTCGTCGAAGAGCACCCAGTCGAGGACCAGGTCGAACGGGCGGTCGAGGATCGAGTTGAAACCCATGTCGAGGAGCTTGACGATCACCAGTGCGCCGAGCAGCGGCCCGGCGACCAGCGCGAAAATCCGGCGCCCTCGGGGCGGCAGGAGCAGGAGCAGGACCGCGCCGGCCAGGGCCTCGACGGGGAGGTAGAGGAACTCGCGGACGGTCAGCAGGTCGAGCTCGTTCGGCAGTACCAGCGCGGCCAGGACGACGGCGGCTGACAGTACCGTCAAAACCCACGCGACCACCGTGCGCCACCGCGGCCGCTCGCGCTCGGCGGCGGCCGGTTCCACCGCGCCGTCAGCCGCGCTCGAGGCCGGCGCCGGGTCGGCCTCGGTGGGAGCCGCCGGGCGGCGGAAGCGCGTCATGAACGACATGCCGACTCACGCTACCCGTCCGTGGTGCGGCCCCCGGACGGGGCGGGGCGGCTCGTATTATCGCCGGGTGGCGCCTACGGATCTCGACGTGAGCCGCGACGCGGCTGAGGCATTGAGGCGGGTCTTCGGCTACGACGCCTTTCGCGGCGAGCAGCAGGAGATCATCGAGCACGTCGCCGGCGGCGGTGACGCGCTCGTGCTGATGCCGACCGGCGGCGGCAAGTCGCTGTGCTACCAGATTCCCGCGCTCGTGCGCGAGGGCGTCGGCGTCGTCATATCGCCCCTGATCGCTCTGATGCAAGACCAGGTCGATGCACTGAGAGCGCTCGGAGTGCGCGCCGGGTTCCTCAACTCGACGCTCGACTTCGAGGAGCGCCGCCTGGTCGAGGCCGAGTTCGTGACCGGCGAGCTCGACCTGCTGTATCTGGCGCCGGAGGCGCTCGGCGCGCCGTCGACCCGGGCCCTGCTCGACCGCGGCCGGATATCGCTCTTCGCGATCGATGAGGCGCACTGCGTGGCGCAGTGGGGGCACGATTTTCGCCCCGACTACCTGGCGCTGTCGATGCTGCACGAGAAGTGGCCGGATGTGCCCCGGATCGCGCTGACCGCCACCGCGACGACGGCCACCCGCACCGAGATCGCGACGCGGCTGCGGCTCGACGACGCGCGGCATTTCGTGTCGAGCTTCGACCGGCCCAATATCCAGTACCGGATCGTGCCGAAAAACGAGCCGCGCCGGCAGCTGCTGACCCTCCTGCGCACCGAGCACGCGGGCGACGCCGGCATCGTCTACTGCCTATCGCGCGCGTCGGTGGAGAAGACCGCGGAATTCCTGACGCAGAACGGGATCACCGCGCTGCCGTACCACGCGGGGCTCGACGCGGGTACCCGCAGCCGCCACCAGTCCCGTTTCCTGCGCGAAGACGGTCTCGTCATGGTGGCGACGATCGCGTTCGGCATGGGCATCGACAAGCCCGACGTGCGGTTCGTCGCGCACCTCGACCTGCCCCGCTCGGTCGAGGGCTACTACCAGGAGACCGGGCGCGCGGGCCGCGACGGGCTGCCGTCGACCGCCTGGCTGGCGTACGGGCTGCAGGACGTCGTGCAGCAGCGCAAGCTGATTGAGGGCTCAGACGGCGACGTGGCGCGGCGCCGCGTGCTTGCCGCGCACCTCGACGCGATGCTGGCCCTGTGCGAGACCGTCGAGTGTCGACGGACGCAGATCCTCGGCTACTTCGGCGAGAGCAGCGCCTCGTGCGGCAACTGCGACACCTGCCTCGCGCCGCCGGAGTCGTGGGACGGCACGGTCGCCGCGCAGAAGCTACTGTCCACTGTGCTGCGTCTGGCCCGCGAGCGTGGCCAGAAGTTCGGCGCCGGGCAGTCCATCGACATCCTGCTCGGCAAGCAGTCCGACAAGGTGACGCAGCACCGCCACGACTCACTGTCCACATTCGGCATCGGCACCGAGCTGAGCGAGAGCGAGTGGCGCGGCGTGGTGCGCCAGATGCTGGCGCAGGGTCTGCTGGCGGTCGAGGGGGAGTACGGCACGCTGGTGCTCACCGAGGGCAGCACCGCCGTGCTGCGCAAGGAGCGCGAGGTGCGGTTGCGGCGCGAGGCGCCACGGGCGGCGTCCGCGCGGGTCGCCAAGCCCCGTGCCGCGGCCGCCGCGGAGATGCCGGCAGACGCGGTACCGGTATTCGAGCGGCTGCGCGCATGGCGGGCCGCCACCGCCAAGGAGCAGGGTGTACCGGCGTACGTCATCTTCCACGACGCGACGCTGCGCCAGATCGCGACCGAGGCACCGACGACGCTGGCCGCGCTGGGCACGGTGAGCGGGGTGGGCGAGAACAAGCTGGCCAAGTTCGGCCAGCAGGTCCTCGACACATTGGCGCAGCCGGAGGGCTAGGCGATGCGGCGAACTCTGCGGATCGCCAGGTAGAACAGGAGTATCGCCAGCGCTACGAAGACGCCGGCCTCGATGCTCTGGAAGAGCCAGAAGCGGTCGCCGGGCTGGTACTGCTGCCAGTTGTAGGCGCCGGCCTGCAGGCCGAGGTCGGCGCCGCACGCCTTGCCGCCAGGCCCCGTGACGCCCGGCGGGCAGGACACCTCGGTGTTCGAGGCGACGATGCTGCCGTCGGGGTTGCGCACCTGCTTGGCGAGCACCCAGTCGCCGGTCAGGTTGCCCCGCTCGCCGGTGTTGCCCTCCACCAGATACGTGCGCACCTTCGGTGGCATCAACCGCGGGCGTAACAGCACGGTCAGCGCGATTCGCAGTACGGCGAAGCCGGCCAGCGCCACGCCCATCGCGGGCAGCACCTTGTGCCACACGGTGCCGGCGAACACGCCGAGCGCGACCGCGAAGAGGGTGTACCCGATGGGTGCGATCCCCTGCATGTCGAAGAGTCCCGACTCGAACCGGCTCAGCTGGCCGGCGTGCATCAGCGGCGCCATCCACCAGGACGTGCCAAGTCCATACACGACGGCCACCGCGAGCGTGAACCCGCCCACCGCGGCCACCTTGACCAGCGCCCAGCGGCGCCGGCTGATGCCCTGTGTCCACACCAGACGGTGGGTGCCCTGCTCGGTCTCGCGGGCCACCAGCGGCGCGCCCCAGAAGAGGCCGACCAGCAGCGGCAGGACGAGCAGCAGCACGCCCGCGAACGTGAGAGTGCCGTACTGGTCGTTGAACGCGTCGAGCGCGCGCATGCAGGTGTTGCTCGCCTCGGGGGAGAGGTTGCCGTCCCGGAGCCCGTCGAGGCATGCCCGCAGGCCCTTGTCGGCGTAGGTGCCGCGCATCGACAGGCCGGTCGGCACGATCAGGGCGGCCAGGGCCAGCAGGCCGGCGAGCGTGTACAGCGCCTGCTTGCGGTGCTGCCGCCAGGTCAGCCAGATCATGCGGCCACTCCCCACTCGCTGTGGCTGGCGCGCGTGTCGCCCTCGGTGAGGTACGCCAGGATGGTGTCTTCGAGGCTCGGCTCCCGCACCGTCCACATCGGATCGGTGATGGGACCGTCGGTGCGCACCAGCAGCGTCGACTGCCGGTCGGTGTGGCTGGCCCGGACGACTGCCGCGACACCGCCGATCGGTCCGCCGTCGTGGCGCGGGCCGATGAGCTGCCGGTGGCTCGTCGCGAGTTCGTCGGTGGGGCCGGCGAGCCGCACCTGCGAGGCGCTGAGCACCACCACGTAGTCGCAGGTGCGCTCCAGGTCGGCGAGGATGTGCGAGGAGAGCAGCACCGTCGCGCCGGTCTCCGCGACGCTGCCCATCAGGGCCTGCAGGAACTCGCGCCGTGCCAGCGGGTCGAGGCTCGCGACCGGTTCGTCGAGCAGCAGCAGCGACGGACGCTTCGCCAGGGCCAGGGCGAGCGCGACCTGGGCGCGCTGCCCACCGGAGAGCTTGCCCACGGGCCGGTCGGGCGGCAGGCCGAGCTGGGCCAGGCGGGTGCGGGCCAGCGCGGCGTCCCACCGGCGGTTGAGCTTGCCGCCCATGGTGACCAGCTCGGCGGCGGTGAAGTCGCGGTACAGCGGGGTGTCCTGCGCGACGAAGCCGATGTCGGAGAGCAACTCCGTGTCGCCGTAGGGGGCGCGGCCGAGGACGCGGACCGCACCGGCGTCCGGGCGCAGCAGACCCACGGCCATGTGCAGCAGCGTGCTCTTGCCCGCGCCGTTCGGCCCGACCAGCGCGGCGACCCGGCCGGCGGGCAGGCGCAGCGTGCAGTCCCGCACCGCCCACCTGCCGCCGTACCGTTTGCCGAGCTGGTCTGTCTCCAGCACGTACTCCATCCCCGTTCCTCCCGTTCTGTTCACGCGTGCTCCTCTTGCCGTGGATAGCTCGCGCGGATGGTGGTCTGTACCAGGGCGGTGACGTCGTCCGGTGTCAGCCCGGCGTCGCGGGCGCGGTGCACCCACGCCACCAGGTCACCGCGCAGCTCCGCCTGGTCCGACATGGGTGCGCTCGCGAGCGTTGCCTTGACGAAGGTGCCGACACCCGGCCGGCCCTCCACGAGGCCCTCGAGCTCCAGCTCCCGGTACGCCTTCAACACCGTGTTCGGGTTGATGGCCAGCGACCGCGCGACGTCTCGCACCTTCGGCAGCTGGTCACCGGGGGTCAGCATGCCGACCCGGAGGGCCTGCTTGACCTGCTGGACGAGCTGCACGTACGTGTTCACCTTCGACCGGCCGTCCAGCACGAACTCGATCACTCGCGACGCCCCTTCTCGCTTATCCTACGACAGTAGAACAATAAGACAGGACAGTCGTCAAGAATTCAGTCGGTGCCTACGCGGTGAGGTGGGCGGCGAGATCCGGGGCGCCAGGGCCGGAAAGCTCGGGTAATGCGACCAACCGCCCCGAGGCAACCAGCAGGATCGCACCGATCGGCCCGCGGACCTCCGGGCCGCCGCCCGCCGACCACGCGGTGTCGGTGGCGGTCACCCGGTATCGCCGCATCACGCGGGTGGCGGGGAACGGCCGCGGCCAGCGCATCGTCCACATGCGACGCAGTGCGATGGCGGCGGGCGCGGCGGGCGTCTCCAGGTCGCGGCCGAGGGGCACGGCGATGTCCTGTCCGTGTATCAGGATGTCGATCAGCGGCTCGGGGTCGGTGACCCCGGTGTTCTTGCGGCGGGAGCCCACCATGCCGCGCAGCGTCGCCACGAGCTGCGCGGGTGTCGCGCCGGCGGCGCGCTCGCGGGCGGCGTCGTGGATCGCCCGATCGAGATCACCGCGCGCCCGCAGGAACGGCGGCAGCGACTCGCGGAGCGTGAGCTGCTGGAGCGTGAGATGCGCGGCGACGTCGCGCACCGTCCAGCCGGCGCACAGCGAAGGCCGCTCCCACTCGTCGGGCGAGAGCCGGTCGAGCAGGTCGGCCACCCGCAGCCGGTGCGCGTCGATGGCCCGCCAGATCTCGTTACGGTCGGTCATGCGCCACCTCCCGGGGCTGGATGAGGCTCGCGACGAGGGTGGCGATCTCCTCGGTCGGGTCGAACGCCGGGTCGGGGTTGGCCAGCTGGTGCAGCACCAGGCCGGCGACGTAGTTCATGATGATCGGCCCGTCGCGCTCCGGGCTGGAGCTGCCCGCGAGGCGCAACCAGGCGAAGACCCAGGAGCGCACGCGGGCGCCGCCGGTCGTGAGGCGCGCCCGCAGCGCCGGGTTTGTCGCGGCTTCCACGAGGATCGCGTACCGAGCCAGCGTCAGCGTCTTGTGAGGGCCGGCGCTGTCGCGGGCCGCCGCGGCGATTGTCTCGGCCAATTCGCGCGGTGTGGTCGGAGCGATCGCCGTGGCGATCTCCTCCCAATTGGCCTGCTCCCGCACGACGAACCGCCCCACGACCGCGTCGAGCAATGCGTCGCGCGTGCGGAAGTGATTCGAGGTGGAACCTGAGGGCAATCCGGCGGCCGCGTCGACAGCGCGGTGGGTGAGCCCGTGGATGCCGGACTCGCCGAGCACGGAGATCGCCGCGTCGAGCAGTACCTCACGCCGGCTGGCCATGCCGTTGACACTACCATCGTAGTGTCAAGCACTACAATAGTTGTCTCCGAAACCGATCAGGAACGGAGAAGCCGCAGGCCGCGCCCGGCTCCTAGATTGATCGGAGACAGAAGGAGAGAACCGTGCCAGTACAGGTGAGCGTCATCATGCTCGGCGTCAAGGATGTGGAGCGCGCCAAGAAGTTCTATGTGGACGGACTTGGATGCGAGGTCACGCAGGAGTTCCCGGGCTTCGTCAGGTGCCGGCTTGGTGACGGGTCCTCGGATCTGGCCCTGTACGAGTGGGAGGCGGTGGCGCGAGACGCGGGCGTCTCATCCGAGGGGTCGGGCTTCCGCGGCGTCTCGTTCCACTTCATCACCGAGACCAGGGAGGCGGTCGACGACGTCATGCGGGCCGCGGTGGCCGCCGGTGGCGCGGTGGTCAAGGAGGCGGCGGCCGCCGGCTGGGGCGGGTACGACGGCTACTTCACCGACCCGGACGGCTACCTGTGGAAGGCCGTCACCGACGCCTGACGCCGCTGTGGTTCAGCCGAGGACGAACGGGAGCCGCGCCGCCAGCGCGCCCAGCTCGGCCGCCTCCGCGGCCGTCGGCGCCCGGCGGCCGGTGCCGACCAGCAGCGCGTCGCAGTCGGAGAAGGACGGGGGAAACGCGGTCCCGGCGATCTTCTCCAGCATCTCGCGCGACCGCGCCAGCCCGCTGGCGGGCGGCCGTATCCCGCCACGGAGGTGCGCGATCAGGTCCAGGTGGTGCAGCGTCCATTCCATGATGTACGCGTCCAGGTAGTCACCGGCGGTCAGCACCTGGTCGCGGGTGCTGACCGGCTGGCGCCGGTCGGCGAGCGCCGCGGCGCGACCGGCGGCCGAGCCGACGTCGTCGAGGTGGAACTTGAGCAGGCGCGGTTCCTGGTACGCGGCGGCCAGCCGGACCGTCAGCGCGGAGAGCTCGTCATCGCCGGCCGGCGGGGCGCTGCTGACCTCCCAGTACGTGACCGCGTCGCGGGTCGGTGCGGCATCGGCGGGCGTCGCGAGCGTGATGAGGACATCCTGAGCGTCGATGACCAGGTGGCACACCAGATCCCGGACCAGCCAGCCGGCACAGCCGGACGGCCGCGCGAAGTCGTCGTCCGGCAGATCGGCGACGGCCGCGCGCAGCGCCGCCCACGAACGCGAGAAGTCGTCCACCTCGACACCGTAGTACCCTCCACTGAAGTGTGAGGTGCCACGATGACCACGCAGCCCGAGCCGGCCCTGAGCGCCATCGTGAGCGAGCGGCGTCGCTTGACCAATCTCGCGTACCGGCTCCTCGGCTCGCTGGCCGACGCCGAAGACGTCGTGCAGGAGACGTACGCCCGCTGGTACGCGATGTCCCGCGAGGAGCAGGACGCCATCGACAATCCGGCCGCCTGGCTGACGACGGTCGCGAGTCGCGTCTGCCTCGACCTGCTCGGCTCGGCTCGGGTCAGGCGGGAGCGCTACGTGGGCGAGTGGATTCCGGAGCCGCTGCCCGACCGTACAGAGTGGATAGACGGGCGATCGGGCCGCGTCACCGTCGATCCGGCCGACAGCGTCACGCTCGACGAGTCGGTCAGCATGGCGTTTCTCGTCGTGCTCGAGTCGATGACACCCGCGGAGCGGGTGGCGTTCGTCCTGCATGACGTCTTCCGGTACTCCTTTGTGGAGGTGGCCGAGATCGTCGGCCGCACGCCGGCCGCGTGCCGCAAGCTGGCATCTTCGGCCCGCCGCCATCTTCGCGAGTCGCGGACGTCCGCGACCCCGGCGGCCGAGGTCGCCGGTGTGGTCAGGGAATTCAAGCTGGCCTGGGAGGCCAGGGACATCGAGGCCCTCATCGGCCTGCTCGACCCGGCCGTGAGGGCCACCGGCGACGGCGGCGGCCTCGTCAGCGCGGAGCTTCACCCGGTCGAGGGTGGCGAGCGGGTGGCGCGCTACTTCGCTGGTCTGGACGTCAGGAGGGCCGGTGTCGTGATTCTTGAGCGTACGGTCAGCGGCCAGCCCGGTCTGGTGCTGCGGGAGGGCGGTGTCATCGCGACGGTGATGGCGTTCGACGTCGAGGGCGGCCGGATCAGGCGCATCTGGGCGGTGCGGAACCCGGAGAAGCTCGGTCCCTGGACGGGCTCACGTGGCCGGTCCCAGTAGGGCCGACCCCCAGCGCGACCAGGAGTTCGGCGCGGAGAAGCGCGTCGTTCGTCGCGTCCGAGCCGGCGGCGTCGAGAGTGTCGAGTTAATCGCGGGTCGGTTCGGTGGCGCCGCCGTTCACCGGAAGTCGACGCGCATCACCACACGGCGCTTGAACGGGTGGCTGACCTCCGTGAAGCCGGCCTCCTCGAAGACCTGGCGGGTGCCCACGTGCGTCTCGCCCCAGGTGATCTCCCGGCCCGGCTCGGTGATCATCGGGTACGCCTCCAGCGACCGGGCGCCGCGCTCGCGCGCGAACGCGATCGTGGCCGCCGCCAGGGGATAGGTGAGGCCGCGGCCGCGGTACCCCTTGCGGACCACGAAACAGGTGACGGCCCAGACGGCGTCGTCGTCCTTGTCCTCGTCGCGGCCGGCCCAGGGCACGCGGGAGGTGCGCAGCTTCGGGTACTCGGTGCGCGGCTCGACGGCCACCCAGCCCACCGGTTCCCCGTCGGCGTACGCGACCAGACCGCTCGTGCTCGGTGCGTTCGGATCACCGCACGCGGTCTGAGCTCGGAGCATTGTGGTGCGCTGCTCGTGCGTCGAGTCGCGCCAGATCCAGCCGACGACCTTGAACCGCTGGCACTGGCAGTGCCCCGCGTCCGTGCTGCCGAAGATCGTGGCGAGGTCGTGCCAGGACGCCTCGTTGGCGGGCACGATGCGCAGTTGGTCGGCGGGGATGGGCGTCTGCATGGTGCCCATCGTCCCCTCTCGTTCGTGGCCGCGGTCACAGCACCTGGCCCTTTGTCCTGCGTGCGCGTGCGGCCTTGATCATTTGGGCTTGAGGTGAAGCCGGGTTGAGGTCCTACGGTGCGGAAATGGCACCGGATGTAAAGACAAAGGGTGGAACCTGGCGCGAGCTGCTCGGCCCCGGGAACGTCGGGACCTCGATCGTGCTGGCGGGTGGGGTCGGGCTGCACGCGATCAACATCTTCCTCACGACGAGCCTGCTGCCGACCGCGATCGAGGACATCGGCGGGGAACGCCTGTACGCGTGGAGCACCACCGTCTTCATGATCGCCTCGGTGGTCTCCTCGATGCTCGTCAGTCGGTTGCTCGGACGGCGCGGAGCGGTCGGCGCGTACCTGGTGGCCCTCGCGCCGTTCGTGCTCGGCACGCTCATCTGCGCGATCGCCCCGACGATGGTGACGCTGCTGGCCGGGCGGGCTCTGCAGGGCATCGGCGGCGGCATCCTCGCGGGCCTCGGCTACGCGGTCGTACAGAGCGCCCTCCCGGAGCGTCTCTGGGCCAAGGCGACAGCGCTGGTCTCCGCGATGTGGGGCATCGGCACGCTCGCCGGACCGGCGATCGGCGGTCTCTTCGCACAGTTCGACGCGTGGCGGTTCGCGTTCATTGTGCTGGCCGTGCTCGGTGCGCTCGTCGGGGCACTCGCGGTGCGGGTACTCCCACGCCACGAGCGGTCCACCGCGGTCGAACCGGTACCGGTGATCTCCCTGGTGTTGCTGACCGCCACCACCGCGGCGATCAGCGTCGCCAGCCTGCTGGAGAGCCGGTGGCAGCTGGCGGCGGCCGGCGCGGTGGCGATCCTGCTGCTGGGGTGGTTCGTCCGGTGGGAGCGCCGGTCCCGGACGCGGGTCCTGCCGGCGCAGACGTACGCGCGCACGTCCCCGCTCAAGTGGCTGTACCTGACGATCGCGATCATCGCGACCGGCACCGCGACCGAGGGCTTCACCCCGCTGTTCGGCCAGCGGCTGGCCGGCCTCGAACCGTTCGTCGCCGGGTTCCTCGGCGCGGCGGTGTCCCTGGGCTGGTCGTTGAGCATGGTCCTCAGCGCCAACGCGACCGACCCGCGCACGCTGCGGCGGCTGACCGTGGCGGGTCCGGGAATACTGGCGCTCGGTCTGGCGGTCGCCGGATTCACCATGTGGCAGGACGCGGGCGCCGCCACGATCGTCACCTGGTTCCTCGCGCTCGTCGTGGCGGGCGCCGGCATCGGCGTCGCGTTCCCGCACCTGGTCGTGGCGACCATGGGCGTCTCCGACGACCAGGCAGAGGCGGGCAAGGCGGCGGCCGGCGCGAACACGGTGGAGTTGATCGCGCTGGCGTTCAGTTCGGCGCTCGGCGGGGTCCTGATGAACCTCGGCGCGCCGTCGACGGCGCTCTCCGCGCGATACCTGCTGATCGGGTTCGCGGTCGTGGCGGTGCTCGGCAGCTTCACCGCGATCCGCTCCAACCGAGCCGCGCGGCGGCCGGACGCCGGGCCGGACCGCCGTGAGCCGGCTGAGCTGTCCAGCGTCCACTAAGACGCTTGCTCCGCGCTTGTGGGCGTCGCCATCGCTTCCGGCCGTGGTCCTCGCCTGCCGCCCTCGGCCTGCCGCTGACGCGCTGGCGGCCCTCACCCGGCCGCCGGCGCGTCGCTGAAGCATCGGGCGGCCACGAGGAGCGGCAAACGCCGGACATAGCGGTCGAATAGCCCGAAGATCAGACCATGACCATCACGCTCGACCGGAGCGCTGCCCCGCCGGAGCTGAGCCGCCGCCAGACCAACGTCGTCTTCATCACGATCGTGCTCGGGATGCTCCTGGCCGCGCTCGACCAGACCATCGTGTCCACGGCCCTGCCGACGATCGTCGCCGATCTCGGCGGCGCCGGGCACATGGCGTGGGTCGTCACCGCGTACCTGCTGGCGGAGACCGTGGCGACAGTGCTCGCCGGCAAGTTCGGCGACCTGTTCGGGCGCAAGCTGGTCTTCCAGATCAGCGCGGTGGTCTTCATTGGAGGCTCCGCACTGGCCGGCCTCGCGAACAGCATGATCGTGCTGATCGTGGCGCGCGCGATCCAGGGCGTGGGTGCCGGTGGCCTGATGGTCACGGCGATGGCCCTGATCGCCGACGCGATTCCGCTGCGCCAGCGGGGCAAGTATCAGGGCGCGCTCGGTGCGGTGTTCGGTGTAACCACGGTGCTCGGGCCGACGCTCGGCGGGCTGTTCACCGACCACGCCAGCTGGCGGTGGTGCTTCTACGTCAACGTGCCCCTCGCGATCGTCATGATCGGGATGGCGGCGCGGACCATCCCCACGGTGCGGTCCGCGAGCCGCCCCGCCATCGACTACGCCGGCATAGCGCTCGTCGCGCTCGGCGCATCAGGGCTCATCCTGGGTCTGGAGTGGGGCGGCAACGAGTACGCGTGGGGGTCTCCGGTCATTATCGGGATCTTCGCCGGATCGGCGGTACTGCTGGCCGCGTTCGTATTCGTCGAGCTGCGCGCCCGCGAGCCGATGCTGCCGATGGGCCTGTTCCGCAGCCGGGTGTTCGTGGTCTGCTCGATCCTCAGCTTCATCGTCGGCTTCGCGATGCTCGGCGCGTTGACCTACCTTCCCGCCTACCTGCAGTACGTCGACGGCGTGTCGGCCACCGAGTCGGGGCTGCGCACCGTGCCGATGGTGCTCGGACTGCTCACCACCTCGATGCTGTCGGGCACGATCGTCGGGCGCACCGGCTACTACAAGGCGTTTCCGATCGTCGGCACCGCCGTCATGGCCCTCGGGCTCTTCCTGCTGTCGACAATGGACGTCGGCACCGGTATCTGGCTCGAGTCGCTCTACATGCTGGTGCTCGGGCTCGGCATCGGCCTGGCGATGCAGGTGCTGACCATCGTCGTCCAGAACACCGTGCCGTACGCGCAACTCGGCACCGCCACGTCGGGCGTGACGTTCTTCCGGACCCTGGGCAGCTCGTTCGGGACGGCGGTGTTCGGCACGCTCTACGGCAACCAGCTCGAGCCCAACCTGCGTACCGCGCTGGCACAGACGCCCGGCGTGTCGCCCGAGGCCGCCGCGAGCCCCGCCGCGCTCCGGGAACTGCCCGCACAGGTCGCCGCGCCGATCCTCCAGGCGTACGCGGACACCATCAGCTTCGTGTTCCGCTGGGTGGTACCGGTCGCACTGGTCGGGTTCGTCATCGCCTGGTTCCTGAAGCAGGTGCCGTTGCGCGACACCGCGCGTGCCGCCGCCACCGATCTGGGCGAGGGGTTCGCCGCACCGGACGCGCCCGACAGCGTCGCTCAGCTCGAACGGGCGGTCGCCGCCGTGATGCGCCACGCCCAGCGGGAACCCGACTTCGGCCGGCAGATCTTCGCCGACTCCGGCACCGCACTCAGCCCTGGCCAGGCGTGGGTGCTGCACCAGGTACGCATGCGCGAACGGGCCGACGTGCCAGGCTCGGTCGCGGCGATCGCGCGCGCCCATCACCTGCCGCCCGACGTGCTCGAGCCGGCGTTCGCGGGCGTGATCGCCGCCGGATACGGTACCCGCGACGGCGACCACGTCCAGCTCACGCCGAACGGGCGCGCGCAGCTCGGCCTGCTGTACTCGGCATGGCGGCGCTGGCTCGACACCCAGCTCGACGACTGGTCGGTGACCGACCCGCACGACCGCGCCCGCCTGGACCTGGCGCTCGACAACATCGCCCGCCGCCTGGTCGTGTCCGAGCGCGACCCCGTCCCCGCCTAGCCGGTCAACCCGAGCGGCCGCTTGTTGAGCTGTCTGGCGTTCGCTGCTCGCGCTGGAGGCGTGCGTTGATTTCGAGGGCTTCGGCGAGTTGGTCTTCGAGGATGACGATGCGGCAGGCGGCTTCGATACCGGTACCCTGATCGGCGATCTGCCGGACCCTGGCCGCCAGGCGTAGCTGATAGCGGCTGTAGCGGCGGTGTCCGCCCTCCGAACGCGTGGCTTCGAACAGGCGGGCTTGCTCGATCGCGCGCAGAAAGCCTGCGGTGGCGCCGATCATCTCGGCGGCACGGCCCATGGTGTAGGCGGGATAGTGCTCGTCTTCGAACCTGTCGGTCGGATCGTTATGACCTGAGGTCATGTATACCTTTCTGGCAGAACACGTGTGAGGGTCCCGGCGCCGACGGCGCCGGGACCCTCAAGAGAGTGTTGGCGTTACATACCACCACCGGCTGGCTGCCGGTTCATCGTCGTCCCGCCCGTCCACAAGGGAGAGTGCGGGTCGCGGGAATTCGGCTGGATGTGACCGTAAACCACCTTCCGTTCTTGGGGGTCTGCGGCTCCTGCCAGGCATCGTCGCGCCGGGCAGGGATCCGATGGCATTCACTCCTCTCGTCGTACACACCGTTGCAGAACTTGAGCGTTGAGCCCGGGTCCGGCCCCTGCGCACCTCTCACCTTCGTGAGCAGGCCAGGGCCGGACCGCGCGGGCCGTTTACCTCTGTGCGCCAGGTCGGCTGTCGCACCCGCTGATCTTTCTTCGCAACACCCAGAACCTTACACGCGCTCCGTCCACATGTCTACTTTCGCGGAAGGAGATTTTCTCGGTGGGTGCCGGTGTGTTCGGGGATGATGCTTGATCATGTCAAGAGTTGAGACGTCCGAGGACGCGTTCTTCCGCGAGCTCGGCGGCACCTGCGCCGAGCTGCGGCAGGCGTTCACCCGACACGTGGGCATGAGCGCGCAGCGCGTGCAGCTACTCGTCCGGCTGCGGCGCGCGGGCGAGACCAGCCACAGCGATCTGCGCCAGGCGCTGGGCATCGACGGTGCGAGCGTCACCCGGCTGGTCAAGGAGTTCGAGACCGAAGAGCTGGTCGGCCGCCGCCTGGACCCGGCGGACAACCGGTACACCCTTGCCGCGCTGACGCCCGGCGGCAAGCGGGTGGCGGACGACCTGGTGCGATCCCACCAGTCGTACCAGAGCGGCTGCTCGACGGGGTCACCGCCCGCGAACAGGAGGTCGTGCTGCGCGTCCTCCGGCGCATCCGCGCGAACGTGACCGAACAGGAGAGCCGATGACAGAGGACGTGCGCGCCGCGGCCCAGCGCATGTATGAGGCGTTCAACGCCCGCGACTACGGCGCCGTGGCGGAGATCTTCACGGCAGACTTCTACAGCCACCCGCTGGAGACCACCGGGCCGGAGAGCGTCGCGCAGGCGTGGCGACGGTTCCACGAGGCGGTCCCTGACGTCCGGGTCGTCGTCGAGGACATGGTGGTCGAGGAGGGCAAGGCCGCGGTCCGCACGAGGGTGCACGGCATTCCAGGGCAGCCGCCGCCGACCATGCTGGAGATGTTCCGGGTACGCGATGGGCGCATCGCCGAACTGTGGGGCCTATCCGCCCTCCGGCGTGGCTTTCAGGGTGCGGCGTCGGTGGGTACGGGCAGGTGATTCAGGAAGTCGGACATGGCCGCGTTGAATTCCGTT
The DNA here is from genome assembly GCF_027923225.1 of Phytohabitans aurantiacus. Classification (GTDB taxonomy): domain Bacteria; phylum Actinomycetota; class Actinomycetes; order Mycobacteriales; family Micromonosporaceae; genus Phytohabitans; species Phytohabitans aurantiacus. Next base: position 21,247 of record NZ_BSDI01000066.1, read on the forward strand.
GGGCGTTCGAGGTTGGGAAGGTGGCCGGCGCCATCGATCACCGCCAGGGTGGCATCGGGGATGCCCTCGCGCAGGACCTCGGCGTCCGCCACCGGCGTGTACTCGTCTTCGGAGCCGACCACGACCAGCGTGGGCACCGCGACCGTCGGCAGCAGCCGCACGTAGTCGGGGCGTTCGGCGCGCCCGCGTAGCGCCGCGGCGGCCCCGGCCGCGGGTGCGCCGCGCATCATCCGGAGTACGTGCGCGGCGACAGCGGGCTGCGCGACGACGTTGTGCGGTGCCATCATCTTGGGGAGTTCCTCGTCGGCGTATGGCGCCATGCCCTCGCGCAGTAACCGGTCTGCCAGGGCGTTGCGCCGCGCTTTGCCCTCGTCCGTCTCGGCGGCGGCGAAGGTGTCGGCGAGCACGAGACCGTGGACGCGTTCGCCGAAAAGGCGGTAGCACTCCATCGCGATCTGGCCACCCATCGACAGCCCAGTGAGCACGAAGCCGTCGACGCCGAGGTGGTCGAGGAGCGCGGCGATGTCACGGGCGAAGTCGCCCAGCATCGTCACGCCGGGCACCACTGTGCTCTGTCCGTAGCCCCGAAGGTCGGGAGCGATCACGCGCCAGCCGTGTGCCGTGAACGCCTCGATCTGCGGTGTCCACATCGACCGGTCGAAGGGGTGACCGTGGATCAGTACCAGCGGCGGACCGCTGCCCTTGTCGTCGTACCCGATGGTGATGTCGCCGACCGTCACCGTGCTCATAGCAATTCCTCCCGTACCGTCTTGACAGCTCGATGCTATTGGTCGCACGATCTCGGTGCAATAGAAGAATTGATCTCGGAGCAATGATGGAAGATTATCGGGTGATCGCGGACGAGATCGCGGCGGACATCGCCGCCGGCGAGCTGCGGGCGGGGGAGAAGCTGCCTCCACAGCGCCGGTTCGCCGCGGATCGCGGCATCGCCGCTTCCACGGCGTCCCGCGTGTACGGGGAACTGGTCCGGCGCGGGCTCGCGACCGGTGAGGTCGGCCGGGGTACCTTCGTCCGCGCGGCCGCCCCCGGCCTGGAACCGGCACTGTCCGAGCCCGGCGGGGCCCACGTCGACCTGGAGCTCAACTTCCCGACCCTGCCCGACCAGGCCGAGATGCTGGCCGCCGGGCTGACCCGGATGCTGCGTCCGGACGTGCTCGCCGCCGGCCTGCGGGCGACCGGCGCGGCCGGCACCGCACCGGCGCGGGACGCGGCCGCGACGATGCTCACCCGTGGCGGTTGGGCGCCCGACCCGAGCCAGATCCTCTTCGCCGGCAGCGGGCGGCAGGCGATCGCCGCGGTACTGGCCGCCCTCGTCCGCCCGGGCGAGCGGCTCGGGGTGGAGAGGCTCACGTATCCGGTCGTCAAAGGCATCGCGTCCCGGCTCGGCATCCGGCTCGTACCCCTCGCCATGGACGAGAAGGGGCTCGATCCGGACGCGCTGACCGACGCTCTGCCGCTGCGCGCGGTATACCTGCAGCCGAGCGTTCACAGCCCGACGGGTGCCACGATGACGCTCGAGCGCCGCGCGCGGCTGGCCGAGCGGATCAGCACGTCCGGTGTACCCGTGATCGAGGACTCGACCTGGGGATTCCTCCGACCCGACCTGTTGCCGCTGGCGGCTCTCGTGCCCGAGCACACATTCCTCGTAGACAGTTTGTCCAAGCGGTTGGCGCCCGGCCTGAGCGTCGGGTTCATCGTGCCCCCGCGTGGCAGCGAGCCGGCGGTGGCGTCCGCGCTGCGCTCGGGCGCGTGGACGGCGTCGCGGTACGCGCTGGAGGCGGCGACACAATGGCTCACCGATGGCACCGTCGCCGAGATCGGACGGGCCAAGCGCGTGGACGCCGAACGGCGGCAGCGGATCGTGTCCGAACGGCTCGCGGGGTTCAGCCTTCGCGGCGACCGGTACGGTTACCACTGCTGGTGGGAGCTGCCAGACCCGTGGCGCGCCGAGACGTTCGTGGCCGCGGCCGCCCGCCGGGGCATCGCCGTCGCGCCCGCGGCGGCGTTCGCGGTCGGCTCGGGGCACGCTCCGAACGCCGTGCGGATCGCCCTCGGTACGCCGGCGCACGACGTGCTCGAGAGCGCCTTGGACGTACTCGCCGCACTGGCCCGCGCCGCGCCCGAGGACGCGGCGCCAGACTAGCGCGCGGCTGCGGAGCCGAAGCCGCGCGGACGCCGCGCCGGCCAGGCGTGCGAGCGCTGCGCCGGCCCTGCGTGCGAGCGCTGCGCCGGCCCTGCGGGCGGGCGTTGCGCCGGCCCTGCGGGCGAGCGCTGCGCCGGCCGTGCGCGCGGATGCAGCGCCGGCCGTGCGCGCGGATGCTGCGCGGGCGGACGGGCGTCGTGCGGGCCCTGCGCGTGGGCGTCGCGCCGGCCCTGCGGGCGGGTGCCGATCAAGGGCGATCGTGTGGATCAAGGGCGAATGCACGCGGAAATGCGATCGAATCACGTGCGCTCGCCCTTGATCGGCGTGCGGGGCGTGGCGACACGCCGTGCCGGGCTGGCCTGGGGGCGGATGTACGCGGAGAAGAGATCCAACCACGTGCATACGCCCTTGATCGGCGGCCAGGGCGTGGCGACACGCCGTCACGGACGGGCAGCAGCGCCCTGGGAGGACAGGCGCGGGCTGGTCTGCCCTCTTTCACCCACCTGCGGGTGGCCCGAAGGGGCCAGGGGCTCCTTGATCGGCGGGGAAGGCGCGCAGCGCCGCCGCGTCCGGCACGGGTAAGGGCGCCGGCCCGCGCGCGGACGTGGCGCCGGCCCGCGCGCGGACGCCGCGCCGTGCGGGCGGTCGCCGATCAAGGGCGATCGTGTGGATCAAGGGCGAATGCACGCGGAAACGCGATCGAATCACGTGCGTTTGCCCTTGATCGGCGGAGAAGGCGCGCAGCCGCGCGGAGAAGGCGCGCAGCCGCGCGCCGGGAGCGCGCGCCCCGCCTGCGCGGCGCGCGGCGGGGGCTAGCGGACTTTTCGGATGGGGGTTGCCAGGGTGGCGGTGGCGACGGCCAGGACGCCCGCGCCGGCGACCGCGAACGTCAGCCGGGTGCCGTGGTGCTGGGCGAGCCAGGTGAACGCCGCCGCGCCGACGCCGCCCAGCGAGAAGTGGATCGTCCAGAACGCCGACGTGACGCGCCCGAGCAGGTGTTCGGGCGTGACCTCCTGGCGCAGCGTCATCGAGCATATGCCGCCGATGCTCAGGCAGCCGAAGTACACGACCATCAGCGCACCGACCTCCGCGACCCGGCCGGTCACGCTGAGCGCCGCGATCGCCGCGCCGCAGAGCGCGCCCGTCCCGATCCAGCATGCGCCGAAGCCGAGCCGGCGGCGCAGCCATGGTACGGCCAGTGAGCCGGTCACGGTGCCCGCGGCGCCGACCGTGAGGACCAGGCCGATCGTGCCGTCGGGCTGATCCAAGTCGTGCCGGAGGTGGTAGATGACGACGTCGTCGATGCCGTACGTAAGCAGGATGAACGCGGTCAGCAGCACGGTCAGCGGCCGCAGGACCGGATGGCGGAGCAGGAAGCGGGCGCCGGCGAGCAGGTCGTCCCACGGACGGGTGCGGTCGCCCTCCGCGCGCGTGCGCGCCGGAAGGCGTACCAGGAGAAGCAACGCGGCGGAGAGGCCGAAGCTGCCGGCGTCGACGGCGATCGCGCCCGCTGGTCCGATCCAGCCCGACACCGCGCCGGCCAGCGCCGGGCCGGCGACGGACGCCAGCGCCGTACCAGCGTAGAGCCGGCCGTTGGCCCGCGTCAGGTTGGAGGTTGGTACGAGGCTGCGCACCGCGGTCACCGCCGCGACCTGAAAGACCATCCCGACCGCTGAGGCCAGCGGGAGCACGACGAAAAGTAGCCAGATTGGCGGGTGCGGTGTCAGCCAGACGATCGGGATTATCGCGAAGAGCAACATCCGGGCAATGTCGGAGCCGATCAGGAGCAATCGTCGGTTCATTCGGTCGACCAGGACCCCCGCGAAGATCCCGGCGATCACCGCGGTGGTGCCCGCGATACCGGTCAGCAGGCCAGCGGTCGCGACCGAGCCGGTGGCGTCGAGCACCAGCAGCGGCACGGCCAGGTGCGTGAAGGTGTCGCCGAGTACCGACAGCATCTGCGACGCCCAGAACGCGTTGAAGCCGCGATTGCGCCACAACGATCCGGGCTCGGCCGGTTCCCCCGTGTTGATCACCATTGCCCCGAGGCTATCGCACTGATCGCGAACACTATTCACATGCGTCTCTGTGTCCCCTATTCTGCGGGCGCCGGCAATCCCGGTATCGCCTGTTCGAAGGAGTACGGCGTGAGACTGACCCTTCTCCCACCGCGCGCTTCCCGCCGCCGAGCGACGGCCCGTACCTACCTAGGGGCCCTGGCCGGCATCGCGGTGCTGGTCGCGCCGGCCGCGGCCAGCGCCGCACCGGCGGACGCGTCGCGGGCACCGGCGAGCGTCGTCGCCCTGGCGGCGCCCGACATCTCGCTCGCCAACCAGAAGGCGCACATGCAGCAGTTCCAGGCCATCGCGAACGCCAACGGCGGTAACCGTAGATCTACCACCGCCGGATACACCGCGTCCGTCACGTACGTCTTCGACAAGCTGGCGGCGGCGGGGTACTCGGTGGTGCGGCAGAACTGCACCTCGGGTTGCACGAGCGGCGCCGGCCCCAACGTGATCGCCGACTGGCCCGGCGGGGACCCCAACCAGGTGTACATCCTCGGCGCGCACCTCGACAGCGTGACCGCCGGCCCGGGCATCAACGACAACGCTTCCGGCTCGGCGACCGTACTCGAAATCGCACTGACCCTCGCGGCGCAGAAGCCCTCGCTGCTCGCGCACGTCCGCTTCGCGTTCTGGACCGACGAGGAGCAGGGACTCAACGGCTCGGAGTTCTACGCCAACAGCCTGCCCGCGGCCGAGCGTGCCCGCATCAAGGGTTACTTCAACTTCGACATGGTCGGCTCGATCAACGGCGGCTACTTCATCAACCGCATCACCTCCGGGCTCGGGCAGACACTGAAGGCGTACTACGACTCGATCGGCGTGCAGACCGAGGAGAACACCGAGGGCGCGGGCCGATCGGACGACGCGTCCTTCAACGCGATCGGGGTGCAGACCTCGGGTGTCGCCGCGGGCGCCAGTCGGGTCAAGACCGCGGCGCAGGTGGCGAAGTGGGGCGGCACCGCGACCGCGTTCGACCCCTGCTACCACCGTGCCTGTGACACGTACCCGAGCAACGTCAGCGACACCGTCGTCGACCGTGCCGGCGACGCGGCGGCGTACGCGCTGTGGACGCTCGCGACCGGCACGCCGCCGATCGTGGTGTGGTCCGACGACCTCGAATCCGCCACCGGCTGGACGGTCAACCCGAGCGGCACCGACACCGCCACCCTGGGCGCGTGGGAGCGCGGCGACCCCGAGCAGACCACGTCCAGCGGCACCAAGCAGCTCGGCACCACCACGTCGGGCGTCAACGGCCTGGTCACCGGCCGGCTCGCCGGCTCCGGCGCGGGCAGCTACGACGTCGACGGCGGGGTGACGAGCGTGCGCTCGCCGGCGATCACCGTGCCGGCGAACGCCAGCCTGTCGATGTCGTGGTACCTGGCGCACGGCTCCAATTCGTCCAGCGCCGACTTCTTCCGCGTCTCGGTCGTCCACAGTGGTGGGTCCACAGTGCTCTTCACTCAGGCGGGCGCGGCCAGCAACCGGGACGCCGCTTGGGGAACCGGCTCGTGGAGCCTCGCCGCGTACTCGGGGCAGTCGGTGCGGGTGCTGATCGAGGCGGCCGACGCGAGCACCGCCAGCCTTGTCGAAGCCGGCGTCGACGACGTCCGGGTCACCGCGTAAATGTCACCGTGTAAATAGGGAGCGTCAAAGCCGTTGAGCCCGCAGCGGCGGTGCGGCAGGATCGGCTGATGGATCTTGTCGCACCGCTGGCCGCCGCGCAGGTGCTCATCGAGACCGCGTTCTACCTGACCCTCGCGGCCGCGGTGGGCCGGGCCGGCGCCTGGTTCCGGGGGCCGAGGATCCGCCGCCTCGAAGCGGTGAGCGGCACCGTGCTCGTCGCCCTCGGCCTGCGCCTGGCCACCACGACGCGCTAGGAGGCCGAACATCATGGTGGTCTCGACGCGGCGTGCCAACGGCGCGCTCGCGGCCCTGGCGGTGGCGACCTTCGTCTACGTCACGACCGAGGTGCTGCCGATCGGCCTGCTCACCGTGATGGCCGCCGACCTCGGGCGGTCGCCGTCGGAGATCGGGTTGCTGGTGACCGGGTACGCGGTCGTGGTCGTGCTGGTGTCGCTGCCGTTGACCCGCCTCACCCAGCGGGTGCCGCGCCGGCTGCTGCTCACCGTGACGCTCGGTGTGTTCGTTCTCGGTGCGATTCTGACCGCACTGGCGAGCAATTACTGGGTTCTGCTCGGAGCGCGGCTGGTCATCGCGGTGACGCAAGCGCTGTTCTGGTCGGTCGTCGCCGCCGCCGCGACCGGCCTGTTCCCGCCGGAGGTGCGCGGCCGGGCGGTCGGCCGGCTGGCGATGGGCACCTCGCTGGCGCCGGTGCTCGGCATCCCGGCCGGCACCTGGCTGGGGCAGCAGGCCGGGTGGCGGGTCGCGTTCCTGGTCATGGCGGCCGCCGGGCTGGCCACCTGCGTGGCGATCGCGGTGCTGGTGCCGACGATCGCGCCGGGCGAGGGCGGTGCGGCGCGCGGCAGCCAGCCGGACGGGCGGCGGTTCGCCATCCTCGTCGTCGCCGCCGGGCTGGGCGTGACCGGCGCGCTGACCGCGTACACGTACGTGACGCCCTTCGTGCTCGACGTCACCGGGTTCGAGCCGTCGGCGCTCGGGCCGTTGCTGCTGGTCACCGGTGTGTCGGGCGCGGTTGGCGCGGTGGCGGTCGGCCGGCACCTGGATCGCCGTCCGTGGGCGGCGGTGACCGTACCGCTCGGTGCGATCGCCGCGGCGCTCGCGATCATGTGGGCCGCCGGCACCGTCCCGGCGGCGGTGGTCGGAGCGCTCGCGATCTACGGGGTCTCGTTCAGCGCGATGGCGGCCGCCATCCAGAACCGGACGCTCCGGATCGCGCCCGGCAGCACCGACATCGCCAGCGCCGGCATCAGTACGGCGTTCAACGCGGGCATCGCCGGTGGGTCGCTGCTCGGCGGCGTACTGGTGGACACCGCCGGCCTCCGCAGCGTCGCGCTGGTGGGTGCGCTGCTGGTCGCCGCCGCGGTGGCGGCCCTGCTCGGCGAGCGCCTGCTACTTCCGGCGGATCCGGTACTCCAGCACGAGAAACGGCAGGCCGAACAGCGCGAAGGCGTGCTCGGCCCGTAGCTCGCCACCCTCGGCCCACACGTCGAGCCGCTCGGCGAACCCGTGTACGGCCAGGGTGGTCAGCTCGCCGCTGTCGGAGTCCACATAGGTCAGATAGTGCCCGGTCTGGTCCTGGTCGCCGCGGCTGTCCAGCACCAGGCCGCCGCCGGGGCGTGCGGTGGGCGCGAGCGTCGCGGTGAAGCTGCCCTCCGGCACCGGGAAGCCCACGCTGACGTACCCGTGCCCGTCGCGCCGATAGGTGGTGTAGATGCCGACGTAGATCGGTTCGTCGGTGTCCACAAAGGATCGGATCCAGCCGCGCACGCTCACCACGCCACCGGGCGCGTCGCTGATCGTGTCGATGCGGCTGCGCACGCCGCGCTGCGCCTCGCGCTGGTTCATCGGCACGCTCGCCTGTCCCAGCGGGCGCGCCACGAGACCGCGGTAGAGCAGGTAGCCGGGGCGTACCCACAGCCGCCAGTGCGGCACGATGTCGAGCGCGAACCGGGTCGTGTGCTCGTAGAACTCGCGGACCAGCGGGTCGACGCCACCGGGGTCGAAGCCGGGCCCCGCCAGCTCGTCCAGCGACGCCACGATGCCCACGTCGGCCGCGTCCGGCTGGTAGTGGCCGCCGAGCACGCCGGCCAGCTCCTTGACGTACCCGGTGCCGACGTACGAGGTGCGCGCGGCCAGCGGTACGACGAAGGGGAGCCGCTCCGGCGGTACCGCCTCGGCGAGGAGCTCGACCTGCGCGTCGCGGAACAGGAGCGCGGCGAGCGACCGGAAGGCCACGACGGCCGCCGCGGCGGCGACGGCGGCCGGCGCCGACGGCCAGGCCGCCCAGAACACCAGCCCGGCGGCGAGGCCGACGGCGGGCCCGAGCGCCACCTTCTGCGGGCGGATGCCGAGCGCGCCGGCGACGGTACCGCCGGCGAGCGCGACCACGAGCGGCCCGGCGCCGGTCAGCGCGCCCAGTGCCCAGCCGAGCGGCGCCGCGACCGCGCCGCTGGCAAGGATGCGCGACCACAGCGGCGGTATCTCGTCCGGCTTCTGCCGTGAGCGGGCGACGGCCTCGGCCACCGCGAGCACGGCGCCCCCGGCGATCGCACCGACCAGGATCGCCCAACCGCCCCAGCCCGCTCCGACGCTGGTGCCCGCGATCGCTCCGAGAAGCGCCGCGACATGCACTGAGCCATGTTTCCCGTCCGCCCTCGCCACGGCCGAGAATGTACTCGTTAGATGTGACCCGCTCGTGACCCGCTCCGTGCCCCGCCCGATAGGCTCATGCGGTGATCAGATCGGGCGGTTCGGGTAGCGATGAGCAGTTGCGTCGCATCGAGGCCGTTACCGACGCCGCGCTTTCCCAGCTGCGTTCCGAGGATCTGCTGGACGCGCTCCTGGAGCGGGCGTGCGATCTGATGGGCGTCGATACGGCGGTGGTCCTGCTGCTCGACGTGCACGCCCAGCAGTTGGTCGCGACCGCCGCGAAGGGCCTCGAGGTGGAGGTCGAGCAGGAGTTCCGGCTCGCGGTGGGGCGCGGGTTCGCCGGCCGGGTGGCCCGCGACCGGCAGCCGGTGATCATCCCGGACCTGTCGGTGGCCGACATCGCCAACCCGCTGCTCCGGGAGAAGGGCCTGTCGTCGATGCTCGGCGTGCCGATGCTCGCCGCCGGCGAACTGGTCGGTGTACTGCACGTGGGTTCGCTGACGCCCCGAGAGTTCACCGACGACGACATCCATCTGCTGCAGCTCGTCGCTGAGCGCGCGACCCTGGCGGCGCAGGTCCGTTCCAGTGAGATCGACCGGATGGCGGCCCTCGCGCTGCAGCGCAGCCTGCTGCCCAGCCGGCTGCCGGCGGTGCCCGGGCTCGACCTGGCCGCGCGGTACCAGCCGGGCCACGACACCGGCGTCGGCGGCGACTGGTACGACGTCTTCCACCTGCCGTCCGGCTGGCTCGGCGTGGTGATCGGCGACGTGTCCGGCCACGGCCTGCCGTCCGCCGTGGTCATGGGACGGCTGCGGAGCGCGCTGCGGGCGTACTCGCTGGAGTGCGAGAGCCCGGCGGACGCCCTCGCGCGGCTGGATCGCAAGATCCACCACTTCGAGGCGGGCAGCCTGGCTACCGCCCTCTACGGCATGATCAGCCCCGATCGCGAGCAGATGGTGATCTCGCTCGCGGGGCACCCGCCGCCGGTGCTCGCGGCACCCGACCGCGACGCGGCGATGGTCGCGGTGCCGACCGACCTGCCGCTCGGCACCGGCCGGTCGGAGCCGCGGCGCTCCACCACGATCGACCTGCCTGCCGGGTCCGTGCTGGTCTGCTACACCGACGGCCTGGTCGAGCGGCGCGGCGAGTTCATCGACGAGGGCCTCGAACGGCTGCGGCGGACGGTGGAGCCGGCGCCCGCCGATGTCGTCTGCGCGAACGTGATCTCGGTGGTGGCCAGCGACAAGCCGACCGACGACGTGGCGCTGCTCGCGATCCGCAGGACGTAGCGCGCGGCACACCCGGGGTGGCTTGCATCGTCATGCGGTCGAGCGCATATACTTCTGACCGTGTCCAAGGTGCTTACCTCCCTGCCTGTCGGTGAACGTGTCGGCATCGCCTTCTCCGGCGGTCTCGACACGTCGGTTGCGGTCGCGTGGATGCGCGAGAAGGGTGCCGTGCCGTGCACCTACACCGCTGACATCGGCCAGTACGACGAGCCCGACATCGCGTCGGTGCCCGGCCGCGCCACCGCGTACGGTGCCGAGGTCGCGCGCCTGGTCGACTGCCGCGCCGCCCTCGTGGAGGAGGGCCTCGCGGCCCTCTCGTGCGGGGCGTTCCACGTGCGGTCCGGCGGCCGCGCCTACTTCAACACCACGCCGCTCGGGCGCGCGGTCACCGGCACGCTGCTGGTTCGCGCCATGCTGGAGGATCGGGTACAGATCTGGGGCGACGGCTCCACCTTCAAGGGCAACGACATCGAGCGCTTCTACCGGTACGGCCTTCTCGCCAACCCGTCGCTGCGGATCTACAAGCCGTGGCTCGACGCCGACTTCGTCACCGAGCTCGGCGGCCGCACCGAGATGTCGGAGTGGCTGCTCGCCCGCGACCTGCCCTACCGCGACAGCACCGAAAAGGCGTACTCCACGGACGCGAACATCTGGGGCGCCACCCACGAGGCGAAGTCGCTCGAGCACCTCGACACCGGCATCGAGATCGTCCAGCCGATCATGGGCGTGCGGTTCTGGGACCAGGACGTCGAGATCGCCCCGGAAGACGTCACGATCGGCTTCGAGCAGGGCCGGCCGGTGACGATCAACGGCAAGGAGTTCGCGTCGGCGGTCGACCTGGTACTGGAGGCCAACGCGATCGGTGGCCGGCACGGCATCGGCATGTCCGACCAGATCGAAAACCGGATCATCGAGGCCAAGAGTCGGGGCATTTACGAGGCGCCGGGCATGGCATTGCTCCACGCGGCCTACGAGCGGTTGGTCAACGCGATCCACAACGAGGACACGCTCGCCAGCTACCACAGCGAGGGCCGGCGGCTCGGCCGGCTGCTGTACGAGGGGCGCTGGCTCGACCCGCAGGCGCTGATGCTGCGCGAGTCGCTGCAGCGCTGGGTGGGTGCGGCGATCACCGGCGAGGTGACGCTGCGGCTGCGGCGCGGCGAGGACTACTCGATCCTCGACACCACCGGTCCCGCGTTCAGCTACCACCCGGACAAACTGTCGATGGAGCGCACCGAGGACTCCGCGTTCGGCCCGGTCGACCGGATCGGCCAGCTCACCATGCGCAACCTCGACATCGCCGACTCGCGGGCGAAGCTGGAGCAGTACGCCGGGCTCGGCATCGTCGGGCCGCGGCTGATCAGCGCCGCTCCGACCTCGCGCACTGAGCTGATCGGTGCGATGCCCGAGGGCGGTGCCGAGGCGATCGCCTCGCGCGGCGAGGGCACCGCCGACGAGGAGCTGCTCGACAACGCCGCCATGGAAGCCGGCACCGACTAACCTTCCCCGCCCGACCTTCTCCACGTGATCAGGGCGTCCCTCACGTCGTAAGAGCGACCTGAGGGACGCCCTGATCATTTGTGGGATCTCGCCGCCGCCAGATGCCCGCTAGATCGGATCTCGCAGCCCGTCTCGCGCCTTCCAGGTGTGAGGAGGTGGAGCCGGTGGCAGCACTACGCGTCGCGGTGATCATCGGTAGCACCCGGGAAGGGCGGGCGGCCGACACGGTGGCCGGCTGGTTCCTGGCGCGCGCCGGCCGGCTCGACGGGGTCGAACTGGCCGTCGTCGACCTCGTCGACTACGAGCTGCCGTCCCGGTACCCGGCGGAACCGACTCCGGCGATGGCCGCGCTCGCCGCGAGCATCGGGCGTGCGGACGCCTTCGTGGTCATGACGCCGGAGTACAACCGTAGCTTTCCGGCGTCGCTCAAGCAGGCGATCGACTGCGCCTACGACGAGTGGCGGGCCAAGGCGGTCGGCTTCGTGTCGTACGGCAGCGGGTCCGACGGCTCGCACGCCGTCGGGCAGCTGCGGGGCGTCTTCACCGAGCTGCACGCCGTGACGGTGCGTGACGAGGTGCGGGTCGATTTGATGCGGCCGCTGCCCGACGAGGCACGGGCCGTCACCACCATGCTCAACCAGCTCATCTGGTGGGGCGAGGCGCTGCGGGACGCCCGCGCCGCCCGTCCTTATGTGTCTTGAGCGGCAAGAAAATGACGGAGTGTCTTGAGCGGCAAGAAAATGACGGAGTGTCCTGAGGGGGAGAAAAAGAATGACAGAGTTCGCTATCGAGACGAACGGTCTCGTCAAGACGTTCGGTGACACCAGAGCCGTCGACGGCATCGACCTGGCCGTACCGGCCGGCGCGGTGTACGGGGTGCTGGGCCCGAACGGCGCCGGCAAGACCACGGCGGTCAGGATGCTGGCCACCCTGTTGCGGCCGGACTCCGGCGGCGCCCGGGTGTTCGGCCGCGACCTGATCCGCGAGGCCGACGCGGTGCGGAGCATGGTGAGCCTGACCGGGCAGTACGCCTCGGTCGACGAGGACCTCACCGGCATCGAGAACCTCGTATTGCTCGGCCGATTGCTCGGACATCGCAAGGCGGCCGCACGCGAGCGCGGGGCTCGATTGCTCGAGGCATTCGGGCTGACCGAGGCGGCGGGCAAGCAGGTCAAGAACTACTCCGGCGGCATGCGCCGGCGGCTGGACATCGCCGCCAGCATCCTGAACACGCCCAAGCTGCTGTTCCTGGACGAGCCCACCACCGGGCTCGACCCGCGCAGCCGCAACCAGGTGTGGGACATCGTGCGCGCCGTCGTCGCGCACGGCACGACCGTCCTGCTCACCACGCAGTACCTGGACGAGGCGGACCGCCTCGCGAGCCGGATCGCGGTGATCGACCACGGCAAGGTCATCGCCGAGGGCACGCCGGGTGAGCTGAAGTCGTCGGTCGGTCGCGGTGCGATCCACGTGCGATTGCGCGACGCCGATCAGCGCAATAAGGCGGAATGGGTGCTGTCGGAGGCGCTCTCCGCCCCGGTGCAATTGGACGCCGACCCCGTAGCACTGACCGCGCGCATTTCGGGGCACGAGACGGAGCGCGGCGCGGCCGAGCAGGCGTCGCGGGCACTGGTGGCGCTCGCCGAGGCCGGCATCACGGTCGACGACTTCTCCCTCGGCCAGCCCAGCCTGGACGAGGTCTTCCTGGCACTGACCGACAAGCCCGCCACCACTGACGATGAGGAGATTTCGGCATGACCACCGCGACCGAGGCACCGAGCACGTACACCTTCTCGCCCGAGACCCTCAGCGCGGTCCTCGCGCCGGGGTCCAATCCACCGCGACCGAGCGCGCTGTCCTCGTCGGTGACGTTCGGCTGGCGGGCGATGCTGAAGATCAAGCACGTGCCCGAGCAGCTCTTCGACGTCACCGCGTTCCCGATCATGATGACGCTGATGTTCACGTACCTGTTCGGGGGCGCCCTGGCCGGCTCGACGACCGAGTACCTCCAGTTCGTGCTGCCCGGCATCATGGTGATGAGCGTCGTGATGATCACCATGTACACCGGGATCGCCGTCAACACGGACATCCAGAAGGGCGTGTTCGACCGGTTCCGCACGCTGCCGATCTGGCGACCGTCCACGATGGTCGGTTACCTGCTCGGTGACGCGTTCCGGTACACGATGGCATCGACGGTCATCCTGCTGGTCGGCCTGGTTCTGGGCTTCCGGCCAGACGGCGGCGTGGTCGGCGTCCTGGCCGGCATCGGCGTACTGGTGGCGTTCTCGTTCGCGTTCTCGTGGCTGTGGACGATGTTCGGGCTGCTGCTGCGCACCGAGAAGTCCGTGATGGGCGTCAGCATGATGGTGCTGTTTCCGCTGACGTTCCTCAGCAACGTGTTCGTCGACCCGAGCACGATGCCGGGCTGGCTGCAGGCGTTCGTCGACGTCAACCCGATCTCGCATCTGGTGGCGGCGGTGCGGGCGCTGATGGATGGTGGCTGGGACGGCCGTGCGATGACCTGGGTGGTCGCGTCCGGTGTGTTGTTCACGGCGGTCTTCGGCGCCCTGACGATGCGCCTGTACAACCGCAAGTAGCCCGCCGCGCCCCCGCGCCGCCTCCGCGCGCTGCGCCGCCTCTCTCGCCGATCAAGGGCAAACGCACGTGGTTGGATCTCTTTTCCGCGTGCGTTTGCCCTTGATCGACGGGAATGTCCTTGATCGTCGTGCCGTGTGCCGTGTGCCGTGTGCCGTGTGCCGTGTGCCGTGTGCCGTGTGCCGCGCGCCGTGTGCCGCGCGTCGTCGTCGCCGGGACTAGCCGTCGGGTTTGAGGGGTTGGCGGCGGTGTGTCGCCCGGGCCCTGCGTGCCGATCAAGGGCAATCGCATGGATCAAGGGCGTATGCACGCGGAAAAGAGATCCAACCACGTGCATTTGGCTCTCCTGTCTGATGTGTGGGTCAGGTGGGAGAGTTGCGGCCGGGTAGTGGGGTTTGGTAGCCGCCGAGGTGTAGGCGGGTGAGGGCGA
>NZ_BSDI01000067.1 GCF_027923225.1 Phytohabitans aurantiacus
CGTCTTGTAGATCCTCTTCTTTGGCGGAAAGGATCATGCCAAGACGACCGCTCCTATGTGGACCCCCACCCCCGAACACGACAAAAATCACAAACAGATCCTTAAATCCCCAGTGCGACCTACCTTGATCGGCGTCGTGGGGTCCGGCCGTCGGGCTCCCAGGACGTGCATCGGGGGCCCCGCCGTCCGGCTGCCGCGACGTGCGTCGCGGGGTCGGGGTTTGGGCTACCGCGACGTGCGTCGTGGTCGAGGCCGTTGCTCCCGCGGCCTCACCCTTTGTGGTTCACAACCAACCGGCGTGGGTGTGGGACGGCGGAGGGTGAGGCCGCGGGAGCAACGGTATGTGCCACGACGCAGATCGCGGCAGCTCAAAATCAGTCGATCCGCATCGCGGTGGCGGGTCACGTCGCGCGGCCGCGTCTGGTCTACGCTCTCCTCGCGTTGGACGGCGCGGTGATCGGCGTCACGGAGAGGGGAGCCCAGTGACCAGCGGAGGCCGGTACGGCGAGGTGGAGCAGCGAAACTGGGCGGAGGCGCGGGAGCGGCTCGGCGATGACATAAACACCGCCACCGCCGCGCGGATGTACGACTATTACCTCGGCGGCGTGCACAACTTCGCCGCTGATCGTGAGGCCGCCGAGAAGGTCATCGGGTCGATGCCGCTCGTGCCGCACATCGCGCGGGGAAACCGGGAGTTCCTGGGTCGAGCCGTACGCTTCCTCGTCGATCAGGGCGTGCGGCAGTTCCTCGACATCGGCTCGGGCATGCCGACCCAGGGCAACGTCCACCAGGCCGCCCAGGAAGCCCACCCGGATGCGAGCGTCGTCTACGTCGACATCGACCCGGTAGCGGTCATGCACAGCCGCGGCCTTCTCGAGGGCAACACGCGCGCGGCAGCAGTCCTCGGCGACCTGCGTCGCCCCAACGATCTGCTCGATCTGCTCGACAGCCCCGAGGTGCGGCAGATCATCGACCTCGACAAGCCGGTGGCGCTGCTGCTCGTGGCGGTACTCCACTTCGTACCGGACGACGATGTGGCGTACGGCGCGGTGTCGCGGCTGCGCGATCGTCTGGTACCGGGCAGTTGGCTTGTCGTGTCGCACGGTGCGGCGGAGGGCTTCATCGCGGGCGAGGCGAAGGCGGTGCAGGGCGTGTACCAGCAGCGCACCGCGACCCCGGGCGGGCTGCGGACGCGGGACCAGGTGCTGGAGTTCTACGGCGACGGCTTCGAGATCGTCGAGCCTGGCTTGGTGTGGGTTCCCCAGTGGCGGCCCCAGCCGGACCGCGATCCCGGCGTCTTCGACGGCGAGCCCGAGAAGTCCGGCCTGCACGCCGTGGTAGGGCGCAAACTGCGCTGATCAGCGTAAATACACCGAAAAGCGGTGGTAGGCGCTAGCAGGTCTACCACCGCGTTCCGGATCTTGCATTACGTCATCTGAGATGTGCGCCGTGCAAATTGCAATTTGGGGGCTTCACAGGGGGACTTGCGAGGGGCATCATTACTTCTCGTGGGTATCGACCACGGCAGTCCGTGGAGGTGGTAGTAGTCGCGTGGTGGTGGCCGATCACGGGTGATAAGCGATGGCCGAAACGATCGTTGCAGCGATCGTTGACGTGGCTGCTGTTACACAAGCGGCCATCACCGTCGCGATGATGGCTGTTCTCCTACGTTTAGCTGTCATTGCACGCGCTCCTGCCAAGCGGTTTGCCTCCGGTTACACCTGGCCAGGTATTGGCCACAAACGGTGAGGTTCATAGGTTAACGTAGGGTTAACGAAACAAATACGCAGTTCAAACAGTGGGCGAGCGGCCGCTGTCGATTATTCATGTCCATCATTTTCCCTGGTAGGCGGCCGATTCCGATTGTGCAAACTGCAACTTGCAGGGCGGATGTAGCGCCCTCAGGTGTACGGCAAGTGAACACCAGGTTTCCGTGGCAGCGGACGAAGGAGCGGGTTCGCGATGATCGAGACGCATTTTGCGCCTTCTCTCATCGGCCGGCGTCGTCAACTTGATCGCGCACGGCAATGGCTGACTCAATTGGGAAGCGGTCGAGGCCAGGCGGCACTCGTCGAAGGCGAACCGGGAATCGGGAAGTCCTTCCTTGTGCGCGCGGTCGCGGAAGACGCCCAGGCCAGAGGCTGCCAGGTGCTCTGGGCCGGATGCGACGAGCTGAGCCAGGCGTTTCCCTTGCTTCCGCTATTGGACGCGTTCGGGTCCTCTCCCGTTGGTGCGGGTCGATCCGACCTCGCCGACCTGTTGAATGCCGCCTACGCCCCCGGTAACCGGGTCGACATTATCGCGGCGGCCACCGAACGCCTGCTCGCCATGGTCGACGAGCTGTGTGCGACCTCTCCGGTCATGCTCGTCGTCGACGACCTGCAGTGGGCCGACCAGGCCACGGTGCAGACGCTGGGGCGCCTCGCGCGCTCCGTGCCGCAACTCCCGCTGCTCATGGTGGGCGTGATGCGCCCCGTGCCCCGACGCGACGACCTGCTTGCGCTGCGCCGCACGATCGACCCCGAGGGTCTCCTGCGGCTGCACAGCCTGACAGATGGCGAGGTGCCGGCCTTCGTGGGCCTGCTCTCGGGCGGCACACCCGGTCCGCGCCTGCTGCAGCTCGCCGCCGGAGCGGCCGGCAATCCGCTGTACATCTCGGAGCTTATCGACGCCCTCGACCGCGGCGGCGCGCTGAGTCGGACAGAAGATGGCGTCGAAACGACGGCCCGGCGCGGTCCGACATCGCTGTCCGCCGCGATCGCCGACCGGTTGGAGTTTCTCTCCGCGCAGGTGCGCGGAGTCCTGCGGGCGGCGGCGATGCTCGGTTCCGAGTTTTCGGTCTCCGATCTGGCGCACGTGTCGGGCAAGAGCATCGCCAGTCTGCTGCCGATCCTCGACGAGGCGATCCTCGCCGGTGTGATCCGCGACGAGGGCACCGAGCTGGTGTTCCGCCATCCGTTGATCCGGAGCGCGTTGTACGAGGAAATTCCTGCGGCGATGCGGGCGGCGTGGCACTGCGATGCCGCGCACGGGCTGGCCGACGGTGAGGCATCTCCCGAGCGGGTAGCTCGGCAGTTACTACCCGCCTTGGACTCGCTAGCCGCCTCCGGCGTGGCAGACGAATGGCTGGTCCGGTGGTTGACCGGCTCTGCGCAGCAACTCGTCGGCCGCGCGCCCGACGTGGCGATTCCGCTGTTGCGTCTGGTGGTGAACGGCATACCTGCGGGAATCCCGCCACACGATTTGCTTACGTGCCGGCTCGCCGATGCACTGTTCCGGGTCGGCGACACCAAAGCGGCCGCCCAGGCCGCGAGCAGCGCGCTCGCCCACGTCACGCGACCGGATCTGCACGTCGATCTGCTGTGGACACTCGCGCAGTGCCGCGCCATCGAGGGGCGTAATGAGGATTCGTTGCAGGCGCTCGATGCCGCGCTCGAGCTCGCGGAGGAAGGATCGCGGCACCGGACCCGGCTGCTTGTGCTTATCGCACGGACGCACTGCATGCTCGGCCAAGTCGACGCTGCTGGGCAAGTGGCCGAGGAGGCGCTAAACGCCGCCGACGATATCGACGACCGATGGTCAAAGGGCTGGGCGCTCGGGGTTATGACCATCGTGCACGGCATGCGCGCTGAGACCGAGCAGGCGTTGCCGCTCTTCGACCGGGCGTTGGCGGTGGCGGGAGGCGATCCCGCCCTCGCAGACCTGCGGTTGGTGCTGCAGATCAACCAGGCGGTTGCTCTTGGAAACCTCGACCGGTATGAAGCAGCGATCGCGGCGGCCCAGCGGGTTCGCCAACTCGCCGACGAGGTCGGAAACGCCGTGCGTTTCGGTCAGGCACAGTGTGTGTTAGGCGAGTTGTTGCTCGCCGTAGGGAAGTGGGACGACGCATTGGCAGAGGTGGCCGTCGACGGCGGCGGGCCGAAGGACCCATTCGTCGGCTGCTTGGACCACGCTGTCGCTGCCGCCATCCGGCTGCATCGCAACGACGCCGCAGCGCCACGTGAGATGGCCGAGGCGGAAAGCTACGCGGAGCGCCTCACCATCCGAGTCAACAGCCCATTGTCGTTGGCACGTAGCCTCGAGCGCGAGTGTGCCGACGCCCCGAGCGAGGCGCTCGCTGTGTTGATGGAGGCGCTGGAGGCGACCGAAGAAATCGAGATAACAGCGGATCTGCTTGCCGACGCGGTGCGGTTGGCCATGATGGTTGAAGACAAAGAGGCCGCGCGCGAAGTCACCGAGCGGGCAGAGGTCGTCGCGCGCACGTCGGATGTACCGCATCGGCGTGCGGTGTTGCCGCACTGTCGGGGGTTGCTCGACCGCGACGCCGATCTGCTGTTGAAGGCCGCCGAGCACTACAAGCTGGCGGGCCGGCCGTTGCCGCGGGCGCAGGCGTTGGAGGCGGCGGGTGTGGTGCTCGCCGAGCGGGGTGAGGTGCCGGCCGCGCGGTCGCATTTTACGAAGGCGTTCGCGCTCTACAGCGATCTGGGAGCCGAATGGGATCTGGCCCGGACGCAGGCGACGTTCCGGGCGTACGGTATCCGGCGCGGTCCACATGCGAGGCACCGGCGGGCTGACCATGGGTGGAGCAGCCTCACGCCGACCGAGGTGAAGGTGGCGCGGCTGGTGGCCGACGGTATGTCGAATCCGCAGATCGCCGCGCACCTGTTCCTTTCGCGGCGCACGGTGCAGACGCATGTTTCGCACATTCTCGCGAAGCTCAACCTGCACTCGCGTACGGAAATCGCGCGCGAGGCAAGCCGCCGCGACTGATTTCGGTCGCTCCGGGCCGGCGGGGGAACAAAAGCGAAGTCCCCGACTTCTTTGTCGGGGACTTCGCTCGGCCGGAGGCGCCGTGCGGGTCAGCTTGCTCGTTGCCGCGGTATGCGCGCGGTGCGCGGCGCCGGCTGTGCTGTGCGCCGGGTGCGGGGTGCGCGCGGGATGCGGAACGGTGGGCATTCGGGCATGTCTTCCGGCCTGGCCGGCGGACCGCCCATTGTGGACATGTGCTGCGCGAGGTGTGCGCGGACGCCGGCTTCCCAGATTTCCTGGTCGACGCCGGGCGGTGCGATCCACCGGTGGGAGTGGTCGCTGTAGTGATAGCCCTCGTCGCCTCGCCGCATCATGCTCATGTGAATCAGCTTCGCGAGACGCGCGCGACGAGAGATCCGCCACCTCAGTGACATACGTAGGTTTGGCGTATGCCGATTGGTGAATGACTACGTGCAGTGTAAAAGCAACTACGCAGTGGCTTCTCTGTGTGCCGGTTCGACCTGATCGGCGAGCCGGCGCAGCAGTCCGGCAGCGGCCCGCCGCGCTGGAGCCGCGCGCCCGGGCCGGGGTGGCGGATCCGGCACGACGGGCGCGTTGGGTCGTGCGGACAGCACGTGGTCGTTGACGGCGTTGACGGCGAGGAGCATGCCCGAGGGTTCCATGGCGATGATCTCGATTCTAAATCGATCCAGTAGGTCTGCTGCCCTCAGTCTAAATCGATCCAGAAGAAGTGCAAGAGGTTGTGACGGGAGTAAGGCGCGTCACACGAAGAGGCGGTGTACCCGGTCCAGGGTCTCGCGAACGTTGGGCTCCGTGGTCAGCGACCATGCCTCCGCCACCGGGAGCCAGCGCAGCTCGGCGCCGGGCTTCTCCGGCCGGGCGGCGTCCGGGTCGCCGGTCGCGAGCACGTACCGGACATCGGCGTGCTCGTGCGCCGGCTCATGCGGCGCGGCGGGTACCGGGACGATCGCGACGTGCGCGATGGTGGCGTCTGGCCAAGGGGCGAGGTCGGTCAGGCCGGTCTCCTCGCGGCCCTCGCGCAGTGCGACCTCGAGCGGGTCGGTCTCGCCCGGATCGGCGTGACCGCCGACCTGTAGCCAGGCGCGCTGGCGAGCGTGCCACCGCAGCAGCACCCGCTGGGTCGGCGGGTGCACGATCAGCGCCGAAGCGGTCGCGTGCAGCGCCGTGGAGCGGTCCCACGGGTCGCCGGCGAGCGCCGAGCGGAGACGCGCGACGTCAGTGGTCTCCGTGGCGCTGAGCGGTTGGTAGGCGGCGAGAGCGGACGCCAGTGCGGCGCCAGCGGTCACGGCACAGCGGGCTGCGCCGGAAGCGACATCGGCTCGCCCGTGTTGGGGTCGTAACAGAGGTACTGGCCGTTGGCGTGCATCCAACCCCAGATGTCGTCCTTGGTCAGCGACAGGCCACAGTGCTGGCAGGGTGTCTCTTCCGCAGGTGCGCCAGTGGTCGATTCGCTCACTGACGGTACCGAATGCGTCACAGCGTTTCCCCTTCCGGCTGGCGCCTTCCAAGCTACCAACATCATCGTCCACCCTAGGTGGTCCGCAAGTGACGTGGTCAACGGCCTAGCGGGGAAACCTGCCGGTACTGTCGTCGGGCCCACTGGCGGGTCGGACCATCAGTTCGTTTATCGACCCAACTATTGACCGGCCACGCATAGGCCATGTCGAATTTATGCATGACCGATCCGCACGTCTCCCGCAGAACACTTCTAGCGGCTGGCCTCGCCATCCCCGCCGTTCCCCGTGGCAAAGATCCGGCATATCGCTGGCGCAACGTCGAAATGGTCGGGGGCGGCTTCGTACCCGGCATCGTGTTCAACCAGTCCGAGCCCGGCCTCGTCTACGCCCGCACCGACATCGGCGGCGCCTACCGCTGGCACCGCGGTCAGCGACGGTGGGTGCCGCTGCTGGACTGGGTCGGCTGGGACCAGTGGGGGTACACCGGTGTCGTGAGCCTCGCCACCGACCCGGTCGACCCCGATCGGGTGTACCTGGCGGTGGGCACGTACACGAACGACTGGGATCCGAACAACGGCGCCATCCTGCGCTCGCGGGACCGCGGCGCCACCTGGAAGACCAGCCCGCTGCCGTTCAAGCTCGGCGGCAACATGCCCGGCCGGGGAATGGGGGAGCGGCTCGCCGTCGACCCCAACCGCAACGACATCCTGTACCTGGGTGTCCGGGGTGGACACGGACTGTGGCGCAGCACCGACCGCGGAGTGACATGGGCGCAGGTGGGCAGCTTCCCGAACCCCGGCAACTACGCGGCGGACCCCAACGACGCGAGCGGATACTCCAGCGACAACCAGGGCGTGCTGTGGGTGACGTTCGACCCGCGTACCGGCTCACGCCGCCGCCCAACCCGCACCATCTACGTGGGCGTCGCCGACAAGGACAACATCCTGTACCGGTCGACGGACGCGGGCGCGACCTGGGAGCGGGTGCCCGGACAACCCACCGGATACCTCCCGCACAAGGGTGTGCTCGACCACGTTGGCGGTTTCCTCTACGTCGCCACGAGTGACACGGCTGGCCCGTACGACGGCGGCAAGGGTGACGTGTGGCGCCTCGACACCGCCACCGGCGAGTGGGCACGGATCAGCCCGGTGCCGTCGACGAGCGGCGACGACTACTTCGGGTACAGCGGCCTGACGATCGACCGCCAGAATCCGGACACCCTCATGGTGGCTACGCAGATTTCGTGGTGGCCCGACACCATCTTCTTCCGCAGCACCGACCGCGGCGCCACATGGACGCGGGCGTGGGACTTCGCCGACTATCCCAACCGCACCAACCGGTACGACATCGACATCTCCGAAGCGCCCTGGCTGACGTGGAACGCGACGCCGGCGCTGCCGGAGCAGGCGCCGAAGCTGGGCTGGATGACGGAGTCGGTCGAGATCGACCCGTTCGACTCGAACCGCCTGCTCTACGGCACCGGAGCCACCATCTACGGCACCGACAACCTCACCGACTGGGACACCGGCGGCACGGTGCACATCTCGGTGCGGGCACGCGGCCTGGAGGAGGTGGCCGTACTGGATCTGATCAGCCCACCGGCGGGCGCGCACCTGCTCTCGGCGGTGGGTGACGTGGGCGGCTTCGTACACCAGGACTTCACGAACCCGGGCCGCATGTACGCCAACCCCACCCTCAGCTCCACGACGAGCATCGACTTCGCGGAGCTCGCACCGGCGGTGATAGCGCGGGTCGGCAACGGAAACGCGCCGCGCTTCGGCGTCTCCACCGACGGCGGGACGACGTGGACACCGGCAACCACCGAGCCGGCCGGCACGTCGGGCGGCGGCACCGTGGCGGTGAGCGCCGACGGTACCCGGATCGTCTGGGCACCCGCGGGCGGTGAGGTGGGCTGGTCAGCCGACGCCGGCGCCACCTGGACCGCTTCGGCCGGCGTGCCGGCGGGCGCGCGGGTCGAGTCCGACCGCGCGAGCGCGTCCACCTTCTACGCGTACGCCGGTGGCGCGTTCTACCGGAGCGTCGACGGCGGCGCGACGTTCACCGCGACGGCCGCGAGCGGGCTGCCGGCGGAGGGCAACGTGCGCTTCGGCGCCGTGCCCGGCGCCGCGGGCGACGTGTGGCTCGCGGGTGGTGCGGAGGGCGGCGTCTACGGGCTGTGGCGTTCGACGGACGGCGGCGCTTCGTTCACCCGGCTGTCCAATGTGGAGGAAGCGGACGCGGTCGGGTTCGGCAAGGCGGCGCGCGGACGCTCGTATCCGAGCGTCTTCATCACCGCGCAGATCCGCGGTGTCCGCGGCATCTTCCGGTCCGACGACGCCGGCAAGCATTGGGTACGCGTCAACGACAACCGCCACCAGTACGCGTGGACGGGCGCCGCGATCACCGGTGACCCGCGCGTGTGGGGCCGGGTGTACCTGGCGACGAACGGCCGGGGCATCATCTACGGCGACCCGATGGGTTAACGGCACTCCGCGGTCCGTTCCGCAGCGCGCCCCCCGCGTTCGCACAGCGAAGGCGGGGGGGCGTCAAAGTGCGCTATCCTGGACCGTCGCCTACACAAAAAAGGCAGCCTAAAGCGGCTGCCGTGCCCGAGCAGTATAGACACACTTGGGGGAGCGTTGTCAAGTAACTCTGCCGACATTGCCAGCGAGCAGAAATACGTCTCCCGGCTGTACGACCGGCTCGACGAGATGCGGGAGAAGGCAGCCGGTCGGCTGGCCGTACTCCTGCGGCAGGCCGGCGGCACCCCGCAGGCCCGTTCCGAGCGGGAGAGCGGCGTCACCCTCTACACCGAGCAGGTCACCCAGTTCGGCGCGGTGGAGAACGGGCTCTGCTTCGGCCGTCTGGACTTCCACGACGACGAGCCGCGATACATCGGGCGGATCGGGCTCTTCGACGACTCGGCCGAGTACCGTTCGCTGCTCGTCGACTGGCGCGCGCCCGCCGCTCGGCCGTTCTACCTGGCCACGGCGGCGTCCCCGGACGGCGTACGGCGGCGGCGCAACATCCGCACCCGGCTGCGTGAGGTCGTCGGCCTGCACGACGAGGTGCTCGACATCGAGGCCGCCCGCGACAGCGCGCACGAGGACCTGACCGGCGAGGCCGCGCTGCTGTCCGCCCTCACCGCCAGCCGCACCGGGCGCATGCGCGACATCGTCGCCACCATCCAGGCCGAGCAGGACCACGTGATCCGCGCGCCGCTCGACGGCGTGCAGGTCGTGCAGGGCGGCCCGGGTACCGGCAAGACGGCCGTGGCGCTGCACCGCGCGGCGTACCTGCTCTACACGCACCGCCGCGAGCTCTCCACCCGCGCCGTACTGATCGTCGGCCCGAACCAGACGTTCCTGAAGTACATCTCGCAGGTGCTGCCCTCGTTGGCCGAGACCGGCGTGCTCCTGCGCACCGTCGGCGACCTGTACCCGGGGGTCAGCGCCCGGCGCACCGAGCCCGTCGAGGTGGCCGAGATCAAGGGCCGCACCGTGATGGCCGAGGTGCTGGCGGCGGCGGTGCGCGACCGGCAGCGCGTGCCCGACGAGCCGTTGCCGATCAAGATCACCGGCGGCGAGACGCTCATGCTGGAGCCCGAGACGGTACGCAAGGCGCGCGAGCGGATCCGGCGCCTGGGTAAGCAGCACAACCTGTCCCGCCAGCTCTTCGACACCGAGATCGTGCACGCCCTGACGCAGCAGATCGCCGACAAGATCGGCCACGACCCGTACGCGCACGACGCGCTCGGTGGCGACGACGCGACCGGCGACGAGCAGTACATGGAAGAGGCCGACCTCGCCGAGATCCGCCGCGAGCTGCGCAAGGAGCCCGAGTTGCTGGGCACGCTCGACTGGCTCTGGCCGGTGCTCACGCCCGAACAGCTCGTGGCCGGCCTGTTCGCCTCCCCGCAAAGGCTGGCGACCGCCACTCCACAGTTGACAGACGAGGAGCGAGAGCTGCTGCGGCGCGAACCACGCGGAGGCTTCACGCCCGCCGACGTACCGCTGCTGGATGAGGCGGCGGAGCTGCTGGGCGAGGATGAGGCGAGCGCGGCGGCGGCCGCCGAACGCCTGCGCAGGCTGGAGGTCGCGTACGCGGCCGGCGCCCTGGAAATCGCGCTCGGTTCCCGGTCGATCGACGTCGAAGACGAGGCGGAGCCGGAGCTCCTGGCCGCGACCGACCTGATCGACCCGGAGCGGCTGGCCGAGCGCCACGAGGCCAGCGAGCGGCGCACCGCCGCGCAGCGCGCGGCGGCCGACCGCAAGTGGGCGTTCGGGCACGTCATCGTCGACGAGGCACAGGAGCTTTCGCCGATGACCTGGCGGCTGCTGATGCGGCGCTGCCCGAGCCGTTCGATGACGCTCGTGGGCGATGTGGCCCAGACCGGTGACCTGTCCGGCACCTCGTCGTGGGCGCCGGTGCTGGAGCCGTACGTGGGGGAGCGGTGGCGGCTGGCTGAGCTGACAGTCAACTACCGCACGCCCGCCGAGATCATGGCGGTCGCCGGTGAGGTGCTGGCCGAGATCGATCCCACGCTGGAGCCGCCCCGTTCGGTGCGGGAGTCGGGGGTGCAGCCGTGGGAGCGCACCGCAGACCTGGCCGAGCTGGGTGAGATCGTGCGCGCGGAGGCGGCGGCGATGGGCGACGGGCGCCTCGGCGTGATCGTCCCCATTGGACTGCTCTTCGGCGCGGGCCGGGCGGTGCCCGAGGCCGTGCTCGGCGACGACCCGGACCTGGAGAGCCGGGTCGTGCTGCTGACCGTCAAGCAGGCCAAGGGGCTCGAGTTCGACCACGTCATCGTGGTCGAACCCGACCGGATCGTCGCCGAGTCGCGGCGCGGCAAGAGCGACCTCTACGTCGCCCTCACCCGCGCCACGCAGCGGCTCGGCACCGTCACGCTGACAGCTTCGTAACCGCCTCGACCATCAGGTCCCAGAAGCGCGGGGTGTCGAGGCGCATCGCCACCAGCGCGTTCGGCGGCGCACCCGTCTTGCCGTGCAGGTCGACCACGGTGGCGCCGCGGGTGTGCGTGCCGGTCAGCTCCACGGCGACCGGCACGCGCACGCACTCGACGAGGCTCGGGTCGATCACCCGCGCGACCGCCACCGGGTCGTGCAGCGGCGGGTCGGCCAGCCCGAACACCCGCTCGTAGCCGCTACCGAAGAACGTCAGCAGGTCGACGCACGCGTCCGCGAGGTCGCCGCCGATCGCGCGCAGCCGGGCCACGACCTCCGGCGTCACCAGGGCCTGGTGGGTCACGTTGAGTCCGCACATCGTGACCGGCAGGCCCGAGCGCAGCACCAGATCGGCCGCCTCCGGGTCGACCGCCACGTTGAATTCGCTGTACGGAGCGATGTTTCCGCGCTCCGTTGAGCCGCCCATCAGCACGATCTCCCGGATCTGCGAACGGACCTCAGGGTGGTCGCGCAGCAGCACCGCGATGTTGGTCAGCGGGCCGAGCGGCACGAGCGTCACCGGCTCCGGGTGCTCCAGCAGCAGCCGCCGCATCAGCTCGACGGCGTGCTCCTCGACGACCGGCACGGTCGGCTCGCCGAACGTCGGCCCGTCCAGCCCGCTCGCGCCGTGGATGTACTCCCCGACCGTCAGCTCACCCACCAGCGGCCGGTCGTATCCGGCGGCGATCGGCACGCCGGTGATGCCGGCGATCGTGCAGACGCGGCGGGCGTTGAGCGTGGTCTTTTCCAGCGTCTGGTTGCCCGCCACCGTGGTGATCGCCAGCAGGTTGAGTCGCGGGTCAGCCGCAGCGAGCATGATCGCGAGGGCGTCGTCGTGTCCAGGGTCGCAGTCGAGAATGAGCGGTATCGCCATAAGCCCTATGCTGCACCAGTGCTGTGGGATGTCGCCGTCGTGGGCGGGGGACCGGCCGGATTGTCCGCGGCGTACGCCGCCGCTCGCGCGGGCGCGCGCACGGTCGTGCTGGAGAAGGCCGCGCATCCGCGCTACAAGACGTGCGGCGGTGGGCTGATCGGCACGTCGCTCGCCGCGCTCGGCAACCGCATCGCGGTGCCGGCTGACGACCGCGTCGACAAAGCAACGTTTACACAGGACGGTCGGCGGCAGTTCACCCGCGCGTATCACGGCGGGGCGCTGGTCGCGATGGTGCGGCGCGACGCCTTCGACCGCGCGCTGCGCGACGCCGCGATCGCCGCCGGAGCCGAGGTGCGCGAACACGTCACGGTCCGCGGACTGGCGGAAAGCGGCGACGCCGTCGAGGTCCGACATGGCGATGGTACGCGGACACTGGCCCGCGCCGTGGTCGGATCCGACGGGTCCTCGGGCGTCACCAGCCGGTACGTCGGTGTCCGATATGCCCAGGTCGACCTCGGCCTGGAGGTGGAACTGCCGGTGTCCGGCGCGCGTGCCGAGGAGTGGGCCGGGCGGATGCTGCTCGACTGGGGTCCGGTGCCCGGCTCCTACGGATGGGTCTTTCCGAAGGGCGACCGGCTCACCGTCGGGGTGATCGCCGAGCGTGGCCGGGGCGAGGAGACCAAACGGTACCTGCGGCGGTTCGTCGAGCGGCTCGGGCTTTCGGGTATCGAGCCGGTGCACGACTCCGGGCACCTGACCCGCTGCCGCGCGGCGGATTCACCACTGCACCGGGGACGTGTGATCGTGGCGGGCGACGCGGCAGGGCTTCTGGAACCGTGGACACGCGAGGGCATCAGCTTCGCGTTGCGGTCGGGCGCGCTCGCTGGTGCCGCGGCCGCCGCCGGTGACCAGGCGGGGTACGAGTCCACTGTGGTGTCGACGCTCGGGCCGGAGATGCGCGCCGGCCGGGAACTGCTGGCCGCGTTCACCCGCCGCCCGACGGTCTTCCACGCCCTGCTCGCCACGCCGCCGGGCTGGCGGATGTTCGCGCGGTTCTGCCTCGGCGAGGCGGATTTCGCGCGCACGCTCCGCAAACCCGCGATCGGCAAGCTGGTGCGCGCCCTCGCTAGAGCCTGAACAGCAGGGCGCCGTCGATTTCTTCGCGGGTGATGCCGAGCCCGTCGACCGGGCGGCTCTGGGCACCGTCCCACCTCGTGCCGACGACGTTCTGCGGCAGTACCACGACCGAGCCGATGCCGATCCCACGCAGGTACGCCACGCTGGTGGCGTCGGGGAACGACTGCGTCGCCGCGCGGATCTGCCCCTGACTGGTGGGCTCGAAACCAGCCAGCCCGTTGGCGATCTTCGGGAAGCCGTCGGTGGACCAGAGCATGATGTTGAGCTCGAGAAGGCCGTCGCTGGGCAGCACGAGGATGGGCTTGCCGGCCTTCGCCGCGGCCTGGAACGCGGCCGGTGCCTTGGGCACCTCAGGATGTGCCGTGCGGTTGATGCTTTCCACGAAGACGAGCGCGAGCGGGATGACGAGGGCGGCGCGCAGGATGTTGTTTCGTGTCGCCTTCGCCGCGGCGGTGAGCGCCCCGGCCGCGAGGATCGCGAGCAGCAGGCTCGTCCAGATCATCAGCCGGCCAGGTGTGCGGAGCGCGTCCCACCCCGGCAGGTGCTTCGACAGCGTGATGTATCCCGGCTCCCCGTCACCGCCCAATGTGGACCCGAGGCCGAGCAGGACGGTGCCGACCGCGCCGACCGCCAGCAGGATACGGTGGCGCACCTTGAAGACGGAGAAGAACAGTCCCGCCGCCGCCAGCATGATGAGCGTGACGCCGGGCAGCAGCGCCATCTCGGCCGCCCAGCCGAGCTGTTCCCGCGCGACGGCATGGCGGTCGCCCCAGAACCACGACTCTCCCGGCGCGGTGAAGAAACCCTTCAGCGGTGGGGAGAACAGCTCCGTCCACTCCAGACCACGGCGGGCCTGAGGGTTGAGGTCGACCACCTTGAAATACGCCATGGCCATCCACACCGACAGGCCACCGAAGATGAGACCGCCCAGCACGTTGGCCGCGAGCAGCCTGCCGCCGAACTCGGGACGCCGCTTGCGCCGCCACCACGACCACCCGTACCCGGCGGCCGCCACCACGCCCGCGCCCATCAGGAAGTACGCGAACGGCAGGCCGATGCCGAAGCCGAGGCTGATCTGCCACGCGCCGACCACCCAGCCGGCCAGCACCCAGCCGGGGCGGCGCTTCTCCGGCTGGTACCCGTGCGTGAGCGACCACCCGTGGCCGCGAGCCAGCATGGCGAGCGACAGGGCGATTCCGCCGGTGGAGAGGATGTTCATGTGGCCGCCGTGCGCGAGCCGCCAGGGGGAGAATCCCCAGGCCAGCCCGGCCACCGTGGCGGCGAGCCGGCCCGCGCCGAGCTGGCGCACCAGCGCGTACGCGCCGATGAAGGCGAGCGCGTACAGCAACACGTACATGATGTTGTAGCGGACGATCGC
This sequence comes from Phytohabitans aurantiacus, assembly GCF_027923225.1. Taxonomy (GTDB): domain Bacteria; phylum Actinomycetota; class Actinomycetes; order Mycobacteriales; family Micromonosporaceae; genus Phytohabitans; species Phytohabitans aurantiacus. The sequence continues at coordinate 14,602 of NZ_BSDI01000067.1, forward strand.
CGCCTCGACCCCCGACCCGAACCATCCCGCGGGGGCGTACCCGAGCAGCGTGTCCGAGTACACGTAGCTGTAGGTCTCCGGATAGAACGTGTTGGAGTCCCAGAGGTGCAACGGGTCGGTGAGCAGCACGTGGCCGCCCCACGCGATCTGCCACGCCTGAAGCGTCGGGTCGCCGATGTCACCCGGGATGGTGGTGGCGGGGTGGCGCAGTGTCGGCCACGTCAGCAGGGCCGCGAGAAACAGCCCGCCGAGGACCGCGAGCGTCCACTCGTGTGTGAGCACGCGCCAGGCGGCAGACCGGCGCGGCGGGGCGGGCGGGTCATCCTGAGTCGGCTCGTCATCGACGGCCGCGGCGCTGGTCTCCACAGTCGTCGATAGTGCCGTATGCCGGGGATCTTGCCGAGTTGGGGTCGAGATGGTGCGCCGGCGAGTCGCCGGCACCCCTTCCTTGATCAGGGCGTCCCTCAAGTCGCTAGAACGACTTGAGGGACGCCCTGATCAAGGGGAAGGGGTCAGAGGTCGGCGGCGAGGGCGCGGACCACCGCGGAGGGGCTGGGGCGGCCCAGGTGGTCGGCCATCCAGAGGCTGGTGCGCACCAGGGCCGCCAGGTCGACGCCGGTCTCGATGCCCAGGCCGTTGAGCTGCCAGACCAGGTCTTCGGTGGCCAGGTTGCCGGTGGCGCTCTTGGCGTACGGGCAGCCGCCCAGGCCGCCCGCCGACGAGTCGACGGTGGTGACGCCGGCCTGGAGCGCGGCGAGCGTGTTGGCGAGCGCCTGGCCGTACGTGTCGTGGAAGTGGACGGCGAGGCGGTCGGCGGGGACACCGGCCGACCCGAGAGCGGTGATGAGAGCCGTCACGTGGCCGGGTGTGCCGACGCCGATCGTGTCGCCCAACGAGAGCTGGTCGCAGCCCAGGTCGAGCAGCCGGCGGGCCACCGACACGACCTGCGGGACCGGCACCTCGCCCTCCCACGGGTCGCCGAAGCACATGGACAGATATCCACGCACCCGCAATCCAGAGGAGAGCGCCCTGCGCACCACCGGCTCGAACATCGCCAGCGACCCGTCGACGGTCGTGTTCAGGTTGCGCATGGCGAACGTCTCCGTCGCGCTCCCGAAGATCGCGATCTCGCGCACGCCGAGCGCGAGCGCGCGGTCGAGCCCTCGGTCGTTGGGCACCAGCACCGGGTACCGGACACCGGGCGCCTGACGCAGTCGCGAGATCAGCTCGTCGGCGTCAGCGAGCTGCGGCACCCACTTGGGGTGCACGAAGCTGGTCGCCTCGACCACCGTGAGCCCGGCGGCCGCGAGCCGCTCCAGAAACTCCAGCTTGACGTCGAGCGGCACCACGGCCGGCTCGTTTTGCAGGCCGTCGCGCGCTCCGACCTCCCAGATCGTCACCGCCGACGGCAATCCGGGCATGGGCACCCGCTGCGGAGCTAGCACGCGATCCAACCTACGCCAGGTCGACGACGATCGGCGCGTGGTCGGAGGGACCCTTGCCCTTGCGGGCCTCCCGATCGATGTACGCCGACTCGACCGTCACGTCCGCGCTCGCGTACACCAGGTCGATCCGCATCCCCTTGTTCTGGTGGAACATGCCGGCGCGGTAGTCCCAGTAGGTGAACGGGAACGGACCCTTCATCGGGCGCGGCACCACGTCGCTGAAGCCGGCCTCCAGGATGCGCGCGAGCGCGTCGCGTTCCGGCGCGGTCACGTGCGTCGACCCGACGAACACGGCCGGATCCCACACGTCGGCGTCCGTCGGCGCCACGTTGAAATCACCACAGACAAGCGTCGGTCGCCCCGCGGCCAGGTCGGTCACCAGGGCGTCGTGGAGCGCCGCCAGCCATTTCAGCTTGTACTGGTAGTGCGGCGAATCGGGAGTGCGACCGTTTGGCACATACACCGACCAGACGCGCACCCCGCCACACACGGCCGAGATGGCCCGCGTCTCCGGATCGGGGAACCCGGGCTCGGCGGCGAACCCGCGCACCACGTCGTCGAGCCCCACCTTGGACAGCAGCGCCACGCCGTTCCACCGTCCGTCACCGTGCGTCGCGACGGCGTACCCGAGCTCGCCAACCTCGGCGGACGGGAACCCGTCGTCTGCGATCTTCGTCTCCTGGAGGCAGACGACGTCGGGGCTCACCTCGGCCAGCCACGGGACCAGCCTGGGCAGACGGCTCCGGACCGAGTTGACGTTCCAGGTGGCCAACCGCATAAGGGGACTCTACTGGCCCGGACGGGTGTCCACCGGCCGGCGCGTGACGGGCTGTGCCATCGTTTGCAGGTGGCCGTCGTGAAGCAGCAGCCGGAAGCGACCGCCGCCCGCCCCGGTCGGGTGCGGGTGGGGTTGCGGGCGCTGCGCGGCTGGCGGCCCACGATCCGGCGGGTCCGTTCGCTGGTGCGCACCGCCGTGACCTCGTTCATCGTCCTGGCCGGCACGTTCTGGCTGATGCCGGGCGTCAACGCGCGCGGCCTGGTCGGGCTGCTCGGCATGGTGGTCACCGTGGCGGCGGTCGGCGCCCTGCTGAGGCCGCTGCTGCTGGCGCTGGCGACCGTGCTCGGCGGGTTCGGTGCGCTCGTACTGGGCGCGTTCGTGCAGGTCATCGTGCTGTACGTCGCCCTGTCGCTCGCACCCGACACGCACGTGGCCAACCTGCCGGTGGTGTTCGGCGCCTCCTGGGTGGCGGTGGCGCTGGCGGCCCTGGTCAACTGGTTCGCCGACGCGGGCACCGACGACGCGTTCGTCTCCGAGACGGTGCGGCTGATGAGCCGGGTGCGCCGCATCGAGGAGCGCAACGGGCGGGCGCTGGCTGACCGTGGAGCCAAGGCGGTACTGGCCGACCCGTGCCCCGAGGGACTGCTGGTCATCCAGCTCGACGGGGTACCGGCGCCGCTACTGCGGTGGGCGGTGCGCGCCGGCAACCTGCCGCACATCGGCCGGTGGCTGCGCACCCGCAGTCACCGCCTCACCGCCTGGCACACCGGTATGCCCGCCACCACGCCCGCCGGGCAGGCCGGCATCCTGTACGGCGACACCCAGCAGGTGCCGGCGTTCCGCTGGTACGAGAAGGACAGCCGGCGCCTCGTGGTGACCAGCCGGCCCCGCGACGCCGCCGAGGTGGAAAGGCGCCTGGCCACCGGAAAGGGCCTGCTGCGCGACGGCGGGGTCAGCATCAGCAACGTCTTCTCCGGCGACGCCACCGACTGCCTGCTCACGGTCAGTCACGCCTCGCTGCCGGGCCGATCGACGCGCGGGTACGCCGCGTTCATGACCAGCCCGTACGGCTTCACCCGCGCGATCGTGCTCGGCGTCGGCGAGCTGATCCGAGAGCTGCACCAGGCCCGCGTGCAGCGGCTGCGCGACGTACGCCCACGGGTCAGCCGGGGCGGTGCCTTCCTCGCGCTGCGGCCCGCCACCACGCTCCTGCGCGACCTGAACGTCTCGCTGATCGCCGAGCAGATGGCCCGGGGCGCACCGGTGATCTTCTGCGACTTCGTCGACTACGACGAGGTGGCCCACCACGCCGGTCCGGCCCGCCCGGAGTCGCTGAAGGCCCTCGAAGCGCTGGACCAGGTGCTCGGCATCCTGGAGCGGCTGTCGTCCGAGGCGGCCCGGCGGTACCACCTCGTGGTGCTCTCCGACCACGGGCAGAGCCAGGGTGCGACGTTCCGGCAGCGCTTCGACGAGTCACTGCAAGAGGTGGTGACCCGGCTCGCCGAAGACGCCAGCGGCGACGGCAGGGCGGTCGCGGGTGCGAGCGGCACCGCCGAGGAGTGGGGTCGGGTCAACGCCCTGCTCACCGAGGCGGTCGGCCGGCGTGGACCGACGGCCGCCGCGACCCGTGCCGCCATGCGCCGGCACACCCGGGACGGCGAGGTCACGCTCGGCCCGGCGAACGAGGAGGCGCGCCACATCGAGGAGCACGACCCGGCCACGGTGGTGATCGCGTCCGGCAATCTCGGGATGGTGTACCTCACCCGGTACCCGGGCCGCCTGAAGCGCGCGGACGTCGAGGCCGCGTACCCGTTGCTGCTGGACGGCTTGGTCGCGCACCCGGGAATCGGCCTCGTCGTCGTCGACGACGAGGACGGGCCGGTCGCGATCGGCCGGCGCGGCAGCCACCGGCTGCGCGACGGCGCGGTCGAGGGCGAGGATCCGCTCCTTCCGTACGGGCCGATGGCCCGCAGGGACCTCCTGCGCCACCAGGAGATGGCGCACGTGGGCGACCTGGTGGTGCTCAGCGTCGTCGAGCCGGGCGTCGACGAGGTGGCGGCGTTCGAGGAGCTGGTCGGCAGCCACGGCGGGCTGGGCGGCTGGCAGACCGAGGCGGTGCTGCTGTACCCGTCGGGCTGGCACCTCGGCACCGACCCGCTGGTCGGGCCGGAGGCGGTCTACGCGACGCTCGTCGACTGGCTCGACCGGCTGGGCCTGCGCAAGCCGGACGTCGAGGCCGAGCTGGCCCCGGAGCCGGTCACGCCCCCCGTCGCCGGCTGAGCGTCGACATCGTCTGCGAGATCAGCAGCACCAGCAGGACCGCCGCGAGGACGCTCTGCCACGGCTCGGGGAAGATCGCGTACCCGAAGATGCCGATCGCGGCGTACAGCGTCGACCAGAGCAGGCACGCCGGACCGTTCGAGATCGCGAACCGCTTCCAGCTCATGCCCATGACGGCCGCGGCGAGCAGCACGGGAACCCGCCCACCGGGCAGCAGCCGCGACACCAGCAGTACCGAGATCTGCCGTTCGCGGAGCCTCTTCTCCATGCGTGCCAACCGTTCCGGGTCGCGCAGCCAGTGCAGTCGCCGGGCCAGCTGCTCGCCGCCCCACCGGCACATCGCGTACATGGCCAGGTCGCCCACGTACGCCCCGCCCGCGCCGGCGAGGATGACCAGCACGACGTTCACCGGGTTCTGGTGTGCCGCGTACGCCGCCGCGCCGCTCACCGCCGCACCGGTCGGCACGATCGGCACCACCGCCCCGAACGTCACCACCGCGACCAACCAGACGAGTGTGCTCAACGTCGCTGTCACTGGGCAGCCAGCGTCAGGGAGTCGCCCGGTGTCAGCACGGTGACCTTGGTTTCCGGCGCGATCACCGAGGTGAGCCGCTCGAAGTCCGGCCCCGGATTGTGAAACCTGTCCGGCCGTACCCTCATCAGGCCCACCGGCCAGAACGTGCCGAAGTGAATGGGCACCGCGGCTCGTGGCGCGGCTCGCCGCATCGCCTCCGCGGCGCTGTAGGGGTCGAGATGGCCCGCTCCGAGCGTCGGCCCCCAGCCACCGACCGGCACCAGCGCCATGTCCAGCGGTCCCAGGTCGGACATGCTGTCGAAGAGCCCCGTGTCGCCCGCGAACCAGGTGTTCGCCGCCCCGTGCACGGTGTAACCCACGGCCGCCGCGCGGTGCCGCGACCACGGGCCGCGACCGCCGTGGTGGTTGGCCGGCACGGCCCGGATGCGCACGCCACCCAGCGCGTGCTCGTCGCCGACCGCGAGCTCGACGCAGCGCCGGGCGTAGGCCGGCCCGAGCCGCTGCCGCACAAGGGCGCCAGCCCCGTCCGGCACGACCAGCGCGGCCTCTGGACCGATCTGCCGAAGCGACGCGACGTCGAGGTGGTCGGCGTGCAGATGAGACACGAGTACCGCGTCCGGCGTCCCCGGGAGCCGCGGGCTCGGCCCACGCATGCGCCGCAGGTGGGCGATGCGGTCACCGAGCACCGGGTCGGTCACCAGCCGTACGCCGGAGTCCTCGACCCACACGGTGCTGTGCCCCCACCAGGTCACCTGCACCTTGAACGTCACAGCGTCACCGTATCTGGTGTCATCCTTGCGTCGTTCGGGTAGTTGCGTCCAAGATCCGACTTACCGAGTGAGATCGCGAGCGTACGTTCAGTGCATGCCTTCGAAGATCGGGGGCCCGATCGGGCGCACGGAGGTGCTCGCACGGGCCCAGCACTGGGTGGAGCGCCGCTTCACATATGGCACTCAGTTCAGCAGCGGGGGGTCGGTCACCAGCAAAGAGCACCGGCCGGACTCGGGCGGCAAGCAGTACCGCACCGACTGCTCGGGCCTCGTCGCGATGTCGTGGCACCTGCCGCAGTCCCTGACCACCGCCGACATGTTGACCTGGAAGGGCGCGTTCCGACTGCCCAGCCGGGACGACCTCAAGCCGGGCGACGCGCTGCTCAAACAGGGCCACGTCGAGCTGTTCGTGCGCTGGGTGAATCCCAAACAGCACGGCAAGGGCGCGTTCGTGTACTCGTTCAACATGTTCGGCGAGACCGTGCGCAACCCCAAAGCCCCCACCAACCGCGGCAACCTGGGCCTCAACCACAGCGACGAGATGTCCGTCTACAAGCCCGTCCGATACAAGAAGATCGCCGAAGGGGCGGTGCGGTCGGTGCCGCACGCCGAAGGCGCCGTGCTCCGCGAGCAGGGCGGTGCGATCTGCGTCGTCGTGGGCGGGGTGCCGTTCCACCTGACGCCCGAGGAGTACAAGGACCTTGGTTCGCCGGAGTTCACGGCCGTCCCCACCGGCACCTTCCGCAAGATGCCCGGCACACCGCGAAACGGCACATTCATCCGAGACAAGGACAACGGCTCGATCTTCATCGTGGCCGGTGGCGCCAAGCACCACCTCACACCGGGGGAGTGGAAGGCGATGGGCCGGCCCGCCGCCGTCAACGTGCCCGACCGGCTCGCCGAGGCGCTCGACAGCACTCCGGTCGACAACACGTTCCTGCGCGACCGGAAGTCCGGGGCGATCTTCCATGTCCTCGGCGACGCGAAGTACCACCTCAGCGAGGACGAGTGGGGTGACCTCGGCAAGCCCGCCGCGACCGACGTGCCCGCCAGCTTCATCGACTCGGTCAGGCGGCCCACGCCCGAGGGCCCACTGTTCCTGCGCGACGCCGACCGGGCCGCCCGCGGCGCCATCCACCTGGTCATCGGCGGCGCCAGGTATCACCTGAGCAGGGCAGAGTACGCGCTGCTCGGCAAGCCGGCGTTCATCCCGGTCGGCAAGGGCGCCTTCGAGGGCCTCGGTGACGTGCCGCGCGAGACCGTGTACCTGCGCGACCTCGAAGACAAGGCCATCTTCGAGGTCAAGGACGGCCGCAAGCACCACATGACCCCGGAGGAGTGGGACGAGCGGGGCGGCGACATCACGTTCACGAACGTGCCCGACAAGTTCCTGGAGCTGATCCCCAACCGTTAGTAGATCCACTGGTCGCGCGGCGCGGCCAGTGGATCCAACTCGCCCCACAACTCGTCGGGGATCGGCCAGGTCGCCATCTTCGCCGTGGCCGCGACCCGCTCCGGGCGGGAGATGCCCACGATCGTCGACACGATCCGCGGGTCGCGCAGCGAGAACTGCAGCGCCGCCGCCGCGAGCGGCACGCCATGCGCCGCGCACGCCTCCTCCATCGCCCGGATACGGCGCATGATCTCGTCGGTCGCGGTCCGATAGGCGTACTTGCCGACCACCGCCGTGCCCTTCGCGAGCACACCGCCGCCAAACGGCGCCCCGTTGACCACGCCCACCCCCAGCGACACCGCCTCGTCGATCAGCTCTCCGGCCGACCGGTCCACCAGCGTCCAGCGGTTGTGGGTGATGAGCGCCTCGAAGATCCCGGTACGCAGGTACCGCGCCATCAGGTCGACCGGCCCGCCCGCCACACCGAGGTGCTGGATCATGCCCTGCCGGTGCATGTCGACCAGCGCCTCGACGGGCCCGCCCGGCGCCATGCCTTCCTCGAACGAGATGTGCTCGGGATCGTGCAGGTACACCAGCGGCAACCGGTCGAGCCCCAGCCGCGTCATGCTCCCCTCGGCCGAGCGGCGCACCTGAGCACCGGAAAAGTCCCCGGAGCCGAAGTCCCGGTCGACCTTCGTCGCCACCACGAAGCCCTCCGGCACCCCACCCACCTGCCGCAGGGCCTCGCCGATCCGCCGTTCACTCTCGCCGTCGCTGTACCCGGCCGACGTGTCCAGAAAATTGAACGGCCCGGTGAGCGCGGCGACCGCCGTCTCGACGCCGCGCTCGTCACTCACGTGGTACCCGAACAGGTCCGGCATGCTGCCGAGCGGCCCGCCGCCCACACACACCGGCGTGACCGTCAACCCGGTCCGCCCCAACTCCCGCCGCGCAAACGTCATGTGGTTGTCCATTCGTAGGCTGATCCTTCGTGGAGGCCGGCGTAGACGCGGTCGCGGAGGGCGTTCGCCTCGCCGGAGGTGAGGGTCCGGCTCAGGTCGCGCAGGACGACGCGGAGCAGGACGTTCTTCTGGCCGGGCTGTACTCCCATCCGCTGCCGCGCCGACTCCGGCAGGTCGGCGTATCCGGTCTCGGACCGGATCGTGATCGCCTCCACCGCGGCGGCGTCCGGGCCGAGCAGCGCCCGTACGCGGTCGCCGAGCAGGTCGGCGTCGAGGTCGTCCGCGACCGCCAGGGACAGGTCGCGCTGCACCGCCGGCCTCGACGACACCGGGCGGTACGGCGACAGGTCGCGCATCTGCGACGCGATCCGCGGGTCGGTGGCGCGCAGCAGGCGGATGTCGTCGACGCCTTTGGCCAGCATGGTCAGCCGGTCGAGGCCCAGACCCATCGCCAGCCCCGTGCCGCCGCCCAGCACGTCCGGGTGCGCCAGGCCGCACTCGCCGATCTCCACGTCACCAACGTAGATCTCCCGGCCGTGCAGCGTGTAGGGATGGTCGTTCGGCACCGTGCGCCACGGCTGGCCGGGGAGTACGGAGTCGACCACGGTGGCGATCATGTGGATCAGGTCGGCTTCGGTGAGCGCCGGCCCGTCCCTGCTCACCCGCCACAGGTCGAGCTGGTGCGGCTCACCGACGTGCCGCGGGCCGATCGCGTCCCGGCGGTACACGACTCCGGGCACGCTGAGCAGTACGTCGCCGCTGCCGTGCGCGTCCAGCAGCGCGGGGATGCGGGCTGTCGTATGCGAGCGGAGCATGTGAGCGTCATCCACGTAGCGGGTGTAGCGGCGGTCCCGGGTGACGGCGCCGGTCGAGTACCGCAGCCGGTCGTAGTTGTGGGCGATCGGCACGACGCGCGGTCCGGGATCGCGGCGCACCGGTACGCCCCAGGTGCGAGCCAGCGCGTTCTCGATGGCGGCGACGATGTGCTGTACGGCATGCTCGCCGGCGGACGGGTCGGTCAGGTCGCGCAGGCTCAGGGCAGCGCGAAGGTCGTCGGGTGTCATGGGGTTTCCCTCCGGAATCGATGCGGATACGACGAACCCCCGGCCCTGGCCGGGGGTTTCGCATCGCTCCGTCGGAAAATCCTCCAGGAGTCAGAGCAGCGTCGAACGCCCACCGGCCAGCCGGGGGCGCAAAAATCGCGCAACTCGATACGTCACGGTGGCAAGTGTACCGGCGGTTCTGAATCTTGGCGCTCCACCGTCGCTATGGGGACGGTGGAGCGCCAAGATTTCGGGGACGATTTTCAGGGTGCTGCCTCGGGACGACGATGACGAATTGACGTGGGTTCTGTTCCGGCAGGACGGCGTGCTCGCCTACTGGCAGGCGCGGCGCTTCTTCTCCGAGGCAGCGGTACGGCACCGTGTCCGCAGCGGTCGATGGCGGCGGGTACACCGGCAGATCTATCTGACGAACAACGGGCCGATCGGAAGGGAGCAGGAGCTGTGGATCGCGGTGCTGGCGGCTGGCCGAGGCGCGCTCATCGCCGGCAGCACCGCGCTGGACGGGTATGGCCTGCACAGGTACGCGGGCGTGGGAGTGCACGTGCTGCTTCCCGCCTTCCGGCGGCCGATCGACCTACCGCCTCGTGTGGTCATTCACCGAACGGCGGCCCTCCCCCGCGAAGACGTTCATCGAATGGCGGCTCCGCCGCGTACGATGCCACCGCGTTCGGTGGTGGACGCTGCGCAGTGGACCGGATCGGATGACGCGGCGGCGGCGATCGTCGCAGCCGCGTTTCAGCGGCGTCTCGTCACGGCGGAGGAGATCCTGGGGGTCCTCAACCGGTTGCCGCGCGCCAGGCGACGGGCGGTGATCACCGCAGCCGCCCAGGACGCCGAGGGCGGATCGCACTCGCTCGCCGAGCTCGATTACCTACGGCTGAGCCGGCGATACGGCCTGCCCGAACCGAGCCGCCAAGTGGTGCGCCGGGACGCCAGTGGCAAGCGCCGCTACCTGGACGTCTACTACGAGAAGTGGGGAGTGCACGTCGAGATCGACGGCGGTCAGCACAACGACCCTCGACACCTCTGGGCGGACATGAAGCGCCAGAACGAGCTATGGATTGCTGGCGACCGCGTCCTTCGCTTCCCAGCTCACCTGATTCGAGCCAATCCCGCTGAGGTCTTCGCTCAAGTGCATGCCGCTCTGCGCGCGGCGGGCTGGCACACGTGAATCTTGGCGCTCCACCGTCGCTATGACGACGGTGGCGAACCAAGATCTCGGGAAATCGGTGGTCGGGGAGGGAAGCTCGGGGTAGTCTCGGGCGCATGATCTTCTGACGTCTGCTGAGACCGAGTGTGTTGTCCCGTCTCGGGCGTCAATCTGCCTTCGTCGCGGCCGCGGCTTCTTTCGCGTGCCGGCGCCCGAGACTCCCTCCAGCGGAAGGAGTCACCACTTATGCGTGCAGAATTCTCCGTACACGTCGATCCAGCAGAGCTGGAAGAGCAGCGTCTCGCAGCGGCCTTCGAACCGGCCGGCGATGCCGGCGAGGGGCGCGCGCGGCGTTCTGAAAAGCCCACCTCGCGCGGGTCCGGACGGACCAAAGCGGGTGGCAACACCAAGGCGGCGCACCAGCCCCGCCAGTACGCCTTCCGGCGCAGCTAGGAGGTAAAGCGGGGCCCCTCTCAGGGGCCCCGCTTTCAGCTGCGTAGGCGGGGGAGGAGTTCGTGTTGGGCCCAGTCTAGGAAGTCGGGTTGGCGGTCGCCGCCTACCTGTACCACGGCCACGTGGGTGTAACCCGCGTCGACGAACTTCTGGAAAGCCGCCACGTGCTTTTCGACGTCCGGGCCGCACGGCACCGCCTGCGCCACATCCTCCGGGCGCACGAACTGGGTCGCGCTCGCGAACGAGTCCGGCCCGGGCAGTTCGGCGTTCACCTTCCAGCCGAGCCCGAACCAGCGCCACTGGTCGTACACGATTTTGCGGCACTCTTCTTCGTCAGGGCCGTAGCAGATCGCCACCTGGCCGTAGCGCGGCTTGCCGGCGCCGCCCGCCTCGTCGAAAAGCTCCAGCACGCGGTGGTCCGGCTCGACCGCGATGACGCCGTCGGCGTACTCGCCGGCGAGCTCGCAGGACGACGGGCCGGAGGCCGCGACGGCGATCGGTACGCCGTTTTCCGGCCGGTCCCACAGGTACGCCTCGGGGACCTCGAAGTATTCGCCGGAGTATGTCAGCGTCTGGCCGTCGAGTAGCGGTTGGATGATTTGTAGCGCCTCCTCCAGCATGTCGTGCCGCTGCTGCACGTGCGGCCACGCGCCGACGACATGCTCGTTGAGGTTTTCGCCCGCGCCGAGGCCCAGCGTGAATCGCCCGTCGGAGAGCAAACCGACGGTCGCGGCCTTCTGCGCCACCACGGCGGGGTGGTAGCGCCGGGTCGGGCAGGTGACGAACGACATCAGCCCGATCCGCGACGTCGCGTACGCGGCCGCGCCCAGCACCGACCAGGCGTACGGCGAGTGGCCCTGGGTATCGAGCCACGGGTAGTAGTGGTCGGAGACGACGGCGAGGTCGAAACCAGCCTGCTCGGCCCGCATCGCGTTGTCGACGAGCTGTTTCGGCCCGGCCTGCTCGCACATCAGGGTGTAGCCAACAGCAACCATGATGATTGCGATACCCGGCCGGGCCGGGGCTACACGTCGGTGCGGGCCTCCTCCGGAGCGGGGCTTTCGGGCACTCCGGGCCGAGGCGTCTCGCCTCTGCTCTGGAAGGCGGCGAGGAAACCGATCGCAGCGAGCATGAGCGCGCCGGCGGTGGCAATGAAAAGCATGTCAACCATGGAGCTTCCTCCTCCCGTCCGCAGGATCGGAATCAGACCGTAACCCCCCGTAACCGAAAAATCCTGGTTTTGCCGACGACCGAATCCGTGGCGCACGAGCATCTTCCGAACCCAGTGATTTCGCTCTATTCTTGCCGAAGCGCTCTCATCGACGTTCTCGACCGCCGCCGTTGCAGGGTCACGCCGGCGGTCGCGTTTCCTGGGTAGGCTCTACCTCCTGAATCGGTTCAGGAAGGGTGTGCGGTGCCGACCCGACGTGTCCTGCTGGCGGCTGCGGGCGCCACGGTCCTCGTGTCGTGCGACTCCGACGAGCGTCCCCCACCGCCACCAGCCCCACCGTCGCCGCGCCCAGCCACCCGGCTGACCCTCCGCCGCGCCGACGATCGGCCGCTCACCGCCCGCCGTCCCATCGAGTTCACTGTGGACACCGATGGCGTGTGGGCCAACCCCTTCGATCCCGCCGAGATCGATCTGCGCGTCACGCTCGACGGGCCGGGTGGCGCCACTGTCACGGTGCCGGCGTTCTGGTATCAGGGTTTCACGGCCGACGGTGCCCGAACCGAAGGCCCACCAACGTTTCGCGCGCGAGCCACGCTGGCGGTACCCGGTGAATGGAAGGCACGGGCCGAGGTCGCCGCGCGGAGCCTGCGCAGCACGGACCTCGCGCTTTCTGTCGGCGCCGCGCCGCCGAAGGCGCGTGGTTTCCTGCGGCTCGATCGCGAGCGCAGCGGATTCGTGTACGACGACGGCACGCCCTACCTTCCGGTCGGCGCCAACACTGGATGGTCCCGAGGGTCCGATGTGCTCGGTGACTACCGGCGGTGGTTCGCGCGGCTGGCGGCGGCCGGTGGCAACGCGGCGCGGGTGTGGATGGCGCCATGGTCCTTCAGCCTGGAGTGGTCGGATACGCCACTCGGCGATTACACCAACAGGCTGCGGCGTGCGTGGGAGCTCGACCGCGTCTTCGAAAGCGCCAGCGAGCACGGCGTCGCCATCATGCTGACGCTGTTGAACCACGGCCAGTTCAGCCAGACCACCAACGCCGAGTGGATCGACAACCCCTACAACACCGACAAGGGTGGCCCGCTCGACTCGCCGCGGGAGTTCGTCACCGACGAGACGGCACAGGCGATGTTCTCGCGGCGGCTGCGATACATCGCCGCGCGGTGGGCGGCCGAGCCGGCGCTGTGGGCGTGGGAGTGGTGGAACGAGGTGAACTGGACGCCGATCGACGACGCCGCCCTCGCGCCCTGGATCCAGCGGATGACGACGGTGCTGCGGGCCAACGACCCGTACCGGCACCTGGCGACCAACAGCTACGGCAGCGGCATCGCCACCGACACCTGGCGACTGCCCGAATTGGACTTCGCCACCACCCACGTCTACGACACCGGCGACCCGGCGGCGAAGTTGCCGGACCTGGCCGGTATCGAGCGAGCGCGTGCGGCCGGCAAGCCGGTGGTGCTCGCCGAGTACGGCGCCTCCGGGCAGCCCGATGACGCCACAGTGGACCCCGAGGGCATTCACTGGCACAACGGGTTGTGGGCGGCGCCCTTCGCCGGCTTCGCCAGCCCGGCCATGTACTGGTGGTGGGACGAGTACCTGGACCCGCGTGAGCTGTGGGGTCAGGTGCGCGGGATATCGGCGTTTCTGGCGGGCGAGAGGTTAGCGAGATACACGCCATTCCGCCCACAGGTCACCGGGGGCGCCGTGGCGATGGGTCTGCGCGCGCCCGATCGGGTGCTCGTATGGGTCAGGGCCGCCGAATACACGCGCGAGGCCGCGAAGCGGGCGTACGAGGCGGCACTGCGCGCGGCGCTTACTAAGAACACCCAACTGGAGGGGTACGCCTACCGGCCGCCCACAGTGGCCGGTGCGCGGCTGACCGTGCCGGGCCTGTCCGGAATATGGACAGCGAGGTGGCTCGCGACGGCCGACGGCTCGCCGGTGTCCACCGCGCCGGCGCCCTCCGGCGTGCTGGCCGTACCCACGTTTACCAGGGACATCGCACTCAAGATCACGCGTGGGTGATGGCGACGTGACGGCCCGCATCCTTACGTATTCCTTATTTTCATCCACGTCCGAACTCTGAACGGGTCGCGTCCGTATTGCAGGGTGCCGGCGGCTGGACGGGTGGCTGGCCGGGGATTCCGTAAGTCACATGGCGATCCGCCATGCCCTCGTTCTGGAAAGGACGACCGTGAGTAGTGCCCGCAGGGCAAGAGCCGTACCGAGGGTGTCCCGTCGGACTGTGCTGCTGGGTGCGGCCACCGTTGGTGTCGGCGGGGCCGTCGTCAGCGTCTCGACCCTTAGCGAGGCGTTCGACAACCCGCAGAACTCGGCAGACGACGCGATAGTGGTTCACGTCCGTGACCTGAAGAACGGGCGCCTGGACGTGTTCGCGGGTGACCGGCGCATCGAAGTACGCGACAAGGACCTCGCGAACCGGCTCGCCAAAGCGGCGAAGAAGTAGGGGTTGAATCGACATGTCTTCACATCGTGAGGCGCCCGAGATCTCGAAGGATCCCGTGGCGGACAGCACCGACCTCTACGCGTTCGTCAGCCCGGACCACCCGGACACCGTCACCATCATCGCGAACTACATCCCGTTGCAGAGCCCTGCGTCCGGCCCGAACTTCTTCGAGTTCGGCGACGACGTGCTGTACGAGATCCACGTCGACAACAACGGTGACGGTCACCCCGACGTGACGTACCAGTTCCGCTTCGAGACGAAGCTGAACGACAACAACACGTTCCTGTACAACACCGGCCCCATCGAGGAGCTGGACAGCGAGACCTGGAACCGCCGCCAGTTCTACAGCGTGACCAAGGTGGACGGTAACGGCAAGGCCAAGGTGCTGGCGCGCAACGTGCCCTGCCCGCCGGTCAATGTCGGCAAGCTGTCGATCCCGAACTACAAGAAGCTCGCCGACGACGCCACGTTCAAGCTGAAGTCGGGCGAGAAGGTGTTTGTCGGCCAGCGCGCCGAAGGCTTCTTCGTCGACCTGGGATCCATCTTCGACCTCGGCACGCTGCGCCCGTTCCAGAACCTGCACGTGTTGGGACAGAAGGCGTTCCAGGAGGCGGGCAAGGCGGTCAACGCCACCGACCGCACCAACGTGCACAGCATCGCCATCCAGGTGCCGATCAAGGAACTTGTCGGCAGGAGCTCGCCGGTCATCGGCGTGTGGACGACGGCCAGCCGCCGCCAGGTGCGGGTGCTGCACGGCCACTCCAGCGACGACGTCTACGTAGGACCCAACGTCCAGGTGTCGCGGCTCGGCAGCCCCCTCTTCAACGAGGTGATCGTGCCGATGTCCAAGAAGGACCTGTGGAATAGCCTGCCGCCCACCGAAGACAAGAACTTCGCGCAGTTCGTCGAGCAGCCCGAGCTGGCGCGCCTGCTGCCCGCCCTGTACCCGGGAGTCTTCGACAACCTGGCCAAGCTCAACGAGGCCAAGACGAAGCGCGCCGACCTGGTGGCGGTGCTGCTGACCGGTATCCCGGAGGGGCTCATCGAGGGCTTCCACAACGACACCGGTGACCTGCAGGCCGACATGCTCCGGCTGAACACCCACATCAAGCCGTCCAAAGAGGAGAACCGGTTCGGCGTTCTCGGCGGCGACCTCGCGGGCTTCCCCAATGGTCGCCGGGTCAAGGACGATGTGGTGTCGATCGCGCTGCGCGCCATCGCGGGTGCCACATTTGCCTTGGTGGACAAGAACTTCGAGCCGGATGAGGCAGTCGCCCAGCTCTCGCAGGGGTTGAGCGCCGCCGACGTGACGGCCAAGTTCCTCAACCGGTTCCCGTACCTCGGGCTGCCCTACGACGGCTTCAATAACCCGTCATGACCGCCGGACACACCCACACACACGCTCACACGCTGGACGACTCCATGGCCGGCAGCGTGATGCTGAACATCGGTGCCGACGTCGGCGCGCTGATCATCACGACCGGGCCGGAGTGGCACGGTCACGAGATCGAGATCAGCCGCAAGGGCGACGTGCCAGAGGTGCGCACGCATGTCGCCGTGCGGGCGCGGCACGTGTCGGGTGGTGTCCGGTACACGGCGGTGTATCCGTCGCTGCCGGCCGGCGCGTACGTCATATGGCGCAACGAAACCGAGCCGGCCGGCACCGTGGTCGTGGCGGGTGCCACGGTCACCGAAATCGAGTGGTGGCCGCAACCTTGACCGTCCTGGTGGGTCAGTCGCTGGCACGCTGACCCACCAGGACGCTCCACTCAGGCGGTGGTGAAGTCGAACTCACCCTCCTTGACGCCGCCGACGAACGCCTCCCACTCACCGCGGGTGTAGACGATCACCGCGTCGTCGGGCCGCTGGCTGTGGCGGACGGCCACCCGGCCGCTGCCGTCGGAGAGCGGACCGGCCTCGACACACATGCCGTGGCTGCCGTCGCTCTTGCTGCTGATGTGCCAGGCGACGCCTGGCATCGACTCGCTCATGACAACTCCTCTGCGAGTGTTGCGATGAGCGCCACCGACTCGCTGTCGCTGAGTGCGGCCTCCCGGAGCGAAGCATACGCCTTCTCGTACCGTTCGGCGCTAGTGGCTTCGACGAAAAGTCGCCCCGCGAGATGCTCCACGCAGGCGACCGCCGGGTAGGGCGGCGGCATCTGGAAGAGGAAGAACGAGCCGTAGGTGCCGTCGTGCGCGCCCATGCTCGTCGGGATGACCCGGATGTCGATCTGCGGCCGGCGGCTGATCTCCTTGAGGTGCTCGAGCTGGCCACGTAGCACGCTCTTGCCGCCCACCGGCCGGTGCAGCACCGACTCTTCGAGGATCACGGTGAGCTGGGTGTCCTTGTCGTTCAACACCTTCTGCCGGTCGAGCCGCAGGTGCAGCCACTTCTGCACGCGGTGCTCGACCGCCGCCGAGCCCTCGTAGTGGCGGATCATCGTCTCGGCGTATCCGGCGGTCTGCAGCAGGCCCGGCACGATCATCGTGCTGTAGGCGCAGATCTCCCGCGCCCGGGACTCCAGCCACGGATAGTCCACAAAGGTCGCGTCGTAGACGGCGCCCTCGAAGTCTTCTTCCCACTTGTTGATGCGCCACGCGTCCTGCGCGAGCTGGACCAGGTGGGTGCGGTCCCGTTCGTCGTACACGCCGTAGACGTCGAGGAGCGCCATCACGTGGTCGCGCCGGAAGGGCCACTCGGCACGCTCGTAGCGGGCCAGGGTGGAGAACTCGACGCCGAGGTAGGCCGCGACGTACTTCAACGTCAGGCCCCGCTCGTCGCGAAGCTCCCGCATTCGTTGACCGAGCCACTGCGCCCGGATGGTCTGAACGAACTGCTCTCGTTTGGTGGGCAAGGCACACCTCTCTCGCGATAAGGTCTGGTCGCGGTGTGAAATGGCGGAAAGGATTCGGGGGGAAGGCTTCCGCCACACGAACGGGGGCTGGCCCACGATCGCCGATGAGAAGTGTTTACCACGGCCGCGCTGGCGGGGGCGACCCCAAAGACCCGTTTACCGGTTTTCTCGGCGTGTCGCGGTAATGACGGGGAATGGAAATCCCCTTGGTCCAAGTCCGCTAAAAAATCTTGGCAAAGGGCGCCTGAAACCAACGGGAACGCCTTGAAAACATCGTCGGTGTGCGCCGGAGTTGGCGCGGTTCCAGCAGCTCAGGACCCGCCTGCCCGTTGCAGAAAAGCAAACCCCGATTCCCCGGCGGTGTGACGACGTATGCCTCTGCGCCGTCGGGTGCCAAAGCCGGCGGGCGTACTCGCGAGTGCCTCCCGCAGACGCGCCACAAACGCGAGTACGCCCGCCCTCTATACACCGGAGGAATCCGTGCGCAGACCTTTAGCCCCGGCATTTGGTGTCGCTCTATTTGCGTTCTCGCAAAGCGCCTGCTCGTACCGCATCTCGACCGGCACATTGGGCCCGGAATCGCACGTGAAAGGCGCGCTTGAACCCGCCGGCGAGCCATCGGGGGGTGTCCGATGAGGACGACGGCGTACGCCTTCGACAACGACGCGGTCGACGCCCTGCGGCAGCACGCGTGTCTCGCGGCGGTGCTGGACTCGTTCAGCATCGACCGGATCGCCGGGTTGGACGGCATGGAGGGCGCGCGTTGCCTGGAGGTCGGCGCGGGCGGCAGCGCGGTGCCCGTGTGGCTGGCCGATCGGGTGGGACGCGACGGCGAGGTCGTCGCCACCGACATCAAGCCCCGCCACGTTCCCGCGCACTCGCGGATCACGGTGCTGACCCACGACATCACCGCGGAACCGGTACCCACAGGGCCGTTCCGGCTCATCCGCGCACGCCTGCTCCTGATGCACCTGCTGTACCCCGAGCGCGTGCTCCGCCGGCTCGCCGCCGCGCTGCCACCGGGCGGCACGCTGGTGGTGGAGGACTGGTACCTGTGGCTGGACGACCCCGTGCTGACCGCGCCGAGCTCCCGCGACGCCCGGCTGATCGCGCGGTTCCGGCGCCTACTGGCCGAAGACGTACTCGCCCGCAGCGGCACCGACCCGTACTGGGCATCGCGCATCCACGCCACGATGCGGTCCGCCGGACTGACCGATGTGGACACCCAGATCTTCACGCCCGTGTGGCCAGCCGGCAGCCCGGGCGCCCTGCTGGACACCATCAGCCTGGCGCAGTTCCGCGAGCGCTTCCTCGGCCTCGGCATGACCGCCGCCGAGCTGGAGCGGATCCGCCAACTCGCCACCGATCCGCTGTCCGGCCTGGTACTGCGTGGCCACCCGCTCTTCTCGACGATGGGTCACAAGACCGGTCTTGTCGGTGGGTCGAGCTAGCGTGCCGGCATGTCACTGGAGCTGACCGCTGTCACCGCGCCGCTCGCCGAGGCGGCCGCCCGCCTCGTCCGCCTGCTGCCGGCCCGTTCGCTGCACGCGAGCCCGGCCACCGTCCTGCTGAGCGCCGATGCTGGCGGCCTGACCCTTGCCGCCAGCGACGCGGAGCTGTCCGTGCGGGTGCACGCCTCGGCCACCGTCCACACCGATGGGGCCGTCGTCGTGGCGCGCCGGGCCTTCGCCGACACCGTGGCGGCGCTCGACGCGCCCGAGGTGCGGCTCGCCGTCGAGGGTTCGCGGCTGGCCATCCGCACCGGCGGTGGCCGGTTCGCGCTGCCGTGCCTCGACGCCGCGACCCACCCGTCGCCGGCGGGGGAGCCGCCGCTGGCCGGCACGGTGTCCGGTGCGGCGCTCGGCGTGGGCACCGCCGTGGCGGGTGCGGCGTCCCGAGACGGCGCGCTGCCCATCTTCACCGGCGTGCGCGTGCGCGCCGAGGGCGACCGGCTCGCGTTCGTCGCCACCGACCGCTACCGCATGGCGGCCGCGTCCATCCCCTGGCAGCCCGGCCCCATGGCCGGCGGTGCCTGGACTGAGCGACGCGCCGACGAAGTCGGTGCGCGGCGCGAGGGAAGGCAGCGCCTTTCAGGCCCTGGGGCCCGCGTGAGCGGAGCGAGCGCCGACCAGCACGGCCCCGGCCCTGCCGGGCTCGTGCCGGGGGCGCTGTTCGCCGAGGTGTGCCGGCAGGCGAGCCGCGCCGACGAGGTCCGCGTCTACGCGAGCGGTGACCGCTTCGGGCTGGCCTGGCAGGGCTGCACCGTCGTGGCGGCGTCGCTGGCCGGTCCGTTCCCCGACCGCCAGCTCGACGCGCTGCTCGACGTGCGTGCCGAGTGCGTGGTCGAGCTGGGCGCCGACGAGCTGGCGGCGGCGGTGCAGCGTGCGCTGCCCTACGCCGGTCCGCACGGCCGCGTCACGCTCCGGGCCAGCGACGGTGTGCTCCAGGTGAGCGGCCGCGACCCGCAAAGCGGCGAGTCCGAAGAAGCGGTCAAGGCGAGCGTGCGCGGCGACCACCTGAGCGCGCACTACCAGGCGCGGTTCGTCCTCGACGCCCTCCGCCCGTTCGCGGGCGGTCCGGTGACCGTGAGCGTGCAGGAGGCCATGCGCGCCACCGCGTTCACGGCTCCGGAGTCCGCCTTGACCTATCTGGTGGTTCCCATGCGTGCCTGACTACGAGCTCACGTCGGCCGTCGTGAAGCGGGCCCACGCGGCGCTCAGGAAGATCAGCATGTAGGCCGCCGCCGACAGCAACCCGTCGCGCAGCGGTTCCCACGCGATGGGAGAGCGCATCAGCTCGCCGAACGCGGTCCACGAGTTCGTCAGCAGATACGGGTGCAGCCAGTCGAGCTGCGGCACCGCGCCGAGCACCCAGCTCGTCACCGCGATGATGGTGATCGCGATGGTGGCGCCCATGGGCTGCTCGGTCAGCGTCGAGACGAAGAGGCCGATCGCACCCAGCGCCGCCAGGCACACCGTCAGATACGCGCACATCGCGAGGAGCCGCAGCAGCGACCCGCCCACGCTCGCCTGGGAGCCGGAGAGCAGCGTCACCGGGCCGGCGCCGAAGAGCGCCCATCCGGCCAGGAGCCCGGCGGTCGCGACGGTCATCGTGGCGACGAACGCGCCCACCACGATCGCCGCGAACTTGACGGCCAGCAGGCGCGTCCGGTCGACGGGCACGGTGAGCAGGTATCGCAGCGTGCCCTGATTGGCCTCGCCGGCCACCGAATCGCCCGCGATCGTGGCGACCGCGATGGGCAGCAGGAGCTGGATCTCGACAGCGAGAGCGGCGAGCGCCACGAAGTACCCGTTGCTCGTGATGGAGCCGAAGAATTCAGGCCCTTGCGACGAGGAGGACGAGGATGGCGCCGCCACCTTCATGGCCACCGCGATGATGATCGGCACCGCGGCGAGCACGGCCAGCCCCGCCTGGTTGCGCCGGCGGCGGCTCACCAGCCGCAGCTCGGAGACGAAGAACGCCGGAGCGTCAACCGCTGACATCGAACCCCTCCCCGGTCAGCCCGACGAACAGCTCCTCCAGATCCGGTGCCACCACACCGAACCCGCGCACCGGTACGCCGTCGTGCACCAGCGCGGCCACCACCTTTTCCGGCGCGATCGGTCCGAGTACACCGGCGGCCTCGACGCCGCCCGTCACCACGTCGGTCAGGCCCAGCTCGCGCAGCACCCGAGCGGCGTCGTGCGGCCGGTCGGTCGTCACGCGTACCCGAGGGGTCGCCTCGGCACGCAGGTCCGCGAGCGTGCTCTGGGCGACGAGCTTGCCCTGGTGCATGACGCCGACGTGCCCGCAGATCTGCTCCACTTCGGACAGTAAGTGGGTGGAAAGCAGCACCGTGCTGCCCTCGGCGGCCAGCGCCGCGATGAGCGCCCGCACCTCGCGCGTGCCCTGCGGGTCGAGACCGTTCGTCGGCTCGTCGAGGATCAGCAGGTCGCGCGGCGCCAGGATCGCCGCCGCGAGCGCCAGCCGCTGCCGCATCCCCAGCGAATACGCCCGGTACCGCTTGCGCGCCGCGGCGCCCAACCCGACCCGGTCGAGCGCCGACCGGATGCGGGCGTCCGCGTTCTTCCTGTCAGCTGTACGGTCAGCCGCGTCGAGCCGGCGCAGATTATCGATGCCGGACAGGTACGGGTGGAAGCCGGGCCCTTCGACGAGGGCGCCCACCTTCGGCAGTACCCGTGCGGCGCCCGCCGGCATCCGCTCACCCAGCAGGGCGTGGCCGCCGTCGGTCGGCCGGATCAGGCCGAGCAGCATGCGGATCGTCGTGGTCTTTCCCGAGCCGTTCGGGCCCAGGAACCCGTAGACCGTGCCGCGGGGGACCGCCAGGTCGACGGCGTCAACCGCGACCTGGCGTCCGAACCGCTTCGTGAGACCGCTGCTCTCGACCGCGAAGGCGGTCACTTGCCTGCCTTGGTCGCCGCCACCTCGTACAGCCGCTCCGGGCTCACCAGACCGGCGAGGATCCGGCCGTCGTCGGTGACCAGGACGCTGAACACGGTGCCGGTCAGCAGATGCCCCTTACCCCACGCGCCACTGACCTCGGGCAGCGCCTTGAGCAAACCGGTGGCGTCTTCCTCCTCCGGCGAGGCCGGGGCCCCGCCTGCCTTCGACACGGCCACCATGGTCCAACCCTCGCCGACGGTCGTCAGGTCGCCGTCGTTGTGTGCCTTCTCGGCCTGCTGGGCCTTCTGCTCAGCCGACAGCTCGGTCGACTCCTCGACCTTCGCGCCGGGCGGCGGGTTGAACTCGAACTGCTGGTCGTCCGGCCGGTCGAAGTCGACCTGCGTGAACGCCACCTCGAAGGCCGCCTTGTCGGAGTCCTTGGCCAGGACCTCGAAGCGGAGCGGCACGTGCTCGGTGGCGTCGATCGCGATGCGCACCTGCCCGACCAGCGAGGCCGTGTCGCGCGGCCGGAGCACCAGCTCGTACGCGTCGCGCCCGGCCACCCTCGCGGTGCCCGACGTGGTGACCTCGGTGGTGGGGTCGATCGCCGCGAGCGCCTGGTCGGCGGCCTCCTGCGGCGTCGACGGCACCCCGTTGGGCAAGGTGTGCTGCTGTCCAGCCTCCGTTCCGGACAGCTTGCTGTGTGTCGCCTTGTTGGCCTTGCTCTCCCAGAGCCACACGTCGGACCCGTTGCGGATCATGTCGGTCTCGCCGAGCGTGCCCATCAGCGCGACGCGTGCCTTGTCCGGCCCGGAGTACCAGACGCGGAGCGTGTTGTCGCCGGTGATCAGGGACATCACGTCGGCGCTGCCGGAGCCCCCGCCCAGGTTGGGCAGCGACGGCAGCCCGAGGTCGGACGTCTGCACCACGGTGCCGGACAGGCCGTCCAGCCGGGCGGTCTGCAGGTCGACCAGCAGCTGTGCGGCGGACCGGGGCGGCAGGCTGGGATCGGCCGACGCGGCGAACGTGCCGACCGCGGCACCTCCACCGATCACCAGCACCGTGGCGGCTGCCGGGATCAGCCAGCGCAGGGCTGGCCGGGACTTCGTTGCTTGCATGTTTCGCACCTCCTGTCGCCCATCGTGCGGAACCGGCGCTGTGAGCGTGCTGAGAGTCGCTGTCGGGCCTCTCAGCAAGAATGGCACGCTTGTTGGCGTGCGGTTACTGGTCGTGGAAGACGAGGCTCGGCTCGCCACCGCCCTCAAGCGTGGGCTCCAGGGCGAGGGCTTCGCCGTCGACGTGGCCGGCGATGGCCCGACCGGGCTGGAGATGGCTCGGCACGGCGGGTACGACGCGATGATCCTCGACGTCATGCTGCCCGGTCTGTCCGGATATCGGGTGGTGCGTCAACTGCGCGCCGAGGAGCACTGGCTGCCGGTACTCATGCTGTCGGCGAAGGACGGCGAGTACGACCAGGCCGACGGCCTCGACTGCGGAGCCGACGACTACCTGACCAAGCCCTTCTCGTACGTGGTCCTCCTCGCCCGGCTTAGGGCGCTGTTGCGGCGCGGCGCCCCGCAGCGGCCGGCCGTGCTCACGGTCGGCGACCTGCGCCTCGACCCCGCCGAGCGCCGGGTCACGCTGGACGGCGCCGAGATCGTGCTCACCGCGCGGGAGTACTCGCTGCTGGAGTACCTGATGCGCCGGCCAGGCGAGGTGGTCTCCAAGACCGAGCTGCTCGACCACGTCTGGGACGCCAGCATCGAGACCGCGCCGAACGCCGTCGAGGTCTACGTCGGCTACCTGCGCCGCAAGATCGGCCGCGACGTGCTGGAGACGGTGCGCGGCGCCGGGTACCGGCTCACGGCATGAGACTGCGCTGGTGGCGCCGGATCAGCCTGCGCGCCCGGTTGATGTTCATCGGCGTCGCCGGGCTCGCCGCCGGGCTGGCGGTCGGCGGCGTCGTACTGGTCGGCGCGCTCGGCATCGCCCTGCAGCGCACCGCCGACACCGAGGCCCGGCAGAGCGCGGAGGGCATCGCCAGGCTGGTCGACGAGAGGGAGACGCCCGAGCCGCTGCCCGTCGTCGGCGACGTGCGGGTACAGGTGGTCGACGCCGACGGCCGGGTGCTCGCCGCCTCGATCGGTGCCGACCGGCTGGTGGCGGTGCTGTATCGGGACGAGCTGCCGAAGGCCCGCGCCGGCAAGGCGCTGCTCATCCCGGGCGAAAGGCTAGGCATCGACGGCCCGGTGCGCGTCGTGGGGGAGCCGGCCGGGGACGGTGGCACGCAGACGGTACTGGTGGCGCGCTCCATGGCCGACCTGACGCGGAGCGTGCGGCTGCTGCGTACCACGCTGATGGTGGCGTTCCCGCTGCTGCTCGTCGTGCTGGCGGCGGTGGCGTGGCGGGTCGTGGGCCTGACGTTGCGGCCGGTGGAGGCGCTGCGAGCGGGCGCCGAGGAGATCACCGGTGGCGCCCTGCCTGGCCAGCTGCCGGTGCCGGACTCGCACGACGAGATCCACCGGTTGGCGGTGACCCTGAACGGCATGCTCGACCGGCTGGAAGCGGCCCGGGTGCGGCAGCGCGCGTTCGTGGCGGACGCCGCCCACGAGCTGCGCAGCCCGCTGACCAACATGCGTACCCAGTTGGAGGTCGCGCAGCGGCTGGGCGACCGCACCGAGTGGGCCGACGTGGGGGACGATCTGCTCGCCGATATCCAGCGACTCAGCCGCCTGGTCGACGACCTGCTGCTGCTCGCCCGCTCCGACGACGGCGGGGCGCGAGCCGCACGGGCGGTGGTGCCGGTCGAGCTGGGCGAGCTAGTGTCCACAGTGGCCGAGCGGTACCAGGCGGTCGACGTGACTCGACCAAAGCATCCATTGTGGACGGTAGGGGAGCCGGACGCGCTCGCCCGAGTGGTGGCAAACTTGCTCGACAACGCCGTCCGGCACACCAATTCCCGCGTATCCGTCGGGCTGACCGCCAACGGCCCGCACCATCTGATCACCGTGGCCGACGACGGCCCCGGCATTCCGCCAGCCGACCGCGAACGCGTCTTCGACCGCTTCACCCGCCTCGACGACGCCCGCGCCCGCGACGCGGGCGGCTCGGGTCTGGGGCTGGCGATCGCCCGCGAACTGACCCGCCGGCACGCCGGCACCGTGGTCCTGAGAGACGCCGCCCCGGGCGTCCGCGCCGAACTCCGCCTCCCCAAAACCCCACCCCCCGACTAACCCCCCACACCCCGCTGTCCGCGCCCGCCCCACGCCCCGCTGTCCGCGTCCGCCCCACGCCCCGCTGTCCGCGCCCGTGCCCGTGCCGCGCTGTGCGCGCGTGCCGCGCGCGGGCCCTTTCCGCCGATCAAGGGCGAATGCACGCGGTTGGATCTCTTTTCCGCGTGTATTTGCCCTTGATCGATGGGAATGGCCTTGATCGGCGGCGCTGCGCGCCGTCCTGCCCGCGCGCTACGCCTCGCGTTGCCCACGCGCCGGGCGGCGTTGCGAGCAGCGGCCTGGCATCGGTGGATGCCGCAAGTTCCCCGAACTTGCGGCATCAGGCTGTCGCGGAGGCCGCACTTTCCACGATTTCGCTGCATCCGGCGTTGGCGACCGCCCGTCATCGCCCCGGTCGGTGACGGCGTGCGGACGCCGCGCTCGGTCCGTGACCGTGTGCGGACGCCGCGCCCGGTCCGTGACGCCGCCCGGTCCGTGACCGTGTGCGGACGCCGCGCCCGGTCCGTGACGCCGCCCGGTCCGTGACTGTGTGCGGACGCCGCCGGGCGGCGACGCCGATCAAGGGAGATCGCCTGGATCAAGGGCAAACGCACGCGGAAAAGCGATCCAACCACGTGCATTCGCCCTTGATCGGCGAAGACCAGCCGCGCGGAGAGGCCGCGCGGCGCAGGCCGCGCGGAGAGCGGGGGCGGAGAGCGGGCGGCATTGGAGCGGAGCGCCGGGGAGCGTGAGGGCTAGCGGTCGCGGGCGGTGCAGACGGCGGGGGCTCGGCCGACGACTTTGGCTGAGTACACGACCGCCACGGTGAAGCAGAAGTCCGTGTCCTGGGCCAGGCCGTGTACGACGTAGGTGCTGGAGCCGGCCGGCAGGTCTTGGAAGGCGCGCTGCTGCTGCCCTTCCGGGGCGCCCGAGAGGCGTACCGGTGCCTTGGCGCCCGCCGGGTATGTCCAGGTCAGCGTGATGCTCTGGCGGTTGTCGACGAGCTTCACCGCGCCTGGTGGGGTGCCGGGCCGGGCGGGGCTGACCGTGGGGGACGGTGGAGCGCTGGTGGGCGCGGGCGCACTGGTGGTCGGGAAGGTTGGGGCGGCCACGGGGCCGGTGTCGGGGTCGCGGTTCTGCTGCTGGTCCACCGCTGACAGTCCGATGATCACGGCGACTGCTCCGAGCCCGGCCGCGATCAGGGCGGCCAGCAGGAGCCGTGCGGGGCCGCGGCGGCGGGCGGGCTGTTCGCGGTGACCGACCGGCACGGGCAGGTTGGGTGGCGGGTCGTTGCCGTCGTCCGGCGGCGGCCACCACGACTCCGCCACGTCGGGCGGGACGGGATCACCGTACTCGTCGGTCTCCACGAGAGCCGGCTCGCTGGAGCGGGCGTCCCCAAGGGCGGGGCCCGTCCGGGAGGCGCCGCCAGCCGCAGAGTCAGGGTCAGCGAGACCAGAACCGCCAGACGAAGCGTCAGAGGCGGCGGCCCCAAAGCCGCCAGAGGAAGCGTCCGCGGCCCCAAAGCCGCCAGAGGAAGCGTCGGCGGACCCAAACCCGCCAGCGGACCCAGAACGGGCGTCAGCATCAGCAAACCCAGAACGCTCGTCACCAGCAATGTCGGGGTCGGACGAAGGAGGGGAAGCCGCGTGGCGTGCGGGAGCCGCGGGGAGGGCGTGGCCGTTGCACAGGTGGTTGGGATTGGCGGGTGCCCGGGACAGGGTCGCCACCTGCGCCGTCATCGGGTGCTCCGGGGGCAGGTACTGCCGGCACAGCTCGCGCGCGTGCGCCAGGTGCTGGTGCGCCTCGGTGAACTTTCCGCAGTCACGCTCCATCGCACCGAGCCGGGCGAGCATCTTGATCCCAGCGGGGTCCGCGTCGCCGTACGCTTCGCGGGTCATGTCCCACGCCTCGGCGATCCGGGCGCGGGCGGTGTCGCAATCGCCCCGGGCGTACTCGACGGTGGCCAGGTCGGCGTGTGCGGCCAGTACCTGGCGGGACTCGGGGCCCTGCAGCGCTGTCAGCCCCTCGATGACCTCGGCGTACAGGTGGGACGACTCGTTGAAGTGGTCGAGCCGCTGCAGGACGGTGGCGAGCGTGGCGGCGGCCTGGATGGTCTGCTCGTGGCCGGGTCCGTAGAGCCGGTTGGCCGCCACGTACGCGAACTGGGCCCAGCCGCGCGCCGAGTGCGGCTCGCCCAGCCGGATCAGTACCCGGGAGTGCAAGCCGGCCGCGTCGGCAAGGGCTGCGGAGGCGTGCCGGGGATCGGTGTCGACGTGTGCCAGGGCGTCGGAGAGCAGCAACTGGGCGGAGGGCAGGTCGCCGATCTCGACGAGGCTGTAGGCCCTCGCGGTCAATTCACCCAGTACTGCTGACACGTGCCTCATGGTGCTGGACCAGACACGATCAGTACAAGGGTCTCTCCGGGTCGAGATGACCTAGAAGTGCCTCACTGATATCCCGCAATTGCCTCACCTGTTGCGGCGTGAGCTGGTCGAACAGGTGCGAACGCACCCCCTCGACATGCCCCGGTGCGGCTGCCACCAGTACCTCGAAGCCTTTCTCGGTGAGGACCGCTAGCTGTCCGCGGCGATCTGTGGGGCAATCCTTGCGCCGCACCCACCCAGACTCCTCCAGCCGGGCAACGGCATGGGACAGCCGGCTGCGGGACGACGAAGTGGCCTCGGCCAGCTCGCTCATCCGCATGGTGCGTTCGGGCGCCTCGGACAGGCGCACGAGGATCTCGTAATACGCGTGGGGCATCTGTGCGTCACGCTGCAGTTCGCGGTCGAGAGTGTCGAACAGCGCGCGCGAGCTGTGCAGGAACGCTCGCCAGGTCCGCTGCTCCTCCGCGTTCAGCCACCGGGTCACGGAACCCAGCCTACCCCGGTTGTTGAGGGCTCAACTACCGCGCTACCGTCGTAACCATGGGTGTTCACAGGCTCAACCATGCCGTACTTTTCGTGCGCGACGTCAACCGCAGCGTCGCGTTCTACAGCGACGTCCTGGGCTTCCGCCAGATCGCGATGACCCCGGACGGTTTCCGGGGCGCCGCGTTCCTGCAGGCGCCGGACTCCACCAACGACCACGACCTCGGCCTCTTCGAGCTTGGCCCGAACGCCGGACCCTCCGGCGCCGGCCGCACCACCGTCGGGCTCTACCACATCGCCTGGGAGGTCGACACGCTCGAGGAACTGGAGCGGATCGCGGTCCGGCTGTCGGAGGCGGGCGCCCTCGTCGGCACGTCCGACCACGGCACGACCAAGAGTCTCTACGGCAAGGATCCGGACGGCCTGGAGTTCGAGGTCGTGTGGCTCATCCCCGCTGACCTGCTCGATCAGGCGGCCATCGACGCCCGCAAGACCATCGGGCCGCTCGATCTGACCAAGGAGAAGCAGCGGTACGGGGCGCAGACGGCCGGCGGGGTTGGCGTGTCACGGTAGAAACTAGAGGTATGTCCTCCGCGATCGCAGGCGTCGTCAGGGAACTGCTCGTCCGATACCTCGACGCCTGGGCTCCGGTGGCGCTGCACGGCGCGCGGGGTGCGACCTTCGCGCAGGGCTGGTCCGGGGCGATCGACGTCGAGGCGGCCGAGGCAGCGCTGCGGGTGTTCGCGGAGTTCTCCGACCGATTGCGCGGACGGCGCCTCACGGTCCTGCTCGTAGCACCCGATCCGAGCAATGCGGCGCGCCGCCTCGATGCGGTGCAGGCAGAGCTCGGTACACCCGCGGAGCTAAGCGTGCACGCCGTCGCGGGCAATCCCGATGACAAGCTCGCGGTGGCACTGAAGGCAGCGGGCGCCGCGGGCGCCCCACTGCTCGCACACCTGGAAGACCCGGGCCCGTCGGCCATCAGCGCCGCCGGCGTCGCACGCCCCGCCGAGGTCCTTCTCGTCTCTGGTACCGGCCAGCCGCCCGACCCGCCATTTCCGTTGGCCACCCGGGTCGAGTTGGTCGACAACGGGTCAGCGCGGCTCGTCACGTTCGGCACGACGGCCGGCAAGGGTCTCGAAGCCTTCAAGAACGCGCTCTGGGCCGTCGACGAGTACGCGGGCGTGCGCTATCGGGATCCGCGGGACCCCGAGGGGCACCTGCTCGACATCTCGCTCAACCCGCACCCCGGGCCGCTGCGGCGCGAGCTGCTGGCTCAATTGCGCTCGGCAGGAGCGTGCACGGTCACCGAATTGCGCCACTTCGCACTGACCGGCACCGTGTATCGCTCCGCAGATGCCCTCCGTGCGATCACCGCATTGCTCCAAGCGGGGCACGTGACGCGAGACCCAGAGCGCGGCCGCCTCTCCGGCGACGTCGTCATCGCACCCGTTTCCGCGTGATCAGGGCGTCCCTCAAGTAACCCCAAACCGGAATTCGGGGCGTTCGCCGCCGTTGGTCGCCACGGCTCCTAGCAGGATCCGAAGGTGACCCGGGCCACTTCAGGGACGCCCTGATCACGCGGAAACGGGCGAGCCTGTCAGCGGGGCTCCCAGGCGTCTGGGCGGGTGGTCAGCTTGCGGACGTGAGCGGGCATCTTGCCGCTGACCAGCTCGGCGAGGCTCACCTCGTCGACGACCTCGCGAACCGCCGCGCGCACCGCCACCCAGAGCCGGGGCAGGTTTTCCGCCGCCCCGTCGTACCGGGTCTCTTCGGGACGCAGTCCGCGTACACCCGCCAATGGACCATCGACGGCGCGCAAGATCGCCCCGACGGTGATGTCACGCGGTGGCGCCGCGAGGGTGTAACCGCCCTCGGCGCCGCGCTGCGCGCGGACGATGCCGGCACGGCGAAGGTCGGCGAGCACGGCTTCGAGGAACTTGCGGGGCATTTCCTGTTCGGCGGCGATGGCTTGCGCGGACATCAACGAGGGGTGCGCGGCCGCCAAGCTCAGCGCGGCTCGCACCGCATAGTCACCGCGCGCGGAGATCTGCACACCCCCATCATGCCGTCAATGGACTGGGCATGTGGTCCAGGGGTTCGCGTGGCCGATGAGATGTCGGGGGCGGTGCGGTGTCGCGTGCCGCCTCGGCGCGGAACCCGCCCGGGCTGATGCCGACCTCGCGCTGGAAGAACCGGCCGAAGTTGGTCGGCTCGGCGAACCCCAACCGCCGTCCCACCTCGGCCACCGGAAGGTCGGTGCCGGCGAGGAGTCGCCTGGCCTCCAGCGCCACGCGGTCGTCGATGATCTGCTTGGCGCTGCGCCCCGTCGCGGCCAGGCTCGCCCGGGTGAGGGTGCGCACGCAGCAGCCGAGATCGGCGGCGTAGTCCTCGACGCGGCGGGTGCGGGCGTACCCGCGCTCCAGCTCCTGCTGAAACCGGTGGAACGTCTCCGCCTCGTTTTGAACAGTCTGGGAAAGACCGGTCTCGTTGGAATTGCTGTCCGTCTCGCGCAGCAGTCCGATCCGGAGCAGCAGGACGGCGAGCTGGTGGCGCAGCAGCACGGCGGGCAGATCGCCGGCACCGTGGCGCTCGCAGTCGACGACCAGCTGGCTCACCTCGTTGATGACCGCGTCTTCGTCTTCGCCGGTGAGGTGCCAGTGGGTCGGGCCGAGCGGGTTGTCGAGCGTGGCGGCCTGCGGATGCAGGGGCGCGAGGATGCCCGGCTGCCAGCAGACCAGCGTCGCGTCCAGTCCTGGCTGGCCGCCCAGCCGCACCGCCTGCCCCGGCCGGGCCCACAGCAGCGTGCCCGGCCGGCAGGCGTACGTCACGAAGTCAATCTCGTAAGTGCCGTGACCGCTGGTGACCAGTACCAGCGCGTGATGGTCGAGAATCGACGCTCCGTCTGCGGAGAGATCACTAAGGGTGAGGGTGCCTATCCCGGCCTGCCCGGGCGCGCATGCGGTCTCCAGCGCGCGGCCAACGGGTTGACCGAAAGCGACCATCACGACGACCGTAGCCGCCGCCGGCTGATCTCGCACGTCAGACGGCTTCTTTCCGACAGCTCAACGCATTGGCACATCGATCCAGCTCGGTACGGTCACGGTTATCGCCGCGCCGAACGCGTTCTCGTCGAGGTACAGCCCGTCCTCGGTGTCGACGACAAGCGAGAGCCGGTGGCCGGCCGGTACGTCCCACGCGGTCGCCGGCAGGGCCACGTCGATCGCCTGCGTACCGCCCGACGTCCACGTCGCCGGTGCGTGCGCGACCAGCTTGCCCACGCCAAGAGCGTCCACGTCGTACAGGTAGGCGATCACCGTGCCGGTCGCCGCGCCCGGTCGCACGGTGAGGTGCAGGCGCGTGATGCCGCGCACGGCAGCGCCCTGAGGCAGCGGGGCGGTCTCCCAGACGGCGCCGCGACCGCGGTCGACGGCGGGCACCCACGCCGATGGTGGGTTGCCGGTGAGCGCCTCGAGACCGTTCGAGAGCAATACGACGCCCGCGCCCGCGACCGTGTCCCCGTACGCGTGGAATGACTCGGACCATTGCGTCGGTGCGATCGGGCTCAATGGCCCGGTGCGGTCGTACCAGGGCACGTCGCCCAGGTGATAGCGATTCGTCGAACCGGTCACGTCCGCCCAGTCGCGGTACGTCTCCGTTGCCGCCTCGGTTGTCGACGAGCCGCGCACGCGCAGCACCACCGGGTCATCCGCGATACCCGTGTCCGCACCGGTCAGGTACTCGTCGAACCACTGCCGGGCGCTCGTCCACACGTGGTTGGGCAGGCCGGCGAGGCCGGTCAGCTCGGGGATCGCGTGGTCGCCGGGCGACAGTTCGAGGCGCTTGGGGCCGGTAAGCGCCCCGAAGAACTCGACGAGCTGGTTGGGTCCGAAGACGCTGTCGCCGTACGCGTTGGCGAGCAGGATCGCGGGCCGGTTGGCGCGGATGCCAGGAAGGTACGTCTCCGCCGAGCGCACCGCGCCCCAGGCGAGCAGCGTCGGGATGTTCCGCTTGGCGAAGTAGTCGTCGACGATCCGGTCGAACTCGTCGCTGGGCTGGCCGAGGAGCTCGGCGGTCAGCTTGAGCAGCCAGACCGCCTGCTGGTGGTGCGTCTGGTCGGCGTACAGGGACTCGATGAGGTCGGTCCAACCGGACAGCGCCGCGACGGCCCGGATGCGCGCGTCGTGCGCGGAGGCGATGAGCCCGATTCCGGCGCCGTACGACACGCCGCCGACGCCGATCCGCGACGGGTCCGCCGCCGTGTGCGCGTCCATCCAGTCGATGACCGCCGAGACGTCGGCGATGTCGGCGGGGCCGGCGGTTTCGATGCGGCCACCGGAGCTCCAGAAGCCGCGTGCCGTGTACGAGAGCACCACGTAGCCCGCCTCGGCGAAAGCGCGCGCCTGGGCGAGGTACTCGGCGTCGTTGAGCCCCCAGCTGGAGATGAAGACGATGGCTGGATGCGGGCCGGCAGCCGTGGGCGCGATGACGTTCGCCTTGAGCACGGTGCCGTCGTGCGACGCGATGTCGACCGCCGTGAAGCTGGTGGTGGGACTCGCGCCGGCTCGCGTCGGGGGCGCTGCCGCGACGAGAGTCAGGATGAGGAGCGCAGGGGTGAGCAGCCGTCTGGTGAACGCCATGGGAACCTCGCGGGGGACTGGCCGGACCCGGAGGACGGTCGGGTCCGGCGAGGTTTCCGAGGTGGCGCCACCGCGGCTAAGTTACCCAACGGTAAGGCAGGTGTTAACGGTGTTACAAGAGTCAATGTGCACTGTTAGCGGCCGGCGAGCAGGCGGATGACCGCGGCGTCCACGTCGAGGTGGTCGGTCTCCTTGCCGCGCGGCACCACGACGTATGTGCGCCGCAGGAATCGCACGAGCACGCTGCGCGGCACCTCGAATAGCGCATTGCCGTCCGGCGACGACAGGGCCAGCGCGACGAAGTCACCGCGCGGCGTGGCCCAGGGCCACACGCGCACATCGCCGATGCCGGCGGGCTCGTCCAGGCCGGTGACCAGTAGCTCGCGAGCGAAGGACCAACTCACCGCCTCGCCCCCCGCGGACTCCGCGTGGAAGAGCACATGGACGGCGTACGGGTCAGTCGGGTCATAGCGCAGGCTGGCCCGTACTGGCAGCGCCGTCGCGTCCGGTGCGACGAGCCGCAGCGACGTCTCGACCTCTACGGTCGTCGGTCGGATGACACTCATGGACGTTCTCCCCCCGGCACCGCTGCGGGACTCACGTGCCCCGCGATTCCCATACTCAGTGGATACTCCTGATTACGCTCCGCCATACGCTGATCTCACCCACTAGTGGGAAGACGGCCCCGATTCACCGGTATATTGAACCGCTTTCATATAAAGTGTCCGGTTCTAATTTGATGATCGGCTCCGACCGGCGTCGGGTGTGGTTCAGACGTCGACTCACTCCGGTAACGTCCAGTCGTCCCGATGAGTGACGGGCCGCGTGAGACCGTGGGAGTGAAATGGTCACAAACCAGGCCGCAATGGGTGCAGTATCGGCATCGTCACCCGACGACGCTGCCCCCGCTGTGCCTCCTTCGGGTGCGACCGCGCCCAGCGAGCCTCCCCCCGGGCGGCCGCGCTGGCGCGAACGCATCCGCCTCACCCTGGAGGTCATCCGCGCCAACCCGACCGGCCGGATCGCGCTGAAGGTCTTCATCGGCGTCGCCGGCCTGCTCGTCGTGGCGCTGGGCGCGGCGCTCATTCCGCTGCCCGGCCCCGGCTGGCTCATCGTGCTCGGCGGCATCGGCATCTGGGCCATCGAGTTCTCCTGGGCTCGCAAGCTGCTCGAGTTCACCCGGCGCAACCTCCGAAAGTGGACGGGCTGGGTCACCCGCCAGTCCTGGCCGGTACGCCTCCTGCTCGGCCTGGTCGGGATGATCTTCGTCGGGGCGGTGGTGTGGCTCACGGTCCGGTTCAGCTTCGGCATCGATCTGGTGGCGAGTGTCCTGAACTACATCGCGACGCACTGACCCCGAAGATGCGGCGAAGGTGTCGCATCGGGTAGAGTTCGGTCCGCGCTGAGGGCGATTAGCTCAGCGGGAGAGCGCTTCGTTCACACCGAAGAGGTCACTGGTTCGATCCCAGTATCGCCCACACTTTCGCCGCAGGTCACAGGCCAGGTTCCCGATCTTGGGACCTGGCCTGAAGATCATTTGACCGTCATTTGACCGTGGATGTGGCCTCAGCGGACGACAGCGACAGCCATGGTTGGTGGCTGGCAGGCACCCCCACAGCCGACCGGAGAGTCTCGTGCCCGACTGTTTGTCGCAGGCCCGTACCCATCCGCGTTGGCTGCTACCCGTGGTCGCGGGCGTGATGCTGGTCGCCGGTGCCGGGGCCGTATGGCAGCTGATCAGGATGGGTCTCGACCGGGCAGAGAAGATCAGCAGTGTTGCCGGCGTGGTCCTGGCGCTGCTGGTGGCCGTTATCCCCGTCCTTGCCTGGTTGAACCGGCGCCGAGCCGGCCATGCCGCTACGCCGGCGGCGACGGACAACCGTTGGGGATCCGGGGAAGTGATAACTGGAACCGGTCGGCTTGAGGAGTTGCCGAGTTGGCCGGTCAGTTACCCCGGTTACCGGTACGACACCGAAGGGTCCGCATCCGTGCGGGTCTTCGGTGGTCAGGGCGCTGTTGTGATAGATGGGTTCCCGGCGACGATGAACGGCTGCGCCCACCAGCAGTTCTTTGTGCGGTGGCGGACCCTCGGCAAGGAACAGGTAAGCGTGCAAGTGGTTTCGATGCCAGATCTGATCCCGATCGCCGACCCGGCCGAGGGTAGCTCCGGGTGGATCGCGTCGCACGGCTGCGGGCAGCCGTCCTGGACGATTGCTGCGGCGTCGCAGATTGCTGACGTGCACGTCAGATGGCAGCGGTGGATTCCCGATTCGTGATCTACAGTCCTACTGTTTCCACCGGGCGGTCTGCGGTGTCCAGGAATGGGCCCGATTGCAGTGCCCGGGTGGGCGGGAAATCGGTGGCGGAAGTGTCGCACCCATGGCGCACAATCGGCAGCTATGTGGAGCGTGACCGGCGGTGCGTGGGGCGACAGCGGGTTTCGGATGGCGCCGGGTGCCAGCATCGTCGGCCGCGACGGAGATTCGTTCGCGATGCGGGTGAGTATCCCGAATGACGAGGACGGCTTCTTCGGCAGGGAGTGTCCGGCCTGCCGGCAGATCTTTCGCATCGACGGTGGCGACTACGACGCCCTGCCCGACGATGTTGAGCTGTGGTGTGTGTACTGCGGCCACCACGATGACCACAGCGAGTTCATGACCCAGCAACAGCTGGATCGAGCGCTGCGGGCGGCCGGGGATCTCGGGGCCCAGTTGGTCGGGCAGGCGCTCGATAAGGCGTTCAGCGGCTTCAGGTCGTCGCGTCGTCGGTCGCGCCGTTCGGGGTTCGGCATCGAGATCCGTTACCGACGCAAGCAGTTCTACCCCGAGCCGCTGCCAGGCATCGACGAGGAGAAACTGGTCCGGATCCGGACATGCGCGGACTGCTCGCTGCGCTATGCGGTGTTCGGGGAGCATCGTGTCGACGCCGCGTGAAAACTGAGCCGTAGTCGGCGGGTGAAACCTGAGCACCCTGTGTACGGCTTGGGGTGTGATCAGCGTGGAGGACTGGGC
>NZ_BSDI01000068.1 GCF_027923225.1 Phytohabitans aurantiacus
GGACGCCTCACCGACTTTCCCGAAGTCCTACGCACCGTCACCGGACTGGAGATCTACCGAACCTGGGGATAACCACGTTCTGAATAACGCTCCTTGGCTGCATCCAAGTGAAGGCCGAAACTACGTCGTGTACCGAATTGGGTTAAAATTGCGTTGTATATCTGGTGCAGCCGTTTGTGTACGGCCCAGCAGCGCTTGGTTGAACATCGGTGACGGTTCCGCCCCGAGATCCTGCCGCAGGCGGGAGCGGTACGCGTCGTAATGGCGTACCGCGTCGCGATAATTGCCTTGGGCGAGGTGTGCGTTGATCAATGCGATGCTGGCGCTCTCCCGGTGAGGGTCGGCTCGCACCGCGGCCAATGCGCAGTCGACGGCCGCGCCGTGCCAGCGGGCGCTCGTCAGGCGCTCGCAAAGGGCCTCAAGGCAGTGCAGGCGCAGCTGGCGGAACCGTTCCCGCTCGGGGTGTAGCCAGGCCTCGTTCGTGTGATTGGGTAGCAGGTCCTCGTAAAGGTTGATCCGTATCGCCGCGCTGAGCTGCGCATCGGTGAGGACGCTCGTCCGGTCCAGCAGAAGCCGGGCAAGGGCGACCAGTTCTCGCGTGTCGACCTGCCAGTCAGGCGGGAGTCGCAGCTCAAAGGGGGTGGCCTCCACAATTCTGTGTGGCAGGCGCAGCAAGCGCCACAACGTCGCCCGCAGGTTCGCACTGGCGCGGCTCTCCGGAATGTCCGGCCACAGCGTCGCCGCGGCCCGGGAGCGGCTGACCGACTGCTCGGCCAACGCGAGCATGGCCACCAGCCGTTGGCCGGCAACGCCGATCGACAGCAGGTGCGGTCCAGCGGACACCCCGAAGGCGCCCAACAGCCGGACCCGCAGCACGGTGCCATCCGACGAATTCACATTCTGTTCGACGGACTGTCCAGAAACGACGGATCTGCGCATTCGGTCCCACCCGTTCACCTCGCAGAAGTCGCCGCATGCACAGCAATGTGATCTCACAGCGACATTCCTCGATTACTTTACGGCGCTCTGGTCATCACCGGAACCCTCACGAGTCCATGACTCTGGCGTGACGCCGACATAACGGCGCGACACGCGGCGGTGTGACGGTGCTGTTGGACAGTTGGGCCCAGTCCAGTCTCGAATCCGCGCCAAAGGAGTGCTCACCATGGAACGACGGCAGGTATTGAAGACCGCCGCTCTGGGGGCCGCCGCCGCGGTCGCCGTTCCCACCACGCTGGCCACGACCGCCCAGGCGGCGTCGGCCAGTGAACCGACGTTCGGCGACCTTGGCGCCGGCATGTATGCCGACATGTCAACCGCGTTCCACCCCTCACCGTTCAACTTGAACCCGGTGCTGGTCACCTGCGCGGTTGGAACCACGGGGGCGATCCCTGGCGTCATCGGCTCCTTCGCGATGGAGATGTTCTCCGTGGGAACCCTCACCTACACGGTGGACCGCGCGGCCCGCACCATCACCGCGCAGGGCCGGATGCGTTCGATCACCATGCTGCTCACCGGCGTGGTCCTCGAGGACGTCGAGCATGACTTCGCCGCGATCGGCATCGACAACCGGGGGATCACGGCCGACCGGTTCGAGATGCACTACACCACTCCGCTGTGGAACGGCGGCCTCCTAACCGCCATCTCAACCGCTTCGACGTTCCGCTCGGACTGGAAGATGTTCGGCGGTGCGCTGCTCTCAGGCACCCTCGGCCTGCTCGGCCCGAAGGTCTACCTGGGCGGAATCAATGTCAATCCGTGAGACGTTCAGCCGCCGGAGCCTCCTAAAAGGCTCCGGCGCCGCTCTCGCGGCCGTCGGCGCCGGAGCGATTGGCGGTGCGCTCGCCACTCCTCGCCTGGCGTCCGCCGCTGGCGAGAACGTGGTGATCGGCTGGAACAAACAGGTCATCGAGTCCGTCCGTGTGGATCCCTTTGGTCCGGGCCCGTGGGCCCGTTCGCTGGCGATGGTGCACACGGCTATGTACGACGCGTGGGCCGCGTACGACTTGCTGGCGAACGGCACCAGGTACGGCGGCGCACTGCGGCGGCCGCTGCTGGAGCGCACGCTGGCGAACAAGATTCAGGCGATGAGCTACGCCGCGCACCGCACGTGCGTCGACCTGTACCCCGCCCGCAAGCCGATATTCGACGCGTTCATGCAGTCTCTCGGCTTCAACCCCGCCCTCAATCCGACGGACGCCACCTCGCCGGCGGGCGTGGGGGTGACGGCGGCCGCGGGTCTGCTGGCGTACCGTCACAACGACGGCTCGAATCAGCTCGGCAACCTGGCCCCTGGTCCCTACTCGGACTACACCGGCTACGTGCCAGTCAACCAGCCGATGGTCGTCAGCGCCCCGTTCAACCCGGCGACGCTGCCAAGTCCAGACCAGTGGCAGCCGCTGACCTACGTGAACCTGTTCGGTCAGACGGAGACGCCAACGTATCGCCAACCGTTCTGGGGACAGGTAACGCCTTTCGGACTTCTGTCCGCGGCGGTGCACCGCGACCTGACCGGCCCGGAGAAGTTCGGCACGCAGGGCTACCTCAACCAGGCCAACCAGCTACTGGCCATGAGCGCCAACCTGACCGAGAGGCAGAAGGCGGTGGTGTCGTACTGGCCGGACGGGCCGGACACGGTTCAGCCTCCGCCGCCGGCGCACATTTGCCAGTTCCTGCACTTCGTGTCGGCGCGTGATCAGCACAGCCTCGACCAGGATGTGAAACTGTTCTTCGGCGTGACGAACGCGATGTTCGACGCCAGCATCGTGGTCTGGGACAACAAGCGCCTGTACAACTCGGTCCGGCCGATCAGCGCTATCCGCAAACTGTTCAACGGTCAGCAGGTCAGTGCCTGGGCCGGCCCGGGCCTGGGCACACAGCTCATCAACGGTGGCACCTGGCATCCGTACAAGCCCAGACACTTCCCGAGCCCACCCTTCCCGGCGTTCATCTCCGGACACGCCACGTTCTCCGCGGCGTGGGCGAGGGTCATGCAGCTGTTCAAGCTGAACGACACCTTCGGCTTCTCCGTCGTTGTCCCGGCCGGATCGTCGGTGGCCGAACCGGGCCTCGCCCCAGCCAGCGACGTCCTGTTGCACTACCCGACGTACACGTCGATGGCCGAGGACGCCGGGTTGTCCCGCCTGTGGGGCGGGGTCCACTTCCCGGACGACTACACCAGAAGCCATCTGCTCGGGCTGCTGCTGGGCGCGCAGGTGTGGCTCAAGTGTGAGCAGTACTTCCTCGGGCTGGCGTGAATCTGGTTCATCAGCTGTGTGTCCGTAGAGAGGATGGTGGTACACATGGCATCTGTCAGCCGCTGGGGGCGGCTGTGGTCCGTCCTGCGAGTGCCGAGCGTCATCGGGCTCAGCGTGGTCCTGTTCGGTGTGTACAGCTGGTTCGACCTGCGGGCGGCCGGCTTGCGCAGCAGCCTCACCACAACCGAGGTGACCACATTCGACGGGCTCGTCGCTGAGCAGGGAATGGCGTGGGTCGTGGTGATGGTGGTCCTCAACGCGCTCCTCGCGGTAACCGCCGCGGTGCTCGTCGTGGAGAGCTTCCGCCTGGTCAAGGCCCGCCGTTCGGCGGCGGCCACCGGCGCCTGCACCGCCGGCGGTGGCCTCCTACTCGGCCTCAGTACGTTTGGCTGCCCAAGCTGCACCATCCCTCTGCTGGGCACGCTCGGGCTGACGTTCGCCGCCTCGTCGTTGCCCTTCGCGGGCTTGGAGTTCAAGGTGATCGGGCTGGCCATCACCAGTGGCATCCTGTACTGGATGCTGCGCCCGGCCAGGCAGTTCGTACGCTAAGTCACTGGATTTCGTGGCGCCTGCCAAGCCGGAGCGGCTTGGCAGGCGCCATTCTCATGCGACGCTGGCGACGAAGCAGAAGGCTTCGCAGATACCGGCGGGCTCGGTGCGCAGCACCTTCATGCCAGCCTCCGCGAGCATGCTTTCCCAGTCATCTCGGCCTATGAGGCGCTGATGCGAGAACTCGTGGGTGAGCTGGTACTCGGGGATGAAGCGGAGCCCTCGGCGGGGTCCGTCGGCGGGGACACGGGACACCTCCACCATGAGGAGGCGGCCGTCCGGACCGAGCATTTCGGCGATGTCGCGTAGACAGCGGACGACCTCGTCGCGGGTGCGTCCGTAGTTGACCTCGTGCATGACGAACATCGCGATGGCCAGGTCGATCCCGTCGAACGTGCCAGCCGGTAGTTCGTGTAGCCGGGTCGCGTCGCCTCGCAGGATCGTGGCGCGGTCGCTGAGGCCTTCCCGTTCGAGGGTGCGGCGCGCCTCCGCGCAGGCCACCTCTTCGTGATCGATGCCGACACCCCGTAGACCTGGTTCGCGTGCCAGCAGTTTGCTGAGCAACCGGGCGCTGCCACAGCCCAGGTCCACGACCCCGTGGAAACGGATGTCGTCGGTGATCCTGGTCAGTTGGCCGAGCAGGTGTTCCTCCATCGCGCTCATCCCGCTGGCCACCTCTTGGTGGGAGCGGTCCAGGTCCCCGCCGTATGTGCGGCGCCGCGCCAGCACGTCTTCCAGTGCGTTGAAGATCGGTTCGTAGGCCCCCACGTGGCTGGGGAGGTAGCCGAAGTACGGGTACATCGCCCGGGCGCGTTCGCTGAGCCGGTAGGCGTCGCCGTCGCGCTCCAAGAGGTCGCGCAGCACGAGGTAGTCCGCGAGGGCGCGTAGCAGATCGGGGTCGAAGTCCTGTGCGGCGGCCCAGTCTCCTATGTCGACTTGGTCGTGCTGCGCGGCGTCGAGAAGCCCGATCCGCCACGCGGCTAGCAGCGAGCGAGTTGCGTAGTACGCCTCGGTGTAGCCGAAGAGGTCATCTTGCGCTGAGTTGGCCATGGGTTTCTCCACGAGGGCTAGGAGGCTTGGTGAGGAAGGAGCCGATGCGCCGGAGGCCTTCGGCGATCCTGGGCGCCGGCGTGGCGTAGGACAGCCGCACGTAGCCTTCGCCGTCCGGGCCGAACTCCGGCCCAGGCACCACCGCCACCCGCGCCTCGGACAGCAGCCGAGCCGCGAATGTGTACGAGTCGTTGTGACCGGGTGGCAGCTTGGCGAATACGTAGAAGCCGCCGTCTGGTGTGCACGGGATCTCGAAGCCCAGCTCCGGCAGCCCGGCTAGGAGCAGGTCACGCCGCTCCCGCAAGGGCCCCCGCCAGCCGTCGAAAATCTCCTCGGCATGGGCGAGTGCAGCAATGGCCGCGCGCTGGACGAACGCGTTCGGGCACACGAACCCGTCCTGGTGGATGGCTTTCACTTTGGAGACAAGGTGTGGCGGTAGGACCGCGTAGCCGAGCCGCCATCCAGTCATCGCGTAGGCCTTGGAGAAGCTCTGGAGCGCGACGGCATCGGCGGTCACAGACAGGATCGTCGGGTCCAGGATGTCCGTATAGGACATTCCTTGGTAGACCTCATCAGAGATCACCAAGGGCCCGAGGTTGGCGAATTCGGTGAGGAGGTTGGCGTCCGCTGTGGAGCCGATTGGGTTGGAGGGAAAGTTGATGATGATTGCCTTGGTGGCGGGCCCGATAACGGCGGCCGCGGCGTCCGCGGTGTAGCGGAAGTCGTAGTGGCGGGTCGGCACGTGCACCGGTTTCGCACCCGCGAGCTCCACGAGGCGTCGGTATGAGGAGTACGCGGGATCGGGTAGGACTACCTCGTCGCCCGGCGCCAGGACCGCGAGGAGCACCGTGAGCAGGGCGGGTGACGATCCGGAGTTGACGATGACGCGCTCTGGGTCGATGTCTACTGCGTGCACCCGAGCGTAGAACCCGCAGATCGCCTCACGTAGCTCAAGCAGACCCGTGCTCGTCGTATATCTCGTGTGCCCGTTGCGGAGGGCGTCCACCGCCGCCTCGACGACCAGTGGCGGTGTATCGAAGTCAGGCTCACCCTTTTCCAGGTGAACCACATCCCCGCCGTCCCGATCCAGGGCCAGCGCCTTGTCCATAACCCCGATACAGGACGGCTTTTCTGCCGCATGCTGACCGTCCATGGTCACCTCCATAGTGGACGTCGGTGGCAGGCATTGTCGGTCAGGGCACGCCTGCCCTAGCTAACGCGTCGACGGGCGTCCGAAGCGCCACCAGCTCGTCGCCGTCGATCGCCACCTCGGCGGGCAGGGGATGGCTGATGAAACCGTGCGCGGCCGCGGAGAGGCCGTAGGCGCCCGCGTTCGGGAACGCGAGCACATCTCCGACCGTTAGCCGGGGAAGGTCCGCGCGTTCCGCCAGAATGTCCCAGGGGAGGCAGAGACAGCCGAGCACGGCCACCGGCACGCGGGGCCCCGACGCCGGCTTGAGGAGTGCGGGCGGGCCAACGCGTCGCGGTAGGTCCAGCCCGCACAGGTCTGGCCGGTGGTGAGTGCCGCCGTCCACGACGACCGCGGGTCGCCCCTGCCACGTCTGGTGCGCGGCGACAGCGGTCAGGTACCAACCCGCATCCGCAACCAGGTACCGCCCCAGCTCCAGCATCAGCCGCGTCTGCGGCGCCTGTGCGGCGAGCGTGCGGAGCGTTTCCGCCACGGGCCCCAGCTCCAGCTCGACGTCCCCAGGTCCGTACGGGATACCGAAGCCACCGCCGAGATCCAGCACCCGAGGCGTCACACCAAGCACCGCGGCAGCGGTCATGGCAAGGTCGTACGCGGCACGCACGTTGCCCGCAGCCTGTTCGCCGTCGAGAATCTGGGAGCCGGGGTAGACGTGGAAACCCGTGCAACGGCGCAGATACGGCCGAGCGGCGGCAAGGTCGTCGAGCGGGATACCGAAGCGCGACGCTGCGTCCATTCGCACGTCGCCCGCTGGGTCGAAGTCCGGCCGCAGCCGCAGCAGCAGATCTGGTCCGCCGTCGGTCTCGGCCAACGCGGCCAGCTCACTGACTGAGTCGACTGACAGCAACACGCCAGGCAGCGCGCCCAGGCGGGCGAGCATCGAGGGCGACTTGTACGGCCCAGTCGCCAACAGCCGCCGCGGCGCGAATCCCGCCTCCAGCGTCACCGCCAGCTCCCCAGGGGACGCCACCTCGGCGCCCACGCCCGAGTCGGCGAGCAGGCGGCAGATCAGCGCCGTCGGGTTGGCCTTGACCGAGTAGAGAATGTCGACCGCGGGCGGTAGCGCGGCGCGCAGTGCGGTGACCCGGGCCCGGATCCGGTTCAGGTCGTAGACGTACGCCGGAGTGCCGTACCGGCGCACCACCTCACGCAGTGCCTCAGCGTCCATCGTGGACCATCGGCGCGAGTCCGCAGCTGTGGACGCGGATGGGATCCTGGCATGCCGCATCTGGAATCCGGGTGAAACCGACCCGCTCGAGCGTCGGTGGCGACAACGGCAGGCGCGGGTCGGTCTCGGACACCACGCGCGTGCAGCCGCGCCGGGCCAGCTCGGCGAGCTGCGCACGGAACAGTATCGTGCCGATTCCGCGGCTCCGGTGTTCCGGAAGCACCGCGGCGCAGCACAGGTACCCGGTCTGGCCGTCGGCGAAGCCGAGGCACAGTGCCTTGTCGTCGAGCTGGATCCAGACTGGTTCGCCTCTGCACCCTTCTTCATCCAGCAGCCGGCCGGCTGCCCGGGATGCCTCGGCGGCCGGTAGCTCGTCGAACACACCGGCGGCGAGGTATGAGATCGCACGCTGACGGGCTTCCTGCGGTGGGAGCTCGAACACCCGCGAGATCGTGGTGCCCGCGGGCGGCTGGTAGGCCGCGTCGCGTTCGTCCAGCGCGCGCTCCCAGTAGTCGCATCCCAGCGGGGTCAGCTCGACCGAGATGGTGGCCGAGGCTCGGGCGAGCGCGTCCTCCACCGCCTCGTGCGTGGGCCCGCTCGCCCAGAGGAAACCGATGGGGTACGCGGTCTGCTCGGGGAAGGGCACGATCGCGTCGCCGGGCTGGCCGGTGACGACCACCTCTCGGATGCCTGGCACGCGTTGCGCTTGTTCGACACCGTGCAGCGCCACGAGCCGTCCCTCTGCCGGCACGGGCAGCATCATCGCGGCGGAGACGGGCGCGTCCGGCGCGGTCGTCGGTAGCGTGACCGGCTCGCCCATCGCCAGGCGGAACAGAAACGGGTGGATGTCGTCGCCAAGACGGTCGCGGAAGGCTTTGGAACACACGCCGCCCAGCAGCCGGCCCGCGATCTCCAGCACGTACGGCCCGGCCTCGGTCAACCGGATCTCGCAATGCGCCAGCCCGTGGTACAGCCCGAGTGCACTGGCGGCGCGTATCGCGAGCTCCTCCACTTCGCGCTGACGCCCCGGCGCGAGCCGGGCCGGCGTCATGTAGATGGTCTCCTCAAAGAACGGACCGATCAACGGGCGCGGCTTCTCGAACACTGCGGTGACCTGCGCCTGCCCACGCTGCAGGAGTAGCTCGACGGAGATCTCACCGCCCGACAGGTATCGCTCGACGAGCTGCATCCGGTGCGGACGGCCGCCGTTGTCCATGCCGTAGTCCCGCACGATGCGGCGCAGCCGGCGATATGCCGTACGCAGCTCGGTCTCGTCGTCGGCGCGGATCACACCCTGACTGGCCGAGCCTCGGCAGG
Source organism: Phytohabitans aurantiacus (assembly GCF_027923225.1). GTDB lineage: Bacteria > Actinomycetota > Actinomycetes > Mycobacteriales > Micromonosporaceae > Phytohabitans > Phytohabitans aurantiacus. The sequence continues at coordinate 8,549 of NZ_BSDI01000068.1, forward strand.
GCTTGACGACGACCGGGTAGCCCACCTTGCCGGCCCAGCGGACGGCATCGTCCTCATCCGCGGCGACGATGAAATCCGCGCTGGGCACGCCGGCCGCGACGAAGCGTGCCTTCATCGTCGGCTTGTCCATCGCCGCCTCTGCTGCCTCGACCGGATGGGCCGGCAGTCCGAGGTCCTTTGCCAGGTGGGCGGCGAGGACGGTGGCGTCCTCCTCGTAGGCCACGACGGCGGCGATCGGCTGCTCGGCATGGAACTTGCGGGCCAACTCCAGCGCCTCTTCCGGGCGGAGCATGTGTACCCGTTCGAGTCGGTCGATCAGGTCGAGGTCGGCCTCACTGCAGCTGGGCGTGCGCGGCGTGAACACGAGCGAGCGGTAGCCCATCCGGTGCGCCGCAGCGAGCGGATCACTCGGTATGCAGTTTCGCGCGCCGAGAACGAAGAGGATCTGCTGGTCCACGGTGAACTCCTAGGCTCGATGCAACAGGTTAGCCTGATATTTTGGATGCTCGCAAGGCTACGAACCAGGCGGTGGTCATGGTTGGCTAGCGGTCACTTCCGCCTTGCGCCGCTGGTAGTAGCTCCGCATCTCGGCGTTGGCCTGCGAGGTTGCCCGTAGCCGGTCGGCGAACCAGGCCAGCCGGTCGCCGGGCACCACGGCGAGCATGCGATCGTCGGCGACTTCCGTGAACGTACGCATCCCGGCACACCCCAGCGTCAGTGCTGGCGTGCCGGACTCCTTGGCGACCGGAATGGCCGCGCATCCTGGCCGGCTGCCGACCCGCACCGCCTCGGAAGTCCACGCCGCGGCCCCGGTGGCCTCGTTGTAGAGCATTGCCTGCCGGGCGGTGAGCCAGAGCAGGATGGCGTGCGGGGTTACCGGGAAGTCGGTCAGCGGCCCGTACATGATCCCGGTCGGTTGGCCCTGTACGGCGGGTACCTTCCCGGCCTCCTCGGGGGCCAGATAGCCCACCGCACACATCGATTCCATCAGGCCGCCGAGCTGGTCGGTGATCTCGGTGGGCAGGCTGAAGCCCATGACCATGGCGCCTACCTGGCAGTTGAAGTGCTGCTCGGCCGTAGCGTAGAAAACCTGTTGTTCTGCGTGGCGCCAGAACGCGCAGGCGGACGGCGACACTGTGCTCGTCTTGGGGATGCCCGCTGGCTGCTCGGCCAGGAAGGCGACAGCGATCGCTGGCGTGTCCAGCGCGAGCAGGGTGCGGATATCCGTGGCCAGGGTTCGGTACTCGGTCATTGTGGGTCCCTCATCCGGGTGTGACGGGATGTTGACGGAGTGTCCTCAGGAAAAATATAAGGAAAACCTGTTGAATCTGCCATTGGCGGCCTACGATCGGGGCGTGCCAGGTTTGTCGGGAGGCGCGATGCCCGTGCCGGGCGAGGATGTGACTGACCTTGAGCGCAGGGTGCTGGCCGCCATGCCCAGCCAGTTGCTGGAGAAGGTGCGGGCCCTCCCGCAGTCGGAGCGCAAGCTATACCACACTGTCCTCAGTGGCTTCGCCGAAACCGGGCAGCCGCCGGGTCCAGACACGCTGGAGCGAGTGGCGGCACAGTCCGGTGTGGACGCTTCAGTCGTGTTCGCCAAGCTGGGCAACCTCGACATGGTCTTGACGGATCCCGGTCACCGGCTTGGGGTCCGGGTCGCATATCCCTTCTCGGCGGAGCCCACACCGCATCAGGTGATGATCGACGGTGGACCCACCGTGTACGCGATGTGCGCCATCGACGCGCTGGGCATCCCGCGAATGCTGCGCCGTACTGGCGTGGCGATCTCGGTCGAGCCCGAGACCGAGGCGCCGATCGAGGTCCTGATGCAGGACGGCCAGGTCACCTGGAAGCCGCCCGATTGCACCGTGCTGCTCGGTAGGGCCGCCAGGTGCGCGGACGCGGCGAGCGGCTTTTGCCCATTCATCAACTTCTTCACGTCACCGCACAGCGCGCGAGCCTGGACCGCCCGCCATCCGGACGTCGAGGTTTGGCAACTCGGCCAGGACACAGCTCTGCGACTTGCCCGCCGCTCGTTCGGCGACCTGCTGACCGTCGCCGCCTAGCCGACAACTAGTCAAGGAGATAACTGACCATCATGTCCGAGCTGCTGCCCACCCTGCCGGAGAACTGGGAACGGTGCCTGGCTGTCTTCGCACACCCCGACGACATCGAGTACGGCACGGCGTCCGCGGTTGCGCGGTGGACCGCGCAGGGCAAACATGTCACCTACCTGCTGGCCACTCGAGGCGAGGCCGGCATCAATGACATCCACCCCGACAAGGCCGGACCGCTGCGCGAGGCTGAGGAGCGGGCTGGTGCCCGCGAGGTCGGCGTCGACGTCGTGGAATTCCTCGACCATCGGGACGGGGTCGTCGAGTACGGGCCGGCGCTGCGCCGCGACATCGTGCGGGCCATCCGGCGGCACCGGCCCGAGGCCGTCGTGACCGGCGCCTTTTCAGCACGTATGGGTGGTGGCGCGACGAATCAGGCCGACCACCGGGCTGTGGGTCTTGCCGCGCTCGACGCGGCCCGGGGAGACGCCGGCAACCGGTGGATCTTCCCGGAACTCATCGACGAGGGCCTCGAGCCGTGGGGAGGGGTGCGCTACGTCTTCGTGGCCGGCGCGGAGGACCCCACGCACGGGGTGGACGTCACCGGTGAACCGCTCCAGCGGGGCATCGCTTCGCTGGCCGCGCATGTGGAGTACACCAAGGGTCTAGGCATGGCTGGAGCCGAACCCGGGCCCTTTCTCACCTGGCTGGCCCGCCAAGCTGGGCCGGCGCTCGGTGTGGAGGCGGCGGTCCTGTTCGACGAGTACTGCCTCGCCTTCGAGGGCACGCCCCCGTGGCTCTGTGAATGAGTCGGCAATCAGGTCTGACCGCCCTCCGCGGGCGGTCAGACCCAATCCGGTCCGATGCGGCCGCATGAGGCGAGGTGCTCGGCCTTGTCGGCGACCAGGTCCTGGGTGACGTCCAGGACCGAGCGGAGCCGCGGGTCGGTGACCGAGTAGATCATGTTGCGGCCCTTGCGCTCCGCCTCGACGACTTGGCACCAACGCAGGCAAGCGAGGTGGTTGGAGAGCCGGCTTTGCGACAGGCCGGTCTTTGCGATCAGTTCGGAGACGGTGTGTGGGCCGGTCAGCAGATGCGTGAGGATGGCCAGCCTCGTCGGATCGCCAAGGACGCGGAAGAAGCGGGCCTGGGCGGTCGGGGTAACCACGACGGACGGCATGTCTTGGAGCATATATCGCGTTGCGGAGGTCAGCCGCTGGGTGCGACTCAGGCACCCCGCAGCAGCGCAAGCAGGTCCAGGGACGGATCGAGACCCAGCTCGCCGCGCATTAGCTGCTGGCACTGTTGCGCCTGGCGTCGCGCCTCGCAGATGTTGCCCTCGGCGAGATGTGCCTTGATCAACATGCAGTGGGCGCTCTCGCGCAGGGGGTCGGCGGCCAACGCCGCGAGTCCGGCGTCGATGGCGGCGCCGTACCAACCGATGGCCGTTAGCCTTCCGCACAGTGCCTCCAGCGCGTCGAGGCGAAGCATGCGGAACCGTTCGCGCTCCAGGACCAGCCAGTCGTCCGGCCAGTCGGGCAGCAGGTCCACGGTCAGTCGCGCGTGTATCGCCGCGCCGAGCTCGCTGGTGGACATTCGCACCGACTGGTCGAGCAGAAGCTCGGCGGTATGGACCGCAGCGTGCAGGTCGATAGTGACCTCGGGAGCGAGTCGGATCTCGGCCGGGGTCACCTTGACCATCGCCGGGCAGCAGCGCTGGATGCGCCACAGGGTCGTACGCAGACTTCGCGCGGCGCGTTGCGGCGGGATCTCTGGATACAGCTCCCTGACGACCAAACGTCGATCCAGCCCTTGCTGGCGCAACGCCAACAAGGCCAGCAACCGCTGGCCGGCGAAACCGAGCCGGGGTTCACAGCACGCAGCGATGAACTCAAACCGGTCCAGCAGTCGGAGGGAGCAGGCCGCCCGATCCAAGCAGTTCGCCATGATCTACACCCTGAGGTCGCCGAGCATCAATCAAACAGGTTTTCATGATGTATTGTCGAGGTGGCGGGAGCCCCCCGCCAGACAAATTCGCGACACGGTGGAGGTGAAGCCGTGACCCGCGTGCTTCTCGTGTCCACGTACGACCTCGGACACCAGTCGTTCGGTCTCGCGTCGCCAGCGGCATGGTTGGCGGCCGACGGTGCGGAGGTCAGCTGCCTGGACCTGGCGGTGCAGACCTTGGACGAGGCCGTCGTTCGCGCGGCCGACCTGGTGGCGTTCTACCTGCCGATGCACACCGCGACCCGCATCGCGGCGGACCTCATCCCCCGCGTGCGGCTCCTCAATCCGCGGGCTCGGCTTTGTGCCTACGGCCTCTACGCCCCGGTGAACCGCGACCTGCTACACGAACTGGGCGTCGACGCGGTGATCGGCGGCGAGTTCGAGGAACCCCTCGCCGCGCTTGTGCGTGGGGACGGCGAACACGACACCGTCTCGCTTGCCCGCCAGGACTTCCTCGTCCCGAGCCGCCAGGACCTGCCAACGCTCGACCGTTATGCCCACCTGACCCTGCCCGACGGCACCACCAGGACAGTTGGATACACCGAGGCCACCCGGGGCTGTAAGCACTTGTGCCGCCACTGTCCAATCGTCCCGGTGTACGGCGGCCGCTTCCGGGTTGTACAGCGCGATGTGGTGCTCGCCGATATCCGACAACAGATCGCCGCGGGGGCACAGCACATCACGTTCGGGGACCCCGATTTCTTCAACGGACCGGCACACGCGTTGGCGCTTGTGCGCTCGATCCACGAGGAGTTCCCCGAGTTGACCTACGACGTGACGATCAAAGTCGAGCACCTCGTGGCGAACTTGGATCGGATGTCGGTGCTGCGCGACACCGGCTGCATCATGATCACAAGTGCCGTCGAGTCCGTCGACGAGCGCATTCTGGAGATCTTCGACAAACAGCACAGCCGGGCGGACTTCCTAAAGGTGGTCAACGGGCTGCGGGAGGTGGGCATCCACCTGAATCCCACGTTCGTGGCATTCACGCCGTGGACATCACTAGAGGGGTACATGGCGTTCCTCGACGAGATCGACGAACTGGACCTCGTCGCCAGCGTCGCGCCCATCCAGTACGCGATTCGGCTGCTGATCCCGGAGGGCTCCAAGCTGCTCGAACTAGCAGACGTTCAAAACCTTGTGGAGCCGTTCGACCGCACGCGGCTGTGCTACCCGTGGCGTCATCCGGATCCCGCGGTCGACGCGCTCCAAGAGGCCGTGTTCGCGCTGGTCGCCGAGGCGACCGAACGACGGGAGTCGCGCGCTGCCGTCTTCGACGCCGTCAGGCCCCTCGTAGCGGCTCAGGTTGGCGGTCCGACTGTCACGAACCCACGCCCGATCCGTACGTCGCGTCCGGTGCCGCAACTGAGCGAACCCTGGTACTGCTGCGCCGAGCCTACCGAGGACCAGCGCATCTCCCCGATATAGGCGGTCGGATGGATTTCGCTCGGATGCATCCCCAGGCTCGGGCCGCGTTGGGCGTGCAACGGCGCGTGCCACTTACCTGTGAGAATCTGCTGGCCGTCCGCCGCAGCATGATGGATGCGACACCAGACGAGGCGGGTACGGGACCCGAGATCACTACAGTGGTCGACGTCGAAGCGGATGGCGTGCCCGCACGGCTCTACCACGACGGCGAGGCGGACACCGCGCCGGTGCTTCTCTTTGCGCACGGTGGCGGATGGGTGATGGGAAACCTCGACACCCACGATCCACTGTGCCGGCAACTGGCGGTCATGTCCGGGTGGGCTGTGCTCTCGTTGGACTACCGGCTTGCTCCGGAGCACCCATTCCCGGCCGCGATCGACGACCTGGAACGCGCGCTCGGCTGGCTGCGCGGTGGTGGTGCGACCGCGCACGGCCTCGACCCGAGGCGTATCGCGGTGGCGGGCGACTCCTCGGGTGGGCATCTGGCGGCGGTCCTGGCCAGGCGGGCTCGCGACGCCGGCGTGGGCTTGGCCGTCCAGCTGCTGATGTGCCCAGTGATTGACCCGGATGCCATCTATCCGGCGCTGGACGAGTATGGGCTGCACCGCGACGAGATGCGCTTCTTCTGGGATGCCTTTGCGCCCTCTGGCGTCGACCGTGAACATCCCGATGTCAATCCGCTGCACGGTGATCTCGCGGGGCTGCCGCCAACCGTCGTCATCACCGCCGAACTGGACCTGCTCCGCGACGAGGGCGAAAGGTACGCGGCGCGGCTCATCCGGTCGGGCGTACCCGTCATCGCCGTCCGGTACCAAGGGCTGATCCACAATTTTCCGCGCAAGCTGGCACTGTTCGACGCGGCCCACATTGCCGTCGCCCAGCTCGCCGCGACGCTTCGGCGATGGGGCGGACCAGCGGCTGAGGCCAGCGACGGAACGGCTCCACCAGGGCCTGCGCGCCGTCGACCCGGACACGTCCCATCTGGGATGAGTCGCCGCCGCGTTGTCGATACCGGCCACGTTGGGTAGTGCGAGATGCTGATGTTCGCGGCGAGGGGTCCATGCGCGGGGCGCCGCCGCCGATCCGCCCTTCGTGTGCGCCACGGTGCGTCGAGTTTGGGAACCGTTTGGTTCAGTTGGCGGTCGTGAGGTAGGCGACCACGAATGTGTCGATGGTGAGGGCGCCCCGCGGGCCGATGTGCTGGGTGAGTGCTCCGGCGGTGAGCAGGGCGTGGATGGTGCCGGAGTAGTCGCCGTCGTCGGCGTGGTTGTTGGTGTGGCCCCAGATGGCGCAGTCGATGGGTGTGTGGCCGTCGTCGAAGGCGCAGTAGCCCCGTCCAGCACGTCGGTGTAAGCGGCTGGCACGCTGATGTCCAGCGCCAGCGCCTCCCCATCGGTGGCCGGCTCCGGCGTGACGGTGAAGGTGAAGAACGAGCAGCATGTGGTCTCCCGCGCGGTCAGGTCGCGCACCGTCTCGGCCAGCCCGGCAGGGCCGGTCAACGACATCCACACCTGGCCCGTTGCGACCCGCGCCATGCCGCGTACCGCCGTGGCGAAAGGCGTCGAACTCGGCAAGGCGCAGCGGCTGATCCGCCGTCGGCAACGTGCATGCGTTCGATATCTGGACATCCATCACAACCCCCAGGTGCTCCGGCGCCCGTCTCCTCGACGGTAAGGCTGTACCTGGGTACCGGATGCCACCCGGCCGGGCCCGCCGGGTAGACCCACGCTTGCGCTCAGGCGTCGACGTCGATGCGGTCGAACCGCATCACCGTCCCGGACTCGTTCGTGGTGACCGCGATCCCGCTGTTCGCGAGCCGCTCCTTCATACCGGCCACACCGCCGGCGACGTTGTCCGGTGCATCGTAGAACTCGTCCAGCATCATGCGAGCCGTGTCCGGGTCGTCGTTGGCGCCTCCGTCGACCAGGCTGATGTCCCACCACACCTCGCCACCGGTGGCGCTGATCCCGAAGTCGTAGAACGGGCAGCACGCCTTCTCCCGGGCGGCCAGGTCACGCACCCACGCCTCGACGCCGCCGTCGGTGCGGAACCGCAACCGGACCCTTTGCTCGGTCCGGTCCCGTCCGGCCAGTGACTGCGCGAACAGCCGACCATACTCGGCCATTCGCTGCTCGGCGGTGTCCGGCGCGCCGGTCAGGTCGCACACGATCGGAGCCGTTGCCACGCTCGGATCAATCGACATCTCGTTACCCCTCTAGTGCGTTGTGTCGGGCTCTACCACGACCGTAAACTCTGGACTTGAGTCCAGAGTCAAGAGGTGACTGGCATGAAAATTGGCCAGGTGGCGTCCGAGGCCGACGTGACCATCGACACCGTTCGGTTCTACGAACGCCGCGGCGTCCTGCCCGAACCGGGCCGTCGTCCTTCGGGGTTCCGGGAGTATCCGGCGTCGACTGTGGAGCGGATCCGGATGGCCCGCATGCTCCAAAACCTTGGCTTCACCCTCGACGAGATCATCGAAATGCTGCACGCCCACGACACCGGCACCGCCACCTGCGACAGCGAACAGTGGCGCCTGGAAGGCGCCCTCGACCGCATCGACGCCAAGATCGCCGAACTGCGCCGCACCCGCCGGCTGATCTCCACCACGATCAAGGAATGCCGCACCGGCCATTGCCGCTTCGCCGGTCAGCTCGAGGGCGACCGGCCGCTCAGCCGCACCGAATCCGACGGGAGGGGGCACCGGTGAGCTGGCTTCGTGCGCATGGCGAGGTTGTTGCTTCCGGACCCGGAGCCGGTGAACACGATTCCGGCCGGGTCGATGCCGTCAGCGCCGCCACTTGCGCACTCGCGGATTCGAGTGCTGCGGCGGGGCCGGCAGCGTAGCGGTGGTTACTGGACGGGGTGCCGAAGCAGGTGACCAGGTAGGACCATGGCCGTGATCACGACTGGGGCGACGGGTGCGGTGGCGTTGTAGTCCAAATGGGTCGGTTCGCTGTCCAGGCCGCGATGTGTGTTCATCCTCCGCGCCCCTTTGTTGAAGTCGACGCCGGTTGGTGGGTTTCGTACATGCGGATCGCGACGACGATTCCGGAGCCGGCGGTGATCGCCGCGATGAGCCAGATCGCCGCCCGCAGGCCGAGCAGGTCGGCGGTGATCCCGGCGATCAGGGCGCCGATGGCGTAGCCGAGGTCGCGCCAGAGGCGGTAGACGCCGACGGCGCGGGCCCGCCAGGTGGGGTGGGCGACGTCGCCGATGACGGCGAGCAGCACGGGATACACCATGGCGGTGCCCGCGCCCATCAGGACGGCGGCGATCGCCCAGGCGGCGAAGCCGGTGGTGGCGGCGACCAGGGCGATTCCGGTGGCTTGCAGAAGCATCCCGGTGGTGATGAGCCGTTTGCGTCCCCACCGGTCGGAGAGGCCGCCGGTGATCATCTGCCCGAATCCCCACACGGCCGGATACAAGGCAACTAGGACGCCGATGCGGGCCACGCCAAGGCCGGAGGTGGCGAACAGGATCGGGAACAGGCCCCAGGCGAGGCTGTCGTTGAGGTTGTTCACCAGCCCGGCCTGGCTGGCTGCGGAGAGGGCCCTTTCGCGGAAGCTGGTGAGGGTGAAGATCTGCCGCCCGGTCAGGCCGTCGTGGTGGTCGCTGTTGGCCGGGGTGTGGGTGCGGGCCTCGTGCTGGGCATGCTGGTGGGTCTCGGTGACGAATACCGTCGATAGGCCGAGTCCGAGTGCGGCGAAGGCGAGGCCGAGCAGAAACGGCGCCGGACGCAGGCCGTGTTCGGCGGCCAGAGCGCCGGTCGCCGCCGAGGTGGCGGCGAGGGCCAGGTAGCCGGCGGCCTCGTTGAAGCCCATGGCCAGCCCGCGCCGGGTCGGGCCTACCAGGTCGATCTTCATGACGATGGTGGTGGACCAGGTCAGGCCCTGGTTGATGCCGAGCAGGATGTTCGCGGCGATGACCCACCACCACGATGGCGCCCAGATCAACAGCACCGGCACCGGGAGGCCGATCAGCCACCCCGCGACCAGGACCGGTTTGCGGCCGTAGCGGTCCGATAGGGCACCGGCGGCCAGGTTCGTCAGTGCCTTGGTCACGCCGAACGCGACGATGAAGGTGAGTGAGGCGGTGAACGCGGTAATGGCGAACACCTGGTCGGCTAGCAGAGGTAGCACGGTGCGCTCCTGGCCGATCATTCCGCCGACGAGGGCGTTGACCGCGACCAGGAGGGCGAACTGCGGCAGGTTTTCGCGTAGACCCAGCCGCGGCGGCGCCGGTGGCGAGGTGGCGGTCATCGGCCGGTGGTCAGGGTGCGGCGCGTGGCTGTGGCCCAGTCGTGGGCGCTTCCGGCGAGGATGGACACGCCGCTGTGGCCGGTGCGTTCGAGCAGACTGGCTCCGGTGGCAGCGCGCTCGCCGTGTCCACACATCACCGTTACCGGTCCGCTCGGCACGCTGTGGCTGCGTTCGGTCAGGTCGCCGAGTTCGATCAGGTGGGCGCCCGGCAGGTGCCCGGTGGCGGTCTCGCTGACCTGGCGCACATCGACCACATTGGTGGTGTCCATTTCGGACGCGTGCACCACCAGGGTCGTGGCCATCTGTTCGCCGGCGGCCGACCAGGCGGCGAATCCACCGTGGAGTTCACCGGCGATCGTGGTGTAGCCGACGTTGAGGGCGGGCCACAGGATGTCGGCGGGATCCTGGCCGGGGTTGCGCACGATGACGATCGGCACGTCGGGTGGGATCAGCCAGCCCAGCCAGGTGGCGTACTGGGCGCGTAGCGGGATCGCGACCGAGCCCGGGATGTGTCCGGCGGCGTAGTCACGCGCCGGCCGCACGTCGACCACGATCGCGCCATCGCCGAGCAGACGCCGCACCTGGGCGGCGTCGAGCGGGGCGAGTAGCGGCGGGGAGGTGATCAGCTGACCGTGCCGGTTGAGCTCGCCGAGCCGGGCGAAGTAGGACGGGTAGGAGCCGAGGCTGTCGATCAGCATTCGTGCGAACGTGTCCGCATCGGGGGCGGCCAGCAGCGGGTTGGCCCGCTTCTGTTCACCGATGCTGGAGGTGCGTGCGGTGCCGGGCGGGGCGGAGCAGAAAGAGCCCGCACCGTGGGTGGGCCACACCGCGGTCGTATCCGCCAAGGTGGCCAGCCGCCGCAGCGAGTTGTACTGCGCGCGGGCCAGCTCCTCGGTGTGGTCGGGGCTGATCAGGTCGGTGCGGGCGGCGGCTCCGACGATCAGCGACCCACCGGTGAACACCCCCACCTCTCGATCGCCGTCGAGCAGCAGGAACGACAGGTGCTCCGGGGTGTGGCCGGGCGTGGCCAGGGTGCGCAGGGTGAGCCCGCCGAGGTCGACCTCGACGCCGTCGTCGAGGCCTATGTGGTCGAAGGTGCGCCGTCCGGCGGCCGAGGCCAGGATCCGTGTGCCGTGGTCGTGGGCGAGCTGGCGAGCGCCGGACAGGAAGTCGGCGTGCAGGTGGGTCTCTGCCGCGTACGCGATCCGCAGGCCGTGCTCGGTCGCGGCGGCGTCGGCGGCGCGCAGGTCCAGAGACGGGTCAATCGCGAGGGCGCGTGCGTCGCCGAGGTCGAACAGGTAAGCCGAGTTGCCCAGGCCCTCGTCCACGAGTGGAATCAGCTTGTCGTCCACGTGCCTCACGCCCCTGCCAGTGCGATTGGCGACCACCGGTCACCATCTCCTACACTATTCCATAGATCTTTGGAGGATGAGTATGGGTGACCGTCAGCGCAAGACCACGCTGTTCGATCAGTTCGCCCGGGTCGGCAAGGCTCTGGCTTCGGGTAAGCGCCTGGAGCTGCTGGACCTGCTGGCCCAGGGCGAGCGTGACGTCGCCTCGCTGGCGGCTGCGGCGGATCTCGGGCTGACCACCGCGTCAGCGCACCTGCAGACGTTGCGCCAGGCGAACCTGGTCACCACCCGCCGCGACGGCACCCGCGTCCTGTACTCGTTGGCCGGACGCGACGTCGCCGACCTGTTCGCCCGGTTGCGTGAGGTCGCCCAGTCGCACCTCCCCGACGTCGAAGCCGCCCGCGTCACCTACCTCGGCGACGACGGCGGCCGGCCGGTCACCCGCGACGAGCTACAGCAGCTGGCCAAGGCCGAGACCGTCACGGTGCTCGACGTGCGCCCGCGTGAGGAGTACGCGGCCGGGCACATCCCCGGCGCGGTCAGCATCCCCCTGGACGAGTTGTCCAAACGCCTCGCCGAGCTGCCCGGCGACGGGCAGATCGTCGCCTATTGCCGCGGCGCTTACTGCGTTCTCGCCCACGACGCGGTACGGCTGCTGCGCGCCCACGGCCGCGACGCGACCCGCCTGGCCGACGGGATGCTCGAGTGGCGCCTCGCCGATCTGCCCATTGCCGCCTGAACTGGCCCGCGGGCGTCCCTTGGCTTGAAGGACCAGCCGATTCAGACCTGGGGCCGGTGTGGGTGTCCGATCGCGTGTCGCGCCGGTCGTCTGACTGGTAGGAGGCAATAAAGCGAGGAGGAAATTCGAGATGACCGCAGCCAAGCCCAACCCGATTCCCGACACCTACCGCCGGATCACCCCGTGCCTGGTGGTCCACGGCGCCGCGAAGGCTCTGGAGTTCTACGCGCAGGTGTTCGGCGCCACCGAGCGGATGCGGTTCCCGGGCCCGAACGGAACCATCGGGCACGCGGAAATCGTGATCGGCGACTCGGTGGTCATCGTGGAGGACGAAGACCCGCAACGGGGCACGACAGCGCCGCCGGCTGGAGGGTTGCCCGGCAGCCCGGTGTTCCAGTTCATCTACGTCGACGATGTCGACGCCGTGGTGGCCCGGGCGGTCGAGGCCGGAGCGGCGTTGCTGCGCGCACCGCAGGACCAGTTCTACGGTGACCGGGACGGGCACATCGTGGACCCGTTCGGGCACGGCTGGGTCGTCGCGTCGCACGTGGAGGACCTGACCCCCGAAGAGATGGGGCAGCGGCTCGCCGCCCTGTATGGGGAGGACGAACGATGAAGTACGTGCTGCTGTTCGTAGACACCGAACAGTTCGCCGCCGACCTGGAAGCGATGGGCCCGGCCGAGCGCGAACGGGCCTACGCGCGGGTGGGGGAGTGGATGGCCACCCACCGCGACAAGATCCGCGGCGGGCACAAGCTGCAAGGCCCGCAGACCGCCACCACGGTACGGCTGGACCAGGGGGAGCCGGTCATCATGGACGGGCCATTCGTGGAGGGTAAGGAGGTGGTCAGCGGGTACACCGAGATCGAGGTCGCCGACCTAGACGAGGCGCTGCGCATGGTCGCCACCTGGCCCGGCTGCCCGATCGTGGAGATCCGTCCGCTCGAGTCCTGAACGTCCGGTGGCACAGACGTCGCACACCGAACTGGCCCGCGTGGTGCGCGAGCACGCGGGCCGGCTGGCCACCGCCTTGATGCACCTCACCGGTGACTTCGCCGCAGCCGAAGACCTGGTCCAGGACGCCGTGCTGGCGGCCCTGCGGCACTGGCCGACCGAAGGCATCCCGGACCGGCCCGACGCCTGGCTGTTCACCGTCGCCCGCCGCCGCGGCCTGGACCTACTACGCCGGCAGGACACGTACCGCGACAAACTCGCCCGGCTGCAGTGGCCGGTCCAACCCGACCCGGACGAGCAACTTCGGCTGATCTTCACCTGCTGCCATCCGGCGCTGCCCAGGCCGGCGCAGATCGCGCTCACGCTGCGCGTGGTGTGCGGGCTGACTACCACCCAGATCGCCCGCGCGTTCCTGGTGCACGAGAGCGCGGTCGCCAGGCGGATCACCCGCGCCAAGCGCAAGATCACCGACGCTGGCATCCCGTACCGGATCCCGAACGACGACGAACTCGGCGCCCGGCTCGGGCAGGTCCTCACAGTCATCTACCTGCTGTTCAACGAGGGATACCTGTCCACCGCAGAACGGGCCCAGTCCCGCGACCTCGTCGACGACGCCGAATGGCTAGCCAGCCTGCTGCACAAGCTCATGCCCACCGAGCCGGAGGTCATGGGCCTGCTCGCCCTGATCGTGCTGCACCGCGCCCGCGCCGAAGCCCGCTTCGACACCGACGGCGCCCTGGTCCGCCTGCAGGACCAGGACCGGTCCCGGTGGGACCGGCACGCCATCGGCGACGCCTCCCGGCTGTTGATCCGCGCCGGCCTGCTCCAGCGTCCCGGGCCGTACCAGCTCCAGGCGGCGATCGTCGCCTGCCACGCGGAGGCCGCACGCTGGCAGGACACCGACTGGGAACAGATCGTGCTGCTGTACGACATGCTGCTGCACCTGGAACCCTCGCCGGTCACCCGCCTGCACCGGGCTATCGCCGTGCGCTACGTCCGTGGGCCGAACAAGGCCATGGCCGAACTCGACACGCTCGCCGGCGACCTGGACGGCTACCACCTCTACCACGCCACCCGCGCCGAACTTCTACGCCAACTCGGCCAGCCCGACCAGGGCCGCGCCGCCGACGCGCGTGCGCTGGATCTGACCGCCAACCCGGCTGAACAAGCCGTGCTCCAGCACCGACTCACCTGGACTTGACCCGCGGTCCGCCCGTTGGGGCGAATCTCAGGAGGACGAGGTTTCGATCCTTCCGAGCTGCCAACGCCGTCGGTCTACCTCGTACGCCGGCGCCGACGGCGTGGTTATGGGCGTGAGAGTGGAGGGATCTGCGGTGCTGCAACTCAGAGCATCGGCCACACCGCTACCGGCTGGTCAACCGCGGCGTGGTTGGTGTTGCCGGGTGGGTGATGGGTAGGCCAGCGCGTTTCCAGGCACGGAACCCGCCGACGACATCGGTCGCGCGGGTCAGGCCCAGCTCTTGGAGGGAGGCAGCCGCGAGCGAAGACGAGTAGCCCTCATCGCAGATCACGATCCAGGTGATCTCGTACCCGGTGGCTTCCCAGATCCGTCCCATGCTGGTGGGGTCAAGACGCCACTCCAGGTGGTTGCGTTCGATAACGATAGCGCCGGGGATCTCGCCGTCGGCTTGGCGTTGAAACTGCGGCCGGATATCGACCATCTGGGCAGCGCCTGCGGCGGCCGCCGCGGCCTCTGCCGGATGCAGGCGATGCAACCGGCTACGGGCGGCGGCGAGGATCTCGTCGATGGTCATTCGGGCGGTCCTTGTGAGTCTCCTTCTCGCATTTTGCGCTCGGGGCACTCACCCGCGCGGCGAAACGACCGTTCTGACCTAACAAGTTGATCATGGGAGGAGGTGGGCGACCGTCAGACTCCGCCATTCGACCGTGCGCCGGGCTGCGTAGACGCCCGCACGCCTGGCCTGTCACGCACCAGCTCAGCAGTGGCCCGGCTCGGCCATGTCGCCATGGCCGAGCCGCGAACGGCGTCCACCCGTCACAAGAGGGTGCGCCGGTACGTCCAGAACGCCTCGCCGATCAACAGGCACGCACCGCTGGCAAGGCCCTTCAGGAGGCGCGGCCGGAGGTTTTGGCTGTGGGGTGGAGCATCCTGGCGGTCGCGGCGGCGGTGGCCGCGACGAGGGTGGCGTCGACGGGTTGGTGTGTGGTGAGGGTGCGTAGGTAGATGGGCGCCAGCAGCGACTCGATCGCGTGGATGGGGTCGATGTCGGTGGTCGCCTGGCCGCGTTGCTGGGCGCGGCGGATGACGGTCGCGGTGTGGTCGAACAGGCTGCCCCAGTAGTCGGCGGTCCACTGCGCGTCGGTCACGTCACTGGGATATGGCGCGCGGTCATCCACGAGGAGCCCAACGCGGCGCTACCCCAGTGGGTACGACGAGGGACGCAACATCACGTCATCCAGCGATGACAAACCACTAAAAACCCTCAAAACGCCCACTCAGACCCCAATCGCCGGTCCCACTGAGCCGGAACGCCGCCGCTGGACGGTCCGGCAAGCACCTCGGTGGCTCCGTGGACTTCGGCGTCGGGCAGTTGGCCTAGAAGCTGCTGTCGGCCGGGACGGTGATCCGTACGGCGGCGACGGCCTGCCATCGGATTGCCTTCGTGCTCACAACTGACGCCGCGCAGAAGGCTCGCAGGCCCGGACTACGTGCTCGCCGTCAATGCCGCTGGACGGCTTCTACATCCTTGTCCCGACTGTCGTCCAACAGCCCGCTGGCCTGACCGACAGGCCCTGTCGCCCACCCGTGAGTAGGAAGTGTCCAGGCGACGACCATAGTGGGTCCGGCCGGGGCCGCTTCGTTGTGTTCAGGGTTCGCTACCTGCGCTTCACAATCGTGTAGCCGACATACGCGGCTGCGGTTAGCCCGGCTGCGACCAGCAACCACAGTCCGACACCGACGCGGGCGTGGACGGCGTTTGCAAGAGCGTCGGCGAAGCCGAATTCGTCGCGGTTCGCTGACATCTGGCGGCGCATGTCCTCGACGCTCGACCGCAGGTCGACGATCTTCCAGACGGCTATGCCGGCCACGCTGAGGCCGGCCAGGACGGCCAGAGTATCGACCGTGATCGGTAGCCGCTTGCGCAGTGTCGCGGCTCCGTGGAGGGCAAGAAGGGCCCCGATCGCGGCGGTAACCCATCCGTCGGTGCCGTCTGTGCCGGAGGCGGTGACGGTTCCGACTATCGGTACGGTGATGCTGGCCCAGGGCAGAAACGAGCCGACGATGACGGCGACGCCCGCTCCCACCGTCGTCCAGGCGCCGGTCCGCTGCGCGGGAGGACTGGCGGCCGGCGGGGTCGGGCCGGGCATGAGGTCGCTGAGGGTGTATGGCTCGCCGGGTTCGGGCGAGGGCGCGGGTTGGGGAGGCATCGCCACGGCCGCACCGTACGCCCCGTCGTCAATTGATCACTGTCGGGCAGCTGACCGTTCGGGATCGACCGTTTGGTCAGACCCGGCGTGCGACGGCATGGGCTGGTCGGCCGAGTACCACTTCACCCGCATTCAGTCTGCCTCGCGGTCAGCTGAATGCTGTGAAGGCCGGCCTCACAGGCCGGTGATTACAAGGTCGTCGACCTCGTAGCGAACATAGTTGCGTACGGCGATGACACCAGGGACCCTGTGTGCGGCCTGGCAGAGGTTCTCGACGGCGCTGCGCAGGATCAGTGTGCCCTCCAGGGTGACCACGCCGCCTGCCACGTGTGCGGACACCGCGCCCGCCCGTTCGGTGACGGCGGCGATCTCGCGTTCGAGATCGGCCCGGATCGGGCCGTCGCCGCGCAGGAACAGGCGCACCGCGTCTCGGCGGGACAGGGTGCCGACGAGCCGCCCGGTTGTGTCGACGACGCACAGCGCACGGATCTGCTCACGGGTCAGCGTCTGGACGGCGGCGGCAAGTGGGCTGTGCTGTGCGATGGTCCGCGGTGCGGTCATGAGGTCGGCCGCGGTCAAACCCGACGACTTGTGCCAGCGGGCACGGCGGCGGTAAGCCAGCAGGGGTGGGTGGTCGGCGCCGCCGCGGAACTCGAGCTTGGCGAGCACGTCGACGTCCTCGACGACGCCGGCGGGCCGGCCCGAGAGGTCGATTACCGGTAGCGCGTCCAGGTCGTGCGAGATCATGGTGCCGACCAGTTCTTTGAACGTGGTGCTGGGCACCATCGTGACCAGGTGTCTGGCCATCACGTCCGCCACGGTCGGTTCGTTCATCCGACACCTCGTGCCCGCTGGAAACCCCACACGGCGCTAAGTCCTTTCGGACTTGCTAATCTTAGCAAGGGTTAAGCTCTGTAGTCACGGGTCGCTGGATGTGGAACCTGGGCGCACTGGGCGCCCGTTTCGTCGACGTAAAGGGACGATCGGTGAGTAAGCCGCTGTATCAGGCCAAGGCCGAATTTTTCAAGGCGCTCTCCCATCCCGCCCGCATCCGCGTCCTGGAGTTGCTGTCCGAACGGGAACACGCGGTTTCGGAAATGCTGCCCGAGGTGGGAATCGAGGCCGCGCACCTCTCGCAGCAGCTTGCGGTGCTGCGCAGGATGAACCTGGTCGTGACCCGCAAGGAAGGATCGACCGTCTACTACTCGCTCGTCTCGCCGCAGGTGGCTGAGTTGCTGGCCGTTGCCCGCAGGATCCTGACCGAGGTGCTCGCCAGCCAGATGGGCCTGCTCGACGACCTGCGCGCCTCCGAGGAAACTCTCACGCCGTAGCACAAGCGGCTTTTGGGGGCGCGGTCCC
Source organism: Phytohabitans aurantiacus (assembly GCF_027923225.1). Classification (GTDB taxonomy): domain Bacteria; phylum Actinomycetota; class Actinomycetes; order Mycobacteriales; family Micromonosporaceae; genus Phytohabitans; species Phytohabitans aurantiacus. Next base: position 26,115 of record NZ_BSDI01000068.1, read on the forward strand.
TGCATGGCGCGGCGGGTGACCGATGTAGGGCGGTCCGTGGAAGCCATGCCGGCGCAGCCCTGATCGGGCGCCGCCAGTAGGCCGGCGGCGCGTAGATGGCGCAGTCGCTGGCAGCAGCTAGGTGTGGGCGCGTCCATGCCGACGAGCCCATGGCCACGGCGCCCTGCCGCGGGGTGGCGGACGGATGCTGCTATCAGCGCACCGGTCACCTGTGGCTCCGCCGCGCCGGCCAGCGTGAGGCCGGGCGATTTGGCCTGTCTCGTGTCGAGGTGAGGGTGATGGCGTTCGACTTCCCGGCCCCCGGTGAGTTGGTGGTGTTTGCTAGTTGCTAAGTTTGGCAACTTATGAGGCTTGAAGGCGTGGTGTGGTCTTCGGGTGGCGTCCTGGCAGCGGTGGGGCACGTAGCGTGTCCGGGCAGAAGGGGGTGGCCCAGTGAGCACGCCGCTGTATCTGGCCAAGGCCGAGTTTTTCAAGACGTTGGGGCATCCGGCGCGGATTCGGGTGTTGGAGTTGCTGTCGGAGCGGGAGCATGCGGTCTCGGAGTTGCTGCCCGAGGTGGGGATCGAGTCGGCGCACCTGTCGCAGCAGTTGGCGGTGTTACGGCGGGCGAACCTGGTGGTGACCCGCCGGGACGGTTCGGCGGTGTACTACTCGCTGGTCAGCCCGCAGGTGGCCGAGTTGCTGGCGGTGGCACGTCGCATCCTGACCGAGGTACTGACCAGTCAGACGGAACTGTTGGGCGACCTGCGCGCTGCGACGGATCGAGCCGGTCCGCCGTAAGACCGCCAAGTCGACTAGCCGCAAAGAGAGGGGCTTGGGGTTGATCGGCAACAAGATCCGCAACGTGGGACGGGTAGCTGAGGCAGCCCTGGCCGCGCCTTCGCGGCTGGCAGCCGGGGCCGGTTTGGGTGGGTCGGTGCAGGTGCGGCACGTGGATGCCGGTTCGTGCAACGGCTGTGAGATCGAGATCGGGCAGGCGTTCGGGCCGGTGTACGACGCCGAGCGGTATGGGGTGCGGCTGGTGGCCTCGCCGCGGCACGCGGACGTGTTGACGGTGACCGGTCCGGTGACGGTGAACATGGCCGGGCCGTTGCGTAAGACGTATGAGGCGATGCCCCGGCCGCGGCTGGTGGTCGCAGTGGGTGACTGCGCCCGGGATTGTGGGATGTTCGCCGGCGGGCATGGGGTGCTGGGCCCGGTCGGTGATGTGGTGCCGGTGGATGTGCAGGTGCCGGGCTGCCCACCTGCGCCGGCGGCGATCGTGGCCGCGTTGCGCGGCGTGTCGGGCCGGTGAATCAGGTCGGGTCCGCGTTGAGCCTCGCGTTCGGGCTTGCGGGTGTGGGTGCCTTGGCCGGGTTGGTGGCGCCGGCCCGCTGGCGGTCGTTGGCGGCGGGTGCGGCGATCGCCGCGGTCGGGGCGGCCGGCGCGGCGGCTGGGTTTGCCGTGGTGTCCGGTACCGGCTGGCAGGTAAGCCTTCCGGACCTGTTGCCGCTTGCTGGGGTGAGCCTTTCGGCGGATGCGTTGGCGGGCTGGTTCCTGCTGCTGATCGGTGGGGTCGCCGCTGTTGTCGGCGTGTACACGGTCGGATACGCCGGCCGTAGCGGGCACGGTCCGGCCTCGCGGGCGGCTTTGGCGGTGCTGCCGGTGTTCGTGGCGGCGATGCTGCTGGTGCCGGTCGCAGCCAGTGTGTCGACGTTTCTGCTGGCGTGGGAGCTGATGGCGGTCACGTCGCTGCTGCTGGTGCTCGGAGAGCATCGGCACAGCCCGGCGGTGCGTACGGCCGGGCTGTGGTACGCGGCGATGACCCAGGCGGGGTTCGTGGCGGTGCTGCTGGGGTTGGTGTGGCTGGCTGCGGCAGCTGGCGGGGAGTCGTTCGCGGTGATCCGCGCCGCCGGACCTGGCTTGTCGCCGGTGGTGGCCGGTGGGGTGTTCCTGCTGTGTGTGGCTGGGTTCGCGTCGAAGGCGGGGGCGGTGCCGCTGCATCCGTGGCTGCCCCGGGCGCACGCGGAGGCGCCGTCGCATGTGTCGGCGTTGATGAGCGCCGCGATGGTCAAGCTCGGCGTGTACGGGATCGTGCGGGTCGGGTTCGACCTGCTCGGCGGCGGCCCACGTTGGTGGTGGCTGCTGCTCGGCGGGCTGGGGGCGGTGTCGGCGTTGTACGGGATTTTGCAGGCCGCGGTGGCCACCGACCTCAAGCGGTTGCTGGCGTTTTCCACGAGCGAGAACGTCGGGCTGATCCTGCTCGGCTTGGCGGCCGCTGGGTTGTGGGCCGACGCCGGCCAGCCCGCGGTGGCTGGGGTTGCGTTGGCGGCGGCGTTGCTGCACGCCGCCAATCACGCCGGGTTCAAGACGCTGCTGTTCTGCGGGGCAGGGTCGGTGCTACGGGCCACGGGTACCCGCGATTTGGATGTGTTGGGTGGGCTGTCACGGCGGATGCCGGCCACAACCTTGCTGTTCACGGTGGGGGCGCTGGGCGCGGCTGCGTTGCCGCCCGGCAACGGGTTCGTCTCCGAATGGCTGCTGCTGCAGGCCCTGCTGCATCGGGCGCCGGCCGCGGGCACGGTGATCACGGTCGCCGCTCCGGTAGCGGTCGCGGTCGTCGCGTTGACCGCGGGGATTGGTGTCGCTGCCTACGTCAAGGCCCTCGGCACGGGTTTTCTGGCCCGGCCGCGCAGCACCGCCGCGGCAAGCGCGGTCGAGTCCCCGCCCAGCATGCTGGCCGGCATGGGCTTGGCCGCAGTGGTCTGCGCCGGGCTGGCCGTCGCGCCGGCCGTGTCCGCACCGGCGTTGGATCGGATCGCGACCGGGCTGAACGCGGGGACAGCGCCGCTTGCCGGTGGCGGTGTGGACGTGCGGCTGTCCGGCATCGCGTCCACGATTTCTCCACTGTGGATCGCGGTCGGTGTGGTCGGGCTCGCGGTCGGGTACGCCGCCGCCGCACGGGCGCTTGGCCGGACCCGGCGCCGAGCGGCGGCGTGGGACTGCGGGGACGGGCCGCTCACGCCGCGGATGGAGTACACGGCTACCTCGTTCGCCGAGCCGCTGCAGCGGGTATTCGACAACGTCCTGGCCCCCGAGCAGGATGTGGACGTCACGCACCCGGCCGAGTCGGCCTACCTGGTGCGGGCCGTGCAGTATCGGCGGCGGCTGCCGGACCGTGTCGAGGCCCGCCTCTACCGGCCGCTGATCGCCGCCGCCGACACGGTGGGTCGGGCCGCCCGGCTTTTGGCGACCGGCAGCGTGCACCGTTATCTGGCCTACATGCTCGGCGCCCTGGTCGCGGTCCTGGTCGCCGGGGTGATCCGGTGAAGCACCCCACGAGAGCCCTCCGCTGCGCTCCACGCTTCCGCGGGGACCCCGCGTGAGCGCCTGGGGCGCGGCCGCCGTGCAGGCGGTGCTGGTCGCCGCTGTCGCTCCGTTGCTGATCGGGTTCATGCGTGCGGTGCGGGCGCGGCTGGAGGGCCGTGCCGGCGGCCGGCTCGTCCAGCCGTGGCGGGATCTGCGGAAGCAGTTGCGCAAGGAGTCGATCATCCCCGCCGACGCCGGGGTGTTCTTCACCGCCGCCCCGGTGGTGCTGCTGGCGACCAGTGTGCTGGTCGCGGCGGCGGCCCCGTACCTGTCCACCCGCGGCCCACTGCCAGGTGTCGCCGATCTGATCGTCGTGGTCGGGTTGCTGCTGCTCGGGGCGGTCGCCTTGGCCTTGGCGGGATTGGACACCGGTACCGCGTTCGGTGGGATGGGCGCCAGCCGGGAGATGACCATCGCCGCCCTGGTGGAACCGACCCTGCTGCTGTCGGTGTTCGCCCTGTCTACCCGGAGCGGGTCGACCGACCTGGGCGCGATCGTCGCCGCCGGAGCCGCCGATACGGCCGGAGCGTTCACACCTGCCAGTGCGCTCGCGGCGGCCGCGTTGGCGATCGCCACCTTGGCCGAGGCGGGCCGGCTGCCGGTGGACAACCCGGCCACCCACCTGGAGCTGACCATGGTGCACGAGGCCATGGTCCTGGAGTACTCCGGCCGCGACCTGGCCCTGGTGGAGTGGGCGGCCGCGATGCGGTTGACCATCCTGCTCGGCCTGCTGGCCAACCTGTTCATCCCCTGGGGCGTCGCCACCAGCCTGCACCCCTTAGCCATCGCCGTGGCCGTGGTGGTGTTCGTGGCCAAGCTCGCCGTCCTGGGCGGGCTGCTCGCGGCCGGTGAGGTGTTCGCCGCGAAGCTACGACTGTTCCGGATCCCGGAACTGCTCGCTGGCTCGTTCGTCCTGGGCCTGCTCGCGGTCATCACCTCCGCCGTGCTGGCCTGAACTGTGAGGGCCGCGATGACCGACCAGTTGCTCAACCTCGCATGTGGACTGTTTCTGCTCACCGCGATCGGCGTGTTGTGGCGCCGGGAGCTGTCCGCGCTGATCGCCCTGCTCACCGTCCAAGGGCTGGCGCTGACCGGCATCGCCGCCGTCCTCGCCGTCGGTCACAGCACCGAAACCATGGTGGTGGCGGTCGGGGTGGGGCTGCTCAAGGCCGGCCTGTTGCCGTGGCTGCTGCGCCGCGTGCTGACCCAGGTCCCCGGAGCCCGGGAGACCGCCCCGCTGGTCAACGTGTCCGCTTCGATGCTCGCCGCGGCCGGGCTGGTCCTGCTCGCCTACGTGGCCGCCCGACCCCTGGTCGAGCTGGCCCCTACCGCGGCGGCGCAGGCGGCGCCGGTCGGCATCGCCGTGGTGCTGATCGGGTTCTTCCTGGCCACCACCCGCCGCCGCGCCATATCCCAGATCATCGGCGTAATGCTGATCGACAACGGCATCGCCGCCGTCGCGTTCCTAGCCACCGGCGGCGTCCCCCTCGTCGTCGAATTGGGCGTCTCGGCCGACCTGCTCCTGGCGGTGCTGGTGCTGCAGGTGCTCACCACCCGCCTGCACGCCGCGTTCGGCGACACCGACCTGGACGAACTACGAGAGCTGCACGACTGATGACCCCAACCCTGGCCCTGTATCTGCCGATCGTCGCCCCGCTGGCCGCCGCTGGCGTCGCCGCTCTGCTCGGCCGGCGAACCGCGGCATGGGTCGCGGTGCCGGCCGCCGCGAGCATCCTGGCCGCCGGCCTCTGGCTGGCCACCGCGGTCACCGGCGGCAGGGCGGTCGCCTCGGGCCTGCTGCGTGGCGACGCGTTGACCACGTTCATGCTCATCGTCATCGGCGCCGTGGCCACCATCGCCTGCTGGGCCGGCGTACACCACCTCGCCGACGAGGCGGCCACCGGGAACGGCACCCCGGCGGCTGCCCGCCGCTACCTCATCCTGGTCCAGCTGTTCCTGGCCACCATGAGCCTCGCCGTGCTGGCCGACAACCTTGGCCTGCTGTGGGTCGCGGTCGAGGCCACGACCATCGTCACCGCGTTCCTGGTCGGCCACCGCCGCAGCCGTGCCTCGGTGGAGGCTGCCTGGAAGTACGTGGTGCTGTGCTCGGTGGGCATCGGCATCGCGTTGCTGGGCACCGTCTGCGCCTACGCCACCGCCGTCGCCGCCGGCGCACACGGCACCACCGCCCTCAACTGGACGTATCTGGCCGGCCACACCGCTGGTCTGGACCCCGACCTGACCCGGCTGGCGATGGGGCTGCTGCTGCTCGGCTTCGGCACCAAGGCTGGCCTTGCACCGATGCACGCCTGGCTACCCGACGCGCACAGCCAGGCCCCCGCCCCCGTGTCGGCCCTGATGTCCGGGGTGCTGTTGTCGGTGGCGTTCTACGCTATCTGGCGGTACAAAGCGATCACCGACGCGGTCCTCGGCCCCGGCTACACCCGCGGCGTGCTGCTGGTCGCCGCGCTCGCCTCACTAGCCGTCGCCGCGCTTCTGCTCATCGCCCAACAGGACTACAAACGCATGCTCGCCTACTCCTCCATCGAGCACATGGGAATGGTCGCGTTGGGCACCGCCACTGGCAGCCGCCTGGCGATCACCGCCGTGCTGCTGCACGTGCTGGGGCACGGGCTGGGCAAGGCCGTCGCGTTCTGCGGCGCCGGACAGCTGCTGCACCTGTCCGGCAGCTCCCGCATCGTCGCCGTCCGCGGGCTGGCCGCCCGCCACCCCGCCCTCGCCGGAGTGTTCGGCCTGGCTGTGGTGGCCCTGCTCGGCTTGCCCCCGTTCAGCCTGTTCGCCTCCGAGATCGGGATCGCCCGCGCTGGCTTCACCGGCGGTACAGCTGGGGCCACAGCGGTCGCGTTCATCCTCGTCCTGGTCGCGTTCGCGGCCCTGACCCGTAACAGCGCCGGCATCCTGCTCGGCGCACCCGACCCGGTGCCGACCATCGACCCGCCGGCTACCGACCCGCGGGCCGGCAGCGGCCGGCCACGCCCGGCGGCGATCGCGCCGCTGGCCATCGGGCTGGCTGCCGCCGCAGCCCTCGGGATCAGTCTCGGCCCGCTGGGGGAGTTGTTGGACAGCGCCGCCGCGACCATCGTGGGAGGCCACTGACATGACCGAACCGCACCCGGTGATCCCAGCCGCCACGGTCGTCGACATCACCGCCGACCGGCTCGCCGAGCAGGCCGGCCGGCTGCTGGCCGGCGGTGCCCGCCTGGCCCTGGTCGCCGCCCACCACGACACCGGCACCGATCCGGGTGCAGCGGCGATCCGGATCGTGTACCTGTTCACCGCCGGCCCACCCGACCAGCGCACCGAACTGCACCTGCGCACCCGCCCCGACCAGCCCACGGTGCCCAGCCTGGCCGCCCTGTCCTTTCCCGCCGGCCGCTTCGAACGGGAAATGCACGACCTGTACGGCGTCCAACCCGAAAACCATCCGCTGCCCCGAAGGCTGGTCCGGCACCCGCACTGGCCCCACGGCTGGCACCCCATGCGCGCCGACGCCGGCCCCCGACCACCCCTGGCGGCCTCGGAGGCTTTCCCGTTCGTCACCGTTCAGGGGCCCGGCGTCTACGAAATTCCCGTCGGTCCCGTGCACGCTGGCTTGATCGAACCCGGCCACTTCCGGTTCTCCGTCGTTGGCGAGACCATCCTCAAGCTCAAAGCCCGCCTCTGGTACGTCCACAAAGGAATCGAGAAACTCTTCGAGGGCCAGCCCGCCGATCAGCCGGTTGGATTGGCGGAGCGGATCAGCGGCGACAGTGCCGTCGGGCACGCCCTGGCCTACAGCCTCGCCGTCGAAGACGCCCTTCGATGGCCGGTACCGCCGCGTGCGCAGCTGGCCCGCGCCGCCGTGCTGGAGCTGGAACGACTACACAACCACGTCGCCGACATCGGCGCGATCTGCAACGACGTCGGCTACGGCATCGCGCACAGCCACGCCCAACGCATCCGGGAAACCCTGCTGCGTCTCAACCACGCCACCACCGGCCACCGGCTGCTACGCGGCGCCGTCTTCCCCGGCGGCGCCCGCCTGCACACGGTGCCTGACCCGACCACCATCCGGACGATCGCCGCCGACATCGGCGAGGTCGTCGACATCGCCCTGCGCCACACCGTGGTCCGCGACCGGCTCACCGGAACCGCCGTCCTCACCCAGCGCCAGGCCGCCGACATCGGCGCCCTCGGCTACGTGGCCCGCGCCAGCGGCCTTCCCACCGACGCCCGCCGCGCCCACCCCCACACCGTCTTGGACGCGCTTACCATCCCCGTCCACACCAGCGGCGACGTTCTGGCCCGTTTCCTGATCCGCGTCGAGGAGATCCAAGCCTCCACGGCGATCCTCACGGACTTGCTTACTGCCATTGGCCCCGGCACCATCACCAGTCACCCTCGCCCCGCCGTTGACCGGCCGGCATGCGGAGTCGGCATCGTCGAAGGATGGCGCGGCACCATCACCCACCGCGTCGAAGTTCAACCTGACGGCACCCTTACCAGGGCCAAAATCGTCGACCCGTCGTTTTTCAACTGGCCCGCCCTGCCGGTGGCCCTGGCCGACACGATCGTCCCGGATTTCCCGCTGACAAACAAAAGCTTCAACCTCTCCTATGCCGGAAACGACCTGTGAACCCTCTGCTGTCTGGCCCGGTCGGAGTCAGCCGATGACGCCAGAGCCAGCTCGACGCGCGGCCTGGGACGCCTACCTGGTCGTGACCGTCGACCTGCTGCCCGACCTCGACGGCGACCACATCAACTACGGGCGGGTCTCGGTCGACCTGACCAGCCTCGCCACCAGGATCCGGCTGTGGGCGCCCGGCTGGGGGCCGACCGGCCAGGTGCTGGCTGCCGCGATCAGCACAGCACTGCGGCTCCACCGCGACGGCCATCACAACGATCTGGCCCGACTGCTACGGGTCATCGCCGCCCGGCTGTTTAGGGTGGCCAGCCGCCGCTCAAACCCCGCCCGCGGCCCAGCGCAGAGCGGGTGACAGCGCCAAGATCGAGTCCCAGCCTCGACCCCGTCCGGGACGATCCGACCGGAGTGAGAAAGATGATCTAGCGGCTTCGGTCAAGATTGACCAGCGCCGACATGGCGAGGCGGTGGCGCAGGGCGTCCAACTCCGTCCACAGAACCGCGGGCAGCTTGTCGCCGAACCGGGCGAACCACGCCACGAGTTGCGGCACCTCCTGCAGCCATTCCTCAACGTCAACCCGCAACGCGGCGGCGAGGTCCGCAGCCGACACGTCCAAACCCGCGGTATCGATGGCCTCCGGAGGCGGCACCCACCCGATCGGGGTCTCGACGGCCGCCCCGCTGCCTTCCAGCCGCTCGACGATCCACTTGAGAACCCGCGAGTTCTCGCCGAAGCCCGGCCACAGGAAGCGGCCGTCATCGCCGCGGCGGAACCAGTTCACGTAGAAGATCTTCGGGAGCTTGCTGGCGTC
>NZ_BSDI01000069.1:0-40843 GCF_027923225.1 Phytohabitans aurantiacus
TCGAACCGTCAGACAGTCCGAAACCTAGGCCAGGCAACGGCGTGCCCCAATCACCAACCCGACCCCAACCCACACATCGGGGCGAAGAGCCGAACGCACGTGGTTGGATCTCTTTTCGCGTGCATTCGGCCTTGATCGACGCGGATGCCCTTGATCGATGGCCTTGAGCTACGCGATCCCGCATCGCGGGTCGTGGCTGATGGCCGCGCTCGGGCGGTGCGCCGTCAGGCGCGGCCCGCCGATCGGTCTGCCCTCCTGCGCGCTGCGGCCACTCGGGCTGTGAACGGTTATTGCTGCTCTGGCAGCAATAACCGTTCACAGCCCTCGCCGGAACGGCGGCTGGCCGCGTCCTTGATCTCCGTCCTTGTCCTTCGGCCAGGCCGCGTCGCGCTGGCAGCGGCGAGGGCGAAGCCCGCGCCGCCGCGCGCTGCGCAATCTTGATGACTTATGGCGCCTAGGGCGAGCCATAAGTTCGTCAAGATCCGCGAGGTCCAGACCTCGCGAAGGGACACGGGCGCTGTAAAGCGTCCGCGCACGGTAGAGGCGGCGCTCCCCGCGGCGACGTTCGCCGATCAAGGCGATGTCGATCGATCAAGGGCGAATGCACGCGGAAAAGAGATCAAAGCACGTGCGTTTGCCCTTGATCGGCGAAAGAAGGGCCGGGCGGCGCGCCCGCGGGCGGCGGTGGGGGTGGGGTGCTCGCGGAGGGGCGGGCGCCTAGCAGGGTTACCGCCGCGGCGCCTAGCGCCGTTGCTGCCTGGAGGGACTCGGAGGGGGAACTGCCGGACAGCCAGGCGCTCAGGAGGCCGGCGGCGAAGGCGTCGCCGGCGCCGGTCGCGTCGATTACTTGTACGGGGTGGCCGGGGGCGGTCACCACGTTCGGGTCGGCCCAGACGGCGCCGCCTGCGCCGCGCTTGACCACCGCCACCCGCGCCACCTTGGCGAGGGCCTTGGCCTGGGCGGTCGGGTCGCCGGGGCCGGCCAGCACGGTGGCCTCGTCGGCGTTGGCCAGGAGCAGGTCGACACCCCGTACCCAATCGAGGAAAGCCGAGGCGCGCCGCAACGGGGCCGCGGACGCCGCGTCGACGCTCGCGGTGATACCGCGTTCGTGCGCGGCGGCCAGCGCGCGCAACCCCGCGCCGCGCGTTTCCGGGTCCAGCAACGTGTATCCGGACACGTGCACATGCCGAGCCGTTGGCGCGCCGGCCAGCGCGGCGTCGACGTCGGCGGGGGAGAGGAGCAGGTTCGCGCCGCGGTCGGTGATCATCGTGCGTTCGCCGTCGCGGGTCAGCACGATGACGGTACCGGTGGCGGCGTGCTCGTGTCCGCGTACCAGGCAATGGACTCCCGCGGAGGCCAGCTCGGCGACGCGAGCCCGGCCCGCCTCGTCGTCGCCCGCAGCCGCGACCAGGGTGACCGGCGTGCCCTGCGAGGCCAGCCACGCGGCGGTGTTGGCGGCCTGGCCGCCGCCGGTGAAGCGCACGGCGGCCCGCGTGTCCGAACCGGTGGCCAGCGGCCCGTCGAGCACCGCGACCACGTCGGTGACAAGGTCGCCGACGACGATGATCATCTGGTGGCGGCCACGGCGATGCGGGCGGCGAGTTCGGCGTTGCGGAGGATGATCCGCACGTTCACGGCGAGGCTCTCGCCGTGCGTGGCGGAGTGGAAGTGCGACAGCAGGAACGGGGTCACCGCCTTGCCCGTCACCCCCTCCCGCTCCAGCAGGGCGAGGCCGTCGGCGAGCGTGCGGTCGTGTAGGGCGGGGTCGAGCTGCTGGTCGGGCGGGAGCGGGTTGGCGACCACGGTGCCGCCGGTGTGCACCCCGTGCGCGAGACCGGCGGCGATGACGGCGGCGACCTCCTCGGGCGAATCGACCGACCAGTCCAGGTCGAAGCCCGAGTCCGTGATGAAGAACCCGGGGAACCGCCGCGTGCCGTAGCCGAGCACGGTCACGCCGAGTGACTCCAGGCGTTCGAGGGTCGCGCCGACGTCGAGGATCGACTTCACACCCGCGCAGACCACCACGATCGGCGTGCGCGCGAGGGTCACCAGGTCGGCTGATTCGTCGAACGTTTGCGACGCGTCGCGGTGCACCCCGCCCAGCCCGCCGGTCGCGAAGATCGGGATCCCGGCGGCCACGGCGACGGCGCTGGTCGCGGCCACGGTCGTGGCCCCGTCAGCGCCCGCGGCGGCGGCGACGGCGATATCGCGTACCGAGAGTTTCGCCACACCTTCGGCGCTCGCCAGGTGGGACAGCTCCGCGTCGTCGAGCCCTACGGTCAGCCGCCCGCCCACCATGCCGATCGTGGCCGGCACCGCACCGGCGGCCCGGACGGTCGCCTCGATTTCCCGCGCCACCCGCAGGTTGTCGGGCTTCGGGAGCCCATGGGAGACGATCGTGCTCTCAAGTGCGACGATTGGGCGGCGGTCGCGGCGGGCCTCGGCCACTTCGGCCCCGTATGCGATGTCGAAGTCTCTCACGATCTTTACGGTATGCCGCTGGAATGGACCCGTTGGCCGTGAGGTGGGAAACTAGAGGGCTGGAGGTGTTACTCGACGTGAGCACGCAGGTTCTCGAGCGTCCGGAGCTCAAGGATGCCGACACTGGTCCTGAGATGTTCCACTACGTTCGCAAGGAAAAGATCGCCGAGAGTGCGGTCATGGGCACGTTCGTGGTGGCCCTGTGCGGCGAGACCTTCCCGGTGACTAAAGCGGCCAAACCGGGCTCGCCGGTCTGCCCGCAGTGCAAGGAGATCTACGAGTCGATGTCGGAGTAGCGCCGGCATCATCTGACGGCACGCGGCGGTGGCTCGGTCGCCGCCGCCCGCCTTTCGCGATCCTCTGTCGGTCGCTCCGGTTATGCTGAAGGCCGCCTTCGCGTCCCGTCGCGGGGGCGCTTTCGTGTGCGAGGGGGTCGGGGTTGCGGCTGGCGTTGGACGACTTTCCACCGCTGCGGGCGTGGCAGCGCAAGGCGATGGTCGAATATCTGCGGCGCCGCACCGAAGACTTCATGGCGGTCGCTACGCCCGGTGCCGGAAAGACCACGTTCGCGTTGCGGCTCGCGGCTGAGCTGCTCGTCGACGGCACCGTCGAGGCGGTCACCGTGGTCGCGCCGACCGAGCACCTCAAGACCCAGTGGGCGACCGCGGCGGCTCGCGTGGGCATCCAGCTCGACTCGGCGTTCCGCAACGCCGACATTCACTCCTCATCGGACTTTCACGGCGCGGTCGTGACGTACGCCCAGGTGGGCATGGCGCCGCACGTGCACCGGCGGCGCACGATGACCCGGCGCACGATGGTGATCCTCGACGAGATCCACCACGCGGGTGACTCCCGGTCGTGGGGCGACGGTGTCCGAGCCGCCTTCGAGCCCGCCGTACGCCGCCTGATGCTTACGGGCACGCCGTTCCGGTCCGACGACAACCCGATCCCGTTCGTGACGTACGAGCGGGGCGATGGCGGCCTCCAGCGGTCCCGCTCCGACTCGGTCTACGGGTATTCCGACGCGCTCCGTGACGGCGTCGTGCGGCCGGTGATCTTCCTGGCGTACTCGGGTGAGACCCGGTGGCGCACCAGTGCCGGCGACGAGCTGGCCGCCCGGCTGGGTGAGCCGATGACCCAGGACCTCGTCGCGCAGGCATGGCGCACCGCACTCGACCCGGCCGGCGACTGGATGCCACAGGTACTGCGAGCGGCCGACGCGCGACTGCAGGTGCTCCGGGCCGGTGGCATGTCCGACGCGGGTGGCCTTGTCATCGCGAGCGACCAGCAGGCCGCCCGGTCGTACGCCAAACTGATCGAGCGCGTCACCGGTGAAAAGGCGGTGGTCGTCCTCTCCGACGATGCCGGCGCGTCGGCACGCATCGCCACGTTCGCCGCCTCCACCGATCGGTGGATGGTCGCGGTGCGCATGGTGTCCGAGGGCGTCGACATCCCTCGGCTGGCGGTCGGCGTGTACGCCACGAGCGCCTCCACCCCGCTGTACTTCGCTCAGGCGATCGGGCGGTTCGTACGGGCCCGGCGGCCCGGCGAGACCGCGACGGTGTTCCTGCCGAGCGTGCCGCACCTGCTGGGCTTGGCCAGCGAGATGGAAGCCGAGCGCGACCACATCCTCGGCAAGGCCAAGCGCGATGAGGAAGACCTGCTGGTCGAGCGGGCCCAGCGCACCGAAGACGCCAGCGGCGAGTTGGAGAAGCGGTTCGAGGCGCTGTCCGCGACCGCTGAGCTCGATCAGGTGATCTTCGACGGGGCGTCGTTCGGCACGGGCGCACAGGCAGGCACGCCCGAAGAGGAGGAATACCTGGGCCTGCCCGGCCTGCTGACGGCAGACCAGGTGTCGCTGCTGCTCAACAAGCGCCAGGCCGAGCAGTTGGCCGCCCAGCGGCGCAGCCGTGCCGACGCGCCCGCTCAGACAGTTCCCGCGCAGCCAGCAGGGCCGCGCACGGCGGGAGAGAAGCGGATCGCGTTGAGGCGGCAGCTGAACGCCCTCGTCAACGCCCACCACCATCGCAGCGGCCTGCCCCACGGAAAGATCCACGCCGAGCTGCGCAGGCTGTGCGGCGGACCGCCGAGCGCCCAGGCCACGATCGAGCAGCTCGAAGAGCGCATCGCCACGGTCCAAACCCTCTAGGCCCTAGGGGGTTTGGGGTAGAGAAACCGGCCGGAGGCACACCTCCTCCGGCCGGCTATCGAGTCTCTGCGGCTCTGCTCAGTTGGGGTTGGCCATCAGATCGGCGCCTCGCCAGGTGAACTCCGGGTCGGACACGAACTGTACGGTGATCTTGACAAGATCCTCGGCGTACTTGTTCGCGTGGTGTCCACAGAACACCAGCTCGCTCCCACCCGCGAGGGTGATGCGTAGCTTGCCCGCAGCGCTGCAGCGGTCGCACCGTTCATCGGCGGCTGGGGGCGCCGCCGTCTCGGGCGGCGGCATGAGAGTCGGGGTCATCGCCTTCCTCCTCTGGTCGTCACCGATGAACAAGTTCTTCGGTCGTTGCTCACCTATCGTGCAACACCTTTGCGGGGTGCCGCCTTCCCAATGTGCCCTTGGGGGACCGAGGTCACACGTGGGTACGGACAGTGTGCCGTGCGACAAGGGTGCCACGTCAACGATCAAAGTGGGCATCGAGAAGATGACCACATCCCTATATACGTGTGGTGATCAAACCGACACGTACTGTTGACGAAACGCCCTCAATCGAGGTAATCCCGCAAGACCTGGGACCGGGACGGGTGTCGCAATTTTGACATCGTCTTCGACTCGATCTGGCGAATGCGCTCGCGGGTGACCCCGTACACCTGGCCGATCTCGTCGAGGGTCCGCGGCTGCCCGTCGGTCAGGCCGAACCGGAGCCGCACCACGCCCGCCTCGCGCTCCGACAGCGTCTGGAGCACCTGCTGGAGCTGGTCCTGCAGCAGCGAGAAGCTGACGGCGTCGACGGCCACGACCGCCTCGGAGTCTTCGATGAAGTCGCCGAGCTGGCTGTCGCCCTCGTCGCCGATGGTCTGGTCGAGCGAGATGGGCTCCCGGGCGTACTGCTGGATCTCCAGCACCTTCTCCGGTGTGATGTCCATCTCCTTCGCCAGCTCCTCCGGGGTGGGCTCGCGACCCAGGTCCTGGAGCAGCTCGCGCTGGATGCGACCGAGCTTGTTGATCACTTCGACCATGTGGACGGGAATGCGGATGGTGCGTGCCTGGTCGGCCATGGCTCGGGTGATGGCCTGGCGGATCCACCAGGTGGCGTACGTGGAGAACTTGTAGCCCTTGGTGTAGTCGAACTTCTCGACCGCGCGGATGAGGCCGAGGTTGCCTTCCTGGATCAGGTCGAGGAAGGCCATGCCGCGTCCGGTGTATCGCTTGGCGAGCGACACCACGAGCCGGAGGTTGGCCTCCAGCAGGTGGTTCTTGGCGCGTTCGCCGTCGCGGGAGATCCAGCTCAGGTCGCGCCACATCTGCGTGGGGAGCTTCTCCTCGCCCTCCTCGGCGGCGCGCAGCCGCTCCGAGGCGTACAGGCCGGCCTCGATCCGCTTGGCGAGCTCGACCTCCTGCTCGGCGTTCAGCAGGGGGACCTTGCCGATCTGCTTGAGGTAAGCGCGCACCGAGTCGGCGGACGCGGTCAGCTCGGCGTCGCGCCGAGCCTGCTTGAGCGCCTCGGACTCCTCGTCGTCCCACTCGAAGTCGTTGCTGTCGGCGGTGGCGTCGGCCTGTGCCGCCTCGACCAGCTCGGTGGCCTCCTCGACCACCACGTCTTCGATCTCGGCGGCCAGCGCCTCGGGGTCGATCTCCTCGCCGCCCTCGACGCCCTCTGGCGTGCCGTCGGCCTTGGTGGCGCCCTTGGGTGCGGCCTTGGTGCTCTTCGCCGGGCCGGGCTTCGGGGCGGCCTTCGAGGGGGCCGCCTTCGGCGCGGCGGTGGCTGGCGCCTTGCCGGTGGCCTTCGCGGGCTTGGCCGGGTCGGCGGTCTCGCCACCCGAAGCCGGCGGAGCGGACGTGGCCGCGGGGGCGGCCTTCTTCAGCGGAGTCACGGTGGCCTCCTCGGGCGACGCCTGGCTGGGCGCCGCGGCCTGCTTAGCCGCCGTCTTGGTCGCCTTGGCGGTGGTCGCCTTGGAAGCGGGGGTGGCCGAGCGGGCGGCGGAGACCCGGCGGCGAGTACTGGCCGAACCGTCCACCACCACCGTGATGCCGGCTTCGGCGAGAGCGCGAAGAATCTTCTTGGCCTGGGCCGGGGTCACCTCGGCGGACTCAACAGTGCGCGCGACCTCAGCAGACGTCAGCTGACCGCCACCACGCTCGGCGTGGGCGATCAGGGTGTCGGTGATCGAGCGAACGTCGGCGCCGTTGTGGCGAGGCTCTGTCACGAATGACCTTCCGGAGGCGATGAGCGAGCGCGGCCGTACCGGTCAGCACAGCACAAAGCGATGCGTGGCCGGTGGTTTTGGGGGCCCTCGCGCCGCGTACCGGCCGGCGGTGGCGGTCCGTGTCACGTGGGCAGGCGTGAATTGTAACGCTGTCAGCGGCGATCATCCTGCCGCGCACGCCGAACAGGACCTCTGCCGGGGCCTTTCATGGGGCACAGCTGACCGATGCCGGAGGGCTTTGACAGGATGATACGGGGTTTGAGGGGGTACGGATGCACGACGCGGCGCCAACGCCGGAAGAGTTGCTTGAGATCGCAATCAAGATTGTCCGGGACGCGGCGGACACCGCCAGCCGGATGCGAGCCGAGGGAATTTCGGGGGTCACCACCAAGAGCACCGACACCGACGTGGTGACCGCGGCCGACCGGGCCGTCGAGCGCCAGGTGGTCGGCGCGCTTCGCGAGGTACGCCCCGGCGACACCGTGCTGGGCGAGGAGTACGGGGCGAGCGCCGTGGCGGGGCCCGGTGCCGTGCGGTGGATCCTCGACCCGATCGACGGCACCGTGAACTACCTGTACGGGCTGCCCCAGTACGCGGTCTCGCTGGCGGCCGAGGTCGGCGGCGAGGTGGTCGCGGGCGTCGTGCGCAACCCGGCGACGGGCGCCGAGTGGACCGCCACGCGCGGCGGCGGCGCCTACCGCGATGGCCAACTTCTGCACGGCTCCAGCCAGACCGAGCTCGGCCAGGCGCTGGTGGGCACCGGGTTCGGGTACGACGCGGCGCGGCGGGCGCACCAGGCGGCCGTGCTCGCCGGGCTGCTGCCGCAGGTGCGAGACATCCGCCGCTTCGGGGCGGCCGCGCTCGACCTGTGCGCGGTCGCCGAGGGCCGGCTCGACGCGTACTACGAGAAGGGCCTCAACCCGTGGGACCATGCCGCGGGCGGCCTGGTGGCCACCGAGGCGGGGCTTCTGGTCGGGGGCCTGTCCGGTGCACCCCCGGGGCTCGCGATGGTGGTAGCGGCGCCACCAGCGCTCTTCAAGCCGCTGCACGACCGCCTGGTCGAGCTCGACGCCGCCGGTGGCCCGTAAGCCGGCCAGCGGCCCGTAGGTCAGGCGGCGTCCGCGGCGCAGGACTGCGGCGGCAGTAGCGGGCTGCCCAGCTCGACGAGCGCCTGGTTCTTCTCGGTGGTGGTCGCGAGCTGCTTGAACTGGTCGCCGATCACCACGTCGATCACGTCGCCTTCGCGCTTCGGGTCGTACTCGGGGTCGGCCTCACGCAGGAAGTAGGCCTGCAGTACCTGAGCCGAGCCGACCCCCTTCGGCCCGTACCGGAGCACGGCCACCCCCGCGACGCCCTTCTTCGCCGGGTCGTTGCCCTTCTTCTTGACCTGGAACTTCCGGTTCGCGAAGTCGGCGCCCACGGAGTTGGCGAGGTTCGGCGTGTCGGTCGCGTTGTAGACGTTGATCTTGATGTCTTTTTCCTGACGCAACGCGAGATCGGCGCGCGCCCACCCGTCCGGGCACTTGGCGACCGGCGCCTCGCCGCGCTGGGTGTCGCGCGTCATGGCGACCACCACGAAGACCAACGCGCACACCACCAGAAGCCCGACGACGACAAGCGCCCGCACACGCGCAAAGGTCATTGGTCGTGCTCCCCGTCCAGGTGGCAGTGGTATGGCGATGAGGTTAGCGTCTGACGCCACACCGCGCGGAAAGGAGCGCAGACTACCGGCGCGTTGACGTTGTTCCCGTCACCCGGACCCCTATCTTCGTGTCGCCTGAGTCACATTGGGAACAACTTCGCGCGCGGGGGCGTACAAGCCTCCCACAGGGGCGGTATACATGCCTCGCCCCGAGGACGGTAAGGTACCGCGCTCGCAGGGGGAGTTTCCTTCCGGCGGGTGCCGCCCGGGCCGGCATGGTGATGTGCCAGATCGGACCAGGCGGGTTACCCGGCGGCCAGCCGGGAACCGAAACACTGTCGTCCGGCGTTACAACCGGGAAGCGACACATCGAAACAGGAGAGTGACATCCGATGGCCACCGACTACGACGCCCCGCGTCGCGACGAGGTAGACCTCGGCGAGGACAGCCTGGAGGAGCTCAAGGCACGGCGCGTCGACTCTCAGTCGGGCGCTGTGGACGTGGACGAGGCAGAGGTTGCCGAGAGTTTTGAACTCCCCGGGGCCGACCTCGCCGACGAGGAGCTGACCGTCAAGGTCCTTCCGATGCAGCAGGACGAGTTCCGCTGCGCCCGGTGCTTCCTCGTCCACCACCGCAGCCAGCTTGCCTTCGAGCGCAACGGCGAGCTGATCTGCCGCGAGTGCGCCTGACGGCGGACTGACCCAAGGGCGACCTCACCGACGAGGTCGCCCGCCGAGCCGACCCGTGGGGAGGTGAGGACGGCATGAGTGACCCCGAATTGAGTGCCACCGTCGCCGCCCTGGCCGACGAGGAGGTGCCGGGCGGCGAGCGCAAGCAGCTGCTGCGCCGCCTGGCCGGCCAGGTGCGGCGGGACGGGCTTGGCGGCCTGTTCCGGCCCAAGGCGATCGCTCGCCGGCTGGTCGACGTGGTCACCGAGATCGCGCCGCACATACCGGTACGCGATCTCGCGACGCTGCGACGGCACTATCCGGGGTTGGAAGGCGAGGCGCTCGCCGATCGGCTCGTGCGCAACGCGTCACGGGCCACCGGCGGCGTGGGCGCGGCCGGCGGCGGCATCGCGGCGGTCGAGTGGGCGGCGACGCCGACCCTGCTCTCGGCTCCCGTGCTGCTCGCCGCGGAAACGGTCGCGGTCGTCGCGATCGAGGTCAAGCTGATCGCGGAGCTGCACGAGGTGTACGGGGAGCCGGTGCCGGGCGCCCGCATGGAGAGAGCGATCAGCCTGCTGCAGGCGTGGGCGGGCCAGCGGGGCGTCAACCCCATGGTGCCGGGCGTCGGCGTGGCCGCCGTGCTCAGTACGGCCGCCCGCAAGGAGCTGCGCGACATGCTGCTGCGCCGCTTCGGGCGGCATCTCACCACGCTGGGGCCGCTGCTCACGGGCGCGGCGGTGGCGAGCTACCTCAACCGCCGGGCGACACAGGGACTCGGCAAGCGGGTCCGAGACGACCTGCGCCGCGCGCTCCCTCCGGCAAGCTCTGCTTGATGCCCTCGCCTCGCTCGGGGCGCGCTCGCTAGGAGCGGGCCGCTCTTCCGGCAAGCTGGGAGCGGGCCGCCAGGAGCGCCTTGGCCAGATCGTCGGGGTGCCGGGAGCTGACCACCCAGTACGGCGTGGGGTCGGCCGGGTCATCGAGTACCACCTGGACCGCGCCGCCGATCCATGGCCGCTGCACGACGAACGCCAGCGGGTCGGCGCCCACCCCCAGCACCTCGCGGCGCCCCTCGGCGTCGAGCGGGATCGCGTCGGCGACGAAGCGCACCGGCAGCCGGGCGTCGTCGACCAGCAACTCGTCATCGGCCACCCGGACCCGGATGCGGCCGAGCCACCACAGCCCGGCGGCGGCCAGCGGCAGCAACACGACGAACGGCAGCCAGGCCCGTACGCCACTGGACCCCAGCCAGATCTCGGCCGCGAGCAGGGCGGCACCGCCGAGGCCGGGCAGCCAGAGCCACCACGGTACGGTCAGTCGCTCGACATATCCCGTGGTGGGTGTAGATCCCATGGTGGTGAGGGTAGTCCGCGGACCGGATACGGCAGGATGGTGGGACCACCCCCGCATCCCGTGACACGAAGAGAGTGGAACCGTGACCGACGCTGTGTCCGTAGCCGTGCGCCGGCTGGACCCGGACCTGCCGATGCCCGCGTACGCCCACCCGGGCGACGCCGGCGCCGACCTCGTGGCGGCCGAAGATGTGGAGCTCGCGCCGGGCACCCGTGCCCTTGTGCGGACGGGCGTCGCCATCGGGCTGCCCGAGGGGTACGTCGGCCTGGTCCACCCGCGGTCGGGGCTCGCCGCCCGGCTGGGCGTAACGGTGCTGAACGCGCCCGGTACGGTCGATGCCGGCTACCGGGGAGAGATCCTCGTCAACCTGATCAACCACGATCCCGCCGCGACCGCGAAGATCGCCCGGGGCGACCGCATCGCGCAGCTCGTGGTGCAGCGAGTGGCACACGCAAACTTCCACGCCGTCGACGAGCTGTCCGACTCCGCACGGGGCACGGGCGGGCACGGGTCGACCGGCGGGCATTCGGGACTGGAGGAACGACAGTGAGGTTCTCGCGACGCCGGGAGGGCGGACGGCACGCCCGCTCCGACGACGAGTTCTTCGAGGTGGAGGAGGGCTCGGCGGCGCCACCGGCGTACGGCCCGTACGACGTTTCGGAGGCTCCGGAGGGGGTGCGCCGGCTCGACCTGGGCAGCCTCCAGATCCCGGCGATCGACGGGGTCGAGGTGCGGGTACAGGCCAACCCTGACGGCGTGGTGCAGCAGGTGGTACTGGTGCACGGCGACAACGCGTTGCAGCTCGGCGTGTTCGCGGCGCCCCGCTCGGAGGGCATCTGGGACGAGGTACGCGACGAGATCCGCAAGTCCCTCTTCGACGACGGGGTCGCCGCGGAGGAGACCGACGGCGAGTACGGAGTGGAGCTGCGCGCCCGCGTGCGCACCCCGGACGGCCTGACCGACCTGCGGTTCATCGGCGTCGACGGTCCGCGGTGGATGGTGCGCGGCGTGTTCCAGGGCCCGGCCGCTATCGACCCGAGCCGGGCGGGCTCGCTGATCGACTGCCTCCGTGGACTGGTGGTCGACCGGGGGCACGAGGCGAAGCCGGTACGCGAAGCGCTGCCGCTGCGCCTGCCGCGCGAGGTGACCGACGAGGCCAAGGCGGCGGGCGCCACCGTCTCGGAGGAGCCGCCGGCGGCTCCGGGTGTGAACGGCGAGCGTCCGGGCGGTCAGGCGCCGCCGCGCCGCAAGCCATCCCCACGCCCCCGCCGCCACTGACCCCTGTATCTCCTGCCGCCGGCATCACACCCGGCGGCGGGGGATGGCGCGTGATCGACAGGCCGACGTACGCTGAAGTTCGGGGGCTTGTCGAGGAGGGGACGCCGAGGTCATGGCGACCGACCAAAGGCCATCGTCGATGCGCAGGTTCTTCCAGCGCCTCACGGCGAGCGAAGCCGAGCTCGACGCAGAGCAGTTACAGCGGGAAAGTGTCGTTTCGGGTTGTACCCTTGCCGGACAATGCCGGCGAGGACAACTCGTCTCCGTGTCCGGCCGGCTGCGCACCGTGGTTTACACTCCACGCACCAACCTGCCGACTCTGGAGGCAGATCTGTACGACGGCAGCGACGTGATCACGTTGGTGTGGCTCGGGCGGCGGCACATCGCCGGCATCGAGCCCGGCCGGCAGCTGGTGGCGCGCGGTCGAGTGGCTGTCCGAGATGACCGAAAAGTCATCTACAACCCGTACTACGAGCTGGAAGCGTCTCGGTGAGCATGACGGAAACCCCACCTGAGGAAGACGAACGGCTCCCCAGTTTTGCCGAGCAGATGGCCGACCAGCTCGGCGGCTGGCGAGGGCTCGTCGAGTCGAGCATCCCCGTCGTCGTGTTCGTACTGGTCAACGTCGTCGCCGCCCTCAACCCCGCGCTGATCGCCTCGGTGGGCATCGCGGTCGCCATCGCGGTCATGCGGCTGGTCCAGCGCCGCCCGATCCGCCACGCCGTCAACGGCCTGGTCGGCGTCGGCATCGGTGCCGCCATCGCGTGGAACACCGGCGAGGAGAAAGACTTCTACCTGCCCGGCATCCTGTACGGGATCGCCTACGGGCTGGCGTTGCTCGGCTCGGTGGCGATCCGCCAGCCGCTGGTGGGCTGGATCTGGTCGGTGATCGTGGCCGGCGGCAAGTCCGAGTGGCGCGGCGACCCGCGGATGATCCGGATGTTCGGCTGGCTCACTATCCTGTGGGGCGTCGTGTGGCTGGCCAAGGTCGGCGTACAGGCGGCGCTCTATGTCGCTGACATGGACACCGCGCTCGGCGTGGCCCGGCTCGCACTCGGCTACCCGCCGTACCTGCTGCTGCTCGCCATCACGGTCTGGACCGTCCGGCGGACCACGCGCACGGCGGACGCCGAGGTCGCCCCGGCCTAAAGCCGCCGCCGCAACCTTGGTGATCAGGGCGTCCCTCAAGTCGTTAGAACGACTTGAGGGACGCCCTGATCACGAAGTGGGCTAGGACGGGTCGCCGAGGATCACCGCGCGCACCGCGTCTTCGACCTCGGCCGTGCACACGAAGATCAGCTCGTCGCCGCCCTCGATCGGGTCGTCGGGCGTCGGCACCAGTACCCGCTTGCCGCGCACGATCGCGACCAGCGCCGAGTCGCGGGGCAGCGGCACCGAGTGCACCGGCTTGCCCACGTGCGGCGCCGTCGGCGGCAGCGTGATCTCCACCAGGTTGGCCTCGCCCTGCCGGAACGTCATCAGCCGCACCAGGTCACCCACCGTGACCGCCTCTTCGACCAGCGCGGCCATCAGGCGCGGCTTGCTCACCGCGACGTCGACGCCCCACTGCTCGTTGAAGAGCCACTCGTTTTCCGCGCGGTTGACCCGGGCGACCACCCGCGGCACGGCGAACTCGGTCTTCGCGAGCAGCGACACCACCAGGTTGACCTTGTCGTCGCCGGTGGCGGCGACCACCACGTCACAGCCGGCCACGTCGGCCTCTTCGAGGCTCGACAGCTCGCAGGCGTCAGCCAGGATCCACTCGGCCGCCGGCACCCGCTCGGGCCGCAGCATGCTCGGCTGGCGGTCGATGAGCATCACCTGGTGACCGTTTTCGATCAACTCCTGTGCGATGGACCGCCCGACGTTGCCGGCCCCCGCGATCGCGACCCGCATGATCACTTACCTCCCTTGGGAGCCGTGCACGCGGCGGTGCTGGTCTGCCTGGCGATGTCGTCGGTGACGAGCATGAAGACCTGGTCGCCCTCCTGGAGGATGGTCTCCGGGTTGGCCAAGGTGCCGATGCCGAAGCGCATCAGGTACGCGACGCGGGTGCCGGCCGCCCTCTCCAGGGCGCTCAGCGGATGGCCGTACCAATCCTTGTGCAGCGGCACCTCGATGATCGCGACGGTGCTGGTGGGGTCGCGGAAGATCTCGACCGTGCCCTCGGGAACGAGCTGGCGCAGGATCCGGTCGGCCGTCCAGCGCACGGTGGCGACGGTGGGGATGCCCAGCCGCTCGTACACCTCGGCGCGCTTCTGGTCGTAGATCCTGGCCACCACCCGGGAAACGCCGAACGTCTCGCGGGCCAGCCGAGCGGAGATGATGTTGGAGTTGTCGCCGCTCGACACGGCGGCGAACCCGTCGGCCCGTTCGATGCCGGCCTGGCGGAGCACGTCGCGGTCGAACCCGATGCCCGTCACCGTGACGCCGCCGAACTCGGGGCTCAGCCGGCGGAACGCGTCGGAGTTCTGGTCGATGACCGCGATCGAATGGCCCCGCGACTCCAGGTTGTGGGCCAGCGTGGACCCGACCCGCCCACACCCCATGATCACGACGTGCACCAGTGGCTCCCCTCAGTGCGCCTCACACCGAAAGGGTCGCACGCCAGCGGCGCGCGTGTGGTGGCGGCTGGTGGGAGCCGTACGATCTGCGCTTGTGGTCAGTCCCACCTCGCTGCTGAAGCGGCTGCTCGTCGGCAGGCCGTTTCGATCCGACCGGCTGCAGCACACGCTGCTCCCGAAGCGGATCGCGCTGCCGGTGTTCGCGTCCGACGCGCTCTCCAGCGTCGCCTACGCCCCCGACGAGATCCTGCTCACGCTCTCCATCGCCGGAGCGGGGGCGTACGTCTACTCGCCCTGGGTGGCCCTCGCCGTCGTCGTGGTGATGCTCACGGTGGTCGCCAGCTACCGGCAGAACGTGCACGCGTACCCGTCCGGCGGCGGCGACTACGAGGTGGCCACGGTCAACCTGGGCCCCAAGTTCGGCATCGGGGTGGCGAGCGCGCTGCTGGTCGACTACGTGCTGACGGTGGCCGTGTCGGTTTCGTCCGGCGTCGCGAACCTCGGCTCGGTCATCCCGTTCGTCGCCACGCACAAGGTGGGCATCGCGGTCACCGCCGTCGTACTGCTCACCGCCATGAATCTGCGCGGTCTACGCGAGTCCGGCACCGCATTCGCGATCCCGACTTATGGGTTCATGATCGTCATTATCGGGATGCTGCTGACCGGCCTGTTCCGCATCTTCGTGATGGGCGACGACCTGAGCGCGCCCAGCGCCGGCCTGGTCATCGCCGCCGAAGAGGAGCATCTGACCGGGTTCGCGATGGCGTTCCTGCTGTTACGGACGTTCTCGTCCGGTTGCGCGGCGCTCACCGGTGTCGAGGCCATCTCCAACGGCGTACCGGCATTCAAGCAACCCAAGAGCCGCAACGCCGCGACGACCCTGCTGATGCTCGGCGTCACGGCCGTCACCATGCTCGTCGGCATCGTCTGGCTCTCGCGCCTGACGCATCTCCAGTACGTCGAGGACGCTCACCAGATCGTCGAAGGACCCGCCGGGTACGTGCAGAAGACCGTCACGACCCAGCTCGGCACGGCGGTCTTCGGCGACGGCTCGGTCCTGCTGTACATCGTCGCCGGCGCCACCGCGCTCATCCTCTTCCTGGCCGCGAACACCGCGTTCAACGGCTTTCCGGTACTCGGCTCGATCCTCGCCCAGGACCGCTACCTGCCCCGCCAGCTGCACACCCGCGGCGACCGGCTGGCGTTCTCCAACGGGATCGTCTTCCTGGCCGTCTTCGCGATCGTGCTGATCGTCGCCTTCCAGGCCGAGGTGACCAAGCTCATCCAGCTGTACATCGTGGGCGTGTTCGTATCGTTCACGCTGTCGCAGGCCGGCATGATCCGGCACTGGAACCGGCTGCTGAAACGGGAGCGCAGCCCCGAGATGCGCAACCGGATGATCCGGTCCAGGGCCATCAACACGTTCGGCATGATCCTGACCGGCGCGGTGCTCATCGTCGTACTCATCACCAAGTTCCTGCTCGGTGCCTGGATCGCGATCGCCGCCATGGCCGTGATCTACGTGATCATGCTGGGCATCCGGCGGCACTACGACACGGTCGCGCGCGAGCTCACCCCCGCCGAGGACCGGCCCGTACTGCCCGCCCGCAACCACGCCATCGTGCTGGTCAGCAAGGTGCACATGCCCACGCTGCGGGCGGTCGCCTACGCGCAGGCCACCCGTCCGGACACGCTCACCGGGCTCACCGTCAACGTCGACGAGAAGGACACGCGGGCCATCCAACAGGAGTGGGAACGCCGGCAGGTGCCCGTGCCGCTCACCGTCATCGACTCGCCCTACCGGGAGATCACCCGGCCGATCATCGAGTACGTCAAGTCGGTGCGCCGCGACGCGCCGCGCGACGTGGTGACGGTCTTCATCCCCGAGTACGTGGTGGGCAAGTGGTGGGAAAACCTGCTGCACAACCAGAGCGCCCTGCGGATCAAGGGGCGGCTGCTCTTCGAACCGGGCGTGATGGTCACCAGCGTGCCGTGGCAGCTCGCCTCCAGCGCCGGCCGCAACCTCGACCGTTTCGACCGGGACCTTTCCCGCGGCCCCGCTCGTGGCCCGCGGTCCCGCGGTTCCAACGACTCCCGCGGATCTCACAGCTCCAACGACGACAGGGCCGCCCGCTCATGATGCTGCTCGACCAGATCGAGCTCACCGTCGGCGCGGTCGCGCACGGCGGCCACTGTGTCGCCCGCATCGGCGAGCCGCCCGGCCGCGTCGTCTTCGTGCGCCACGCCCTGCCCGGCGAGCGCGTCATCGCCGAGATCACCGAGGTGCACCCCGGATACCTGCGCGCCGACGCGGTCACCATCCTCTCCGCGTCACCGGACCGCGTCGAGCCGCCCTGCCCCTTCGCCGGACCAGACCGCTGCGGGGGCTGCGACCTCCAACACGCCGCGCCCGCGGCGCAGCGAGAGTGGAAGGCCGCCGTCGTGCGCGAGCAACTCGCCCGGCTCGCCGGTCTGCCAGATTTTCCGGTACAGGTCGAAGCGTTGCCGGGCGGCCCGATGGGCGAGCTGTTGGGGTGGCGCACGCGCGTCCGGTACGCCGTGGACGCCACCGGAAGGGCCGGGCTGCTCAAGCACCGTTCGCACGAGGTGGTGCCGATCGACCGGTGCCGCATCGCGCACCCCAACATCCAGGCGCTCCCCGTGACCGACCGCTTGTGGCCGTCGACCGACTCCATCGAGACCGTCGCCCCGTCCGCCGGGGATGCCCTGGTCATCGAAAACGAGGTGCCAGTACAGGAACGCGCGCTTGGTCGTGAGTGGACACTGCCGGCGCGCGCGTTCTGGCAGGTACACCCGGCGGCACCCGACACCTTCGCCGCGGCGGTACTCGACCTGCTCAAGCCTCGGTCCGGCGAGACCGCCTGGGACCTGTACGGCGGCGCCGGCCTCTTCGCCGCGGCTCTCGCCCCAGCGGTAGGCCCCACCGGCCGCGTGACAATCGTCGAAGCCGACCCGCGCGGTGTATCCGCCGCCCGCACCGCCCTGGCCGACCTCCCCCAAATCCGCGTCGTACCGGCCAAAGTGGAGAACGCCCTCCGCGGCCGCCTGACCGGCCCAGTCGACCTGGTAGTCCTCGACCCACCCCGCACCGGAGCCGGCCGCGCCGTAACCCACGCCGTGATCGCCGCCGCCCCCCGCGCGGTGGCATACGTCGCCTGCGACCCAGCCGCACTGGCCCGCGACGTCCGCACCTTCCGCGACGCCGGCTGGCGCCTAGCCGACCTGCGCGCCTACGACGCCTTCCCCATGACCCACCACATAGAGTCCATAGCTCTCTTAACCCCCTAACTACACCCAGCCCACCCCAGCCGGTCCGCGCCCCGCATCGCCGCCCGCCCTGTGCTGTCCGCGCCCGCAGGCTTCCTCGATCAAGAAGCCTGACCCTGCGGGCCACCCCCAGGTGGTTGAAAGAGCGGCAACTCAGCCCGCGCCCGTCCCCTCCCCGACGCCCGCCGGTGACGGCGTGTCGCCACGCCCTGCGCGCCTCCCGTCTCCCGTCTCCCGCCTCCCGTCTCCCGCTTCCCGCTTCCCGTCTCCCGCTTCCCGCCGATCAAGGGCGAATGCACGTGGTTGGATCTCTTCTCCGTGCGCGTCCGCCCCCAGGCTGGCCGGGCACGGCGTGTCGCCACGCCCTGCGCGTCGATCAAGGGCGAATGCACGTGGTTGGATCTCTTTCCGCGTGCATTTGCCCTTGATCCATGCGATTGCCCTTGATCGGCGCGGTGTTCGCGGCCGGCGGGTGGGCGGGGTGGGGTGGGTGAGGAGAGGGCCAGCGCGCGGCGGCCGGGCGGATCGTGCGCCGAGCTCTGCCGGTGGCCCTTAACGCGCCGGTCCGCTGCCGGGCACGTGCCGGGCGCTCGCGGCCCGCGTCTGGCGCTCGCAAGATCAAGAGATGCGGCAACATCGGGGAAAATGCGGCATCGAGGTGCTCGGGAAAGGCCAATAACCCGGAAAATGCTGGATCCACGAACGTGGGATGGGCTTGGGTGCGCCGAGTGGTCGCCGAGGTGCGGGGCAGCGGCGTCGGCGCGGCTCGCCAGCCGCGATCAAGGGCATTCGCATCGATCAAGGGCAAATGCACGCCAAAAGAGATCCAACCGTGTGCGTTCGCCCTTGATCGGCGGAGGAAAGGCGCGGCCGGCGGAGGAAAGGCGCGGCGGGCTGGGAAAGGGCGCGGGGCGGAGAAAGGGCGCGGGCAGGAGCGGCGTCGCGGAAAGGGCACGGGCGGGCGAAGGATGCGGCGGGCGGGAGCGGCGTCGCGGTGGGCGAGGCGCCGCGGTGGGTGGGGGCGGTTAGGGGGTGCGGGCGGTTAGGCGGTGGGCGGGTTCGTGCTCGGGGGCTCGGGTGGCCAGGCGGTCGCGGAGGCGGACCCAGGCTACGAAGAGCAGCAGGAACGGGAGAAGTGGCAAGCAGACCAGCAGGATGGCGATCATCGCGAGCACCTGGCCGGTGGCGTAACCGTGTGTACGACCGGGGGGCATTTACTCAGCGTACCGACCGCCTGTGCGATCTGTCCGATTTGTCAGCCGGACGGGTGATGGTCGTGTATCGATGATGGAGGGAAGGAGTTGGCGATGTGGTGGAGGGGAGTTGGAGTGGCGCTGGCAGCCAGTGTGTTGATCGTGCCCGCGACGCCGGTGAACGCCTCCCCGCCCTCCATCAGCTGGGATGTGCCGCTCGATCACATTGACGATGACGATGTCGGCGTGACCTATCGGGAAGGCGGTCTCGTGATCGCTAGCGGGGGTGGCGAGTCGGCAAGTGTGCGTTGGGGGCGCGTGTCCGCGTACCAGATAACACGCAGGACCACGACGGCGCTGGTGAATCGGGTCTGGGCGGAGGTGGCGGCGGACGTCGCCGTCAGCGTCGAGGTGCGCGCGGAGATTGGCGCGCGGCGGTGGTCGGAGTGGAGGGCGACCCCGGCGATTCTGCCGGATACGACGGTGGTGGAGGTGCGGGTCAATCTTGACGGACCGGGCAGCGTCGCGAGGGTGCGGATGGGCGCTGGTCGGGGCGAGCGGGCTGCACGGGTGAGTGGCGGCGGCTATCGGGTTTTCGCGACGCGGGAAGGGCTCGTCGGCCGGACCACTGCCAACGGGCATGTGATCACGAAGCGTGACCACTTTGTGGCGCTGCCGTCGCGGCGTGGGCTGGCGCCGAAGGACGCCGGTGACTACACGGTGCGGGTGTGCGCGGCGTCGGGGCGGTGCGAGTGGGCGCCGGTGTGGGATGTCGGCCCGTGGAACGTCACCGACGATTACTGGAACCCGCCGTCGGTGCGGCAGTCCTGGACCGATCTGCCGCAGGGGAGGCCGGAGGCCCAGGCCGCGTACCAGGAGGGGTACAACGGTGGGAAGGACGGGTTCGGGCGGAGGGTGCTGAATCCGGCCGGCATCGACCTGGCCGACGGCACGTTCTGGGACGGGCTGTGGCTGACGACCAACGCATGGGTCGACGTCACGTATCTGTGGATGGTCGACGGGGCGCGCGGCACGGTGCGGACGGCGGATTCGACGCTGACGGTGCGTAACGGGCCGCGGGTCCGTGCGACGGCGGTGGGCATCGCGGCCAACCATGCGCGGCCGATCATCGAGTGTCAGGTGGCGGGCGACACTGTCACCGGAACGTACGGCTCGACGAACCTGTGGAACCGGCTGGCACCTGGGTACTTCGTCTCCGACGCGTACGTGAACGCCGGTCCATCACCCACCTGTTAGGTCTAATGATCTCCTGCAGCCGTGCGGGCTGCGGATAGACTCGGCGGTCATGAGTGCTGAAGTGGGTCTCGCCTCGGTTCGTGGTCCGCAGGACGTCAAGCGGATGTCACCGGAGGAGTTGGCGTTGCTGGCCACCGAGATCCGCGACTTCCTGGTGGCGAAGGTGTCGCGGACGGGCGGCCACCTCGGACCAAACCTGGGCGTCGTCGAGCTGACCCTCGCCATGCACCGGGTATTCGACTCGCCGAGCGACCGCTTCCTATTCGATACCGGACATCAGGCATATGTCCACAAAATCGTGACCGGGCGTCAGGAAGGCTTCGACCAGCTTCGCCAGCGTGGCGGCCTCTCCGGCTACCCGAGCCAGGCGGAGAGCGAGCACGACCTCATCGAAAACTCGCACGCTTCCACGGCGCTGTCGTACGCGGACGGGCTCGCCAAGGCGTATGCCCTGCGGGGCGAGGCGCGGCACGTGGTCGCCGTGGTCGGCGACGGCGCGCTCACCGGCGGCATGTGTTGGGAGGCGCTCAACAACATCGCCACCGCCCGCAACCCGCTCGTGATCATTGTCAACGACAACGGCCGCTCGTACGCGCCGACCATCGGCGGCCTCGCCGACCACCTCTCCACGCTGCGGCTCAACCCCGGCTACGAGAAGGTGCTCGACCTGGTCAAGGACGCGCTGGGCGCGACGCCGCTCGTCGGCAGGCCGATGTACGAGGTGCTGCACGCGGTCAAGACCGGCATCAAGGACGCGGTCGCGCCGCAGGCCATGTTCGAGGACCTGGGCATCAAGTACGTCGGGCCGATCGACGGCCACGACATTCCGGCCGTCGAATCGGCGTTGCGTCGTGCGAAGGGCTTCGGGGGGCCGGTCATCGTCCATGCGGTGACACGCAAGGGGTACGGGTACCAGCCGGCCGAGGAAGACGAAGCCGACTGCCTGCACTCGCCCAGCGCGTTCGACGTCGAGACCGGCAAGCTGCTCGCCGCGAAGTCGGTGAAGTGGACGCAGGTGTTCGCCGACGAGCTCGTCACGATCGCCGACGAGCGGCCCGACGTGGTCGGCATCACCGCCGCCATGGCCGAGCCGACGGGGATCGCGACGCTCGCTCGCAAGTACCCGTCGCGGGTCTACGACGTGGGCATCGCCGAGCAGCACGCGGCCACCTCGGCCGCCGGCCTGGCGCTCGGGGGGCTCCACCCGGTGGTGGCGGTGTACGCGACGTTCCTGAACCGGGCGTTCGACCAGGTACTGCTCGACGTCGCCATGCACAAGCTGCCGGTGACGTTCGTGCTCGACCGGGCCGGGATCACCGGGCCCGACGGGCCGAGCCACTACGGCATCTGGGACATGTCAGTCTTCGGCGTGGTGCCGGGCCTGCGTATCGCGGCGCCACGCGACGCCGCCACGCTCCGCGAGGAACTGCGCGAGGCGGTCGCCGTCGACGAGGGGCCGACGCTGGTGCGCTTCCCGACCGGTTCGGTGGCGGCTGACCTGCCCGCGATCCGGCGCCTGGGCCCCGTCGACGTACTGGTCGAGTCCGGCGCGCGTGACGTGCTGCTGGTGGCGGTGGGCGCGTTCGGGCAGCTGGGCGTCGACGCGGCCGCTCGGGTGGCCGAGCACGGGTACGGAGTGACCGTGGTCGACCCACGCTGGGTCCGGCCGGTGCCCGATGAGCTGGTCGAGCTGGCTCGCGACCACCGGCTCGTCGTGACGGTGGAGGACGGCGTACGTGCCGGAGGCGTGGGTGACGCGCTGGCGAAGGCGCTGCGCGACGCTGACGTGAGCGTGCCGTTGCGCGACATCGGCGTACCGGCCGAGTGGCACCCGCACGGCACCCGGGCGCAGATTCTGGCTGATCTGGGGCTGACGGCTCAGGATGTCGCGCGTGACGTGACCGGGTGGGTGTCCCGCTTGGACGAAGCCGTCGACCCGACCCACATCTCCATCTAGGCTCCACTTCCGACCGGCGTCCTCGGCCGCCCGCCCGCGGGAGGCGTGCGCTGGCGCCTCTCCGCGCGGTCGCGGCCTCTTCGCGCCGTCGTGCGGCGCGGTCGCGCGGCGCGGCCTCTTCGCGGTCGTGCGGCGGCTTTGCGCCTCCCTTGCGTCGATCAAGGGCGAATGCACGTGGTTGGATCTCTTTTTCGCGTGCGTTTGCCCTTGATCCACGCGTCTGCCCTTGATCGCGGCGCCGTTGGGTGGGGGTGGGCCGGTCTTAGGGCGATGGGTTTGTGACGGATCGGGATGATTTGGCGGCGGCTCCGCGCGCCAAGGCTGAGATTGTGGGGACGCGGAGGGTGAGGCTGCGGGAGCGACGGTATGGACCGCGGCGGACGTCGCGGTAGCTCGCAAATTCTTTCTTGACGGGGTGGTAAGTAGCGGCTTACCGTAAGTGTGCACTTACCAAGGAGGCGGTCGTGGACGGCCTGGCTACCCTTGCCGACGCCACCCGGCGGGCGATCTTCGAGCACCTCGTGCGGCGCGGCCCGCTCGCGGTCGGCGAGATCGCCGGGGCGTTTCCCGTCAGCCGGCCCGCCGTCTCGCAGCATCTCAAGGCGCTGGTCGACGCCGGGCTGGTCACGGCCAGTTCGGCGGGCACCCGGCGGGTCTACTCCGTCAACCCCGAAGGCGTTTCCGCGCTGCATCGCTGGATCGACGCCCGCTGGCAGCAGGTGATCGACACTTTTGAGCGAGCGGCACGAACCGAAGGAGCCGTCATGTCCGTTTCAGCGATCCCCGCGGTGCGCAAGACCCGTACCGTGCCGCTAGGTGTGGAGGCGGCGTTCGACCTGTTCACCGCTCGTGTGGGCGAGTGGTGGCCGACCGCGACCCACTCGATCCACGAGGAGGACGTCAAGGAGGTCCGGCTCGAGGGTCGGGTTGGCGGGCGGATGGTCGAGGTGACGACCGATGGCCGAGAGTACAGCTGGGCTGACGTGCTCGCGTGGAACCCGCCGCAGCGCTTCGTGCTCTCCTGGCATCCCAACCTGGAGCCGGAGGCCGCGTCTCGCTTGGAAGTCACGTTCCGTGCGGTCGAGGGCGGGACGGAGGTTGTGCTCGTGCACAGTGGGTGGGAAGAGTTCGGCGAGCGTGGGGTGGTCCTTCGGGACAACTACGAGGGCGGCTGGGAGTCGGTCTTGTCTCGGTACACGGCGGCGGTGTAGCGCTGCTCGCATGGGTCGGAGGACCTCTCGCGCTGCTCGTTTCGCTTCGTTCGCCGATCAAGGGCGAACGCGCGTGATTGGATCTTTTTTGGCGTGCATTTGCCCTTGATCGTTGGGAATGCCCTTGATCGTCGCGGTTGGCGGTGGCTTGGCGCTATGCCGGGACGGCATCGCGAATGAGGCGGCGTTGTTTGCGGCGCAGGGCGTAGGTCCCGTGCGTGGAGAGGCAGATCTTGAAGTTGAGGGCGCGGGCCAGGTGTCGCGGTCGCCGTTCCACGGCGAGCTGTGAACGTTTATGGCTGCTGGGGCAGCCATAAACGTTCACAGCTCGAGAGATCCGCTACGCGGATCGGGACAATCCGGTCGGTGGCCGCGCCTAGTGGCGCCGGGGTCGGCCGCGGTGGACGGGCTTGACGCGGCGCCAGAGCCCTTGGCTCGACGGTGCCGATCAAGGGCTATCGCATGGATCAAGGGCGAATGCACGCGGAAAAGCGATCCAACCGCGTGCATTCGCCCTTGATCGACGAGACGGGGAGGGCGGAGCGGGCGGGAGGGGAGTGACGGGAGGGGGCTGTGGGGAAGGCGTGGCAGAGTTGTCGGCGTGGTTATTGAGCTCGGCTATGAGCGGGAGGCTTCGGGCGGGCGGCTGCGGGATGCTTGGCGGTCGCTTCGGGGAGTGCGGCCGTTCGCGCAGGTTTTGTGTGCGGGGCTGCTGCTCGCCGTCGCTGGGTCGGCGCCCGCGCCGGCGGCTGCGCTGACGGAGGTGGCGAGCCATCCGCTGGCCGAGGAGGCTGACTTCGCGGTGCTCGGCGACCGGCTCTTCGTAGCGGCGTCACCGGCAGCGGGCTCCGAAAAGCCGGCCGCGGGCTCGGAAAAAAGCGAACAGGCGGCGCCGGCAGCGGGCTCTGACAAGGGAGTGAGTGGGCGAGCGACGCTGACCGCGTACGAGTTGCCTGGTGGGCGGAGGTTGTGGCGGGCGCCGTACGAGTCCAGTGTGGAGCAGTTTGTCACCGTCCAGCGGGGCGACGGGGTCGTACTGGTCACCGGGCTCCTGCAAGGGGAGCGGTACGGCACGCCGACCACGGTCCTGGACGCGGCCACCGGTCAGGTCAAGTGGACGACGCCGCTGCGGCTCACTGTCTCGGACGATGGGCGTACCGGGTTTGTCGGTGGTGCGACGGTGCGTGCGCTCGACCTGGCGACCGGGCGTGATCTGTGGTCGGCGGCGTTTCCGGCAGACGCGGCTGTGCGCAGTGTGACGTCGGGGCGAGCGCTGGTCCTGACCAGTACCGGTGAGGGACAGCTGCGGGATGGCCGCACCGGAGCCGTGCTGCGTACCGGGGCGATGCTGCCCGCCGGCGTGACTCCGAACCTGTCGACCGCTATCGACGGCGCGATCATGGTCGGGTACGAGGACGCGGCGGGGAGCCGGCGGGTGGCCGGGTTTGCGGCCGACACGCTGGAGCGGCGCTGGGAGCGGACGCTGTCTGACGATGACGCGCCCCGGTTCGGCGCGTGCGGGCGGCTGGTGTGTACGGCGCGGCCGGGCGGTGTCGTGGCGGTCGACCCGGCTACCGGGGCGCAGCGATGGGACGTACCGGGTGCGGACACGGTGTTCGAGACCGGCGGCGTGGTGGTGGCCGCCCGTTGGCCGGATCGGTTGGCGGCGATCGACCCCGCGAGCGGCCGGACGCTGGTCGAGCTCGACGACTGGGACACGGCCATGAGCGGGCGCGACGACGCACCCCTCATAGGCGTCTACTCGAAAGAGAGAGGCTCGAAGGAGAAAGACTCGGAAGAGAAAGTCAGCGAAACCACGAGCTGGCTCGCCCTCATCGAGCCGCGCGGCAGCGCACTGCGGCACCTCGGTTCGGTACCGCATCGGGTTTGGGACTGCGTGGCCGGAACGCGGAGCGTAGTGTGTCGCGCACCGGGTGGCCAGGTGCGCGTCTGGACGTACCAGGAATAAAGCGCACCGAATAAATGCGGAACCACCCGGGTGACCGGGGGATTACAACCGTATGGTGATCGACCTGGGGGAGGTGCGGGAGGCGCCGGTAGGCGACGACCGGCCGCCGCCCTGGACGCCGCGACAGCGCCGGGCGGTTCGTGTCGTGGCCGCGCTTGTCGTGGCCCTGCTCGCGGCGGGCGCCGCGCCGGTGCGGCCGGCGTTGGTCATGCTGGATATCCCGGCGGCGATCGGTGACCGGTTCGTGGTTTCGGACAGCACCGACTCGGTCTACCTGCTGAGCCCCAGCCTCGACGCGCTCGGTCAGGGCGAGCGGGAGATCGTCAAATATCGCCTGCCTGCCGGGCAGGAGGCGTGGCGCACGAGGGTGGCGACGGCCGGGCCGTTACGCACGGCGGTCTCGGAGGGCGGCATCCTCTACGCGCTGGCCGAAGCGTATGCACCGGAGACGATCGCGTTCGACGCGGACACCGGAAAGGTGCTGTGGCGGCGCGCCGGATGGCTCGGCGACACCAGCGCCGAGCAGGTGTTCCTGTCGCACGACCCGCGCGACGACGGGACGTCGTTGTTCATGGCGCTCGACCCGCGTACGGGTGTGGAGCGATGGTCGCTCGAGGTGCCGAGAGAGGAGATGGTGCTCTACAACCGGGACCGGATCGTGCGGTGGCGCGGTGACGGCGCCGTGGAGGTGCGCGATCGCCGCACCGGCGGACTGGTGATCCGCGGCCAGGTGCCTCCCCCTGTGATCAACCCGCTGGCCGACAGCAACCCTGGTGTGCAGCTCGTCGGAGGGCTGCTGCTGGTCGCCGGGCCGCCCGAGCGGGTCGTCACCACCGCGTACGACCTTGACCGGCTCCAGCCCGTCTGGCAGGCGGAGATCGACCTGATGAACGAGTACGTGACCGACGAATGCGCCAGCGGCACCCTGTGCGTCGGAGGGGACGGGCCGGGCATGCGGGTCATCGCCCGCGCGACGGGCCGCACCCGATGGGTCAGCGACCGGTGGAGCTGGATGTGGCGGGTCGGGTCGGCACTACTCGCGTTCGGCACCGAATCCGAGCCGATGCGGGTCGCCGTCATAGACCCCGCGGACGGCCACGAGATCGCCGACCTGGGACGCTGGTCGACGCGGCCGGCGGCGATCAACCCCGCTGGGCGCATGTACGCGGCGCGGACCGATCCCGGCACCGGCCGTTCCTGGATCGCCGAGTTGGATCCGGTTGCCCGGAGCATCCACGTGCTCGGCGCGGTGCCCGATTCGTTCGCCTGCGAGGCCGGCCAACTCGTCGTCACGTGCACGCGCACGGGCGGAGCTGTCGCGGTGTGGTATCCGCGGCGCAAACTGGACGAGTGACCGGCACTGGCGTCATCGAGCTGGGAGAGGTGCGGCACGAGCCGCCCGAGCCCACGCCCGAGCCCGGCTGGTCGCCGGCCGCGCGGCGGTGGTTCGCGGCTCTCGTTGGGTTGGCCACGCTGGGCGTGACTCTCGGTGCCGCGGCGCCCCTGCCGCACCCGCTCGCCGAGGCCACGATTCCCGCCGCACTGGGTGATCTGGCCTTCGGCGAAGGCGACACGTACTACGTGATCGATGGCAGCCACGGCCGGCCCGCCGGGACGCGCACGATCGCCGCGTACGCGTTGCCGGACGCGCGGCTGCGGTGGCGTGCCCCGCTGCCGATCACCGGTGCGGTGCGGGGCGTCGGAGCGGCCGAGGGCCAGATGCTGGTGAGCACCCATCCCAACCTGCTGGAGTCGGTCGAGACCATCGCCGTCGGCGAAGACACGGGGCGGGTGATGTGGCGGCGCCGGGCTCAGTTCGAGGGCGTCACCCCGGAACGCGGCAACGTCTTGCTCTGGACCGCGCCGAACGGCGTACCCGCCGCCGGCACGGGGCGCGAGGCGCTCGAGGCCGTCGAGCCGGGCACGGCCGCTGTCCGCTGGTCCTATCGGGTACCGGTGGGAGGCTGGCTGGCATACCGGTACCACAACCAGCGTCCGGTGCGCGTCGTGACGCTCCTGCCGTCCGGGCGGGTCGAGGTGCGGGAGCTGGAGCACGGCCACCTGATCGCGGCCGCGGATGGCCTGTTGCCGCCCCGCCGCCCGGCCGAGCCCTCCCGGTACGTGCAGCTCGCCGGTGACCTGCTCCTGGTGCGCCAGGACCGCAAGGTGGTCACCGCGTACGGGCTGGGACGCCTGGAGCGGCGGTGGAGC
Organism: Phytohabitans aurantiacus; assembly: GCF_027923225.1. Taxonomy (GTDB): domain Bacteria; phylum Actinomycetota; class Actinomycetes; order Mycobacteriales; family Micromonosporaceae; genus Phytohabitans; species Phytohabitans aurantiacus. The sequence goes on from NZ_BSDI01000069.1 coordinate 27,444, forward strand.
GCCGAGGTCGACCCGTCGACCGAGTTCGTGTCGACCGACTGTGGCGCGACGCTGTGCGTACTGTCCCGCCTCGGCGGCCTGCGCGTGCTCGACCCGGCCACCGGCCAGACCCGCTGGCTGAAACCGGGCTGGTCCAACCCGCGCCGCGTGGGCGACCGCCTGGTGGTCAACCAGACCGACCGCCGGCCCGGCCGGGGCCCGCTCGTGGTCGCCGACCCCGCCACGGGGCGCCAGTTGGGCGTACTCGGTGAGTGGTTGCCGCTCGGGCCGGCGCGGCCAGACGGCCGGTTGCCCGGCGTGCGCATCGATCTGAGCACGCTGCGGGCCTGGTTCGCGTGGCTGGACCCGGTCACGCTCTCGGTGCGGGTCATCCAGGCGGCGGCCGACATCATCGGCGACTGCGAGGCGCGGGCCGACGCGATCCTGTGTCGCAGGCTGGATGCCTCCGTGGGCGTGTGGCGGCTGACCTAGCGTTCTGGTTCAAGAGAAATTCCGGGCGTAGCCCAGATCCTGATTTGGATCAGATCCCTTGGTATGCAGGCCCTAGCCTTTGTCTCACGCGGGCTTAACAGCTTCAAGCGGAGGCTGTCACGGGAGGTGGACCGGGGATGCGGGTTCTGGTGGTCGAAGACGAGCGAAATCTGGCCGACGCGATCGCGCGGGGCCTGCGGCGGCAGGGCATGGCGGTCGACGTCGCGTACGACGGCTCGGCCGGCCACGAGATGGCGTTCGTCACCCGGTACGACGTGGTGGTGCTCGACCGCGACCTGCCGGGCGTGCACGGCGACCAGATCTGCGCCGACCTGGTCTCGTCGGGGGCGCTGACCCGGGTACTGATGCTGACCGCGAGCGGCACCGTCGCCGACCGGGTCGAAGGGCTTCAGCTGGGTGCCGACGACTACCTGCCGAAGCCGTTCGCGTTCGACGAGCTCGTGGCCAGGGTGCAGGCGCTCGGCCGCCGAGCCACACCGGCGGCGCCACCGGTGCTCGCGGTCGCCGACCTTCTGCTCGACCCGGCCAAGCGCGTGGTCACCCGCGCCGGCATCCCGGTCGACCTGACCCGCAAGGAGTTCGGCGTACTGGAGGAACTGCTCAAGGCGCGCGGTGGCGTGGTGTCGAGCGAGGAGCTGCTGGAGCGGGTCTGGGACGCGAACACCGACCCGTTCACCACCACCGTCCGGGTGACGGTGATGACCCTCCGGAAGAAGATCGGCGACCCACCGTTGATCGAGACGGTAGTGGGCGCCGGATATCGGGTGACCGCATGACCGTCTACTCTGGACGGCCGGGGCGGCACCGGCTCAGACCTACGCTCCGGCTTCGGCTCACGCTGCTCAACGGCGTACTGCTGGTCGGCGCCGGCGCGATCCTGGTGATGCTCGCCTGGCTGCTGGTCGGCGACGCGTTGCGCCCGGCCGACCAGTTACGCGACGGCACCACCGTCGAGCTGGCCGACGGCCGGTCGCTCGACGCCCGCGACTGGCAGGAGCAGGTCGTCGACGCGGCGTCCCAGGAACTGCTCGCCAAGGGCCTCGTCGCCCTCCTGGCGATCAGCGTGGTCGGTGTCGCTGGGGCGTACGCGGTGGCGGGCCGGGCGCTGCGCCCGCTGCACCAGGTCACCTCGATGGCGCAGCGGCTGTCGGAGGAGACGCTCGACCAGCGCATCCGGTACTCCGGTGCGGACGACGAGGTGGCCGAACTGGCGGGCACGTTCGACGCGATGCTCGACCGGTTGGGCGAGTCCTTCGAGGCGCAGAAACGGTTCGTCGCCAACGCGTCGCACGAGCTGCGTACCCCGCTCGCCGTCATGCGCACCGAGATCGACGTGACGCTGGCCGACGACGAGGCGGACGTAGCCGAGTTCCGGCGGATGGCCACCGTCGTGCGAGACGCGTCCGAGCGGGCCAACGGGCTCGTCGATGCCCTGCTGGTACTGGCACGCAGCGAAGCGCAGTCCGGACGGCGGCTGGTGCGCAAGGTACCGACCGACATGTCGACCGCCGCGACCAACGCGCTGTCAGCGGTACGCGGTGAGGCCGACCGCCTCAAGCTCACCGTCACCACGTCGCTGAAGCCCGCTCCCGTCGTCGGCGACCCGAGCCTGCTCGACCGGCTCGCGGGCAACCTCATCGAAAACGCGATCCGCTACAACCACCTGCATGGCAAGGTGTGGGCGCGCACGGGCTCCGACGCGGCGGCCGCCTGGCTGGTGGTGGGCAACACGGGTTTCGAGGTCGACCAGGCGGACGTGCCGGGCCTCTTCGAGCCGTTCCGGCGCGGCGGCCGGGAACGCACCGGAGCGCGCGGCTCAGGGCTCGGGCTGTCGATCGTGCGGGCGGTGTGCGACGCGCACGGCGGCACCGTGACGGCCGCCGCCCAGCCGGGCGGCGGCCTGGAGGTCACCGTCACGCTTCCCGCCGGCCACACCACCCCCGTAGTGGCCGCGACAGCGAGCGTCCGACCCTCCGCATGATCAGGGCGTCCCCCAAGTCGCTCTAACGACTTGAGGGACGCCCTGATCACTTAGCTGAGGTAGCCGGTTCGCTTTAGGTACGGGGTGATGCCGCCCAGGTGGAACGGCCAGCCGGCGCCCAGGATCAGGCACAGGTCGATGTCGGCGGCCTCGGCGACCACACCCTCGTCGAGCATGAGCCGGATCTCCACCGCCAGCGCTTCGAGCGCCCGCTCGCGTACCTGCTCAGGCGTCGACGGCTTGTCGCCCACCTCCAGCAGGCCGGCGACCTCCTGGTCGACCTCGTTGTCGACCAGGAGTGGCCGGCCCGAGTCAGCGATGCGCTTGAGGTTTTCGCTGACCGGGAAGCGGTCGGGGAACGCACCGTGCAGGACGCCGCCCACGTGGTACGCCACGGCCGGGCCGACGAGCTGCAGCAACGGCAGCGGCCGCATCGGCAGGCCCAGCGGGTCGAGCGCCTCGTTGGCGACGTCGAGCGGGGTGCCCTCGTCGACGGCCGCGAAGATCTCGCCCAGGAAGCGGGTCAGCAGGCGGTTCACCACGAAGGCGGGCGCGTCCTTGACCAGTACACAGGACTTCTTCAGCGCCTTGCCCACCGCGAACGCGGTGGCCAGCGTGGCGTCGTCGGTGTGCTCGCCCCGGATGATCTCCAGCAGCGGCATGACCGCGACCGGGTTGAAGAAGTGGAACCCGACCAGCCGCTCGGGGTGCTCCAGGTCGGCGGCCTGCGCGCTGATCGACAGCGACGAGGTGTTGGTCGCCAGCACCGCCTCCGGCGAGACGACCTTCTCGACCTCGGCCCAGACCTGCTTCTTCACGGCCAGGTCTTCGAAGACGGCCTCCACGACCAGGTCGGCGTCGGCGAACGCGCCCTTGTCGACCGAGCCGCTGATCAGCCCGCGCAGCTTGGCGGCCTTGCCCTCGGCCAGCCGGCCCTTGCTGACCAGCTTGTCGATCTCGCCCTGCACGTAGGCGACACCCTTGTCGACCCGCGTCTGGTCGAGGTCGGTCAGCACGACCGGTACCTCCAGCCGCCGGGCGAACAGCAGGGCGATCTGGCCCGCCATCAAGCCGGCGCCCACCAGGCCAACCTTGGTGATGTCGCGGGCGAGGGCCGGCGACGGCGCACCGGCGGGACGCTTGGCGCGCCGCTGCACGAGGTCGAACGCGTACAGGCCGCTGCGCAGCTCCTCGCTCAGCGCGAGGTCGGCGAGCGCCTCGTCCTCGGCGGCGGTCCCGTCCGCGAAGGGCGCGTCCTTGGCGAGGGCGAGCAACTCCAGCGCCTTGTACGCCGACGGCACCGCGCCGTGCAGCCGGTCGTCGAGCGTCTTGCGGGCGAAGAACAGCACCCCGTCCCACATGTCCCGGTCGATCTCCGGCCGGGTGACGGTGACGTCGCCGCGCACCACGCCGGCCGCCCACTCCAGCGACCGCTCCAGGAAGTCCGCCGGCTCCAGCAGGATGTCCGCGATGCCCATCTCGGCCGCCTGGGCGGGCTTGAGCATCTTGTTCTGCATCAGCGGGTTCTGGATGATCACCTGCGCGGCGGGCGCGATGCCGATCAGGTTCGGCAGCAGCTGCGTGCCGCCCCAGCCGGGAATCAGACCCAGCAGGACCTCGGGGAGGGCGAGCGCCGCCGCACCGCCGGACAGCGTGCGGTAGTGGCAGTGCAGCGCCAGTTCGAGGCCGCCGCCCATGGCGGCGCCGTTCACGAACGCGAAGGTGGGGACGGCGCTGTCGCGCAGCCGCGCGTACACCTTGTGTCCGAGCCGGCCGACCTCCAGCGCCTGCTCGCGGTCGCTGAGCGACGTGAGGCCGGTGATGTCCGCGCCGACGCAGAAGATGTACGGCTTACCGGTGACCGCGATGAACGCCGGGTCCTTGCTCAGCGCCTCGGTGATGGCGGTGTCGAGGCTCGCGAGCCCTTCCGGGCCGAACGTGTTGGGCTTCTTGTGGTCGAAGCCATTGTCCAATGTGATCAGTGCGGCTTTTTTGTCGAGCCCCGGTACGTCGATGAGGCGCAGCAACGCCTTCGTGACGACTTCCTGATATGCCATCAGCGCTGCCCCTCCCAGTGTGGGTTCTCCCAGATGACCGTGCCGCCCATGCCGATGCCGATACACATGGCGGTCACGCCGTACCGCACCTCGGGGTGCTCGGCGAACTGGCGGGACAGCTGCGTCATCAGCCGCACCCCGGACGACGCCAGCGGGTGCCCGATCGCGATCGCGCCGCCCCACGCGTTGACCCGCGGGTCGTCGTCGGCGATGCCAAAGTGGTCGAGGAACGCCAGTACCTGCACCGCGAACGCCTCGTTCAGCTCGAAGAGCCCGATGTCCTCGATGGACAGTCCAGCGATGCGCAGCGCCTTCTCCGTCGACGGGATCGGCCCGTACCCCATGACCTCCGGCTCCACACCCACGAAGCCGTACGACACGAGGCGCATCCCGACCGGCAGGCCCAACTCGCGGGCCACGTCTTCGGCGGCGAGGACGCTGGCGGTGGCGCCGTCGTTGAGGCCCGCCGAGTTGCCCGCGGTCACCCGGCCGTGCGGGCGGAACGGCGTCTTCAGCGTGGCGAGCTTCTCAAGGCTGGTGTCGCGGGGCGCCTCGTCGACCGTGGCAAGGCCCCAGCCTGTCTCCGGGTCGCGCACAGCCACCGGTACCAGATCCTGCTGCAGCTTGCCGTCGGCGTACGCCTTGGCGGTCTTCTCCTGCGAGGCCAGGCCGAACGCGTCCGCGCGCTCCTTGGTGATGTGCGGCAGGCGGTCGTGCAGGTTCTCCGCGGTCTGGCCCATGACCAGCGCCGAGGGGTCGACCAGCTTTTCGGTGAGGATCCGCGGGTTCGGGTCGACACCCTCGCCCATCGGGTGGCGGCCCATATGCTCGACACCACCGGCGATCGCGATGTCGTACGCGCCGATGGCGATGCCTCCGGCGACGGTGGTGACCGCGGTCATGGCGCCCGCGCACATCCGGTCGATCGCGTACCCAGGCACCGTCTTGGGCAGGCCGGAAAGCAGCGCGGCCGTCCGCCCGATCGTCAGGCCCTGGTCGCCGATCTGGGTAGTGGCGGCGATCGCCACCTCGTCGACGCGCTCCGGCGGAAGCTGGGGATTGCGGCGCAGCAGCTCGCGGATGCAGCGGATCACCAGATCGTCGGCGCGGGTGTTCGCGTACATCCCCCCGGCCTTGCCGAACGGGGTGCGGACGCCGTCGACAAAGACGACGTCCCGGACTTCACGGGGCACGGCTGGCCTCCTCGTGGGGTTAGGCTGTCCCTCGGATGCTACTCGTCAGTAACCAGCGCGCGGGAGGCGCCCCGCTGTGGCCCACATCACGGTGATCAGGGCGTCCCCCACGTCGCTCTAACGACTTGAGGGACGCCCTGATCACTCGGAGGTCAGGGCTGCGGCCAGGTTGTCGGCGATCAACGCGACCTGCCAGGCGCGCGCGCCGTAGCCGCGGAGTGTCGCCGCCACCGTCTCCGGGGTGATCTCCTCGGGTGGGGTCCAGGCCAGGCGGCGGATCGAGTCCGGCGTGATCAGGTTTTCTGGGGGGAGCGTGTGCGCGGACGCCGTCTCGGTGACCACCGCGCGGCAGCGGGCCAGGCGGGCGGCTGCGACCGGGTCGCGTTCGGCCCAGCGGTGTGGTGGGGGAGGGCCGTCGAGGGGCGGGGTCACGGGCAGGGCGTCGTCGGGCAGGGCGCGGGCCTCCGCGAGGGCGTCGATCCAGGTACGCGCCAGCCGGCGCACCGAGCGGCCGCCGAACCCGGGCAGGGTCAGCAGGGTGCGCTCGTCCTTGGGGTCGAGTTCGGCGGCGGCGATGATCGCGGCGTCGGGCAGTACCCGGCCCGGTGCCGAGTCGCGCCGTGCGGCGATGGCGTCGCGGGCGTACCACATCGCCCGGACGCGGGCCTGAGCCCGAGCGCCGCGTATGCGGTGTATGCCCGATGTGCGCCGCCACGGGTCGGGGCGCTGCCGGGGCGGCTGAGCACCCCACGCCACCAGCGCCGCGAACTCCTCAGCAGCCCACTCGGCCTTGTCCTGGGCGACCAGCTCGGTGGCCAGTACGTCCCGGAGATCGACGAGGAGCTCGACGTCGAGAGCGGCGTACGTCAGCCAGGACTCGGGGAGCGGCCGGCTCGACCAGTCGGCTGCCGAGTGGTGCTTCTCAAGGGTGTACCCGAGCAGCTGTTCGGTCAGCGCGGCCAAGCCGACCCGCTCGAATCCGGCCAGCCGAGCGGCCAATTCGGTATCGAAAAGTCGACGCGGCCGCAAGCCAAGATCAGCCAGGCAGGGCAGGTCCTGGCTGGCCGCGTGCAGCACCCATTCGGCGTCGGCGATGGCCTCGTCGAGCGTGCGCAGGTCACCCAGCGGCAGCGGGTCGATCAAGGTCGTACCAGCGCCCGCCCGGCGGAGTTGTACCAGGTAGGCGCGCTGCGTGTAGCGGTAGCCGGACGCGCGTTCGGCGTCGATGGCCACCGGTCCCGTGCCGGCGGCGAACCGCCCGACCAACTCGGCGAGCTGGTCAGGCGTTTCCGCAGGCGCGGGGGTGCCCTCGCGGGGTGCGGTCAGCGGAACGGGCCCGTCAGGCAATGGGTCGGGACCCACCTCTCCCGGCGCCGGCGGCTTTCGGTTGTGTGGTCCGTCCCCTGCTTGGCGTTGCGCGGCCCGACGGCGCAGGGGTGGTTCGTCGGTCACCCGACAACCGTAGTGGGACCGCGCGCCAGCAACGAGCAGCCGGGTCCCGGCGCGTCGAATCGGCGGGGGAGGAGACTGGTTTCGGTGCGGTACGGTCCACCTGCTGATGATCTGTGCGGGCGGGTTGTCCGGCAATGCGACTGTGGAGTTGGCGTCCTAGGGGAGGGGGCGAGGATCTCGCCATGAGCACTGGGTACGACCCGCCGGCAGAACCGTCCGGGTCCGCACTGCCCGGCCCGCGACACTCGATCGACGACGAGATGGCCCGTCCAGGCGGCCCACCCGTCGACACCGACTCGCTGTACCGGCGCCCTGGCGGCCGGCCGGAGGCGGCGGGATTCGGCTCGCCGGTCGGTCCGCCGCCCGGCCCCGAGCCTTCGAGCGCGCCACCCGGGTACCAGCCCGCGGCCTACGCCGCGCCGCCGTACCCCCTCTCCGCGCCGCCGATGTCGGCGGTGCCGATGGCTATGGCCGACCCGATGGTCTTCGGCACGGCGCGGCCGCCGCGCCGGATGGCCTGGCCCGGCATCGTGGCGCTCACCCTGGTCGTGGCCCTCGCCGGTCTGGCCGGCTTCCAGGCGTACCAGATCCGTGACCTGCAGAGCCGCGTCGTCGAGGCCGACCAGAGGCTCGCCGCGGAGCAGGCGGAGGACGACAGCCGGTTCAACGGCATCGAGGAGCGCACCGGCTCGCTCGAATCCGAGGCGGGCAAGGCGTTCAACCCCGAGGCGATCTCGGACCAGGTGCTGCCCAGCGTGTTCCGGGTGGCGGCGGGACAGTTCACGGGCACCGCGTTCGCGGTCGGCAAGCCGGCGAACGGCGGCGGCACCAACCTCTTCACGAACTACCACGTGGTCGAGTCGGTCTGGGAGGCCGGTGACCGCGAGGTCTTCATCGAGCGCCGCGACCAGCGGTGGCCGGCCACGATCGTCAAGGTCGACGAGGGCAACGACGTGGCGCAGCTCCGCACGACCAGCAAGTTCACGGGCCTCACCATGGCCGGTGCGGCCGCCAAGTCGGGCCAGCAGATCGTGGTTGTCGGCGCACCCCTCGGCCTCGAAGACACGGTGACCACGGGCGTGATCAGCGCGATCCGGAAGAACGAAGACGGCGCCGGCACGGTGATCCAGTTCGACGCGCCCATCAACCCGGGCAACTCCGGCGGCCCGGTCATCAACGCCGCCAAGCAGGTGGTCGGCATCGCGACCGCGAAAGCGCGCGACGCCGAGGGGATCGGTCTGGCAGTACCGATCAAGACCGCCTGTGACGTGTTCAAGATCTGTTGATACGCGCGCCGACGCGGCGCACACCAGGAGGAACGATGTCCCACCCCCCAGGCTCTCCGTACCAGCCGGGAGACGTACCACCACCTCCGCCGGTGCCCTCCGGTAACGAGCCGGCGTACACGATCCCGACCGGGTCGGTGCCGGCTGGTTCGGCGTACCCACCGCCGGACCCCGGAGCCGCGCCCCAGCCACCGCCCGCACCGCAGCCAGCGCCCTACGCGCCCGGCTCGGCAGCCGTCCCGCCGCCCGCCCCCTACCCCGCGCAGCCGGCCTCCGGCGCGCCGTACGCCGCTCCGCCTGCTGCGGGGGCGCCTTACGCCGCTCCGCCCGCTTCGGGTGCGCCCTATGCGGCACCGCCCGCTTCCGGTGCTCCGTACGCCGCGCCGCCTGCTTCTGGGGCACCGTACGCGCCGCCCGCTTCCGCCGGGGAGTACACGCCCACCGCGGAGTACGCGCAGCCCGCGGCTGGCGCCTATGCCGCGCCGCCGTCGGGTGCGCCCTACGTGCCGCCGGGCCAGCCGACCGGCTACGAGGCCGGGCAGGTGCCGGCCTACGCGGCGGCACCCGGATACGACCCCGCGTCCGGCATCCCCGCCTCGGGCCCGCCGCCGATGTCCGGCCCACCGCTGTCCGGAGCGCCGTACTCGGCCGCGCCCTACGGTGCCCCGTACGGCGCGCCCGCCGGCCCGGCCGGTCCCCAGCGCAACCCGACCGTGCTGGTACTGGCGATCGTGGCCGGGCTGCTGTTCATCCTCGGCGGCGTGATGACCGCGCTGTACGTCGGCAAGTCCGGTGACCTCGACCGCACCGAGAAAAACCTCAACGCGCAGGTCGCCAGCCGCGACGAGCAGCTCACGGCGAAGGGCACCGAGCTCGACACGCTCAAGCGCGACCTGGAGGCGGCCAACGCGAAGCTGTCCACCGCTGAGCAGGACCTGGCCGGCACCAAGAACGCGAAGGACCAGACCGAGAAGGAGAAGGCGGCCATCGCCAAGTGCCTGAACCTGGTCAACACGTTCCTGACCGAGCTGGCCGACGGCGACACCGCCGGAGCACAGAAGGCGGCGGACGCCCTGGCAGCGCCGTGCCGCGAGGCCGACAAGTACCTCTAGCAAACCCCATGATCAGGGCGTCCCTCAAGTAGTCCTAACGACTTGAGGGACGCCCTGATCACGTAACAGACGGGGTTATGCGGTTAAGCGGCGGTCGTGTAGCGCGGTTACTCCCGGAGGGGGGAGGCCGGCCGTCGAGGACAGTAGGGCGCACCAGGCCCTCAGGTGTGCGCCGAGGTCTTCGCCCACCGGGGTCCACGAGGCGCGGATCTCGATGTCGGCGGCGGGCGGCGGACCGGCCAGGTTGCCGAAGCGGCTCGACATGGTCTGCGTCACGGTGCCGCCGATCGCGACGTGCGTGGCCTCCTCGGCCTCCAGCGCGTCGGTGAGCCACGTCCAGCCCACGTCGGGCAGTAGCGGGTCGGCGGCGAGTTCCGGTTCCATCTCGGCCGTCACATACGTGACCAGCCGCATCGTGCCCTCCCACGCCTCGTGACCGGCGGGGTCGTAGAGCAGGATGAGCCGCCCGGTGGCGAACTCTTCCTCGTCGCGCTGGACCGTGCCCATCAGCGCGTACGCGTACGGCGCGAGCCGCTGCGGCGCGGCCACCTCTTCCAGGAGGATCTCGGGGCGCGGCTTCACCGCCTTGAGCCCGGCCACGGCGCGCGCGAACGTCTCCGGTTCTGTGGGCGCCATGCTCGCAGCCTAAGCCCGCGTACGGCTCCCGCGCGGGCCGCCGCGCCGTCGGTGGGGAGCGGCGTGGCACGATGGGCGCGATGACTGCACACGACTCCGCGTTCGTCCTGGCGTGTCTGGGGAAGCCGGTCCCGCACACACCGGTGTGGTTCATGCGACAGGCGGGGCGTTCGTTGCCGGAGTACCGGAAGGTGCGAGCCGGCATCCCGATGCTCGAGTCGTGCCGCCGCCCCGAGTTGGTGGCTGAGATCACACTCCAGCCGGTGCGACGGTACGGGGTGGACGCCGCGATCCTCTACAGCGACATCGTCGTGCCGCTGGCGGCGGCCGGTGTCGACCTCGACATCGTGCCGGGCACGGGTCCGGTGATCGCCGAGCCCGTCCGCACCGAGTCCGACGTCGCCGCGATCCGCCCGCTCACGCCCGATGATGTGTCCTATGTGGACGAGGCGGTCCGGCTGCTGGTCGCCGAGCTGGGCGCGACGCCGCTGATCGGCTTCGCGGGTGCGCCGTTCACGCTGGCCAGCTACCTGGTCGAGGGCGGTCCGTCGCGCACGCACGCGAAGACCAAGGCGATGATGTACGGCCAGCCGGACACCTGGCACGCGCTGTGCACCCGGCTCGCCGACATCACGCTGGAGTTCCTGCGGGTACAGATCGCGGCGGGCGTTTCGGCGGTGCAACTGTTCGACTCGTGGGTCGGTGCGCTGTCCGAGGCCGACTACCGGCGTTACGTGATGCCGCACTCGGCGCGCGTCCTCCAGCAGCTGGAAGGCGTACCGCGCATCCATTTCGGCGTCGGCACCGCCGAGTTGCTGCCCGCGATGGGCGAGGCGGGCGCCGACGTGGTGGGTGTCGACTGGCGCACACCGCTCGACGTGGCGACCGCGCGGATCGGACCGGACAAGGCGGTGCAGGGCAACCTGGACCCGTGCGTGCTGTTCGCGCCGTGGCCGGTGGTCGAGGCCGAGGTGCGCCGCGTACTGGCCGAGGGCAGGGCCGCGCCGGGGCACGTGTTCAACCTGGGGCACGGGGTACTGCCCGAGATCGACCCGGACGTGCTGGCGAGGGTCGTCGAGGTCGTACACGAAACCGCGGGCCACCAGTGAAGGTCGCCGTCGTCGGTGGCGGGATCAGCGGGCTGGCGGCCGCGCTGCGGATCAGGGAGCGCGCGCCCGCGGGTACGGCGGTGACGGTGTACGAGCAGGCGCCCTGGCTGGGCGGAAAGCTGCGCACCGGCACGGTGGCGGGGTCGACCGTCGAGCTGGGCGCCGAGGCGTTCCTGGTGCGAGACACCACGGGTGGCGACTCGGCGGCGATGTCCCTGGCGCGCCGGGTGGGGCTCGGCGACGACCTCGTGCACCCGGCGGTCCAGCGGGCGGGGTTGGCGCACGGTGGGAGGCTCGTGCCACTGCCGGGCGGGACGCTGGTGGGCGTACCAAGTGATCTTGAAAGCGTGAAGGCGGTGGCTGAGCCAGCGGCGGACCTCGACACCGACGAAGGCCGGCCGCTTCTGGGGCCCGATGACGACGTCGCCGTCGGCGCGTTGGTGCGGCGGCGGCTGGGCGACGAGGTGGTCGACCGGCTGGTCGACCCGATGCTGGGCGGCGTGTACGCCGGGCGGGCCGACGAGCTGTCGCTGGCCGCCACGATGCCCGGTCTCGCCGCCGCGGCGCGTACCGAGCACACGCTGACCGGCGCGGTGAAGGCCGCGCTGGCCGCGGCGCCGCGCCCCCCTGGAACGCCGGTGTTCGCGACCGTGCAGGGCGGGCTGAGCCGGCTGGTGCGTGCGGTGGCCGCGGCCACCGACGCGCGTATCCGGCTGGGTACGGCGGTGCGCGAGCTGCGGCGGGTGGCGAAGGGCTGGGAGCTGCTGGCCGGCACCGAGCGGGTGCACGCCGACGCGGTCGTGCTCGCGGTGCCCGCGCGGCACGCGGCCCGGTTGCTGCACACCGAGGCGGTCGTCGACTACGCGAGCGTCGCGCTCGTCACGCTCGCGCTGCCCGGCGCGCGGCTGCCCGCCCTGTCCGGCTTTCTGGTGCCGGCGGAGGAGGGCACGCTCATGAAGGCGGCGACGTTCTTCACGACGAAGTGGGCGCACCTGACCCGCCCCGACGGGGTGGCGATCGTGCGAGGCTCGGTGGGACGGTACGGCGAGGAGCCGCTGCTGCACCGCTCGGACACCGATCTGGCCGCCCACGTGCACCGCGAACTCTCCACACTGGTCGGTGCCGCCCTGCCGCCCCCGGTCGGCACGCACGTGCGGCGGTGGGGCGGTTCGCTGCCGCAGTACGCGCCGGGGCATCTCGACCGGGTGGCCGAGGCGCGGGGCGCGCTGCCGCCGACGCTCGCCCTGGCCGGCGCCGGTTACGACGGCGTGGGCATCCCGGCGTGCGTGCGTTCCGGCGAGGCGGCCGCCGACCAGGTTCTGAAAGGATTGTCACCATGAGTGAGCAGAGCAACGCCGCGCGGTTGCGGGAGCTGAACGCGTCGATCAGGTACACGATGTGGTCGGTGTTCCGGGTCGCGGATCCGTTGCCGGCGCTGCGTGATCCGCTGGTGAGCGAGGTCGAGGCGCTCTTCGAGCAGCTGGGCGCGAAAGACGTGGTGGTGCGCGGCGGATATGACGTGTCCGGGCTCCGGGCCGACGCCGACCTGATGATCTGGTGGCACGCGCCGTCGGCCGACGCGCTCCAGGAGGCGTACGGGCTGCTGCGCCGCACCGCGCTCGGCCGGCACCTGGCCCCGGTGTGGTCGCAGATGGCGCTGCACCGGCCCGCGGAGTTCAACAAGAGCCACGTGCCGGCGTTTCTCGCGGGTGAAGAGGCGCGGGCTTACGTGTGCGTGTATCCGTTCGTACGCTCGTACGAGTGGTACCTGCTGCCGGACGAGGAGCGCCGGGACATGCTCGCGGAGCATGGGCGGATGGCTCGGGGCTATCCGGACGTGCGGGCCAACACGGTGTCGTCGTTCGCGTTGGGTGATTACGAGTGGATGCTCGCCTTCGAGGCGGATGAACTGCACCGGATCGTTGATTTGATGCGGGATCTGAGGGGTTCGCGGGCTCGGCGGCATGTGCGGGAAGAGGTGCCGTTCTTTACTGGGCGTCGGCGGTCGGTGGCTGAGTTGGTTGCTTCGTTGCCGTAGGCGTGGGGTTCAGGTGGGGGGTTCGGGCGGGTGGGTGACCCACG
>NZ_BSDI01000069.1:40857-77032 GCF_027923225.1 Phytohabitans aurantiacus
GGCTTGAAGCCGTCGTGGGTCACCCACCCGCCCGAACCCTGACCTGGGCGTTCGCCGTCGGTGGGGGTTTGGCTTCACACCGTTGCGCCTGTCCTTTGGTGCCCTCGTCATTGGCGTGAGACGAACGAGGCCCGCTGAGGGCGTGCGCGGCCTCCCGGGCTCGGCGATCAAGGGCATTTGCATGGATCAAGGGCGAATGCACGTGGAAATGAGATCGAATCGCGTGCATTCGCCCTTGATCGGCGCGTCGGGCGTGGCGACACGCCGTCGCGGGCTGGGCTGGGGGCGGACGTGCGCGGGGAAGAGATCTAATCGTGTGCGTTTGCCCTTGATCGGCGGAACCGGTGTGGCGGCGCGCCGTCGTGGGGTGGCCTGGGCGCTCCGGGCGAGGCGCGTAGGGGATTTGAGCTGCCGCGATGTCCGTCGTGGCACATACCGTTGCTCCCGCGGCCTCACCCTCCGCGATCCACGAACTACCCCGCGCGGGTTGTGGGGACGCGTGGGGTGAGGCTGCGGGAGCTGCGGTCTTTAGCGCGGCGGGCGTCGCGGTAGCCCAAAGGCACTAAGGTGCTGGGCGGCGCATGGGGACGTGGGGGATGCCGTCTTCGACGAACTCGGGGCCGGTCTGCTCGAAGCCGAAGCGACGGTAGAGGGCGGCGGCCTCGGTCTGGGCGTCCAGGATCGCGTCGCGGGCGCCCACCTCGTGCATGGCCGCGGCCATCAGGCGGCTGCCCAGGCCGGCGCCGCGGTGCGACGGGGCCACGACGACGCGGCCGATCCGGGCGGTGCCGCTGGGTTCGGAAAGGACGCGGAGGTACGCCACGGGCGTGCCGGCCTCTTCCAGCCAGATGTGGCGGGTGCCGGGCTCGGTGTCGCGGCCGTCCAGCTCCGGGTACGCGCATTTCTGCTCGACCACGAAGACGTCGACGCGCAGCTTCAGCAACGCGTAGAGGGTGCTGGTGTCCAGGTCGGCGAACGCCGCGACGCGCGTTTCCACGCGATCAGCCTACGCAGTTCAAAAGCTTCCGAGCTGCCGCGACGTCCGCCGTGGTGCGGACCGTTGCTCCCGCAGCCTCACCGTCCGCGATCCACGAGCCACACCGCGGTGATCAGGGCGTCCCTCAAGTCGCTCTAACGACTTGAGGGACGCCCTGATCACGGTAGGCTCGGCGCTTTCGATCTTGGGGAGGCTTGGTGCGTAGGCGGGATTTCGCGAAGTTGGCGGGGCTGGCGGGCGTAGCGGCGGCGGGCCTGCCGAGCGCGCCCGCGCGGGCGGCGGCTGCCGCGACCTGGCGGGTCACGGGCACCAGCGTGCCGGCGCTGGCGAGCTTCGACAGCACGATGAAGGATTTCATGCAGGCGCGCGGCGTCTCCGGTGGCCAACTCGCCGTCACGTACCAGGGCCGGCTCGTGCTGGCGCGCGGGTACACGTACAGCGACGACACCAGCCTGACCGTGCAGCCGACGTCGCTTTTCCGCGTGGCGAGCCTGTCGAAGACGGTCACCGCCGCCGCGGTGGCCCGGCTGGCGCAGGACGGCAAGCTGTCGCTCGCCAGCCCGGTGACGTCGCTGCTGTCGCTGACCCCGCCGGACGGGCAGGCGGCCGATCCGCGGCTGTCCAATGTGTCCCTGCTGCGGTTGTTGCAGCACACCGGCGGCTGGGACCGGGCTATCACACCCGATCCGCTGTTTCAGGATCGCGTGATCTCGCGGGCGCTCGGCGTGCCGATGGAGATCAGCGGTGACGACATTGTCCGATACACGACAGGGAAGGCGCTCGATTTCGCTCCCGGGGGCCGGTACGCGTACAGCAACTACGGGTACCTGCTGGCCGGCCAGGTCATCGAGAAGGTCAGCGGGATGCCGTACGCGTCGTACGTCCAGCAGCACCTGCTGAACCCGATCGGCATCACCCGGATGAAGCTGGGCTGGAGCATCGCACCGCACACCGGCGAGGTGCCGTACCGGTCCCAGTACACCGGCACCACGGTGCTGAACGAGTCCGGTGCGACGGTGGCGGGGCCGTACGGCGCGTTCAGCATGGGCAACCAGTGGGGCAACGGACGCTGGGTGGCCTCGGCGGTCGACATGGTGCGGTGGGCACGCGTGTTCGACGGCGCCTCATCGGTGCTCGACAGCACGTCACTGGCCCGCGTCTTCGCCCAGCCGGAGATCGGCGTCTCCAACGGCTGGTACTACGGCCTCGGCTGGAATGTCCGCCCGGTCACCACCGGCGGGACCGGCCGGAACACCTGGCACACCGGCAGCCTGCCGGGCAACTATTCGCTGCTGGTCCGCACGTACCAGGGGATGAGCTGGGCCGCGCTGTTCAACCAGCGGGACGACGCGTCGGGGCGCAGCTACGACGACATCGACCCGGCCCTGTGGACGGCGTCCCGGGCGGTGACGAGCTGGCCGGCTCACGACCTGTTCCCGAATTACTTCTAATTTTCCGGTGTGTCGCTTCCGGGTGCTCCGCGATGGCGCGGCGAAGCTCAGATGTGGAGTCCGATGTCCCCGGGGGAGCAAAGTGATCAAGCGCACAAGACTGTTCGGTACGAAGACACGGATCACCTTCAGCCTGCCCAAAGACGCGCCCGCCGGCACGGTGAGCGTCGTCGGTTGCTTCAACGACTGGGAGCCGGGCCGGCACGAGCTGATCCACCGCAAGGACGGCACCCGCACGGTGTCGGTTCAGCTGGAGCCGGGCGAGTACCGGTTCCGGTACCTGGCGACCGGTGGCGTATGGCTCGACGACGAGCACGCCGACCACGTCGACCAGGACGGCAGCCAGCTGATACTCGGCTAGACCTCGATTAGGTAGTACGTAACGTAACGGCGGGCCCAACGGTCCGCCGTTACGTTTGCTCATTGACGGCCAAAACCGACATTCGCCTGGCCACGGGGTGGCCTGAGTGGACGAATGGCGCTACCTTCGGGTGCGCATGGCGCTTTTGTCATGTGACTCAAGGGGAGGCTCCCCTGAGCGGGGGGCGTTACAGAGGAGCGGGGTGAGTTCCACCTTGACAGACACTCCAGGTATCGGTCAGGTGCAAGCCACGCAGGCTCAGCTCAACAACATGGCTGAGCGCTGCATGACGGTGCGCGAAAATCTGGCCTCCGGGATGGCGCAGTTGCTCGACCGGGTCAACGACCTGGCTGGCAAGGGCATGAGCGGTACGGCGAACAACGCCCTGCAGTCGGTGTCGTCCGATCTGAACAACGGTCTGACGAAGATTCTCAACGCGCTCGACGAGCTGGCCGGCAAGATCAGCAGCGCGTCGAAGGAGTACGGCGTGCAGGACGAAGACGCCGCGCAGACGATCCGCCAGGCCGCGGCGGAGACCGGCGATGGCGCCGTTGTCAGTGCCCTGCGTGGCTGACCGTCGAATCCGTAGTCGAGACAGTCGAGAGGCGAACTTCAGATGACTGACATCCCAATCACCTATAACTTCGGCGCGATCGCCGACGTTTCCACCGCGATCGGCACGTACTCCGGCAACATGGACGTCGAGCTGGGCGATCTGTACAACGACTTCAAGACGCTGTTCGCTCAGGACTGGCAGGGTTCCGCGGGGCAGGCATGCGACGCCGCCCAGCAGCAGTGGAACCAGGGCGCCTCGGAGATCAAGGCCGCCCTCCTGCGGCTCGGCACCGCGCTGGGTGGGTCCGCCGAGCGCATGCAGCAGGTCGACCAGAAGATCTCGGCCGGCTTCTAAAGAGGCGACTCGGGTTGTCCCGGCGAAGGCAGGTCCTTCGCCGGGACCCTCTATAAAACGATCGGGGGAGGCAGCGTGGTGCGCGACGATGGCGGCGGGGGCGGCAGCTACATCCCTGCGCCGAGTGAGTACGAGTCGTTCTCGGACGCCGAAGACGTGCGGGTCGAAGTCACCGACCTGGTTTCGTACTGGGAGGAAATGACCAACCTCTCCATGGACGCGTTCGGGGCGTACAACACGGTCAGCGCTGACATGAAGATGATGGTCGTCGACGGCCTGAGCACGGCTCGTGACGGTCAGACCTTCCCCGAGGGCCTGCAGGCCGCCCGGTTCCTCGACAACCGGATGAGCGACTTCAGCTACTTCATCAAGGACGTCACCGAGGGCGTCCGCAACATCGGTGGTGCGGCCGCGGTGATCGCGGAGATGTTCGAGCACTCCGACAACTCCAACGGCGCCGACATCAACGACATCGGTTTCGTCTTCGGCGACCCGCGCACCACCGGGCCGGACGGCTTCCGCAAGACCGAGACGTTCTACGACTTCGAGCAGCGGATGGCCGCCGAGACCGGGATGAACGCCCAGGCGCTCACCGGCAACGACGAGTACGCCAAGGTCACGTCGTATCCGTACGGCGCCATCTACACGTTCGGCGACGGTTCGAAGAAGCACGTCCACTCCACCACCGAGTACGGCGCCAACGGCCTGCAGACCGCCGTCACGACCACGTACATCTACGGGGCGGACGGAAAGCTCCTCTCCACCCAGGTCGAGCGCAACACCTACAACGACTCGGGTCAGACGACGACCCGCAGCACCTCGACCACCATGGGCGAGGGCGACGACAAGCGCCAGACCACGAGCACGACGACGGAGAACACCGACGGCAGCGTGACGGTCCGCACCGAGACGCAGAGCGGCGACAACAAGCCGACCGTCAGCGAGAGCACGGTGCAGCGCGACGACCACCGCGACACCGGCGGCGACGCGCCCGTGCACGACGCGTCCGAGAAGCTCGACTCCGACGGCAGGGACTACACCGTTCACGACTACGGCGTCGCGTAGGCGGTGGCGGCATGACTGATCAGTATTTCGGCTACAGCAGCGCCACCAACGAGCGGCTGACCGAGGCGCGCCGGATGGCCGCCAAGATGGGCGAAGACATCCGGCACTACCCGCCGCCCACGCACGGCGACTACATCGAGCCCACGCCCGACTTCCGGAAGATGTACGAGGGCGGCCAGACGCCGGGCGAGGAGACCCGCTCGTTCTACTCCAACGGCATCGAGCAGATCTACGACCGCATCATGAGCCAGGACGCCACCCAGATCCGGCAGCTCGCCGAGCGCTGGTACCAGATCAACCAGGTGCTCGACGACCTGCGGATCCGGGTGCGCACGGCGGCGGTCAACCTCTCGAACGGCGGTGACGGTGACGGCGGCGACGGCGGCTGGACGGGCGCTGGCGCCAAGGCGTTCCTGGCTCGCGGGCCCGGTGCCACTCTGAAGTCCATCGACGACTGGGAGCAGGCCGCGCTCGCCAACTGGCAGGGCGCCAGCGCCCTCGCCGACACGATCGTGGCGCGTCAGGCCGAGATGGAGAGCCTGTACGAGCGGTACAAGAGCTCGATGACCACGTGGAGCGGCAGGTTCTTCGAAAACAACCCCGACCTCAAGGGCATCGACGACATCCGGCCGGGCAGCGCGCTCGCCGACAACTACATGACGTGGATGCGTGAGGCCCAGGGCCCGTGGCACTTCCAGGCGCAGGACATCCAGTTCAAGATGGCGCGCGAGTACTGGTCCGTCATGAGCGAGAAGTTCGCCGGCGGCACCGCGACCGTCTACGAAGGACCCACCAACGCGGTGATGCCCAACATGGAGTTCATCGCGCGATACAAGACGCCTGACCTGCCCGGCATCGGCGGCCCACCCAGCATCCAGACGCCCAACAACGTCAAGCCGAACATCACGGCTCCCAACATCAAGCCGCCCACCATCGGCGACAAGCTCGGACTGACGGAAAAGCCGCCGCCGATCGCACCGCCGACCACCGAGCAGCTGACGAAGCCCAGCATCGAGACGCCCACGGCCACGCCACCGGCGATCACCCCACCGGCCCTCCCGCCGCTGGTCCCGCCGCCGGTCGTGCCTCCCGTGGGCACCGGGGGCGGCATGAAGCTCGTCGGGCGGCCCAGCCTGACGAACCTGCCCGGCGGCAACAACCTGCTCAACAACCTGCCGGGTCAGGGCACCGGTCCGGGCGTGCTGCGCTCCGGCCTCAACTCCGAGGGTCTGCCTCCGCAGGCACCCGGGGCCCGGCCGCCCGCACAGAGCTCGCCGCCGCCGGCCATCAAGGGGCGCGGCCCGCAGCAGGGCACGCCGGCCGCTCCGCCGCCGGGCAAGCGCGGACCGGGCGAAAACATCTCCGAGACGCCGGGCACGCCGCTCCGGCCGGGAATGACCGACCAGTTCGGCGGCACGCCGAGCACGCCGGCCTCGCCGGTGCTGCGCAACCCGCGCGCGACGACCCCGCCACCGCCGTCGAGGTTCGGCGGTGACCGGCGCCGCCATGCTCCTGGCATGCCGGGAGCACCGGGTACGCCCGGAGGCGGCACGCCGTTGCGTCCGGATGCCGCCCCACCGGTACTCGGCCGGCCTCAGCCGCGCCAGCCGGAAAGCGCGGCCCCAAACCGCCCTACCCTGCCCCCGGCACCGCCCGGCGCCCCGGTCAACCCGCTGGCCCCGCCGCCTCGACCCACGTCCAGCCCGGTGGTCGGGCGCTCGGCGCGGCTCGATCCCGGTGCGGCGCAGGTGCCGGAGCCCACCGCGGGCGTCATGCGCGGCAAGCGCAACGACGGGATCTCCGGGTACGAGGGCGAGATCGGCTCGCGCAAGCGGGAGGCCGCCAAGGACCCGCAGCTGTCGGTCGACGAGGAGTTCGAGAAGATCCGTCGCATCCTCGACCAGGAAGCGGCGTGGAAGGTCGAGACGCCCGGTGGTGGCGTGCTCGACGGCGCGCCGGTCCGGTCGACGGCGCCGTCGGCGGAGCCCAAGCCGACCCTGGGTACGTGATGGCACGACAGGCTCGCCGGAGCGCGGTGGTCGCACTCGCCGCCGCGCTCCTCTCCACCGTCGCGGCGTGTGGCGGCGGCGATGACGCGTCGAGCCCCATCCCCGAGCCGCCGCCGCTGGCGACCGAAGCGGCCACGCCGACCCCGGCGGGATCCGGCCCGGTCTACGTGCTCTCCGGCGAGCTGTGCAAGAAGGCCGACCAGAGCCCGCTCGCTGACCTGTACCCGAAGGAGGAGGCGCAGCCGCTGGTCAACACCGAGCGGCTGTGCATCACCCACCGCACCTCCGGTGAGAAGGGCATCGATCTCACGGTCGACGCCGAGGTGCTCAACGACGAGGGGATGGCGAAGCGCTTCGTCGAGACCGGCCGCCGGCTGGCGAAGCGCCCGTACACCGACGTCACCGGCGCGGGCACCGACGCGCACTGGAGCGGCGACAAAGACGACGTCAAGCTGACCAGCTACAACGGCAACCTGGTGCTGGAGGTGGAGGCCAGCGTCAACGTCGCCGACGGCCTGCCGCCCGACATCGTGCAGCGCCTCGTCAAGGTCGCCGCCGGCACCTACCAGCGCCTGGCGCCAGGATGAGATACCCGGGCGGGCGGTTCGCGATGAGCGTCATCCACCCGGGATCGCCGGCGTTGCAGATCCGGTACCGGGAGGGTGTGCTGGTCAACCCGTTCGGCTTTCCCGAGTGGGCGTTGTGCGCGCGGGCGGTGATCGAGCTGCCGCCGCCCGAGCCCGGCCTGACCCGCGACGAGGTGCGGGTGGTCGACGTGCTGACCGGCAACCTCGCCGCCGCCTGGGTCGGTGACGATCCACTGTGGAGCGGTGAGAGTACGCCGGCGGGTTGGTGCTGGGCGCACGTGGGCCGCACCCGCCTGCTCGCCCTGGTGCCGATCGAGCTGCACGGCGCGTACCGCCACGCCGGCGGCATCACCACCCTGGAGGTCACCGGGCGGGGGCTGCGCACCGGCACGTCACCGGTGCCCGTGGCGCTCACCCCGCCCGACCCGGTACCAGACGACCTGCTCGACCTGCTGGAGCGGTTGCTCGGCTGGCCGCTGCCGGAGGCGTACCGGCGCTATCTCGCCGCGACCAACGGCGCCGGACCCGCGGCGCCCGGCGTGCTGCCAGGCCATGGTTTCGTCGCCGACCAGCCGCTGTTCGGCCTTGCCCGCGCCGACCGCCAGCAAGACATCTCGTATGTGGTCGAGTGGGCCCGCGACCGGCTGACCGTCGACTTCCTGCCGATCGGGTACGTGCAGGGCGGGCTGCTCGCGGTGCGCGTCTCGGGCGGCGACCTCGACTCCATCTGGTACTGGGACGACGACGACCCGCGCGCCCGTGACGAGCACGATCCCGAGTACATCTGCGCGAACCTGCTGCACCGCTGCGCCGACACCATCGACGACTTCTTTGCCGCGCTGGTGCGGCCGGCAGACGATCTCGTGCGCGTCGCCACCGCCAGGGTCGACAATGGTCAGGTCAGGCACGTGCGGGACGCCGAGGTCGGTGCCGGGCTGCCGGTGCGCCAGCGGGCGCCCTGGCAGCGGCCGCCGCCGGCCGTGCGCGACCCGCTGACGACGATGTTCGAGGTCCGATGATGGAAGCCACCGTCACACCCTGGGAGCCGGTCAACGACGTCGAGCGCGATCTGGTGGTCGCGACCGGCGCGGGCGACCTGCAGCGGGTGATGTCGATCCTGGCGTCGGCCCAGCTGTACCTGCCCGGCTACCGCCCCTCGGCCTCCGACGAGCGGCAGCGGATCGTGACCAAGGAGCGCGACGGCGTGCCGTACGTGCTCGTCTTCACCTCGCCCGAGGCGCTGCACCGCGTCATACCCGCCGACGGCTGGCACCCGGTCACGCTCGCCGAGCTGGTCCGCCGCACCCCGGACGGTTGGGGCGTCGCGGTCGATCCGGTCACCCCGGTCGGCGTGGTGATACCGCCCGACGACCTCAAGGCGCTGCTGCCGCAGCCGGCCGGCATGGCTGGCTTCGTGCCGGCCAACGACACCGAACGCCTCATCCGCGAGGCCCTCACCGAGCTCGCCGGCGACGTGCTGCTCGACGTGCTGGTGACCGCGCGCGTGATCGTGCCGACCCAGGCGCTCGAGATCGACGGCGTACCGGTGGTGGCGGTGTTCACGTCGCCGGATCGATACGACGACTTCCTCGACGGGTTGCCCAGCCCCGTGCCCACCGTCTCGATGGACCTGGTGGCGGTGCTGCGGCAGTGGCCGGACGAGGAGCACCGGCTGGCGGTCAACCCGGGTTCGCCGATCGCGATCGTACTGGGCGGCGACCGGGTGCCGGGCCTGCTGGCGCACGCGGTCGAGCTCGCGCAGCGCCGGCGGCCCGCGCGCCCGCCGCTGGTGGTCGCCGCTTTCGAGGAGGAGCACGAGCCTGACCTGCCGGTCAGCGACAACATCGCCGATCTGCTGCGTGGAGGCGGCTGATACGGTCGAGACCGGCGCTGAAATGCGGCTGAACGGGGAGGTGAGCATATGGAGCGTCCGCAGTGGTCGGCACTCCGCGGCGTCGTCGAAGATTTACAACGTACGATCGACAACGCCGCGCAGACCCGCGAGCAGATGCTCGAGGTCACCGGCACGGCGTGGTCGGACGACCGGCTCATCAAGGTCGTGGTCGGCCCCCGAGGCCAGCTCATCGAGCTTGAGATCGACCCGCGGATCTACCGCACGCCCAACTCCAAGGCGCTCTCCGCAACGATCCTGTCGACCGCCAAGGCAGCGATCGAAGACGCCAACAAGAAGACCCGCGAGATCATGGACAAGGTCATGCCCAAAGACAAGGGCCTGGGCCTCTTTGGCAAGACCGACGTCGATGTGATGCTGGAGCACCACGACGCAGACCTACCGCAGGCGATGAAGAAGAAGGACGAGGAGGGTCATGGGTACCTATCTTAAGATCGACGGCGATCCCAACGAGATTGGCGGCACCGGTGCGCTCCTGCGCTCGATGGCCGAGTCCTTCAGCACCGAAGCGCGGGCCGTCGTCGGCGACATCACCACGATCGAGGGCGAGCAGCCGTGGGGTGGCGACAGCTACGGCAACGGCTTCCGGGAGACGTACAACATGGTGCCGGAGGGTGGCGACAAGCCGCTGCGGAGCATCATCCAGGACAACATGAACAACGCTGGCGAACGGCTCACCAAGGTCGGCGACAACACCGTCCTGGCGATGGCCGAGTACCAGGGCACCGACGACGACAGCGGTCGCAAGATCCGCGAGACCAACGTCTAGCACTACGGGGATTGCATTGGTCGTGCGGTGGTTGTCGGCTGCTCTCATTACGGTGAGCGCGACGCTCTTCGTTCCCGGCGTGGCTTCGGCCGCGCCGGGAGACAATTGCGCCGAGCCCGGTCAGGTGTTCACCCCGGTGCCGTGGCAGCAGCAGATGCTCGGCCCCGACCGGGTCTGGCCGTTCACGCAGGGCGGTGGCGTCACGGTCGCGGTCCTGAGCACCGGTGTCGACGCCAGCCATCCCCAACTCGCCGGCCAGGTCAGCCAGGGCTTCGACGCGGTGGCGGGCAGCGGCAGGGCCGACGATGACTGCTTCGGCCTCGGCACGCAGGTCGCGGGCGTCATCGCGGCACGGCAGGTCGCCTCGATCGGGTTCGCCGGGGTCGCGCCGCGGGTCACCATCCTGCCGATCCGGGTCATCGGCGAGCGCGGCAGTGCTGGCGCCGTCGCCGAGCCCGCCATCCTCGCCCGGGGCGTCACCGCCGCCGTCCAGCGGGGCGCCAACGTGATCGCCGTCGCCGCCGTCACGTACACGGACAGCCCCGCCCTGCAAGGCGCGGTCGCCAACGCGATCGACAAGGGAGTGGTCGTCGTGGCGGCCGCGGGCGACGCGGGCAGCGCCAGCGGCGGCAACCCCACCCCGTACCCGGCCGACTACGACGGCGTGATCGGCGTCGGCGCGATCCAGCAGACCGGCGAGCTGTGGCCCAACTCCCAGACGGGGTCCTTTGTGGACATCGTCGCGCCCGGAGCCGACGTGGTGACGCTCCAGCGCGGCCAGGGCATGATCGAGGTCGACGGCACCGGTGTCGCCTGCGGTTTCGTCGCGGCGACCGCGGCGCTGGTGCGGTCGCGGCGCGGCACCCCGACACCCGACCAGGTCGAGCGCCAGCTCAACGGCACCGCCATCCCGGCCGCGGGCGGCCCCCGGTTCGGCCACGGCATCGTCAACCCGTACGCCGCCGTCGTCGAGCGCCTCGCCGACCGTGGCCCCGTCGAGCTGCCGGCCCTCACCCGCTCCTCCACCGCCCGCTCGCCCGCGTGGGCACGCAGCCGTGACATCGCCCTGGTCGGTGGCGGCGTGGCGGTGCTGGCCGTACTGCTCGTGCTGGTGGTGGCCGTGTCGCTGCCACGCGGTCGGCGGCGCTTCTGGCGCTCCTCCATGGCGTCCACGCCGGTGACCCGCGAAGAACCCGAAGAGCCAGCCCCACCGGTCCAGCTCTTCACCCAGTAACCCACCCGTGATCAGGGCGTCCCTCAAGTTGCTCTAACGACTTGGGGGACGCCCTGATCACTACGGGGTTATGGGGTGGTGCGGGCTGGTTGGAGGGCCGCTGACGGGTCCAGGGTGGGCCCCGTCGGGATGCGGCTCACCAGGGCCGCTGGCACGCCGACCGCTTGGATCGCCGGGTATCCCAGCATGTCGAGGACCGAGCCGCTCGGCACCGGGTACTTGATGCCCAGGTCGGTGATGACGTAGTACGGGCCGGCGTTGGCGTTCGGCGAGCCCAGCGCCCGCACCACCGCGACCTTGCCCGCGGGCACCAGCACCGCGTCGGCGAGCGTGACCGCGTCTTCCGAGACGGACCCGGTCGGCACGGCGGTCGCGAGCTTGTCGACGGTCGCGTCGACGCGAATCGACGGTGCGGCCGCCGCGTCGGTCGTGACGGCGCAGATCAGGTCGCCGCCGCCGGGACTGACGAGTTCCGGTGTGGACAGTGGGGGAGCGGTGTCGCCGGACGGGGGGCGCAGCCGGCCGCTGCGGGGCGCTTGCTGCGCCTCGGTGAGGCCGATGTTGATCGGATCGGCCGACGACTGGGCGCGCAGGATGTCGCGCTGGAGCGGGGTTATCTCGGCCAGCCCGTCGCTGAAGACCACGAAGTAGCTGGTGCCGGAGCCGCTCTCGGTGCTCAGTACGTCACCGTTCTTCCGGCCGGGCACCGCTGGTGACGCGGCACCCCGGTCCGGGACGTTGATCGGGGAGATGTCGGCGCCGGCGGGCAGCGAGTTGACCCACGCGGTGCCGACGGGCACGGGGGTCACGGAGCCGAACAGCGCCGGTACGACGTTGTCGTGGTCGCGGATCTGGTACCGCCGGCCGTGCCAGATCAGGTACCGCGTGCTGAGGCGCGCGTCGCGTACCAGCACGGCGTCGTCGGTCAGCGTGCTGCCGCCCCGGGCGTCCGCGGCGACCGCGATGGCGACCGTGCTCACCGCCTGGCCGGACTCGTTGGTGCCGGGGATGGTGCACACCGTCCACGGCAGGCGGACGCGTTGCTTGAGGGAGGGCAGCGAGTTCGGCGCGCCCGCGATGCCGACCGTGTTGCCGCGCGGTGCCTCGCTCAGCTTCTTGCTCGACACCCGGAACACCTGCGCGCCCGGCTTACCGGCGGCGAGCAGCGCGGACGCGTAGTTGAGCGTCGGGTACAGCGTCTGGTCGAAGTACACGAAGCTGGCGCCGGTCTCCTTCTCGATGACGACCGAGCCGTCGGCCTTCCACTTGTCGGTACTGGCCTTCGTCAGGATGCCGTAGATGCCGAACCCCGCCGCGACGAGGACGGCGATCATCACACCGCCGAACACCGCGCCGATGCCACGCCGCAGCGGGGACTGTGCGGGATCGGTCTCCCGCATGACGAACGCGGAGATGACCCGCTGCGTCAGGAACTGGTACGAGTGGAGCTGGTCGCGCCGTGTAGCCATGTGATCACCCGCCGATCGACCCGAACAGCCCCTGGATCTCGCCGAAGAGCCCGGCGACCGCGCAGGCCAGCGGGACCAGCGCCATGATGGCGAGCACGTCGAAGATGTCGGCGGCGCGGCCCAGGTACGGCGAGGGGCTGCGCCGGCTGTAGACGATGCCGGCGGCCAGCACCGCGGCCGCGGCCAGGAGCACCAGCAGCAGCAGGATCAGGCGCCCGCCGCCGCTGTCGGCCTGCAGCACGTATCCCAGCAGCAACAGCGCGAGGCCGGCGATCCCGGCGACCAGCAGCGGCACCCGCTGTTGGGGCAGCGCGAAGAGGCGGGCCCGCAGCAGCAGCGCGGCCGCCGCGGCGAAAGCCAGCAGGTCCGCCGAGACCGAACCGTCGACGCCCACCAGGAACGCGGTCGCCACCGCGCCGCAGACCGCCGCCGACAGCAGCATGCCGGACAGCAGCTCCGTCGACCGGGCCACCGCCGCGAAGACGTCGGAGCGCTTGGGCACCGGCCGGTCTTCAAGGATGTCTTCGGCGCGTTCGGGCAGCTCCGGCACTGGCAGGCGCCCGATCCAGCTCGCGATCAGCGGATAGCTCGGCAGCAGGCCGATCACCGCGGTCAGTGCCACCGCCGCGGCGCCGCCGGGCCCCATGCCCATCAGGCAGAGCAGCGCGGCCAGCAGGCCGATGACGCTGCTCGCGATGCCGGCCATGAAGAGGCGCTGGGTAGCCGCGACGCCGGTGTATCCGATCACGCTGAACACGAGCAGTGCGGCCGCCCCGAGCAGCAGGCTGGACGCCCCGAGCCGGGTGACCGCGGTGTCGCCGGGCGCGGCGAGCAGCGCGCCGCCCGCGAACGCGTACGGCAGGCCGGAGGCGGCCACGACGGCGCCCGCGGCCGCGTCACCGAACGCGCGGGACAGCAGGATCCCGACCACGGCCAGGACGGTGGCGAGGCCAAGACCGACCGCTGCCGGCAGCGGCCACGGCGGTCCGGAGATGAGGAGCACCACGAGGCCGAGGCCGAGGATGACGCTGGCGACCGCGAGCCCGCCGCGGCGGGTGGCGGCGCTGCCCCACGAGCGGCCGGCCCTGCGGGCGCCGCTCGCGATGACCTCGACCACATCGTCGTACGCCAGCTCGGGCCAGTCGTCGCGGCGTGGTGCGAGGTGCAGCAATTCGCCATCGCGTACGCCCTGCACGGAAAGGTTGCGGGTGGGCTCGAGCACGGCGCCCGTGGCACGGCGCAGGACCCAGCCACCGTGCCGTTCGCCGTCGTCACCGAGGTCGTCACCGGCATGCCGCAGCAAATGAGGCAGGAGCTCAGCGACGAGAAGGTTGTCGGGCAACGCGACGTCCATGCGCCGCTTCGGTGCCGCGACCGTTACCCTGGCCAGAGAGAGGCCACCGGGGGCCGTCACGCTGGTCACCTCCCCGCCCCTGCGTCAGCAGCGCCCAACCTAGCATGTCGATACCGGCCCACCCTGCGCCAACCGGGAGGTAGTGGCCGGTCTATAGGATTGGCCGCGCCGGGACTGGTCACAGGGTTCGGACGACGGGGAGGTCGAGCGGTGACATCGGTGATCGTCAAGCGTCCGCCGCGTCGCATCGCGCCTCCGTTGCCGACCGGCGAGGTCGTCCTGGAGCCGCCACCCGAGATCCCGCCGCCCGGTGGCAAGGCGTGGACCCGGATGCTGATGATCCTGCCGATGGCGGCGGGTGGCGCGGCGATGGGTCTCATGATGGCCGGCCAGCGGGGCGGCAGCGGCCCCTTGACGTACGTGGCCGGCGGCATGTTCGGCATCTCCATCCTCGGGATGATGGGGATGATGATGATGAATCAGTCGGGTCCGGGCAAAAAGGAAATGATCGAGGCCCGCCGGCAGTACATGCGCCGCCTCGCCCAGATGCGTGCCCAGATCCGCACCACGATCCGCCAGCAGCGGGAAGCGATCCACTATCGACACCCCGACCCCGTGGCGCTGTGGTCGACCGCCAGCGGCGGCAGGCTGTGGGAGCGGCGGCGCAGCGACCCTGACTTCAGCGTCGTGCGCATCGGGTTGGGCGCGCAGCAGGTCGCGACCCCACTGATCCCGCCGCAGACCCGCCCGGTCGACGAGCTCGAACCGCTGTGCGCCATGGCGCTGCGCAAGTTCGTCGCGACGTACTCGATCGTCCCGGACCTGCCGGTCGCCATCGCGCTCCGCGACTTCTCGCACGTCTACCTGCGTGGCCCGGAAGGGCCGGTCCGCGACCTGGTGCGGGCGCTGCTCGCCCAGATGGCGACCTTCCACGCGCCCGACGACGTGCTGATCGGGCTCTGCGTGCCCGACACCCAGCGGCCGCACTGGGAGTGGGCCAAGTGGCTGCCGCACGCGCAGCACCCCGCGAAGATCGACGCCGTCGGGCCCATCCGGCTCTTCGCGCCGTCGGTCACCGCGCTGGAGGCCATGCTCGACGACGTACTGGCCAACCGCCCCCGCTTCGACCCGACGAGCAGCGGCGTCCCCGGTCACCACGTCGTGGTGGTCATCGACGGCGGCTCCACGGTGGGCTCCGACCACCTCATGACCGATGGCGGCGTCGCGGGCGTCACGATCCTCGACCTGTCGAACCCGCCGCCCCGCCTGCTCGACGACACGTCCGTGGTGCTCGACATCGCCGAAGACGGCACGATCTCCGGCACCACGATGGACGGTTCGACGCAGGTGGGCAAGGCCGACGCCCTGACGCCCGGCGAGGCCGAGGTGCTCTCGCGCGAGATGGCACCGCTGCGGCTGTCGGCCACGTCGTACGCCGCCGACCAGTCCTCGGTGGCCACCATCGACCTCGGCCTGTCCGAGCTTCTCGACCTCGGGTCGCCGCGCGACTTCGACCTGGCCCGCACGTGGGCGAGCCGGCCCAACCGCGACCGGCTGCGCGTGCCGATCGGCGTGGGCCCCGACGGGCGCCCGATCGAGCTCGACCTCAAGGAGTCCGCGCAGGACGGCATGGGGCCGCACGGCCTGCTGGTCGGCGCCACCGGTTCCGGAAAGTCGGAGCTGCTGCGCACGCTGGTGCTCGCGCTCGCCGTCACGCACAGCTCCGAGATCCTCAACTTCGTGCTCGTCGACTTCAAGGGCGGCGCGACGTTCACGGCTCTCGACCGGCTGCCGCACACCAGCGCGGTCATCACCAACCTCTCCGAAGAGCTGTCCCTTGTAGACCGCATGCTCGGCGCCATCGAGGGCGAGATGACCAGGCGGCAGGAGCTGCTGCGCCGTGCCGGCAACTACGCCTCGCAGCGTGACTACGAAAGGGCAAGGGCGGCAGGTGTACCGCTGGCGCCGTTGCCGAGCCTGTTGGTGATCGTCGACGAGTTCAGCGAGCTGCTGACCGCCCGGCCGGACTTCATCGACATGTTCGTCAAGATCGGTCGGCTGGGCCGGTCGCTGGCGATCCACCTGCTCCTCGCTTCGCAGCGGCTCGAAGAGGGCCGGCTGCGTGGCTTGGAGACACACCTGTCGTACCGGGTGGGCCTGCGAACCTTCTCCTCCATGGACAGCCGCGCGGTACTGGGTGTGCCCGACGCGTACGAGCTGCCCCGCGCGCCCGGCCACGGATATCTGCGCACCGGCACCGAAGGGCTGATCCGCTTCCGCGCGGCGTACGTCTCCGGCGTGGTCCGGCAAGACGGCTACCAGCCCACCGTCGGCGGCCGCC
Source organism: Phytohabitans aurantiacus (assembly GCF_027923225.1). Taxonomy (GTDB): domain Bacteria; phylum Actinomycetota; class Actinomycetes; order Mycobacteriales; family Micromonosporaceae; genus Phytohabitans; species Phytohabitans aurantiacus. Next base: position 57,317 of record NZ_BSDI01000069.1, read on the forward strand.
CGGTCGACCCGGTGCGCGACTTCACCACGTACTACGTGGCGCCACCGCGCGACGACAAGCCGGCGGCCGAGCAGCAGGAGCCCGAGCAGGAAGAGTCCGCGGTCGGCGAGACGCTGCTCGACGTGCTGGTCGAGCGCATGGAAGGTCAGGGCGTGCCGGCACACCAGGTGTGGCTGCCGCCGCTCGGCGAGCCGCCCACCCTCGGCCAGATGCTCGCGCCGATCGTGCAGTCCAGCGATCGCGGCCTCACCACGCAGGCGCTCAGCCCCGAGCGGGCGCTCCACGGTCTGGTCGGCGTCATCGACAAGCCGTACGAGCAGCTGCGCGAGCCGATGTGGCTCGACCTGTCCGGCAGCGCCGGCAACCTGATGGTCGTCGGCGGTCCGCAGAGCGGCAAGAGCAACTTCCTGCGCGTCCTCGTCGGCAGCCTCGCGCTCCGGCACACGCCGCGCGAGGTGCAGTTCTACTGCCTCGACTTCGGCAATGGCGGGTTCTCCACGATGGCGGGGCTGCCGCACATGGGCGGCGTGGCCACCCGGCGCGACGTCGACAAGGTGCGCCGCACGATCGCCGAGGTGTACGGGCTGATGCAGGCCCGCGAGGCGATGTTCGCCAACAACGGCGTGGAGGGCATCGTCGCGTACCGGCGGGCCAAGTCGCAGGGCCGGTTCGGCGAGGACCCGTTCGGCGATGTGTTCCTCGTCGTCGACGGCTGGGCGACGGTGCGCGCCGAGTTCGAAGACCTCGAACCCGTCATCAACGAGATCGCCAACCGTGGTCTGGGATACGGCATCCACATCCTGGCCGCCACCAACCGGTGGATGGACGTGCGTGCCGCGATCCGTGACATGTTCAACACCAAGATCGAGCTGCGCCTCGGCGAGCCCGCCGACTCGCTCATCAACCGCCGCGCCGCCGTCAACGTGCCCGAGCAGACCGCCGGCCGGGGCCTCACCCAGGACGGGCACCACTTCCTGGCCGGCATCCCCCGCCTCGACGGCGAGCAGCGCGTCGACGACCTCGGCGACGCGGTGGCCGAGTTCGTCAAGCTGTCCCAGGAGTACTGGACCGGCCAGCCCGCGCCGGCCGTCCGGCTGCTGCCCCCCGAGCTGCCTTTCGAGGTGCTGCCCGCGCCACAGGGCGGCCGCATTCCGATCGGTATCGCCGAGTCCGACCTCATGCCGGTGCACCTCGACTTCGACGCCGAGCCGCACGTGCTGCTCTTCGGCGACATCGAGAGCGGCAAGAGCTCCTTCCTCCGCAGCATCGCCAAGATGATCACGACCGGCTACACCCCGAGCCAGGCCCGCGTCATCACGGTCGACTTCCGGCGCAGCCTGCTAGGCGCGGTCGACCCCTCACACCTGATCGGCACCGGCACGTCGAACCAGGCCACCATCGAACTGATCAAGCAGGTCACCACGGTGATGCGTGAGCGCCTGCCCGGCCCCGACGTGACACCCGAGCAGCTCCGCAACCGCAGCTGGTGGAAGGGCCCCGAGCTGTACCTGCTGGTCGACGACTACGACCTCGTCGCCGGCTCCACGGTCAACCCGCTGACCCCGCTGCTCGAATACCTCCCGCAGGCCCGCGACATCGGCCTCCACCTGGTCCTGACCCGCCGCATCGGTGGCGCCGGCCGAGCCATGTTCGACCCGGTCATCAGCCGCATCCGCGAGCTGGCCTCGCCCGGCATCATGATGTCCGGCCCGCGCGAAGAGGGCGCGCTGTTCGGCAACATGCGGCCGCAGATGCTGCCGCCGGGCCGGGCCTGGCTCTTCACCAGACGCCACGGGGCCCGCCTGATCCAGCTCTCCTGGACCCCACCCGCCCACTAACCCGACCCCCAGCGTGATCAGGGCGTCCCTGAAGTTGTTAGAGCAACTTGAGGGACGCCCTGATCACGGAGGGGTTAGCGTCGGGGGGCGCCGGCGTATTGGCGTTCGACGTCGGTTTGGGCGAACCAGATGTAGCGTTCGGCGCCGTCGCCTACCAGGGCGATCATGTCGTCGGCCATCACCTGGAGGAATTGGGTGCTGGCGGCGGGGAGGCGTAGAGAGCTGCCCACCAGGGCGGCCTCGGCGCTGCCTAGGCGCTGGAGCATGACCAGGTTGCAGTCCTGGATGGACGGTACGCCGGGCTGGCTGAGCTGGCGCAGGATCGTCAGCTGAGTTTGCCAAGGACCCAGTGGCTGCGGTGCGGTGGCGCCGAGCTGGCCCAGGTCGTACACCACGAGGATCGGCTGCTGCGCGCTGGCGGTCACGGCGAGCGGCTGCTCGGCGGAGAGTACCGCCACGCGGTCGCCGCGGCCGGTCGCGCGTTCGCCGAAGCCCTGCCAGGCTTGCGGGTCGGCGGTCACCACGGCGACCCGGGCGCCGAGCGCGAGCGCGCGGAACGTCACCAGCTGCCCGGCCCAGGCGCCGCCGACGAGGGCGATGCGGGTGGGCTCGGGCCGGAAGAACCTTACCGACACCGGGCCCTGCTGCCGGTCGGCGCCCAGGATGAGGCCGGTGCCGGGGGTGGAGATCCGGAGCTGCGCGAGCGCGGAACGGGACGCCGTGTGCGAGCCGATGCGCAGCCGCGCGAGCCGGCCGGACAGGCCGCGGTGGCCGTCGCCGGGGCCGGGTGGGCGGCGGCTCTCGTACACGGTGCCGGGCGGCAGCTGAGGTGTGGCGTCCGGGATGGCCCGCGCCTCGGCGAGTGGCACCGCCGCGGCGCGGCTGGCCGCGGCGGCCGCCGCCTGCGTGGCAGCCTGCGTGGAAGCGCTGGACGTTGTCTGCGCCGGCGGTGCCGCCTGTGCCGGGGGAGCGGTGGCGACCGGCCCCGCGGCCTGTACCGCTGGGGACGACAGGGTCGCGTCGCGGCCGAGCACGGCACCGCCCGCGCCCTTGGCGATCTGGGTCAGCGGCGGTGGTGGAGGCAGCGGCGGGCGCTGTGGAAGCGGTACGCCGGGTGCCGGGGTACCGGGTGATCCGCCGCCGGAGTCGGCCCTGGCGACCGCGGCGTGCGGGCTGCTCAACGCACTCGGCACACCGGGCGGCGGGGGCGGAGGCTGGGCCGCCTGACCCGGGGCGGCAGGCTGTCCATAGTGGCCCGCCACGCCGCGACCGGCGGCTGCGGCCGTGCCGTAACCCGGCGCGCCTTGGCCTGGTACGCCGCCGCTGGCGGCCGCACCCGCGCCATGGCCCGGTGCGCCCTGGCCCGTGCCCGGGCCCGGCGCGCTGGCGGCGCCGCCTCCGTAGACGGCACCGGCACGGCTCGAGCCGTAGGTGCCGGCGGGCGGGGGCTCGGGCCGGCCGACGGACGCCCTGCCGGCGGCAGGCGACTGCCCATCACGGTGCGACTCGTCGCGGTGAGAGCCCCCCTGTGAGTCGCGGTGGGAGCCGCCCTGTGAGTCGCGAGGATCGCGAGAATCGGTCATCGCGCGCCGCCTCCCGTCGGTGCGGACGCGTACACCGCCGGCCCCTGCTCTCCGTCGAGCTGGAACAGTTCGGCGCGCGCCTGCTCGGCGCCCCGGGTCAGGGACTGGCAGATCGGGCCAAGGTCGCCGGCGGGCGCCGACACCCGTACCAGGGCCCGCAGATCGACCATGCGGCTGTCGTCGTCGGCGGCCATGGTCAGGGAGACGTTCGTCATCGCGGCGGGCGCGGTGGAGAGCCAGTTGAGCAGCGAGGCGGCCTGCTCGACGGGCGGCCATCCGCGTACCCAGAACGAGCGATGGGCGAGCCCGGCCGAATGCCACTCGGACCATTCCTCGCGCGGAGGCTGGGTTTCGGTGTGTGGCGTCGCCGGCGCGAGGTCGCACGACCGCATCAGCGTCCCGAGCAGCGCGTCGGCGTCGAGCAGGCGGTGGGCGATGCCGTCTTTGCGGAGCGACTTGGCGACCCGGCGGACCATGGCGGCCACCACGGCGGGCGCCAGGTCGAGGTCGGCGCCGTCGTCGGTGATGGCTTCGGCGAGCGAGCGGGCGTCGAGGCGGACGGCGACCCAGGTCTCGCGGTCCGCCGGCACGGGCACGGTGCCGAAGCGGGCGAGCAGCTGGCGGTACGACTGGCCGGCGGCCGAGGACGGGTGCGTGTCGATGCTGGGCGCCGGCACGGTCTGCGTGACCACCTGGAGCACGGCACCGGGCTGATCGGCTTCGGCGAGCGCGGCGGCCAGCGTGTCGAGCGGGATGCCGCCCGGGTCCTCGCGGGTGGCCATGGCGGGCGTGACGGCGGCGACCGCGTACCAGCCGGCGTCGTCACGGGCGACACCCACGTGCGAGCCGTCTGCCACCGAGACGTTTTCGACGATGAGGTTGGGTGCGAGGCGGCGCAGGGCCGCGAGGCGCGCGTCGTCGCCGAACGCCGGGGCGCCCGCCTCCTGCCGGCGCCGGCGGTATCGCCGAGCCATCATCCGCCGTTCGAGCCACCACCGCCCGCGCGCCCGACCGAGCACGAGGAGCAGCAGGACCGCGCCGACGACACCCACGCCGATAGCCAGCAGCGCGTTTTGGGTGACGGCTGCCAGTACAGCGACGAGCACCGCCTCGGCGAGCAGCAGCTGCGTGACGTTGACCGGTCCGAGGTGACCCGGGCGCCGGCGGGGCAGCAGTATCGCGGGACCGGTGTAGTCGGCGGACTCGGCGCTCACCCGCGCGACGGCACGGACGGGTGGCGTCGAAACGGTCTGTGGCGGCACGGACATGCGGTGAACAACCCCCGATCAGCGCGTCGCGGCCAACAAGTCGTCGAGCACGAGAGTACGCAGGTCGTCGCGGCTGGGCATCCGGCCGAGCGCCCGCAGACGTCCGGATTGTGCCTTACGCATGCCTTCGAGCAGCTTTCGCGCCTCGCGAGCGTTACCGAAGTTCTGATCGCGTTCGATCTGTGCGAACCACTCCATCAGCGCCTCGTCGAGGCCGGGCGCGAGCAGGTAGTCGTCGTTGCGGGCGATCCGCTGCACGATGAGCACGAGCTCGTCGGGGGAGTAGTTCTCGAACTCCAGCGTCTTGGCGAACCGGGAGGCCAGACCGGCGTTGGCGTCGAGGAAGTTGACCATGTCGCCGGTGTATCCGGCCACGATGACGGCCACCTGGTCGCGGTGGTCTTCCATGAGCTTGACCAGGGTGTCGATGGCCTCCTGTCCGAAGTCGGCCGAGGTGCCGGCCGAGCGGGACAGCGTGTACGCCTCGTCGATGAAGAGCACGCCGCCCAGCGCCTGCTCGAAGACCGATGTGGTCTTCTCCGCGGTGTGTCCGATGTACTGGCCGACCAGGTCGCGCCGCGACACTTCCTTGAAGTCACCACCGGGCAGGACGCCGAGCGCCTTCAGGAGCTGGCCGTAGAGGCGGGCCACGGTCGTCTTACCGGTGCCGGGCGCGCCCGTGAAGACCAGGTGGTTGCTGGCGGCGCCGACGGCGAGCCCGGCGCTGCGCCGCCACTCGTTGACCTGGATCTCGTCGATGAGCGCGCGCACCTCGCTCTTCACGCCGGCCAGACCGATCATCGTGTCGAGCTCGGCGAGGAGCTTCTCCACCTTCGCGGCGTCCTGCTGGTTGCCGCCCTCGATCACGCCGGCGCCGACCTTGGGGGCGTGGATACCGTCGTCGGCCTCGCGGATCGTCGGGTTGGCGCCCTCTTCGACGAAGATGCCGGGCGTCGCGGTGCTCTCGACGCGGGTGCCCTCGACCGAGCCGCCGCAGCCGCGGCCGAACGTGATCCCGGAGCCCCGGGTGTCGTGCACCCAGGAGTCGACGATCGTGGGCGCGCTCTGGTGTGCCACGGAGATGCCCGCGTCACCGGTACCGGAGATGTCGCACCGTTCGATCGTGGGGCGCCCGGCCTGGTACACGTAGATCCCGCGGAAACCGCAACCGGCGATCGTGGAGTTACGGATCGTGGGGTTGGCGCCGAGCCGCACGATCACCCCGTCGTCGGCCGTGTCGCGGACCTCGCACTTGTCGATGAGGCCGCCCGCGTCTTCGACGATGATCCCGTACTGCCCACCGGTGACCTTGACCTCGGTGGCGGTCAGGGTGGCGCCGTCGGTGACGCTGACCGCGGCCGCGTACCGTGCGCTGGCCTCGCACCTCTCGATGGTGAGCCGGGTGCCGGTGGCGTTGACGGCCGGGTAGTCGGCGCCCTTGATCACCAGGCCGGACAGCGTGACCTCGCCGCCTTCGCAGGCGACCGCCGGCGCATAGGCGTCACCGCCGTCGATCGTGACCGAACCGGGATCCTTGGCCGCGACCAGGCTGACCCGCCGCCCGCTGAGCCGGATGCTCTCCGCGTAGGTGCCCGGCTCGATGGAGATGACGGTGCCGTCGGAGGCGATCTCGAGGGCGTCACGGATGGTCGGGTAGGCACCCGCCCGCTCCGCTGAGACGGTCAGTGTGCGCGCCATGATGTCCGTACCTCCCCGTCGGCCCACGAGGATCGTAGCGACCCGGCGCCCGTACAACGAAGCCGGTCAGGCGGCTGGCTTCAGGGTGAGGCTGATGGAGTTGATGCAGTAGCGGGCATCCTTGGGCGTGAATCGCTCGCCATCGAAGCGGTGGCCGAGGTGGGAGTCGCAGCGGGCGCAGCGCACCTCGACACGGACCATGCCGTGCGAGCGATCTTCCACGTATCGGATCGCGCCCGGGATGGCCTCGTCGAACGACGGCCAGCCGCAGTGCGAGTCGAACTTGGTGTCGCTGGAGAACAGCTCCGCGTCGCAGGCCCGGCAGCGATACACACCCTCGGTCTTGGTGTCGACGTACTCGCCCGTCCACGGTGCCTCGGTGCCGGCCTGACGAAGGACCCGGTACTCGGCGGGGGACAGGCGGACCCGCCACTCTTCCTCGGTACTCGGCAGCGTCATGCTTCCAGGCTACCGACTGCCAGCGCACCAATTACCAGCTGCGCGGGCCCTCGTTGAGCAGGCATGCGCGCGGTGCTGGCCAGCTTCCGCCCGACCTGGTGGCAGGCGGTCGGGCACGGCCTGTACCTGGGCGCAGCCGCCGGTGCCGTGGGCCTGGTGGTGTCGTTCGCGCTGCCGTCCCAGTACCGCATCGTGATCGTGGTGGTCCCAGCGCTGGTCGCCGCGGTGGGCGGCGTCGTCGCTGGCCGGCGCGGGAGCGTCGACGCCGACGACGCGGGCATCCGTCTCGAACGGGCCGGGCTTGTGCCGTGGAAGCATGTCATCGGCATCCGCGCGGAGCGCCGCCGGCGCCGCACGGTGGTCGCGATCTATCTGGAGTCGGGGGAGACCCGCCGGCTGACGGCGCCGTACGACGGCGCCCTCCTGGCGCGCGACCCGCTCTTCGAGCGGCGCGTATTCATGCTCTGCCACCTCTGGGAGACGCACCGCGACTGGAGCGTCCACGGTTAGAGTCGGGCAATGAGCCCTAAGGCGAGCGCCGTCGAGGTCGAGGTCGCGGGTCATGCGGTGCGGCTGAGCAGTCCCGACAAGGTGTACTTCCCGGGAGCCGGCTACACCAAGCGGGACGTGTTCGAGTACTACCTGTCGGTCGGTGACGGGATCATGCGGGCCCTGCGGGGGCGCCCGACGACGCTCCAGCGCTTCCCGGAGGGCATCGAGGGCGAGATGTTCTACCAGAAGCGGCTGCCGACCCGTGGCGTGCCGCCGTGGCTGGAGTCGGCGCGGATCACGTTTCCGAGCGGGCGGCCCGCCGACGAGTTGTGCCCCGCCGACCTGGCACACGTGGCCTGGGCTTCGCAGATGGGCGCGGTGGTGTTCCACCCGTGGCCGGTGCGGCGAGACGACCCGGATCACCCCGACGAGCTGCGCGTCGACCTCGACCCGCAGCCTGGCACCGACTTCGGGCACGCGGCGGAGGCGGCGGGCGCCCTGCGCGAGGTGCTGGCCGACGCGGGCATGACCGGATATCCGAAGACGTCCGGCGGCCGGGGAGTGCACGTGTACGTGCGCATCCGTCCCGAGTGGGACTTCGTGGCGGTACGCCGAGCGGTGATCGCGCTGGCCCGTGAGCTGGAACGGCGGCGGCCCGACCTCGTCACCACCTCGTGGTGGAAGGAGGAGCGCGGCGAGCGGGTGTTCGTCGACTTCAACCAGATGGCCCGCGACCGCACGATCGCCTGCGCGTACTCGCTGCGCGCCAACGGCCGTGCGACCGCCTCCACCCCGTTGACCTGGGACGAGCTGCCTGACGTCGAGCCGGACGACTTCGACCTGCGTACCGTGCCGGAGCGCTTCGCGAAGGTGGGCGACCCGCACGCCGGTATCGACGACGAGGCGTTCGATCTCAGCCCGCTGCTGGAATGGTCGGAGCGCGATGAACGGGACGGTTTGGGCGACATGCCCTACCCGCCGGACCATCCGAAGATGCCCGGCGAGCCCAAGCGCGTGCAGCCCTCCAAGGACCGCGACCGCAAAAAGTGAGGATGCGCGGCCGATAGGCGGGCGGCGCACACAGCGGCAGCATGAGAGGGCATGAAGCTGCTGCTGTGGCCGTTTCACGCGGTCTATCACGGGCTGGTCTGGGTGGCGAACTCGCCGCGTGCGCTCTTCGGTTCGTATCTGGCGATGCTCGCCGTCGGGGGAGCCCTCTACAGCGCGTTCGAGGACAAGGGGCTGGGCGATTCGGTGTGGTGGGCGGTGGTCACCGCTTCCACGGTGGGGTACGGCGACACCTATCCCACGACGGCGGGCGGCCGGGTGCTCGCCGGCCTGCTGATCTCAATCATGGTGCTGCTGGTCATCCCACTGATCACGGCGCACTTCGCCAGCAAGCTCATCGTCGACCGGGACGTCTTCCGGCACGAGGAGCAGGAGGAGATCAAGCAGAACCTGCGGGTGGTGCGCGAACTGGTGGAGCGGCTCAGCGCGGGCAGCGCTGGCCGGCCGGGGGCGGATTGAGGTCGAGCAGGTACTTGTCGACGGCGTCGCTGATGCACCGCGTCTGCGGGTAGGCCGTGTGGCCCTCGCCTTCCCAGGTCAGCACCACGCCCACGCCGAGCATCGAGGCCAGCTTCGCCGTCTGCTCGTACGGGGTGGCCGGGTCGCCGGTGGTGCCCACGACCACGATCGGCGGCGCGCCGGTGGCGGCCCCGGTCGGGTACGGGTCGCGCTTGGCGGGCCAGAACGCGCACGGCAGCATGCCGACGGCGAGCGGCGCCCCGAACAGCGGGTACTTGGCCCGCCACTGGGACTGCGCCGCCCGGATCTGCGACACCTCGGGCGAGACGGGCGCGTCCGCGCAGTTCACGGCGAGGTTGGCGTCGAAGAGGTTGGAGTAACGGCCGCTGTTGTCGCGCTCGGCGTACGAGTCGGCCAGCTCGAAGACCCCGTCGGCGTCACCCTTGGCGAGATCGCCGATGGCCTTGCCCAGCTCTTCCCAGCCCTGCTCGGTGTAGAGCGACGAGATCACCGCGTACAGGACCCAGCCGGAGGTGGCCTCCCGCCCGCCGTTGCCGCGGACCGGTGATGTGCGCGCCTTGTCGATGGCGGTCATGACCGCGGCCCGCGCGTCGGGCGCGATGGGGCACTTGCTGGCGTTGCTCCCGCACCAGGTGGCGAAGTTGCTGAACGCGAGCTCGAAACCCTTGGCCTGGCTCTCCGAGCCGGCCAGCAGGTCCTGGCCCGGGTCGACCGCGCCGTCGAGAACCATCGCCCGGATCTTCTGGGGGAACAGTTGGGCGTACGTGGCGCCGAGCAGCGTGCCGTAGGAGTAACCGAGGTAGGTGAGCTTGTCGTCGCCCACCGCCGTGCGGATCGCGTCCATGTCGCGGGCCGCCTGCTCGGTGGCGTAGAGGCCCAGCTTGTCGCCGTACTTGGCGCCGCAGCCCTGCCCGATGCGCTGGTTGAGCGCCACCAGGCTGTCGAACTCGGCCTGCGTGTCGGGATCGGGGTCGGCGCCGAAGCTGGCGTCGAGGTCGTCGTCGGAGATGCACTCGACGGGGCTCGACCGGTTGACGCCGCGCGGGTCGAACCCGACGATGTCGAACCGGCGCAGGATGTCGTCGGGCAGCCCGCCGTACGTCTCGCCGAACGACAGGTAGACCGCGGTGTCGATGCCGGACGCGCCCGGCCCGCCGGGGTTGACCAGCAGCGAGCCGATGCGGTCGTCCTGGCGGGTGGAACGGGCCCGGATCAGCGCGATCTCGAACGTGCCGGTGCCGCCCGGCGAGGCCCAGTCTTGCGGGACGGCGATGCTGCCGCACTCGTATCGCATGTTTGGCGCACCCCGCCCGACCAGGTCTTCCGGCACATCCGGGCAGGGACGCCAGGTCACCGCCTCGCCCGATCCGGCGGGTGACGGGGTGGCGGTGTCGCCGCCGTTGCGGCCGGTGTTCGGCGCGTACACCGGCACCGTGCAGCCGGCGACCAGGCCGGTCACCAGAAGCACTGCCAGGGCGCGCAGAGTGCGAGACACCGGCACTAGGCTACCGGCTCCGGTTTGGGCCGCCGAGAACCTCGTCGACGTCGAAGCGCAGCGGGCGCTCGAGCTGTTCGTAGGTGCAGGAGCGCGGCTCGCGGTCGGGCCGCCAGCGCAGGAACTGGGCGGTCTGCCGGAACCGCTCGCCCTCCATCGCGTTGTATGCCACCTCGACGACCAGCTCGGGCCGCAGCGGCTCCCAGGCGAGATTCTTGCCGCCGGTCCACCGGCTCACACCGCCCGGGATGCGCTGCGTGCCCTCGTGATCGCCGTGCGCCCACGGGTGGTCGTCGACGTCGCGGTACGGCGCCAGCTCCTCCAGCAGCTCCGCGCGGCGCGCCATCGGGAACGACGCCGAGACGCCCACGTGGTGCAGCGTGCCGGTCTCGTCGTACAGGCCGAGCAGCAGCGAACCCACCACGGGCCCGGACTTGTGCCACCGGAAGCCCGCCACCACCGCGTCGGCCGTGCGAGCGTGCTTGACCTTGAACATCAGGCGCTTGCCGGGCTCGTAGGCGATGTCGGCCGGCTTGGCGATCACCCCGTCGAGCCCCGCGCCCTCGAAGACCTGGAACCACCGCTGCGCGGTGGCGGGGTCCGATGTGGTCGGCGTGACATACACCGGTGCGGCCACGTCTTTCAGTGCGCTCTCCAATGTGGTACGCCGAGCCGCGTACGGAGTGTCGAGATAGGACTCGTCGCCGAGGGCGAGGATGTCGAACGCCACGAACGAGGCGGGAATCTGCTCGGCGAGCAGCTTGACCCGCGAGGCGGCCGGATGGATGCGCTGGCTGAGCAGGTCGAAGTCGAGGCGCGGCGTGCCACCCTCGGTGCGCTGGATGATGACGAGCTCGCCGTCGATCGCCGAGCGCGGCGGCAACTGCGCCTTTGCCTGCTCGACCACCTCGGGGAAGTAGCGCGTGAGCGTCTTGCCGCCCCGGCTGGCCAGCTCGACCTCGTCGCCGTCGCGGAACACGATGCACCGGAAGCCGTCCCACTTCGGCTCGTACGTCATGCCCGGTCCGACCGGAATGTCCGGAATACTCTTCGCCAGCATGGGTTCGACCGGCGGATTCACCCGAAGCTCCACAGGGCAAACACTAGAGCGTGCGTCCGACATACTTCTCCCGTGGCGCGGAGCAGGCGGGGGGCAGACCCGATAACGGAGCAGGTCGACACCGGTGTCGCCGAGCTTCGGCCCGACGTCGACCGGCCGCGGGCCTACACGCTGCTGCTCGACCAGGCGCCGCAGTCGCACGTCGACCTCGACGACCCCACCTACCTCGACTTCGAATACGTGCGCCGGTTCGCGATCGCCGTCGACCTGGCCGCCCCGCCCGGTGAGCCGCTGCGCGTGCTGCACCTCGGCGGCGGCGCGCTGACGCTGCCCCGATACGTGTCCGCCACCCGGCCGGGGTCCACGCAACGGGTCGTGGAGGTCGACGGTGCGCTGGTGGAGCTCGTCCGGCGGGAGCTGCCGTGGGCCCGCGACCCGCGGCTCAAGGTACGGGTCGGCGAGGCGCGGGAGGTTCTCCGGTCACTGCCCGACGCCGCCTACGACCTGATCGTCGGAGACGTCTTCGCCGGCGCCCGCACCCCGGCGCACCTGAGCTCGGTGGAGTTCGCGCACGAGGTGGCCCGGGTCCTCGCTCCGGCTGGCCAGTACCTCGTGAACATGGCCGACGGCCCGCCGCTGGCATATGCGCGGAGCTTGGCCGCGACGGTCCGCGCGGCTCTGCCGCGCACGTGTTTGATCGCCGACAGCGGGGTGCTGAGCGGCCGGCGGTACGGCAATCTGGTGCTCGTCGCGAGCCGTGTCGATCTCCCGATTCCGCAGCTCAGCCGCCGGGTGGTCGGAGACTGGTTCCCTGGCCGGGTGCTGCACGACGCGGAGCTGCGCCGGTTCACCAGCGGAGCCCCGGTGCGCGACGACGCGAGCGCCCGACCATCCAACCCACCACCGTCTTTAACTTTTGGCTCTACCCATTGATCCCTCCTGCGTCCGCAGCCGTACCAGAGCATGGCCGGAGGCTCTACGGTCCGGCCGGCTACACCCTGTGACGTGCGATGGAGGTCTCGATGGTGACGCCGCTGGACACGCTGGTCCGGGTATGTACGCGATAGCCGCGGAGTGGCGTGGTGGCCGAGCGACGGACAGTAGGTCCGCTGTGCCTCCGCAACGGTCGGCCAATCGGTGGCAGGCTATCGACGGAGGGTCGGCGGCGCGCCATGATGAGCGCGTGACGCCACGCCCTGCCCCCGGGCGCCACCAAGCCGGGTCCTCTCCGGCGAACCACGACGACGCTCTGGTTCGCGAGTTGTATGAGGAGCACGCGGGACCGCTCCTGATGTTCGTGCTCCGCCTCACCGGCGGTGACCGCCAGCGGGCCGAAGACATCGTGCAGGAGACGCTCCTGCGCGCGTGGCGCAACGCCCACCGGCTCGGCGCACAGGGACAGGCTTCCCTGCGGCCGTGGCTGGTGACGGTGGCCCGGCGGATCGCGATCGACGACCACCGCAGCGAAAACGCGCGGCCCCCGGAGACGTACGGGCGGGACCTGGAGGCGTTCTCCGAGCCCGACGAGACCGAGCGGGTGCTGCGCCTCATGACGGTGACGGACGCGCTGCGCACGCTCAGCCAGCCGCACCGCGAGATCATCCTAGAGACGTACTTTCGGGGGAAGACTGTGCCTGAAGCGGCGGAAGCCCTGGGCCTGCCGTTGGGCACTGCCAAGTCACGGGTCTACTATGCGCTTCGTGCATTGCGGAGCGCGCTACAGCAACGGGGTGTGACCGGATGAGCCGGGCAGCACACTGGGACGTGGCCGCGTACGCACTTGGCGTGCTCGACGAGCGCGAGGCTGAGAAGTTCGAGGAGCACCTGGCCGGCTGTTGGGCCTGCGCCGGTGAGCTCGAGTCCATGCTGCCCGTCGTCAACCTGCTGTCCGAAGTAGACGGCGAAAACCTGGCGACCGCCGAGCAGTCCCGCTCCGACGGGCGGGTCCTGGACCGGATGATCGTCGAGGTCGGCGCACACCGCAAGCGCGCCCGCACCCGGCAGATCCTCGCCGCCGCGGCGTCCGTCGCCGTGCTCGCGACCGCCAGTGGCGTGTCCCTGTACGCCGGCGGCCAGTTCTTCGGCGGCGGCAACGGCTCGCCGAACGTCTCCGCGCAGGGTGACCCGTCCAACGGTCCCGTCACGCCCAACCCGAACGGTACGGGTGGGCCCGGCATCGGTGGTCCCAACGGTCAGACCGGCGGCGTGAGCGAAGACGGCGAGAAGGTCAGCGCGAGCGACCGCGAGACCGGCGTCGAGGCCGAGTTGCTGCTGGAGACGAAGATCTGGGGCACCAACATCTCGTTCCAGCTGACCAACCTCAAGGGTCCGCGCACCTGCCGGCTCGTGGTGTTCCGGGAGAGCGGCACGAGCGAGGTCCTCAACACCTGGACCGTGCCCCCGTCCGGCTACGGCACCAAGGAAGAGCCGGAGCCGCTGTTGCTGTCGACCACGACGGCCACGCAGCGAAACGACATCGACCGCATCCAGATCCAGTCCGTTACGGACGGGGTCGCGGAGCCGCTCGTGACGGTGGCGCTCTAGCGCGTAGACCGCGCCCATACCTGCACACGCACGGCCGGGCGATCTGGTTCAGGGGTTGGCTGTGAAATTGTCCACCGTCAATCAGGACCGCTGACTCAACTATTTCGGCCGGGCCCACGTACTTCATGTCAGAAGGCCCAAGTGGACGAAAGTAACTGGGAGGGCAAGTGATAACGGGAAAGCGGACCGCTCTCGTCGTGAGCGCTCTGGCAGGTGCCGCCGCACTGGCCCTGGCTGGTTGTGCCCCGACTGGCTACGACCAGAACAATGGCGACCAGGTTGAGGTGGCCAACCAGGCAGCCGCCGCGGGCGAGGCGACTCCGACGCCCGACGCTTCGGAAGGTGCCGAGGACACGGCCGAAGAGCCGACCAAGGAGGTCGCCGCCGAAGACCTCACCACGAAGCTCACCGCCAAGAAGCTCCCTCGGATGGGCACGGTGGTCGTCGACCAGGACGGCTTCACGCTGTACCGCTTCGACAAGGACACGGTCGACCCGGCAGCCAGCAACTGTGTCGACAAGTGCGCGAAGGTGTGGCCGCCGGCCTTCACCGAGGACGGCAAGCCGGACCTGGTGGGCATCGATGACGAGAAGCTCGGCGTCATCACCCGGCCCGACGGCACCAAGCAGCTGACCCTGGGCGACTGGGCGCTGTACCGGTACATCGGCGACACCAAGCCTGGTCAGTGGAAGGGCCAGGGCGTTGGTGGCACGTGGTTCGTGGTGGCTCCGGACGGCAAGCGCAACCTCACCTGCCTGCCGAGCGTCACGCCGAAGGCGGTCGAGCCGCCCGCCGACGACGACTCGAAGGACGGCGGCGAAGACTCCGAGAGCGGCTACAGCTACTAAGGCGTAGAGAAATGACGCGGTGACCGGTCGTAGCCATTGTGGCGGGCCGGGCACCGCGTTTCTCTCTCTCTTTTAAACCGCAGGCATCAGCCGAACGGATGATGCTCCACCGTTGAAGTGGAGCGCCATAAGTTCCCTTTAAATGTCACCTAAGAGTTCCCTATTTTTCGCAGGCGAGATTGACGGTTCTTGGAGCGCCGTTTTACGGTTTCTCCAGCTTCATTGATCGCTTGTTCAAGGTCCGGTTCCCGGGAGGTTTCAGAAGATGTTCAGGGGACGACTCGCGGCACCTGCGACGCGTCGGGCAGCGGCCGTCCTGACCGGGCTGGCCATCGGCGTCCTGGCGATGCCGGTAGCGGCACAGGCGGCGCCCAACACGGTGCTCACCGCGGCCGACAAGAACCTTCTCTCGGCGGTGCGGCTGGCGGGGCTGTGGGAGATGCCCGCGGGCAACATGGCGGTGGAGAAGGGCGGCCGGGTACGGGTACGTGAGGTCGGCGCCGAGATCGCCAAGCAGCACGCCGAGCTCGACAGGCTCGCGGTCGCGGCGGCCAACAAGCTCAACTTCCAACTGCCCAACGAGCCGAACGCCGACCAGCAGAAGTGGCTGGCGGAGATGGAAGAGGCCAAGGCCGGCACCGATTTCGACCAGGTCTTCGTCGACCGGTTGCGTGCCGCGCACGGCAAGATCTTCCCGGTCATCGCCGGCGTGCGCTCGGGTACCCGCAACGACGTCGTGCGCCAGCTCGCGCAGGACACCAACAGGTTCGTGCTCAACCACCTGACCCTGCTGGAGAGCACGGGCCTGGTGAAGTACTCAGACCTGCCTCTGCCGCCCGACCCGAAGGCTTCCCCCAGCCAGGGCAGCGGCTTCCTCAGCAACGCGATCGCCACCGGCTCCGCCAACGGAACTGGCGTGAGCCCCACGGTGATCTGGGTGGTGCTGCTGGTCGCCTTGGTGGCCGGTGGCGTGACGACCTTCAAGTTGTTCCGCCCACGGTAAAGACTTTCCGGAGCGCTCGTGTCGCACTGCCCGCCCGGGCGCCCCGCTCCCCATCGTGTCGGAGAGCCCACGATGGACGGCGCGGGACGCGCACCAGCCGAGGGCGCGGCGCTAGTCCCCCAACTGGCGCACCACAAAAAGGACCCGGAGACCAACACCAGGCGAAGGGAGAGGTCACTGACCAGCCGGGTCTGACATGAGCGCTCTGGAGAGAGCGGCACCGGGACACCCCGTCCGTGTCCCGGTGCTCGCGTCTCTGCACACCCCTTGACGGGGTTCGGGAAGCCTACCAGTCACCTCGC
Source organism: Phytohabitans aurantiacus (assembly GCF_027923225.1). GTDB lineage: Bacteria > Actinomycetota > Actinomycetes > Mycobacteriales > Micromonosporaceae > Phytohabitans > Phytohabitans aurantiacus. Next base: position 73,455 of record NZ_BSDI01000069.1, read on the forward strand.
CGCCATGGCAGAGTTTGGTCGTGCATAGGGTGCTGACGCCGCCGGACGGTTACCACCTGGCAGGGTCGGTCGGGCTGCTGCCAATGGGCCAGCACGACCCGTGCGCCCGCTTCGTGGGTGGAGCGTTCTGGTACGCGAGCCGCACACCAGACGGGCCAGGCACGCTCTCGCTGAGCCGCGACGGCACCCGGATCAGCGCGACCGGATACGGCCCGGGCGCGGAATGGCTGCTCGATCGGGCCGACGCCCTGGCCGGCCTGCGCGACGACGTCAGCGGCTTCGCGCACCTCGCCGCCGCGCATCCGCTGGTCGCACGCTTGGCGCGTACGCACGCCGGCCTCCGGCTGCCGGCGACCGGCCAGGTCTTTCCCCGCCTGCTGCGCGCCATCCTCGAGCAGAAGGTCACCGGCAAGGAGGCATACCGCGGATACGCGAAGGCGGTGCGCCACTTCAGCGAGCCGGCACCCGGGCCGGTGGAGCGGTTGTGGCTGCCGCCCGACCCGGAGGTGGTCGCCGCGGCACCGTACTGGGTCTTCCACCCCTTCGGGGTGGAGCAGCGGCGCGCCGACACGGTGCGACGGGCGGCAGCGGCCGCCGCGCGATTGGAAAAATGCACAGACAGTGCGGAGGCCACCACGCGACTCACCGCAATCGCCGGCATCGGTCCGTGGACAGCGGCCGAGGTCGTACGCGTCGTGTTCGGCGACGCCGATGCGGTATCGATCGGCGACTACCACATTCCCAACACCGTGGCCTGGGCATTGGCCGGTGAACCGCGTGGCGACGATGCCAGGATGCTCGCATTGTTGGAGCCATTCCCGGGGCACCGAGGACGCGTTTGTGTGCTGCTGGAAAGAGCGGGAATTGCAGCACCACGGTTCGGGCCGCGGATGCCCATCCGATCGTTCGCACGCTTCTGACCTGCGAAGTTAAAAAATCTTGTCCGGCGCTGAACCCCCGGCATCATCCGAACGGGGGATGCCACAGCGTTGAACGCTTCGGCATAAATTTCTGTTAAGGAAAGTGCGGAAAGCTTAATTCCTTCTTCTCGGCTTGACACCTATCGAGCTGCGCTTTTAGGTTGGGATCGCGGAAAAACGTGGTGCGAACTCGTCGCGAATGTCAATCGTGGGCGTATGTCGGCACCCGTTCCGGACATCGTGTAGCAGAGAGGCAAAACCTCAACTGGACGACGCCTGCCCACCGCGCCGCCCTCGATGAGAAGGAGAAGGTATCCCCACATGCAAAGGTCGGCACAACGGCGCAGCTCGACCATGAGCAGTAGGACCAAGCGCATCATCGGTGTGCTCGCAACGCTCGTGGTGTTCGGCGGCATCATCACCGTGACTCAGGTCTCGTCCGCGCGCGAACGCAACCGGGGGCGCGCACCGGCCGCCGCTTGCCGTCCGGCTCCAAACGGCACGGCGCCGGAGGGCCAGCAGAACGTCACGCAGACTCGCCAGAACGGACGGACGGTCCGCAACTACTGGGGCGACGGCCAGGCGTGTACGGGTACCGGCGCACCGACGACACCGCCCAGCAACAACAACGGCACGCAGGCTCCCAACCAGCCCTCCACGCAGGCGCCGACGACCGCGCCGCCGCCGCTGAACAAGGAGCCGAACACCTGCGCCGAGGGCAGCAACCTGCAGATCCACGACGGTTTCCAGAACGGTCAGCGGTGTGTGGTGACCGAGATGGGTGAGGTCGCCAACGCCGGGGACAACCCGACGCTGCTGATCACGTCAGCGCCGAACAGTGTGCGGGTGAACCAGCCGTTCACGATCCGGGTGTCGACGCGGAACCTGATCCGGGACAGCTTCCTGCCGGCTGGTCAGGGTGGTTACTACGCGCTGCGTTCGGAGCTGAACGATCAGGATCTGGTGCGTGGTCACTTCCACACCGGTTGCCGGATCCTGAACAGCACGCAGGTCGCTCCGGATCCGGAGCCGGCGCCGGCGTTCTTCGTGGCCACTGAGGACAATGGTGGTTCGGACCGGCCGGATGTCATCGAGATCCGGGTGCCGGGTCTGCCGCAGCGCGGTACTTTCCAGTGCGCGGCGTGGGCTGGTGACGGTTCGCACCGTCCGCCGATGATGCAGCGGGCCAACCAGATCCCGGCGTTCGACTCGGTTCGGGTCAACGTCCGATAACGACAGTGGCATTGGCAAGACGCACAGGGAGCACGGGCCGGTCAGCCCGTGCTCCCTGGTGCGGTTAGAAGACCCCCGAAGGAGCTCTCCATGGTGGTTCGCAACCGGCGCCTCGCGGTAGTCGCGATCGGTGCCGCCGTGTTCGGCGCACTCGCCTTCGCGTCGCCCGCCGCGGCCGACGTCACCACCACACCGACCGAGGTGGTACGCGGTGGTGGCGTCAAAATGACGTTCCAGATTCCCGAGGACCGTCCCGGTGTGCACACCACCAAGGTGGATCTGGTGACGCCGCGAGACAGCGTGATCGGTGAGGTGTACCCGATGTCGAACGATGACTGGGCGCCCCAGATCACCACCCGGCGGATCGAGACCCCGGTGGCGGGACTCCACGGTGGACCGTTGAACGAGGTCACCGACCGCGTCACCTGGATCCGCGTCGCCGGCACCCCCGGAAAGCCGATCACACTGCTGGTATCGATGGGGCCGATGCCGGTTCAGGGCGATCAGGTCGTGTTCCAGGTGGTGCAGACATACTCTGACGGCAAGGTCGTCAACCACCCCGGTACCGTCATCAAGCTGATCGGCGAGGCGGTTGAGGGCGGGCACCATGGCGGCGCGGCTCCCGCCACCGAGGACACCGTGGCAGCCGTGCCCGCTTCGTCCACTCAGGACACGGGCAGCTCGTACGGCATCCTGACCGCCGGCCTGCTCGCGGGTCTGGGCCTGGGCGCGGCAGGCTGCTGGCTAGCCTTCCGCCGCCGCACCTCCGCCGACCCATCACCCCCGTCGCCGACGACAAAGTCAAAGGCCGCCAAGCCAAAGGCCGGCGCCGTCCTCTAGCCGCCGCTGCGCAGCGGCCTGTCCCTACGCTGCCTTTTTGCCCGCGCGTGGCGCCCTTGCCCGCGCGTGGCGCCCTTGCCCGCGCGTGGCGCCCTTGCCCGCGCGTGGCGCCCTTGCCGACGGCGGTGGGCAAGGTGGTCTGGCACCGCGTCAAGCCCCGACCCCTGCGGGCAGCCCGGCGCCGCTCGGCGCCGCCCACCGACCAGATTGTCCCGATCCGCGCAGCGGACCTCTCGGGCTGTGAACATCTGTTGCTGCTCCAGCAGCAACAGATGTTCACAGCCCGACCGCGTCGTCTGCCACACCCGCTCCTGGGCCGTACAGAAAACCACGCCAGATCTTGGAGCTCTACCGTCGCGGTGGCGAGTTGTGAGGGTTTGGAGCGCGCGGGGCTTTGACAGGGTGCGCAATGCCTCACTCAACGACGTCGATCAAGGAGATGTCCATCGATCAAGGGCGAACGCGCGCGGAAAGAGATCCAACCGCGTGCGTTCGGCTCTCCTGTCTGATGTGTGGGTCAGGTGGGAGAGTTGCGGCCGGGTAGTGGGGTTTGGTAGCCGCCGAGGTGTAGGCGGGTGAGGGCGA
>NZ_BSDI01000070.1 GCF_027923225.1 Phytohabitans aurantiacus
CGTCCCTCAAGTCGCTCTAACGACTTGAGGGACGCCCTGATCACCGCCGGGGGGCGTGTCCGTGCGGTGGGCTGGGATGGTGTTACTGTGGAATCCCGTGGATCGCGCGATCATTTGGCCGCCGGTCGGCATCACTAGACGGACGACCACGGGAGCAGACGTTGGCCCCATCAGCACGGACGACCAGGCACATTTTCGTCACGGGGGGCGTTGCCTCCTCGCTGGGTAAGGGCCTCACCGCCTCCAGCCTTGGCAACCTTCTGACGGCGCGCGGGCTTCGAGTTGTCATGCAGAAGCTCGACCCCTACCTCAATGTCGATCCTGGCACGATGAATCCGTTCCAGCACGGTGAGGTGTTCGTCACCGATGACGGTGCGGAGACCGACCTTGACGTCGGGCACTACGAGCGGTTCCTGGACCGGGATCTGTCCGGTGCCGCCAATGTCACCACCGGGCAGATCTACTCGGCGGTGATCGCCAAGGAGCGGCGCGGGGAGTACCTGGGGGACACCGTCCAGGTGATCCCGCACATCACCAACGAGATCAAGGCCCGGATCCGGGCGATGGCCTCGCCCGATGAAGACGGGCGCACGCCCGACGTGGTGATCACCGAGGTGGGTGGCACGGTCGGTGACATCGAGTCGCTGCCGTTCCTGGAGGCGATCCGGCAGGTGCGGCACGAGATCGGCCGCGACAACTGCTTCTACCTGCACGTGTCGCTGGTGCCCTACCTCGCGCCGTCGGGGGAGCTGAAGACCAAGCCGACGCAGCATTCGGTGGCGCAGCTGCGCAACATCGGTATCCAGCCGGACGCGATCGTTTGCCGGTCAGATCGGGAGATTCCCGACAAGCTTAAGCACAAGCTGTCGCTGTACTGCGACGTCGACCGGGAGGCCGTCATCGCCGCCCCGGACGCGCCGAGCATCTACGACATCCCGAAGGTGCTGCACCGGGAGGGTCTGGACGCGTACGTGGTGCGCCGGCTCAACCTGTCGTTCCGGGACGTGGACTGGGCGAGCTGGGACGACCTGCTCGACCGGGTGCACCGGCCGCACCACACGATCACGGTGGCGCTGGTCGGCAAGTACGTGGACCTGCCGGACGCGTACCTGTCGGTGAGCGAGGCGATCCGGGCCGCCGGGTTCAGCCACCGCGCGCGGGTCGAGCTGCGCTGGGTGCCCAGCGACGAGTGCGTCAGCGCCTCCGGCGCCGCCGCCGCGCTGGCCGGCGTCGACGGCATCGTGATTCCGGGCGGATTCGGCGTTCGCGGTATCGAGGGCAAGATCGGAGCCAGCCGGTACGCCCGCGAGAACGGCATCCCCATCCTCGGTCTCTGCCTCGGCTTGCAGTGCATGACGATCGAGGTGGCCCGGCACCTGGCTGGGTTGGAGGGCGCAAACTCGACGGAGTTCGACGAGGGCGCCGCGCACGCGGTGATCGCGACCATGGCCGACCAGGAAGACATTGTGGCCGGCAAGGGTGATCTGGGCGGCACGATGCGGCTGGGCGCGTACCCGGCGCAGCTCGCCGACGGTTCGCTGGTGGCCAAGGCGTACGGGACTGACCAGGTCAGCGAGCGGCACCGGCACCGGTACGAGGTCAACAACGCGTACCGCGAGGGGCTGACCAAGGCCGGCCTGCGCATCTCGGGCACGTCGCCGGACGGCCGGCTGGTCGAGTTCATCGAGCTGAACCCGGAGCTGCACCCGTTCTTCGTGGCGACCCAGGCACACCCGGAGCTCAAGAGCCGCCCGACCCGGCCGCACCCGCTGTTCCACGCGTTCGTGGGTGCCGCGGTGACGTACTCGCAGGCTGACCAGTTGCCGGTGGAGATCGTGCAGCCGGAGGTGCCGCCGGCGGCTCGGCAGCAGCGCAACACGCGTGGTGCGGCCGCCGCGAAGCCCGCCAAAGCGGCGACCCCGTCGTGACGGATCACATCTTCGAGGTCCGGGAGCGGCACGAGCGCTTCCGCGGCGCGATGTTCGACGTCGTGACCGACGAGGTGACGATGCCGGGCGGCGGGGTGGCGGCCCGCGATTACCTGCGGCATGTCGGCGCGGTCGGCGTGGTCGCGGTAGACGAGTACGGCCGGGTGGTACTGGTGCGCCAGTACCGGCATCCGCTGGGCCGGCGGCTGTGGGAGCTGCCCGCCGGCCTGATGGACGTCGACGGGGAGGATCTGCCGGCGGCGGCGCTGCGCGAACTGGCGGAGGAGGCCGATCTGGTCGCTGGGCGGATCGACCTGCTGATCGACCTGCACACGTCGCCGGGCTGCTCGAACGAGGTGATCCGGCTGTTCCTGGCCCGTGACCTGTCACCGGTACCGGATGGGGAGCGCCACGAGCGGCACGACGAGGAGGCCGGTCTGGAGCTCGCGTGGTACGACCTGGATGAGGCCGTGGCGCGCGTTTTCGCCGGTCAGATCACGAACGCGGCGGCGGTGGGCGGTGTACTGGCGGCGGCGCGGGCCAGGGCCGCGAACTGGACGACGCTGCGCCCCGCGAACACTCCGCTGGTGCGCTGATACGCGGCTGGTGCGCTGATACGCGCCGGAGCCAAGGCGTCACGCGCCTTGGCCCCGGAAGGCGGTCTTTTTGTTCAGGAGTCGCGCAGCGGGCGGCCCTGGCCGTCGACGCCACCGTTGATCAGGATCAGGATGCCGTCGATGAAGCCCCAGATGCCGCCGAGGCCGCAGGTCACGATGGTGACGACGAGCTGGAGCACGCCGGTCTTGGTGTCACCCATGTAGAACCGGCCGACGCCGAAGCCGCCCAGCAAGATGCCGAGAAGGCCGGCGACGAGCTTGCTCTTGTCCGAGACGCCCGCCGGCGGGTACTGCTGGTACTGAGGATTGGTCATGAGGCGCCACCATAGTGATCAGACCAGGCGGTGTCGGGCACAGTGTCCACGATGTGAGACACTGAGCCTAAGGTTGACACTTCGTTAGCCGGCTCGCCTACCGGCTGTCATCGTGCCGCCTGACCAGGGTGTCGGCCGGAGCTACGCTGCCGGCGCGGACGCTGGCGTGACCGCGGGGCAAAGGGGCCGCCGCGGCGCCGTCCGGGAAAGAGGTATCGGCAACGTGAAGGTCGGAATCCCGCGCGAGGTCAAGAACCACGAGTACCGGGTGGCGATCACTCCCGCGGGCGTCAACGAGTTCGCTCGCGTCGGGCACGAGGTGTACGTCGAATCCGGCGCCGGCCTCGGCTCCTCGATCACCGACGCGGAGTTCGCCGCGGCCGGCGCGCGCATCCTGCCCACCGCCGACGACGTGTGGGGCGCCGCCGAGCTGGTACTCAAGGTGAAGGAGCCGATCGCCGAGGAGCATCACCGAATGCGGCCGGGGCAGGTGCTGTTCACCTATTTGCACCTGGCCGCCTCGAAGGAATGCACCGACGCATTGCTCGACCGGAAGGTCACCGGGATCGCGTACGAGACGGTGGAGGCCGCCGACCGCACGCTGCCGCTGCTGGCACCGATGTCCGAGGTCGCGGGGCGATTGGCGCCGCAGGTCGGTGCATATCACCTGATGCGCTCCGGCGGCGGGCGCGGCGTGCTGATGGGCGGCGTCTCCGGCGTGTACGCGGCGAAGGTGGTCGTCATCGGCGCCGGCGTGTCCGGCATGAACGCGGCCGCGATCGCGCTCGGCATGCAGGCCGAGGTGCTGCTGCTCGACCGCAACATCAACAAGCTGCGCTCGGCAGACGCCATCTACCAGGGCCACCTGCAGACCGTCGCCTCCAACGCGTACGAGGTGGAGCGGGCCGTGCTCGACGCCGACATGGTGATCGGCGCGGTGCTGGTACCCGGTGCCAAGGCGCCGACGCTGGTCTCCAACGAGCTCGTCTCGCGGATGAAGCCCGGCAGCGTACTGGTCGACATCTCCATCGACCAGGGCGGCTGCTTCGAGGACTCGCGGCCCACCACGCACGCCGACCCGGTCTACAAGGTGCACAATTCGGTCTTCTACTGCGTCGCCAACATGCCCGGCGCCGTGCCGCACACCAGCACGTACGCGCTGACCAACGTCACCCTGCCGTACGCTCTGGAACTGGCCAACCATGGCTGGCGGGAGGCGCTGCGACGCGACTCCGCGCTGGCCAAGGGCCTGAACACGCACGACGGGCAGGTCACCTACGGCCCGGTCGCCGAGGCGCACGGGATGGCCAGCGTGGCGCTGGAGGAGGTTATTCGTGAGCGCGAGGAGTGAGGGAGCGCAGCGACCGAGCCCCGCAGTCGCGAACGAAGAGGTGACAGCATAGGCAGCGGGATCGAGCGGGCCGTCTCGACGTATCTGGATCATCTGACCGTCGAACGCGGCCTGTCGGCGAACACGCTGGCGTCGTACCGGCGCGACCTTGACCGGTACACGATGAAGCTGGCGGCGGACGGCGTCACCGACCTGCGGGCGGTGACGCCCGCGCACATCACAGCGCATGTCGCGGCATTGCGGGGCGGGGATTCGGAGCATTCTCCGCTGTCCGCCGCGTCGGCCGCGAGGGCGGCGAGTGCGGTTCGCGGATTGCACCGATTCGCGGTGCGCGAAGGCCTCGTGGAAGACGACGCCAGCCGCGACGTGCGCCCGCCGGTGCCGCCGCGCCGGCTGCCCAAGGCCCTGGACGTGTCCGAGGTGGAGCGCCTGCTCGCCGCCGTCGACGACGGCGACACGCTGGGGCTGCGCGACCGGGCGTTGCTGGAGTTCCTGTACGGGACGGGGGCGCGCATCTCCGAGGCGGTCGGCGCCGCGATCGACGACCTGGACCGCGAGGAAGGCACCGCGCTGCTGCGCGGCAAGGGCGGAAAGACCCGTTTGGTACCGGTAGGTGGCTACGCTTGCGAGGCGCTGGACGCTTATCTGGTACGCGCACGGCCGGAGCTCATCAAGAAGAGCACTCCGGTCGTTTTCCTCAATGCACGTGGCGGTCCACTGTCGAGGCAAAGCGCTTGGGCAATCCTGCGCCGCGCCGCATTGCACGCGGGATTGCCCGTAGAAGGGCCCCGAGCGGTGTCGCCGCACACGTTGCGTCACTCGTACGCTACGCATCTGCTCGATGGCGGCGCCGATGTGCGAGTGGTGCAAGAGTTGCTCGGTCACGCGTCCGTGACCACGACACAGGTCTACACGTTGGTTACTGTGGAGCGGCTGCGTGAGGTGTATGTGACAGCGCACCCTCGGGCACTCTCATAAATTGAGCCTCGGAGTGTCGCCCCGGTCGAGACCAGGGCCGTAGCGTACAGTCGGGCAACGACCCGGGCTTTGTGTGGCGGCAGCAGGGGTCCGGTCGGGTCCGACGCGGAGCGGTCGTCGGGAGGGGGCGCAGCAGGCCATGGCTGGTAACGGTGAGAGGGTCGAGTCGTGGACCTCCACCCTGCGCGCAGAACAGCACGCGATGGACCTGGGCGCTGACCTCGGTCCCGCCGATCCCACGGCATACACGATGCGGCGGCCCATCCCCGAGCCGATGCCCACTGACCGGCACGGTCCGGCTCGCATCATCGCCCTCGCCAACCAGAAGGGCGGCGTCGGCAAGACCACCAGCACGATCAACCTGGGCGCGGCGCTGGCTGAGTACGGCCGCCGGGTCCTGCTCGTCGACTTCGACCCCCAGGGCGCGCTCTCTGTCGGGCTGGGCGTCAACCCGCACAATCTGGACCTCTCGGTCTATAACCTGCTGATGCAGGACGACGTTATGGCCGAAGACGTGCTCATCAAGACCGACGTCGCCGGCCTGCACCTGCTGCCGGCCAACATCGACCTGTCGGCCGCGGAGATCCAGCTCGTCAACGAGGTCGCCCGCGAGATGGCCTTGGCGCGCGTGCTGCGTAGCGTGCGCAAGGAGTACGACTACATCCTCATCGACTGCCAGCCCTCGCTCGGCCTGCTCGCCATCAACGCGCTCACCGTCGCGCACGGCGTGCTGATCCCGCTGGAGTGCGAGTTCTTCAGCCTGCGCGGCGTGGCGCTGCTGCTGGACACCATCGACAAGGTGCGCGAACGGCTCAACTTCGACCTCGAGCTCGAAGGCATCCTCGCCACCATGTACGACAGCCGCACCACCCACTGCCGGCAGGTGCTGCAGCGCGTCGTCGAGGCGTTCGGCGACAAGGTGTACCAGACCGTCATCACCAAGACGGTCAAGTTCCCCGAGTCCACAGTGGCCGGTGCACCGATCACCACCCTCGATCCCGCGTCTTCCGGTGCGCGCAACTACCGGCAGCTGGCCCGCGAGGTGATCGCCGCCCAGTCCGAGCGGTAACCGGGGTGCTGTTCGCACTCGGACAGCCGGCGGCGTTCGTCGGCCTCGTCATCGCGTTCCTGCTCGCGGTCGCCGTGCGCGCTTTCCTGCTGCGGCTCGTCCTCCGGCGGTTTTACGGCAGGGGTCCGCTGCTGCCGGATCCGCGCCGCGACATCGACCCCTTCGGCGCCGTCGCCGCCGCGCTCGGCGGCACCGGCTGGGGGCACGGCGTCGACGACCCGCCCCGGTATCGAGGGCTCGTGTTCATGGTCGGCCCCCTCGTCGGCCTCGTGCTCGGCGAGCTGGGACTCATGGCGTACACGCTCGTCTATCCCGACTACTCGTCGGCCCTGCTCATCAACGCGCCATCCGACGTACTGCGCGGTGCGGTCGCCCCGACCGCGGGCGCCCAGATGCTACTGTCAGTCGCCGTTGGCCTGCTCTGCTTCGGCCTGCTTGCATTGATACCGTTGCCGCCGCTGGACGGCTGGGGACTGCTGTGGGCGAGCATGCGCCGGCCCACGGCTGGCGGGTTGCGGGCACGGCAATGGCTCGTCGACAACAACCTGGGCGTGGTCGCGCTGCTGATCCTGCTGATCTTCCCGTTCGGGGCGCCGCTGCTGCACTGGCTGTTCGACCTGGTGGGTGGGCCGCTGATGAGGATGTGGGTATGAGCGCGGCCGTGTCATACGGTCAGGGTGTGGAGCCGCCCCCGCCTTCCAACGTCGCTGATGCCGCGCCCCCCGACACCGGGAAGTTCACCGTGCGGCTGGCGAACTTCACCGGGCCGTTCGACCTGTTGCTGCAGCTCATCGGCAAGCACAAGCTCGACGTCACCGAGGTGGCGCTGCACCGGGTCACCGACGAGTTCATCGCGTACATCCGGGCGATGGGCGACAATTGGGACCTCGACGAGGCCAGCGAGTTCCTGATCATCGCGGCGACCCTGCTCGACCTCAAAGCCGCCCGGTTGCTGCCCACCGCCCAGGTCGAAGACGAAGACGACCTCGCCCTGCTCGAAGCACGCGACCTGCTGTTCGCGCGGCTGCTCCAATACAAGGCGTACAAGGAAGCGGCGGCCCACATCGCGGCCCTGGAATTCGAAGGCGCCCGGCGGTACCCACGCTCGGTCTCGCTCGAACCCCGGTACGCCGAAGCCCTGCCCGACCTGGTCCTCGGCATCGGCCCCGAAAGACTGCTGAAGCTCGCGATCAAGGCCATGACCCCCAAACCGGTCAAGGTCGTCTCGATCGACCACGTCCACCAGGTACGCGTCAGCGTCCGCGAACACGCCGCCCTCCTGCGCGACCGCCTGCGCCGCGCCGGCACCGCCACGTTCCGGGTACTGTGCGCCGACTGCCAGTCGACACTGGAGGTGGTGGCGCGGTTCCTGGCACTGCTGGAGCTGTACCGGGAGGGTCTGGTCGGCTTCGCGCAGGTGCAGGCGCTGGGAGAGTTGACGGTGCGCTGGACCGGTGGCGACGACGCAGGCGACGAACTCGACATCGACGAGTACGCCGGCTCGCCGGTACAGGACACGGCCGCGGAAGAACCGCCCCCAGACGCGCCGGGCCACGAGGCGGCGTCGCCGGAAGCATCCCGTTCCGAGCAGGCCCTTTCAGGGCCGCTGCCCGAGGTATCGGATCGCGAGGGCGCGCTGCCGGATGTGTCGGGTGGCGATGCCGCCGTGCCGGAGACGTCGCGGTTAGAGGGCGCGGTGCCGGAAGTGGCGGGGTTCGGGGAAGTTTCGCTGGACGCGTTGGTTGGCGAGGCCGCGTCGCCGGAGACGTCCCTGTCTGAGGAGGCGCCATCGGCCGCGTCGCGGTCTGAGGACGCGCCACCCGAGGTGTTGCCCGAGGTGTCGCGGCCCGAGAACGAGGCGCCGGACGCGTCGCGAGACGCGGTAGCGCTGCCGGACGTGTCGCCGGAGGGGGCGCGGCCTGAGGAAGCGTCCGCGGAGGCGTTGCCGGAAGCCGCACGGAATGAGGACGCGTCGCCGGAGGCGTCGCGGGATGAGGACGCGTCGCGGGACGAGGAAGCCGAGGACAGCCGGAATGAGTGACGAAAGGCCGGAGTCCCTGGCCGAACAGGCCGCCGGGTGGGTGCCACCCTGGCAGCGCCCCGACTACGTGCCAGCCTCCGCCCGCCCCGCAGGGCAAGCTCGGCCGGAGCCGGAGCCGGAGCCGGAGCCGGAGCCTGTCGCGGAGGCCGCGCCGGGCGGTGTCGACGAGACCGTCGACGGTGAAGGCGCTGATGCGGACGCGAAGGCGGGCAGCGGCGCCGGGCCGGTTCCTGGCGCGGAGATCGTTGATGTTGCTGATGGAGCGGGGCCGGTCGAGCCCTCGGCGACGCCTGCGGGCGCTGACGACGAGATCTTGATGACTTATGGTCCGGATAGCGCCATAACTCATCAAGATTCACAGTCGGACGAGCGCGCGAGCGCTGGCGATGCCGATTCTGGCGCGGAGGGCGAGTCGGAGGCCGCCGTAGGAGGTTCCGGGCGCGGCGGGAACGCGTCTCCGGGCGGTGTCGTGAGTGCGGAGATCGACGGCGGCGCTGCGCTTGCCGACGGGCGCGGGATTGAGGCCGGCGACCAAGCTGAGCTGTCGCCGGAGGCTCAGGTGTTCGGCGACGGTGGCCTCGACGGCGGTAAGGCCCAGGCGGCGCCGGAGGCTGGCGGCATTCCGGAGGCCGTGGCGGGCGGCGGCGAGGCCGGCGTGTCGCAGCAGGCTGAAGGCTTCCGTGGGGGTGAAGCGGGCGGCGAGGCTGGGGTGCCGGTGCCCGACGGCGCCCGCGAGGGTCAAGGCGGCGAGGCTGGGGTGCCGGGGGCTGAGGGCTTCCGTGGGGGTGAAGCGGGCGGCGAGGCTGGGGTGCCGGAGGTCGATGACGCCTGTGAAGGCGGCAGCGCGGCTGGGGCTGGTGGCGTCCGTGAGGTTGAGGCGGGCGGCGGCGAGGTTGGCGTGGAGCCCCGGGAGGGGGCGGGGGAGGCCGGGGCGATAGCTGAACCGGCCCTCGACGGCGAGGCGCAGGCCGCGGCCCGGGGTAAGGAGAAGGCGCCGGAGCATGCGTTGGCGCTCATTGACGATGGGGAGTTGCGGGGGGCGCTGGAGGCGGTGCTGCTGGTCGTCGACGAGCCGGTGAGCGAGATCGTGCTGGCGCAGGTGCTGGAGCAGCCCACCGAGCGGATCGCGGCGATGCTGACGCGGATTGCCGGGGACTATACGAGCGCCGGGCACGGTTTTGAGTTGCGCCGTGCGGCTGGCGGATGGCGGCTGTACACGCGGCCGGCGTACGCGGCCTACGTGGAGCGGTTCGTGCTCGATGGGCAGTCGGTGCGGCTGACCCAGGCGGCGCTGGAAACGCTGGCCGTGGTCGCGTACAAGCAGCCTGTCACCCGGTCGCGGATTTCGGCGATTCGCGGTGTCAACTGTGACGGCGTCATCCGGACCCTGGTTTCGCGCGGTCTCGTCGAGGAGTGCGGCACTGAGCCGGAGACCGGAGCGCACCTGTACCGTACGACGGTGCTGTTCCTGGAGAAGCTCGGCCTCAACACGGTCGACGAGTTGCCGCCGCTGGCCCCGTTCCTGCCCGACGACGTGGACGAGTTCGCCGATGCCCAGTAAGCAGCCCAGCGAGCGCCGCGCGCCGCGGCCCACCCGGACCAACCAGGCCTCCGATCAGGGCGGGGAGCGGCTGCAGAAGGTGCTCGCGTCGGCCGGAGTCGCGTCTCGCCGTGCCAGCGAGGAACTGATCGCCCGTGGCCGGGTGACCGTCGACGGCAAGGTGGCGCGGCTGGGCGACAAGGTCGACCCGGTGAATGCCGTCATCCACGTCAACGGCGAGCGGATCGTCACCGACAGCCGGCTGGTCTATCTGGCGATGAACAAGCCGCGCGGTGTCGTGTCGACCATGGCCGACGAGCGCGGCCGGGAGGCGATCGCCGACTACATCGGTACGTTGGAGCAGCGGGTCTATCACGTCGGGCGGCTCGACGCCGACAGTGAGGGACTGCTGCTGCTCACCAACGATGGCACGCTCGCGCACCGGCTGATGCACCCGTCGTACGAGGTACCCAAGACCTATCTGGCCGAGGTCGCAGGGCCGGTGCCGAAGGGTGTGGGGCGGCGGTTGCTGGCCGGCGTCGAGTTGGAGGACGGGCCGGCGAAGGCGCTCGCGTTCAAGGTGGTGGACACCGTTGGGCGTACCGCGCAGGTGGAGATCACGCTGCACGAGGGGCGCAAGCACATCGTGCGCCGGCTGCTCGACGAGGTGGGCCATCCGGTGTCGCGGCTGATCCGCACCCAGATCGGCCCGATCTCGCTGGGCAACATCAAGGTCGGGCGTACCCGGAGGCTGACGCAGACCGAGGTCGCCGCCCTGTTCCGCGCCGTCGAGGAGTAACAGGGGTCGGCGCGCGGCGGGAGTATCTGAGCACGTGGTGTGCGGATATGCCGGCCATCGCCGAGGCGCCAGCCACTGTCCGCGTACCAAATAATCCGCCACCCGCGTTGCTGGCCTTGTCGGAAGGCCTTTAGTCGCGCCTATGCCGGAGGCATCGGTCGTCGATCAAGGAGGTCTGCATCGATCAAGGGCGAATGCACGCGGATTTGAGATCGAACCACGTGCGTTTGCCCTTGATCGGCGGAGGCGGCGCGGCGGGCGTGGCGGACGCCGCGCGGGCGGCGCGGGCGGCGCGGGCGGCGCGGTGGGAGGCGGCGCGGCGGGTATGGCGTGCGGCGCGGGTGGTTAGCGGGCTGTGGCGTGGTAGGACAGGCCGGCTTGGGCGTATCGGGTGACGGTCACCTCGTAGCCGGCTCCTGTCAGCCAGGCCAGCACCACCTCGGGGTGGTAGACCGAGGAGCGGAAGGTGCCCGACTCGAAGTGCACGCCGGTCTCGTCGGTGATCAGCTCGCCGGGCAGGTCGCAGGCGGCGTAGTACTCGGTGCGCAGGGCCGCGGCGGCCGGTGAGGTGTCGTAGGTCAGTATGAGCGCGTCGGCGCTCGTGGCGGCCGCCGCGGCGAGTGTCCGTGGTGGGTCGGGCAGGTTGCCGAAGACGTTGAACGGGTACCCGATCAGCAGGGGCCCGGCGGGCAGGGGGAGTGCGGCCAGGTCGACGGCGTCGGCCTGTACAGCATGGGCTTTCAACGCTTGTGTGGCCTCGACCGCGCCCGCCGCGAGATCGACGCCGAGGTAGTCGAGGCCGAGGCGGCGGGCGACCGGCAGCAGCAGGCTGCCGTCGGCGCAGCCGACCTCGACCAGCGACCGGTACCGAGTGGCCACAGTGGACGCGAGCCGGCGCTCAGCGTCGAGATGCGTGCGCACGGCGGCCGGCTGGCTGGTGATGATGCGCGCCCAAAGGCTGGTAGACATCGGGTTTAGTAGACGCTGCTGCCGAGCTGTGCGCCTCGGCTGGGGCGCAGCAGCGACAGGCTGCCATCCTCCGCCGGCACGCCGAGGATCAGCGCCTGCGACTTGAATCCGGCGATGTTCTTTTCGGGCAGGTTCACCACGCCGACCACGAGGGTGTCGAGCAGCTCTTCTGGGCGGTATGCGAGGGCGGCCTGCATGCTGGACCAGCGTTCGCCGATCTCGGGGCCGAAGTCGACCAGCACCTTGTAGCTGGGTGTGCGCGCCCGGGGGAACTCTTCCACCTTGACGATGCGCCCGGCGCGCATGTCGACCTTCGCGAAGTCTTCGTAGTCGATGAACACGATCTCAGTGTGCCAGTGGCTGGCTATCGGCGGCGCGCGGCACGAGTCGCAGGATGACACGGTGGTCGTGCCCGCTG
Source organism: Phytohabitans aurantiacus (assembly GCF_027923225.1). Taxonomy (GTDB): domain Bacteria; phylum Actinomycetota; class Actinomycetes; order Mycobacteriales; family Micromonosporaceae; genus Phytohabitans; species Phytohabitans aurantiacus. Next base: position 12,025 of record NZ_BSDI01000070.1, read on the forward strand.
CCGTACTTCGCGTCGAACAGCGCTACCACGGTCGCCCGCCGCGCCGGGTCGTGCTGGTCGAGGCGGACCATGTCGAAGATGGCGTCGCGCAACCCGCCGACGGCGAGGCTGAGGCGGCGGGCGCCGTGGTCGGTGAGGTGGTCCAGGAGCGAGGAGCCGTCGACGAAGCAGTCGCCGTCGAGTCGTACGAAGTGGGCGTCGCTGGTGGCCAGGTTGTCGGTGCCGAGTCGTATGGTGAGCCGCAGTGACATGAAGTCTTCCAGCGTCCGCGTCGTCGACTCGCTCCACAGGTCTTCGAAGCGGCTCGACACGAATTCGCCCAGCGGGCTGGACATGAACGCCTCGATCTGCCGCGCGTCGTAGGCCCGCACACCGACGGGGAAGAAGGAGATGAACGACTTGTCGTCCCACCGGTAGAGCTGGATCGAGGGAGACGCGTCGTAGACGCGGACCTGCAACTGCCGCGCGACCAGCGGGTCGAGGCTGCGGCGCAAGGTGTACAGGTGGCGCAGGTTGTCCATGATCAGCAGTGGCACCTGGGTGTGGTGCAGTTCTTCGGCGCGCTGTTCGGCGGCGGACGACTCGGGGTCGAGCAGCAGCACCCGCACGCCGACGCCGGCGCGCACCGCGGTGGTGACCGCGTCGAGGAACCGGTCGCGGTACCGGTCTTCGAGCAGCCCCGTCCAGGTCTCCAGGATGTCCACTTCGACCCTGGCGGCGGCGATGTTCGTCACCAGCTGGTCGTGGTTGAGGGTCCGGTGCTCCTCGACGGCGTTACGCCGCATATCTTCGAAAATCGGGTCGAAGACGACAAATGACAGCGCCACCATGACCAGGCTGGCACCGAGGTTGACCATGATTTCCTGGGCATAACCGGGTGCCCACACGCCCGCGACCAGCAAAAATGTGCCGGTGACGCCGAGCAGGACAGCGAGCGTGATCTGCCGCCGGCGTGAGCGCAGGAACCGCGCGACCGACGACATGGCACGCAGCCTACTCAAGGTCGGACGTGAGCGCGGAATCGCGACCGGGCATGATTGAGGGTGGCAAGGTACTTCGCGAGGAGGCGTGGTGACGGAAATGGTGGATTCCGGGCGTTGTGTGGTCGCTGTCGACGGCCCGTCCGGTTCGGGCAAGTCCACCGTTTCGCGGCGGCTCGCCACGGCGCTTGACGCCCAGTATCTCGACACCGGTGCCATGTACCGGGCCGTGACCTGGGCGGTGCTCCAATCGGGCGTCGAACCGCACGACAGCGACGCGGTGGCCAAGGTCGCCGGCGAGGTCCAGCTCGAGATCGGCACCGACCCGTCCGCGCCGCACATCAGCGTCGACGGCACGGCCGTCGACGGCCCCATCCGGGGCCCGGAGGTGACCGGCGCGGTGTCCGCGGTGGCGGCGGTGCCGTGGGTACGCCAGCTGCTGGTGGCCCAACAGCGCAAGCTCATCGCCGAGGCGGGACGCATGGTCGTCGAGGGCAGAGACATCGGTACCGTCGTGGCGCCCGACGCCGACCTGAAGGTTTACTTGACGGCGTCGGCCGACGCGCGGGCCCGCCGCCGCAGCGCGGAAGACGCGACCGACGTGGCCGCGACCGCCGCCGACCTGCACCGGCGCGACCAGCTTGACTCGACGCGGGCCACCGACCCGCTGCAGCAGGCCGACGACGCCGTCGTGCTCGACACCACCGGCCTCGGCATCGACGAGGTCGTGTCCAGGCTGCGCGCGCTGCTCGACGGGCGGGTACAGGCGTGACACTCCCCTCCGAGATCGCTGTGTCCACCGAGCCGACCGGGTACATACCGGTCGTCGCCGTGGTGGGCCGCCCCAACGTGGGCAAGTCCACGCTGGTCAACCGCATCATCGGCCGCCGCCAGGCAGTCGTCGAAGACACGCCGGGGGTCACCCGCGACCGGGTCCCCTACGACGCCAACTGGTCCGGCCGGCAGTTCACCGTCGTCGACACCGGCGGCTGGGAACCCGACGCCCGCGACCGCGCCGCCGCCATCGCCGCCCAGGCCGAATCCGCCGTCGCCACCGCCGACGTGGTCCTGTTCGTGGTCGACGCCACCGTGGGCGCCACCGATGTCGACGAGGCCGCCGTCAAGATGCTGCGCCGCAGCGCCAAACCGGTCCTACTGGTGGCGAACAAGGCCGACAACAACAACATCGAGCTGGAATCGGCGACCCTGTGGTCGCTGGGCCTCGGCCAGCCACACCCCGTCTCCGCCCTGCACGGGCGCGGCTCCGGCGACCTGCTCGACGCCGTCCTCGACGCGCTGCCCTCACCGCCTCCCATCACCGAGCCAACCGAGCGCGGCCCCCGCCGGGTAGCGCTGGTCGGCCGCCCCAACGTCGGCAAGTCAAGCCTGCTCAACCGCCTCGCCCGCGAAGAACGCGCGGTCGTCGACGCCGTCGCCGGCACCACCGTCGACCCCGTCGACAGCCTCGTCCAGATCGGCGGCGAAACCTGGCAACTGGTCGACACCGCCGGCCTGCGCAAGCGCGTCGGCAAGGCGAGCGGCACCGAGTACTACGCCAGCTTGCGTACCGCGGCCGCGATCGAAGCCGCCGAGGTGGCTGTCGTCCTGTTCGACGCCAGCGAGCCGATCAGCGAGCAGGACCAGCGGATCATCGGCATGGTCGTGGAATCCGGGCGGGCCGTGGTGATCGCCTTCAACAAGTGGGATCTTGTCGACGATGATCGGCGGTACCTGCTGTCGAAGGAAGTCGACCGGGAACTGCGACGCATCCCGTGGGCGCTGCGGGTCAACATCTCCGCCCAGACCGGCCGAGCCGTCGACAAGCTCGCGCCGGCGCTGCGGACGGCGCTGGACAGCTGGGAGACGCGGGTCCCCACCGGGCAGCTCAACCAGTGGCTGACAGCTCTGGTGCAGGAGACCCCGCACCCGGTGCGTGGCGGGCGGGCTCCGCGAATCCTCTTCGCTACGCAGGCGGGGACGCGGCCGCCGCGGTTCGTGCTGTTTACGACGGCGCCGCTGGACGCTGGGTATCAGCGGTTCGTGGAGCGGAAGCTGCGGGAAGAGTTCGGGTTCGAGGGGAGTCCTGTCGAGGTGTCCGTGAAGCCGCGGAAGCGGCAGGGGCCTGGTGGGCGGGGGAAGCCGCACGGGTAGTGGGTTTGCCGGTGGGGCGGTAGCGGGTTTGCCGGTGGGGCGTTTGCGTGGTCTGGGTTGGGCTGCGCTAGGCTGTAGCGGCTGCTGCGGTTGAGGCCGGAGCAACGGGACGTGGCGCAGTTTGGTAGCGCACTTGACTGGGGGTCAAGGGGTCGTCGGTTCGAATCCGGCCGTCCCGACGAGACATAAGCCCTGACCTGCGGAAACGCGGTTAGGGCTTCGATTTTTGTCTATTGAGTTTCGAACCGCCCCCCGAAAACCCCCCAAAAACCTGGGTCGGCAATCAGGTTTGTCATCCATGTGCATCGTTCTGGGTGTTGGTGTGTCTGACGGTGGCGTGAATCGATCTCTGGGCCTTGTCAGCCACAGTCTGCTAGGGAGACTCCGGTGACGCAGGTGCGGGGTCGGGGGGACCGAGGACCTCGTGGATCGGCTTCCAGTCGTCTCCGAGGTTTTGGTCGATGGGCGGCACCGTCATCGGCTGGCCGGAGGAGTCCGGTTCGCTGAGGAAGACCTGTCCTTCCGCGCGGAACGTCGTCTCGGTCACAACCACCTCGGCGTCGAAGGCTGCATCCAGACCGGAGACCATGCCGTGCTGTTGGGTGTACCGAATGAAGTTCAAGGTGCCGATGGTTAGCATCATGATGTGCGCGACCAGCGGCACTGCCGCGCGGAAGCGCTCCTTCACACCGAACTTGCGGGTTTGTGCTAGTCGCTCGGCGTCAGCGTGAACGACGTCGCCGTAGATCCACGCGAATCCGAGGACGTTGTCGGTCAGTTGTTCGAACTCGCCGGAGTCTGTATTGGACACCTGCATGTAGTAGCCGCGAACCGCCTGTCCCTTCGGTTGGATTGCGGCCCACTCGGCTTTGAGGCCCCGCAGGTCCTTCATCACCGGTTCTGGCGCGCCCGACGCGTGCAGGAGGTAGCTGAGGGCCTTGAGGGCCTTTCCGTAGTGGGTCGGGTCGTCGTTGAGGATTAACGGCCGCACCCGGGCCGCAGCCGACTCGACCTGTTCCTCCGGCGGGAACTCCTGGATCCACGTCGCTTTTCCGGTTGATGGCGTGACCTGGACCCTGAACTCCATCCGTGCCAGCCGGTGCAGGGCGGCGCGATCGCGGGCGAGCGAGTGTTCTTCGACGCGCCGGGCGCGAAGGATAAACGCAGCGAGAGAAGCGCGGGCGTTGCGCTCGATCTCTTGATCTTCAGGTTGCACGGCGGCCAGCATACTCAGGGCGACAAGTCGGTTACGATCGGATTTCGATCGAAGTTGAGCTTTGGAAGATCTGCAATGTCGGCGTTCTGGCGCATGCAGCTGGGCGTGTTCACCTGTACGCCGACGGGGGAGCCATGTTCTGGTGACGGCGCTCTGGTGACGGCGTAGGTAGGCGGTTGCGGTGGCTATGCGGCCCGCTTCGATTTGCGATGGCCGGGATTGGGCTCGTTGGTTCCTCTATCGGCGCCGATATCGACACCGAGTTGTTCGAGGATGTCGGAGACGTCTGGTGCGAGGACGGGTTTGGCGATGTAGTACGTGTCGGTGACGTCTTCGCTGGCGTGCCCGAGTTGGGCGGCGGCGCTTTTGGTGTCGGCCTCCTGGTTGATGAGGGTGGCGACGGTCTTGCGGAAGGTGTGCGGCGTTACCCATTCGAGGCCGGTGTCGGCGCGGGCCTGGCGCCACTGCCGGCGGACGTTGTTGGGGGACAGCCAGGTGCCGCGCCGGGAAGTGAGGATCGCGTCGTTCGGGTTGTCGGCGGCGACGAGTTTGCGGGCCATCAGCATGCCGATCGCGAAGCGGGGCAGGACGAGCATTCGGTGGCCGGCGTCGCTCTTGGTCCACTCCTGTCGGAATAGGCCCTTGCCTTTGACGTAGACCAGGGTGCCGCAGATGGTCAGGGTTGGGCGTTCGGCGGCCAGGTCGAGATCTTCCCAGCGCAGGGCGAGGATCTCGCCGATGCGGGCGCCGGTGGCGAGCATGAGGTCGATGATGTCGGCGAGGTCGCCAGTGTGATGCGGTCCGGGCTTGCCTGGGGTGGGTTGCTGCCATTGCCGGATTGCGGTGCGGACTGTCTGGAGGTGCTCGTCAGTGAGGGCTACGGGCTTGCGTCGCGGTTTGCGTAGCCGGCCGGTGTCGCGGACCGGGTTGCTTGCGATGGCGCCGTGTCGGACGGCGAGGGCGAACATCTGCCCGAGGACGACCTTGGCGCCTTTGGCCGCTGATGGGCGGTCTGTAGCGATGCCGCGCAGGAACTTGTCGAGGCGGCCCACGCTGGCTTCTCGAATCCGTAGGTTGCCCAGGGCGGGCAGGATCGCGGTGCGCAGACTGGTCTGGTACCGGTGGATGGTCTGCGGCTTGAGGCGTTCCTCGGCGGTGATCTCGTCGATCAACGCCTCGGCGAGGGTGCTGAGGCGGGTCTCGCGGGTGATCTCGTCCTCGTTGGGCGTGGTGCGGTCGCGGAGCTTGACCTTCAGTGCCCGGACGGCGGCCGGGCCGGTGGCTGCGGTGGCCTCGATGTCGCGGGTCTTGCCGTCGTAGTCGCGGAAGCGGGCTCGGGCGCAGAACCGGTTGGGGCCGAGCTTCTCGGTGCGGATTTTGCCCCAGGTGCCGATGGGGAGTTCAGGCCGGGCCACAGCTCACCGCTCCGCATCGGTGTGGGCGTCGAGCCAGCGTTCGACCTCGCTGCGCCGGTAGCGAAGGGTGTTGCCGACGCGGATGGCGCGCGGGCCTTTGCCTCGGCTGTGCCAGGCGTAGAGGGTGTTTTTGGGCTTGCCCAGCCAGTTGGCTACCTGGTCGATGGTCAGCAGCGGATCGGGCTGCCAGAGTTTGTTCGCGGCCTCGGTCATGGCAACCGGCCCGCTGCTGCGTCGGGGGAACGGGCGCCGGTATCGACGTGCTGGTCGTAATGGTCATTGGCCTCGGCGGTCCTCCGCGATCCGTGGTGGAGACTGCCGTGTTCGGGCAGCGGCGCGGGAGAGTAGCGCGACTCGCCGTTGTCCTGCCAACGCCTTGGTTCACCAGGGCGGCGAGAGTCGGGCGGCCTCTGGGCGGACATGGGCCGGCCGAACGTCAACGACGCGGAAGCGGGGGTGTCGTGGCGTGGTAGCCGGTTCTCCGAAACGACTTCGGTGCCGCAAGCGGCGGCAGTCGTTACTTGGTGAGTCATGCCCACCCACGGCCCAACTGGCCGGCCGTCGGTAGCACCCGGTTCGGCGCCGCCACCCAACTGGCCCAACTGGGTTCACCCAACCGAGGGCTGGGAGCCCCGGCTCGGACATCGCCCAAGCCGGCACCTGGCCGCGCTCCGCAACTGGGTCCTCGTCCGGTTGCTCGTGGCGCCGCCAGGCGGATGCGAATTACCGGAAACGGCCAGAAGCTGTGCAACCATGACCAGCATGGAAGTCATCTGATCCGGGCCCCTACGAGCCCGCCGACTGCGGCAGCACGCGAGTCGGCACCCCACTGCCGGGAGGCAGCGGACTTCGCGCTTCGAATGCCGGGAGGCACCGAAGTCACCCAGGATTGCTTCGGCACGAGGGGGTCACGGCCAGAAGGTACGTGACGCGGCGCACGCGTCGGAGTAGGGCCGACGGGGCGATCTTAACGAGTTGATCATGGTCAATCACGTGAGATCGTCGAGGTGCGGAATGTCTCCTTCCTTGGCGACCGTTGTCGCCGTCATCGCCTTACCCGCCGTCGTGCTCGTCGCATGGGGTATGTGGCTCGCGTTTGCTGCCCTCATCGCGAAGTGGCATGGCGTCGATGGCCTGAAAGCCATTCGTCACGTCTCAGACGGGTTCCACCCGCGGGACTGGGCGCTACTGATCCCACGGCAGTCGCTGGCCAGCGCGCTCAACCTGCTGTCCAACCTGCGTGGCACCCCGACCGGCCCGCCGGAATCGCCAAGAGATACAGCAAACTCGACGACTACCGAGGTGGGACCAGGGCCTTCGCCAGCCAACGATGCCGTGGAGCGACCTGAGGCCGGCGGTTCACCGTGAGGCCGGGGAACGCTACCGCTCCTGCGAGGCGTGGCAGACCGCGTTCATGCCCAGATCACGTGCTGCAGCAGGTCGTACGCCTACGTCAACGTGGCGCACGGCTGGTGGACATCTGCGACACGCTGAACGCCGACGGCATTCTCACGCCCGGCGGCGGTCTCCGCTGGTGGCCGTCTCATGTGCATCGGCTTCTACGCACGCGAGACGGCCGCGAGTTGCTCGACCGAGCCAGGAGCCAATCTCAGCGCCACGAGCGGGCGGGGTTTCATGGCGGTTGAGGGCGTCCAAGGCGGCGACGGCAACACTCAGTACAACACCTTCGGCTGAGTTGCCAGCCAGTTGTGGGCGAGATCGGCGCGTAGCCGGCTTTGCTCGGCGTCAACGGCGTCGACGAGCCGTTTTCGCGGGGGCCCCGTGGTCTCCGCGAATGGGTCGGCGGCGGCCGCGGGCTCGCTCCGCAGTCGGTCGACCTCGGCCTCGACGCTGCCGCAGTGCCTCGGCGTGCTCGTCGGCGGAGGATGTGGCCGGCGTCCGCGGGCGGTGTGGGCGCCGTCGCGGGAATGGGCGTGCCGCAGCACGCTGGCCGCTACGGTGACACTGGCGACCGCGACTAGGCCTGCACGACCGGCATGCCGCGCAGACCGACCGGGACCGCGCCGTCGGCGCCGCCGACGAGGCCGAACGTCGCGCCGACACCCACCCGCCGCGACGCCGTCCGCGTGTCGCCGCCATGGACCGGGTGGGGCGACCTTGAACGCCAGCACGGCCAGGCCTTGGCCGCCGCCGAGGCCGCCATGCCGCCGACCGTGTGGGGCGAGCACCATCCGAGGTGTGCGGGTTAGCCATGCGGTCGCCGCCTCGTCGCCGGAACGGCGGTTAGAGGGTTCCGGCATTCGTGGCCACCAGGTACGGCGGGCGCTGCCAGTCGTCGCTGGTCGGTCGTGACGGTGTTCCGATGCGCGCCCCGAGCCGCGCGGCGCACCTGTTTGATGCGGTGTTCGTCGCGTGTCGCGGTTGGGGCCTGTGTGTCCGGGCGCCGGATCATTGGCGCCTCGCATGGTCGGCGTCGGGCGGCCGGCGCAGGATGGCGACGTAGTCGTGTTGCGGGAGTAGCGCCGGGCGGCCCTTGGCGCGGGTCTGGCGGGTGACGTGCAGCTGGTAGAAGGAGTGCCGGGCCAGCAGCAGTCCGTCGCGGGCGGCGGCGTGGATCGCCTTGCGGTCCTGGACGAACTCCAACTCCTCGCAGACTGCGGCCCGCAGGATCTGCCCGGGCAGGTCGTGTAGCACGTGGTCGCGTCGCCACGGCCGGGACACGACGGCGACGATGCCGCCGGGAGCCAGCAGCGGCACACAGCCGGCCAAGACGGCGCTGATGCCGTCGATGAGCCCGGTCCGCCGGCGGTGGGCGAGGTTCGCCGGATCCGGCATGCCGTACCGGTTGTGGAAGCGCACCAAGGGGCCGCGGCGGTGCTCAACCCGGCCGTGCATGGTGCGCCCGTACGGCGGTGAGGTGAGCACGAGCTGGAACTGGCCGCGCAGGCTGGTGGGGATGCCGCGCGGCAGTCGGGTGGCGTCGGCGGTGACGACCCGGCCTGTTCCGGTGCCGCCTTGGCTGCGGGCCAGGGCGGTGTTGGCGCGGGCCAGCGCGACCCAGCCGGGGTCGATCTCTATACCGAAGGCGTTGCGGTCCAGGTGGATGGCCTCCACCTGGGTGGTGCCGATGCCGGCGAGCGGGTCCAGGACCCAGTCGCCGGGTTGGGTGTAGTCGGCGATGAGCGCGCGGGCCAGGTCGGGGACCATCCGGGCCGGGTGGGCGCCGGAGCCCGCGACGTACCGTCCGCGTCGCTGGGCGGCCACACTGCGCTGGCCGACCATGAGCACCGACACACGCAGGGCCGGGTCCACGGTCGCGCGGGTGGACGGCGACTCGCCTGACGCGACCGGCTCTACGGGTGCGACATGCGCCTGGCGCGGGTCAACCATGGCGGCCTCCCCGGATAACAAACACATACAGATCGATGTGTACGGTCAGCTCGTTGGCCAGACGCAGGGTGGCCCGGTCGGCCGGTGCGGCCGGCACGTCGAGCTCGTCGCCGTCGATGGTGGCGGTGATGGCGACGATCTGTTCCACCCAGCCAAGCCCGGCCTTGCGGGCTGCGGGGACCAGCTGCCACAGGTGCGCGACGTTCGCGGCGGTGGCGGGCGGGACCGCGACGATGGTGTAGCCGTCTGCGACCAGCAGGATCCGGCAGGCGGTGAACAGGTCCACCATCGCCTCGGCGTCCATCGCCGGCCCGGACATGACCGGCCCGGACGCGGCGGGGCCTGTGCCGTCCCGGGTGGCGGGTGGCCACGGCAGCATGATCAGCCGGACGGCTCCGGCCACGTGGTCGAGGTCGGCCAGCCGGTGTGCGGCGTCGACCGGTAGGTAGCGGCAGCCGCCGGCGCCGGCCGCGCCGGCGATGTCGGGGTCGTGGCCGAGGGACACGATGGTGTCGCCGACCCGGGTGTACAGGCCGACGAGTAGTTGGGCGATGCGACCGGGTTCGGCGACCCGCCAGACGGTGATCGGTACCGGCGGGTCGCCGGGCACGACGTCGATGACGCCGCTGGCGATCAGCTGCGACAGGCCGAGCGGATCGTCGCCGCCGCGGCCGGTACCGGTGTGGTCGTCGGGTATGTCGTGGATGGGATCGTGCGATGAAGTCATGGGCGGGTGTGGCTCCCGCGCCGGATGGGCCTTGTTCACGCCAACGCATGGCCCAACTGGCCCTCGCCCCGTAGCGGTCGGAGCCTGCGCGGCACCCAACCGGCACCCAACCGGGGCGGTGAGCGGGCGCACGCGCCCGTCGGCGCCGGTTCGTCACCGGCCAACCAACCGGCGCCGGGCCCGGCCAACCACGGCACCCAACTGACCGGTTGGGTCGCCGTGGGGCACCCAACCGACCCAACTGAACTGACCCAACCGGGGTGGGTCGAGACGTGGCTGGCCGTGGGCCGGGTCCTTGCCGGTCCGGCTCGGCGCGGTGTCCGAAGGGCTTGCCGCCGCCCGACCGGTCCAGAATGATCCGGGCCCGGCCCCCTCGGGCCTGACCGCGCGGTAGCCGCGTCGACCCCGGTGCGGTACCGCGGCCGGGGCCGCCCTCGGGACCGCGGTACCGGCCGCCGCACGGACCGGTACCGGTGAGGTCCCGGTCGGGTCCTGGACCCGGCTCGCGGGCGACCGGTCGGGACCGCGGTACGCGGTCCTGACAAGATCGACATACCGGTCCTGGGACCGCGGTACCGGCCCGGTATTGCGGTCGGGATGGGTCGTCGATGGCGACGATGGGGCGTGCCGGCACCCGTTTGACCGGATCCCGCGGCAAGGGCTGTCACGGACAGTGCTGGCAGCCAGGTGGATTCATGTACCAGGGTGCCCGTCGGCGACGCCTCGTCTCGCGTTCGACCGTCGCCGTGCCATTGCCGCCGACAACACGGCAGCGGCGTGTGAACCGACACGCAAGTCGCAGAGCATTCCGGTGGTGTCGGCGGGTCCAGGGCGAGGTGGCGAGCCGCGTGGCGCGGGGTCGCGACGACCAGTTCTGGCGCCGGAGTTCGTGGACGCCGCAGCCGCGATGGTCGCTGACCGTAGTCGGACAGTGGACTTGGGGGAGGGCTGCGCGATCGGGCGAGGTGGTGCCTGACGAGGTGAGGACCGGCGGGTGACCGTGTGCGCCGCGCGGTACCGGGCGGTCCTGGACCGGTCCCGGCGGTCCTGACGCGGTACCGGCCGGTGTGCGGTACGCCCGTGGTGCGGTACCGCCGGACCGGACCTGCGTACCGCTACCGGTCCTGAAGCGGTACCGCGGTTGGGGACTGCCGGTACCGCGGTCCTGCCTGCCGTACCGGTGAGCGGTCCGCCGAGCATCGGACCGTCGAGGACCCTGCCGCACCGGAGCCCCGACCGTTTACCGCGGCGGTCAGCGGGCGCCGCGGTGTCCCCGTCGGGACCACGCACGGGCCGTCGGCCGGTCGACCGCCCGCGGGGCGCGACACCGGCGCAGCCCCGTGCGGACCCGTCGGCACCCGGCCATCGTCCGCGCATCCCGCTGCCGTCCGGCCCTGGTTGGGTAGCAGCTCGCCAACCAACCCAACACGCCGCGGTTGACCTGCACAAAGCCGTCCGGTGGCCGCATGTGGTGCCGCCGCGCCGCATGGCGGGCTGGCGCCGTTGGATCGAAGGGTCGACCCGCGGCTGAGCTGGATTCAACAGGCCAACCACGGCCGTATTCGGGCCACCCTGGCCTTGATCGAACCGGTGGGTGCTGGTTGGCCAACCCGTTGGGTCGGCGTGCGCCGATAGGAGGCGACACCCGCGCCGGCGCCTGTCGCGGCGCCTGCGAAGCCCGACATCGGGGAGCACACCATGCCGAAGACCTCGTCGAAGCGCTGGCCCGAATCGCCCCTGACCGCGGCCGAGCGCGCATTCGAGCTGTTGACCTGCCCACCCGACCCGCCGCTGGTGTTCGATGCCCGCGGCGTTACCGGTCTGCCGCAGCGCAGCGTGCCGTTGGACGAGTTGCGCCGCCTGCTCATCTCCGACGCCACCTCGCGACCGGTGCGCGACCAGGTCTGGCGGGACCTGGTCATCCGCGCCCGCCACGAGGGATCTGCTTGGGTCGTCGCCGCGGTCGGCGTCGCGATGCCGGGCTGCGCCGTGCCGCCGGCCGGTTGGCAGCCGGCTGGCACGGCGATACCAGCGACTTCGACGCCGAGCTGTTGACCGGGTTCCTGGACCGGCTGCGCACCGTCGATGTGGACGAGCCGCGGATCTGTGGCCGGCTCATCGACGCCGGTGCCCGCGCAGTCAAAGCCGCGCGCGAGCGGGACGAGGACACCGACATCGTGCACGTAGGCAAGGCCTGGTCGGTGCCGCCGCACCACCCCTGGGACCACCCGGACTGGGTGCTCGCCCGCGCGGTCGCGATGGCGGTTATCGACCCCGACGAGCACCTGCTGATCTGCGCCACCCGGCTCGAGGACATTCCGCTGCGCGTGGTCGCCGACAAGCTCGGGATCAGCGTGCCGCTGGCCGCCGCATGGCGGCGCAAAGCCGAGCGGCGCCTGGCCGAGGCCATCAGCCTCGGGGAATTGAGCTGGGCACCGCACGTGCTGCCGGACACGGTGCGGCGACGCCGCGCCCAAGCCGCAGTAGCATCGCGGCGGCGCCGCGCCGACCGGCCGGCGTCGTCGTCCCTTGGCCACCCGGACACAGCGGCGCAGCCGCAGCGGATGCCGGTGACGGCTGGTGCCGCCTGATTCACAACCGTTGCACCGCTTCGCGGGGCGGCGACCCGAGCAGGGTCGCCGCCCCGCATTTTTGCGTTTGCGGCCCGGATCCGTCCCTTCGGCGCCGGTTTTCGGCGGCACCGGACCGGCGCTGGTTGGGTCAGTTGGGTGCCCGAACGCGGGCCGGTGCTGTGTTGGGTACCCAACCGGAGCCCTTGGTGGGCAAGGAATCACCGCAAGAGCCCCGCCTACAGCCGGCGCCCGGTCGGTGGTTCCCCGCGCCACCAAGGGCAGGGGTGCGGGCCGGCCGGCAGTGGGCCTGTTCACCCCGATCCCTGCGGCTTGTGAAGGAGCGAGGCTCCCACGGCCCGCATCCCTGACTTTCCGAGGTGGCGCCTCCCATCCGCTTTCGCGCACGCCCCAGCAGCTGGGGCGGGAGGTGAAGCCACCGATGTACCGCACGCTCGTTCGCCTCGCGGTGACCGCGTTCACGGTCACCGCCATACTGATCATCGCCGTGGCTCCGGCATTGGCCGCACCGGCGCCGCCACCACCGACCTACGACCTGTACACGGTCATCGAACACCTGCGTTATTGGGTCGCCGGGATCCTCGGCGCGGTCGCGACGCTGTTCTTGACTATCGGCGGCGCCCGTTACCTGATGGCCGGCGGTGACCCCTCAGAGGTCGAGCGCGCCAAAGGCTCATTCAAGTCGGCGGCGATCGGCTACGGACTCGCACTGCTCGCGCCGGTGATCATGACCATCCTCAACGGCATCTTGAGGCCCTGACATGTGGGCGCCTTTCGGGTGGCCGGTCGAAGCGGCCTTGGACCTGGTCGTGAAGTGGCTGGCCGGGGCCGCCGCCGACGCCATCAACACGATCTGGGACCTGATCACCGCCACCCTGTTCGTCATCCCGAACGTGACCGTGATGCCGCAGGTCAAGACGCTCAACCACACCACCCTGATGATCGCCAACACGGCATTTGTGTTGGCGATCATCGCCGTCGGTGTGGCCGTGATGGGGCACGGAACCGTGCAGATCCGCTACGGCATCGGCGAGTTGGCGCCTCGATTACTGATCGGATTCGTCGCGGCGAATTTCGCCCCTCCACTCTGTTCGGCCGCGATCGATCTTGCCAATGCCGTTATCCAGGCCATCGTGGGTCAGGACATCGCCTCGGACGAGTCGCTTACACAGGTGCGCCGTGTCATCGAGGGCTCGCTGCGCAACCCGTCCATCACGTTGTTCACAGTCGTGGTCAGCATGATCCTGGTCGTCTTGCTGGCGATGCTGGCGGCCGGCTGGGTCATCCGGTTCGGCCGACTGATCATTCTCGTCGGCGTCGCGCCGCTGGCCCTGGCGTGCCACGCGACGCCGTGGACCGATCCGGTGGCCCGGATGTGGTGGCGCGGTTTTGGTGGCGATCTGGGCACCGTCGGGGCACAGGCACTGGCTCTGCACGTTACGGCGAAGGTCTACTTCGACCCAGGCTCGAACCTGAGCCAGTTTGGGTTGCCGAACGATCCGCCCGAGGTGTTGAACCTGTTCGTGGTCGCCTGCCTGCTGTGGGCGACGGTGAAGATTCCGTCGCTGATGGGCCGGTACGTCACCAACGCGCGCGGCAACAACGTGTTGGGTGCGCTGGTGCGGCTCGTGGTCGTGCAACACATCACCCGCGCGTTGACCGGCGGCCTATGGGGTGGGCGCGGCCTGTCGGCGCCGGGTGCGCGGGCCGGCCAGGGTCCATCGGTGGCCAACAAGATCATCCCGTACTGGCGGCCCCGCATGCCCCGGCCCACACCAGGCGGCACCCGAACACCCAGATCAGCGACCAGCTCCAGCGCACCGATCCGGTCGTCCCCGGCCAGCGGCACCCGCACCACCAGCAGGCCGACGACGGGCGGTGCCGCATCGACGTCCGCCCGGCCGCCGGCGGGCGCGTCGAGCAGCCCATCGCCGCGCTCGACTCGGCCACCGATTCGGGCGGCCGGTGTCACGCCGACGCCGCCACCGTCCGGGCACCGTCCGGTCATACCGCCGGGGGTAAACCCGGCCACCGCAATGCCGAAGACCCGTCCGGTCCGGCCACCGGTCAGCGGTCCATGGAGCCGCCCACCCCGTCCCCGCCGGACGTGACCGACGGCGCCCGGGCGGGCGCCGACACCCACCGGCCCTGCCGGCCAACCCGGCCGGCGGGAGCCGCCCCGTGCCATCAACCCCAGACCACCAAGGAGTCCTCTGTGGACGCTGATGCCCACGTTCATGCCCGAATTCCCGCCGACATTGAGGCGCCAGACCGCATTCTGTGGAATCTGACCGCGCGGCAGGTGGCGATCCTGGCCGGCGCCGCTGCCCTTGCCTACCTGTTGTGGCAGGCGATCGGCACTCGGCTGCCGCTTCCCGTGTTCGCCGCCGTGGTCATCCCGCTCGCCGGGGTGGCCGCCGCCCTCGCTGTTGGCCGCCGGGACGGGCTGCCGCTCGATGCGTGGTTGTGGGCGGCGATCCGTTCCCGGCGCGGCCCGCACCGGCAGGTCCCCGCCGCCGACGGCATCGACGCCCCACCGGCCTGGGCACCGGTCGCCGACGACCCGTCCGGGCCACGGCCGCAGGTGCTGCGGCTGCCCGCCGAGGCGATCAGCGACGACGGTGTCATCACCTTCGCCGACGGCACCGCGGTTGTGCTGGTCGCGGCGACCACGGTCAACATCGGCCTGCGCACAACGGGCGAGCAGGCCGCCATGGTCGCCGGCTACGGCCGCTGGCTCAACAGCCTTACCGGCCCGGTCCAGGTCGTGGTCTCCGCGCAGCGGGTCGATCTGACCAGCCACGCCCAACGGGTCGCCGACGCCGCGCAGGCCCTGCCCGATCCGGCCCTGGCCGATGCCGCACTGGACTATGCCGAATTTCTGGCTGACATCGCCCAGCGGCGGGATCCGTTGTGGCGCACCGTCACTGTCGCCTGCCGGGCCACCGGGCCGCACGCCGCCGCGGAGGCGATGCGTCGCGCCGAACACACCGCCACCGCCCTGGCCGCTCTGGGTTCGCAGACCCGGGTGCTGGACGGCCCCACCGCCCTGGCGGTGCTAACCGCCGCGGTCGACCCCTACGCCGGCGGCGACGCCAGTTGGCCCCGCGCCATCCCGCACACCCCGATCACCGGGGAGCCCTACCCGGAGGAACCGTGAACATCCTGACCAGAAACCGCAAGAACCGCCCCGGCAGCGGGGCCGAGGCCCGGCCCGGCCGGCGGGGCGGCCGGCGCGGCACGCCGACCGGCCCGGCGGAAGAACTGGCCGCCGTCATCGGCCCGGCCGCTGTCGACGTCGCCCCCCGGCACCTGCATCTCGGCGACGGCTACGCCGCCGTCGCCGCGATGACCGGCTACCCGCCGCAGCTCAGCCTGGCCTGGCCGGACATCCTGCTGTCCTGGCCCGGCCGCCTCGACTTCGCCCAACACATCGAGCCGATCCCCGCCGCGACCGCCGCGGCGAAACTGCGCACCCAACGTGCCAGGCTCGAATCGGCCCGGCGCCTTGACTTCGACAAAGGGCGCCTCGGCGACCCCGTGACGGACGCCGCCGCCGAAGACGCCGCCGATCTGGCCGACCGGGTCGCCCGCGGCGCGAGCCGGCTGTTCCGCGCCGCCAACTACCTGTGCGTGCACGCACCCGCCGAAGACGAACTCGTCGAGGCGGTCGCCGAGGTCCGCGCCGCCGCCTCATCGGTGTTGCTGGACACCCAGCCGGCGACCTGGCGGCAACTGCAGGGCTGGACCTCCACCCTGCCGCTGGGCGTGGACTCGTTGCGGATGCGGCGGGTATTCGACACCGACGCTTTGGCCGCCGCGTTCCCGCTCGCCTCCGCCGACCTGCCCGCACCACTGCCAGGAGACACCGTCGCCCCCGGCGGTGTCCTCTATGGACTCAACACCGCCTCCAACGGGGTGGTGTGGTGGAACCGATGGGCGCAGGAAAACCACAACAGCGTCGTGCTCGCCAGAAGCGGCGCCGGCAAGTCCTACCTCGTCAAATGCGAGGTACTCCGGTCGCTATACGACCGCGTCACCGTCTCGATCATCGACCCCGAGGACGAGTACCTGCGCCTGGCCGAGGCCGTCGGCGGCACCGCCATCCAACTCGGCGCCCCCGGCATCCGGATCAACCCCCTCGACATCCCGCCAGGCGACCGGCGCCCGGATGCGCTCACCCGCCGCGCCCTGTTCCTACACACATTGGTGGCGGTCCTGCTCGGCGAGCAGCCGCCACCGGGCGAACGGGCCGCGTTGGACAAGGCGATCACGGCCACCTACGCCGCCGCCGGAATCAACAACGACCCGAACACCTGGGCCCGGCCCGCACCGCTGCTACGCGACCTCACCGACACCCTGGAGGCCGCCGCCGATCCGGCCAGCACCACCCTCGCCGCGCGCCTATCACCCTGGACGACCGGGTCGTTCCGGGAACTGTTCGACGGCCCGACCACGTTCCGGCCACGCGGCCACCTGGTGGTGTGGTCCACCCGCCAACTCGCCGACGAACTACGCGCCCCCGGCATGCTCCTCGCCCTCGACGCGATCTGGCGCGACGTCGACGTGCCCACCAACACCCGCGCCGACGGGCTCGGCGCCCGACGACTCGTCGTCGTCGACGAAGCCTGGACCCTGCTCAAAGACGGCGAAGGGGCGAAGTTCCTGTACCGCCTGGCGAAGGCGGCCCGCAAACGCCGCGCCGGCGTCGCGGTGGTCACCCAGGACGCCACCGACCTGCTCGGCTCCGATCTGGGGCAGGCGGTCATCGCCAACGCCGCCACCCAGATTCTGATGCGTCAGGCCCCGCAGGCGATCGACCTGATCGCCGAAACCTTCGCGTTGACCGGCGGCGAAGCCCGGATGCTGCTGGCCGCGGGACGCGGAGAGGCCCTGCTTCTGGCCGGCAGCCACCGGGTCGTGTTCCAGACCGTGGCGTCCACCCGCGAGCACCAGCTCGCCGCGACAGGCCTGGAGTTCGCGGAAATGTCGGAAGTGTAGGGCCGGAACCCAGGGGGCGCGAGAGCGTCCGCGCTCTTGTCGGGCCCCTGGGTTCCTTAACGCTGGGGTGGTTGCCGGGTGAGGGCGAGCTGAATCGCGGCGCAATGGTGGGGCCATCGGCCCGGTAGTGCGCGGCCACTACGTCTCAGTAGAGCCCTCGGCTCAGGTCGTTTCATGTCGTGACGGTGGCGCGATGGCACCGTGGGTGCTTGTCTGGAGTCATCAGTTCTCGGGGAGGCCCGAGGCGATCCGGTCGGCATCGATCAGGTTGCCGAGCAACGTGATGGTGGCGCCGGCGAGGTCGTGCAGGGTGGTCTCGGGGATCGCCGACTCGCTCTCGAACGCGCGTTGGATGGTGCGTGCGAGCAGGTCCGCTCGCTGTTGCTGGCCGCTGGCCGGGGCGGCGCCTTCGGCTCGCAGGAAGCCCTCGAAGATTGCCTGGTAGGCGTAGCCGATCTCGTCGACGCGCAGGTCGTCGCGCAGGATGCCGTGGTCGGCGAGCAGTCCGAGGTAGTCGCGCGCCATGGCACCGTGCCGGTCATCACGGGCGGTGTCCACGGAGTTGGCTAGCTTGCCCAGCAGGTCAGGGTCGTCCAGGAGAAACCCGCGCAGGAGTGGGCGCTTCACGATGGCCAGAAAATAGGCGCGGGCGAAGTTGTGCAGCAGGCACGCCCGCGGATCCTGGGACAGCGCCTGCCGCAGCTCGTCCATGGCGTGGAGCACCTCACGGGCGAAGACGGCGCTGAACAGCTGCTCCCGCGTCTTCCAGTGCAGATAGACGGTGCCTTTCCCGATGCCCAAACCGGCGGCCACGTCGTCGATGCTCACTCGCCGGTATCCGTGGCGCAGCAGCAGGTCCGCCGCCACGTCGAGGATCCGGACGGCCCGCTCGGCGCGCTGCTGGGGGCTGCGGAGTCGCTCGGCGCTGGTACTCACGAAGCGATCTTATGACCAGATGTGAGATCTGGCCAACAGATACTTGTAGTTGACGGGTTTTCTAATTTCGTCATATCGTCATCACGTAGTCGCGACACCGACAACAGGAGCGAGCCATGAACAGCACCAAGACGGTCCTCGTCACCGGCGCCACCGGGAACCAGGGCGGCGCCACCGCCCGCCACCTGCTCGCACAGGGCTGGCGGGTCCGCGCCCTCGTCCGGGACGACACCGCGCCGGCGGCCACCGCACTCGCCGCCACCGGCGCCGAACTCGTCCATGGCGACCTGGACGACGCCGCCTCCATCCGGGCGGCGGCACGCGGCGTGTACGGCATCTACAGCGTCCAGTCCGCCAATGACAACGAAATCGCCCAGGGCAAGAACGTCGCGGACGCCGCCAAGGCCGCCAATGTGCGGCACCTGGTGTATTCCTCGGTCGGTGGCGTCGAGAGCCAAAACCGCTTCTACGTGGACCACGGCTGGGGCGCGATCGACAAATGGCAAATCGAGCAACACATCCGCGAGCTGGGTGTGCCCGCGACGATCCTGCGCCCGGCCGGGTTCATGGAAGACTTCACCAGCCCGGCCCGGTTCTTCCAAGACGGCTCACTCAATGTGGCCTGGCGCGACGACCTGGTGATGCAACTCATCGCCATCGACGACATCGGCGCGTTCGCCGCGCTGGCCTTCTCCGAACCGGGCACCTACCTGGGCAAGTCCATGGAGATCACCGGCGACCGGCTGACCGCCCCACAGATCGCCGCCGCACTGAGCACCGCCGCCGGCCGCCAGATACCACACACCCAGATTCCGCTACAGGCCCTCTGGGAGCACAACCCCGAGGTCGCGAAGGTCTTCACCTGGGCGAACGAGACCTACTACGACACCGACCTCACACCCCTGCGCAACGCCCACGCCACCCTCATGGAGTTCAGCACCTGGCTGGACCGATCCGGCAAGACGCGCCTGCCGGCATAACCGGACGCCCTCTTCGTCACCACCGCGATCCTTCGATCCATCAACCCGAACGGGCTCGACCAACACATCGCCCGTCGCGCCCGGTCACGCCACGCCAATTCATTGCCCGTAGCCCGAAAGGCCCACGATCATGAACACACCCCGCGTCCCACCCTCCGACGTCCCCGCGATAGACGACAACGCCCAGCGATGGCTGCGTTTCCTGTCCCGCTGGTCGATACCAACCGCCCTCGCCTACCTCGGATTGATGGTCCTGTTCGTCACCCTCGTTCTGCCGGCCGGCACCGGCTCCCTGCCGGAGGAATTCCTTGAACTCGATGTCGCCGGCAACGCACCCGGGCCCTACCGGCTGACCATCGTCTTCGACGTCCTGGCATGGCTGGGAATCGGCGGACTCCTGCTAGCGTGGGGCACCGCCCTGCGACACCACGCACCGACGCGGGCAACGCTCATATCCGCTTCGAGCGCCGCCGCCCTCATCGGCTTCCTCGGCGCCTGTCTGCGCCTATCCGCAACCCCCGAACTCGCAGACCGGTACCTCTCAACGCCAGCAAGCAACCGCCCTGCGCTGCTGGAGGCGTACCGCGAACTGCTGAACCTGATCAACGTAACCTTCAGCGCCGGCGGCCTGATAGCCAACGCCGGGCTGCTACTCGTAACGATCGTGACCTGGCGCGGCCTGCTGCCCCGCTGGGTCGGCCTCCTCCTCGGGCTCGGCAGCGGCCTGGGCATCATAAAGGCCGCCCTGCTCCTGGTAGCCGGCGTGGACCTCGGCCCACTGGCACTGCTCGGCGCGATCCTGCTGACCGCAGGCTTCGCCGGAACCGCGAGCAGCCTATGGCGAACCACCACGACCGGCCGACAAGTCAACCCAACAACCGCACACTGACCCCATCCCCACCACGCTCCAGAATCCTCAAACACCACCACCGACGGTCCCGGCCGCCCGCAAAGCGACCGGGGCTAGACCACGCTGCCCCAACAGCCACGCACAGCGGCATCAGTCGCCTTGGTCATCGGCGGGGGATGCGATTACGCCTCTTCGGCGGCCGCGTGGCTGACCGCGTTGACGTAGGGGGCGGCGCCGTCGATCGACAGGCCGAAAAGTTCGACGAGCTGTTTGATGTCTCCGCTGGTGGCGTGTGCCTCGTCGAGTATGCGGTCGCGGCGGATGACCTGGGGTGACATGCCGAGCTGTATGGCGATCCAGGCCGGCCACACTTGCCCGTGGTGTGACCAGTTGCGCAGGTGGATGAACATGTGCGGGTTGGTGCTGGTGGGCCAGGTCGCCTGCCGATGTCGCAGGTATGCGTCGAGGCGCTGCCGCACCGGTGGTGCCAGGAGGATGACTTGGTCGCCGAGGTAGAGGCGTCCGTCGTGGTAGTCGGTGAGCTTCATACTGCGTAGTTGCCAGATCCGGACGGCGTGGAAGGCCAGCAGCGCGCTGAGTGCGGCCTTGACCGGGTCATCGGAGTTGAGGAGTTCTTTGAGCCTGGCCAGGTCTACCGGTGGCGGGATCGAGCCGCCGGGTTCGTCGACTTTGATCCGCGTGGTGGGGTTGACGAAGACCATCTTGCGTCCTTTGAGGATGGTGAAGATAGATCGCAGCCCGGACAGCATGGTGGAGCGGGCCAGCGCATTCTTGCCAGCGATGGCGGCGTGGACGTTGTCGCGGCCGATCGCGCATAGCGACTCGTGTTCGCTCGCCCAGGCTCGTAGGGCGGGCATGGCCCATCGCAGTTTGGTGCTGATGGTGGTGTCTTGACGAGGTCGCTGCCGGGGCGGACTGGTGGAGCCGTTGCGCATGACGTCGAACCACACGGTCAGCTCGGTGCGCATCTGTTGCGGCAGCTCGGCGATGGTGGCGTGGAACCACCGCACGACGGCTGGCTCCCGGTCGTTGTCGAGCATGCCGGCGGTTTCCAGAACGTGGGCGACCACCTGTGCGGAGTGTTTGATCCGGGACAGCAGCGCGACGTCGCTGCGCCGGATGCGGGCGCCGGGAGTGTCCTGCAAGCCCAGCAGGATCCGGATTCCGCGTTTGACTCGTTCGGTCTTGCTGACCGTCCAACCGTAGCGGTTGGCGTGCTCGTTGACATGGATGTTGAACGCGGCGGCGACGTCGGGGCGCGGTGGTGGCAGGAATCCGCGTTCCAACCCGGCCTTGAAGTCCCGAGGGCTGTCGAACAGGGTCAGCTGTTGCCACGCGACCGGTCTGAGCACCGACATGTCAACAGGCATGGTCTTCTTGCGGTATTCGAGTTGGCCGCGGCCGTGGTGGACGTAGAAGGTGTTGGCGACAAACAGCTGCTGCCCGCCGCGGTTAGCTTCGGTGAACGCGATCGTGTTGGGGCGCCGACCTGTGTGCTTGGCGTACCAGCTGCGCTGCTTGTGGCATAGCCGGCAGGAGCCGGTCACCGTGTGCAGGGCGGCCTCCTGCCCGCATGACGGGCATTGCCCTGTGCGCCGGTGGTTTTCGCGCCAGGACTTGCAGCCGTAACACAGCCACTGCAGGGTCCGGGTCACCCCCCACGCGTGGCAGTCGATGCACGACTCGATCACGACCTGGCCTTCGGCGAAAGGCCCGCCGTTGCGCCATATCGGCGACTTCGTGCCAGCGGACACGAAAAAATCGGAGCTGGCGGACAGTTCGCTCCGGGCTGGTGGACATGAAAACTCCGGGCCGGTGGTCACCGGATCTCCG
>NZ_BSDI01000071.1 GCF_027923225.1 Phytohabitans aurantiacus
TCGCCCTCACCCGCCTACACCTCGGCGGCTACCAAACCCCACTACCCGGCCGCAACTCTCCCACCTGACCCACACATCAGACAGGAGAGCCAAAGGCACGTGGTTGGATCTCTTTTGCGTGTGCGTTCGGCCTTGATCGTTGCAAACCGCCTTGATCGGCGGATCGCCGCCGATCAACGCCGCCGTGCTCACGGCGCTTTCCACGCCGTGGCCGCACAGCGCGCTCTCCGCGCGTTCCCTGCGCTGTGGCCGCACAGCGCGCTTTCCCCGCCGATCAAGGGCGAATGCTCGTGGTTGGATCTCAAATCCGCGTGTATTCGGCCTTGATCGACGCGATTTCCCTTGATCGGCGGATCGCCGCCGATCAACATCGCCGCGCTCACCGCGCTTTCCACACCGTGCCCGTACGGCGCGTTCCCCGCGCCGTGCCCGCACGGCCCGCTCTCCCCGCCGATCAAGGGCGAGTGCACGCGGAAAAGAGATCCAACCACGTGCATTCGCCCTTGATCGATGCGATTTCCCTTGATCGGCGTCCCGCTGAGCCGCGTCCTGCCAGGGCACGTCAGGCGGGGCACGTCCGCCGGGGCCGGCGTCCGCTATGCCGGCGTCTGCTATGCCCGGCGTCCGCTGGGGACGGGGGCGGGCCCTGCCGGGCGGCCAGTCGCGGTTAAGGCGGCAATAACAGGGAAATCGTGGCCTCAGCGGGCGTCTGATGCCGCAAAATCCCCGAAAATGCTGGTACGAAAGATCTTGAGCTGCCGCGGCGTGCGTCGTGGGCTAGGCCGTTGCTCCCGCGGCCTCGCCCTCCGCGGCACACGACCGGTGGACCTTGGGGTGGGGTGGTCGTGGGACGGCGGCGGGTGAGGCCGCGGGAGCGACGGTATGGAGCGCGGCGGGCGTCGCGGCAGCTCATTTTGCTGTCATTTGCCAGCTAGTCGTCGTCACCACCGTCGTCATCGTCATCGTCGTCGTCCTGGTCGCCGCCGGGGCATCCGGCGAGCCCCATCAGGGCGGTCGTCGCGCCGGCCGCTAGAAGGAGCCGGCCGAAGAGGGCGCGCCGCGCGATCGCTGGGCCTGTGCTCGGGGTGCGTGGAGAGTCGTCCATGCCAGCATTCTGGCACTCGCGGCGGGTCACGTCAGTCGCTCTGTCCAATGAGTACGGTCGGCATCAGCTTGGCATGTCAAGCGCTTCTCGGTGAAGCCGAAATGAAAGCGGACGGTGGTCTACTTGGAGATTGGCCCGAACAGTGCAGTAAGGCGTAAGGGGGAGCCCATGGCACGTCACGTTCGCCAGCCCGCACAACTCCGCAGTGTGCGAAGAGTGGCCATCGTGGCCGCGTTCGCCCTGACCGTTCCGGTGGCGGTCGCGCCGGCCGCGAAGGCCGAGTCCGCGGCCGCGCCCAACGCGGTCATCACCTGGAACAGGCACGCACAGACCGCCATCTACGAGGTGGCACGGCAGTCGCCGACGACGACCGCTCGCAGCTTCGCGATGGTTCAGGGCGCCGTGTACGACGCGGTCAACGCGATCGCCGGTAAGCCCTACAAGCCGTACCTGATCGCGCCCCGTACCAGGCCCGGCGACTCCACCGCGGCGGCGGTCGCGGCCGCGGCGTACAACGTGTTGCTTTCGCTCTTCCCGGGGCAGGCGTCGTCGCTGCGCGCCCAGTATGACGAAGCGCTCGCCGCGATACCCGACGGCCGTGCCGAGCGCGGCGGCGTCGCCGTCGGTGAGGCCACGGCCGCTGCCATGGTCGCGGCTCGGCAGAACGACGGCGCGTTCTCGAACGCGACCTGGCGCGTCGGCACCGAGCCGGGCCAGTGGCGGCAGACGCCGCCCGATTTTCTGCAGGTGGGCGCCTGGGTCGCGACCCTGAAGCCGTTCGTGCTCGACGACCCAGGCGACTTCGACACCCCGGGACCGCCGGCGCTGGCCAGCGCCGGCTACGCGCGTGACCTGAACGAGGTACAGGCCGTCGGTTCGGCGACCAGCACGGTGCGCACGCCCGAGCAGACCGAGGCGGCGATCTGGTGGGACGACCCCCGCCTGGTGGAGTGGGAGATCAAGCGCAATCTCGCCACGACGTACCGGCTCGGCAACCTGCAGGCGGCCCGCATGTTCGCGATGGCCGACCTCGCCGCGATCGACACGCTGATCGCCTGCTACAAGGAGAAGTGGCGCTGGAGCTTCTGGCGTCCGGTGACGGCGATCCCGCTGGCTGACACCGACGGCAACCCGGCCACGACCGCCGATCCAGCTTGGACGCCGTTGCGGATCACGGCGCCGTCGACGGAGTACCCGTCCGGGCACGCCTGCTTCACGTCGGCGACCTTGGGAGCGGTGCGGAAGTTCTTTGGGCGCGACAACCTGTCGTTCAGCGCGTCCAGCGTCGACTCCGGCACGACCCGCCACTACGACAGCCTCGCCGTGGCCACGGCTGAGCTGCTCGAAGCCAGGATCTGGGCCGGCGTTCACTACCGCACGGCGGTCGTAGACGGTGACCGCCTCGGCAAGCAGGTAACCCGCGAAGTCCTGAGCCGCTTCTAACCAGCCGCCAGCCGGCGCCGCTGCGCTCGCGCGCCCCGCCCGCCCCTCTCCGCCGATCAAGGGCAAACGCACGCGGTTCGATCTCTTTTCCGCGTGCGTTTGCCCTTGATCGATGCGATTCCCCTTGATCGCCGGCCTGCGGGGCCGGGGCCGGGACGGCCTGCGGGGGCGGCGCCGGGCCGGCCTGCGGGGGCGGCGCCGGGCCGGCGCGAGCCTGGCCCACAGAGAGCCTTCAGGATCAAGTTCAGGATCTTTGAGCTACCGCGACGCCCGTCGTGCGCGAGACCGTTGCTCCCGCGGCCTCACCCTCCGCGGTTACACAACCAGTTCGCCGGCCCGGCATCGCCGCCGGCAGCAGATCGCCACAGTCGCCGCCGACCTCGCTCCACCAGCGCCGCATGGCCGCCGATCCGGCCAGCCGGCCACCTATGTGGACGGACGGACCCGCACCGCGAAAGCTTCTAGAAAGAAAGACGCGAGCTACCGCGACGCTCGCCGTGCTCCGTGCCGTTGCTCCCGCGGCCCCACCCGCCGCCGTCGCACGACCAACCCCGACGAGGGCAGGTCGTGGTGCCGCGGAGGGCGAGGCCGCGGGAGCAACGGGCATGGCGCACGGCGGACGTCGCGGTAGCTCAGAGCCTGGTCCTGAACCTGACCCTAAAAGGTCTAGGCCGGCTGGGAGCGGCGATGTCGTTGTCAGGCGTCGAGTGCTTGGTTTTCGGAACCAGCCCGACGCGGCCGTCCGGTACGGACCTGTCAACCATCACGGTGAAGAACAGGGACCATCCATCGCCCGGCTGAACGCGTTGATCGAGGCGAAGCTGCGGGCGGCCGGCATCGACATCCCGCGGGGATGACGGCGGCCCGGCGTAGGCTGGAGGCGCGAAAAGGGACGAAAGGGCGCGGTATGAGCTACCGGGACCGGATCGAGTCGATGATCGAGGCGCGGATCAAGGCGGCGCAGAGGGACGGCGAATTCGACGACCTGCCGGGTGCGGGCAAGCCCATCCCGGGCAAGGGCGAGCCGTACGACGAGAACTGGTGGGTCAAGGATTTCATCCGGCGCGAGGGCATCGGCGAGGTCATGCTTCCGGCGTCGATCAAGCTGGCCCGCGACGTCGAGCAGCTTCCCGAACGCATCCGCAAGCTGCCCTCGGAGCAGCGGGTCCGGGAGACGGTGGCCGAGCTCAACTCTCGCATCACCGACTACCACCTGCGCCCCAGCCACCCCTTCGTCAGTGTGCGGAGGGTCGACGCGGACGAGATGGCTGCGGCCTGGCGCGCGGCGAAGGGGCTTTGAGCTACCGCGATGCCCGTCGCGCGCGAGACCGTTGCTCCCGCGGCCTCACCCTCCGCGGCTACACAACCAGACCTCGCTCCACCAGCGCCCTCCCGAGCGCGCCTTTCGAACACTCTCTGAAAGGTTCCTGAAAGGCGTTACCGGCGACACTTGCGCTCGTCTGTCGCCGGCCGTCGACGAGAAGTCGTTGGCGTGCCGGCCGAGCGGGGGAGATGCGGATGCGACAGTTGTCGTTGCGGTACGCCTTGCGCCGGTGGTTGATGCCGGCGCTCGTCCTGGTTTTGGCGGCGTCGCTGCTGCCGGCGTCGGCCGTCGTGACCTCCGCACCGCCGCAGCGGCGGGCGGTGCCGATCCGCGAGGCGTCCGATCTGGACAGTGCGGTGCGCGCCGCCGCCGTCCAGGGCAGCCCGGTGCGGGTGGCCGAGCTGACGACCCAGACGCGGACCGTGGACGCGCAGCCGGACGGCACGATGAAGGCGCGGCTGAGCGCCCGGATCGAGCGGGTCCAGCGGGACGGCCGGTGGGTGGGCGTCGATACGACCCTGGTCCGGCGTCCCGATGGCAGCGTGGTGCCCCGCGCGGTCGACGTCGACCTGGTGCTGTCCGGCGGCGGTGCGAAGGTGCCGCTGGTGCGGTACGGCCGCGAGGGCAAGCACATCGGGCTGACCTGGCCGGGCCGGCTGCCCGCCCCGACGCTGTCCGGCCCGACGGCGACGTACGCGAACGTGCTGCCCGGCGTCGACCTGGTACTGCGCGCCAGCGTCTCCGGGTACGCGCAGTATCTGGTGGTCAAGGACGCGAAAGCGGCCCGCAACCCCGCGTTGCGGCAGGTCCGGCTGGGCCTGGCGAGCACCGGGCTGCGGTTGGCGGCCACCCGGACCGGGGCGCTGGAGGCGCGCGACACCCGCGGTGCGGTGCTGTTCGCCGCGCCGCCATCGGTGATGTGGGACTCGCGTCCCGGTACCCGGCGCGAGGCGCGGGTGGGCGTGGCGGTCGGCGGCGGCGCGCTGACGCTGCGACCGGACCGCGGCATGCTGGCCGATCCCGCGACGGTGTATCCGGTCACCATCGACCCGGTCACCGACTGGCTGCCCAAGAGCGCGTGGGCGACCATCCTGAGCGGTCTCCCGAACAACTCGTACTGGAACAGCAGCGCCGACCCGGGCGGCAACGCGCAGGTGGGTAGGTGCCACACCGGCCGGGGCAACTGCAACGGCATCGGCGTCGCGCGCTCGTACTTCCAGTTCGAGACCGGTTTCCTGGCAGGCAAGCAGCTGTTCGGCGCCGCGGTGAACATCACGGCCGTCCACAGTGCTCAGTGTGGTGGCCACGTGCACCAGCTCTTCCGTGCCAACAACACCATCAACCCGGGCACGACGTGGAACAACCACCCGCCGGGATGGCTGGTGCGGGACGTGGGCCAGAACGCCTGCACGTCACCGGCGTTGGGCTTCGACGCGATGGGATCGGTCAACACCTCGGGCGCGACGACGTACTTCATCAAGGCCGCCGACGAGAACAACATGGACGCCTGGCGGCGCTACGACGCGAACTCGGTGTCGCTGTACGTCCACTTCAACAGCCGGCCGGACGTGCCGTCGAACCTGCGCACCGACCCGCCCCTGCGCGCACCCTGCACCTGGTGCGGCGGCGTCTCCTATGTGGGCGACGCCAACATCCGGCTGATGGTGACGCTGACCGACCCGGACCGCGACATGCTCCGTCCGATGTGGAGGTACTCCACCGGCGTGGAGACGGCGTGGAACGGCGGGATGCAGGTCAACGGCGCGACACACGACGCCAACATCCCGCTGGACGACAAGGACGGCAAGTACGTCGGGTGGTGGGTGCACGGCTCGGACGACTCGTGGGGCAGCGACCCGGCGCACGGCACACCGTTCGTTGTGGACCGCAGGCCGCCGGCAACGAAGCCCGGCGTGACGGGCATCCTGTACCCGGCCGACAACCGGTGGCACGGCGGCGTGGACGTGCCGGGCGAGTTCACGTTCGACGCGGCCGGTGTGTCCGACATCGACCACTACCTGTACGGATGGCAGGACCCGCCGGCGACCAAGGCGGTGGCGTCCGCGCTGGGCGGGCCGGCCACGTTGAGCCTGACCCCGCCCGGCGACGGCCCCCGCACCCTGTACGTGCAGAGCGTGGACAGGGCCGGCCACAAGAGTCCGACGACGGCTCACCGCATCTACGTGCGCGCCGGCAACGGTCCGCTGGCGCAGTGGTCGCTGGACGGCAACGCCGAGGACACCGCGTTTCTCGGCGACCGGGACGGCACCCTGACCGGCGGCGGCGTCTACCAGCCGGGCGCGGTCGGTACGGCGCTGAAGCTCGACGGCGCCGGCCACGTGTACGCCCCCAACACGGTGCGCACCGACGCCAGCTTCACCGTCTCGGCGTGGGCCCGGCTCGACGCCCTGGACGACCAGCACCGCACGGTCGTCAGCCAGCACGGCGCCAACACGTGCTCCTTCTGCATCCAGTACCAGGGTGACAAGAAGGCCTGGGTGTTCGTGATGCCGCAGGCTGACTCGGCCAACCCGCCGGGATGGGACCAAGTGCTGTCGAAGGAGCCGGCGGTCGTGGGGGAGTGGACCCACCTGGCGGGCGTGTACGACGCGGCCAGGAAGGAGATCCGGCTGTACGTCAACGGCGTGCTGGCCGGTACGGCGCCGCGCGTGCGGAGCTGGCACGGTGCGGACGCGCTGCGGATCGGCGTGGGCCTGATCGGCGCCGTCGACGAGGTCAAGGTCTACGACCGTCTCCTCAGCGACGCGCAGATCCGCGCCGAGGTCAGCACCGACAATGTCCAGGTAGGACACTGGAAGCTGGACGAGACGGAGGGCGCCTCCGCCGTCAACGCGGTGCCGGACGGGCCGGCCGCGGTCCTGCACCAGGGCGCGACGTTCACGAAGACCGGTGGCGCGGTCGGCGGGGCGGTCCAGATCGAGGGCACCGGCCACGCGACGACCGCCGGGCCGGTGTTGCGCACCGACCGCGCCTACTCGGTCGCCGCCTGGGCGCGGCTGGGCGAGTTGCCGCCGGCCAACGACACGTTCACGGCGCTGTCCCAGGACGGCAACGTCGTCAGCGCGTTCCACCTCGGGTACCGCAACAGCAACGGCGGGCGCTGGGAGCTGTTCTCGAACCTGGCCGACACCCTCGACCGGCCGGCGGGCGTGCCGCTGCAGAGCAGCCAGGCGTACGTGCCGCGGCCGGACGAGTGGACGCACCTCGCCGCGGTGTACGACCCGGTGGCCAAGCAGGTGCGGCTCTATGTGGGCGGGCAACTGGCCGGCGTCGCCGCCCGGGCTACCGCGTTCCACGCCACCGGTCCGTTCGTGATCGGCCGGGGCAAGTGGGACGGTGTGGTCGGCAACTACTGGCGCGGCGCGATCGACGAGGTGCGGGCCTACAGCCGGGTGCTCTCCGACGCCGAGATCCAGGGCATCGTGGCCCAGAGCGGGGTCACGGCGGGCGCCTGGCGGCTCGACGGCGACGTCAAGGACGCGACCGGCGGCGTGGCCGGCGCGGTCTACGGCGGCGCCGACTGGACCGGCGGCCAGAGCAGCGTCCCGGACCCGTCCGACCTGGCCCTGCGGCTGGGCGGCGAAACCGCCTACGCCGAAGTGCCACGGCACGCGGTGAACACCAGCCGGAGCTTCTCGGCCACCGCGTGGGCGCGGCTGGACAAGGTCGGCGGCCACTACGGCGTGGTGTCCCAGGACGGCGCCACGACCAGCGCGTTCAAGATCGAGGCAGACCCGGGCGGCGCCTGGTCGTTCGCCATGTTCACCCAGGATGTGAACGGCGGCGGCGAGGCCCGCCGGGCGATCGGCGGCACCGCGCAGGTCGGCGTCTGGACCCATTTGACGGCCGTCTACGACGCCGGCAAAGGGCTGATGTCCCTGTACGTCAACGGGGTGCTGGCCGCCAGCCGCCCGCACACCAACGCCTGGGACCACCCCGCCGGCAAGCTGCAGATCGGGCGCAACAAGTGGCAGGGCGGCCCGGTCGACTACTTCCCCGGCGCGATCGACGACGTGTCCGTCTACAACAGACCGTTGTTCGTGGACGAGATCCGTACCCTGGCGGGCCGGGATCTGACCCTGGTGCACAACTGGGCGCTGGACGAGTCCAGCGGCACCAGCACCGCTGACGTCGTCGGCGGCCGGCGCGGCACCCTGTCCGGCGGTGCGTCCTTCGCTCCGGGCCGGGTCGGCAACGCGGTGCGGCTCGACGGCAGGGACGACGCGGTCTCGACGGCGGGTGTCGACCTGCGCACCGACGCCAGCTTCACCGTCACCGCGTGGGTCCACATCGGATCCGTCGGGTGCGACCTGGAGACGGTGTCGCAGTGCAAGTCGGACGCGGTGACGCTGGACGGCGAGCGGGCCAGCAAGTTCCGGATGGGCCACATCGTCGACGACAGCCAGCACCCGTCGGGCGCCTGGTTCTTCGAGATGCCCGAACCGGACGGCCGGGTCACCAAGGCCGTCGTCAGCAGCGACCCCGAGGAGCTGATCGGGTGGGCGCACCTGACCGGAGTCTATGACGCGCCGTCCAGGAAGATCTGGCTGTACGTCGACGGCAAGCGTATCGGCGACGGCACGCTGGACACGCCGTGGCATCCCGACGGTGGCCTGCAGATCGGGCGGGGCAAGGTCGCTGGCGCCGCCGCCGAGTTCTGGCCGGGTCTGGTCGACGACGTCCGGCTGTACACCGGCGTGCTGGACAAGGACCGCGTCCTGGCCCTGTACCGGTCGTACCCGGCCGAGGACGGCCCGGCGGAGCTGCCCGTCGCCGACGCCGGCCACTGGCGCTTCGACGAGGCGACCGGCACCACCGCCGCGGACGCCAGCGGCAAGGGCCGCACCGCGACGCTCAAGGGCGGCGCCGGTTGGAGCGTGGGCCGGCAGCTGCACGCCGCCTCGCTCAACGGCACCAGCGGGTACGCCGACACCGCCGGCCCGGTACTGGACACCAGCCGCGACTTCTCCGTCGCCGCCTGGGTCCACCTCACCAATGCCGGCACCGCCAACAAGACGGTGCTCGGCCAGGACGGCGCACGGGTCAGCTCCTTCCACCTGATGCACGAGGGCGGGACGAACACCTGGTCGGTCGCCGTGCCGGACCAGGACCGGGACAACCCGAACACCGTCGTCCTGCGCTCGTCCGAGCCGGCGGCGCTCGGCGACTGGACCCACCTGGCGGTGGTGTACCGGACCGCGACCCGCCAGCTTCGGCTGTACGTCAACGGAGTGCTGTCCGCGGCCCGGGTCGACGCCACGATCTGGTCGGCGACGGGCCCGCTGAGCATCGGCCGGAGCAAGTGGAACGGCGCCAACAGCGCGTTCTTCCCCGGCGGCGTCGACGAGCTGCGCGCGTACGGGCGGGCGCTGTCGGACGGTGAGGTGCGCCGGGTCCACGACGACGTCGCCGCGCCCCGGATGAACGCGTGGCGCTTCGACGACCGGACGGGCCGCGACTACACCGCGCAGCAGAACAACCTCACCGTCACCGGCGCCACCTACATGGCGGGCGTGGACGGCACGGCGCTCACGCTGGACGGCGTGGACGACGCGGCCGCCTCGGCGTCGGCGCCGCTGACCATGCGAGACAGCTTCACCGTCTCGGCGTGGGCGCGGCTGTCCCGCACCGACAAGGTGTCCACTGTGGTCGGCCAGGACGGCGCGCGGATGAGCGGGTTCGCCCTGCAGTACCGGCCGGGCCTGAAACGCTGGGTGTTCGCCGCGCCGCTGCAGGACGCGGACTCCGCGGAGCTTGTCTACGCGGCGTCCCTGGCGCCGGCGCAGCTGGGCCGGTGGACCCACCTGACCGGTGTGTACGACTATCCCGCACGCCAGTTGCGGCTCTATGTGGACGGCAAGCTCGCCGAGATCCAGGAGGGCGTGACGCTGTGGAGGGCCACCGGCTCGCTCACGGTCGGCCGGGGGCGGTTCAACGGGGCGCCGGCGGACTTCTTCCCCGGTGAGATCGACGAGGTGACCGTGGCGGTGGGCCGGGTCGCCGACGCTGAGATCGCGCGCCAGGCCGGCTGGCCGGCGCCGGTCGAGGGCCAGCTCGGCCGGTTCGTCAACGGCGCCGGCGAGCACTACACCGGCAGCACCAGCGCGCCGGTGCGCGACGGGTACCGGTTCGAGGGGACCCTGGGCACGCTGGTCACCGCCGAGCACCCCAACACCCTGGTCCTCTACTCGTGCCGCGTGCAGGAGGACTACTTCACCTCGCGCGACCCGGCGTGCGAGGGCCAGACGGTGGTGGGCGAGATCGGCCGGGTGTACACCCAGCAGCCGACGAACCTGCCCACGGTCGCGGTGTACCGCTGCTGGATCAACTACGACCACTTCGAGACCCGGCGCTCGGACTGCGAGGGCGGCACCAACGAGGGAGTCATCGGCTACACCCTCGCCTACGCCCCGCTGCCGCGCTACTACTACGACTACGCCGGGCCGGTCGACCACCTATCCACTGTGGATGGCGCACCGCCGGGGTACCAGCAGGAAGGACCCGCCGGCCTGGTGGCGCTGTCCACGCAGCCGGGCACGGTGACGCTGATGAGCTGCCTGGACGGCACCGACTTCTTCGTCTCCACCGATCCGGCGTGCGAGGGCAAGCAGGCGCTGGCCAGTACCGGCCGGATCTGGACGGCCGCGCCCGACGGGGTGCCCAGCCGGCCCGTCTACCGGTGCGTGTACGCCGGCCAGCGGTACGTGTCGCTGTCGGCCACGTGCGAGGGGTACACGATGGACCGCCTCATCGGCCACGTGCTCGTGGCCGCGCCCGACACCGCGCCGGTGTTCGGCTCCTGAGTTCCGGACGGGGAGGAACGATGAAGACGCTTCGCAGGCGGATCGCCGCGGCACTGACCGCGGTCCTGGCCGCCACACTGCTGACCACCGTGGCGGTGCCGGACGGCGCGCTCGCGGCCGGTGGGCCGTCACAGCCGCTGCCGGACACGCCGTCCACTCCGGTGACCCAGCAGGAGATGACGGCCCGCAACCAGGACCAGGCCAGCCGGAACGCGCTGACCGGTAACCAGCAGCCCGGCAGTACCCCCAAGAAGGCCGGCGGCGGCACGCCGACGGCGACCGCCCTGTCGCCGTCGGCGTCCTGGCAGGTGTCGCCGCAGACCGGCGACTTCACCTGGTCGTACCCGCTGCGCGTGCCGCCGGCGCCCGGCGGCCTGGAGCCGGACCTGGCTCTGTCGTACGCATCTTCGGCGGTGGACGGCCGGACCAGTGCCACGAACAACCAGGCCTCGTGGGTGGGGGACGGTTGGGACCTGTCACCCGGTTTCGTGGAGCGTGCCTACGGCGCGTGCGCCGAAGACGACATGGGCGGCACCACCCCGCCGAAGGTGGGCGACCTGTGCTGGCGCAGCGACAACGCGACCGCGTCGTACAACGGCGGCGGCGGCGAGCTGATCTGCTGTGACGGTGCTGGACGGTGGCGGGCACGCAGTGATGACGGGGCGCGGATCGAGCGGCTGACGGGCGCCGGCAACGGCGACGACAACGGCGAGTACTGGAAGATCACCACCACGGACGGCACCCAGTTCTTCTACGGATCCCGCCCGGAGGCCAAGTCGACGTGGACGGTGCCGGTCTTCGGCGACGACGCCGGCGAGCCGTGCCATGGCGCCGCTTTCGATTCCTCGCATTGTGTGCAGGCGTGGCGGTGGAACCTGGACAAGGTCGTCGACCGCAACGGCAACACCATCGTGTACGGGTACGAGCCGGAGACCAACTCCTACGGCATGAACCTCAAGGACGCGGCGGTGTCCTATGTGCGCGGCGGCACCCTGCGCGCGATCGAGTACGGGCTGCGGGACGGGCACGCGGCCAGCGGCCGGGTCGAGTTCACGGTCGCCGACCGGTGCGTGCCCGGCAGTAACTGCGTCGCCACTCAGCCGCTGAACTGGCCGGACGTGCCCTGGGACGAGAAGTGCGACACGGCCACCTGCAAGGACAAGCACTCACCGACGTTCTGGTCCACGAAGCGGCTGAGCAAGATCACCACGCAGGTACGCCGGCCGGCGGGCTTCGCCGACGTGGACTCGTGGACGCTCGACCAGCAGTTCCCGAAGACCGGTGACGGCGAGGACCCGACGCTCTGGCTCAAGGGCATCGTCCACACCGGACACGTCGGTGGCGCCGCCGCGATGCCACCGCTGACGTTCGAGGGCTCGCTGCTGCCCAACCGGGTATTCAAGATTGACGGCCTGTCGCCGCTGAACCGGTACCGCGTCACCGGCGTGATCTCGGAGACCGGCGGCTACCTGTCGGTGAAGTACGCCGGCGCGGAGTGCGTCGCGGGCGGCACCATGCCGGCCGACGCGCACAGCAACACGCTGCGCTGCTTCCCGGTGCGGTGGGCCAAGGACAACCAGCCCGAGCGCACCGACTACTTCCACAAGTACGTGGTGGAAAGCACCGTCCAGTCCGATCGGATCAGCGCCAACACCCAGCAGGTGACCGCGTACGAGTACGTTGGCGGGGCGGCCTGGCACTACGACACGTCCGAGTTCACCAAGGCCGACAAGAAGACCTGGGACGAGTTTCGTGGCTACGCCACGGTGCGGATCCGCACCGGCACGGTGAACGACCCCGCGGGACCCATCGGCAAGACCGAGCAACGCTTCTACCGCGGCATGCACGGCGACAAGCAGCCGTCAGGCAACCGGACCGTGGCCGTGCAGCCCAGCGAGGGCCCGGCCCGGGTCGACGAGGACTGGCTGCGCGGCCTTCCACTGGAGACGATCACGTACGACGGCGACACCGACCGGGTGGTCGGCAAGTCGATCCAGACGCCCACCTGGGGCGAGCCGACCGCCACTCGCGGCGACCGCAAGGCATACATCGTGCGCACCGGCGCCACCGAGTCGTGGACAGCGCTGTCGGGCGGCGGGTGGCGCACCACGCGCACCGAGTCCACATACGACGACCGCGGCCTGATCGAGAAGGTCAACGACCTCGGTGACAAGGCCGACGGGGCCGACGACCGCTGCACCCGCACCTGGTACGCGCGCAACACCGACCGGTGGCTGATCGCGTTCCCCGCCCGCGTCGAGACGGTCGCCGCCGGGTGCGGCGAGACCCCTTCGTTCCCGGACGACGCGATCAGCGACGTGCGCACCGGGTACGACGGCCAGCAGCCCGGCGCCGCGCCCACCCGCGGCAACATCACCCGCGGCGACGAGCTCAAGGCGCGCCCGGCGAGCGGTCCGGAGTACCTCACGACGACGACGTCCAGGTACGACCCGCACGGCCGCGCGGTCGAGATCGCCGACGCGCTCGGCCGGGTCACGACGACGTCGTTCACCCCCGAAATCGGCGGGCCGGTCACGCAGAGCGTGATGACCAACCCGCTCGGGCACGCCGTCACCCGCACGCTCGAACCGGCGTGGGGCCTCACCGTGGCCGAGGTGGACGCCAACCGGCGCCGCACCGAGACCGCGTACGACCCGCTGGGACGCACCGTCGAGGTGTGGCTGCCCAACCGTGAGCGGGCAAGCCAAGGCGGCAACGCGACGTTCACCTACCTGATCCGCGGTGACCGCCCCAGCGTCGTCACGACGAACCGGCTCAACCCCAACGGCAGGTACACCACCACCAAGGAGCTCTACGACGGGCTGCTGCGGCTGCGGCAGACCCAGGCGCCAGCGGTCGGCGGTGGCCGGCTGCTGACCGACACCCGCTACGACTCGCAAGGTCGCGCGTACAAGAGCACCCAGCCGTACTTCAACGACGCGGCCCTCGACGACGAGCTCTGGGTGGCCAGCGACGTCGAGGTGGCCGGCCTGACGGTCACCCGCTTCGACGGCGCCGGCCGCGCGGTCGCGCAGATCTACCAGGCCGGCGCGCAGGAGCGGTGGCGCACCACCACGGCGTACGGCGGCGACCGGGTGCACGTCACCCCACCGGCCGGCGGCACCGCCACCACCGCCATCAGCGACGCGCACGGCCGGGCGGTCGAGGTGCGCCAGTACCGGGGTGGTGCGCCGTCCGGCGCCTACGACGCGACCACCTACACCTACACCAAGGCCGGGCAGCGGGCGTCCACAAAGGACCCAGCTGGCAACGAGTGGCGCTTCCACTACAACCTGCGCGGCCATCAGGTGCGCGTCGAAGACCCCGACAAGGGCGCATCGACAATGACATACGACGCGTCCGGCCGGCCGCTGACCGCGACCGACGCCCGCGGCGTCACGCTCGACTACACCTACGACGGCCTGGGGCGGATGCGGACCGTGGCCTCCGGCGGCACGAAGCTGGCTGAGTGGACCTACGACACCGCGACCAAGGGCAAGGGGCAGCTCGCCTCGTCCACCCGGTACGTCGACGGCGCCGCCTTCACCCGGACGATCGCCAGCTACACCGCGCTCTACCACGCGTACGAGACTCGGGTCACCATCCCGGAAAGCCCGCGGACCCAGACGCTCGCCGGCACCTACACCACGTACAGCACCCTCAACGACGACGGCAGCCCCTACCTCACGACGCTGCCCGCCATCGGCGACCTGCCCAAGGAGACGATGCACCAGGAGTACGGCGATCTGTCCAACCCGCTCCGCCTCTCCGGCGGCCTGGACCAGGGCGGGACCGTCGAGTACGTCACCGGCACCGAGTACACCCGGTACGGGGAGGTGGCACGAGTCCAGCTCGGCGAGACCGGCAAGCGGGTCTGGTTGTCGTACTACTACGAGGACAGCACGCGCCGGCTCAGCCGATCCATTGTGGACGCCGAGGTGTCCCAGCCGATGCAGTCCGACGTCAACTACTCCTACGACCCGGCCGGCAACATCCTGTCCGTCGCCGACACGCCCAAGGACCTGCCGCACGACGTGCAGTGCTTCCGGTACGACCACCTGCGCCGGCTGACCGACGCGTGGACGCCCGCGTCGCAGTGCGCATCCGCCCCTGACACCGCCACGCTGGCCGGCGCCGCGCCGTACCGGCACTCCTACACGTACGACACGGTGGGCAACCGGCTCACCGAAACCCAGCACGCCGCCGCCGGCGACACCGTCCGCACGTACGCCTACCCGGCGGCCGGCGCGCACCAGCTCGCCTCGGTGACGACCACCGGCCCGTCCGGCCCGTCCGGCGTCCGCAAGGACGAGTTCACCTACGACGCCGCCGGCAACACGCTCACCCGGCCCGGCCAGAAGCTGGACTGGGACGCCGAGGGCAAGCTGGCCGCGGTCACCGCGGGCGACAAGACCAGCCGGTTCGTGTACGACGCCGATGGCGAGCGGCTGCTGCGGGAGGACCCGGCGAGCATCACCGCCTACTTCGACGGGCAGGAGCTGCGGCTGGACAAGGCCACCGGCAAGCTCACCGGCACCCGGTACTACCAGCACGGCGGATTGACGGTCGCCGTGCGTACCGGTGCCGGAGTGACCTGGCAGGCGGGCGACCATCAGGAGACCGCGCAGGTCGCGGTCGACGCGGCCAGCCAGCAGGTCACCAAGCGGCGGCAGGCGCCGTTCGGCGCACCGCGCGGCGCGCCGGTGCCCTGGGTTGGCGACAAGGGTTTCGTGGGCGGCACCACCGACGCGTCGACGGGCCTCACGCACCTGGGCGCCCGCCAGTACGATCCGCTGCTCGGGCGGTTCGTCTCGGTCGATCCCATCATGGACACCTCCGACGCCCAGCAGATGCACGGGTACACGTACAGCAACAACAACCCGGTCACCTTCGCCGACCCCACCGGCATGCTGTTCGGCTGGATCAAGAAGGCGGCCAGCGCCGTCGCCAACGCGGTGGTCAACACGGTCAAGGAGGCCATCAACCACCCGCTGGACTTCATCGCCAACGTGGCCGTCGGCGTCGCTATCGGCGCGCTCGTCGCCGGGGCGTGCGCCGTCACCGTGGGGGTCGGATGCGCGGTCGCCGGCGTCATCATCGGTGGCGCGGCCAGCGGCATGGTGGGTGCCAGCCAGAACGCCAACCGGCAGGGCCGCGCGGCCACTCCCGGCGAGCTGGCCACCGGCGCTGGCGTCGGGGCGGCGGTCGGCGGCGTCCTGCACGGTGCCGGCGCCGCGATCGGCAAGGTGGTCCAGAAGGCTCGCGGCGGCTCGGGCAGCGGATCCAGCGCCGCGGCACCCGCGTTCGCCACCCGGACGTACGCCCAGAACCGCGGCCTGGAGAAGGCGGCGGCGGCCCGCGACGCGGAGATGGACCGCTGGTACAACGAGAGCGGGCCAAACTGGCCGACCGAGCGCGAGAAGAACCGCACCTTCACGGCCGGCATCGACCCGAACAACCCGGACCGCATCGCGGTGGGCATCTCGTCCGGCGAACACGGCTGCGCGGAGTGCATGGTGGCGGAGAAGTTGAACCTCTCGACGGACCAGGTGCTGTTCACGCACGCCTACGGATACCGCCGGACCTACCCGGAGAAGGACGGCGCCAAGTACGGCATCGACCCGAGAGAGGGCGGGGGCGTCATCGACGCCTGGATGAAGCGGGAGATCCCGATCTGCGTCAAGTGCCAGGGCCGGTCGACCAAGGAGCAGTACCCGCGGGACGTGAAGTTCGAACCGGGTGGCGCGTGGAGCCAGACCTACACGACCCGCGACGGGCGCGTCTGTAACCGCGGCGGCGGGCTCTGCGCCATCTAGCGCACCAGCCCCTTCGTGATGGTGGCGTCCCCCAAGTCGTTCCGGCGACTTGGGGGACGCTTGCTTCATTGTCGCCAGTGGCACGGTAATGAGACGATGCAGGACATGTCCGCAACACCGCTTCGTCATCCGTTCTATGTGGACAACCTCGGCGTCAACCGGCCACCCGGCCCCGACAAGCACCCTTACTACAGCCAGTTCGCCGCCTCCGGCTCGAGCCTTGTACCGGTAGTGCGCACTGTTCACGGCCGCCCTGTCGACGCTTTCCTTGTCTGCCGATACATGGACGTGAAGGAAGTGTTCCGCAGGCAGGAAGTGTTCTCGCGCACGGCTGCGGCCCTCGCGGATCACATCGACGTGTCTGGGACCTTGCTCGGCTTGGACGGTGAGAAACACGCAACGGTACGGGGCACAGTCAAAGACGCGTTTACCGCGTCAGCCGTCACCGCGCTGCGCGACGTGGTCGACCACGCGGCCGCCGGCCAACTGGCCGCTATGACGAACAAGGGGCGTCCTGCTGACCTGGTCCAGGATTTCGCGCTCCCGTTCACCCTGCACGTGATCTGCGACATGCTGGGCCTGCCCGGCGAAGACCGGATGAAGTTCCGCAAGTGGGGTGACACCTTTCTCGCCACCGGTGGCCTCACCCGTGAGGAAGCGGCTCAGTCGGCCATGGAGATGGGCGCCTACCTGTGGCAGCAACTGGAGCAGCGACGCGGACAGGCGACCGGCGACGTACTGACACGGATCGCGACGGCCGCCGCCGACCAGCCAATGGACGTGCAGATCAAGCTGGCCATAGCCCTGGTTGTCGGAGGCTGGGAAACCACCGCCACCTCCATAGCCACCTTCGTCTTCGTGCTACACACGCGGCCATATCGCACGTACAAGACGGGATGGGACTACCTGCTCGACCACCCGGAGCAGCTCGGCTCCGCCGTCGCCGAACTGCAACGGCTGTATTCCACCGCTGCCGGTGACGAACTGCCGCGCCGGGTCATGGCCGATGTCGAACTGCCGAGCGGCGCGCGACTGTCCAAAGGCGACATCGTCATTCCATCGCCGGACGCCGCCAACCGCGATCCCAGTGTCTTCCCCCGCCCGGACGAGATGGACTTCGAGCGGAATCCCAACCCCCACCTGACCTTCGGCCATGGCCCGCACTACTGCGTCGGAGCCCACCTGGGCGCGTTGGAGTTGCGCACGGCCATCGGCGTACTGCTGCGGGAACTCCCTCAACTGCGGCTCGCGGTGCCCGCTAGCCAGGTTCCTTGGAAGGCGGGACATAGCCTCCTTGGTCCCGAAGAGCTGCCCGTCGAGTGGTGAATGCTCAGAGTCGATAAACGGCGAAAGGGGCGTCCGGGTGTATGCCGGTCCGGCCCTCGACAAGTCCGTCACGCCGGATGATCCCCGCGGCGAGCGCCGCCCGGCCAAGCTCCGTGACGTAACCGCCGCCCGTTCGTGCGTCGCGCACCGCCCAGCCAAGCTCGAGCATCCAGCCCGGTCCAATACGCGACTAACGGATCGCTGTACAACAGGGCCAGGTCATCGACATCGTCGCGACCAACCGGTGTCAGGACGAGCCGCCGCGTCAAAACCGGATCGATCCGCTTCGCACGCGTCGACTCAGCTTCGTCCCCCCAGCCGTTATCCACGTTTGATCGGATGGGTGCGTCGCTCGGCGGCGTCGAACGCGGGTGCGAGCGGGGCCAGCGCCGCGCGGAGCTGGTCGGGTAGTGAGCCGGAGGGCACGACCAATCCTCCGGCGGCCTCCGCGCTTCCGGCCGGCCGGAGCCAGCCTTCCAACGCGATGCGGATGGCCGCGGCCACGCTCGCCGCGAGAACGCGGGCCGTGTGCGCTCCGGCGTCACCTATGCGTTCGGCGATCACCGTCGTGAGAGGAGGCCCGATACTGGCGGTGGTATCGAGGAACGCGTCGCGCAGCGCGGTCCGGGTGGTGATCAGCAGCAGCGCCTCCTGTTCGCGTTCACCGGCGTTCGTGTACTGCTCGACCACTGCTTCGGTGACGGCGTCGGCCAGGCGTGCCCCTGCGGGCCGGGCCGCGACCGCCGCTGCGATCCGCGCCTCCCGGTCCGCGGTAACAGCGGACACGATCGCCTGCTCACGGCTGGCGAAGTAGTTGTTGTAGGTGCGCGGCGATACCCCGGCCGCCTCGGCGATGTCCTCGACCCGCACCTGGTCCGCTCCGCGCTCCACGGCCAGGCGCAGGGCCGCCTCGCGTAGCGCCTCTCGCGTGGCCTGCTTCTTCCGCTCCCGCAGCCCAGGCGATGGTGTCGTCACGGTGCCAGCGTGCCACATAATGATGCGTGCGCGCAAACTTGCGTGCACGCACTTTTTCTGTCAGCCTCGACCCGACCGAGACCGACAGAGAGGACGTCACCATGCGAGCACGAGGAATGACCTACGACACCGGATTCGTCGTACACGGCCAGCTGTCCCGCGAGCACCTCGACCCCGCGGTGGTCCGGCGCGAGCTCGCCATCATCCGCGACGACCTGCACTGCAACGCGGTCCAGATCATCGGCGGCGACCCGGACCGACTGGAGCTGGCCGCCGGTGCCGCCGCCGAACTCGGCTTGGAGGTCTGGTTCTCGCCCTATCCGCTGGAGCTGGATCCGGAGCAGATCCTCACGCTCTTCCGCGACTGCGCCGAGCGAGCCGAACGGCTCCGGCGGCAGGGGGCCACAGTCGTGTTCGTCGCAGGGGTCGAGCTGAGCGTGATGAACCGCGGGTTCCTGCCCGGAGAAAGCCCCGAGGAACGAGCCGAGCAGCTGATGAGCCAACCCGAGCGGCGCGCCGAAGCGATGCGTGAACTCGGCGTGCGCGTCAACGCGTTCCTCCGCGACGCCGCGGCCACCGTCCGCGAGTGCTTCCAAGGCAGGCTCACCTACGCGGCCATCCAGTTCGAGCAGGTCGACTGGACCCCCTTCGACATCGTGACGTTCGAGCTGATCCGCTCCGCCGAGGTCGCCGACCGGTTCCGGGACGCGGTGCGCACCCTGGCCCAAGGCCCGAAGCCGCTCGCCATCACCGGGTTCGGCACCGCGGCCTACCGCGGCGCGGGAGACCGCGGTGGGCGAGTGCTGGAAGTCGTCGAGCACGACCCAAAGACCAAGGCCCCCGTACGGCTCAACGGCGTATACGAGCGCGACGAGGCCGGCCAGGCCGCATACCTGAGCGAACTGCTGGAGATCTTCGAGACCGAGGGCGTCGACAGCGCCTTCGTGTTCCTGTTTGCCCTGCCTGGCTACCCCCACCGCCCGGACGGCGACCCCAGGGACGACTTGGACCGGGCCGGCCTGGGCATCGTCAAACTCCTCGAAGGGCGCCGGGGGCAGACCTACCCCGACATGGAATGGGAGCCCAAGGCCGCCTTCGCGGCGGTGGCGCAGCGGTATCGGAGGTGACAGGCCCCCAAGAAAGACGCGAGCTACCGCGATGCCCGTCGCGCTCCATGCCCGCTGCTCCCGCGGCCTCACCCTCCGCGACTACACAACCAGTTCGCCGGCCCGGCATCGCCGCCGGCTGTAGATCGTGGCGGACGACCCGCACCGCGAAACCTATCTAGCCTGGCTCACGGAGTGAAATACTGCTCGGCAAGGTCGCGGATCACCAGGGAGCCCCAGACTCTGGCGACGGCTCCGATGTGGACGCCGTCGTACCGGATCGGCACCAAGTCGTCGAGTTCGAGCGGCCTGTTCCCGAGCACTTCGCCACCCGTGCGGGTGATCGCGTCGAACCGGGATTTGGCCTGCTCGAGAATCTGGTGACCGGCGATCCGGTCAGACGTGGGCGGCTCGTCGCCGACCCAATCCATCAATCCAATGACGACACCGACCCGGTCCTTCTCGCCGAAGGCCGGCACCGCCATGACTCGCCCGCATCCGAACCGTCCGTTCGACAGCGGTATCGCCCAGTACTGGCCGGCCGCGAGAAGCCTGTTCGATCGCGGAGCAAAGGGGTAGCGCCTCTCATTGGCCATGACGCCGATGGTGCCAGTTCGCACGCTGTCTCCTAGCGCCGTTCGAGGACGGAGTCGGTGAAGTCTTCGACCGCCCATGCCACCTCGGTGGGTGCGGTCAGATGTGCGGCGTGTCCATGGCGGCGAAGTACCACGACCGACCGCACGCGGGGTAGCACCTTCGCCAGCGCCTCCCAGCGCTGGCGGAGGTTGGCGGGGCTGCGGTCGCCGCCGAGCAGGCACGTGGGCACCTCTACGGCGGCGTAGCGGGCAAGTCCCACGCCGAGTGCCTCGATCGCTTCGTCGTCGCTGATCTGTGCCGGTGCGAACGCCCGCAGCCGGCGCCACACCGACGGAGCCAACCGGACGCAGGTGACCAGCCACCGGGGCGCCTGGACGATCTCCCGCAGATGGATGGCCATGGCTCGGCCCGGCAGCCTACTGGCACCGAGCTCCCGCACCGGCGGCCCGACCTGTTCTTCGACAAACGCCACACCTCTTCTGCCGCTGCCAGCGGCTGGCTCGCCCCGTCGCGCTTGTGGGTTAACGTGTGCGCCGTGCGTGCCCGCCTACTTGCCGAGTTCCAGCTGTCATCGCAGACGTCGATGGAGTGGACGGGCACCGGCTGGCTCAACACTGACGCGGAGGC
This sequence comes from Phytohabitans aurantiacus, assembly GCF_027923225.1. Lineage (GTDB taxonomy): Bacteria > Actinomycetota > Actinomycetes > Mycobacteriales > Micromonosporaceae > Phytohabitans > Phytohabitans aurantiacus. The sequence continues at coordinate 21,144 of NZ_BSDI01000071.1, forward strand.
TGGGCTACTGCGATCGTTCGATACCCGGTTACGGCCGTGTTGCCAGATACCGGTGCCCGACCTCGATGGTGACGTGCATGCCTCGGCAGCATCGGATGGTTCTCGGTTCGCGCTGGTCGGCGTCGACGGCGTCACCGTCATCAACGAGGCCGGCAGGCCGCTGTGGCACCGGCCGGAGCGGATCGCCGCGCCGTATCAACGACGTCAACCCAGTGGCCACTTCGACTCCCAAGGCCGGCTATGGGCATACCTGCCTGGCCGCGACGATGAACTGGCTGTCCTCGACCCGGTCGACGGCTCCCTGATAGCCAGAACGCGGCTGGACACGTACCAGGGCGCCGCCACGTTCCTGAATCATCCTGACGGCTGGCACATCGGTGTGACGGTGGCGATGGGCCAGGACGGCACGACCAGCTTCTGGGCCCGCCTGGACGGTGACCGCATCCACCTGCGCTCCGTGTCGGGTGAGATCCTGGCCGATATCGCCAGCACCGGCGACTGGTACATCGACCTGCCCCACCGCGGCGACCAGATCGCCGTACGAGACGTCGCTGACGGCACGGCGCGGATCAGCTGCTTCGCCCGAGATGTTCCCAGGTTCGTACACCCGGTGGGCTACATCCTCAACAGCGCTGCCACCCTTGTCACCGACGAATACCTGCTGGTCGGCGTTGAACCCGACGACTGCGACGGCGACGAACAGCATCTATTGCTGGCCACCGACACCCTCACCCATCTGGCGACGATCGACTACCCGCAGCCCATGTTCCTCAATTCGATCACGCACGCCGGCGGCAACGGACGCTGGCTGACCCACAACTGGACAACCGGTACCAGCCAACTTTGGTCCCTGCCCGCCACAAACACTGCGCGATAGACGCGTCCACCACGACCCGAGCCTGCCCGAGCGCGACCCGCAGCACTCAGTCGAACCCCGCGACCTGCCGGATGGCGCCCCAACCGATGCAACGAGCCTGCTCGGTCGATGAACCAACATGCCGCTGACAGAGTTTTGGCCAGGGTGGACAGCTGGGCCTGGGGCGGCTCAGACTTCCGAGGTGGACTCCGTATCCCGGCGCGAGCAGCTTCGGGACGCCTTTGCCAACCTGGACGGGCTTGTCAATGCGGAGGGATACGTAGCAACACCGTGGATCCTGCGGATCAGGACCGCCCTGGAGTACTTACGCGACGTCGAGACTGGCGACTCCGAGGCGGTAGGTCATGCTCGCCGGATCTTCCTCGACATGCACTTGGGAGGACGGAACTTCGGCGACTTCTTCTTATGGCGTGTAGGCGAGCCGAGCCTCCGCCTTGCAAACCAGGAGCTCGAGAGCGCGAAGAATCGAGTATGGGCACTGTTGGAAGACTGAGCTGTTCCAGATAGGCACCCTGCCGGACTACCTACCTGATTCGCGGTCCGCGTGGGCCCGTCGCGTGCGTCGCTAAGGTGTAGCGAGGTGCCACGTCGCTTCGATGACGTTGTAGACCGCCGTACGGTGGACCTTTTCCGGGAGCGGCTGGGCGAGCCGCCATTCCTGCGTGGTGGCGGACAGGCTTACGGTTACCGCGTCCGGGGACACGGCAGCAAGCATTCCGACCCAGTGACGACTCTCTTCGATCAGGGCTTCAACCAGGGCGTGTGGTGGATCCGACACCTCTACCGGTGCGGCATCGGCCAAGGCTGAGCCTGCTATCAGGGCTAGCAGGCGGCCCAGGATGGCCGGGGGAACTCCTCGATCGGCGGATTCCACCCAGACATAGCAATCGTCGTGCCCGGAGTACCACAGACAGCAGCCGGGAAGCGTAGGCAGGATCGGCTGGCCATGATGCGCGGTTGCGATGGCAAGCGCGATCTCGTCCAACTGCTGCGCGTTCGGCTTGTTCGGAAGGCCGACAAACGTCAGTTCGTATGGGTGCCAGCCGGCCAGGAAGCCGGGCACGTCGTCGCGCCGCATCACCAGTGCCTCGTCGCTGAGACCGACAACGCCCGCGGCCAGTGCAGCCCAATCGTGCGCCGAGCAGTCGATGCCCTGCGCTGCGGCAACCTGCGACGGCTTCCACTGAACGTACTGCTCGTCCAGGAAGCTGTTCGTCGCGACGTCTGCCACGACGACGGTATCGCTCGCCGCTTTCACCAGGACATCTGCTAGCTCTGAAGCCCGGGCCGCGGTCGCCTGGACTGACCAGCCGCCGGCGGCCTCGCGGACGCTGAAGCTCAGCGGAAACGGCGCGCAGTTGAGGCCAATGCCGTTGACCGAGAACGCGCCGTCATGCCGGACCTCGACCACCACCGCCCCTTTCAACAGAGCATGACCACAGTGCAGCGTGAAGGATCGCCGCGACCGACATCGTAGATCCAAAGCACTTGCGACAAGACCTCGACGAACGTCCTGATCTGGCTGCGGTCACACCAGGAGCGGCTTGATGGCGAGCCAGGCGCGGAGCCGGTGGGCCAGGTCTGGATCCTCGAGTTCGTTCAGGTGCGGTCCGGCGGCGTTGATCAGGTTCTTGGCGCGTCGCGAATCAAGCATCTCCTGGTGTCCCAAAACGAACAGGCTCTTTCGGTCGGTGAGCGTGGCGACCTGCTCCAGTGCGACGGGTATGGCGTCCAAGCACTCCCGGACGACAGTGTCCGCCGATGGCAGGAGCGCAGCTTCGATGCCCGCGCCTCGCATCCGCGACACGAAGTACGCGACGCGCTCTGCGACGTCGTCCCGACTGAGCGTGGAGCGCTCACGCGCCTGCGCCAGCAGCCATATTTTCAGCTGGGCCCAGGCCACCAGGTTCGCCGGCTGATGCGCCAATCGGTGATCGAGCAGGGTCAGCAGGTGCAGCCACCAGTTCCCCTCCGGGAGCGCCGGCTGATGGCGGTCGAGCCATTGCCGCCGTGCACCGTCGCTCAACGCCAGCAGCTCATCGAGCTCCTCGACCGTTACTGTCTCGCCTCGCACCCCACCAAGAGTGACGTCGCCGGCGACGACGAACAAGAAGGCAACGACGTCCAGAATCCGCACACGACCGCTGCCGGGACGAGCGCTGTCCGGTCCGAAAAATGAGCAGAGCCGGGCCACCCCAGTGCGGTTGGATGGCTACCAGCGGCCGTCACGCGGGCCCGCGGATATGGATGAAGAGGAGTGGACGATGCCGATCGCCATGCTGCGAGGCGTGACCCTGGACTGCGCCGATCCGCAGGCGCTGGCCCGGTTCTACCAAGAGATGACAGGCATGGACCTCGGGTACGACGCCGACGGGTTCGTCGTCCTGACCGGCGGGTCCGGCAGTGACCTGGGTTTCCAGCGGGTCGACAGATACCGAGCGCCGCAATGGCCCGGCCAGATTGTGCCGCAGCAGTTCCACCTGGATCTCGGGGTCGAAGACCTCGACGCGGCGGAGAAGCTGGCGCTGAGCCTCGGCGCGGTCAGGCCGGATCACCAGCCCGGCGGTGACCAGTGGCGGGTGCTCCTGGACCCGGCCGGTCACCCTTTCTGCCTGGTCACCGGCTGACCACCGAACCGGCCCGAGGTCGCCTCGGTAGATCTGGACCGCCTGCACCAGCAGTTCGGCCGCCCGGACGACAACCAACGCACGCAGTCACGCTGGTCGGTACAGTCGCGCGGTGACCCAGGCAAGACGGTACGGCTATGTCGGTCCGGTCGAGATTCGCGACCATGCGATCGCATCGGACGCTGTGGCTGGCGCCGCGTCGCAGCGAACATGTCGCACTTGCCGGCGGTCAGGACGTCCTCGCCGCCGGGGAGATCACCTTCGCCTCAGCCGAATCCGGCTGGTGTGTCGTCGCGGTACCAACCAGTCAACGGGGTACTGCCCCGATCCGGACAGCTGGCCCGCCGTGGCGCGGGCACTGGACCGCGTGGGCGTCCCGCATCCGGGTGCCTTCACCGACGCCGTCATTTTCCGTCGTTGTCCCACGTGCGGCGAGCGCAACGTCGTGCGGGGCGACGATTTCGTCTGCGCCGTATGTGACAGCGCATTGCCGACGCGGTGGAACTTCGCGCCTGACTGACCAAACAGTTGACGGAGTAAGGAGCTGTTCGTGCGCCGGGTAGGTTCCGCTGGATGAGCACGGAGATCAGGTTCACGAAGTGGGGCGGTCGCAGGCATTGGCGGTACCCGATGCAGCCCTTGGGTGAAGACCGGCACGGGCGCTGGTTTGGTGCGCGGGCGGGCATCCTGCTGCGGCGGGGCTTCGAGGAACCGATCGTGCAGCCACATGATTTCGTCGTGTTGGTTCCAGCCGACGGATGTTGGATCGCGAGATGGAACGGCCCTGGTGAGTCCGACATCTCGATCTACGTCGACGTGACGAGTAAGCCGACGTTTCAGCCGGGCGTGGTGTCCGCTGTCGACCTGGACCTGGATGTCGTGCAGCATCGCGACGGCACCGTCCGGGTCCTTGACGAGGACGAGTTCGCCGAACATCAGGTGCGTTACCACTACCCGGCCGCAGTGGTGGCGCAGGCACAGGCCACGACCGACGATCTGGTCGCACGGCTCACGGCCGGAGCGGAGCCGTTCGGCAAGGCTGGGTCGGCCTGGCTGCAAAGGTTCGTCGAGAACGGCTGAGCCCGGTGACTGGCGAGCTCTAGCATCACGGTGACCTCGGAGACGAGCGACCGGCTTGGCGCTGCCGCCGGGTACGAATACCTAGTCCGGCGGGCACGCCGACTCATTCGCCGGTCCGGGAGGGGTTCGTATGATCGAGCCGTGAACGCGATAGTGCCCGGCGGGCGTCGGTTGCGCGGCACCATGGCGGGACGCCACACCGCGGCTGCGCTCGTAGGCGTCGTCGCGGTGGCGGTCGCGGCGATCGCGGTGGCGGCTTTGCTAAACCGGCAGAGGTACGTGCTGCTTCTGCCGATGGCGACGTGGCGGGCAAGGGCCATCCTGGTCGTCGTCGCGCCGGGGTTGCTTGGGCTCGCATGGTGGCTGCTGGCCCGGACTCGCAGATCCGCCATAGCCGCCGCGTCTGCGACCGTGCTGGCGCAGGCGGTGGCCTGCGTTGGCGGATACTGGCTGCTGGCCTGGTCCGCTCTCATCGAGGAGATTCCGAACGAAGGGCCTGAGACCATCGCGGTTTCGCCGGCCGGCGACTTCGAACTCGTCCGAACCGTCTACCGAGATGGGCTCGGCGAGGGATCGTACGAGGTGGTGCGTGTCAGGTCACGGGACGGGGCGGCCAGCAGGGAATCGGCGGCCGCCGTCGTTCGCTGCCGCACCTCGTACTACGAGTCGCCGGAGATGGTCACGTGGCACGTCGTCACCGCGCGCGACGTCGTTTTCGTCGACGAGACGACCATCGACACGAGCCATACCGATCGGCTTGTCCGCTTCGATCCGGACACGCTTCGGGTGGACGGCGCCGTCCAGCTACCCGTCTGCCCGACCGAGCGACAGCGTCCGACTACCGGTGGATAGCCAATGGTGAATCGGCGTCCATCGTGACTGACGGGGGAGCCAGCACTGGCACAGGACAAAGAAATACGCGAGCTACCGCGACGCTCGCCGCGCTCCATACCGTAGCTCCCGCGGCCTCACCCGCCGCCGTCACACGACCAACCCCGACGAGGGCAGGTTGTGTGGCCGCGGACGGTGAGGCCGCGGGAGCAACGGGCATCGCGCACGGCGAACGCCGCGGTAGCTCGAAACCCGATCCTGAACCTGACCCCAAAAGGTAGCCCTGGCCAGGGTAGTCCACTGTGGCCTGGCAAGCGGCGAGACCAACCTATCCTGGCGCGGCGCCCAGCCGGGCTGGGAGTACGAGCCGGACGTGCACAACGGGTTGCGGCATCCGTGCAACGGGATGGGCCCGTAGCTTCGTGTAGGGAGGTGATGGGGGAGGGGTCGGTTGACATTCGAGGAGTACGTCGCGGCGCGGTTGCCGGCGTTGTTGCGGCAGGCGACCGCGCTGGCCGGTGATCCGCACGTGGCCGAAGACGTCGTGCAGGACGTGCTGATCAAGGCACAGCCGAGGTGGTCGCGGATCCGCGAATACGACATCCCGGACGCCTACCTGCGCAAAATGATTGTGAACGAGTTGCTGTCGGCGCGCAGGCGGGTCGCCGCCGCCCTGCGCCGGGAAAGGGTGCAGTACGCCGCGCCGCAACCGGACGGCGCCGACGAGGTGGTGGTGCGGCGTGAGGCGCTCCTCCAGGTGATACGCACGCTTCCGGCCCGCCAGCGCGTCGTGATCGCGCTGCGGTACTTCGAGGATATGGCCGACGCCGACATCGCCGGTGTACTTGGCTGCACCGAGGGGACGGTGCGCAGCCAGGCGTCCCGGGCGCTCGCCAAGCTGCGCGAGGTTGCCGCGCTGCAACCGGTACTGGAGGAAGAATGATCGACGCCGAAGCGATCCGCGACGCTTTCGCGGCTTTGGCCGACGAGGCTCCGGACGCGGACCGCATCCGTGCCGCGCTGGCCGGTCGCACGCGGCGGCATCGCCAGCGCCGGTTGGTCCTGCGGCTCGCCGGTGCCGGTACCCTCGCGGCCACCACGGGGGTGGCCGCGGCCGGCGTGTGGCGCCTGACCCGCCCGTCAGATCCGGATTTTCCCGCCGTCGACGGCGGTCCCGGCGGCGGCTGGCTGGAGGTGCCTCTCCGTTTCCGCCCGACGTGGCTGCCGCACCGGTACGGCGAGGCCGCGCGCTCGTTCATTGTGGACGGTGGCCAGGTGCCGGTGCTCTCGCGGGAGTACCAGAAGGGCTCCGCCGAAGAGGTGATTTCGCTGCTGATTGGCCAGCATGAGTCGATCGAGGCGGACCGGCCCAACGGTGAAACGTCCATAGTAGATATCAACGGCTCGCCGGGTCGGCTCGTGCGGGTGACGGATATCGGGCTTGCCACCCACGTCAGTTGGCAGCGGCCGGGCGAGCCGCCGCTGATCGTCAGCGTGCTGACCGCGGGTGGCGCGGACGTCCAGCGAGACGTGGCGCTGCGCGTCGCGCGATCGGTGCGGCCCGATCCCGGGCTGACGTGGGTCGGCCCGCGCCTCGGCTGGCGGCCGCCCGATCTCGCGACCGCGCCGTGGCGGCTGCGTCAGGGATTCTATGGCGCCGACTGGACGCAGGACGTGACGGTCGACGGCGCCGACGGGCGGCAACTCATCATCGGCATGGGGCCCGGTGTGTCCCAGCGGTTCGAGACCACCTTCGCTAGCGAGCCGATCCGGATCCGCGAGTGGAGCGGCCTGCTGATCCGGGAGAACGGGCAGCTCTTCCTGAGTCAGCCCGACGGCGTCGAGGCGTTCGTCCAACTGGACAGCGAGTCCGTCGACGAGATGGTCCAGATCATGGAGGCGTTCGACAGTGGACCGTGGCCGGACATGAGCTGGGTCGGCGGGCGGTGAGCCTCGCATGATCGGTGACGAGTATTCCACCTTCGTCTATCTTGACGAGCATCGATGAGTGGCGGAGTGTTCGGAGCATGACACGTCGCCAGCTCGTCGTGGCACTGCTCGCCACCGTGGTCGCTTCGCTGACGGTGATCGGTGCCGTCGCGCTGGTCGTGCCGCGCGCCGACGCGGGGATGGTGTCGCCGACGCTCACCGTGACGCCGCCCAGCACGACGCCGTTCCCGCCGGGCGCGACGACCAACCTCGTCGCCTCCGTCGTGCGCACCGGATCGGTCACCCTGACGTGGACGGCCGCCCCGCGCGGCTGCTGCGTGATCGCGGCCTACGACATCACGTACACGCAGGCGTTCAACGACATCGTGTGGCAGACGAGCGTCGCCGGCACCGCCACCACCGCCACGATTTCCACCCTGTCGCGGGCGTCGGAGTACCGGTTCTCCGTGTCGGCGCGCGACGACCAGGGGCGCCGGGGCGGAGCGGCGTCGGTCACGTTCGTCACGCCGGCCACCGACACCGGCCCGGACACCACACCGCCCAGCAAGCCGGCGGACTTCGCCGCCAGCAACGTCACCGCGGCGAGCGCCACGCTGAGCTGGTCGCCGTCGACCGACGACGTGGGCGTCACCGGTTACCAGGTCTACAAGTTCGACGGGCTGTGGGCCTCGACGCTGGTCGCCACGGTGACCGGCACCAGCTACACGGCGCTGCTGTCGCCCGGGCGCAACCTCTTCTACATAAGGGCGCGGGACGCCGCCGGCAACGTGTCGCTCGCGGCCGGCACGATCAGCGTCAACGGCACGGGTACGCCCACGACGGGCCCGACACCGTGTCGGGTCGTCTACACCGTCCAGTCACAGTGGACGGGTGGCTTCGTGGCCGCGGTGACCGTGCACAACCAGTCGTCGGTGGCGTTGAACGGCTGGACGCTCGGCTTCCGGTTCACCGGTGACCAGCGGATCACCTCCGCGTGGGGCGTCTCGGTGTTCCAGAACGGCGCGGTCGTGACGGCCGACAGCGCGGCGTGGAACGGCGCGATCCCGGTCGGTGGCAGTGCGTCGTTCGGCTTCCAGGGCTCGTGGGTGGGCGGCAATCCCGCGCCCACCGCCTTCACCCTGAACGGCGGCCCCTGCACCGCGTGATCAGATAAGGCTCCTCGCCACCTGTAGGTCGGTGATGAGCACGTTGACCCAGCCACCAGACAGCGCCGCCCGGATGGCGGTGGACTTGCGAGCCCCGCCGGCGACGGCGACCCGGCGGGGCACCGCGCGCAGCTTCGCCGCGCTGATGCCGAGCACGCGATCGTCGAATGTGGACTCGATGTGCTGTCCCTTCTCGTCGAAGAACCGCACGCACACGTCGCCGACCGCGCCCGCCTCCCGCAGCGCCGGCAACTCGCTTTCGGCGAAGGCGTTGCCGCTCTCCCGCAGCAGCGGCGACGGCTCGATGCTGCCGACGCCGACCAGCGCCATCGTGAGGCCGTCGCAGGCGCGCAGCGCCGGCTCGATGTTGGGGTCGCTGACGAACATCTGCCGCATGTCGCCGGAGGCCAGCAGGCCAGGCGCGGGCAGGTACACCGCTTGCGCGCCGGTTACGGCGGCCAGGCGGCCGGCGATCCGGGTGGCGTGGTTCTGAGCGGTCACGTTGCCCACGCCGCCGAGCATCTGCACCACCTGCTCGGCGACCCGGGTCGGCCGGGGGCGCATGGCCTCCACGGTCGCGAGGATGGTGGCGCTCCACGAGGAGACGCCGATGCGCTCGCCGCCCATGAGGGTGGTCTCCAGGTAGACGGCGGCCGCCGCGCCGAGCGCGCGCAGGATCTGGTTTTCGTCCGCGTGGTCGTCGGTGTCGGCGACGATGACCTCTGTGAGGCCGTACTCCTCCTCGATCCGCTCCTCCAGTTCGGCGTACACCCCGCGCGGGGTGACGACGGTGGTGCGCACGATGCCCAGCTCGACGGCGCGCTTGAGCAGGCGTGACACGCGTGGCTGCGAGATGTGCAGCTGCTGTGCGATCTGCGGCTGCCGGACGCCGCGCTCGTGGTACATCCGGGCGACCTTCGTCAGCAGCCGGATGTGGTCGGTAGCGAGCTCATCCACGTCCGCAGAATAGCCATTCAATCCTTGAATGTGTAGTCAGAGCTGCCTACGGTGGTGTTATGTCAGATCAGCGGCGAATAGATATGCAGACCCCGGTGTTCGGGGCCGGCATCTGGCACTTCGGTCGGTACGTCGACCGGTACGCCACCGACGGCTACGGGCCGCCGGTGAACACCCTGGCGGCGATCGGCCTGGCGGGCCAGGTCGAGGACCTGTCGGTGGTCGACATGACGTACCCGTTCGACCCGGCCGGGTTGACCGTCGAGGAGGTCGGCGCCGCGCTCAAGCAGCACGATCTTCGGGCCATCGCGGTGACGCCGGAGATCTACACCCGCCGGTTCAGTCGCGGCGCGTTCACCAACCCGGACGCCGCCGTGCGCAGGGCCGCGATCGACCTGGTCTCGCAGGCGGCCGAGGCCGCCCGTGTGCTCGGCTGCGACTACGTCAAGCTCTGGCCCGGGCAGGACGGCTGGGACTATCCGTTCCAGGCCGACCACCAGCAGCTCTGGCGGTACTCGCTGGAGGCCGTCGGGGAGTTGGCGTCCACGTTCCCCGACCTGAGGTTCGCCATCGAGTACAAGCCGCGCGAGCCCCGCAACGCGATGGTCTTCTCGTCGGTGGCCAAGACGCTGCTCGGCATCGAGGAGATCGGCCTGCCCAATGTGGGCATCCTGCTCGACTTCGGCCATTCGCTGTACGGCGGCGAGTCACCGGCCGACGCCGCCCGGCTGGCCATCTCCCGTGGCCGGCTGTTCGCCATCGACGTCAACGACAACTACCGCGGCTGGGACGACGACATGGTGACCGGGTCGATGCACCCGATCGAGACGTTCGAGTTCTTCCATGCCCTGCACGACGCCGGCTGGGACGGGGTCTGGCAGCTCGACCAGTTCCCGTTCCGGGAAGACAGCGTCCAGGCCGCCCGCGACGGCATCGCGGTGATGAAGCGGATCCACCGCGCCCTCGGCCGGCTCGACCGCGACGCGCTCGCCGCCGCCCAGCAGGCCCAGGACGCCCTCGCCGCGCAGCGGATCATCCAGGCCGCCCTGTACGGGGACGCCTGATGCTGCCCGCTGATCCCGACCGCGCCATCCGGTACCGCGACGCGGTCGCCCGGATCCGGGGCGCCGGCGCCGAGGCGGCGGCCACCGAGCTGGCCGGTATCGCCCGCGAGGTGCGCCGCAGCATCGTCCGGATGATCGACCGCGCCCAGCTGGGGCACATCGGCGGCGACCTGTCGGTGACCGACATCCTGGTGACCTGCTTCTGGGGCGCCCTCACGCTCGACCCGCAGCGCCCCACCTGGGAGCAGCGCGACCGGTTCATCCTCAGCAAGGGGCACTGCGCCGCTGCGCTCTACTCCACGCTGGCGCACTCCGGTTTCTTCCACACCGCCGAGCTGGACACGTTCATGGCGCCGCTGTCCGCGCTGAACGGCCACCCCAACAAGATCAAGGTGCCCGGCGTCGAGACCAACACCGGCGCCCTCGGCCACGGCTTCCCGGTGGCGACCGGCTGCGCCATCGCCGCCCGCCTGGCGGGGCAGACCTGGCGCACCGTCGTCGTCCTCGGCGACGGCGAGATGCAGGAGGGCAGCAACTGGGAGGCGGCGATGACGGCGGCACACTACGGCTTGTCCTCGCTCACCGCGATCGTCGACCGTAACCGGCTGCAGCAGGGCGCCCGCACCGAGCAGACCAAGAGCCTGGAACCGCTCGGCGACAAGTGGCGCAGCTTCGGCTGGGAGGTGCGCGAGGTCGACGGGCACGACCATCTGGCTGTACTGGAAGCACTGGCACCGTCGACGAATGGTCAGCCCGTCGCCGTCATCGCCAACACCGTCAAAGGCAAGGGTGTGTCCTTCATGGAGGATCGGGTCGAGTGGCACCACAAGGTGCCCACCCGCGAACAGGTCGCCCTCGCGCTCGGGGAGCTGGGAGCATGACCGTCGTCGACGAGGTGGTGACGTACGACTGCCGGCAGGCGTTCGCGGAGGAGCTGCGGGCGCTGGCCCGGGCCGACGACCGGATCGTGGCCGTGTGCAACGACTCGGTCGGCTCCAGCAACCTGGTCGGGTTCCGGGAGGAGTTCCCCGAGCGACTGATCAACGTCGGCATCGCCGAGCAGGACCTGGTCGGCGTGGCCGCTGGGCTGGCCAACGCCGGCAGGATACCGTTCGTGTGCGCGGCCGCGCCGTTTCTGACCGGGCGGGCGCTGGAGCAGATCAAGGCAGACGTGGCATACAGCGAGGCGCATGTTGTCCTGTGTGGACAGAGTCCGGGGATGGCGTACGGTGAGCTGGGCCCGACGCACCACTCCATCGAAGACCTTTCCTGGATACGGGCGGTGGCGAACCTCGACGTCATCGTCCCCGCAGACCCGGCCCAGACCCGGGCCGCGGTGCGCTGGGCGGCCTCTTCCGGACGCCCGGCGTACCTGCGGACCCCCCGGTTCAAGGTGCCGGCGGTCACCCCGGCAGACGCCCCGTTCGCACCCGGCCGGGCTGTCCGCCTCACCGACGGCGACGACGTGACCGTCATCGCGATCGGATCGCTCACCTCCCGCGCGCTGGAGGCGGCCGCACGGCTGCGCGCCGAGGGGATCGGCGTGCGGGTGCTCAACATGCCGTTCGTCGACCCGATCGACACCGGCGCGGTGCTCGCCGCCGCCCGTGAGACGCGCGGCATCGTCACCGCCGAAGAGGCGACCACCAGCGGGGGACTGGGGGCCGCGGTCGCCGCGACCGTGGTGACCGGGCACCCGACCGCGATGCGCATCCTGGGCATCCCGCGGGTGTTCGCGCCGACCGGCAGCGCGGCCTTCCTGCTCGACCACTTCGGACTGTCGGCCGATGGCATCGTCGACGCCGTCCGCGATCTGTTAGCGGGCAATGGATAGCGGGCCGCTCGTCCTCGCCGTCGACCAGGGGACCAGCTCCACCAAGGCGCTGCTCGTCGACGCCGAGGGCCGGGTCGTGGCGCGGGCGACGGCGCCGCTGTCGGAGGCACAGCCGCAACCGGGCTGGGTCGAGCAGGACGCCGAGGAGCTGTGGCAGAGCGTACGGGCGGCCGTGGAGGGCTGCGTCGACGCGGGCGTGGCGCACCGGATCGAGGCGGTCGGCCTGAGCACCCAGCGGGAGTCGCTGGCGCTGTGGGACCGCCGTACCGGCCAGCCGCTGGGACCGCTGGTGAGCTGGCAGGACCAGCGCACGGCCGGCCAGTGCCGGGAGCTCGCGGCGGCCGGCGCCGGCCCGCTCGTCCGTGAGCTCAGCGGGATGCCGCTGGACCCGATGTTCTCGGCGCTGAAGGCCCGCTGGCTGCTGGACGCGTACGACCCGTCCCGGCGGCGCGCCGAGGCGGGGGAGCTGTGCCTCGGCACCGTCGACTCGTGGCTGCTGAGCCGGTTCGGCGGCGACCACGTGACGGAGGTCGGCAACGCCTCCCGCACCCAACTGCTCAATGTGGACACCCAGCGGTGGGACGAGCGGCTGCTCGACCTGTTCGGCGTACCCGTCGAGGTGCTGCCCCGCGTGCTGGCCTCATGCGCCGAATTCCCCGCGGCGCGCGGACTCGGGCCCGTGCCGGACGGTACGCCGGTGCGGGCCGTGCTCGGCGACTCGCACGCGGCCATGTTCGCCCACGCCGGCTGGCGGCCCGGCGTCGTCAAGGCCACCTACGGCACCGGCTCGTCGGTGATGGCGCTCGGCGACCCCGGCGGCAGCACCGCCCTGTGCCGCAGCATCGCCTGGGACCTGAGTGGAGCCGGGGACATGGGGGAAGCCGGGCACATGAGGGGAGCCGGGGACGTCACCGGTCCCGTGCACGCCGTCGAAGGCAACATCCGCGCGACCGGCCGCGCCCTGAGCTGGCTCGCGGAGCTGTTCGGCACCGACGAGCAGACGCTGCTCGACGAGGCGCCGCCTAGCGCCGGCCGGATACAGTTCGTGCCCGCCTTCGGTGGCCTCGGCGCGCCGTGGTGGAATCCCGACGCGGTCGCCGTCCTGAGTGGACTGACACTGGGCACCCGCCGGGGCGATCTGGTCGCCGCGGCGCTGGACGCGATCGTCCACCAGGTCGAAGATGTCGTGAGCGCGATCGACGCGAGCGTCGGCAAGGTACAGGTGCTGCTTGCCGACGGCGGCCTGACCCGCAGCGCGCGCCTCATGCGGGCGCAGGCCGATCTGAGCGGGCGGCGCGTGGCGCGGTCCGCCGAGCCCGACCTGTCGTGCCTCGGCGCCGCCGACGCGGCTGGCCTGGCCGCCGGCCTGTGGAGCCTGACCGACCTGGAGGAGCGCCTCCGCCCGTCCACCGACTTCTACCCGGAGATGGACGAGCGGACCCGCGCCGAGTCGCGCGAGCGCTGGCTGGCCGCGATCGACCGCACCCTCTCATGATCAGGGCGTCCCCGACGCCGTTCTAGCGACTTGAGGGACGCCCTGATCACGGTGGAGGGTTACGGACTGGTGCAGGTCACGTTGGTCACCGCGGCGGCGGAGTTGCCGTTGGCGACGTATCCGAACGTGGTGGAGGCGTTCGCGGCGAGTGACCCGTTGTAGGGCGCGTTCCGCACGCTGACCGGGCCGCTGGTGCCGGTGTTCACGCCGTTCCACAGGTTGGTGATGCTCTGCCCGCTGGCCAGCGTCATGCGCACCGTCCAGCCGTTGAGCGTCGAGGTGCCGCTGTTGCGCACGCTCACCTCGGCCTGGAACCCGCCGCCCCAACTGTTGACCACCCGGTACGTCGGGGTGCACCCGGCCGGGCCCGGCGGCGGCGTGGTGACCGGTGGCGTGGTGACTGGCGGAGTGGTCACCGGCGGCGTGCTCACGGGCGGTGTCGTGGGCGGCGTGGTCGTGGTGGGATCGGTGATGCTGCGCGGTACCTGCCGCAGCGCGTTGAACCAGACCGTCGCCATCTTGCCGTACCCGCCGGCGTTCGGGTGCACGCCGTCTGCCAGGTCACCCGCGGCCAGCGCGGGGTACATGTCGACGAAGTGCACCCGCTTGCCGGCGCTGACCTTGCTCTGCACGATGCCGGGAATCGCCGCGTTGTAGGTGCGCACCTGGGTGTCCGCACCGTTCAAGCGGATGATCGACGCGACGAAGACCTCAGCGTCCGGCGCGGTGTTGGTGATCTTGTCTATCAATGTGGACAGTCGCTGCGGTGCGCCCGCCGAGGCGCTGAACATGTCGTTGGTGCCGATGTGCAGCAGCACGGTGCGTGGTGTGGTGGCACGGAGCCAGTTGACGACGTTGGCGTCGATCTGTGCGATCGTCCATCCCGAGTGGCCCTGGTGGTCGTGGTCACCGAGGCTCGCCGGCCCGTTGAACTGCGAGCCGACAAAGTCGATCTTGTATCCACCGGACACGAACTTCTGCCACAGGTCGATCCGGTACCCGCCGGGCACGTTGAACCCGTCGGTGATGGAATCGCCCAGCGGCATGACGCGTACGCCGCCGTTGGACTCGGCGCTCGCGGGGCCGACGGCCAGTAGTGCCGCCCCGGCGGCCAGAACCCCGACCGTCGCCGCGGTGAGCAGTGCGTTCATCCTGCGCATGGAGACCTCCTTACGGACTGGTGCAGGTCGGGACTGGGCTGGACGGCCCGCCGCTGCCGATGAAACCGAACGTGGTCGAGCCGCCTGCGCCGAGTGAGCCGTTCCACGCGGCGTTGCGGACGGCGCCGCCGCTGAGTACGCCGCTCCAGACCTGGGTGAAGGACGGAGCGGTGGTCCACCGCACGGTCCAGCCGTTGATGGGTGCGGAGCCGGCGGTCACGGTGACCTCACCCTGGTAGCCGCCCTGCCAGGAGTTCACCGTGCGGTACGTAGCGGTGCACGCACCAACCGGCGGCGGTGTCGACGGCGGTGGCGTAGAAGGCGGCGGAGTCGAGGGCGGGGGAGTCGAGGGCGGTGGGGTGGACGGCGGGGGCGTGGTGGGTCCGCCCCCGCTGGGGATCGTCCAGGGGATCGCCGCCGTGCTCGGCGCGTACGGCACGTTGTTGAACGTGCGAGACACGTTCAGCCCGCGCAGGTACTTGTCAGCGAAGTCCATGATCGCGTTGTAGTCGGCCATGTCGATCTGGTGACCGCCCGGCCGGTACGCGATGCCGATCCGGTCCGGCACGCCCAGGTACTCGTACACCATCCGCGCCCCGCGATACGAATAGCTCGTGCCGATCGGGTTGGTGCGGATGTCGCTGCCCTCGGTGCCGTTGGTGGTCAACAGCAACCGGGGCGCCACCAGCGCGCCCAGCTCGTGCTGGTCGATCGGCAGCCGGTTGGCCTGGCCGCGGAAGGTGGCGAACCGCGGCGTGAACCAGTACGCGGCGCCGAGGATGTCGTCGAGTGTCTCGTTGTTGCTGCCGGTGGAGGAGAAGAAGCGGTAGTTGCCCATCCCCGCGGTACCGGCCGATCCTGGCACGGTCAACGCGATCCGGTCATCGAAGGCGCCCGCCACGACGGATGCCTTCCCGTACCGCGAGTAACCCGACACGCCCACCTTGGCCGTGTCGATCTGCGGCACCGAGCGCAGCGCGTCCAGGGTCCGGTGCACGCCCCACGCCCACGCCATCAGCACACCGGCGTCGGAGCTGGGGTACAGCGTCCAGAACGCGCCGGTCTTGCTGGTGCTGTCGGCGGCGATGCTGTTGGGGTTGATGTGCACTTCGGCGTAGCCGCGCGAGGTGGTGCTCGCCGCGAGCGGGTTGAGCATGATGATGGCCGGGTGCGGGCCGTTGCCGGCGGGCAGGCTCAGGGTCGCGTTGAACGACGCGCTGCGCCCGTTCGCCTGCACGGTGACGGTCAGCGTGTTTCCGTTGCGGGTGCCGGTGACGCTGGTCGGCGCGGGCGGCAGGTGCCCGTACTCGTAGTACTGCAACAGTTCGCGCAACTGGTCGCGGCGGCACGACCAGTCGGCCGAACTGGTCATGCGGGTGCCGTCCCAGTACTTGAACGGGTCGGGAAGCTCGCTGATGGCGGGTAGCGCGTTCGCCGCTGGCAGTGAGGCGGGCAGCGGTGAACAGGCGGCGGCACCAGCCGTGCTCGGTCGCAGGGCGAGCAGCGCGCCGGCGCACACCAGTGCGGCTATGGCGAACGCGCTCACCAGGCGACTCCGGCCGGGCCGGGTCAGGGGCGGTGACACTCATGAACCTCCGTTTCAGAAACCGCCAATTCGTTTGCCCAGGACGAAGGCGGCGCCAAGTGGTGAACGTTAACATCGCGCCCGCGCGCTACGAGCAGCGAGTATCGATGCTTATGAGTATCAGACGATAGGTTATAGCCTCGACGGTCGTCAATGGATAGCTCCACGACGCGCGTGTTGTGCGCGTGTCGCTCGTCCTAAACGTTCCTCAAAACTCCCTTAGAAACCGATCTGCTCCGGATGTCAGTCCGTACCTACTGCAGACTGAGAGGAGTGGATTGAATGATCGCGCGACGTTTGACCACGCGCAAAACCGTCATAGCGGCGGCCGTCCTGGCCACCGTGGGTGCCGGAACGGCGATCACCCTCAGCGCCAACGCCGGCACCAACGCTGACGGTGACGCCCCCGCGGCCAGTACGCCACGCGTATCGGAGGAGATGCGCGCCGCACTGCGGCGCGACCTGAACCTGACCGACGCGCAGCTCGACGCCCGCCTGAGCCGCGAGGCGTGGGCGGCGCGGACCGCTCGGGCACTGCGCGGGACACTCGGCGACGAGTACGCCGGCGCCTGGCTCACCGGCCAGCAGCTCAACGTGGCGGTCACCGATCGCTCCCTCACCGACGAGATACGCGCGGCCGGTGCGCAGGCGGCCGTGGTGGACCGCAGCGCCCGCGAGCTCAGCACGGTCAAGCGGACCCTGGACCGCCGATCCGGCACCGCCTCGGCGAGCGTCACCGGCTGGTACATCGACCCCGCGACCAACACGGTCGTGGTCCGCGCCGCTTCCGGGCGCACGTCCGCCGCCCGCACCTTCGTCCGCAAGGCGGGCGTCGACGCCAGCGACGTGCGCGTGGTCGCCGACGGGACCGCGGCGCGCCTGCTGAACCGCCCCAAGCCGGACCCCACCGAGGATCCGGAGGAAACAGCGCCGCCGGAGGACCCAGACGAGACGGCGCCGCCGGAGGAGACAGCACCGCCGGAGGAGACCGGAGCCCCGGAGGAGCCAGCCGACCCGAACGCGCAGGCCGTGCGCGGCGGCGCGTCGTACGTCATCGAGGGCCAGGCGGTCTGCTCCGTCGGGTTCGCGGTACAGGGCGGCTTCGTCAGCGCCGGCCACTGCGGCAACGAGGGCGACGCCACTGCGGTACAGGATGGCCAGCAACTGGTCGCGCTGGGTGACTTCCAGGCATCATCCTTCCCGGGCAACGACTTCTCCTTCGTCGCCACCGGCGACGGCTTCGCGCCGGTCGGCGAGGTCAACAGCTTCGGCGGCGAAAACGCCGGCGCGGCCAACCTCGGCGCGCCCCTGCCGGTCGCCGGCTCGGAAGAGGCGGTCGTGGGCACCGCGGTCTGCAAGTTCGGCCAGACCACCGGCGCGAGCTGCGGCGAGGTCCAGGCGCTCAACGTCACCGTCAACTTCGCGGACCCCATCGACGGCGAGGGCACGGTCGCGGTCGGCGGCCTGATCGGCACCGACGTGTGCGCCGAGCCCGGCGACTCCGGCGGCTCCCTGCTCGCCGGCGACCAGGCCCAGGGCGTCGTCTCGGGCGGTTCCGGAAACTGCCAGCAGGGCGGCGAGACGTTCTTCCAGCCGGTGAACGAGATCCTCCAGACCCTGAACCTCACCCTGCTCACCGCGGCCGGCGCCGGCGCTGGCGCCGAAGACCCGGGCGCGGGTGCGGGCGCGGGCGCTGACGAGGAAGCGGGCGCCGACGAGGAAGCCGGCGCCGACGGCGAGGCCGGCGACGGCGAGGCCGGCCAGGAGCAGGCGGGTCAGAAGGCCCACCGCTAAACCGAGTACGGCGCTTCGGCCCCCGGGTGTCGCCCGGGGGCCGACGCCTGCGTCCGTCCACATAGGCCAGACCCCAACACCCATGGATTCGAGCTACCGCGACGTTCGCGGTGCTCCATGCCGTTGCTCCCGCGGCCTCACCGTCCGCGCTTCACGATCAACCCCGGTCGGGGGTTGGGCCGTGGGACGACGGCGGGTGAGGCCGCGGGAGCAACGGCCTCGCCCGCGACGGACATCGCGGCAGCTCATCTCCTCGCTCTGCCTCCTCGGCATCCGGCCGGCGCGCCCCTCAACCTCCGTCCGGCACCGCCGACGTCCCCTCGCGCATCGCCGATCAAGGGCATTCGCGTCGATCAAGGGCGAATGCACGCGGTTCGATCTCATTTCCGCGTGCATTCGCCCTTGATCGGCGCAAGCGGCGTGGCGACACGCCGTGCTGCGCTGGCTGGGCGGGCCGCGGGGGCCGTGGGGAGCGCGGGTGGCGCGGCCTGAGGGTCTGATCGGCGACAGTCTCGGGCTCAGCGGGGCTCTCGGCGCGCACTATCGGGCAACACGGGATCTGGACGGGAGTTCGAGGATGGACATTGGCGTTCCTGCCGGCCTCGTGGGTGGGCTGTTCTGCCTGCTCGCGGTGGTTGTCGTCGGGTGGGCGTTGGTCACGTACAACCGGCTGGTGCGCCAGCGCAACCAGGTGCAGGCGTCCTGGGCTCAGATCGATGTGCAGCTCAAGCGGCGCTACGATCTCATACCCAACCTGGTGGAGACGGTGAAGGGGTACGCGGCGCACGAGCGGGGCACGCTCGATGCCGTGGTCACGGCCCGGAACGGCGCGATCAACTCCGCGCAGGCCCGCGTGGGCGAGCGCGCCGCCGCCGAAGACATGCTGAGCCAGGCGTTGGGCCGGCTGTTCGCGCTCGCTGAGGCGTATCCGGACCTCAAGGCAAACCAGAACTTCGCCGCCCTGCAGGCCGAGCTGGCCAACACCGAAGACAAGATCGCCTACGCCCGGCAGTTCTACAACAGTGCTGTGCAGACGCTCAACACGAGCGTGCAGACGCTGCCCACGAACGTCATCGCGGGCATCGGTGGGTTCCGGACGACGGAGTACTTCGAGGCGGCCGGGGGCGAGCGCGGCCCGGTCCAGGTTCGCTTCTAGCGGGGGCTGGCGATGGACTCGCGCGCGGTACTCGACCTCGCGGTGGCGGGGGCGGCCCTCAGCGGCTGGTTCGGTGCGTACGGGGTCGCGCGGCTGCTCACCCGGCCCGCGAGCCCGGCGCCGGACCCGGCGACCCAGGACCTCGGCGACGAGTCGCCGGCCGTGGTCAGCCTGCTGGTAAACCGGTGGAGCCTGACCGAAGACGCGGCCGAGTCGACGCTGCTCGACCTGGCGGCCCGCCGCTTCGTGGAGCTGCGCCAGCCCGGCAACGACCCGATGCAGACCACCCTGCACCTGCCGGCGAGACCGCCGGACACCGCGGGGCTGCGGCCGTACGAGCGGCGGGTCCTGGACCGGGTACGCGGCCTCGCCGTCGACGGCGTCGTCCCGTTGACCGCCTTGACGTTCAGGGACGAGGGGCAGGCCAAGGGGTGGAACAAGCGCCTGCACGCCGAGGTCGTCGCCGAGGCGCGCGCGGCCGGGCTGTCCCAGCGCCGCTTCGGCCCGGTGCTGACCGGCGCGCTGACCGCCGCCGCGGTGCTCGTGGCGCTCGTGGTCGCCGGCGCGGCGTTCCACTATGGAACGTGGAGCGGCGACGATGACGACAACCCCGGCGTCGCCGCCGGGATCCTGACGTTCTTCTTGCTGGGCGCCGTGATCGGCGTGACCCGGGGCGAGCGCGACACCCCGCTGGGCCGCCAGGTCGCGGCGCGCTGGCTGGGCGTACGCGACTGGTTGCGCGGGCACGAGGAGTTCGCCGACCTGCCGCCGGCGTCCGTGACCGTGTGGGATCGGTACCTGGGCTACGGCGCGGCCACCGGCGCCACCCACCTCGCCAGCGCGATCCTCGACCTCGGCATGGGCAACCGCAAACTTGTCTGGTCGTCGTTCGGCGGCACCTGGCACCGGGTACGCGTGCGCTATCCGCGCCTGTTCTGGCGGTACGGCCACAGCGCACCGAAGCTGTCGCTGCGCGCGGTGGTGGCCGGCGCCGCCGGCGTTCTCCTGCTGTTCGGGTTCACCGGCGACGGGCTCGACTTCCTCGAAACCCAGACCGGCGTCGCGCCGACGCTGGACCGGGTCGCCGTCGGCGTCGGCGCCGTCGGCCTGCTGCTGATGCTGTACGGCGCCTATACGCTCGCCCGCGCGCTGGTCGACCTCGCCACGGTCCGCACGATCACCGGTGAGGTGCTGTGGGCGGAGGTCTGGCGGTCGACCGCGCACCACGAGAACCGTCCGTCCCGGCCTTGGCTGCACTACCTGGCCGTGGACGACGGCACCGACGACCGCACCACGGCGTGGGCGCTGCCCAGCGAGCGGGCCGGCCGCTGCCACGACGGCGACACCGTCACGATCCGGGTACGGCCGTGGAGCCGCCTCGTCGTCGGGCTGGACGTCGTCGGCCATGGCCGGTCGCGGGCCCTCGCCTTCGCCGAGCCGATGACCACTGTGGACATCGACTCCCCGGTCGAGGCGGGGCCGGCTCGGCTCGCTCCCGAAGACGTGTTCACTGTGGACCAGATCGCGCAGGCGCTGGGGATGCCCGTGCGGCCCGGGGATCCGGTGCCGGCGCTCGGGCCGGTCGGCAGCGCGCAGTACGTGTCGGCTGACCGGGGCAAGGCCGTGCTGCTGGTGCAGAGCGCGGACGGTACGGCGGGCCGGTGGGCCTGGCGGGGCAACTCGCGCGGCGAGGCGCTCGCGGGCATCGGGGAAGGCGCCTACGTCAACGGCGATCGGGCCGCGCTGCGCGCCGGCGAGACCACCGTGGTGCTGACCCTGCTCGGCCCCGCCCGCGGCCGCCGCACATACCTGCCGTGGCTCCTGCAGCAGGCCGCCGCGCGGATGGCCACCCGGCCGGCTCCACCGTCCACTCGATAGTGGCATGTGACCGGTACCCGATAGCGCCATCGACGTGCCTGCCTGACGATGTGCGTCATGCCAGGTGGTGGTCTAGATGTTGGACACGACAATTGACATCGGCATCGCGGGTGCGGCGTTCTTCCTGGCCTATCTGGCCGTACGGGTGCGGACCCGGCCGGCCTGTCCCGCCGGCGGCGTCGAGCCCGGATCTGGGAGCCGAGCCCCCAGCGGTGGTCAGCCTGCTGGCCAGCGGATGGTCGCCGCCCGAGGAAGCGGCGCCCGCGACCGTCCTGGACCTGGCCGCCCGCGGTCACCTGTAGTTGCGCCAACCGGGTAACGATCCGCGGCAGACGACCGTGCACCCGCTGGACCGGCCCGCCGGCGCCCTGCTGCCGTTCGAACGCCGGGTCCTCGACCGGGTCCGCACGCTGGCCCGGCACGGAGTCGTACCGGTGAGCGCGCTGACCTTCCGGGACGCGGGCGAGGCCGCGCGGTGGAACGATCGGCTACACGCCGAGGTCGTCGCCGAGGCCCGCCGGCTC
Source organism: Phytohabitans aurantiacus (assembly GCF_027923225.1). Lineage (GTDB taxonomy): Bacteria > Actinomycetota > Actinomycetes > Mycobacteriales > Micromonosporaceae > Phytohabitans > Phytohabitans aurantiacus. Next base: position 43,101 of record NZ_BSDI01000071.1, read on the forward strand.
GGCCTGTCGCGTGCCCGGTTCAGCAGGGCGGCCGTCACCGGGCTGTCGGCCGGCGCGCTCGGCGTCGGTGCCGCGGTGTTCTGGGCCGTCCTGCGCTTCTGCCTCACGCACACCCAGCCGCCCAGCCTCGTCGCCGGACTGGTCCTCGGTGGACTCGCGGCGCTGCTGGTGCTCGGCCCGCTGGGCCGCCTCAGCGCCGGCGACCTGGGCGAGCGCGACACGGACGCCGGCCGCGAGGTCGCGGCGCGGTGGCTGGGTGTACGCCGGTGGCTGCGGGCACATGAGACGTTCTCCGGCCTGCCGCCCGCCGCTGTCGCGGTGTGGGACCGGTACCTGGCCTACGGTGCGGCTCTGGGCGCGGCTCGGCTCCGCGTACCACGGCTTGGGCACTGCCGGCCGGTCTGGCGTGCGAGATCGGAGAAACCGTGACCATCAAGGTCCGCCGGTGGAGCCGGCGCGTCATCGATCTCCGGGTCCGGTACGACAATGTCCAAGGTGGAGCGTCCACCGTGGATCGCGAAACGCCGCTCGAAGGACTCCCACGATGAGGCGGCCGCTGTCGCGGGTCGCCTGCCTGCTCGCCGCTGTCGCCGTGCTGGCGGCGGGCTGCGAACAGCCGCTCCCGGACGACGATTCGGCCGCCACGCCGGGCCAACCCGCCGCCGAAGGCAGCGGCCCCGAACCGCCCGCGCCTAAGAGTGGAACCAAGCCCGCCATCAAGGTACCGGACCTGCCGATCGGCCACGCGTACAACGACGGTACGGCGATGAGGCGGTGCCTTACCGTCGCGTGGCTCCCGCCGCCCGACATACCCGACGGCGTCACCATCGAGGTCACCGACGTGTGGTTCGATCCCCGGGACATCTTCACACGGAGAAGGCCTTCGACGGATGCCAGAACCGGCTCTGCGAGAAGAAGTTCGTCTTCCGCGCCGGCACGTACAAGACCAAGGCGGGCCAGTGCTTCGTACCGGCCATCGCGCGGCGGCAGGCCTGGTCAGCCGAGCTGAAGATGTCGGGAAAGATCCGCTGTCCGGCCGTTGAGAGCCGGCTGTGTACCCGTTTCGCCGCCGCGGTCAAGCAGGAGGTCACCGACGAGGACAGGAACCGGTTCACCGTCGATACGCCCGACGAGTTTCCGTCGAGCGACCCGCCGGCGACCGGGGAGTCCACCGGCCCGCCACCCGGCGGTGGGGGTTGACGCCGGTGCCCGACGAGGAAGCCACCGGCGGCCACCTGCCGGGCTGGGTCAGCGCCTGGGCCACCGTCATCGCACCGGTCACCGTCCTGAGTGGACTGCTGTTCTACTTCGGGTACGTCTCCTCGCGGGCGCAGTACGAGTACTTCGGCATCGACGTGGACACCGTGGGCCTGGGCACCCAGGACTACATCATGCGCAGCCCGCAGCCACTGCTGGCCCCGCTGCTGACCTTCGTGCTGCTCGGCGCCGGGATGCTGACCGCGCATCTGAGCATCCGCCGCCGCATCGCCACCGCGAAGGACTCCGGGCAGCCACGCGCACTGCTCCCGCTCCGGCGCCTCGTCCGCGTGGCGACCGGCGCTGGGCTCGCCATCCTCGGCGGCGGGATCGCCCTACTGTTCGCCTTTCCGCTCATCGGCGAATGGCCTGGGTACGACCTGTTTACACCGCTGCTGCTGGCCGTCGGCGCCGGGCTGCTCGCGTACCGGTGGCGCCTGCGTGACCTGCTCGGTTCCGCCGCCGAGCGGCAGACCGACGACACCCTCCTGCTGCGCCGGATGATCATCGTGATGCTCTACGCGCTCGTCGCCGTGGGAGTCTTCTGGGCGACCGCGACCGTCGCCGGGTGGTCGGGGCGCGGACTCGCCCGCAACCAGGCGCGCCACCTGGACAGCCTGCCCCGCGTCATCCTCGACACCAAGGAACGGCTGCACCTGCGCTCGCCGGGCGTCGAGGAGCGCGTCCTGCCGGCGTCGCCGGAGCAGACCTTTCACTACCGGTACCGGCGTTTGCGTCTGCTCATCGTCGGCCGCGACCGGATGTTCCTCGTACCGGAGACCTGGTCAGCCAGCAACTCCACGCTCGTCGTCCCCCTCGACGAATCGGTGCGCGTCCAGTTCCAGTTCCAGAACAGCCCACCGTGACGGTTGAGTGTCGGACCTGGGCAATACAGTGCTCCGGTGCCGATTGAACGGTGGAGCACGACACAGGTTCTCGCGCTCGCCCCGGATGCCAGCTCGGCGCGGGGCGCGCAAGGGGTCAGCGGTGCCGCGAAGTGGGAGGCGTCCGGGCGGGCCGGCGACCTGATCTGGGGGCTGTGCCGTGGCAGCGGCAAGCAGCCCTACCAGGTCTGTGTCGACCTGAGCGAGCCGGCCTACCGCTGCTCCTGCCCGAGCCGGAAGTTCCCGTGCAAGCACGCGCTCGGCCTCATGCTCATGTGGTCCGCGGGCGGCGCGCTCGAGGGCGAGGAGCCCGGCTGGGTCGGCGAGTGGCGGGCGTCCCGTGCCGCGCGCGCCTCTCGCCCGGCGCCGGCCAAGCGGGCCCAGCCGAGCGAGGCGACCACGCAGCGGCGCGCCGACCGCATCGCCTCCGGCCTCGAAGATCTCGACCGCTGGCTGCTCGACCAGGTCGCGCACGGGCTGGCGGCCGCCGAGCGCTCCGGCTACGGGCCCTACGAGGCGGTGGCCGCCCGGCTGGTCGACGCCCAGGCGCCCGGCGCCGCCAACGCGGTCCGGCGGCTGGGGCGGGTCGCCGGTGTCGGCCAGCACTGGGCCGACCGGCTCCTCGGCGAGCTCGCGCTGCTGCGGCTGCTGGTGTCGGCGTACGGCCGGGTCGGCGAGCTGCCGGAGCCGCTGGCCGCCACCGTGCGCTCCCGGGTCGGCATCCCGGTGTCCACCGAAGAGGTCCTTCGCACGCCCCGGCTGCGCGACCATTGGCATGTGCTGGGCCACGCCGACGTGGCCGACGACCGGCTCGTCACGCGGCGCACCTGGCTTCGAGGCGCCGCGTCGGGGCGGTTCGCGCTGCTCCTGGCGTTCGCGCCGCCCGGGCAGGCGCTTCCCGCCGACACCGTCCCGGGCACCGTCATCGACGCCGAGCTGTGCTGGTACCCGGGCGCCCTCCCCCTGCGCGCCGTGATCGCTGAGCGACACGGGACGAGCGAGGGAGTTGGCGCGGCGGCGCCTTCTGGCGCCTCACGACCGAGCGAGCCGGGAAACACAGTTCGGGAGGCGCTGGCGGGGTGGGCAGCCGCGGTGGCCGCCGATCCGTGGTGCGAGCGGGTGCCGATGCTGCTGTCCGGTGTCGCGCTCACCGACGACCGGCACCTGGTCGACGCGGCCGGCGACGCGCTGCCGCTGACGGCGGGGCACGACGAGCCGTGGTGGCTGCTCGCGGCCAGCGGCGGCCACCCCGTCACGGTCGCCGGTGAGTACGGTCCGGCCGGGTTCCGCCCGCTCGCCGCCTGGCCGGAAGGGCAGTACGTGCCGGCGACGCCCGGCCCGAGCGGCGACCGCCGCGGTCCCGCGCTGCCCGCCGAGCTGCTGTCCACGGCGCTGGTCGGCACCGAGCGGCGCCCGTTCACCGGCGCGACCGTCGACGGGCTGCGGCTCGACGGTGGCGGCCCGGGCGCGCTGCTGGAGGGCGCCGCGGTCGCACTGGCCTACCGCCGGGCCGGCACGCTGCCCGCCGCCGGCCGGGTGCCCATCGAGCCGGCCCCGGAGGAGAGCGCCACGGTGATACCTCGTGCGGCGGCGCACCGCCTCGCGCTGCTGGTCACCGACGGCGCCGTGCCGGGTGGCACCGAGATGGCCCTCGGCCTGCTCGGCGACTGGCTGGCGCGGGCCGCCGAGCGCGGCTACCGGGTGCCGGCCGAGCTGCTGCCCGCCCTGCTCGACGCGGGCCGCCGGCGCGCCGCCCTGCGCCCCGCGCTCGCCGCCGTCGCCGGCCGCCGGGGCGCCTGGCTCGCCGAGCGCCGCTCCGACTGGCGATACCTGCTGGCCGAGAGTGGCGGCCAATGGGTCGCCGCCCCGAACCCCGACGACTGGGCCACCGGCACCCCGGGCCAGCGGCTCGCCTACCTCACCGCGGTCCGCGCCGGTGATGCCGCGGCTGGGCTCGACCTGCTCACCGCGACCTTCGACAGCGAAGATCCAGACGACCGCGCCCGCCTACTCGGCGCGCTGGCCACCGGCCTGTCGCTGGCCGACGAGCCGCTGCTGGAGCGGGCCCTCGACGACCGCCGCAAGGAGGTCCGCATCACCGCGTGCGACCTGCTGTCGGCGCTGCCCGGCTCGGCTCTGCGCCAGCGGATGGCCGAGCGGGCGCTGGCCTGCGTGCGCCTGGAGCGGCGGCCGCTCGGCCGCGACCGGCTCGTCGTGACCCCGCCCGCCGAGTTCGACGCCGGCATGCGCCGCGACGGCGTACAGCCTCGGGCGCCGCAGGGTGTCGGCCCGCAGGCGTGGCTGCTGGAAGAGGTAGTCGCGCGCACCCCGCTTGACACCTGGACCACCGCGTTCGGCATGCCGCCGGCCGACGTGCTGGCGCTGCCGGCCAACGACGACTGGTCCCTGACCGTCCACAAGGGAATGGCGCGGGCGGCCGCCGCCCAGCACGACCCGGCGTGGGCGGTCCTGCTGGCCGACACGGTCTCCGACGACGTGCTGGCCGCCCAGCTCTACGAGGCCCTGCCGCCGCCCGAGCTGGCCCGGCACGCGGCTCGGGCGCTGCGCAGCGACCCCATCCGGGCGCACCGGCTGATCTCCCTGCACACCGGTGCCTGGCCCGACGAGTTGGCCGCCGCCGTCCTGGAGGCGGTCGGGACCCTCGCCGAAGGGCAGCGGCACGCCTGGCACATCGGCGAGCTGTGCCGCAGCGCCGCCCCGTTGATGCCGGTGCACTTCGCCGAGCCCGCCGCCGCCCTGGCCGAACGGCTGCACGCAGACCACCCCGACGGCCGCCAGGCGATGCTCGTCGCCCAACTGGCCGCCGCCCTGCACTTCCGCCAAGAGATGTACGAGGAGCTCTCGTGAGTACTGAGCCAGCCGGCACGCCGGCCATCCGACCGCACGCCGAGCAGCAGTTCGCCGACGAACTGGCCGAGCTCGCCGGCGTCGACGACCGGCCGCGACCGCCGGGTTGGCGGCTGTCCCCGCAGGCCGTGGTCACGTACCTCCTCGGCGACGGCGGCAAGATCACCCCCAAGTACGTCGGCCCGCGCCGGCTCATGGAGGTCGCGGTGGCCACGCTCGCCACCGACCGGGCGCTGCTGCTGCTCGGTGTGCCCGGCACCGCCAAGACCTGGGTCTCCGAGCACCTCGCGGCGGCCATCTCCGGCGACTCCACGCTGCTGGTCCAGGGCACCGCCGGCACCGCCGAAGAGGCCGTCCGGTACGGCTGGAACTACGCCCGGCTGCTCGCCGAGGGCCCGTCCAGCAAGGCCATCGTGGCCAGCCCGGTCATGCGTGCGATGGAGACCGGCGCGATCGCCCGGGTCGAAGAGCTGACCCGCATGCCCTCCGACGTGCAAGACACGCTCATCACGATCCTGTCGGAGAAGACGCTGCCGGTCCCCGAGCTGGCCAGCGAGGTGCAGGCCGTCAAGGGCTTCAACGTCATCGCCACCGCCAACGATCGCGACCGCGGCGTCAACGAGCTGTCCAGCGCGCTGCGCCGCCGCTTCAACACGGTCGTCCTGCCGGTGCCGGCCAGCGCCGACGAAGAGGTCGACATCGTCGCCCGCCGGGTGGCGCAGCTCGGCCGCTCGCTGGAGCTGCCCGACGTCCCGCCGGCCCTCGACGAGATCCGCCGCGTGGTCACCGTCTTCCGCGAGCTGCGCAACGGCCTCACCGAAGACGGCCGCACCAAGCTCAAGTCGCCGACCGGCACGCTCTCCACCGCCGAGGCGATCTCCGTGGTCACCAACGGCTGGGCGCTCGCCGCCCACTTCGGCGACGGCACGCTGCGCCCCCGCGACGTCGCGGGCGGCATCGTCGGTGCCGTCATCAAGGACCCGGGGACCGACGCCGTGGTGTGGCGGGAGTATCTGGAGACCGTGGTGCGCGAGCGCGACGGCTGGACCGCGTTCTACCGAGCCGCCCGCGATGCCTGAGCGGTTCTACGGCATCCGCCACCACGGCCCCGGCTCGGCGCGGGCGGTCGTGGCGGCGCTCGACGAGCAGCGGCCCGACATCCTGCTCGTCGAGGGGCCGCCCGAGGCGGACACGCTGGTCAAATGGGTCGCCGACGAGCGGCTCGTGCCGCCGGTCGCCTTGCTCGGCTACGTCGCCGACGATCCACGCCAGGCCGCGTACTGGCCGTTCGCGGTGTTCTCGCCGGAGTGGCAGGCGATCCGCTGGGCCGCCGACCACGGCGTACCCGTGCGGTTCTTCGATCTGCCGTACGCCTACCGCCTCGCGGTGGAGGACGAGCCCGCGGACCGGCCGGAACGGCCGGCCGACCCCATCGGCGAGCTGGCCGCCGCGGCCGGCTACGACGACCCCGAACGCTGGTGGGAAGACGTGGTCGAGCACCGCGGGGCGCCGGCGTTCGAGGCCATCGGTGAGGCGATGGCCGCGATCCGTGCCGAGTCCGCGGAGGATCCGGCCGATCTGGTACGCGAGGCGCACATGCGCGGTGTCCTGCGTGAGGTCCGCAAGACGCACGCCAATCCGGCGGTGGTCTGCGGCGCGTGGCACGTGCCGGCGCTGACCGCCAAGGTGACAGCGGCCCACGACACCGCCCTGCTCAAGGGGCGTAAGAAGGCCAAGGTCACCTTCACCTGGGTGCCGTGGACGTACGGGCGGCTGGCGTCGTGGCAGGGCTACGGCGCCGGGGTGCGCTCGCCCGGCTGGTACCACCACCTGTTCACGACACCCGACGAGGTCGTGACCCGGTGGCTGGTCGCCGCCGCCGGAGTACTGCGCGAAGAAGGCGTCCCGACGTCATCGGCGCACGTGATCGAGGCGATCCGGCTGGCGGAGGCGCTCGCCACCCTGCGCGGCCGGCCCCTCGCCGGGCTCGCCGAGCTGACCGAGGCCACCCGGTCGGTGCTGTGCGAAGGCGACGAGCTGCGGGTCGACCTGATCGGGCGGCAGCTGGTGGTGAGCGAGCGGCTCGGTTCGATACCCGATGACATGCCCGCGGTGCCGCTGGCGCGCGACCTGGCCGCGCAACAGCGGACCTTGCGCCTCAAGCCGGAGGCCCTCGAACGCGCGCTCGACCTCGACCTGCGCCGCGACCTCGACCTGGGGCGCAGCCGGCTGCTGCACCGGCTGCGGCTGCTCGGCGTCGCGTGGGGCGAGCCGGCCGACCGCGCTGGCGGCAAGGGCACGTTCCGCGAGTCGTGGCGGCTGCGCTGGGTGCCCGAGTTCGCGATCAGCCTGGTCGAGGCCGGCGGATACGGCACGACCGTCGTCACGGCGGCCACCGCCAAGGTCGCCGAGCAGGCGCGGGCCGCCGAGAGCCTCGCCGAGGTGACACCGCTCGTCGAGGCGTGCCTACTGGCCGACCTGCCCGACGCGTACCCGGCCGTGCTGCACGCCCTCGACACCCGTGCCGCGCTCGACGCCGACGTCGCCCACCTCATGGGTGCCGTGCCGCCGCTGGCCCGCACGCTGCGCTACGGCGACGTGCGCGGCAGCGACGTTGCCGGGCTGCGCACGGTGACCAGCGGGCTCGTCGCCCGGATCTGCGCCGGCCTGCCCGGCGCCGTCACCTCGCTCGCCGACGAGGCCGCGCAGCCGTTGCGCAACCACGTCGACGCCGTCCACGCCGCGCTGGCCATGCTCGACGACGAACCGGGCGCCGTTGCGGCCCAGGAGCCCGCGCAGGCGGAGCGAGCGCCAAGATCGCTGCGCGACCGGTGGTTGGAGGCGCTCGACGGGCTCGCCGGCTCCGACCGGACCCACCCGCTGATCGCCGGCCGCGTGACCCGCCTGCTGTACGACGGTGACCGCCTCGACGCCGCCGAGACCCGCCGCCGGATGGGCCTCGTGCTCACCGCCGGCACGCCTCCGTCCGACGCCGCCCAGTGGGTCGAAGGGTTCCTGGCCGGCGGCGGGCTCCTGCTCGTGCACGACACCGCGCTGCTGTCCCTTGTGGACGAATGGTTGGCGGGCGTGGCCGCAGACTCGTTCACCGACGTGCTGCCGTTGCTGCGGCGCACGTTCGGCACGTTCGCCGAGCCGGAACGGCGGTCGATCGGCGAGCGGGTGCGCGGCGGAGCGGTCGCCGCGTCGCCCGCCCCGATTGGGCTTGACCACGAACGTGCCGCATCGGTGCTGCCCACGCTAGGCATCCTGCTCGGACGGGAGATCCACCATGTCAGTGAGTGAGCGCGGCGGCGCGGCGGCGGAACCGGATCAGCCGTCCGGCGATGACCGGTTGCGCCGGTGGCGACTGGTGCTCGGTGGCGCCGCCGAAGAGTCGCTGGGCGGGCTCAGCGGGGCGGAGTCGGCGATGGACACGGCGCTCGCGGCGCTGTACGACGGCGGGGGACAGGGCGGCCAGCGCTCCCGCTCGGCGGGCTTGGGCGCGTCCGCACCGCAGGTGGCCCGCTGGCTCGGCGACATCCGGGAGTACTTCCCCAGCACCGTCGTGCAGATCATGCAGAGCGACGCGATCGACCGGCTCAACCTCACCAGCCTGCTGCTGGAGCCCGAGATGCTGTCCGCCGTCGAGCCCGACGTGCACCTGGTCGGCACGCTGCTGTCGCTGGGTCAGGTCATGCCCGACAAGACCAAAGACATCGCGCGGCAGGTCGTCCGCCAGGTCGTCGACGAGCTCGAACGCCGGATCGCCAACAAGACCAAGGCCGCCGTTACCGGCGCCCTCAACCGCGCCACCAGGATCAACCGGCCGCGCCACGCCGACATCGACTGGCGGCGGACCATCCACGCGAACCTCAAGCACTACCAGCCCGACTACCGCACCGTCGTGCCGGAGCGCCTCATCGGGTACGGCCGGCGCACCACCGCCGTGCAGCGAGACGTGATCCTGTGCGTCGACCAGTCCGGCTCGATGGCCGCCTCGGTCGTCTACTCCGGGGTGTTCGCGGCGGTACTGGCGTCGATGCGGTCCCTGCGCACCTCGCTCGTCGTCTTCGACACCGCCGTCGTCGACCTCACCGACCAGCTCCACGATCCCGTCGAGGTGCTCTTCGGCACTCAGCTCGGCGGCGGCACCGACATCAACCGCGCGATCGCGTACTGCCAGGAGCTGGTCACCCGGCCGCGCGACAGCATCTTCGTACTGATCAGCGACCTGTACGAGGGCGGCATCCGCGCCGAGATGCTGCGGCGGGTGGCGGCGCTCGTCGACTCTGGCGTGCAGGTCGTGGTGCTGCTGGCGCTGTCAGACGAGGGTGCGCCGGCGTACGACCACGACAACGCGGCGGCGCTGGCTGCGCTGGGCGTGCCCGCGTTCGCCTGTACGCCGGACGCGTTCCCGGATCTGATGGCCGCCGCGATCGAACGCCGTGACCTGCGCGCGTTCGCGGCCCAGCAGTCGACGTGATCGGCCGCCGACCTGATCCGGCCGCGCTCTGATCCGGCCGCGGGCTGATCCGGCCGCGGGCTGATCCATCCGCGCTCTGATCAGAACAGCGTGGGTGGCTCGGCGGCCACGGGCTCGGGGAGCGGCTCCAGCTCCGGCACCCGGGTCCGCACCTCGTCGTGAAAGCGGCGGGCCAGCATCGGGGCGTCGGCGTTGTCGGGCGTGTGGATGAACACGGTGGGGGAGCGGCCCTCGCCCAGCCATTCGGCGACGGTCTCCACCCACGGCTGCCAGCCCTCGACGGTCTGCTCGACGGCGTCCCGGCCCAGGTACCGCACGATCGGCCGGTCGGTCAGCGCCACCGACCGGCGCGGCATGCGCGGCTTCTTCGTCCACGCGTCCCGCTCGGCGTCACTGGTCGGGCGGCTCCGGAAAAATACGCTGGTGTCGAACGGGATCCACTCCGCGTCCACGCTCGCCAACGCGGCTTCGAGCAGCCGGGTGGCGCGCGGATCGTCGAAGAACTCCCGGTGGCGCACCTCGACCGCGTACCGGTGCGAGGTGGGCAGCCGGCGCAGAAAGCCGGCCAGGGCGGCGACGTCGTCCGGAGCGAACGACCCCGGCAGTTGCAGCCAGAGGGCGTGAGCACGCGGTCCAAGCGGCTCGATCGCGTACAGGAACTGCCGCAGCTCGTCTTCGGCGCCGGTCAGGCGGTGTTCGTGCGTGATGGTCTTCGGCAGCTTGACGACGAGCCGGAAGCTGGGGTCGGTCTGCTTCGCCCACGACGCCACCGTGCTCCGTGCGGGCGTCGCGTAGAACGTCGTGTTGCCCTCGACCGCGTCACACCAGCTCGCGTACGCCCGCAGGCGCTCCTCGGGCGGCAGCGGGTGCGGCACGAAGCGTCCCTGCCACGGCTTGAGCGTCCACATCGCACAGCCAACATGAAGGCGCATGGTGTCGTCGTCAGCCTTTCACCCGTAGGCTACCGCCGTCATTTTGGGTAGCCCCAACGCCGCCAGGAGCGTAAAGAACTGGTCTTCGACGAGCACGGCACCGCCACCGAGAGCCGCCTCGACCGCCGCCACGCTCGGTGCGTAACCCGCTTCGGCCGCCCACGCCACGGCGTGCGGCGCGGCGATGTCGCTGGGCGGCGCCAACTCGTACAGCGGGCGGCAGGCTTCGCGGTAGCGGTTCTTCCAGAACTCGTCGAGATCCTCGGGGAGCTCCTCGTCGTCATCCACGTCGAGACGGTCGGAGTACTGCGAGTCGAGGTAGTCGACGATCGCCTCCAGGCTCAACCATGAGCTCCACCGGCCGGCCCGTGGGCTGTACCCGATGAGTTGGGCGCCGTCACTGTCCAGTACGACCGCCGCCAGCACCGGCTGGCCGGTCTGCTCCACCAGCGACTCCAGCAGGCTCTCCCGGCCGTCCTCCGCGGTCATGGGTGGGCGCCAGTCGTCGGGCGCGCGGTGCAACTGAACCGCCTGCCAGCCGTCTTGACCCGCGCCGTGCCACACAATGTGGTCGGCGAGCTCCCGCACGCCGGCGAGGGTCGGGAGCGGGCGAGCGTCGCGCGCCACAACAAAGGTTCCCCAGAATCCCACAACGGGATTATCGGATATGCGTGGGCGAGTCGTACGGGTAGGTGTCCCAGTCCCAGTCAAGCCTTTCGGGTGGGACGAGGTAGGTGTGGCCGAGGGCGGTGCGCCACTGGTACACGCCGGGTGCGATCTGGCGGTATTTCCAGTGTCCGTGGTGTTTGACTCCGTGGTCGTGGCGGCAGAGGGTGCCGAGGTTGCGTTCCTCGGTGGGGCCGCCGTGTGCCCAGTCCTTGATGTGGTCGATGTCGGCTCGGTGGGCGGGGACGCGGCAGCCGGGTGCTCGGCAGGTGCGGTCTCGTGCGCTGATGTGGTCGGCCATTTCGGCGGTTGGTCTGCGGCGGGTGACGCCGGTGTAGAGGGTGTTGCCGTCGTGGACGGTGAATCGCCATCGTCCGCGTCGTTGCTGCTCGGCGACTTGGCGTGCGATGTCGGCGATGACCGGTCCCCAGCCGGCGAGGTCTCCGGGTAGTTCGGTGAGCCACATGAGGGTGGACAGCGGCACGGTGAGCTCGACGCCGCCGCGCACCGGCCCGGTCGTGGTGCTGGCTGGGCCGGCGGTGCCAGGCGCGGTGTCCCCGCAGGCCGTTTCGCTCGACCTGGGCTGGCTGGCGGCCTCTGCCGCGCCGGGCGCATGGGCAGCCTCGGCCGTGTCGGGCGTGTGGGCGGTCTCGGCCGTGCCGGGCGTGTCGGCGGCCTTGGCTGTGCCGGGCGCGTGGGCGGCCTTGGCTGTGCCGGGCCGCTCGGTCGTGCCGTGTGCCTGGCCGGTGCCGAGCGGGTTGGCTATGCCGGGTGCCTGGCCGACGCCGGGCTGCCGGTTCGTGCCGTCGGCCTGGCCGGGGTCGAAGGGTGCGGCCATCGTCGGGGTCTTCGCCATGTTGGAGGGCGCGGCGGACAACGCGGTCGCGGTGTTCAGGCCTTCGAGTAGGTCCAGGAATGTGTCGGCGCGTAGTTGGTCCAGGGTGCGTTCGTCGTCGCCGCGGCGGGCGGCGCGGGCGATCGCGTCGATCCGCGCGGAGGCTGCCGCGGCGCGTTCGGCGGGTAGGTTGGTGCCGCCCAGGAACGCGGTGCCCTCCGGCAGCAGCCCGTGATCCAGACGCCGATCCACGACACTCTTGTCGCGGCGTATGCGGGCGGCGTCGGGGTCGATGGTGATGACCAGCCGCTGCAACCGCACCCGCAACTGCCCCGTCGTCAGACCATCCGCGACAGGCAACAACCGCGCCGCCGCCTGTCGTGCCACATCTTCCGCCAGCACGGAGAGCACGTCGCAGAACACCCGAGCCCGCGGAATGTCAATGTGCCCGGCCCGCAAAGCCGCGTACACATCAGGGAGGCGTTCGACCACATCCACAGCGAGGGTAAGTTGCTCGCCGGCGGCGCGGCGGGTCCAGCACAACGCGACCCGCACCTCATCATCCGGATACCGGCTCAACCCTTTGAGTCGCTCGACCGGGCTGTTGAAGGTGCCGGGTGGGCAGTGCGCGACTTCCACGATATCGGCCAGCAGTTCGGCTTGATCGTGGGCGACCTGACGGGCCCTGGCCTGCATGACGGTGACCATGTCGTGGCCGTTGACACACGACCGGTCGATACGCGCGAGGATCGCGGCCAACCCCGGACCGGGCGGCATCTCCGCCAGATCTTCAGGAATGACCAGCCTCTCGATCACATGTTCAATTCTATCGAAATCCACCGACATCCGTTGCCCCGCCGGCAACCCGGCCGGCGTCAGAACGGCCGTGTGTCCACAGTGGTCGGTGTCGCTGATCGTGGAAGCCTGCTGCCCCCATAGGGGCAGCTATTCGACACAGGCGCCGCAGATGTAGCGATCTTGGACCTCCCGCCTCGCAGTGTCGACGGCGTTGCCCCTTATTTAGCGCTGAGCTGTTCCATCGATCAAGGGCGTTTCCATGGATCAAGGGCAATAACACGCGGAAAAGAGATCGAACCACGTGCATTCGCCCTTGATCGACGAGAGAAGCGCACCGGCAGCGGAGCGGGGACGGGCGTGGCCGGCACGGGCGGAGCGAGGGGAGCGGGTGGAGCGAGGGGAGCGGAGTGAGGGGTGTCACCGGCTATGGGTCCATTGTGGATCGTAAGGCGGCGGCTAGCTCGGCTAGGATCTCGCGGTCGGTAGGGCGGTGCGGTTCGTATTCGGCTACGCACAGGCCGGCGAGCGTGAAGCGGGCGGCGAGTGCGCGCACCGCGGCGACGAGTTGGTCGAGTGCCAGACCGCCGGCCTCGGGTGTGCCGACGGAGCCGAATACTCCCGGATCCAGCACGTCGAGGTCAATGTGGACGTACACCGCGCCGGCGCCGGTGGCCGCGACCTCGTCGGCTACCGTGCCCGGATCGGCGAGCGCGGCCACGGGCACGTGACGGATCGACTGGGCCTCGATGAACGCTCGCTCGCCCGCGTCCAGCGCGCGTACTCCCGCCAGCACTACCTGCTCGGGGCGCAGGGCACGCGTCGGGGCCAGTTCGGAGGGGCCGTCGCCGAGGAGGGTGCGCAGAACCATGCCGTGGAAGGCGCCGGAGGGTGACGAGGCGGGCGTGTTGAGGTCGCCGTGCGCGTCGAACCAGACCACGGCCAGCCGGTCGCCGTGCCGGGTCAGGGCCGCCTCGATGGGTGCCAGGTCGACCGCGCAGTCGCCGCCGACGGTGATGACGGTCGAGCCGTGCGCGCGAGCGAGGGTGGCGCGGATCGCGTGCAGGTTGGTCGCGAGCGTGTCGAGGGCGGCGACCCCGTCGCGCGCGCCGGTGGGTTGGCGTTCCGTGTCGGCGCGCAGCCGTTCGTCGCTGGGAAAGAAGTCAGCCAGCTCCGCCGCGCCCCGCCGCAACCGGTACGCCGTGCGCGATCCCGACGCCTGCCACTGCGGTACCTCCACCACCGTCACACCCTGCATGACCCGATCCTAAATCAAGTCTTGACATCGACGCCTATTGTTGGTTGGCTGCCAAAACATCATCGATGTCCCTGTTTGCCGCCGCTTGTGTGGTCGGGCAGCAAGTCCCTTGGGCCGGGTGCGGGCGCGGCAGTGGGGCTGTTGCCAGCCGGGTGGCGCGGCGGGGCGCATCGCCACTTCCCGCGTCCACCGGGCGGCGCGCGGGTTCTCGTGAAGGGAAACCGCGACATGCTCCATCGTGTTCGTTATCGGCTTGCCGCTGGCGCCTGCGCCATGGCGGTCGCCGTCGGGCTGCTGGCCGGCAGCGCGTTCGCGGGCGAGGAGTCCAGCCGGGCAGGGCTGCCCGCCGACGACGCCGCGCAAGGCATGATCTACGGCGGCTTGACGGCCGCCAAGTCCGGCCCGTGTGCCGGCCTGTTCCAGGTCAAGGGTGTCAGCCCGGCGATGTGCACTCACGGTCCGGACGCCGCCCCGGCGGGCCTGTCGGTCAAGAGCCGTGTCCAGCCGCTCACCACCGCGCCGCTGGCCGCGAGCGCGCTGGCGGTGTGCGAGGGTGACGGCACCTCCGGCCGCCGCGTCGAGGTGCTCTACATCCACGGCTCGACCAGCCGGTACAACCAGTATCTGGAGACGTTCCGGACGCTGGCCGAGGGCGTCGACGTCATATTCAACGAGAGCGCCAAGGAGACCGGCGGCGAGCGGCACGTGCGATACGTGACGGAGACCGTCAACGGGGCCTGCCGTCCCGTCGTGCGTGACGTCCAGATCGCTGACTCCGCGCTCAACGCCAACGATTGGGCGCCGTTGCTGAACGCGGTCCGCGCCGCGGGCTACACCCGCACCGACCGCAAGTACCTCCAGTTCGTCGATGCGAGCGTCTACTGTGGAATCGGCGGGTTCGCCGGCGATACCCGCAAGAGCGACGCCAACCGGTCAAACTCGGGACCGGAGTACGCGCGTGCCGACAACGGTTGCTGGAGCGCCGGTGTGGCCGCACACGAGCTGGGGCACACGCTCGGCGCGGTCAACAACAACGCACCCAACGCCTCCGGCGCGGCCCACTGCGTCGACGAGTGGGACGTGATGTGCTACAAGGACGGCCCGAACGTCGTCATTCAGACCAAGTGCACCGACCGCTCGCACGACCAGCGGCTGGACTGCAACCACGACGACTACTACCACACCAACCCGGCCGCGGGTTCGTACCTGGCGAACTACTTCAACGTCGCCGACAACCTGTTCCTCATCAAGGGGGCGGGCGGTCCGGGCCCGGTGCCCAACGGAAACCTGGCGACGTCGGCGACAGCGTCCGCCTCGTACACCTCACCGTGGGAGAGTATCGCCGCCATCAATGACGGTGCCGAGCCGGCGCAGTCGAACGACACCGTCAACCCGCGCTGGGGCACCTGGCCCAACACCGGCGAGCAGTGGGCGTTGCTGACGTGGGCGTCCGCGCAGACGCTCACCCGGGCCGAGGTGTACTTCTTCGACGACAACGACGGCGTACGCCTGCCGGCGTCGTGGAAACTCCAGTCCTGGAACGGCAGCGCGTACGTCGACGTGCCCGGCGCGAGCGGCTATCCCGTGGCGCTCAACCAGTACAACCGGGTCACGTTCGGCTCTGTGAGCACGACCCGGCTGCGCGTGGTGCTGCAGAGCGGCGCCCAGTCCGTCGGCCTCCTGGAGGTCAAGGCCTACAGCAGCTAGTCGGGTAGGCCCCGGGCGACGGTCGCCATCGCCATCCGTACCGACGCCGTCAACTCTTCCTGGTTGGCGGTGTCGGTGCGGAAGGCGTAGTGCTCGACGGCTGCCCGCAGCGCACTATTGATCATCGCGGCCTGGATCCGGACGGTCGGGTCGTCGTCGGGCAGGCCGGCGCGTTGGGCGAGCGCGGTGGCGAAGACCGGCTCGG
This sequence comes from Phytohabitans aurantiacus, assembly GCF_027923225.1. Classification (GTDB taxonomy): domain Bacteria; phylum Actinomycetota; class Actinomycetes; order Mycobacteriales; family Micromonosporaceae; genus Phytohabitans; species Phytohabitans aurantiacus. The sequence continues at coordinate 58,991 of NZ_BSDI01000071.1, forward strand.
CGTCGTGGTGCGACTGGAGCCACACGGCGCGCAGCCCGGCCTCGGTGCGCGTGAGGCGTACCAGATTTAGCAGGGCCGGCAGGTCGGTGATGGTCTCCTGGCCCTGCGACACCAGGTCGTCCAGCAGTGCCGCCATCCCGCTGCCGGCCGGCCAGGAGCGCAGGGCGCGGGCGGTCGCCTCGATGCCGCCCGTGAGCAGGGGCAGGACGCTGCTCTCCTTGTTGGGGAAGTACCGCCAGAGCGTGCGCACGGAGATGCCGGCCGCGGCGGCGATCTCGTCGGCGGACGTCGCGGCGACGCCCCGGTCGGTGAACAGCGCGACCGCCTCGCGGGCGATCTCGAGCCGGGTCGCGGCCTTGCGCCGCTCCGTCAGCGGGGGACGCCCGGTGCGGTGAACGGCCATGTCACGCAACCTACACTATTTGTCACCGAATGACTTACTGGCACATCGCGACATTAAGTCGTAACCTCGGATCATGAGCAGTGGGCTGGAGAACAGCAGCGTCGTCGTCACCGGCGCGGCTTCGGGTATCGGGCGGGCCACCGCCCTGCGGTTCGCGCGGGAGGGCGCCAACGTCGTGGTCGCCGACCTCAACGCCGACGCCGCCAAGGATGTCGTCGCCGAGATCGAGGCGGCTGGCGGCACCGCCGTCGCGGTCGCCGGAGACCTGAGCGACCAGTCAGTCGTCGACCAGGTCGTGCGGACCGCGGTCAGCACGTTCGGCGGCCTGGACGTGCTGGTGAACAACGCCGGCATCATGGACACCATGTCGGCGGCCGCGGACGTTGCCGACGCGGAGTGGGAGCGCGTCCTGCGGGTCAACCTGACCGCGCCGTTCCTGCTGACCCGCGCGGCGCTGCCGCACATGCTGGCCAAGGGCAAGGGCGCGATCGTCAACACCGCCTCCGAGGCGGGACTGCGCGGCAGTGCGGCGGGCACGGCGTACACGGTGTCGAAGCACGGCGTCGTCGGGCTGACCCGGTCGCTCGCTGTCATGTACCGCAACGCCGGCATCCGGACGAATGCCATCGCACCAGGCGGCACGATGACCGGCATCTCGGTACAGGCCGATCCTGCCACCCTCGGACCGCAAGCCCTGGGCCCCTACATGGGGAACGTCGGGCGCATCGCCACCGCCGACGAGCAGGCCGCCGCGATCGTCTTCCTCGCCTCGGACGCCGCCAGCAACGTCAACGGTGCCGTCCTGCCGGTCGACAACGGCTGGGCCGCCGTCTAGGAGTTGCGGCGAGGGCGTCTTCGCGGGTGGCAGAGTGTCCTCATGACAGACGTCGTCGACTGGCGTGCCAAGGGTTTCTGGGCGCCGGAAGCGGTCACCGAAGACGAGTTCGTCGCCGCCAAGCACCACCTCTTCGACGGCGCCTTCACCTGGCCGGTGATGGTGGCCAACGGGCCGGCCATCGCGCGCAACATCGACACGATGGCCGGGTTCTGCGCGCGGCACGGGCTGGAGTTCGCACCGCACGGCAAGACCACGATGGCGCCGTCGCTGTTCGCCGCCCAGCTGGAGGCGGGCGCCGCGGCCATCACCGTCGCGACCGCGAACCAGGTCCTCGCGTGCCGCGCCTTCGGCATCACGCGGGTGCTGCTCGCCAACGAGCTGCTCGACCCGGTCGCCCTGCGCTGGATCGCCGCGGCGGAGGGATTCGAGGTCCTGCTGTACGTCGACTCGCTCGCCGGCGTCCAGGCCGCGGCCGAGGCGGTGACCACCACACCGCTGCGGGTCCTCGTCGAGCTGGGGTTCCCGGGTGGGCGCACCGGCTGCCGCACCGTCGCCGAGGTCGTCGACCTGGGGCGTGCGGTGGCGGCCGAGCCCCGGCTCGTGCTGGCGGGCGTCGCCGGGTACGAGGGCGGGCTGCCCGGCGCGCCTTCGGCCGGCTGGTACCTCGACGAGCTGCGGACCGCGGTCCTGGACCTCGCGGCGGCGGGTCTGCTCCCCGAGGAGGTCGTCGTCACGGCTGGCGGCAGCAAGTACTTCGACCTCGTCGCCGACCGGCTCGCCGGCCAGTGGGTGCCCGGCCACCGGCTGCGCGCCGTCCTGCGCAGCGGCGCGTACGTCACGCACGACGACGGCGTCTACCGCGAGGCGACCCCGTTCCGGCGGGTGCCCGGCGAGGGCGCGCTGGACGCGGCGCTGGAGGTGTGGGCGCAGGTCCTCTCGGCGCCCGAGGACGGGCTCGCGATCGTGGGCATGGGCAAGCGCGAGGTGCCCTACGACGAGGGCCTGCCGGTGCCCAGGTCGGTGCGCGGCGGCGACGGTGCGATGCGTCCGGCCGGCGGGCTGCGCGTCACCGCGACCAACGACCACCACGCGTACCTGGAGGTCGCCCCCGGCACCCAGCTGGAACCGGGGGATCTGGTCGCCTTCGGCATCTCGCACCCGTGCACCGCGTTCGACAAGTGGCGCCTGATCCCCGTCGTGGACGACGACTACACGGTCACCGACCTGATCCGCACGCACTTCTAACCGCGCAGGCTTCTAACCGCGCAGGTACGCCAGGACCGCCCGGACGCGGCGGTGGTCGTCTTCGTCGGGCGGCAGGTCCAGCTTGGTCAGCAGGCTGCCGATGTGCTTCGCCACGGCCGCCTCGCTGACCACGAGCGCGCGGGCGATCGCCGCGTTCGACCGGCCCTCCGCCATCAGCGCGAGCACCTCGCGCTCGCGCGGGCTCAGCAGGGCCACCGGATCGCGGCGCCGGCGCAGCAACTGCCGCACCACCTCCGGGTCGACCACGGTGTGCCCGCCGGCGACCCGGTCCAGCGCGTCGACGAACTCGATCACGTCGCCGATGCGGTCCTTCAACAGGTACCCGACGCCGCCCGTGCCCGGTCGCGCCGACTCCAGCAGCTCGGCCGCGTAGGTCTGCTCGACGTACTGGCTCAGGATCAGCACCGGCAGGTCCGGGTCGGCCTGCCGGAGCCGGATCGCGGCCTGCAGGCCCTCGTCGGTGAAGGACGGCGGCATCCGCACGTCGGTGACCACGATGTCCGGCCGGTGCGCGCGGACGGCCGCGACGAGCGCGCCGGCGTCGCCGACCGCCGCGACCACATCGTGCCCGAAGCGGGTGATCAGGCCGGTGATGCCCTCCCGGATCAGCACGCCGTCTTCGGCGACGATCACTCGCGCCATGCGTCCGGTATCCCGGCGAACTCGACCTGGAGCACGGTGGGCCCGCCGGGCGGGCTGGACAGCGCGACCGTGCCGTCGACGGCGGCGACCCGGTCGACCATGCCGGCCAGGCCGGTACCCGCGTCCGGGTCGGCGCCTCCGGTGCCGTCGTCCTCCACCCGCAGCCGCACCCTTCCCTCCACAATGGACGCGGTGACGAGGGCGCGGGTGGCGCCGCTGTGCTTGGCCACGTTGGCGAGCGCCTCGACGACGACGAAGTACGCGGTGACCTCGACCGGCCGGGGCAGGCGCCCGGGCAGGCGGATGTCGACGTCGACCGGTACCGGCGAGCGGCCCGCGACGTCCTCGACGGCCGCGACCAGGCCGCGGTCGGCGAGCACCTGCGGGTGTACGCCCCGGATCAGCTCGCGCAGCTCGGTGAGCGCCTGCTTGGCCAGCTCGTGCGCCGTGGCTAGCTGTTCGCTGAGCGGCGAGTTAGCCGGCGCCTCCAGCCGGGCCAGCCCGAGGTGCATGTTCAGCGCCACGAGCCGCTGCTGCGCGCCGTCGTGCAGGTCGCGCTCGATCCGGCGGCGCTCGATCTCGAACGCGTCGACGAGCCGCGCCCGCGACCGGGTCACCTCGACCAGCCGCTCGCCGAGATCGGTCTCGCGCGGGGCGAGCAGCGCCCGGGCAAGCGCGGCGCGGGCGCCCGCCCAGGCGGTCACCGGGTACGGCGCCGCGAGCACGAGGACGACGCCGCACAGGGCCACCAGGTACCGCAGCGGCTCGTCCGGGTCGAAGATCGGGTAGAACACGAACGTCACGGGGTACCAGACCGCGAACACGACCACCAATCCGTCCATCCAGCACAGGACGCCGCCCGAGACGATCGCGTGCCCGAACTCCCGCCAGGTCGCCTGCTCCCGCAGCCGCACCCGCAGGCGGTGCCGCCAGCCGGGCCGCTCCAACGGCTCGTGGGGGTCGCCGACCGGGTACCCGTCGACGAGGCGCAGCCGCCGCCGCTCCAGCCGGGCGACCGGGACCGCACAGGCGACGACCGGCGCGTAGGCGGCCACGCCGATGGCGAACTGCGGCAGCGTGAGCTCGCCGGCGAGCAGGTGGAGCGCCGCGAGGGGGCCGGTGCAGCCCAGCACCGCGCCGGCGGCGAGGTACAGGGCCGACCGCCACGGCCACGAACTGCGTAGGAACCGCGTCGGGCGCAGCGTGAGCGCGTCCTGCGCGGTGCGGACCGGCATGCCTCGCACGGTACCGGCGCGCCGCGCGCCCGCGCGGTAGTGCTAGCTATACGTTCCGGCGTTCCCGACCGGCCGGAAGAGGGCGAGCAGGTCGTCGAGGTACGCCACGGCGAGCGCGGCCACCGCGCCCAGCGGCACCGCGACGGCGGCTGACTGACCGGTCAGTGTGGCCCCGCTCCACGCCGCGTACCCGCCAGCCGCCGCGACCGCGATGAGGGCGGCGTTGCGCACGATGTGGTGGCGGCGGAACGGCGTCGGGGCGGCCCCGCCGAAGCACCGGCACTCCGCGGCCGTGCCCCGCCGCAGGACCAGCGCCACCGCCACCGTGAACGCCGCCAGCAGCGTCCCGCCGAGCAGGAAGCCCGCGATGGCGAACGGCGAGCCGGATCCTGGGAGTAGCAGCACCGGGAGGAGCAGCACCGGCACCACCGCCTCGGCGGCCACCACGACGGCGGCGACCGGGCGCACCAGCGCGCCCGGCAGCAGCGCCATGCCGCGCAACGATTCCTCGAACGCCCGGAACTCCCGGCGGCCGCGCACCTTGCCGGCGACCGAGAGCACGAACGTGAGACCGATCAGGCACTGGGCGAACAGCAACAGGTACGGCACGGTCGGCGCTCCGGTGATCGTGTGTCGCTACGGTGGTGTCGTGGATGGACTGACGCTCGCGCTGGTCGTGGCCGGTGTCGTGGTGGTGCTCGTCGCCGGCCTGCTCCTGGCGGCCCGCGCGGTGCTGCAGGTCGTGGGCGTACAGGGCGACAGCATGACGCCCACATACCAGCACGGCGACCAGCTCCTGGTGCTGCGGCGCGGGTTCCGTCGGCGGCTGCGGGTCGGTGCCGTCGTCGTCTGCCTCCCGCCGCCCGGCGTGATCATCCCGGACGGCGAGAGGGTGGCCCGCAGCCAGCTGATCGTGAAGCGGGTGGCCGGCCTGCCGGACGGCCGGCTCTATGTGCTCGGCGACGCGCCCCAGCACAGCATGGACTCGCGGATGTTCGGCCCGCTGGATCCCCACCTGGCGCGGGGCGTGGTCGTCCGGCGCCTGGGGGCTGGCAAGTCGCCATCCTCGGCCTCAGCCGGCGGCGACCGGGTCGGCGGCGCGAACGGTGCTGATGGGACCGACCGGGCCGAGGGACCGCTGGGGCGGCACGGGTAGGTCCGTGATGCCGTTGCTGGCGGCGGCCACCTTGCCGTCCGGGTCGACCAGGTAGAACGCGGGGAACGCGGCCACCTGGAAGGTCGTCTGCAGCGTCCCGTCGAGCGGCTCGTGCACGATCACGGCGGGGCCGCCGGCCACGCCGAGCGCCTCGGCCAGTTCGGCGGCGGACTTGTCGCCGGGGTCGGTCGCCGCGCGCAGTCGGGTGAAGACCACGAGCACGGCCGTGGGGCCGCCGACCGCGGTGGCGAGGCGTTCGCGTACTGCCGGCAGCTGCTCGGCGCACGCGGGGCAGTCCGGGGCCATGAAGGCGACCAGGGCGCCGGTGCCGCCCCGACCATCACCCCGCAGCGTGGCGGTCGACACGGCGTCGCCCCGCTCGCTGGTGGCGCTGAACTCGGGCACGGTGGCACCGACCGGGATCGTCCGGGTCGGCGCGTTGGCGGCCAACTGCTCGGAGTGTTCGCGCAGCCTGCGGATGACGCCGAAGGTGAGCAGCAGGTTCAGCAGGACGAGCGCGGTGAGTACGGCGATGGCGGCGACGATGGTGGGCATGACCTCACTCCTCCGTGGACGATCGACGAATGGTGGATCGCGGCCGGGCGCGAGGTCCGGCCGCGACGGGTCACCGGCTGGTGCTCAGCACCAGTCGCTCCACCAACAGCCGCAGGTCGGGCCACCGCAGGTGCGCCACCTGAACTTCGTGTTGGTGTAGCGGCAGCACATGGGCACCTGGCCGCAGCCTGGCTCGCAGACGGCGGACGCGGTGGTCTTGGGCAGCACCATCGCGAGGAGCCGGTCGGCGAGCGCGCCGACGTGTCTGGTCATCGACATTCCTCCAATCATGATCAATGTCTTGCTGGGTGGAACGTATTCACGTCCGGTACACGTGCAGGTACAGCGCCGATACATCGCCGCGGAACCAAGAGACCCTTGCCGACCGCCAGGCACGTGTCTAATGTGACCCGACGGGGGGCCTTGATCTCCAAGGGATTGAGGCACATGTGGTACTCCGGTTTCAGGTGCTCGGCCCGGTGCGGCTCGGCGCGACAGCGGTCGGTCCGCGCAAACCGCGCGCGATGCTCGCCACGCTGCTGCTGTCCGCCAACGAGCGGGTCTCGCTCGACCGGCTCGTCGGCGAGTTGTGGGACTGCCCGCCCCGCTCGGCGGTCGCCAACCTCCGCACGTACGCCAGCGGCCTGCGCCGCGTGCTCGGCGAGGTGGACGCCGGTGACCGGCTGGTCGCGAACCCCGCCGGATACCTGCTGCGGGTCGAGCCGCACGAGCTGGACCTGCAACGGTTTCAGACCGCCACCGAGGCCGGCCGGTCCGCGCTGGTACGCGACGACTACGCGGCGGCGGCGGCCCGGTTCCGCGAGGCGCTGGACCTGTGGCGCGGCGCGCCGGTGGAAGACGTGGACCCCGGTCCCGACCTCGCCACCCGGATCGCCCTGCTGGAAGAGCAGCACCTCGCGGTCATCGAGGACCTCGTGGAGGCGCGGCTGGCGGTGGGCGAGCACGCCGCCGTGACCGCCGACCTGCGGCTGCTGGTGGCGGCCCACCCGTTCCGGGAGCGCCTGCACCACCAGCTCATGCTCGCCCTGTACCGGTCAGGCGACGTGCCGGCGGCCCTCGGGGCGTACTCGCGCGCCCGCGCGGCGCTCGCCGAGCAGCTCGGCATCGAGCCCGGCACCCAGCTCGCCGCGCTGCACCAGGCGATCCTGCGCCGGGCCCCGGAGCTGTCGCCGCCGGGCGAGCCAGACCCGCCGGTGGTCGCCGGCACCCCCGTGCGGGCAGTGGCGCCGCCGCGCCAGCTCCCACCGGACCCGGTCACGTTCGTGGGCCGGGCGCGGGAACTGGCCGCGCTCCGGGCCGCCTGCGCCACCGCCGGCCGGTCGCCGGTCGTGGTCGTGCACGGCCCCAGCGGCATCGGCAAGACCGCGCTGGTCATCCGCGCCGGGCACCTGCTGGCCAGCCGGTACCCGGACGGGCAGCTCCACCTCGACCTGCGGGGCGACGGAGCCGGCGCGCCGGGCGTCGATCCCGCACACGCCCTCGGCCGGCTGCTGCGCGGGCTGGGCGTGCCGCCCGGCGGCGTGCCCGACGACCTGGCCGAGGCGGCCGCGACGTTCCGGTCCCAGACGGCCGCCCGGCGGCTGCTCATCGTCCTGGACGGGGCGTCGAGCGTCGACCAGGTACGCCCGCTGCTGCCCGCGGGACCGGGCTGCGCGGTACTTGTCACCAGCAACCGCCCGATGTGCGCCCTCGACGCCACCCGGCTGCGGCTGGAGCGGCTCGGCGTCGCGGACGGCACGTGCCTGCTCGGCCTGGTCGCGGGCGACGAGCGGGTCGCGGCGGATCCGCCGATGGCGGCGCGGCTGGTGGCGCTGTGCGACGGCAACCCGCTCGCGCTGCGGATCGCGGGCGCCCGGCTGGCCGCCCGCGCCGACTGGACGCTCGCGGACCTGGCCGGCCGGCTCGCCGACGAGCGCGACCGCCTCGACGAGCTGCGCGCCGACGACCTCGCGCTGCGCTCCAGCTTCTGGGCGAGCTACGGCGAGCTGGCCGGCAGCGCGGACCCCGACGACCAGGCCGCCGCGACCGCGCTCCGGACGGTCGCGGCGCTGCGGGTACCGGAGTTCCCCGGTGCCGTGGCGGCGACCATGATCGGCACATCCGAACGGCGGGCGGTGGCTCTCCTGGACCGCCTCACCGAGGCGAACCTGCTGGAGGCGGTGAGCCCGACGACGTTCCACGTGCCCGACCTGTTGCGGCTGTTCCTCGCGGATCTGTCTCAGACGGGCGCGTAGCCCTCGGCCTGCGCTTCGAACAGGGACGCGTACGGGCCGCCGCGTGCCATCAGGGTCTCGTGGTTTCCCTGCTCGGCTATCGTGCCGGCCGAGAGGGTGACGATCAGGTCGGCGTCGCGCAGCGTACCCAGGCGGTGGGAGATCAGCAGGCTGGTGCGGCCGGCCCGGTACTCGCGCAGGCGCAGGTGGATGTCGCGCTCCGCCTCGGCGTCCAGGCCGGCGCTCGGCTCGTCGAGGATCAGCAGGTCCCGCACGGCGGGGAGGACCGCCCGGGCGATCGCCACCCGCTGCCACTGGCCGCCGGAGAGCAGTACGCCCGGGTCGTCGGAGTCGTCGTCCAGTTCGAGGACGCGGGACAGCATCGTGCCGTAGCCGCGCGGGAGCGCCGCGAGCACGCCGTCGACGCCGGCGCGGCGGGCGGCGTCGCGGATCCGCCCGAGGTCGCCGTCCGGTACCCGGTCCGGGCCGTCCGGCGGCACGTCGCCGAGCCAGATGTTCTCCGCCGCGGTCATCTCGTACGTCATGTAGTCCTGGAACACCGCGCCGATCCGGGTCCGCAACTCGGCCACCGGGAAGTCGCGCAGGTCGACGCCGTCCCACCGGATCGCGCCCCGCGTCGGGTCGTAGAACCGGCACAGCAGCTTCACGAGCGTGCTCTTGCCGGCGCCGTTGTGCCCGACCAGCGCCACCGACCGTCCACTGGGGATGAACAGGTTCACGCCGCGCAGGACCCACGGATGCTCCGGCCCGTACCGGAACCACACGTCGCGCAGCTCGATGCCGTGCCGCAGCGGCGGTACCGGCCGGGGCTCGCGGGGCGCCGGCAGGTCGGGCGCGACGGTGACGACACCCTCGTAGTGCCCGAGCATCAGCATCGCGTTGTGCAGCCCCGCGATGTGCCCGATCACGGCGGTCAGGCCACCCTGTACCCCTGCCACCGCCGCGACGAAGACCGCGACGTCGCCGACGGACAGGGCACCCGACCGCGCCGCGCCGACCGCCCAGACCAGCCCGGCGCCGGCGGTCGCGGCGCCGAGCACCGCGAGCACGCCCTGCGTGCGCACCTCCCGGCGATCGTGTACGCGCCGCGCGCCGTGCGCCGCCCTCAGCTCGCCCAGCATCCGGCGGCGGAACAGCCCGCCCAGGCGTAGCAGGCGCAGCTCCTTGGCGGCCGGCAGGCTGGTCAGCAGCCCGGCGTAGAACATCTCGCGGCGCCAGCCGGGCGTGATGTCCCACAGCAGCTTGGCCCGTTGCCGGCTCAGCCGGATCTCGGCCACCAGCGCCGGGATCGCGCTGATCGCGACCAGCCCGGTCATCGTGGGGCTGAGCACGGCGAGCGCGCCCAGGAAGCCGGCGAGTTGCACGGCGCCCTGTACCAGGCCGAGCAGCCCGTCGACGCTGCGCGCGGGCGCGTCCCGGCCGGCCTGCTCGGCGAGGCGCAGCGTGTTCTGGAACTCGGCGTCCTCCAGGCGGCGCAGCCCGGTCAGCCGGTCGGTCGCCCGGTACAGCTCGCCCAGCGCCACCATCGCCGCCGCGCGGCCCACCTGCGCCCGCAGGTACTCGTTCAGGTGCGGCACCACCGCGGTGCCGACCGCCGCGACGGCGAGCGCGGCCACCGGGCCCGCGATCGCACCGGCGGACGGGTCGACGATCCGGTCGAGGACAAGCTTCGTGAGCCACGCGACCAGCACCGGGAGCGTGCCGGCGATCGGCGCGAGCGCCACGAAAACGATCAAGTTCACGCGCCCGGCCCGCCACACCACCGCGACCGCACGGGCGACGCGCGCGATGCCCGTCATGGTCGCGAAGCTAGGAAGCCGGCATCCAGAGGCAGCTACAGCCCCGCTACATTCCGGCCGCTACATTCCGGCGGTCAGGGCAGGCCGCCGAGCACGTCCATGCCCCGCATCGCGGCGGCGACGCTGTTGATGTGGTCGCGCATCGCCGCCTCCGCCTCCTTGGGGTCGGCGGCGCGGATAGCCGCGATGATCCGCTCGTGCTGCGGCAGCGACACCGCCGGCCGCCCGGGCAGCAGCGACAGCATGTACTGGTGCCGCACCAGCTGCCCGCGCAGCGTCGCGATGAGCCGGTCGGCGGTGGTGTGACCGGCGATCCGCCGCACCAGCGAGTGCAGGCGCTGGTTGAGATCGCTGTACCGGCGGAACTCCTCGGCCTCGACGGCCCGGCGCATGAGCTGGCCGATCTCCTCCAGTTCGGCGGCCTGCTCGGCGGTGACCCGCTCGGCCGCCCGCGCGGCGACGAGGCCCTCGAGCACCATGCGCACCTCGGTGATCTCGATGGCCTCGTCGATCGACACCTTGCGCACGTGGGCGCCCTTGTTGCGCTGGATCTCGACCAGGCCCTCGGCGACGAGGTCCTGCAGCGCCGTCCGCGCGTTGAAGCGGCTCACGCCGAGGCGCTCGCACAGCTGGGCCTCCACCAGGCGTTCGCCCGGCAGGTACTCGCCGCGCAGGATCGCCTCGCGCAGCTTGTCTCGCGCCCGCACGGCGGCCGAGGTCCGCTCCGGGCTCACGACGCGATCACCCTGCGGCTGTTCGTCACGGCCATCGTGTGCACCTCGTCCGCGGTGAACCCGGCCTCCAGCAAGCGATCCGCCAGCAGCGCGAGCCCGTCCTCGACCGGCGGGTTGAAGGGCTGGCCGAGGTCGCTGGACAGGATCGAGTGCTCCGGGCCGACCGCGCGGATGTGCTCGAAGACGAGCTCCCACGAGACCTTGCCGGTGTACGGGGTGGTGAAGCAGCGCTCCAGCAGGGCGCCGCGCTCGGCGAGGTGGCGCTGGGTGGCCACGTCGAGCTGCTGCGAGGTGAACTCCGGGTGCGTGACGATGATGCGCCGCACGCCCGCGTCGGCCGCCGCGTCCACGGCCGCGATGATCTCGCTGCCGCTCAGGTGGCCGGTCGCCAGCACCATGTCATGCTTGGCGATGACCGCGAAGACCGCCAGCAACTCGGGCACGATCGCGCCGCCTTCGTCGACGACCTCGATCGCCGGCGCGACGATGCCCTGCTCGGCAAGCTCGTCCTGGAGCGCGGCCCACATCGGCACCGGCGCGCCGGGCGGCAGGGTGGCCCGGCTGGCGCGCTCGTTCGCACAGTCCACTGTGGGCAGCCAGACCACGCGTGCGCCCTGCCGTCCGGCGATCTCCACGGCCACCGGGTTCAGGCCGCCGACCGAGCCGTTGAGCGTGAGGGCGCCCAGCACGTCCACGCCGGGCACGACGCCGCGCACCACCTCAGCCCGCTCGGCGGTGGGCACGTAGTGCGACTTCAGGACGAAGCCGGCCATGCCCACCTCGGCGAACCGGTGCGCGAGGGTGACATCGTCGATGCGGCGTTTCATCACGTCGGGCGCGACGTGGACGTGCGTGTCGTACGCGGTAGCGACCAGCTCCCGGGCCAGTGCCGTGGGAACGGGGTGATCGGGCATGGGGCCTCCCTCTTGTCGACGCGATTGTTAGCAATCATGTCGACAAGGTCAACCCTGCTGCCGCCCATCCCCCGACCGGGGTCACCCGCCGTGCCGGTTGCGCCGATCAAGGGCGAATGCACGTGGTTGGATCTCTTTTCCGCGTGCATTCGCCCTTGATCGATGCGAATGGCCTTGATCGGCGAGGGTCTGCCGGCCGTTGGGAGGCGTGCGGTATGTCGATCCGGCCAAAATCGGGGATTTGAGCTGCCGCGACGTTCGCCGTGCTCTGTGCCGTTGCTCCCGCGGCCTCACCGGCCGCCGTCCCACGGGCCGACCCCGACCGGGGTTGATCGTGAATCGCGGAGGGCGAGGCCGCGGGAGCAGCGGTCTGGCGCACGACGGGCGTCGCGGTAGCTCAAAGCTCGATTTTGAGCCTGCCCCATCGCTGCGGCCGGCGCCGGGCGATTATGTCGTGCGGGGAGGCGTCGCGTCGTTGGATACTCCGGCGATGGATGAGCCTCGGGTGCGGGCCGTTGCCCATGTCGCGGCGCTGGCCACCGGCGACGGCGCCGACCCGGCGTGGCGCGTGACGCTGCACTTCCACCCCGACCGGCTGGCGGCGGGTGAGCCGATCCTGCGGGTGATGGCGCGCGACGGCGTGTACCGGTCGCAGTTCGAGACCGGCACCAGCAACGGCGGGCTGACCGCGCACGAGGGCGGCGACCGGTGGCGGTGGGAGAGCCGGATGTTCGACGGTGCCTACGACGGCGGGCCGGCGGCCGACCGTCCCAGGTACGGGTCGCTGAACTTCCGGGGGCGTACGGTGGGCGGCTCGCCGCGGTTCGGATCGTCGCATCTGCGGTTGACCGTCGACACCCTCGAACGGACCACGTTCTGTTACCCCGACAGCGTGTTCGAGCCGGTCCACTTTGGAGTGGTGGCGAGACTGTCCACACTGGTGGAGCTGGCTTTGAAGGACGACCGGGAGCCGCTCGACGATTACGTCGAGGCGCACGTGCACGGGCCGGTCGAGCTGGCTCGCGACGTGGAGGCGCTGGTGCTCGACCCGTGCTATCGCGGCACGGCGGTCGAGGCCGAGGCGGCGGCGCTCGGGTGCCCGGTCGAGTGGCACGGTGGCTTCCGGCTGCATGTGGATGAGTTGCGCCGGCATCCCGAGTATCGCGGCGCGGAGTTCGTCGAGCTGGGGGTGTCGCTGGCTCGGGGCGGATGGCTCGACGCCGCGATCATCGGCGACGCGTCGCGCGCGGGCGGCTACGACCAGCAGGCGCTCAAGCGCGTCTGGCACTACGTGGCCCGCTTCGGCCACGCGGAGATGTCCTAACGCCCCGCGCCCGGCGCCGCGCCCCCCGCGGCGCCGCCCGCGCCCCCCGCGGCGCCGCCCGCGCCCCCCGCGGCGCCGCCCGCGCCCCCCGCGGCGCCGCCCGCGCCGCCCGCCG
>NZ_BSDI01000072.1 GCF_027923225.1 Phytohabitans aurantiacus
TTGGCGGAAAGGATCATGCCAAGACGACCGCTCCTATGTGGACCCCCACCCCCGAACACGACAAAAATCACAAACAGATCCTTAAATCCCCAGCTTTCCAACATCTATCTGGATCGGTTCGACCAGTTCGTTGAACAGCAACTGATTCCGGAGTACCACCGTGGCGGGCGTCGCCGTACTCACCCCGCGTATCAAAGCGTCGAGAACCAGATCGCGAAGGCGAAACGGCACGGTGACCGGGAGGCGGTGCGGGCGCTGCGGCGTCACCGCCGCACCCTGCCGAGCCAGGACCCGAACGATCCGGGATATCGACGGCTTCGATATGTGCGCTACTGCGATGACTTCCTGCTCGGGTTCGCCGGTCCCCGGCGCGAAGCCGAACAGATCAAGTCGAAGATCCGGGCGTTCCTGCGTGAGGACCTCAAGCTGGAACTGTCCGAGTCCAAGACGTTGATCACCCACGCCACCAGCCAGGCGGCGCGGTTCCTCGGCTACGAGATCAGGACACAACACGCCGATACGAAGATCACCCGGCGTCGCCGGGCGGTCAACGCCGCGATCGGCCTGTTCGTGCCACGAGACGTCATCCGGGGCAAGTGCGCCGCCTACATGAGCAAGGGAAAGCCCGCGTTCCGGGGCCCGCTGCTGCATGATGATGACTTCACGATCGTCGCGAAGTACGGGTCGGAATACCGTGGGCTCGTCCAGTACTACCTCCTCGCCCAGGATGTGTTCCGCCTGGCGTTGCTGCGCTGGGTCATGGAGACCTCGATGCTCAAGACCCTGGCCGCGAAGCATAAGTCCTCCGTCACGAAGATGGCCCGCAAGTACAAGGCGAGCATCGACACCCCCGACGGTCCCCGGGCTGGCTTCCAGGTCACCGTGCAGCGAGACCGAGGCAGAAAGCCGCTGGTCGCCCGCTTCGACGGGATCCCCCTCAAACGACAGCGCACCGCCGTCATCGCCGACCACAAGCCGATCATGGCCACCGTCCGACGCAACGAGCTGATCCATCGGCTCCTGGCCGGACAGTGCGAGCTATGCGAAGGGCGGATAGGGCTGCAAGTCCACCACATCCGCAAACTCGCCGATCTCGACAAGCCAGGACGGCCGGAGCGGCCTTCGTGGAAACGCCTGATGGCCATGCGTAAACGTAAGACCCTCGTGGTCTGCGAAGCATGTCACCAGGACATCCACGCTGGACGGGCCACAGCCATCACCCGGACATGACCACTGGAGAGCCGGATGCGGGGAAAGCTCGCCTGTCCGGTTCGGGAAGGGGCCGACGGAAAAGGACCCGAACCACGGGCACCTCGCCGGCGGCCCACTTCACTCTGAGGGGGGCCACGCGCAGCAATGCGCGTGGCCTACCCGGCCTGTCACCGCACGGATGCATCGGCAGCCCTCAGCCGAGGCCTTCCAGTGCGCGCGCCTCCTCGACGGGCAGGTGGATGTCGCGCGCGATGGCGAGCGCTTGGTGGTGTAGTGCTCGTGCCTGGTCGGGCTGCTCGATGAGTCGGTGCAGGGTGCCGAGGTGGTTGAGGGCTTCGGACTCGTCGTCCAGTGCGCCGGCCTCGCGGAGCATCGCGACTGCCCGCTGGAGGAGATCCCGGGCGTGGTGGTAGTCGCCGGTGAGGTACCGCACCGCGCCCAGGCGGGTCAACACCTTCGCCTCGCAGGGTGGGGAGCCGATGGTTCGGAACAGGGCGCGGGCCTGCCCCAACAGATCATTCGCGCCCGACAGATCCCCGGCCAGGTGCCGTAGTAGCCCCATCTCGCTCAGGCTGAGTGCCTCACCGTGCCGGTCTCCCAGAGCCCGGCACAGGGTCAGAGCTTGGTCCGACAGATCGGCTCCACCAGCGAGGTCTCCGGTCAGCCTGCGCAGGATCCCGAGCTCCCGCATGGTGATCGCTTCGCCTCGCCGGTTGCCGATCGTCCGGTGTGTGTTCAGGGCTTGCTCCAACAGATCAGCCGCACCCGGATAGTCTCCGGTCAGCCTTCGTATGATCCCCAGCTCGCGGAGGGTGTTGGCCTGGCCACGCCGGTCGTCAAGGGATTGATAGTTGACACGGGCCTGCCCGAGCAGGTCTGTCGCGCCCTGATAGTCGCAGGTCAGCCGCCGCACGAATCCCAGCTCGTGCAGGGTGTTGGCGAGACCGCCCCGGTCGTCGAGGGCGCGGTACAGGCTCAGGGCCCGTCTCAACAGGTCCACCGCCGACGGATATTTCCCGACCAGCCAACACGCGACGCCCAGTTCGTGCAGGGTGTTGGCTTGCCCGAGCCGGTCGTCGACAATTCGGTACAGGTCCAGGGCCTGTCTCAATAGGGTCCTCGCCGCCGCATAGTCTCCGGTCAGCCGGCGCACGATCCCCAGTTCGTACAGGGTGTTGGCCTGGCCGAGCCGGTCGTCCAGAGCCTGATACAGGTTCTGGGCCCGGCCCAACAGACCATCGGCGTACGGATAGTCCCCGACCAGCCATCGCAAGACCCCGAGGTCGTGCAGGGCGTTGGCGTGCGCGTGCCGGTCACCGCGTGCGTGGGCGGCGGTGGCGGCGGCGTGATGCAGGTCCGCGGCAAGACTCCAGGGACCGTCGGTGTGGAGCAGGGCGGCGATGCCGGCGGTGAGCCCGACGGTGTGGGGGTGCGATTGGTGAGTGGTGGTGTGGTGAACGCAGGCCAGGAGGTTGAGCCGTTCGGTGCGTAGCCAGGTCGCCGCCTCATCCCAGTCGTCGAGGTCGGGTGCGGCGGCCGATGCGGTCGCCGGTGCGGCGGCGGGACGGGTGTAGCGGGTGAGGCGTTTGTCGGCGCGGGCAGCGGTGTCGTGGTAGTAGTCCAGCAGCCGTTTGATCGCCTGTTCACGGACCTTGGGCGGGTCCTGGGTGGTCGCCAGTGTGTGGCTGTAGTCGCGGATCAGGTCGTGCATGCGGTAGCGGCGGTAGGAGGGTTCCTCCAGCAGGTGGTCGTTGTACAGGTCGTCCAGCTCTCGCAGCGCCTGCTCGTACGGGACGCCGGTGAGCGCGGCGGCGGCGTAGCCGTCGATGTCGACGCCCGGATGCAGGCCGAGCAGGCGGAAGAAGCGTTGCCGGGATTCGGGCAGGTGGTGGTACGACAGGTCGAACGCGGCTTTGACGGTGTGGTGTTCACCGGCAGCGGTCAGCCGCCGTCCCCGAATCTCCGCGACCAGCTGCGGCACGGTCCAGGAAGGTCGTCGGCTGTAGAGCCTGGCGGTGATGGCGATCGCCAACGGCAGGTATCCGCACACCTCGACCACCGCCTTGACCGCGTCGACCTGACCGCTGGCACGCGGCGCCAGGCGCAGAAACATGGTGATGGCGTCGTCCGCGGGCAGTGTGTCCAGGTACAGGTGGGTCGCGGTCAGGTCGGCCAGGCGGCGCCGGGAGGTGATCAGGACCAGGCAGCCGGGGGTGCCCGGCACCAGCGGGGAGATCTGGGCGGTACTGGCGGCGTTGTCTAGGAGGATAAGGGTGCGGGAGTTCGCGAGGCGGTCACGCCACATGCTGGCCCGCCCGTCCAGGCTGTCGGGCAGTTGACGGGGATCCACGCCGTCGGCGATGAGCAGATCGGCCAGGGCGTCGGTGGGGGCGGTGGGTGGTTGGTCGAAGCTGTGGGCGTGCAGGTCGACGAACACCTGCCGGTCCGGGAATCGTTCGGTGAGTTGGTGTGCCGCGTGTATGGCCAGCGTGCTCTTGCCGACGCCGGGCATGCCGTCGATGGCGTGGATGGCCAGCACACCACCGCGCTGAGCCGCGTTCGTCACGGTGGCGGTGATCGCGCCGAGCTCCTGGGTGCGTCCGGTGAACGCGATGGGGTCGGCCGGCAAGGTGAACCGCGCCGCCCGTCGCGGCCCCGATTGCGGAGCCGACTCGGTAGGCAGCAGCGTCAGTGACTGGCCTGGCGCGCTGAGCAGCCGCTGAGCGAGCTGATGGACCTGCTGGCCGGGTCGGGCGCCGACCATGGCGTGCATACGCTCGGCGGCACGGCTCAGCAGGGCGGGAATATCGGCATGCCGGCCCGCCCGGGCCAGGGCGTGCAACCCCAGCACGATCATCTGGTCGGTGGGTACCTCCTCGTGCAGCAGCCGCGCCACGGTGGTGTGGGTTCGAAGGTGGTCGCCGGCATGCAACTGCTGAGTGAGTAGCTCGTGGACGGTGGTGTGCCGTTCCTCGTGCAGCCGTTGACGCAGTCCGTCCCCACCGCCGCGGACGTTGGCCAGGGGCGACGCGGTCCACAGGGCGAGGGCCTGCTCGTAGACCTCGACCGCCGCGGCGTGTTCCCCGGCGACGGCATGTGCGCGAGCGGCGGCGACGAGTTTGCGGTGGCGCTGGTAGTCGACGTGCTCGGGATCGACGTCCAGGATGTACGCGCCGCTACGGCGGGCGTTCGGCAGCATCGCACGGCTTCCACCGGCCGCGGTCAACGCCCGACGCACTGCACTGACATAGTCGACCAGAGTTCCGGTGGCGATGTCACCGCTCTCACCGATGAGATCAAGCAGCCGCTGGACCGGAACCACGCGACCCACCTCGATCGCCAGAGCGGCGAGCAGCAGGCGCTCGCCGACCCGCTGCGGCACCACCGGCCCGCGTGGACCGTCGAGGACCACCTCGCCGAGAATGCGGATCTCCACCATCAGCAACCCCCATGTACCGATGACCCATCGATCCTACGGCCGCGTGGCGAAGTTCCACGACCGTCGGTCTACCTGCCGACCGGGCTGTCGGGTCAACTGCCGACCGTACCCGCGCACCCTTTGCGCCTTGGGCCTCGCAGCCTATGTGGACAGCGGGACCTGAACGCTCTATGTACCTGATCGCGGCAGAAGGGGGAGACTGTGCGAACAATCTGGCATAGAACGGCGGCCGTGGCGACGTCGATGGTGGCGGTGTTGGCCACCTCGGTGTTGTCCGGCGCAGGCGGTGCCGACGCGGCGCCGCCGGAGAAGGGGTCGCATCCGCTGGATGCGGCGACCATGGCGATGCCCGAGTTCGAGGACCTGGTACAAGGCTATCGGGCAGCCAACCCCACCATCACCGTCGCCGAGATCCGGCAGCGGGCAGCCGGCCAAGGTCGACGGACCGAACTCGT
The DNA here is from genome assembly GCF_027923225.1 of Phytohabitans aurantiacus. Lineage (GTDB taxonomy): Bacteria > Actinomycetota > Actinomycetes > Mycobacteriales > Micromonosporaceae > Phytohabitans > Phytohabitans aurantiacus. Next base: position 5,107 of record NZ_BSDI01000072.1, read on the forward strand.
CGAGCGCCTGTCCAGCGAGCACGCGGACACGTTCGGCGGGACCTGGTATGACCTGGCTACCGACACACAGCACCTTCAGGCGACCACCGCACAGGCCGCCACCGAGTACGCCACCGCGGCGGCCGCCGCTGGGGTGCGGGCGAATACGCAGGTGGTGCGGCACACACTGGGACGCCTGGTCGAGGAGTTCACCGCCATCCGGTACGGGCGGCATCCGAAGCTCGGCCCTCAGGCCGCCACCGATGCCCGACTGGACGTCCCGGGCAACGCGGTGGTGGTCGAGGTCGACGATCCGGGGTCCATGCCGGTGCCGGGCGGCGTGGTCAGGTACGGGCAGCGCCGGGCCGCTCCGGCAGCCGAGCCGACCGCCTGTATCGATCGTTGGAACTGCGGTGGACCTATCAGGGCCGGCATCAACCTACGGCACCGAAGCGACGCGTCGGATGTCAACGTCTGCTCGCTCGGGGCGACCGCGACATCCGCGGACGGCACGAGCCGGTGGGTCATCACGGCCGGGCACTGCGCGGGCACGGCCGTACACACCAGTTGCAGCGTCGCGTCGCAGTGCTGGCGTCACGGCGAGCAGGACATCGGCCCCATGCGGGAAACGGCCTGCCCCCAGGACTTCCCGGTGGCCTGCCAGCATGATTACCCTTTCATCGATGTCGGTCGCATCCGGATCGACAGCACCTACTGGAAGAGCTTCAGCCAGGGATGGATGTTCAACGGCATTGACCCCACCACGGCGGTGGAGATCGACGGTGCCATCACCACGTTCACCCAACTGTCCAACATGGTCGGGCAGAGCCTCTGCATGAACGCGATGTGGAGTAACGAGGGTGCGAACTGCGGGCCGCTGTTCTCGGCCGCGTCGGGCACTTTCGCGATGCCCGAGGTATGGAGTGTGCGGGCCTGTCGAGGCGACAGCGGTGGCCTGTGGTACCGGCCGTCTGGGGGAATTCGGACCGCCGTGGGCATTCAGTCATCGGCTACCCTTCCTTACCCTGGCGGGCCCGACTGCCGTAGGGCCACCGGATCATCCTGGTTCGGCGCCTTCCCGGACATCAACGCCTTCTGGGACGCCTACGCGGGAGCCGGCGTACTGCGCATCGACACCCGCTAAGGTGGATCGCGGTCAGGTCGGTGGATGCCCGCGTGGGGTAGAAGCCGACCTGATGTGCGCTTCGGGCGGTTGAGCCAGCTCTGCAGCGCTGGTTCGCTGTCGAGGTGGTCGTATCGCAGCACACCGCCGGCGGATTCCTCGATCGTCCGATCGCACCGCCAGTCGCCGGGTCGCCGCGGAACCTGCCGGCGGTGTCGACAAATATGTGCCAGGGTCAGCTCGCCGGGTGCCAGTGGTGGCTGGGCGTACAGGATGATGCCTGAGCTGGGTGCAGGCGGGCGCGTACCGCGGCGGTCCGGGTCGTCGGCAGAGGGTCTCCCTGCCGTAGCCGGTCACGTGCACTAATCGTTGGCTGGCGGCGGCCTACCCGGTGCTGGCTTTGGTCGGGTCGGGGAGAAGACCTGGGCTGAGCGCTGAGAAGTCCTGCCGCGAGCAGCAGGGGACGACCGTGGTCACCGACTGCGGCTGCGCGCCCGGCACGACCTGGTAGAGGGTCCGGTGTTTGGCCTGGTGGTCTTGGTGCCGTACAACACTCAACGTTGTTGAGCTTCATGGTTCGCGGCGGTGTCGGTAAGGGGCTTGGAGGCGTAGCGATCGAGCCTGAGCAGTGGGTGGGCGCTCCCCAGTCCTCGAAGAGATCCGGCGCCGACTTTGCCGATATGATCTTGCCGACGGCGTGGTCGGCATCCGCAAACACGACCACGCCGTCCTCACCAGGCCGCTGATCGGGTGTGGCCAGGTGCGGACGGCTCGTTCGACGTGTCGTAGCCGTGGGTAGCCAGGATGGTTAAGAGTTGTGCCTCGCACGCTTGTTCGTCTAGATCGCGCCAGTGGTCCTGGTGCGGGCATTGCCAGCTCGGCGGCTGCTCAGCGGCCAGACAGGTCCGAGTACCCAGCTGCCGGTTGACGGCGGCCGCCCGTGCTTCCGGTACGGACAGACCGAACAGCAGGCGACGACCCGTGGCCCATCTACCGCCTGCTGCAAGCGACATACACAATTTAAGGAACGACGCACTACTGCTCGTCGCAGAAGACGTCATGCGTCCTCGGCCGGGGCAGGATGTAGGGCCACCAGGACAACTGCGTCTAGCAGCCGGAAGTAGTCCGCTTCCTTGAGGTCGTGGTTGGTGATCCGCGCGATGCGGGCAAGTAGTTCGAGGAGCCGTGCCGCGGTTGTGACCGGGTCTTCGGCGAGCGTTTCAGAGATGAGCAGGCAGTCTCTGCGGAAACGGGAGGTGCGGCCCACGCGTACGACGGCGGAGGACAGAGGTACGGTAACCGGCTCGGCCTCGACTGTGTTGTCGTCCATGAACTCGACCCTTGCCCGCGTACCCAGGGCTCCAGCAATCCGGTTCACTGCGTCCATGGTCGGATTGCCGCGGCCGTTCTCCAGGTTCGCTACGTAGGGCACAGACAGTCCGGCCTCGGTGGCTACCGCTGCCACGGTGCGTCCGCTCGCTGCCCGCAGTGCACGCAGGCGTCGTCCTAGCTCCTGTTTGTCCACCGGGCGTCCTCCCCTCATGTCTCCCCAGAATAGGTATCGGGATACCTATTCTGGGGAGACAGTTGGAGGAGGAGTGGAGTGATCGAAGCGCTGCGTTTGCGTGACTTCCGCCTGCTGTGGCTCGCTCGGCTGGTCAGCCTGCTTGGCTCATGGCTGCTGATCGTGGCGGTTCCCGCCTATGTCTTCGCGCTGACGGGCTCGCTGGTGGCGACTGGTCTGACGCTAGCTGCGGAGTTCTTACCCTCGGTGCTGCTTGGCCCGATTGCCGGTGTTCTCGCTGACCGGTGGGACCGACGAAGTGCCATGCTGGCGACACCGGGGCCGTGGGAGCCGCGGCTGGAGACGCGGTGGGGCACCGGCGGCGCGAGCTGTATCGATCTCAACCCCCGCCAAGACAGCGACAACGAACTCTTCCTCACCTACGCGCCCGACAACCCGGTCAGTCCCCACACCCAACTGGACGCCGACCTGGACTTCATCGCACACGCCCGCACCGACGTACCCAAACTCATCGCTGAGGTCCGCCGGTTACGTGCACATCCCGACCAGAACCCGACCGTGTCCGGGTAGGAACCACCAACAACCGTCCACCGGCCAGGAACTTGCGTCCGAGCGCACGGGTAGCGCCACTTCCATAGCGACCAACACTCTTCGACACATCGCCTGTGCGTCAACACATGGCACCGGTAGGCCGCTGGCGAGGTGCCCGTGCGGGTCCTTTTCCAGCGGCCCCCGGCCCGAACCCGCCGTGCCAGTTGTCCCAGCAACGGGCTCTCCAGCGACCATCACGTAGAACCGGTCAACGACCGGGCCTACGCAGGGGCATCACGGTCCGGCTCGGCGTTCGGCATTTCGCCTACCTCCCGGGTGGTGACGCCCGGTCACCTGGCCTGCTTCGCCCTGTGTCCGGCTCTCCCGGACTCCTTGGCAGGTCGTGACTCCTGCGACTACTACCAGGCCTCCGTCGCCATAGGACTCGCGTCCCGTAGGCGATCCCACGTTCGTCCTTGTCGTACGTGTCGAGCGGAACGTAGGTGGCCCACTCATCTCCTTGAATGCCCTCACTGGGCATCGCTCCGTGCTCCGGAGGTTGCGTCGGCAAATCAGCGATACCAACGCAGGACACGGCACCGGTCCAGACGTCTTTCCGGTGGATGTCGGCTTGCATCTGCTGGAGATTGGGCTTCAAGCAATCCAGCTTTCACCATATTCCGCGGGTCCCGCGGCACCCCGCACCCCGTACGCCTGGGCACGGCCACCGCTTTCCTGGCATGCTCTGGTCCCCTTCACCTTTCGGATCCAGGTAAGCCATCAGACCCAGGAACCTCCCTCCGAGTTCCTCCCGGCTGCACCGGGGATACAACAAGGCGCCTCGTGGCGCACCTGATCTGCCGATGTCAGTGTGTTGATCCTGCTGCACGTGCGCACCTCGCGGTCGCTGATCGGCGTTGGATCTGGGATCGGCGTCGGCACAATGGTGGCCGTGGAGGAACAGGTAGCGGGGTTGGTGGCGTCGGCTCGGCGTGACGGTCCGTATCTGGTGGTGGCGCTTGATGGGTTCACGGTTCGGTTTCTGCTCGGTGACGACGATCCGGCACCGACGGACGACGCGGAGAGTGAGGTCGCGGGAGCCACGGGCCTGAGCCGTGACGGCCGTCGCGGTAGCTCGAATGTGGATCTATCGCGGTACTCTGTGCGGCATGGATACGACGGCTGCGAAAGACGAGCGCGAACCCGACTCGACGTCACTGGCGCCTTTGCCCGATTCGACCCTCGCCGGTGAATGGACGGTTCTCGCCATCATCGGGGCCGTCGTCACGGGTCTACTCATCTGGCGTCGGCGGAGTCGGCGGGCTTAGCGGCGAACCGGCCCGAGGGTAGGAGGCGTTGCCGCACTGGTTGTCTGTCCAGAAGATGTGCTTGACGCGGAGACGGTCTGCGTCCTGGAACAGTCCGAGGATCCGGCCCAGCGCGTAGCCTACTGCGTCTCAGTCGGTCCAATCGTCGAGGTCTCAGCAAGCGCCATGATGTGCGGTATGAGCGAGCGGCACAGAAGGCTGACCAGCATCCTCTTCTGTCGCGATCCGGGTGTGCGGCGCCGGCCCTGCAACGGCTTACGCCGTCGACCGCGATTCTTCGTCTTGCCACCAAGCCACCGTCCTGACGGCGAACGTGGCGATCTCTGTATCGGTCAGCTCAAGACCGAAGTGGCCCTCGATCTCCTCACGTAGGAAGCCCACGACATCATCAACGTTCGCCCCGGAGGCGAACCTCGCCAGCAACGGCCCGAGCAGGCAGTCGTACTCGTCGTCGCCGGTGTAGAACTTCCCAACACCGATGAAGTCCCACTCGTTCAGCATCTGGCGTACGACCCTCATCCGGGTGCGAATCGGGTGCTGCATCACGCCATGATCCATGACGCTTGTCTTGGTTCGCCGCCCCCACGCCACGGAGATCTGACGGCCTACTCTCATGCCGCCCGATAGTGCTCGGCAAACGGTGGCTGGCCGTCGGCCCTGGAGCGTGATCAGCTACTGTAGCTTGCCCGGGTGGCTATCCAGGTGTTGGAGGGTGCGCTCATCGAGGTGGCGACGGCCGGTGTTGCGGGCCAGGACCGGCGTGCCTTTGGCGAGTTCGTTGGGCCGCGTGGCGAGCTGGCGTCGTACGCGTTTGGCTGGACCACTGGCTCGGGTCCGCACGTCGCCCGGTTGTCTATCGGGATCGGTGCCGGCAATCCCGGCGGTGGCACGTTCCACGCCCTTGTCTTCGCGAACGAGGACGGCCACGCGTTCTCGCTCACCGACGAACCGTTTGAGCGGGTCCCGCAGGGCGGTCCGGACCTGACCGCGGACCAGGCGCGCGTCCACGAGGATCTGCCGTTCGTCTGGTGGGTCACCGACCACCTCATGCGGCACGATCGACGAGCATGGTGGATGCGGCACTGGTTGCTGGGCACCATCTGCGTCCAGACGGTCGAGGTCTTCGAACGCCGCGAGCCTGTCCTGCTGGTCAGTCACGACGCGGACGGTGGGATCTGGCAGTTGATCGGCGCTTCCGACGCCGACGGCAGTACCGGCAAGGTCGGACACCTGCACCACGCCGTCGACGAGGACCCCAGCCTGATCGACGTCCTTGACCTACCGCCGGGGCGCGCAGCGGTACGCGCGGGCGTTGGAGAGCCCTGGACCGGCGGCCCGTAACCCGCGCGTTTGGCGGTCTCGCCTCCGGCCGTCTTCGTCGACCGGTACCGCACGGCGTTGTCCGTCCAGGCTGGGTCCAGCCACGGCCGCCCAGGTGCCGGGGATACGGCTGCGGCGTCGGTGCACCGCAGCCATCGAGGTCATGAAAGGACACGGTGTGTGGTCTTGGCCGCCGATGCTGAGCAATGCCTGTGGCGGGTGGGTGCTTATCGCGACGTCGCGGACGTAGCCGTCGTGGGCGGCGATCTTCGCCAGTCGGCTGCCGTCACGCAGGTCCCATCGCAGCAGGTAGCCGCGGTCGGTGCCGGGGGGCGTTGGCCGGTGGGGACCGGCGTGCGGAAGAACCATCAGTCGACGCGTGTCACCAGTCCGATGCGGCCATGCAATCAGCGGCGCACGATCGAACCCTCACCGGGTTTGCTCGACCTGTCGTCAGTGGGTCATGAGCCGCTGGCGCCAGTTCCCGGTGAAAGCGATCGTTGGCGGGTCAGCCGAGCAGGCGCGCTGCCCGGATGTGGTGGAGGTGGATCAGGATGTCGTAAGTCTTCCCGAGTGAGATCAGTTTGTCGGACTCGGGCCAGCCTGTTCCGATCGAGCGGGTCGGCCGGGACTCTCGCAGCCAGGCCCGTGCCTGCGCGGTGAGGCCGCGCATGTCGAGCAGGTAGTCGCGCGGAGGCACTTTGTCCAATGTGTACTCGTTGCTGCCGGGTGCCGCCGGGCCGACCGTGAACGTGCCCATCTCGTCGTTCTCGTCCTGTGCGTTGAAGGAGCCGCTGTCGAACGTGAAGCCGATGCTGATGTAGCGGGCGCCCATCCGGTCGCGCAGGAAGGCGCCTTGCATCCGTGGATACTGTTCAGGATCGGCCGACACGTACCCCACGTGCGCGTTGTGGGCGGAGAGCAGAATCTTCGCACCGGTCTGCTCGTGCCACCAAGCTGTGTTGTCGGCCATGACCTGGTCCCGGTAGCGCATGGCGGGCGCCACCTGCGCCGGATCGTCCAGGTCGAACGCGTACAGGATCGCCACTTGGGCGATGGCTCGCGCGTGCTGGACCGTCCACATGTGACGCGTCGTGCCTGGGCTCACGGCCGCCAACGCGTCCAGTGCCCGCTGTGCCTTCGCCGCGGAAGCCTGCCGCTGTGCCAAAGGCCGCCCGGGATAGGTTGCCATCCAGGTCCCGGCGTCGGTCGCGGGACGCACGTCCCGGTACGCGTCCTGAAACTGCGGCAGCAGGCTGGGATGGTGTTCGCGGACGTAGCCGGTGACCCNATCGAACAGTTCCGGGCCGGCATACCCGAGGTCGTTGCCCATGAACTGTAGCCGCGGACCGTACCGGGCGTTGTAGTCGCGCATCCACGCGATGAGATCCCGGTACTCGGTGGTGCGCCAGAACTGGTAGGCGCCTTGGAACTCCTCACGCATGATCTGGTCCGGGTCGCCCTTCCCGTACAGCACATACTCGTTCAGCCGGATGCCTCCGCTCCAGCCGGTCTCCAATGCGAACGTGGTGAACCCCTTCTCCTCCACCAGGTAACGGAAGACCCGATGCTTCATGGTGAAGAACTCGCGGGAGTTGTGGGTGGCCTCACCGAGCCCCACCACGGTGGCGTCGCCGACCATCCCGCCCAACGGCCGCAGGTCGCGCAGATCCCCGTGCGGCTCCAGGCTGTGCAGCGGTCGCGCGTCCCGGCCGAGCGCGGCGACGGGATCATCCGTGTGGCCGTGCGCCGCGACCGGCTGCGCGACGACCACCACCGCCGCCAGGCAAAGCGAAGCCAAACCCAGCAACGGACGTCGTATTGACAAGGATGCCATCGATCCCCCAGATGGTGTTTCTGAAATGGAATACGAACATCCACCAACGTGCCCGCGCCGGAGCGCAGGGGAAATGACACGACTACCCGTATCCGAGGTAGTGACAGCACTACCTGACAGTCAAGTGATCCAGGCATCCTCCGGCGGAATCCGTACCGTGCAAAAGCTCGGGAACCTGCATCGGTCGAGCCGCGCCGCGGCGGCCAGGGCCGCGCCGGCGGTGAATAACCTCCGGCGGCGCGTATCAGGGCAACACCAGCTCTTGGCGCAGAACAATCATGTAGGCAGAGTGAAACTCGGTCGGACACGTTACCGAGGTTCATGATTCAGGGTCTGGGATTTGTCGGTGGTGAGGTTGTTGTCAGGGTGGTGCGAGGCCTGTGGCGGCGAGGAAGTTGTCGACGAATCCGGGGCGGTATTGCATGCGTTTGAGGCGGTTCTTGGCGGTGCGGGCGAGGTCGGTGATGGTGCCGGCGGTGAGGTTGGCCAGGCCGCGGCGTAGGTTTGACCAGACGTTCTCGGTGGGGTTGAGTTCGGGGGCGTAGCCGGGTAGGACGTAGGCCCGTAGCCAGGATCGGGATGCGATCAGTTGGCGCATCGCGGCGGAGCGGTGGCCGGGTAGGCCTGTACCGTGCCAGAACTCGTCGCACCGTAGGTGAGCTGCGGTTTGCCGTCTGGGTGGATGATGCCGGGGTGGTGTTCCGGCTGGTGTACCTGGCGCTGGTTCAGGTCTTGGGTTGGCTGGTCTTGCTGACGCGTGGTGATGCGGCGAAGACGGCGGAGTTGCTGGTGCTTCGTCATGAGGTCGCGGTGCTGCGCCGTCAGGCTGGCAAGCCGCGGTTGGAGTGGTCGGATCGGGCGGTGATCTCCGCGCTGACGCGGGTGTTGCCGACGTGGTTGCGTGCCTATCGTCTGGTCGCCCCGGGCACTTTGCTGGGCTGGTACCGGCGGCTGGTTGCGTGGAGGTGGACGTATCCGAGCCGGCCGGGCCGTCCGCCGGTCAGCCAGGAGGTCCGGGATCTGGTGCTACGGCTGGCGCGGGACAACCCTGGATGGGGGGTACTGGAGGATTCGGGGTGAACTGGTCGGCTTGGGGTATCGGGTTGGTGTCGGCACGGTCCGCCGGATCCTGGCTGACCGGGGTATGGGTCCGGCGCGACGGGGAGCTGACACGGGTTGGCGGCGGTTCTTGCGTGCCGGGCGAAGGGATTGTTGGCCTGTGACTTCTTCCATCTTGACACGATCGTGCTTCGCCGAATCTATGTGCTGTTCGTGATGGAGGTGGTGACCCGCAGGGTGCACTTGGTCGGCGTTACCGCGCATCCGACGGGGGAGTGGAGCGTGCAGCAGGCCCGAAACTTGGTCTTCGACCTGGGGGAGCGGACCGCGTTGTTGCGGTTTCTGGTCCGGGGTTGGGATGCGAAGTTCACGCGCGCGTTCGATGCGGTGGTTGCTGGTGAAGGTGTGCGGGTGGTCAAGACGCCGCCGCGTACGCCGCGGGCGAACTGCTTCGCGGAGCGGTTCGTGCGCAGTGTCCGGCAGGAGTGCACCGACCACGTGTTGCTCTACAACGAACGCCACGCCCACCAGGTGCTGACCGACTATGTGCGGCATTTCAACGAACACCGTCCGCATCAGAGCCTCGCGCAGCGTCCGCCGCTGAACGAGCCAGAGCGGGTGATCGACCTGAACACGTCGATCCATCGAAGACGAGTGCTGGGTGGTCTGATCAACGAGTATCGGCGAGCGGCGTGACCAGGCGCATCGTCGCCCGTGACCTGCCGCGCAGGGTTTTGGCACGGTACACGGTCGGCTCCGCCAAGCCGGGTTTCCGCTGTTCGACGGCCCGTTGCGACGTGTCGCGGTGGCCGTACCGCCGTGGGCGGGGCTTGGCCCTGGGGGCGGTGAACGGGTTCGACTGCGGATTCACCAGTCGCTCGGCCATCACTGCGGCGGCAAGTACCGAAACACGTGTAGGCCACTGTCGCCGACCGCGCAAAAGGTATCTGATGTGCACCAGCAAACCCCTTGGACCTCGCACGCGATCCGCATCGATGCAACGTTGATGCCTGAACTCATGCTCCACACTCGAAGCGTCGCATCCTTGCTCCCGGTCACTAACCAGCGTTGGTCCGGCGATACGGCACAACATGTAACAGCCCGCGCATGCCCAGAGAATACGCCGACCCGGGTGTTAATGGTGGTCGATCGAATCTCTTGCACTCGGGCGGTGCCATCGTCGCCGCCGGTCACCAAGTACCTGTCGTCTGGCGAGAACGTACAACACAATACCGGAGAGTCGTGCTGGTCTAGGACGGCGAGGAGCTCACCAGACGGCTTCCATAAGCGCGTCGTGCGATCCCAGCTTGTCGTGGCGATTAGGTCGCCGCTGCGAGAGAACGAGCAGGAGCTGACCCAGTTGCTGTGACCGGCGAGCACGGCAACCTGCTCGGCTTGGGGCAGCCGCCACACTATCGCGGTTCCGTCCTGTGAGGCAGTGACGACCATCGTGGTGTCGGGTGCGAAGCAACATCCTTCGATGGGCATCGTGTGGCCTTCGAGCACGTGTAACAGTGAACGAGATTCGACATTCCAGATTCGGGCCCGATGATCTAAACCTGCGGTGACAGCAAGGCGTCCGTCCGAAGTGATGTCACACGCAAGGACCGCGCCGCCGTGTCCGTCGTCGAGCACTCGGCTCCGTTGGGGCTCGGAAACCGACCAGACACGGGCAGTGCCGTCACGTCCACCGGTGATGAACGCCGCGGAGTCTGCGGTGGCGGAACAGGAGGTGGTTCTGGCACGGCGGGCGTCGGAGGTACCATCCCGAGATTCGCTATCGAGCCTCCAGAGTCGCGCCGTCTGGTCCCAGCTACTGGAGAGAATTCGGCTTCCGTCGCTGCTGAAGGAGCAACTGGACACCCACCAACTGTGCCCCTGGAGAACACTATGTGGCCGACGGTTGTGCAGATCCCAGACCCGTACGGTCTGGTCATCGCTGACGCTAGCCAGCCATCTTCCGTCCGGCGATACTGCGCACTCGTTGATCGGTGCTGTATGGCCGGTGAACTCGAACGTTAGGCGGAGGTTGATCGCATCCCAGACCCGCACCACGTTGTCCTGTCCGCCGGTAATGATTGTTGCTCCGTCGGGCGAGACGACACAGGTCGTCGCGCGGCCAAGATGTGCGCGCACGGTCTGTAGCCATGTGCTGGTTGCGATCTCCCACTTGCGCATCCGACCGTCGGCGCCCGTCGTGACGATCCAGGCCTCGTCGGGGCCGATCGCGCATGCCAGTACCGGTTCGGCGTCGATCTGGAGTTCCCTTATCTGTCTTCCCGTCGTGACTTCCCAATGTCTCGCCGAACCGTCGTCCCCGACGCTAACGATGGACGTGCCATCTGGACCGAACACGCAGGCGTTCGCCGACCCGACGTGGCCGGTGAGTGTGAATCGAAGCTTTCTCGCGATTGCGTCCCAGATCCGGATCGTCCCGTCGCGGCTCGCACTACAGATCATGAGGCCGTCGGGCGAAAACGTACAATCGGTGACCGCGTCGGTGTGTCCGCTCAACTGGAAGCGCTGTTGACCGGTACTGCGACTCCACACTCGGATCGTGTTGTCCAGGCCGCAGGTAGCGATGCTACCGCCATCGGGGGAAATAGCGCAGCCGACCAGCGCGGTGCTGTGGCCCACAAAGACGCGACGCAGCGACTCATGATGGTCGGGTAGCGGCCAATAATTCTCAATTCGCAGCTGTTGCGCAGAGAATTCCTTTCGATATTGCTCAACCAACTTCCTGGTGTGCTGGCCGCCCTGCAACCGGCTGATAATCAGATCCCCGTGCGAGTATGCCGGCGACAGCCGGCCGAGGACATGTGCCTCACGAGCCAGCGCGCTGCGCAGCTCGCGTGCCACCTCACTATCGACGCGCGCCAAGTCAACCTCAACCGCAGCGACGTCATAACGTCGACTCTTCTCCGCCGCCCACCGTAGATCCGCGACCAGCATGGCCAGTTGGTCGACTTCGCCAGCCTCCGCAAGGTGGTAGCACAAGTGTTGCCAAAGGTAGTCCTGGTCCGGGGGCATTCGCCACCAGGATTTGACCAAGGGGTCACTTACCTGTCGCTCCTCCGGTTCCAGAATGTGCTGGGCGGCGTCGAGCAAAGTCTGATTCAGCGTCTCGAGCCTGTCGGCACCGCACCGATGACGTAGGTACAGCCGAAGCACGTCATGCAGACGTATGGTTTGTTCTGTCCGCTGGTACGCCGCAAGTAGCGATAGGTCAGCGAGGTCCTCCATCAAGCGCGTCATGTCCGAGCCGGGCAGTGGTCCAGTCTGCTGCCACAGCATTGCAAGCGTGCCTTGGGGTATGTCCACGTCCTCCGCAAAGATAGCCAGTTCCAGGTAGCGTTCGCGGTCCCGCGGATCCAATAAAGCCAGGCTTACCGCCATGGTGGCCTCGACGGCACGATCCCGACCGTGCACGACGCGAACATCAAGCGCGGTCGGGCCTTGGTGGGCTAGCCGGTCGACGAGTTCCTGAGCGGCCGACCCGGCGTCGGTGCCGTTGCGGACGGCTCGTCGGAGAGCGCCGTTCGCAAGCGCCAGGAGTAGGGGCCAACGTCCGGTGATCTCCAGGAGTTGCCGTTGCTGTCGCCACGGGATGCCCGGAAGGCCCACACTCAGCAGGGCCTCGGACTCTTGCTGTTCCATCTGATCAACGTGAACCAGGTCGGCGTCATCGGGAATGAGCCCAGGTATGCGGGTGGTAATCAGCCGGATGCATTGTCGTCCGCCTACCAAAAGTGGCCGAAGCTGGTTGTCGTCCCACACATCGTCGATGACTAGAAGCGTCGGTGGTCCATCCTCCAGGAGTGCACCAAGATTGTGGCCCGCCTGCTCGGGGTCGACGAAACCGGGACGCGTACCGGTCAAATGCTCGCACAGATCATTGATCGCGCTGGCCAGATCAGGTCCGTGCCGATCCTGGCCAATAGTGATCCATAAAAGCCCTCCGGGGAACAGCTCACGGACCTCGGACCGAGAACAGACGTAAGAGGCCAGCGTTGTCTTGCCAAAGCCGCCGGCGCCGTGCAGAGCCGTCGTAACGGCGACAGTGCCACCCGGCCGGCCAGCCAGCTTATTTAAGAGGGCTGCGGTGAGTTCGGGACGGTCGATCGGCCGTCTGCTCAGAGCCGGCGTCATCCATGGGCGTCGACGCTGAGTCGTTGATTGGTAGTGGTGAATCTCAATAGTGCCGCTCGGCGCGTTGTATTGTGCTGCGTCACCTTGGGCGAGGAATGCGGATGTCAATCCGCTCTCGCCGGACGCCGCAGTCACTGCCCCTCCGGCCTCATCGCGCCATGATGATGTACTGTGATCGCTCCGTGCGGTGCGTTGTACTGGTTGGCATGATCGCTGGCGACGAAGTGCTGCACCCAAGTCTGTTGGACCGCAGGCAGGTCCTGCCGTATCTGGTCGGCCCACGCTCGTAGCGCCGCTTGCAACTCCGGATGTTCCTCAAGCAGATCCTTGAGGCGGTTAACCCACACCATAGCCAACCTCTGCCGTTCCGCGTCGCGGTCAGCCGGCGAGGCGGCCTCGATAGCGGTGGCGGTCTCGTCGCTCCAGCGGGCGATCACGTCCGTCCGGCGCCCAGCCCTCGTGAAAAGCGCGACTAAGCCCGCTCGTGCCTGAAGCCAGGCATCGTTTGCGGCCGCGCCAACCAAGGCCGACGCGCCCGCTGTCGCTAGGGAGGCCAACCACTCTGCCACCACGGGGCGACTCCCTCCATATCGTCGCTTCCGGCACCGACGATGCCGCCGGCCGACCGACAGTCTGACCTCTCCAGCCATGGTTGCGCAGGTTGGCAACCTCGCTTGTCGGTGATCTGTCAGGACGCTGACGCAGCTGGGGCCTCGGCCGCCAGCAGCAGCCGTGCCAGCCCGGTGTCGGGAACGCCTGGGAATAGCCTGCGGCGGCGAGTGGTCGCAGGAGCCGACCCGCCGCTCGTCCGCATGTCTACTCTCCCCGTCGTCAGTGGACGGACGAGGAGGAACGCGTTATGGGTGACTGGGACGGAGTGCGGCTGTGGGGCGGCGGTGATGTGGCGCAGGTCAGGGAGCAGCTGGCCGCCGGGTCCGATCCGTGCGAGCTGTTGGGCGGCGGCTACCAGACCATGCTGCATTCCGCGGTCGGGTTCGCCTCACCCGACGTTGTCGAGGCGATGGCCGGCGCTGCGCGCACGCTCGACTTGCTCGTCGATGGGCGGTCGGCCCTGTGGGTGGCGGTCTACGAGGGGCGGCATGACAACGCTCGCGTCCTGGCGGCCGCTGGTGCCGACCCCTGGCTGGCGATGATGGCGGGGTGGTCGCCGGGGCGGCTCAGTCTCGCCGGATCCGAGTCCGATCTATTCTCCGGTCGACCGGCGGACGCCCGCCTGACCCGGCCTGAGGCCGAATCCGTTGCCACCGCGCTATCGCTGCGGGTCACGCTGACCGAGTTCTATATGGAGGGCACCGGCCTTCCGTGTGTCGCGGGCATCGACACCGCCGAGGCGATTCGGCGGCTGGATGGCACGTCGATGTCGGAGCGGGAGCTACCCGCCCACTACGGGGCGACGTGGATGAGGACGAGGACTTCGACCCCGACGAGCAAGACGAGGACGACTGGCGCTGGCTCTACGACGCCGGCGACGGCAATGGTGATTTGTACGTCGGTCGCCCGTCCGTGTGGGGGTACGGTATCGATCTGGCCGCCGACACGAACCCCCACGCATCGGTGCGTTCATGAGTCGGTGCACGTCGGGTTTCTCTTGGTGGTGGGCTGTCCTTGTCCGTCACCGGCGGGGAGAGGTCGACCGCCGGCGGGAATCGATGGGATTGAACGCCCGAACGGTGGATCCCGCGAAGGCGAAGGCGTCGCTCCATTGGCGCCCCCCGTTTACCCCCGAAAACCCCTGCCTACGGGCGACAATCAGTGACAAGACGTGACTAGCAAGGAACCCCGTTTGCGCTGCTCAGTGCCATGATTCGACAACCAATGACAAGCCTGAAGCGGTTACGGTTGATAACAAGTCCCCATGATCCGTCAGATACGCCCTAACATGCCGCGACCCGCGCGCTTCTTCAGTGGTGTTTGATCATGTCTCTGGCCTGGGTTGCGATGTCGTCTACTGAGGAGAAGGGGACGGTGACGGCGATGTCCCATGTTTCGTCGTCCTGGCCGACGAGGATGGCGACGTTGTTTTCGCTCGATGCCCAGTACACCGGAACGCCGGCGCACGTCCCGATCGCTAAGGAGCGGCGTGCGTCCCAGTCGGCGTCTCGGATCTGTGCCAGACTGACGAAGTCGCGAAGTAGGCCTCGGATGTTCAACTCCCACGTGTCGGTCTGCAGCTTGATGTGGGTCTGGTCGGTTCCGGGCGCTACGTCGAAGGTTACGTCTACCACGCGTGGATGATCCCACCTGGTGTGGTTCGGTTCGTGAGACCTGGCGGCGTACGGAGCTTTCGCGTCCACTCTTCTGCCGCGGACAGCGCCCGGTAGTACCGGCTCCGCAGGGGTGGTCGTGCGCCTACGTCATGATCGTAAGATCAAGGGACGTGGAGCGAAGGGGTGTGACCTGTGGGTTGGTGGCGCCGGCGTGGCTTGCGGCGAAGCCTGCAACGGCTGCTCAAGAACACCACTAACGGTCGCACCGGCGCGCGGTTCGCACACGATGAACCGTGTTCGTGCCCGACGCCGTGGTCCCATATCGAGAGCACCGCGAACGGCTTCCCGATGGCAGCGGTGAAGTCCGAGCATTACAGCGTCATGACCAACCCAGATCTCGGGCCGCTGGTGGCACGCTGCACCGTGTGCCATGCCCACTACCCGTACCCGTGGGTGGTGGACACAACAACCGGTCCGATGCCGTTCGGGTTCGACCAGCGATCGCAGTGAGTCGGCAGCTTCGTGCGGTGACCAGCAAGCGTTACCGCACAACCAAAGTGCACTCATTTGCCGCTGGTCGAGCGGTGGGCGCTGTCGCTCGCACTGGGTTGTGTCGGGCGGCACCTGCGACAGGGCATGCTGGTAGGCGTGGGGTTGAACCGGCAGGTGGCGTCGCGGCTGGCGGAGCATCGTTTGGCCGAGTGGCGGCGCCTGGACTATGCGCAGTGGCGGCTGATGCTCGATGACAGCGAGTCGCGTCAGGTTGTCGCGGAGGACGGCAAGCGCTACAGCGTGGTGAGTTCGGCGGTGGACGACGGTGACGGCCGGATTCGTATGTTCGTGGCCGTCGATGACGGCGGCTGGTCGGCGTTGGCTCCACTGCGCCAGGACGAGATCATGCGGTCCGATGGATCGCTGCTCGACTGAAATCCTGCTCGGTCGCCGGTGTTTGTCCGCGTTACGCCTTAATCGTTCGCCCTCGGTCTCGCGCAGCGTTTGTCGATGTGTCGATGCCCGACCGAGTGATCTTGGCATCCTCATCTGATAGGTTGTGCCGCCATCCGCAGGTCAATGTCGGTGCGGGTGTGGCAGAACGCCCTCAAGGTCGAATTGCCGTGGTGTCGTTCGGTCACCGTGCTGAGAATGGACCGGTGACGGATCCCAGCGCCAATGAGCTCGTCGGACAGCTGACCCTTGCCGACTCCATGCTGGGCGAGGTCGTCGGCGACGTGCGAAGGATCCTCGCTTACGCTAACTGGCCGGGCACTGTGCGTGAGCCTATGGCCGGCACGACCACCGGCAAGGCGGCCGAGAGACTCGCGAAGGAGCTCGGACACGAGGCTGCATTGGCTAGTGCTGCGCTCGTGAGCTGGATCGCGCAGGTGGCAGAAGTGACAGAGCATCGGAATCGAGTTGTGCACGCCATCGCCCTCAACCAGTGCATGAACTGCGGTGAGGCCACGATGTTCCGGCACCCGCGCTCCGGCGATGACGTCGACCGGTCGCCGGAGGCTGTGGCATCCGTCGTTGGGCGCTATAAGGCGCTGCGGGCCGATGGTCTTGCCCGCGCCACAGAACTGAGTGAGGCGGTCAACCAGCGAATCCTCATCGAGGCGAAGAAGATCGCCAACGCGACAGGCGAGATCCAGAATCCGCCGCAGATCTACCCCCACCATGTGGAGCACCTGTGCCCAAGGTGTACGGGCGAGCGGGGCAGCACGGTCGTACACCTGGGCACAGCCGTCACTGTCATCCCGACGGAGAGGTGGCAGGCGTTCCGTGACGGCTACTGGCCGCCTCGGGACAATACGTAGCGAACCAGCGTATGCGTTAACTCGCTCACTGTGCGCCGCTGGCGTCCGGAGCCGCTGCTGGCGTTCATCGCTGAGGGTGACGCACCGTGATGCATGGCTACTTCTTCCGCTACTTCCGGTGTCACACGTCGCAGTGAGCTTGTTCTGCAGGTGGCGTCGGCTGCGTACCTGGGCCGCTACCGCGGCCAGACCCGGATCCACACCGAGTCCGACCTTCGGGTCTTCCTGCGCTGGTGTACCGCGATGGAGCTCGACCCGCTCGCAGCGGTTCGCGCGGACATCGAACGGTACGTGCGCTGGTTGGAGGATGTCCGCTGCTACCAGCCGTCGACGGTGTCGCGGCGGTTGTCGGTCGTGGTCGGTTTCTACCGGGTCTGCGTGATCGACCAAATCTTGCCGCACTCATGTTGGACGGCGCGTGGGATGAGGAGGTGGAAGCCGTCCGGCGTCGTTCACGGTGAGCATGTAATCCGGGCCTGCCGGCCTTCGTGCGCGGCGTCACGGTGAGCATGAAGGCGGTCGGATGGTCGATGGCAGCGGGCAGACATTGTCAGCGCGGCGCCGGGTCGTGCTCACGGTGACGCCTACCGGAGACCGGCTCGGTCCGTCGAGTGTGGACAGTCATGTGCGGTCCGGGCCAACGCGAGTTGGCCCCTGGGCGGGTCGGGTTGTGGTAGGCAAGGCTCCTACCTCGACCGATACGATCTTGCTCGGGCGGCGTGGTCGTCAACCGCAAACACGGTCACGCCGCTTCCCGAAGGCCCTCAAATGCCGAATTGAGGATGCGGAAGCATGGAGCGATTCGGTATTCAGGTCATGTGCCGCAGTTGAGCCTTCCCACTGAACGTGTGCGTCGATCGTTCCTTGCTGCCATGGCCGAGTTCCGCGGCGAAGGCCGGGGCGACCTCGCTGATCACACCATGATCGGGAGAGAGTTACGCGAGTTCGGGCGCTGTTGGGTGACGCCCGAGGGTTTCGCCGAGTACGTCGGCTGGTTACGCGCGCAAGCCTTGGAGGATTCGCTCAGGCCTGAGGGCTACGTGCCGTCGACCACGCTGTGGTGGTTCCAGGATGACGACTACCTGGGCCGCCTCGCGATCCGGCATCGGCTGACCGCGCAGCTGCTCGATTTCGGCGGTCACATCGGATACGACGTGCGGCCGTCCGCGCGGCGCCGTGGCCATGCGACTGCCATGCTCCGCGCCGCGTTGCCCGTGGCACACGGTCTGGGCATTGCATCGGCGTTGGTGATGTGCGATGTCACCAACATTGCCTCGCGCAAGGTGATCGAGACCACGGCGGGATCTTCGAGGATCAACGCGGCGAGAAGTTGCGGTTTTGGGTGCCCACAACTTGAACTCGAGCTGCGGCGCGATACAGGCGCGTCCGCATCTGCCGCCGACAGTGCTCTGCGCAGGGTCACAGGCTACGGCTCGGGGGATCGGTGCGTTTCGGGTCGCTGCTCGTGCGAGCGCTGAGGAAGGATTTGTGGCTGTTCAGGCTGCTTCGGGTGTGTGCCTTGCTAGGAATTCGTCGATCGCCTGGCGGATTAGACCTGAGCGTCCGGCTTTGTCGTTGCCGGCTAGCTCGTCCAGTCGTTGGACGGCGGCTGACGAGAGTCGTACTCCGGTTACGATCATTGGCACGTTCTCGGGGTTTGGTGCCGGGCCGAGGTCTGGACCGAGGGCGGCGTCGCGTAGCAGTTCTGAGATGTCGCCTCCGCCGTCGAAGTAGGCGACTAGTTCTTCCCGGCTCATCGTCCTGGGGTCCCGGTGCGCTGTCATCGCGTTCCCTCCATCCACTGCTTGACCTCTTCGGGGGTGGCTGGTCGTACGGCCAGGATGGCGTAGCTGTTGACTGCGGCTATCCGCTCGCACAACACCACGATGACCCGGGCCGAATCGGCCAGGCCGGCCACCGCGAGCAGGAGCGTCCCGACGTGGTTTTCGATCCGTTGGGTGGAGAACAGCGCCTCGATCGCCTCCCGTTCGGACACGCCGTGTCGTGCCGCGCTGGCCTTACCGGCTTCCGTCCAGCCGTACTCCCGGTCGGTCACACGACCCAGCGTACAACGCGTAAAACGTTCAGGCGCGTCGTGTCGGGGCGACGGCGGCGTGGTGGCCGTCCACGATCGGTTGTCGGCGGCAGAACGTCCCCGGCGGACCTAGCGGCCTGGAGGTAAACAGCGACGCCCACGCGTCCGCCGCCACTGTTAGGTCGGTGGGCTGGCGGGGTGACGGCCAGCGCGGTGTGCGGTACGCGGCGGCTTGGCGGGCAGAGAGCCGGTGCTCGCGGGGCGATCGGATTCTGGGCGCCGATACGCCGCGACGGCGGACGGCGTCGCAGATCAGTCGTGGGCTGACGACTTGGTCCGCCGGCGCAGTAGGGGACCGAGACGCAGCCACGTCACACCAACGGCGGTGCTGCCGATGTCACGTTCGCCGTAGGCGGACCATGCTCGCTCCGGCCTGCTGGCGGCGCTGCCTTGGCCGGTAGCCCAGATGCCCGTCTCTGCTCGTCTGCATGGCTGTACGCCGCGGACACCAGCGGCAGATCCCGGGTATGCATCGCCTCGGGTTGAAACCTCGGGCGCCCGCAGAATCGGGGTGGCAAGCGAACGAACTCGTGGAAGCGCAAAATTTCACCGGCGGACGGACGAGAGGCGGTGTGGGTTCGAACCCCTACGGACGAGGCGACAGCGCTCGCCAGATCCCGGGATCGCGACTTCGGCTGGCCAAGGGACAGAGGGGGCCGGCATGGAGGCTCGACCTCAAGGCGGGATTCGAACCCACACCGCAGGTTCCGCCGATGGACGCCCCCCGTTTACCCCCCGAAAACTCCTGTCAACGGTCGACAATCGGTGACAAACGGTGATCATCGATCAACTGTGTATGTGCAGCTCAATGCCGAAGTTTGACAACCAATAATAAGCCCGGAATCGTCGCGGTTGGTAACAAGGGGTCGTCGGTTCGAATCCGGCCGTCCCGACAGCGCGAGGGTTTCCGCAGGTCAGCGACTTGCGGGAGCCCTCATTTTATTGCTTGGCATGAATGCCCGGTCTAGCACGCCGCTGTTGGACCACAAAACTCGGGCAGGTTGCCATGGCGTTATTGGATCTTCAGAAGCTCACCGGAGGGCTGTCCCGGACCTGGGCCGGGTTCCTGCGGGATTGGGATCGGTCACTGCGTTCCGGGAACTACCCGGAGACCACCCGGTACAACTATCTGCTCGCCGGCGCGCAGCTGGCACGGTATCTGGGGGAGTATTCGCCGGACCCGGACGCCGACGACGGCGCCGACGACCCGTGCGCGGTCACCAAGGCACACGTCGAGGCGTTCCAGGCGTGGATGGTCGAGACCCGGTCGGCGTCGACCGCGTTGAACAAGTACAAGTGCCTGCAGCAGTTCTTCCGCTGGTTGCGGGACGATGAGCAGGCCATCGACCGCAACCCGATGGAGCGGGTGCGGCCGCCGAAGACGCCGACCAAGCTGGTGCCGGTGATGCGGGAGGCGGACACCGCGAAGGTGCTGCAGGCGTGTCGGGGCAAGGGGTTCGTCAGTCTGCGCGACGAGGCTCTGATCCGGTTGTACGCCAACACCGGCGCCCGCTTGTCGGAGGTGGGCATGCTGCTGGTCGCCGACGTGGACATGAACACCGAGTCGGTGCACTTTCACGGCAAGGGAGCCAAGGATCGGCGGGTACGGTTCGGGCCGAAGACCGCGCGGGCGCTGTCGCGGTACCTGCGCGCGCGGGGCAACCGCAGGGGCGCGGCGTTGCCGAATCTGTGGCTTGCTGACCGTGGCGCGGCACCCTTAACTCCGAACGGCATCAAGATCCGGCTCAAGCGGATTGGCGCCGCCGCCGGGGTGCCGGATCTGCACGCGCACCGGTGGCGGCACAGCTTCGCCCACGAGTGGAAGCTCGCCGGCGCGGACACCGGCGACCTGATGCTGCTGCTGGGCTGGGCGTCCGAAGACATGCCGCGCCGCTACGGGGCCAGCGCGGCCGCCGAGCGGGCGATGGAGACCCAGCGACGCATCGGCATCGGCGAAGGGGTGTAGCTCCGAGGGCTGATCGACACGATGGGCCCTGGGTGATCGCGTCGTTACCGATAGGCTGCCGCGAGCTTGGCGAGGAGGGGACATGATGACCGAACTGGGGGCCGGATACGGCAACCGGCTGCGCGAGTACGTTTCGCCGGTGAGCGAGAACTACCGGGCGTACTTCGTCGACGAAGGGCCGAACTCCCTGGTGTTCCTGCCGAACGACGGCGTCGTCAAGGCTGGCCTCATCGGACCGACGGACCCGCTGCAGCGGCTCATCGGCCACGGCGAGGTGGACTGCTGATGGCCGCGCGACGCACCCGCCGCACACCGTTACCCGCTGCTTTGCCCGAGCGGCCGACGCCCTGGTACCGGTCGACCATCGTCAAATGGGCCGCCGGATTCCTGACGGCGCTGGCCGTCGGCGTCCTCATCGCGGTCATCGAGCACCGGTTCGTCACCGACGCCCCGCCGCAGGCCGCGCCGACGTCGCCACCCGCGGCCACCGCATCATCCGGCGCACCGTCCCCGTCCGGCGGCGCGTCCTCGCCCGCGGGCGAGGTGCCGTTGACCGTTGTGGTCACCGCGAGCGGGCACCCGTGCGCCGGCGGCTGGCTGATCGGCAAGCCGCCGGCCGAGATCCCGGCACCCGCGGTCGGAGGGAACGACCCGACCGGCTGGGACGGCTGGGCCACCGGCGCCGGGGCGGTGCGGGCCGGGACGCAGTTCGTCCGACTGGACCTGCAGGGCGTTGGCGAGGCCGAGGTGGTCATCCACGACATCCGCCCGGTCGTGGCCGCGCGGAGCCGCCCAGCCTCCGGCACCCTGGCCAAGGCCGCCTGCGGCGGCGACAAGATCTACCGGTACGTCAACGTCGACCTGGACCGCAGCCCACCAGCCCGAAGCTACGAGCTCGACGAGGACTGGGTGGACTTCGTCCCGCCGCAGGAACGCTGGCCGATCAAATTCCCATACGGGGTGTCGCTGAAGGAGTCCGAGTCGATCCTCGTCATCGGCAACACCGAGCAGAACGACATCCGCTGGCGGATCGAGATCGACTGGACCTCGCGCGGCGGAAAGGCACTTACCTCGCCGACCTGGCCGGACAGCCGTTCCGAGTGACCGGGCCGGCCGGGGCGACCGCGATCTGCCTCTGGGGACCCGAAGGCGGGCTGATGGCAGACTCCTCGCCCGGCTGCCCGGCTTGACCCTCCACAGGACTAATGAGCCAGCACCGCCGCTGACCAAGACCGCCTTCGCCCCCAGGTACCGATCGACCCGACTTTGATCCGGTACACCTGCGCGTCCGCCTTGCGCAGCACACGGCGGCGTGCGCGAAATGCGCAAAGCGGGTGAGCACCAGTATCGGCGAGACATGGCTGCCGGTGGACCGGATGCGCAGCAGTGCGAGAGGGCGGCGACACGCATCTGGCTGTCCAGCGATGTGCGTGGGAAGCGAGAGGATGGTGGGTGTTGCTCGGACTCGGAGGTTCAGCGGTGAATGGCGGGTTGCTGGCTCTTGATCGGCGGCAGGCGGAGATTCGTCGGCTTCTGGCACTTATGGGTGGTTCAGTCGCCGCGCTTTACGAGGACGCCTGCCGGCTGCTGATGACTGAACCGCCGCTGGCGACTGCCTCCCATGTTGTGGGGCATTTGGCGAGAGAGATCGAATCGGGGCTGCGAGACCTGCTGGAGGCTATGGTGCCCGCCGATCGTATGGCGGCGCTGGAAGCTCTCCCGCGCAAGCCTGATCAGCGGCGTCCGTCGTGGAAGAAGGTCGTCGACGAGATCTGTACAGCATTGGGGTTCACCGCCGAGGACGAGGTGCGCGACCTGTGGAAGTCGGTGCTCTGGGCGCCTGTGGCTCACCGGGACACGCTGCTTCGTCCACGTCCGGTCGATGAGGAGTTTCTGGCTGCGTGGCGGGACTTCGAGACGCTGCTGACTCGGATCGGGCGCCAGTACGAGGCGACGTACACGGCGGCACTGCCCATGGTGGACGAGCTCGCCGCTCTCGAGGAGCCGACTAAGGCCGACCTGAGCCGGCTACGCAGCCAGGTGCCGCACGGCGTAGTGGCGCTACGTCGATTCTTCGAACGAGCCAGCATCGGTTGGTTCCCGCGCTTGCGGTCAGCCGGCTACTTCACCGACCCGCCGGCGCTTCAGCCCAGCCAGGACGGTCTGGTCACCTACACCGCGTGGCCGGCTGGCCGGTACTTGGTGCGTATAGCCGCCGTGCCGTCGCTCGCCGACGCCGTCGTCGACATTGCCCTGCAACTGGAGACGAACAATCCCGAAGCGTGTGAAAGCGTGGCCGAAACTGCCCTGGCGCTGCCGCCCGCGGCGGCGGCAAGACTGGCGCCGCAGCTGGCGACCTTCCTCAAGCAACCAGTGATGTGGGGGCTTCCGGCCAAGGCAGGCCAGGTGGTCGTTGCGCTAGGGGCGGCGGGCGAGGTAGACGCCGCCCTTACAGTGCTTGACTGCCTGTTGCCGACGCAGACCCGTCCACGCCGGAGCCGCACCTACCTGCCACGTGACCTCATTCCCCGTGCCTTTCCGCACCTTGGCCAGCCCGGACTGAGGTTGCTGGCCGACCGCCTGGTGAGCATGGACACCGCTACCATTGCTACGGGCGGTTCGTTGAGCCGCTCAACGATCTGGCGACCGGCAATCGAAACGGACCACCACCGTACCGGCCCGGACGTGCTGGTATCAGCGCTGCGTGACGCCGCCATTGAAGTAAGTATCGCGAACGGAGCGGCCGCCGCACTCAAGGTGCTCGACAGGTACGAACCAGCGCTGTTCCGTCGGTTAGCGCTATACGTGCTCGCGCAGGCGCCCGACGCCGACCTGATCTCGGCGCGATTGACATCGCGCGCCCTGTTCGACGATGCCGAAACGTTCCGCGAGTACAGCCAGCTGCTCCGCAGTCACTTTCCCACCTTGCCAGCCGCAGCGCAGGAACAGATCGTGGGCTTTGTCCAAGCTGGCCCCCTGCGGGATGTCGCGCCCGAGTACACCGATCGGTGGCGGCTGCGCCAACTCGCCCGGTTCGACGCCGCCCTACCCGCCAACCAACGAGCCACGTTCGAAGACCTGGTTGGACGGTTCGGACCGCCGACGGAGAGCGACCGAGGCCAGACACTACAGTTCGTCGGCCCCACCGCACCAACGGACGCCGCCGCGCTTTCGGCGATGAAAAACGACGACCTGCTAGAGATGCTGGCCACCTGGAACCCAAGCCCAGCCTGGGACGCTCCCAGCCCAGAAGGGCTACGCCGAGAACTTCAGGTAGCCGTCGAACAGGATCCGGCGAAATTCGCCGCGCTCGCCCCTAGATTCGCCGACCTCGACCCAACGTACGGACACGGGCTCCTCGCCGGCTTGACCAAAGCCCTCAAGACTGCGCCAGCAAGTCCGGCAACCGACGCAGCCGGTACCGTCAGCGACACGAAAACGGATGGTGACCCGCGCGCAACGGGCATGTTCGCGTGGGCGCCGGTCTTCACCTTCGGCCAGGCCGTGCTCAACGGACCACGGCTCCTGCCCGGACGTCCCCCGACCGGTGACGGTGACCGCCACCCGGGCTGGATCTGGTGCCGCCAACAACTTGCCGACCTTCTCGCTGAAGGACTGGACCGCGATCAGATCCCGCCCGCGGACGCCAACGTCGTTCTGGACCTGCTAACCCAGCTCACGCAGGATCCCGAACCGGACCAGGACAGCGACGAGAGCAACGACCCCGCCACCACCGCAATCAACACCGTCCGCGGTTGCGCATTCATCGCTTTGATGCACTACCTGGTATGGCGGCACCACCACCGCGCCACCGCCCAACCAGCTCAGCTGGACACCCCGGTCCGCACGATCCTGGAGGCTCATCTCGACCCGGCCATCGAGCCGACCGCCGCCATCCGAACGATCTACGGCCAATGGATTGGCGCGCTCGCCGTGTGCGATCCACAATGGGCACGCGACCATGTAGAAAAGATCTTCGATCGTTCGCCCGGATCGCTCGGAGCCGCAGCGTGGGAGGCCTTTCTTCGGTTCAACCAGCCAACCCTGCGCACCTACGAGCTACTCGCCCCGTGGTACCTGGATGAAATTAACTCTCTGTCACAGGCACCTGCTGCGACGCCCACCGAGTCCGAGTCCAATAGTGACGACGATGGCACCGCGAGTCACCTTGTGCGCCACCTCGCCGGCCTCTACAGCCAGGGCATTGTCACCCTCGATACCGATTCGCCGCTCGCGGCGTTCGTCGAGCACGCGCCAGTAGCCTTGCGCGGCAAGCTGATCGAAATCCTTGGCATCATCCTGCACAACTCCGAGGATCCGCCGCAGAGCGCCATCCAGCGCCTTCAAGCCCTGTGGGAGTGGCGGTTCGAACAGCTGCGAGCGACCCCTGACGCTGACCTCGGAGAACTTGCCGGGTTCGGGTGGTGGTTCGGTTCAGGCAAACTCCCCCTGGACTGGGCACTGCCCCAGCTGCAGGCTCTGCTCGAATCCGGCGGCATCGTTGACCCCGACGAACTCGTTGCGGGCCAACTCGTCACCTACCGCACCACTCACCCAGACCAAGCGGTCACATGCGTCGCGCTGCTCATCGACGCCGCGACCGACCCCTGGTTCGTCACCGGCTCACACGACGATCTACGGGTAGTCCTTACTGAAGGCCTCCAAACGGGAAACCGCGCTACGCAGAAGGCAGCACGCGAAACCCTCAACCGGCTCGTCGCACGAGGTCACGCATCGTTCGCAGATCTCCTCGCGGGGTAGCCCAATCCACCGGGTCGTCGATGTCTGCCGGGACGGTCTCGGAATGGCGGCGCGGGGCGCCGGACCGGTCCGGGCCGCCATTGGTCATGATCGGTACCCGCACGTCGCCTAGCCGCCGGCGCGGGTCTTCGTAGAGCTCCAGCCGGTGCGGGTGGTTGCCGGGGTCGGGCGCGCTGGCGACCAGCCGCCAGCGTGCCCGTTCGATGTAGGCGGCCCAGCCGATCCGCTCGATCGCGGCGCGGCGGACCTCACTGTTGGGCGCCGGTGGATGGCCGCGACATCCCCGCCCTCGACAAGCGCGGCCAGCACCTCGGTGCCGTGCAGGTAGTGCACGGCGTAGCCGTCGGCCCAGCGGACCGCCGGCCCGTCGTCCCGGTGCAGGCGGTAGCCGCCGGACGGCAGCCCGCCGGTGTCCGGGCTGCGGACGAGCTCGATGTGCAGCTCGACCGGGGGCCCGCTGACCACGACGAACCGGGTGTGCGGCCACCACCAGCCGACCCGCCCGGCTGCGGCGAAGGCCCTGGCCAGCGTCGCCTGGTCGGCCGGCAGCCGTGCGCCGTCGTGCCCGACCAGCCAGGACGCTGCCGCTAGCAGCCCGTCCGGGTCGTCGAACGGCTGGACCGGAAATCGCCGTCGCGCCCCCGGGGTAGCCGTGGCGCGCGAGGGCCCCGGCGGCCGGTCACCGCGCGGGTTCGTGACCGGCCGTGACGGGTGGCCCGCCGCGACCGTCGACGGCTGGGCCGGGGACCTCCGCACGCTCCGCCCCGACTACTTCTTTCAGCCTCAACCGCTACGTGTTCTACGCCACCAGGTCAAAACAGCGCGGCGGGCGACCCTGCCAGGAACCTGTTGTCGGTTCTCTGTGTTGGCGTCAAGCGACGGAGCATTCGGTGAAATTTGCCCTAGAGATGGGCGAGTATGGCGCTGACGATTTGCTCTGGATCTTCGGGCGTGTGGCGATACCGGACGAGGGTGCTTGCTGCCGCTGGGAGTTGACCGACGGGGTCGGGTAGGCCCAGTTCTTCTGCGACGCGGCGCGCGCGGCGTATCCCGGCGGCCGCAGTGTCCGTGCTGGTTTCATTTCCGAATCCCAATAGGGCGACTGCGGCCAAGACCTTGATTGCGGTGTCGGCCGGCTTAAAGGCCCGGGCCGCGCCAATCATGGCCGCTTGTTGCCAATCCGGCAGTGAATCGGGGTTGTTGAATGCGATCTTCTGGTAGAGCGCCATCAGGTCCTGGATTGGCGCGGTCTGCCATGCCCACCAGGAGGCTCTTGAGAGGACTAGGCCGCCGGCATGTGGCAGCCACCCGTCCCGCTCGGCGATCCAGAGGAGATCGTCGATGTGCAGGGCAACGTCCACGACCAGGTCGAGGGCTAGGTCGCGGTTGTCGGCGGCCGTCCGGTCGAGGATGGTGTCCAGGGCTTCCTTGCTCGATGCAGTCTGTAGCGCATGGTCGCGTAGGGCGTCGATCAGTGCGGGTGTGCCGAAGCACGCGACGCCCATCCCTCGGGCGAGTCGCCGTAGCCCGAGGTCATCGCTCCAGAGGGCGACACCTTGGTCGTGGGCAAGCTGGATCGGTTGGAGCCAGGAGGCATGCTTCGGATCTTCTCCGAGGTCGGGGAAGAGGTCGAGGTTGTTGGTGGTCCGAACGGTGAAGTCTTGTGCTAGGTCTTCCATGGCTTGCGCGCGGCGAAGTTGTCTGGTGAACTCAGCCTCGCTCAGCTCCCAGAAGATCAATGAACCACGGTTCTGGTCCCAGCCTGTGGTGCCTGGGCTGCTGGCCAGCGTGCGGATGTCGAAGGTTGCTCGGTGGATGTCTCGCATGGCCTGAGCTGGAAGTAGAAGCGTGGGGAATTGGCCTTCCAAGCGAACGCGTGAGGGCAGGCCGGTGAGTACCAGGAGCGTGGCAGGCTCAACGACTACCGGTTGCCCAATGGCCTCTGCGGCCGTGTGAACGTCGAGTTCGTGTTCGTTATCGTCTGCGGCGCCGGAGACAAGCGCGCCCAGGGTTCGCTGCACGAGCATCGTTGCGTAGCTTTGCCCTCGGATGGTTGCCAGGAGACCACGCGGAAGTCTCGCGTCGTGCGCGGCGGTGATCAGATCCTTCAAGTGGGCGGCGGCTGTCGCTGCCTCTTGCATCTGGCTCGTCATGTCGGCGATGAGCTGGTCCGGATCACCCCGAAGGACGGTGACCCCTGTTGCGTCTCCGAATTGGTCAACGAGGTCCTGCAGTGCGGCGAACGCCTGTTGATGTAACTCGGCGGGTACGGCGCCTTGAGCAATGCGGCGTCGTTCCTCGAGGTCAGCGTCGATCTCAGGCTCGTCGCTGGAAGCGGTCTCGGCTTCCGGGGCCTCCGGAACGCCCCGTGTTCCTGAGACGATGTGCCCAAGCAGGGCCGTAGACAGTCTTGGATCGTTGAAGCGGCGGGCCAGCGACAGGGCTTCTGAGGCCTTGGCCTCGTCCCAGGGGATCACCGAGTTGGCTTGGAGCCAGAGCTTCGCCTCGTCTCGAGTGTTCACCGTGGGTCGGTACTCTGCGATTGTGTTGGCGGCGCGCCGTAGTCTGCCCTGGTTCACTTGGGCGAGGACGACACGCCAAACCTCTTCAGATGCCGGGTTGGCTCTTAGAGTGAGGACCTCGGTGAGCCGCTTCTCCGCAGCATCCCAGTCATCTCGACCTGCTGCTTGCGCGGCGAGGAAGGTCAGCAAACGGGCACGCTCGGTTGGGAACCCAGAGGTCGCATCGACAGCCTCTCGAGCCGCCGCTTCTGCACCAGATTGCTTGCCCTCCAACAGGATCTGCGCCCGGGTGATGAGATAATCGGGATTACCGTTCTGCTCGTACAGCGCCAGGCACTCGCGTGCCGCGTCGGCGCGGCGGTCGGCTCGGGTGAGTTTGCCGATGAGGTACTCCGCAGCGACCGAATCGCGTCGCGCCAGGCTTCGCAGTGTCGGTAGCGCGGCGTCAAGGTCGCTCCTTGCTGCTATCAACGCTTCGACGAGGTCCAGGTAGCTGGCTGGAGCGATGCCTCTCTCGACGAGTGGCACAAGACGCGGCCGTTCGTCGTGGCCGAGGGACGCTAGCGCGACGACCGCGGTGACCGATGCCTCATAGTCCGCGTCGTCGACGGCTCGACTCAGTTCCTCCGCCCACAGGGCTACTTGGTCCTCGTACTCCAGTTGCAGGGCGCCGATCCTGAACTTCGCGATGCGGTCCTGGGCTGAATCGCCGACGTTTGCCGCTAGCTGCTCAAGTATGTCCGTGCGGCCGGCGAAGTTAGCCGCGTAGAGGGCGTTGCGACGAATGTGCGGATGATCTGCCTCATCTTGAGTTGCCGTTCCCACCGGCGCAGGCAGGCAGCGTTCCAACATCTTCTCGTACTGGCCGCTAAGTCCATAGGCTCGAATCAGTGGGAACAGGATAGGAAGGGTAGGGCCCGCCCACGCGTGTCGCTGGTCCAGAGCACGCTCAATGAGGTCAATCGCGGTAGGTAGATCATCGACATGGCGCTTGGAGGAGACCGACCGTCTAATCAGGGCCTCTGCCACGGCGACCATCGCGTGGCTGGTCGTTGGGTCCGTCTGAAGCGCAAGACGCGCGTGATTGCACATCGCATCGATGTCGCCGACACGGGCTGCCTGATCGCTAAGCAGGCCCTGCGCAACTGCGCTCGTCCGCACTGCTTCGCTGTCGCTAAGGAGCAGTGGGTTCATGTGACGAGGTTCTGCGTCGCCTTCCGGATGACCAAGCAGGGTTTTCACGACGGCGACGAGGATGGGTGCGCCGCCCGCGGCATCGGCCTGCGCAAGGAGCTCAGCCGCACGGGACCGATCGCTTTCCATGATGTTCAGGGCAGCCGCTGCGAGAAGCTGGCCGCGGCTGCCCGGCGTCGCTGCTGCGGCCCGCTCGAAGGCAACAGCACTAAGGTCAGTCAGGTCGTGTTCGGCGGCATATGAGGCGACCGCGCGCCAGGCCCAGGATGCGCCACGTTCGATCCAGCCGGGCGAAGTCGCTAGGAGAGACTCCGTGGTTCCACGTGGGTTACTCCGTCCTTCCGCGAGGTGGAGTGCGAGGATCGCAGCGTCCAGGCGTTCGGCATCAGGTCGGTCGAGCGTCTGTCGGACGGACGGTGGAAGCACCGTTACGGCGAAGTCGAATCGATCAACAGCCCGCGATTCGAGTCCGCTGGCAATGTGCGTCCACTCAGGATCGGCTTCATCCACCGTCTGCCCTCGAGGCACCACGACCTTGAAGCCCTTGCCCGTCGAGACAACGGTGCGGGCCGAAATTTGCTGCCAGTAAACAACCCCGCCGTCGACGTCAACGAGCACAACGAGAACTGGCAAAGCGTGACCGAGCCAAAGCTTTGCTTTCTTGGCGTCGAAGCGGAACAGCCATCCGTCGTCAGTCGGTTCGCTAAAATAGCTCCTGCCGCTCTTAATCTGGATGGCGAGCAGGCGCCCGGTGCCCACCTCGCCAAGGGCCTTCTCGACGTGGGCGTCGATACCTTGGTCACTCGTCTCCTGCGGCCGGAAGAACCAGCCGAGTTGGAGCGACGCCGATTCGACCAGATTGACACCACGGCGATTCGTGAACTCACTCATTCAGATCCCAGCCACTTGTCCGACTGATCATTGTATCCAGCGGTGTGTCGTGGGTGGGCCCTCGCCAGGCATCTGCCCTTCCTCAGTACCACTCAAATCGGACCATTGTCGACACTCATGCTCCGCATAAACCTGGTCGGGCTGGCGAGGAATGCTGGAGTGGTCGTTTTGGCGTCCACGCCGGTGGACCTTGTCAACAGCCTGCCTGCCACGCTCATCGATCCGGAAAGCATCGCTGCGGTCAGGCAGGGCACGCGCGCCCGGCAGCTCGGCCAAGGTCCCAACAAGAGGACGATATCGCCACCCGCGACGCCGTGACGGCCACGGCAGGGTGTCAGCGGCGTGACCGGGGTCGCAGGTAGACCTGTTGGCTCCACCGCACGCGCTGGTTGGTCACGAACACGTCACCGCCGGCTGACGGGGGCGTCAAATCCAGCCGCGGTCGCGTGCCCGGATCAGCGCTTCGGTGCGGTTGCTCGTGCCCAGCCGCTCGTAGATGTCGTGCAGCAACCGGAACATCATCCGCTCGGAGTAGCCGGCCCGCTTGGCTACCTGCGCGACGGTGCTGCCTTGGACGAGCTGCCGCAGCCAGTCGATCTCGGCCGGCGTCGGTGGGTCGCCGGTGGGGGTCGTCGACGCGGCGGAAAGTTGTGACGCCATCGCCCTCAAGACGGTGACGGGCAGTATGACCGTGCCGTCGAGCACGGCCTCGACAGCATCACGCAATGCCTTCGGAGTCGCGGCACGTGGCACCACGGCTGCCGCGCCGGCCGACAGCGCCCGCAGGTACGCCGGCACGGTGGGCTCGTCCAGCAGCGCGATCACGACGACCTCGACGCGGCGGTGGCAGAGGTCTGCCAGCAGATCCCAGTCGGGTGGCTCGCAGACACTCAGCAGAGCGACCGCCCGATCCTGGACCTCGGTCCAGCGTAGGACGTCATCCGGGGTCTCGGCCTCGAATCCGTTGTCCTTCAGGCAGGTCAGGACGCCCAAGCGAAAGACCGGCAGCGCATCGAAGACTGCCACTCGGGCGCGCATGGGACGGTCATGCCCTCCGATCGGGAGTGAACGGTCGTCTGCCGATCCTCACGCATGAAGATGGCCCTTTCCGGGACGACACGCTTGGCCGGCGCCGGTCCTGAGATGGCGGCATCCTGCCGCCTGACGTGCGTCATAGACGTGCTGACCCGGCGTTTCCTACCGTCTAGGCAAGCCCACCTCACAGCCAGTACTGGACCGATCACAGTCGGAGGTTGAGGTGTTCAACTGGAGCTTCGGCCCGCAGAGTGAGCCCGTCCGAGGCAAGAAGCCGCCCAGGTGGCCAGCTGTCGTAGCCGCGTTCGTCGCCATCGTGGTCATTGGCGGCGCCTTGTATTACCTAGCCCGCTGAGTACTGCCGAGCCCGGTAGGGGGCCCCGCTCGCCGCGATACGTAGCCGATCGACGACGTCAGTGTCGGCGTGCTTCGTGAACTGGTTGAGCAACTGCAAGATGGCCAGCACCGCTCCATGGCCGCCGGACGAGAGCGCACGCGACCGCGTGAACGCCGCTTCCGCGGCTCGCAGGAGCGCGTCGCGGCGCTCAGGCTGGACGATCGCAAGCCCCGCCGAGGCGAACCCATATGCGTCGAGCAGCAGGAAGTCGTGGGGCTCGGATCGACACAGCGACTCGGCCTTTTCGCACGCTGTCTCGAACGCAGTACGCGCTTCCGCCAGTTCGTCCTCTTGATACGCGACGACCCCGCGCAGGCTCAGACCAAGGACATTGCCGTTCGACCGGCCAGGGACGTCCACGGCCGCCCGCGCTTGCTCAAGGTCGCCGCGGATGAGGCAGGCGAGCGTCAGGATCTCGTTGGCGCTCCGGCACAGCTCCCCGTTGTTGGCCAACACACCGATCTCCGCCGCGGCCCCTGCCGCCGTCATCGCGGGCTCGGCACCACCCTCAGCGATCAACAGACGCGCTCTCAAGACCAGAAGCTGCCCCTCAAGGATGCGTTCCTTCTGGTTCGACGCGATCCGCAGACCCGCCGAAAGCTCGCTCCAGGCGGGGCCGTGCTGCCCGAGCTGGCTAAAGATCCAGGCCGTATGCAGCCGGAGGCGAGGGCCTACCCCGTCGACATCCTCGCCGCCGGCGCGCCGTAGCAGGCGCGCCGCCCGATGGGCGTGGCGCAGTGCCCGAGAGAACTGGCCGTTCCTGCCGTAGCAGGTCGCGAGCCCGCTGTGCGCCGAAGCGCGCTGACGCGCGTAGCCGAACTGGCCCCGTGTCCAGCGGAGCGCCCGCCGGTAGTGCGCCGACGCCTGCGACACCCTGCCTTGGTCGAACAACCCGGCCCCAAGCTGGATGTTGATCACTACGTGGTAGTACGGGTGAGAGTACGGCTTGATCAGCGCCTGGGCCTCGTTGAGGCAAGCGATCATGCGGTCCGGCAGCTCACGTTGTCGGTAGGCTTCGGCCAACCGGGACAGCCGGCGTACCCGCAGGTCGAAGCCCGCGTCGGCCAAGCCGGTGGCGAGCGCGTCGAGTCTCGGGATGATCGCTTCGCGGTACCCCCACCGGTTGAGGTGTGCGTCGTCGAGCGCCTCGATCGCCCGCAGCGCCTTCTCATGATCGCCGCCCCGTATGCGCAGGTCGATCTCGCTGAACTGCGCGTAAAGCTGATCGACGTCCTCCGCCGCCGCGTCGGGTACGTGTGCCCCGGCGAAATGTTCGGCCGCGAGGTGAAGCAGCGCCATGCGGCTCATCTGCCGCCACGGGCTCTGCCGATCCTCGGGCTCACCAGGTGCCAGGCGCTGCAGGAACCACTCTCCGTCGGGGAAGAAGGGCAGATAGTAGCCCTCATCCATGGGCCGGATGAAACACTTGTCACGAAGCGTCTCGAGGATCACCTCGCTCGTGCCGGCGTAGAAGTGTTGCAGGAGATCGTCAACCGCGGCCGCGTCGACCGGCCTGCCATAGGCAGCGAGTGCTTGGGCGACGCACACTTCGTCCGGGTCGAAGTCCCGCACGACCTTGTCGAACAGGAAGCGGACGACGTCCGGGTCCTTCGACCGATGCATCTCATCCAACAGCCAGCTCAGATCGCGTCGCGGGTTTCGGCGCAGATACGCGAAGACCAGCTCGACCGCCCGCGGGTTTCCGCCCGTCCGCTGGTGCAGCCGGTCCTTCTCCTCTTCCGAAACGTATTTGAATCCGAACGTACGACTGGTGTCCAGCGCGGTCAGGAGCAGGTGCGTGTCGTTCCGGTCCAGACCGGTGAGCGGCGTTCCGATCGCAATAGGCTCCGGCAACTCTCGCAGCAGCTCCTCGGGCGGGCGCTGGCTGACGAGGACAAATCTGGTCCCGTGCCCGTCCTGACGGGCGACGTGGAGAACGAACTCGTGCATCTCTCGATCGCGGAGAGCGCCTGAATCGTCCAGCAGGTGCTCGGCATTGTCGATCATGACTACGATGGCGCGATTGTCCAACGCACGAAGCACCTCGTCGGCCTTCTCCAGCAGTGGGATAGGCAGGGCGAGCAGCCGGCGCAGGCGACCGTCAAGGTTCGCGGGTGCCACCTTGACCAGAGCGCGCAGTACCGCGATGGCGGTGACCGGCAGGAAGCCGTGCGCCGGGAGGTAAACCAGACCATCGGTCCTCGGCGGGTGCTTTTCCGACGACAACCGGTTCCAGAGGCGCGAAAGGAAGCCTGTCTTGCCGATACCATCCCGGCCGGTCAGCGCCAGCAGGCGATGCGCGGGCGTACGCAGCCAGATCATCGCCACCTCCAGCTCGGTTTCCCGATCCTGGAAGCTCGGCGGCTCCTTCGGGGGCCGACCGTAGGTGCGAACTGGCGCGGCTGCCTCTGCCTCGCGGTGCGGTCGCCGCTCCCGCTCTCGCCCGCGCTCGATCCCCCGAGTCATGCCTATGCGGACGCCCACCGGGTCCTCGACCCGCTTGCGTTGAACCGCAATTCGGCGATCGACGTCACGGACTTCTGGTTGGTCGCCGGATCCCTCGGCGTCCGCCTCGCCGTCGCCTCTCACCAACTGCTCGCGTCTGCGACGCAAGCGCACGAGCAAGCCCTCGGCAGTGGCGAGGAAGTCGAGGTGCCTTTCCAGATCGGCCCAACCCTCGCCAACGCGGTCGATACGGATGCGCCGAAGCGCCACGGGCAGCTGCGACTCCTGGACAGCGGGATGCGCCAGCAACGCGATGACCTCGGAGCCGGGGCTGGCGAGATCCAGCGCGTACCGGCATACCTGGTCGCGCAGGCTTTCCGGCGTCACGACCACGATCACCACGGCTGCGGTGTCGATCGCGCCGAATGCCAACGCGTCCGGCGACGGGGGGCCGCCCGGCCAGTACTGTGCGGTGACCGGTAGCGCGGCCAGCCGGTCGCGCAGCTGCGCGACGACTGAATCGGCGCCTCCCCGCACGTATGCGACGGACACCGACAGGTGATCCCTGACGTCGGCTTCCAAGGCGCGAAGATGCTCGACCAGGCGGTCGTCCGGTACCCGCTGGTACGCCGAGTACAGCAGATTCAGCAACCAGCCCTCGTTATTGGCCGTCTCGAGCACGTCCAAGACGACCGCCCGATGGTTGCGATTGACAGAAACGAAGTCGGAGTACCGCTTGTCCACCGCCAAGAGCAGCTCGACCAAGGTGTTGTGGTTGAAACCGGCGCAGATCAACTCCTGGAGCTCCAGGAGCCGCGGACCGGACGCTCGATGAAACCGCATGGGTCCGGCGCTAACCAGGTGGCGAACTGCTGTGGTGTGCCGTCACGCGAACGCCTCCCGTACCCGGTGAGGATCGTGTCCGGAGAGTACCGCACGGAGCGACGGGGACGGCTGCCGGATTTTCGCGTCCGGGATTCACAGCTCCCGCACCCGCTCAGGCTGTCCATTGCCCCGACGTATCCAACGCCGCCCATCAGAGTCCATAAAGCGAATCTCCACTGTGACCAAGTCCTTCACGGCGTGGTCGTCAAGCCCGCGGGTCGGTGCGGCGGTTGTGACCGCCGTGTCGAGGCTCCGCTCTCCCGCGGGCTCGAGCGTCCCGACCACGCCCATAGGGACGTCGAGGTCGCGGAGCATACCGGTGCCGACGAGCCTCACCTCGAGACTCAGTATCGGTCCGCTGCTGAAGTTGTGTACCCGTCCCCGGACGCGGCGGATCTCCCCGTTGTCCGCGGAGATCTCAGTGTTGTCGACGATGACGGCCCGAGCCTGTGCCTTTTCGGTGTCGTGGCGTTCCTTCCTGGCGAGGTCCCGGTCGTACTGCGCGACCCTGCGGTCGCGCTCGGCGTCGGCGCGCTCCCTGGAAGCATCTCTGCGTGCCCTGTCGGCTTCGCGCATCTCGTGAATCAGGAGACCAGCGGTGAACACCGCGGCGAGCAGGCCGGCGACGACGGCGGCGACAGTCCCCCACGCCTGCATCCAGTCCGCCAGGGTCGGCGGGTCGACGCTTTCTGGCGGCTTGTAGTTGGCGGCGGTCCGGGCGAGGATCGCGAGGGGCACCGCGATCACCGCCGCGGCGACGAACACGACAACGACCAGCCGTCTCTTGGCCACGCCGGCAGGATGCCAGCTCTGGCCCCGTGGCGTGACCAGGTGTCGCCTAGCGGACTGGAACTCAGGCCGGGCACTGCGCGCCTACCGGATCGTGCGAGGTGCGGCCGACTGCCGGCGGTCGATCGGGGAGGTACCCCCTGAGCCGAACCGGATGCCGAGTGCGCGGCCTACCCCGGCGGGCGCAGCATCGTGTACGCCGCGCCGTGGTCCCGGCCTGGCCCGGCCTCCAATCCCGGCTCCGCGCCGAGTGCGAAGTCCCGCACCGCCACCCGGCGGGGCACCTGCCGCACCGCCGTCGAGGCAGGTACGCCGTCGCCGGCACCTGGCGACCGGTGCGTCCAATCGGGCCAACTCCTCGCGGCAGGCCGGATCGGCCACCTGCGCGTCGGCCGCCTGCCCGGTCTCGATGGCGAGCATCGGCATCTGGTCCGGGCGGACCACGTGCAGGAAGTAGCCCTGCGCCTTGACCGCGGCCCGCAACCGGTCCAGTGTCCGTATCGAGACGGGGATGTCGCCGAACGCGCGCCGGTCGGTGCGCCGCCGCGGGATCGCCTCGTTGAGGACGACGTCGTTGGGGGCGATCGGCTGCCGGCCGGTGATCTCGATGCGGGCGAGCAGGTCCGGGTCGGCCGGCTCGGGAAGCCGCGCCACGTCGGTGCGGTAGCCGGCCGCAGCCAGGGCGATGCGGGCGTGGCGCAGCGCGGCGCCGCAGCTGAGGATCAGCAGCCGCCCGTCCGGGTCGGTCACCGTCAACTGGCGTACCCGATCCGCCCGCAGCTCCAGCCCGCGCGGCCCGATCCGCCACCGCCACGGCTGGGTGTTGAACACCGACGGGGCGCGCAGCGCCCGCTGCGCCGCCTCGGCCAGCGGGTCGATCAGCGCGGGATGGTGAGGAACGACGCCACGCCCGGCTGGCGTGCCGGTCCGTTTGATCTCTGACGAATCATGGACAGAACGCGCGACACGCGGGCCAAGCCCGTCGATGGCGTGAGAGGATCAGCCCTCAACAAGCCCAAAGCGATCGCCGTCAAGGTGGCCACGTTGCGCGGATCCAACTCGCCCGGCAGGATGCTCAGCGATCCGTGGATGAGGTTTCTGACCGTCGTCGGGACCCTCGCTACCGTAGGTGCTCTGATCGTGGCGATCATCGCGCTGCCCGAGTCCGAAAGCTCGACACAGCCCAGCGCCTCCGACAGCCCTAGCGCACCTGCGCCAACCATCACAGGCACCGCCGGTTCAACGGAGCCGGCCAAGCCGTCACCGAGCACCCCGGCAACTCAACCGTCCCGATCAACCGATCGCCGTCCTGTCTCGACGTATCTGGCAGACATCGACCCGACGTCCAACGGGCCAGGCGTCCTCGATTCCTTCAATGCCCAGCTGTCCGGAACCACCTACATCCACAGTGTCCGGATGTCGTGCAGCGACTTCGGAGCCACCAGCCACGTGCCCGTCACGTGGCCAATAGCCGGCAGCACAAGGCTGACCGCCGTCGTTGGAATCCACGACGCCGAGAAGGACGCCGTCGGCGCGAAGTTGACCGTAGAACTGAAGGACCAGGACGATCGGCCGCTACGCCGACCTTTCACGGTCTCCGTCGGCCGTCCAGTACATCTCGATCTACCGGTTAAGTCAGTCGTAGCCGTCCAGGTCGTCTGCCTTCACGAGGTCGAGCATCACGGTGTCAAACTCGTGCTGGGCGATGGTGCCGTAACAGCCGAGGAGCCGTAACCGCCGGGCGGCAGCACGTTCTCCGAGTGGGATCGTGTGGGCTGAAAGGCGGATCGACCTGCGCCGGTACCCCGCAGCGGCCGGCATGCCGGAATTGGGGCTGAGCTCGGTCGCCGCCCAGGGGAGCAGGCCCAGCAAGACGAACGCCATCGACGACCCACGGCTGAGCCGACTTGGTTCCCCCGGTCGGTTGAATCTCGGCGGCCGTCCGGTGCATACCGACCGCTCACGCGACGTTGATCTCGTCGGACCCGTATCAAGGGTTCGAGGACAATGATGACCGACGACCACGAACACGACGGTGAAGGGCTGGCCGGCGACGACCAGCCGCGCGAGCTCCTGCCCGCCGGGCCGTCGATCATCCGGTCGAGCAACATCCGGCGCGGTACGCCCGCGCCCGCCGGTGACCGGGTTCGCAGCAACCAACCTCACCGACACCGCTTCGACCAGTCCAGGTGACGCGAGCTCTCTGTTATCGCCGTGCCCAGGCGGGTCAGGCGGGACGCTCACGAACGACGGCGACCCGGCAGTGTGCGTGTGCAGCAGCTGCTGGCTGATCGAGCCGAGCAGCAGCCCGCGGAAGCCGCCCCCGGGCCGCGGGAGCCAACCACGACCAGCTGCGCGTCGCGGCCCGCCTCGACCATCGCATGAGCGGCCGCGGCTGCCCAGGACCAAAAGACTGGCCTCGCGCGAGCGCTCCAGCAGAACCGCCGAGGCGCCACCGCCCGCGACGGTGCCGGTGACGGCCACCTGCGGATGGGTCTGAAACGCCACCGTCACGCGGTGTCGATCAACTTTCTGGGCGTCCTTGCGGGCGCGCCAGTCGGGCCAGCCTGGACGCTCGCCGCCCACCCCAGGGCGGCATCGACGTAGCCCGCGAGCTACGCCGGCTCATGCCCCGCGACCGGTGGCTGCTGGAACTGCTCAACGAGCATCAGGTGTTCACCACCGAACACGTCGCAGCCCTCGGCTTCGACCACGTGCACACCGCACGCAACCGGCTCGTCCTGCCGGATGGGTTTGGTGGCGTTGCCGTCCTTCAGCCGCCCGGCCACAGCGACGACGACACGTGACGAGTGCCACTGTGGACGGTCACACCCCGCGATGGTCCTCGGCATCAGGCAACCAGGCTCTTGGGGGTTACGGACCAAGGCGTTCAGCTGTCTTCGCACGCCGGTGATCGTGCTCGTGCCGCGCAGCCGTACGACGCCGACTACGACAATGGCAAGCCCAATCCCTACGCTGGTCGCGCTGCCGAGGTTGACGCTCCCAATAGCCCCACGACACCGATGCCAATATCCGCTATCCCGAAGGCGACGCTGCTACCGCCCAGGGCGAAATCGGTGCCGCGTTGAAGTAGCCGATCGGGGCACGTTCCACAGCGCCAAGATCGACGTGTACGCGAAGGCCTTGGTTCTCCGACGAATGCCTATTCCTCAAGTCGCCTGCCGCCGGTGAGCGCTCACTCCTTCGGGAAGGGCTCGCCCACGGGCCACGGGTTGCCCAGGCCAAGCCAATCAGCCGGCGAGCGCTCGGGCTCGACGAACGTCATGTCCCCGTCGGCGCCGACGACAGCACGTCGCCACATGGGGAACGCATCAACGGCGTGCACTGGCTTAGGGTGCTCCCAAATCGTGTGCCGCTGGTTGCCGACCAATGCGGGGTGGAGGTTCTTGACCACGAGGACGCCCGAGACACCACGATGATCCCAGCGGCTGCCGCGGTACCAGTAGCCGTCGGGCTTCTCGGCTATGGCGGTCGACTCCGTGCCGTCGGCGAGGATATGCGCCTCGACGACCGCCGTGCCGTATAGGGCGTTGAGCACGTCGTAGTCGCCTAGAGTCACGCTGCCCGAGGCGACTGCGATGACGAACGGCGCATCGAGCGAGCCGTAGGCTGAGCCCTTGTCGACCAACGCGCCCCGGATCGCCTCGTCGTCCTGCACTCGGCCCCCGCCACCTCCGAAGATGCCAAGCGGTCGTGCACCCTTCCTGCCGCGGGCCTCCGGCGACCTGGGGATGGCACGGAAGTCGATCTTCCAGCCTGCATCCTCGTGGATGAAGCTGGGAAGGTCGTCGCGACGCTTGCCCGCGATGGTGTGGTCGTCCGGGTCCAACCCGGCGAGCCACCGTTCCAAGCTGCCCCGCAGTTGGCGCACGCGCAACGGGACGTCGCCCTGCGTGGCGACGTCAATCCAGAGGAAGAAATTCGGGCTGTCCAACTTGTCGAGCGACTTGTACACCTCGAGCGCTATTCAGAACGTCTGATCGTCCACTGTGGTCAGGGCCACGGGTGTCACTACAGGTGACGGCGGCCGCCCCGGTGTAGATCACCTGGGT